>NZ_DASQNH010000085.1:0-15999 GCF_035645055.1 Streptomyces sp. | reverse complement strand
CGACGAGCTGACCCGCATCTGGCGGGAGACCGGCCTGTCGGTGCTGTTCGTGACGCACAACGTGCGCGAGGCGGTACGGCTCGCCCAGCGCGTGGTGCTGCTGTCCTCCCGCCCCGGCCGCATCGCCCGCCAGTGGACCGTGGACATCCCGCAGCCGCGCCGTATCGAGGACAGCGAGGTCGCCGAGCTGTCCCGGGAGATCACCGAAGAACTGCGTGGGGAGATCCGCCGCCATGGCCAGCACTGACACGTCCGTCGACGCGCCCGGCAAGGACGGGAGCGACCTGGCCGGCCTGGAGGCCGGGCTCGACGCCCTGGAGACGGTCGAATCCGGCCGCACCCCGCTGCGGACCACCCTCGTGCAGAAGGTGCTGCCGCCCGTCACGGCCATCGCCCTGGTGCTGGTGATCTGGCAGGCGCTGGTCTCCTTCGGGATCGTCGACGACGCCACCAAGCTGCCCGCCCCCGGCGACGTGTGGGGCGAGGTCCGCACCGCGTGGCTCCAGGGCACCCTGCTCGACTACATCTGGACCTCCGTCTCGCGCGGCCTGCTCGGCTTCCTGCTGGCGCTCGCCATCGGCACCCCGCTGGGTCTGCTGGTGGCCAGGGTCAGGTTCGTGCGGGCGGCGATCGGGCCGATCCTGTCCGGGCTGCAGTCGCTGCCCTCGGTGGCGTGGGTGCCGCCGGCGGTGATCTGGCTGGGCCTGAACAACTCGATGATGTACGCGGTGATCCTGCTCGGCGCGGTGCCGTCCATCGCCAACGGCCTGGTGTCGGGCGTCGACCAGGTGCCGCCGCTGTATCTGCGGGCGGGCCGCACCCTGGGCGCCACCGGTCTGAAGGGCACCTGGCACATCGTCATGCCGGCCGCGCTGCCCGGCTATCTCGCGGGTCTCAAGCAGGGCTGGGCCTTCTCCTGGCGGTCGCTGATGGCCGCCGAGATCATCGCCTCCTCCCCCGACCTCGGCGTGGGTCTCGGCCAGTTGCTGGAGAACGGCCGCAACACCAGCTCCATGTCGATGGTGTTCCTCGCCATCCTGCTCATCCTGATCGTCGGTATCGCGATCGACCTGCTGATCTTCAGTCCGCTGGAGCGGCGGGTGCTGCGCGGCCGCGGTCTGCTGGTGAAGGGCTGAATCACATGAAGCCGGTACGCCCCGCCCGCCCCGTTCTCGTCGTCATCGCCCACGGCAGCCGTGATCCGCGGCACGCCGCGACCGTGCACGCGCTCGTGGAGCGGGTGCGCGCCGAGCGGCCGGGGCTGCGGGTGGAGACCGGCTTCCTGGACTTCAACATCCCGTCCGTGCACGGGGTGCTGGAGTCCCTGGCCGCGGAGGGTGTGCGCGAGGTGGTGGCCCTGCCGCTGCTGCTGACCCGCGCCTTCCACGCCAAGGCGGACATCCCCGCGGTGCTCCGCGAGGCGCCGGCCCGGCTGCGGATCCGGCAGGCCGACGTGCTGGGCCCGTCGCCGCTGCTGCTCGCCGCCCTGGAACGGCGGCTGTACGAGGCGGGCCTGACGCCCGCCGGCAAGTCCTCGACCGGGGTCGTGCTGGCCTCGGCGGGGTCCACCGACCCGGAGGCGATCGCAGTGATCGCAGAAATCGCGCGGGAGTGGCGGCACACCGGTTGGTGCGCCGTGCGGCCTGCGTTCGCCTCCGCATCCCTTCCACGCACCGAGGACGCGGTGCGTGAACTGCGCGCCCTCGGCTGCGCCCGCGTGGCCGTCGCCCCGTACGTCCTGGCCCCCGGCTTCCTCCCGGACCGCATCGCCCGGGGCGCCGCCGGGGCGGACGTCCTCGCCGATGTGCTGGGTCCCGCGCCGGAGGTGGCGCGGCTCCTGCTGGAGCGGTACGACGCGGCGCGTGCGCCGATGCTGGCGGCGGTCGGCGCGTAGGGCGTCCGGGACGGGGCCCGTTCCCCGGTGCCGAGGCGGTCCGGGACCGGGGCCGGGTGTCATCCGCCGGTCCGGTCTCGTCCGTGGGGACGAGCGAGGGCGCCGTGGCGTTCCGTCACTGCGGAGCGGTCAGTTCGACGAGTTTGCGCACGGTGTTCCAGTTGCGGGTGGTGGCGATGAGGCCCCGGGTCAGGCGGGGCCGGGAGAGGACGTCGGCGAGCTTGGAGCGGCCGAGGCCGTTCGGGGCGTACAGGTAGAGGGCGCGGTCGCCGAGCCGGAACTCCTCGGGGAGATGGGCCTCCCGGTCGACGCCGGCGAAGCGCTCCTCGTCGACGGGGGCGGAGAAGTAGGTGACGTGGAGCTGCTTGGGCTCCAGGCCGGCGGCGGGGAACGGGCAGGCGTCGGCGATCGCCTTCAGATAGGCGTGGTCGCGCACGATGACGTCCACGGGGAAGCCGTACCGCTTCTCGATCGCCCGGGTCAGTTCGGCGGCCAGGGCGTCCTCGTCGCCGTGCCCGGAGGCGAACACGGCCTGGCCGCTCTGGAGATAGGTGCGTACGCCGTCGTGGCCGAGGCCCTCCAGCAGGGTGCGCAGATCGGCCATCGGGATCTTCTTGCTGCCGCCCACGTTGATTCCGCGCAACAGCGCCGCATACCTCGTCACCCCGCCCACCCTAGGCGGTCGTCGTGCCCCGTGGGGGCGGGCACGGCGACCGCCGGCGGGGGGCGGGGCTGCGCGAAACTCTGGCCGAAAGACCGGCTGCTGATCAACCACTACACGCCTCTGTGACTTACTTCTGTGACCTATTCAACGAGGTTGCGTCATCCACAACCCCGACGCGCCGTCAGCGGACATCTCAGGGATGTCCCGAGAGGTGTAAGGGGCCGATGTCCTCCTCGGAGGCGAGACCCGGGAGACCGACGGGAGTAACGGGGGCTCCGGGCTTCACCGGGCAGCACGACGAGATGGCCGTTTCCCGCCCATAGCGTCGAGACGGAAGGTGGCGGCAGGGGGCTGCCACCGCTCAGGAGGGCAGCCCGGCATGGGGACCGTCATGAGGACCGGCAGGTGGACCGGCAGGGGGAGGAACGGAGAAACACGGGTGCGGGGGTTCGCCGCCCGGGCCGGGGGCTGGAGCGCCCGGCATCGCTGGGCGGCGGTCGGCATCTGGGTGCTGTTCGTCGCCTTGGCGATGGGGCTCGGCTCGGCCGCGGGCCGGGTCGACGTCAAGGACAGCGACCAGCTCAAGGGAGAGACACACACCGCGGCGAAGATCATCGAGGACGCGGGGATCGAGGAACCGGCCGGCGAGACGGTTCTGATCCAGTCGAAGGACGGCCTGCTGAAGGCGACCGACGCGGAGTTCCGCGCCGCCGTGGACGCCGTGGTGCGGGCGGTCGGCGCGACCGGCCGGGTCACCGGCGTCAGCTCGCCGTACGACACGGAGACGATCTCGGCGGACGGCCGCAGCGCGCTGGTGCAGTTCGACATGCGCGGTGACGCGGAGACCGCGGGCGAGCGGGTGGAACCCGTGCTGAACGCCGTCGCGGAGGTCCAGAAGGAGCACGAGGCGCTGCGGATCGAGGAGATCGGCGGCGCGAGCATGATGAAGACGTTCGAAGACGCGTTCGGCGACGACTTCAAGAAGGCCGAGTACTCCGCCGTCCCGGTGGCCCTCGGCATCCTGCTGATCGCCTTCGGCGCGCTGGTGGCGGCGCTGCTGCCGGTGCTCCTGGCGGTGACCGCGATCATGGCGACGATGGGTCTGATGGGCCTCATCAGCCACATCATCCCGATGAGCGACGAGGCCGGCTCCGTGATGCTGCTGGTGGGCATGGCCGTGGGAGTCGACTACTGCCTGTTCTATCTGCGCCGGGAGCGCGAGGAGCGGGCCGCCGGGCGGGACGCGCGGACGGCCCTGCGGATCGCCGCCGCGACCAGTGGCCGCGCGATCGTCGTCTCCGGGGTCACGGTGTGCGTGGCGATGGCGGGCATGCTGTTCACCGGACTCGCCGAGTTCGAGGCGATGGGCCTGGCCTCGCTGATCGTGGTGGCGGTGGCGATGGTCGGTTCGGTGACCGTGCTGCCGGCGCTGCTGTCGCTGCTGGGCGAGCGGGTGGAGAAGGGGCGCATCCCGTTCCTGTCCCGCCGGCGGCACGGCGGAGTCCTGCGACCCCGCGACCGCCCCGCGGCGGCCGTGCTGATCGACGCGACGATCATCCGCGGCGTACTGCTCCCGGCGGTGATGGCGCTGCTGGGCGAACGCAACTGGTACCTGCCGCGGTGGATGAACCGGCTGCCCGACCTCACCCACGACGAGGTGCCGGAGGCGATCGCGGCGCGACCGGTGCGGGACGAGGAGGGCGAACCGCTGAAGGTCTGATTCCGCCCCCTTGACCACAGGCCCGCCGGTCCCCCGGGAACCGGCGGGCCCGCGTCGCCGTCTGGCTCACCGACCGACGGGGTTGCCGACGGGTTGCCGACGGCTTGCCGCGAGTTGCCGACGACTTGCTGTCGACCAGGGGGAGGACGACACATGGACAGGAGAAGCCTGCTCAAGGGCGCGCTCGCGGGGGCGGTGGCCGTACCGGCCGGAGGGCTGCTCACCGCCCAGCCGGCGAGCGCCGCGCCGGCCGCGTTCAACGTGCTCATCGGAGATGTGACCTCCGGGAAGATCTATTTGTTCGACCGGAACAAGCCGTTCACCGACCGCAACATCAAGTGGTCGCTGAACCCGGCCGGTTCGGGCCATCCGATGGAACACCGCTTCCGGGCCACCGACGGCGACGGGGAGATCCTGCTCGCGGTGACCGGCACCTCGACGACCGGCACGGCGAGCATCTACCGGCGCCGCGACAAGAAGCTGCTGTGGTCGGCGAGCGTGAAGAACTATCCGCACAGCATCGAACGCGCCCGCGGCACCGGTGTGGTGGTCGTCGCCGGGCGCAGCTACGGCAGCGGCGGCGGCGCGGCGACCGGCGGCAGCCTGCACGTGTTCCGTCCGACGAGCGGTCACGCGAGTTCGCTGGTGCGGGCGGGCGACGCGATCCCGTTCCACCAGGCACACGGTCTGCTGTGGGACCCGCGGCTGGAGCGGATGTGGGTGAGCGGCGGCAAGCGGCTGACCGCCTACCGCATCGTCACGGCGGCGAGTTCGGCGAAGCTGGTGGAGGACACCGCGCGCCGCCTGGACACCTTCACCCGCGCGCACGACCTCCAGCCCGACCACCAGCACCCCGGCCGTCTCCTGGTCACCGACACCTATGGGGTGTACGCCGTCGACAAGGCGTCGATGACCAAGACACGGCTGCACTCGCGCCGGTATGTGAAGTCGTACGTACGGCACTCCTCCGGCGAGCAGATGTGGACGGGCGCGGTCGAGGACGGCAATGTCTTCGGCACGAAGTACGTCCACTTCAACGTCAGCGGAGTCGACCGGGCCCGCGAGGGCGCGATCATCTACAAGGCGCGCCTGGACACCACGACGTACGCCTGAGACCTACGGCTGACGCCGGCGGGCGGGCAGTTCGGCCTCGATGAGGTCTGCGGCGCGGCGGGTGCCGCCTTCCTGGGCCATCCCGGCCTGGACGTCCTTCAGCCGGCGGGCGACCTCCGGATCGCCGACGAGGGCGAGTGCGGCCGTGCGCAGGGCCTCGGGGGTGGCCTCCTCGGTGGGGAGGTGCCGGGCGACACCGAGGCTCTGGAGCACGTCCGCGTTGCCGAACTGGTCGGCGGCCTGCGGTACGGCGATCATCGGGGTGGCCGTGGCCAGCCCTTCCTGGCTGCCGCCCGCCCCGGCGTGCGTGACGAAGAGGTCGGCCTGCTTCAGGATCGCCAACTGCGGGACCCAGGCGTGGACTTCGACGCCGGCCGGTACGTCGCCCAGCTCGGCCGGGTCGACGTGCTTGCCGATCTGCAGCACCAGGTGCCAGCCGGGCAGGCCGCCGAAGGCCCGCACGCAGTTGCGGTAGAACTCCGGCTGCTTGGTGAAGGCCGAGCCGAGCGAGACCAGGACGACCTTCTCGGCGCCGGCGGGACGCTGCCAGTCGCCGTCGGTGCCGCGGTCGCCCTGGCAGGCGCCGACGAAGGTGTACACGGTCTCGTCGACCCGGTCGGCGTTCCACTGGAGCGCCCTCGGGATGAGGACGAGCGAGCGGGCGGGGCGACCGGCGAAGTCGTCGGGGTGCAGGTCGATCCCGTTCTCCTCCAGCCAGGCCTGGAAGCGGGCGTAGTACGCCCTGCCGCGCTCGGTCTTCTTCGGCTCCTCCCACATCGGGGCGGCGACCTCCTCCTCGTACCCGGCCCAGGCGACCATGTGGGGCGCCAGGGAGATCGCGGGGACGCCCCAGCGGTGGGCGAGGACCCGGCCCGGGTAGGAGGCCGTGTCGTGCAGGACGAGATCGGGTTCGTCACCCTCGTAGGCGGCGGCCAGCTGCGGCAGGGCCTGGACGGCGTCGTCGAGGAAGGGCTCGACGTTGTCCAGCAGGGTGGCGCCCCAGGCCGCCGGGTCGTCGTCGGGCGAGGGCAGTGTGGAGTGCCACGGCTTCACTTCGGCGCCGGTCGCGGCGACCTTGTCCGCGAAGACGGGCGGGATCGCGTACGTCACCCGGTGCCCGCGCGCGACCAGTTCCCGGATCAGCTCCAGGCTGGGGTTCACATGGCCGTGGGCGGCGATGGAGAACATGGCGATGTGGGCGGGGGTGGTGGTCATGGCACCGAGACTAGACGAGACGAGACGTCTCGTACAAATACTTTTCTCGACTCCCCGCTCAGCGCTGGTAGCGCGCCAGCACCAGGTTTCCGTCCTCCTCCAGGCGGGCCCGCAGCTCGTCCAGGCCGATCGCACCGCTGTAGTACTCCTGGAACGCCGGGGTCGCCACCTTGTCCTTCCACTCGGGATAGCCCCGCACCGACTGGGCGGGCGCCGAGCGGAGATGGGCGGCGAGGGCGGTGCCCGTGGCCCAGTCGTGCTCGGCGGTGTGCAGCGCCGGGTCCTTCAGTGCCTCGGTGCCGGTGGGCAGCATCCAGTCGCCGAGCGCGAGCCGCACCATGTTCTCCGGCCGGAGCAGGAAGCCGAGGAACGCGGCGGCCTCCTTCTTGTGCGGACTGTCCTCGGCGATGGAGAGCGTCTGCGGGCTGACGCCCTGGGCGAGCCCGTCGGCGCCGGCCGGAGCGGGCAGGACCTGCCAGTCGAAGCCCTCCGGTGCCTGCTGGACGATCTGCTGGCGGTAGGAGAACCCGAGCGGCACCATCGCGTATCTGCCGCCGAAGAAGCCGGGCAGGGTGTCCGAGCCGCCGCTGCCCAGGGTGGTGGGCGAGGCGCTGCGGTCGGTGCCGACCTGGTCGTGGACCGTGCGCGGCATGACCGCGTCGGCCGCCTCGAATCGGACGGTGACCTTGCCGTCCGCGCCCCGGTGGAACAACCGGCCGCCCGCCGACAGCGACAGGTTGAGGGTGGCGGAGACGGGCTCCTTCAGCGGCCAGGCCACCCCGTACTTCCCGTCCCCGGACAGCCGCCGGGTGACCGCGCGGAACTCCTCCCAGCTCCACGGATCCTCGGGCGTGGGGACGCGCACCCCCGACTGCCTCAGCCAGGTCGCGTTGGCGATGAGCACCCGGGGCTCCTGGAGGAACGGCACCCCGTAGATGCCGTCCCCGAAGGTGACCGTCTCCCAGGTGCGCGGGGGGATGTCCGACGTGAGCCGCTCGGGCAGCAGGCCGGTCAGGTCGGCGAGATAGCCGCCGTACGCGAAGTCCGCGAGGTCGTCGGAGGCGTCATGGATGACGTCGGGTGCCTCGCCGCCCTCGAACGAGGTGAGGAGCTGGTCGTGGACGCTGTCCCAGCTGCCCTGGACGTACTCGACGCGGACATCCGGATGGGCGGCGTTCCACTCGGCCACGAGTTCCTTCGTGGCCGCCACGGACTCCTCCTGCCAGGCGAGCGACTGGAAGCGGAGGGTGACCCGGCCGTCCCCGCCCCCGCCGTCGCCGTCGCCGGAACAGCCCGCGAGCAGCAGGAGGGCCGCGAGGAACACGGCCGTGAGCCTGGTGCGCATCAGCTCTTCACCGCCCCGGTCAGCATGCCGCCCGTGATCCGCCGCTGGATGACCGCGAAGACCACCAGCGACGGCAGGGTGGCGAGGAACGCGGCGGCGGCCAGCGGGCCGAGGTCGGCGACGCCCTCCGCGCCGATGAAGTGGGTGAGGATCACGGGCAGGGTCTGTTTCTCCGGGGACTTGAGCAGGACCAGGGCGAAGAAGAACTCGTTCCAGGCGGTGATGAACGCGAACAGCGCCGTCGCCACGATGCCCGGTGCGAGCAGCGGACCGGTCACCGACACCAGCGTCCGCAGCCGCCCGGCCCCGTCGACCGCGGCCGCCTCCTCCAGCTCGGTGGGCACCGCCCGGACGTATCCGGCGAGCATCCACAGCGCGAACGGCAGCGCCCACACCACGTAGACGAGGACCAGCCCCGGCAGGGAGTTGATCAGCCGCAGGTTCTTCAGCACCAGGAACAGCGGGATGATCACCAGCACGAACGGGAACGCCTGACTGACCACGACCCAGCCGGTCGCGGCCCGCGCCAGCCGGGTGCGGTGCCGGGCCATCACATAGGCCATCGGGGTGGCGATCAGCACCACCACCACCGCCGCTCCGGCCGCCGCGAGCAGCGAGTTGAGGGCCGCCCGGAGCAGCGGCTGCTCGTCGAAGGCCTGCCGGAAGTTGGCCAGGGTGGGGTCCTCGGGGATCCAGGTGGGGTGCAGACTGACCAGCTCGCGCGGCGGCTTGAAGGCCGTGGAGAGCAGCCAGAGGAAGGGGAGGGCGAGGAAGAGCAGATACGCGAGCAGCGCCGCGTACTGCCCGATCCGCGCGCCGGTGCGGGTCCTCACGCGTCGTCACCTCCCTTGAGCCGGCCGACGAGGAACAGCGCGAGCAGCACCGAGATCACCGCGACCATGACGCAGCCCATCGCCGCCGCGTACCCGAACTGGCCGTACCCGAAGGCCTCTTCGTAGGCGAACAGCATGGGCAGCCGGGTGCGGCCGCCGGGGCCGCCGTTGGTGAGGACGTAGACCAGGGCGAAGGCGTTGAAGTTCCAGATGAAGTTGAGGGCGGTGATGGCGAGGGCCACCGGGCGCAGGGCGGGCCAGGTCACCGTGCGGAAGCGGCGCCAGGCGCCAGCGCCGTCGAGGGCCGCCGCCTCGTGCAGTTCGCGCGGGGTGTTCTGCAGGCCGGCGAGCAGGGCGACCGTGGTCTGCGGCATCCCCGCCCAGACGCCGACGACGATCACCGCGGGCAGGGCGGTGCCGAGCCCGCTGAGCCAGTCGCGGCCGTCGCCGAGACCCAGGTCGCGCAGGGTCTCGTTGAGGATGCCCGCATCCGGGTTGTAGACCAGCCGCCACATGATGCCGACGACCACCTCGGGCATCGCCCACGGGATGATGGCGAGCGCGCGGGCGAGCCATCTCAGCCGCAGGTTCTGGTTCAGCAGCAGGGCGAGGCCCAGCGCCAGCAGGAACTGCGGCACGGTCACCCCGGCCGCCCACACCAGGCCGATCCGGAACGACTCCCAGAACAGGGTGTCCCGGGCCAGGTCGGTGAAGTTCAGCCCGCCGATCCACTCGGTGGGCTCGGTGCGGCCCGACTGGGCGTCCGTGAAGGCGAGCAGCACCCCGTACAGCAGCGGTCCGACGCTCAGCACCAGGATCGGGATGAGCGCGGGCAGCACCAGGAACCACGCTCCGTGGCCGGCGTCCCGCCGCCGACGGCTCCGGCTCGGCGGGCGTTTCGCCGCGCGTCTGGCCTCGGTCACCAACGTCACGTCATCGGCTCCTTCGCACGGGTCGTGAGGCCTGCGCCCGGCGGGCCTCCGTCATGGTCGTGAAGGCGTCATGCGTCGTCAAGGCACCGCACACACGGTCCGACCTGTGCGGATGCGAGACTGGCCGAGGGGTGGCGAGAACCGGCCACCCCGGCTCGACAGCGGAAGACGGCGGAAGGCGGAGGCGGACGATGGACGAGGCACGGGCCCGGGACGTACTGGCCGACGCGGGAGTGCTGCCCGGCCCGGCGCGGGACGCCAGGCTGCTCGCCCTGGGCGAGAACGCCGTGTTCGCCTCCGGTGATCTGGTCGTCAAGGTGGGCCGCGACGCCGAACTGCTGGAGAGGGCCCGGCGCGAGCTGGATATCGCGGGGTGGCTGGAAGAAGCCGGTGTCCCCGCGGTGCGGGCGGCCGAGCCGAAGGCGCTGCTCGTCCAGGGGCATCCGGTGACGGTGTGGCACCGGCTGCCCGATCCCGTGCGGCCCGCGGAGCCGCGGGATCTGGCCGCCCTGCTGCGGATCGTCCACGCACTGCCCTCTCCTCCCTTCGCGCTGCCGCCCCGCGATCTGCTGGGCGGTGTGGAACGCTGGCTGCGCCTGGCCGGCGAGGCGATCGACCCCGCGGACGCGGCGTATCTGCGCGAGCGGCGGGACGGCTTCGCGGCGGCTGCCGCGGCCCTCACCCCGCAGCTGCCGCCGGGACCGATCCACGGCGACGCGCTGCCCCGCAATGTGCACATCGGCCCCGACGGGCCGGTCCTGGTGGATCTGGAGACCTTCTCCGCCGACCTGCGCGAGCACGATCTGGTGGTGATGGCCCTCTCCCGCGACCGCTACGGCCTGCCCGGCGAGGCGTACGACTCCTTCACCGGGACCTACGGGTGGGACGTGCGCGGCTGGGAGGGCTGTGCCGTGCTGCGCGGTGCCCGGGAGACGGCCAGCTGCGCCTGGGTGGCCCAGCACGCGCCGAGCAATCCGAAGGCGCTGGCCGAGTTCGAGCGGCGGGTGGCCTCGCTGCGCGACGGGGACGAGACGGTGCGCTGGTATCCGTTCTGAGAGCGCTGGTATCCGTTCCGAGAGCGCTGGTATCCGTTCCGAGATGCGTCTCGGGTGCGGACCCGCGTGCGGTCCCGGGTGCGGTTCCAGGTACGGTCGCCCGCGGCCGCGCGGCGGGGGTCAGACCCGCTCGTCCGTCAGCTCCCGCACGGGCCAGGTGCCGTCGACCACCGCCGCCGGGTCGCCCTTGCGCCGCAGGAAGTCCTGGAAGTCCGCCGCCCACTCGGCGTACCACTCGATCTGGCGGCGGTGCAGCTCCGCCGGGCCGAGGGCCGCGATCTTGGGGTGGCGGCCGGCTATCGCGCGGGCCAGCCGGGCGGCGGCGAGGGCGTCGGCACAGGCGTCGTGGGCGGAGTCGAGGGTTATGCCGTACTCCGTGCACACGGCTTCCAGGGTGCGCTTGCCGCGGCGGTAGCGGTCGGCGCGGCGGTCGATGGTGTACGGGTCGACGACCGGGGCGGGGTCCTGGCCGCCGAGGCGGTCGCGCAGGGACGGCAAGCCGTACCGCCGCAGTTCGGCGGAGAGCAGGGTGAGGTCGAAGGAGGCGTTGTAGGCGACGACCGGGACGCCCGCCTTCCAGTACCCCGCCAGTACCTCGGCGACGGCGTCCGCGACCCGGTCGGCGGGCAGGCCCTCGGCGGCGGCGCGTTCGTTGCTGATGCCGTGCACGGCGACGGCGTCGGCCGGGATCTCGACTCCCGGGTCCGCCAGCCATTCCCTGCGGCCCAGGGGCTGCCCGTCTCTGACCTCGATGACGGCGGCCGTGACGATGCGCGCCGTGTGCGGATCCGTCCCGGTCGTCTCCAGGTCGAAGCCGATCAGCAGCTCCCGGTGCCAGCCCATGGGTGGTCCCCCTTCTCGGTGGTGCTTTCCCCCCGTGACCTTCACCCTCGCATGCGCCACTGACAATCGGTGGGCCGCGTTCCGCTCAGCACCTCCCACATCGGGCACACATCCCGCCACTGGCGGCATTCAGGACACGGGGCGCGAATCCGCCCAGGCCACCTCGAACTCCTCGCGATACGTGCCGAAGAGGCCGCCGTCGAGTGCCCCGTCCGGCTGGTCCGGCCTGACCACCCGGCTGCCGCCCCGCAGCACCAGCACCGGTGCCTCCATGCCGCGGGTGCGACGCAGGTAGGACTGCACCACCGCGATGCCGTCGGAACCGTCACCGTCGACGAGGTAGGCGGTGAAGCGCGGGGTCTCGTCGAACACCTGGATCTCGAAGGCGCCGGGATCGCGCAGCCGGGCCCGGACCCGGCGCATGTGCAGGATGTTCATCTCCACGGCCCGGCTCAGCTCGCCACGCTTGATGCCCAGTTCGCGCTCGCGCCGCTTGACCGCGCTGGAGGCCGGATTGAGGAAGAGCAGCCGCACCCGGCAGCCGGCCTCGGCGAGGCTGACCAGCCGCCGCCCGGAGAAGTTCTGCACGAGGAGGTTGAGGCCGATGCCGATGGCGTCGAGGCGCCGGGCGTTGCCGAAGATGTCCTCGGCCGGGAACTGGCGCAGCAGCCGCACCCGGTCCGGGTGCACGGCGACCACGTCGGCGTACCGGTCGCCGACCAGGTCCTCGACCGCGTCGACGGGCAGCCGGCGCGCCGACGGCACGTCGCCGCCCGCCCCCAGGATCTCCAGCAGCCGCGCCGAGGCCCGCTCGGCCTGGCTCAGCACGGCCTCGGACAGGGCCCGGTTGCGGGAGACGACGTTGCGGGTGACCTCCAGCTCGTCCAGGGCGAGTTCGACGTCCCGGCGCTCATCGACGTACGGCTCGAAGCACGGCCAGTGCTGCACCATCAGCTCGCGCAGCTGCGGCAGGGTGAGGAAGCTGAGGACGTTGTCGTCGGCCGGGTCGAGCAGATAGCCCTTGCGGCGGCTGACCTCGCGGACCGCGACCGCGCGCTGCACCCATTCCTGGCCGGCCGGTCCGGCGGCGGCGACCACCCAGTTGTCGCCGTGGACGGGCTCGTAGATGGGGCGCAGGACGGCGGCCACGACCGCGCGCAGGCGCTGTTCCACCAGGTTCAGCCAGATGTAGGCCCGGCCGGCCCGCTGGGCGCGGGTGCGCACCTCGCGCCAGGCGTCGGCGTCCCACTCCAGTTCCGGGCCGATGGAGCTGGTCTCCATCGGCCTGGCCAGGGACACCGCGCCGGGCGGGACGTCTGTGGAGTTTCCCTCGTGACCCTCGTCACCAGGGGGCAGCTCCAGCCCTCCCGAGCCCACCCGCGCACCGCCTTCCAGTCCCGGGCACCACACCCGTGTCAACGATCAAGGAAGGGTACTCCGGGAGCGGTCGGCGGTGCAGCCGGATGGACAGGCTCTGTTGCTCAACTTCCTCGCTCGACACGCCCGTTCTGGCCGGCCAGCTCCTTCGGAGTGAGCGGATTCATAGCGGTGACGTCGCGCGGGGCGATGGAGAAGCCCTGCCAGTGGACCGGCATGGGCTGCTGGTCCTCGTCCCGGGCGATGTGGTGGAAGCCGATGTTCATCCACACCACGGGCCGGGTGAGGGGCTGCCCGTTGACCCACTTGTCCACCGACCGGCCGCCGCCGGGCCCGCAGTCGTACGGGTTCTCGCTGGCGTACTGCTCGCACTTCTTGTACTCGGTGAAGTAGACGTCGTGCTTGGTGAAGGCGCGGCCCGGGTACTTGGCGGTGGGCCCGGGGACGAGTTCGTACGACCGGGGGTGCCCGTCCTTGTTCTTGCCGGCCGTGCTGACCACGCGCCACCAGCGCATGTTCCTCGCGTCTCCGGCGAGTTCCTTGGCGACCTTGGTACGGGTGGTCTTGTTGGAGGGCGCCGGGCGGCCCTGGCCGGGCGGGCTGACCACCGAGTCGTACTGTTCGATCGTCGTCTTGGAGGAGCCGTCGAGCGCGAAGTTCAGCTTCCAGAAGACGTTGTGGCTGTGGCTGGTCGCCTTGTCCTCGGCGCCCTTGCCGATCGGCCAGCCGCGGCCGTCGCCGGCGTCGTAGTCGTACGGCGAGAGGCTGCCGGTCGCGCCGACGTTCATGGTGACGGTGCCGTCGTCGGAGAAGCGCCACTCGGTGATGTACTCGTACCAGTCGACCTCGTTGACGCTGTAGACGAGCAGGTCCTTGCCCTGCTTCTGGAAGGCCCTTCCCGTGTCCGGCTGGTAGCGGTAGGCGTGGCCGCGGGCGCGGGTGGTGGTGCACAGGCCCTTGACGTTGCCGGAGTCGGGCACCTTGACGGTCTTGATGGTGCCGCCGGGGCACTCGCCGGCCGCCAGGTTCATCAGGCCGTCGCCGAAGTAGTAGTCCGTCAGGTCGTTGAACTCGTTGCGGCCGTCGTCGTACGGCACGTGGATCTGGGCGAGCTTCGCGCTGTTGAGGACCTTGATCGGGCGGACCTCGCCCGGGGGCTGGTAGGAGACGTCCTCCAGGACGATCCCCGCGCGGCTCTCGAAGCGCCAGCACATCCGCCAGGTGGTGCCGGAGGCGAGCTTCTGTTCGATGCGGTAGGCCGCGCCGCAGGCGGCGGCGGGAGCCGCCGGGGCGGCCTCGGGCTGGGCGGCCGCCGGTCCTGCCCCGGCCGCGGCTCCGGCGGCCAGCGCGGCGAGGGTGAGCCCCAGGGCGGCACGCGCGCGGACCCGGCTGAATCTTTTCGCAGACATGGAGAAGTGACTCCCTTACAGGAGAAGCAAGCCCTCATGGGAGGAGCGCGTCCTCTGGAGGTGAGTGGGAAAAGCGAACCCTCGGCGGGCTCAGTCGCGGTCGAGCGCGGTGACCTGGCGGGCGCTCAGGTCGATCACCAGGTGCCCGGCGTCGATCCACGGGCCGTTCTCGACCTTCGGGTACAGCCGCGCGCAGCGGTGCTCCCCGCAGGTGTCGAGAGCGGCGGGCTGGGCTCCCGGTGCCGCGTCGTAGATCATGCTGTGCAGCACGAGCTGGTCCGGCGAGGTCAGTTCCCTGCCGGTGGCGTCCTGGTAGTCCGCCTTCAGCCCCGCGCCCAGTGGATCGGCGATCAGCAGCCGGGCCGCCTCGGCCTGCTCGGCCCGGCTCAGCGGCGGCTGGACGCCCCGCTGGGTGACGGTCCGCTCCACCGTGCCGGTGGCGAGATTGACCGTCCGGGTGACGAGGGTGTCGTCCTTGTAGTCGTAGAAGGCGACCTCGGCGCGCCGGGGCGCGTCCGGGTCGTCGAGTTCGTCCGGCTCCGGCTCGGCGAGGTCGAGGCCGACGCGCTGGGGACCGCGGTCCCCGTCGACGTCCTCGCTGGAGCGCAGGAGCTGCGGGCTGAGCGCGATCCGCTCGACCCGTGCCGTCTCGTCGTCGGTGAGCGGGTCGCGGCCCGTCCCCGTCTCCCCTTCGGCAGGCGGCTCCTCGACGACACCCGGCTCGACCGCCGCCTGTCCTTCCGCGCCGCCCGGAGTCCGTCCCTGGGTCCGTTCGGTCGAACCGCTGACGCCCGGCCCCCCGGCCGAATCGTCCGCCCCCGCCGTGCCCGGCAGGGTGATCCCCACCATCAGCGCGGTCGCCGCGACCGCGATCCCCGTTCCGGCCACCACCTTGCCCAGGTGGCGGCGCACCGTCTCGCGCACATCGTCCCCCTACTCCCCCGGTGTGCATGGGAGTACGTACGTTGTTGCCCCGCTTGTTTCGGCATACCGCGTATGCACTGGTCGACCGGTAAGAGGGAAAGAGGGGTGGGAAGGTTCCCTCACTTTCGAAGGAGACTCGGGCCCAAGGCACCCCCAGTGGCGCGGCACACCTGAAAGAGTCGTATCCATGCAGGTCTGGCCTGGAGAGGCGTATCCCCTCGGTGCCACGTACGACGGCGCCGGAACGAACTTCGCGGTCTTCACGGAGGCCGCGGACCGAGTAGAGCTGTGTCTGCTGCACGACGACGGCTCGGAGACGGCGGTGGAACTACGGGAGAGTGACGCTTTCGTGCGGCACGCGTACGTGCCGGGCGTGATGCCGGGGCAGCGGTACGGCTACCGCGTGCACGGCCCGTACGCCCCGGAGCGCGGACTGCGCTGCAACTCCGCGAAGCTGTTGCTCGACCCGTACGCGCGTGCGATCAGCGGGTCGGTCGACTGGGGCGAGGAGGTGTACGGCTACCACTTCGGCGCGCCCGACCGGCGCAACGATCTGGACTCCGCCCCGCACACCATGACCTCGGTGGTGGTGAACCCGTACTTCGACTGGGGCGACGACCGGCGGCCCCGCACCGAGTACCACAAGACGGTGATCTACGAGGCGCATGTGAAGGG
>NZ_DASQNH010000084.1:0-109021 GCF_035645055.1 Streptomyces sp. | reverse complement strand
GACGACCTCTTCGCGGGCATCCGGGACAATGCCTGACATGACCCCAAGCACAAGCCTGGCCATGACGCACTTCGTGACCATCGCCAAGGAGTTCGACAAGGACAAGGTCACCCCCGGTGTCCTCGGCTTCATCGTCTTCGCCGTGATGGGCCTGGCCGTCTGGGCCCTGATGAAGTCGATGAACCGGCACATGGGCAAGGTCGACTTTGAGGAACGCGAAAACAGCGAGGCCGCTGCGGTGACCAGTGGGAACGGTCCAGGGGAGGCTGACGCCTCAACTGCTGGAAAGTAGCGGCTACCTAGAGATTATTAGAGATTTCTAGAGGGTGGTCAGGGCTACTCCGCAAGATCATCTCCCATGATTCTCCCATGGGAGATGGTGGCGCGTCCGCTCCTGCCGGCCGGATCGCCGGTCGGCGGGGGCTGGCGCTACCGTCCCGGGAGCCTGGACACTGGCCATCCCGGCAGCGGAAGCTGTGACGGTCACACGCGTAGAGGTGAGGATGATGACTGCCGAGGCTGCGGGAGCGCCGCGCACAGATCTGTCCGACCTCGTACGTCAGCGCATGCAGGAACTCGGGCTGAGCTTCCGCACCCTCGCGGACGCGTGCATCGACCCTGAGAACCCTGAAGACGGCCCGTTGTGGAGGCGTAGCACCATCGACGCCCTCTCCAAGGGGCAGCGCATCAAGGCCCCGGACTTTCCCCAGCTGCGGGCCCTCGCTGCCGGCCTACGGGTCCCCATATGGCAGGTCCAGGAGGCTGCTGGCTCGCAGTTCCTCCATATCGACACCGTGTGGTCGGCCGACGGTCGAGTCCGGGCACTGGTCGAGGGCTTCCGGGAGATGAGCCGTGAGGACCAGGACAAGGTGATGGCCCTCATGGAGTCTCGCCGCCAAGTTCGGCAGCGGTGATTGTTTTTGGTCAACTGACGCCCCGTTGAACCTAGTTGAGCTGCGGTAGTTACAGAGGGTTCCAGAGGTATTGGCTGAAAGTCACCGGCGGTGCATGATGGTCGTCCGCCTGGGGGCGAATTGAACGGCATCTGCGCTGCCTGCCTTGCGAGCAGGGGCGGGCGGCGCGGGCAAACGGAGGCGATATGTCGCATCAGTACTCGTCAGCCGTCTACCACCTGGACTTTTCAGGTCGCATCCCTTCGGGTCAGCTCATCCACGTGGAGGACCATCCCGGCGAAGTGGCCGAGATCTACCTTCATCGGCTCCACGTGCGGAGCCCCCTCCTCTGGCAGATCAACTGGCTCACCCGTCAGCAGGTGGGGTACGGCCTGTGGCGTCAGCGATGGACCGAGGACGGGCGGATGTGCGCGCCCGCCGAGGGTCTCGGCGTCGCCGTCTCCCGGTGGGACATCGTGCCTGCCTCGGAGATGCCGAGCGACTGCTACGTCTTCCCGGTCGAGGACGACGGCAGCTGCGTATGGCTCATCCGGGTCGGCTACTGCACAGTCGAACTCCAGTCCGAGATGAATCGGATGCTTGAGCGCATAGCGGGCGACGGGTTGTGGCTTCAGGATTGGTATGGAGACGTCCGGACCACCGCGCTGACGCTCCCGGCGCCCTCCGGGCTGGCACCCGTGCTGACCCCATAGGAGGTGCTGAAAGTGACGGCGCCCCCGCAGGTAGCGGGGGCGCCGCGGTCCCTCCCGCTCCGCCTGGGGGGCTGATGTGGGAGGGCCGTAACGAGAGGGGGGTGGCTGATCATCTACACCGGAACTTCCCGGTCCCTCGCTAGATCAAACAATGTAGGCCTACGCCTACTGACAGAGGATCTTGAACCGGCGACGGTGGGCGGGTGCCGTCTGCCTCGCCCCCGCCGGATTGGGTGCTCGCCCGCCGCCGGGCTGTAGGTGACCGCATCCGCGCCGTGCGCCTCAATGCCAACCTCACCCAAGAGGCGGTCGCCCTCGCCGCCGGCGTCGACCGGCCGTCTGTCGTGCGTATCGAGCAGGGACAGCAGTCGCCCACCCTGGACACCCTGATCCGTCTCGCCGACGCGATCGGCGTGCCGCTCGCGGACCTCGTCCGCTGACACCCGGGCAGCGAGAGGCCCCGCCCATCCGCCACGGGGGGAGCAGACGAGCGGGGCCTGGTCCGGTCACGGCTTGCTGATCACGAAGGCTCGCACCGGACGCTCTTCCTTCGGGTCACGCGACGTCGGCTGCTGCGTGCGCTTCCACGCCGCAACCAGTTCCGCGTAGCGCGGGTCGATCCACTCGGACATGACCACCTCCTGGCGGGCAGGCTATGCCACGCCAGGCTTCTTCGGCTTCGGCGTGATGACGATCGTGCAGTCCGGGGCGTGCTGGCACTTCGCCGCCACCGACACAAGCGTCTCGTCGGACGGCGGCCCCCACAGCTCCGGGTCCGCTTCCCAGCCGAGGCTTGCGATGGTCTCTCGGGTCCGGTCGATGATCGGCGGGTCGTAGTTGGTGGGGTCGTAGCCCGGGTAGTGGTGGACGAAGCTCCCGCCCAGGCTCTCGCACAGCTCGGCGTACATGGCGGTGTGCAGGATCAGAGCGTGCCAGCCCTCATCCACGATTCGCGATGGGGCCAGACTGACGCCGGGGTTCTTGGCGCAGGCCGCGACGAACTTCATCGCCTCCTCGACGATGTGGCCAGCCAGTGCCTCGCTCATGTCGGGGTTGGCGTCCATCACCGTGCTGCGGACGCTGGCGAACTGGTCGTCGGTGATGAGCATGCGCGCGAGTGCGGGCACAGCGGGGTTGTCCGGCGGGTCCATGGGGCCCGGAGGTATGGTCACGGGGTCTCCTTCGCTTGGTGCGGATGGGGATGGCCCGCCCGGGTCGGGGCACCTTGCCGGGTCTGCCCGGCCTGGGCGGGAGTGGGATCCGCTGTCCGGCGCGGTCGGCGGGCGCCGGGAGCGGGGGTCTACATGAGCCGGGCTATGGCCTCAGGGAGAAACAGGCCGCGGGCCCGGTGCTCACGCCAGAGGCTACTGTCGTCGTGCTGGTCGTAGTGGGCGCACAGCTCGCAGCCGTCCGCGTGCGGCGACGGGACGACCTCGGGGTGCTCGGCGGCGATATGCCGGGCTACGAGGATCTGCGCGAGGAATCCGGTGTCCGACTCGTCGTGCAGCAGGGCGATCATCAGATCGTCCATCAGGTCGCGGCAGGCGTCACAGCTCGTCAGGGGCGGGCGCAGGATGGGCCAGTGGATGGGCTGGGGCAGCGGCGGCCGGTTCGCGGTCTGCGTCATCGAGTCCTCCGTGCCCGGTGGTGGTTGCGGATCTCCACGTTGCAGTCGCTGACCCGCGACCAGTCGCCGACGGCGCGTGCCTGCTCGCGCTGTTTCACCAGGGCCTGGCAGACGTCGCAGTCCTTCAGCGGCTCGGGAGGGTCCGGCAGACCGAGGTCGAGGGGCTTCTCCTGAACGCTCACGATTCGACCTCGCGCAGGTTCTCGTAGTGGTCGCAGAGGGCGTTGACCGAGCGGGCGAGCCGTTGCGCGTGTGCGATCCGCGCGGGAAGGGCCTGCCGTGGCTCCAGGCCGAGGCGCATGCGGGCCTCTCCGATGCCGGCGTGGGCGCACGCGCGGGGCACGTCGTCCTCCGGGAGGCGGGCGGCCAGGGCCTCAACGACGGGGATGGCGAGCATGAGGTGGCCGCGCAGCTGGAGCGTCAGCGTGTCCAGCTCGTCGTCGGACGGCAGTTCGGCGTCCTCAACGAGCAGACGGCGTGCGGCGGTACGCATCGCCTCGACGTCCAGCGGCGTCGCGTCCAGCACGTCTTTCGTGAGGATCACCGGACTGCCTCCAGGCCGCGAGGTGCCGGAACGGAGTGGACCAGGCCCAGGGCCTCGGCCAGCTGTGTGAAGAGGCGGTGTGCCTCTGTGCGGGACAGGACCAGGTCCACGTCGCCGCGGCGCTCGTCGACCGCGTACAGGGCGAGGGGCACCCGGACCTCGCCGGTGACGTGGACGGTGGTCAGCGGTTCGCCGCGGCGCGTGGACGCGTGCAGTCGTGCGGGGAGCATGCCGTACCCCGTTCAGTAGGCGACTGAGTGCGGAGCGTCACCGTACTGATGCGGGCAAGAGAGAAGGGGGACAGATTGTCCCCCTGTCCCACTCTGTCCCCCTGGTCAGCCGGTCGCGATGCCGACCTTCTCGGCGAGCGCGCCTGCCTCCCTGCGCATGGCCCGGGGAGCGTTCCGCCACAGGTCGGCGGCCACGGTCCGGGCGGACGGCGTGTAAGCGACGGTCTCGGCGCCGATCCTGTGGGCCATCTGCATGACGTGCAGGGCGGCGGTCCGGTCGCCTCGCTGGAGGTGCCCGCGGGCGACCTCGACCCACAGGCGGGCCTGCCGCTCGACCGAGGGCATGGTGTCGGGGTCGATGTCGTCGGCCAGGCCGATCGCCTTCTGCGATTTACGCAGGTCGGTGGCGACACTCACGGCGTGGAAGTCCACGTTGGCGCGCCCGAACACCGTGCTCGGGTGCACGTAGCTGGCGGGTAGGGACTTGGCGACCTGGTCGCCCTTGTCCCAGTACCGCCAGGCGTCGCCCTCGCGGCCCTCGCGCGCGGTGGTGACTGCGGCGTGCAGCTGGAGCGCGCCGTAGATGCCGCGCCAGTCGTCGGGTGCGGAGTCCAGGTGCGGCCGGATGAGGTCGGCCGCCTCCAGAACGACGCGCAGCGCCTCCTCGGGGTAGCTCGTTTCGCGCAGGATGTTGCCCATGTTCCAGGCCGCGGCCGCGATCGCTGCGGGCTGATCGGCGTCCTGCGCGGCCGCCAGCGCGCGGTCCGCGACGACCCAAGCGAGTTCGGCCGGCGCGACGTAGGCGGTGGCCTGCCCGGTCAGGCGGTAGACATCGGACAGGGCGACCAGCGCGGTGCGTCGCTGCTCGCCGTCGAGGGTGCGCACGGCTGCCTCGATGTCGCGGATCAACTCGGGGAGAACGGCGCCCACTTCGGTGCGGTTGTGCTGGGAGGTGTGCCACAAGCGCCATGTCTGGTCGACGCGGCCCTGGAGGATTGCCGGTTCTATCGGTGTGTCAGAGCGTCGGGCGGTCAGTGTGCGCTGCATGACAGCGGCCCAGATGCCGGGCATGGCCGGGTGGGGCAGCCTGCCAAGTGGTACCGAAGCGGCTGGCCCGTCGGTGCCGGTGATGACGGCCAGGTCGTGGACCTGGAGGGCGGCGGCCAGACGCAGCAGCAGCGTATGAGAGCGCAGTTCGCGTTCGCCCGTTTCGATCTTCTTCAACCAGTCGCTACTACGACCGCAAAGCTGTGCGAGTGCGGCCCGAGACATGCCGCGGGACTCCCGCAGGACCCTGATCCGTTCGCCGACGCTGAGTTCCGCTGAGAGATCCAATGGTGCCCCCTTGGGTGCCGGTGCCGGTGCCGTTGTCGTCAGGGTAAGGCGGCCGTCAATGTCGAACATGACGAATGGCCCCCTCCCGCCCGAAGGCGAGAGGGGGCATGAGGTCATGGGTACTGTCGTCGCTGCGGGTCGAGGCCTGCGGACAGCAGGTTCCCGCCGCCGCTCGGCTCCGGGTTGGGTGCGCCATCGCGGCGGCAGACGAGGGCGTCGGGGTCCCAGCTCGGGGCCTGGAGGCTGTACCCGTCGGGGCAGGAAGGTCCGGCGGGCCCGGGTTCCCCGCGCTCGCCTTGCGGTCCCTGCTCACCTTGAGGCCCCGGCGGGCCGACCGGTCCGGCCGGGCCCGGTTCCCCTTGCGGTCCTGGCGGTCCTGCCGCGCCTGCCGCTCCGGGCTCCCCTGCGGCACCCGGTTCACCTGCGGCGCCCGGCTCGCCGGCCTCCCCGGCGGCTCCGTCTCCTCCGCGTGCCCCCGTCTTCCCCGGCGCGCCGGAGGGCCCAGCGGGTCCGGGCGGGCCCGGCTCACCCTGTGGCCCTGGCGGGCCGGACGGTCCTGGCGGGCCGGTCACCGACGGGCCGGGCTCGCCGCGGCTCCCCGGGGGCCCGGCCACAGGCTGCGCCCCAAGAGCTTCCACCTGCCTGGCCAGTGCGTCCCGCGCTGCGTTGGCGGTGTGCAGATCGTGGCTGAGAGCCTGGACGCTGAGGACAATCCATGCGACCGCGGCCCCGAGGCCGACAGCGGCGACGACGGTCCACGCGTTGCCGCGCCGCCACCGGCGCTCCTCGGTCCGCATCTGCGACTGCGTCACGGTCAGGCCCCCCGAGTCAGCAGGATGATGACGGGCAAGAGGATTCCGATCAGCGGCACGATCACAGCGCCGATCAGCCAGCGCCTGGTGGTGACGAGCCGCTCGGCGTCCTTCTCCCGCAGCGTCTCCAGCGTGGTGACCCGCGCGCCGAGTGCCTCGTGGCGCAGGTCGTAGATGCGCTGGTCGACCTTCTCGTCCATGCGCCGGCCGAGCTGCTGGATGTCGTCGCGGAGGTCGACGAACCGGTCCTCGAACCGCCTGACGACCTCGCCGAGGGTCGGCTCATCGGTCACGTGCTGCTCCGATCAGAGAGCGGTCGGCCTGGCGTGCTGCGAGGCGGGCGCGGTGGGGGAGGCCGGGGAGACCTGGCCTCGGGTGATGAACATCAGGACGGAGAGGACCAGTCCGTTGATGGCTGCGGTGGTGGTGGGCTGTACTTCATAGCCGAAGGCGGCGATGGCCGAGGCCAGGGTGGCGACAAGGGTCGTGAAGGCCTGCACGGCGATCGGCCGGGTGAGGGCGGCGGCGATGGCGCCGAGGATCGCGGAGACGCCGGCCACGGTCCAGCCAGCTTGCTCCTCGGTGAGGCCGACGTTGAAGGTGACGACCAGGCCGAGGATCGCGCTGAGGCTGTTCAGCCAGAGCGCGGGTTCGCGTCCGAAGATCTTCATGGTGGTCTCTTCCTAGACGGGCTGCGCCAGCTGGCGGCAGCCGATGACGGTGCCCGCGCTGTCGCGGACTTCGCGGTAGGGGACGAGCAGATCCGACCGGCGCGGCGCCAGGGCCAGCGCGACGGGCAGTGACACGACGTAGGAGACGCCTGCGTGGCGGCGGGGCAGGCCCTGGGCGTGCCCGTACTGCACCACCTCGACCGGGACGCCATCGCGGTACTCGCGGGACAGCGGCACCACGCCGAGCCGGGCCGGGCGCTCCCCGGGTTCGATGACGTGCAGGAGGCCGGGCACCAGGTCGTCGATGCCGTCGGGCCGGTCGTCCGCGTAGAGCCTGATGGGGTGCGGGGTGAGGTTGACGATCACGCCACCACCCGGAACCCGTACTTCTGGCCGAGGCGGGTCAGGGAGTCCCGGCCGAAGTAGCCGTCCGCAGGCTCGCCCGGCTTCCGGCCGCGGTAGCCGCACCGCTCCTGCCACTCCGAGACGGCCGGCCGCGTCCGACTGCCGAGGGAGCCGTCGACCCACCGCAGCGCCAGGAATCCGGCCTTGTACAGGGCGGTCTCGACGATCAGGCCCTCCGCCCGGTAGGTGGTGCCACCCTGCGGCAGGCCCGGGTCGCGGCGCTGCGCGGCCTGGATGTGCGCCAGGCTCACCGTCGGTGGCTTCGATGGGGTCGACGGGGTCGGCGGGGCCGTCGGCTTCCCGGCCCGGGCGATGATGGCGGGCAGCAGCTCGGCGTGGAACTGGGCCGCCCGCCTGTCGCCGGGGCACTTGGTGCCGGAGGGGGACCACTCGGGGTGCATCCGGTGGATGCCGAACCCGGGGTCGTCCCAGTCGCGGCAGGCCCGCAGCGGGATGCCGTGCGTGCGGTGCGCCCACACGCCGAGATCGGCTAGCGCGTCGAGCTGGTCGTCCGTCCACGAGTCCGAGGCCTTCGTGTTGGAGGCGGTCTCGACGCTGACGGCGCCGGTGCCATCCGACCTGAGGTTGGCCCTGTAGTTGGCGTCGGCGCGGGTGGTGGTGGAGAGGTACTGACCGAGGCTGCCGTCGAAGTCGCAGCCAAAGTGCGATTCGAGGCTGGTGCTGTTCTTCCAGTAGGCGTACAGGCGCTGCTCGTCCCACGGGGCGACGATGCTGTGGAAGATCAGCTGTGTGGGTCTGATCGTGGGCTGCTCGCGTGCTTCCGGCTGCAACTCCAGCCGGACCGCGTCCGTGTACCAGGCCATGGGGCCTCCAGACATGAGAAAGGCCCCGGCCAACTGGGCGCGGGGCGGGCGGTAGAGGGTGGTCAGGTGGCGGGCTCGACGATCAGCTCGCGGGACGCGAACGACGCGGTATCGGTGCCCACGGACGACCTCATCAGCAGGCGGGTGTTGTAGGTCTCTCCCGGTGTGAGCCCGGTCAGCAGATGGACCACGCCGCTCCGGGCGAACGTGTTGCCGTAGTGGCTGGCGCCGATCGCGTCGACCGGGGTCTCCACGACGGTGCCGGCGCCGACGGTCCCACCGAGGCGGGTCTCCGGTGCGAGCAAACTGCCCGACGTCGCGGATGAGTTGACCATGCGGGCCGCCGCGTGGATCTTCACCCGGCCCGTGGTCGGCGCGACCCACACGACCGAGCAGTCCGCGCCGGACGTGGTGTACGCGGTCGACGTGGTCGTCACCGTACTGGACTGCGTGTCGGCCACCGTCGGCGGCGTGTCCGCCGCTTTGATGATGCTGCCGGGCGGCAGGTCAGGCATGCGCCCTCCTCCTCAGAGTGCTCGGACGGCGGGCCGTGCGAGCGTCACGGCCTGACCGGCCGTCTGCGGTTTGATGACCCCGTTCACGGACCGCGCCACCGTCATGATCTGCGGGTTGATGACCTCGAAGTTGTCGTACCTGATCTCGACCGTGGCCGCGTTGGTGTTCGTCGCGGGCCGACTCGACCGAGTGCCGATCTGATAGGCCGACGCGAGTGAGGTGTCGGTGCCCTCCACATGCCAGACGCTGGGCTCAGGAGCAGAAGCGAGCCAGGCCTTGGCCCTCAGCTGGCTGCCGCGGCCCTGGAACCGCACCCGGACGAACTGCCCGGGGGTGTGCGAGAAGGGCAGCGTGTAGACGCTGCCGACCGCCGTGTTCGCCCCGGCGAGCAACTTGCGGATGGACAGGACGACCGAGTTGCCCACGTTGAACCCAACTCTGGCCTGGTACATGTTGCTGGCGTCCTGCATACGCGCTGTCGGTCCCCCGAACAGGGCGTCGCCGGCCGCCGTGGCGCTGGTCGTGACGTCGCAGTACAGGTCGAAATCGGCGTGCACGGCGTTCACGGCGGTGCGGCGGGAGACGTCCACGGTGGTGAGGACTTGCACCCCGTACCCGGACTGGACGGCATAGTCCGACGCGGCCCCGCCGCCGACGACGGCCCACGGCGTGCCGGTGTCCGGCGAGCCCCAGCCGCCCGCGACGGTCCGGGAGAAGGTGTCCCGCAGCCACGATCTGACCACGCTGGCTGCGACCTCCTCGCCGCCGACCGTCAGCGCCAGCGGCATGTCCGCGGGCGCAGTGGTCCACGGCAGCCCGGCCGTGGTCAGGACGTGCAGAGTGGTAGCGTCCGCCGTCGCCGCGGCGGCCAGCTGGCTCCCCGAGGACTCCCGCCGGGCCAGTGAGAAATCGTTCCGGACCGCCACCCTCCACGGGGTGGCCGGGGCGCACACGAGATCGATCTCCCACGTGCGGACACCGATCCGCTCCGTGTAGCCCTGCACGAGCAGGTCGACGGGGCCGGGCGGCAGCCAGTCCGGCAAGTCCGTGATCCGGATCAGGTCGCCCTCGACGAGATCGAGGACGGAACCGATCAGCTCCGGTGCCTTGTGCAGGCGGATGGTGATGACCGGGTAGCGTGCCTCGTCGACGGTGCCGAGGTGCATACGCCAGTACGCGATGGGCTCCGTCTGCGAGTCGGAGTACAGGTTGAGGGTGACTGTGTCGTCGTAGCGGCCGACCCCGGCGGGCGGCGGGCTCACCGAGAGGGGGCCTGAGGTCAGCTCCGCCCGGCCCGACGAGCCGCCGATGCGTTCCACGGTGACGTCGTTGCGGACGGTCGAGTCGTCATCGATCGGCTCCAGCCGCCCCAGCGCCTTCGACCCGTAGGACAGGATCAGCACGGGCGCCTGGTTGTACTGCGACGTCCGCGAGCGGTACCTGAGCCCCAGCCGCTCGCGGCCCTCGACGAGGATCCCGCCGTCCGCCTGTTCGCACTGGAACAGCTGCTCCAGCAGTGTGGCCGGACGCTGAGGGCCCATCCGCGTAGTCTCGCTCTGCGCGCCGGTGACGAGGATCGGTAGGCCCTCTTCGCGCCCCAGCCTTAGCAGACGGGCAGCGGCGGTCTCGCCGAGGTAGCCGTCATCGGCTCCGTCGAAGATCTTCGTGTCCGTGGCCTGGAACACGGCGACATGGCCGATGACGGTGCCGTCCATGCCTACGCCGAAGGAGCTGCGGATCTGGCGGACAGTGCCGACCTGCCCGGGGAATGAGCGGGAGTGAAAAACCCCGGACGCGCTGACGTTGAGCCAGGCGATATCGACATCGACGTTCGCCCCGTTCTGCCGCGCGAAGATGCGCAACCGGTTGTTGCTGCCGAAGAAGTTCGGGGTCGTGCCCGCCGTGCTGCTGACGGACAGCAGCTGGGTGCCGTTGGCGTCGAAGGCCCTGAAGCGCACATTGTCGGTCTGAACCTCCACGGTCCAGCGGGTGGCTGTGCCGGTAGTCGCCAGCTCGAAGAACGTAGCCAGCGCGGTCGGCGCCGTGGGGATGCGGTAGACCATCTCGACCTGCCACGGCCCGGTGCCGGACGCGGGCGGCGGGACGTCAGCCGACCAGGCTGCTCCAGCTTCCACGACCGGCAGGGGAGCCGACCCGAAGAACGAGTCATCGCTGGCCATCGCGAAGTTGGTCAGCTTCGCGGGCTTCACGCCCCGGATAGGGCTGGAGGCCCGGTTGGCCTCCCTGTCGTCCTCCATCGGCCAATACGCGATCAGCGTGGGATCCGACGGAATACGGCGGCGCAACGTGGAGGCGAGGAGCTTCTCACCCGTGTTCAGGCGGCGCAGGATGCCGGCGCCCTCGCCCTCCACCGTGATCAGATGTCCGCCTCGGCTCCACTCGGCCGGCCAGTCGGAGTACTCGCCGACGAACCGAATCTGCCGGTTGGTGATCTCCGCGCCGCCGGACGGTGTCCACGTACGGCCCACAGCATCCACGAAGGAGACCGCGCCCGCCGCGGGCTGTGAGAAGTTCGGGTTGGCGACGATGGTGCCGTTGATGCCGGAGCGCAGCTCGAAGGCGTGGATCCGGCCGGATGGCCGCTCGAAGCCAAGGTCCGGACTGTCACCCACGACGACAGGCGCTGTCGAGGAGAACACCGAGGTGATCCCCGTGTTGACGACCGGGGCACCAAGCTGCGTCCAGGGCCCGGCGATGGTGGGGGCGGTGTAGAAGGTCACCACGTGGCCACCCGACCCGTTATCCACGTCGAGTGTCGCCCGCACGGCGAGGCGCCCTGAGGGAGGCACGGCGATCGGCGAGGTCGAGGTGTACTGCGAGACGGTGGAGCCGTCGGCCGTCCAGCGCCAGATGAGACAGCCGTTGGTCCACACGAAGAGCGCCCACGACCGTTGGTTGCCCGGCACTCCGTACTTCGAGGCCAGCTCCCGGGAGTTGCTGGCGGCGAACCACGTGTCCAGGGTGGCATCCACCCTGACGTCGAGGTCGCCTGTGATGCCGAGACTCGGGTGGTCGGGTGTAGAGGCTCCGTTGCCCGCCGTATCCGGGAGCCACAGGTACCGCTCTCCGGCATGGAAGCTGACCCGCATCGGAGTGTTACGGCCGATCTTCCCGTAGTACGGGCTGCGCGGGTTGCGCGGCGAGAAGAGGCCGTTCGGCGACTTGAGGGTGAGGGAGCAGGAGGCCGGGTCGACCGTTGCTCCCTCACCCGTGCGCCCGCGGGTGTGCGTGATGATGTCGCGCAGCTGCGCGTACTGCGTGACGTCCGTCCATACGCCCCCGATCTGGAACTCCACCGTTGTGCCAAGCGGGTCCTCCGGGAACGCCATCAGCGGCTCCTCCTTCCAGCCAGCACCAGGTCGACGTCGCCGCCGCCCTTCTTCCGGATGCCGCGCCGCATCCGCTCCACCAGGTAGTCGTCCTCACCGCGGCCGGACGAGTGCATCTCCAGCACGATCCGCTGCGACGCGGAGGCGCGCGCCCGCGCGCTCGCCATGTCCCACGAGCCCGGCGCCGGCGTCTCCACCAGGGAGGCCATGGACCGGTTGACGGCCCGACGGCCGCCCTCGATGCCCTGCCGCAGGCCCTCCGCCGTGTATGCGCCGACCTGCGCCATCACCCGCGACGGGCTCTTGATGCCCAAGGCCTTCTTGATCGCCTTGGACATGCTCTGCGCGATCCGCATCATCTGCGTCTCGATCGCCTTCTGCTGCGCCTTCAGCCCGCGCACCAGGCCCTGCCCGGCCCGGATGCCCGCGCCGTACATGGCGTTCCCGGCCGTCGCCCCGGCCTGCCCAGCGGCAGTGACGAGCGCGCCCTGTTCCTTGTTGATCGCCTTGATCTGCCCGCCGGTCGCGTTCGCCAGCGCCGCAGCGGCAGACGAGCCCTGCTCCACCCCGGCCTGCGCGATCTGCGCGATCAGGTCTGACCTGACGCCCTTCTTCCGCAGGGTCGCCAAGTTCTTGGCGAACTGCTCGGCGGCCTTACGGTCGGCCTGGAGCCCGGCAAGGATCGTGTCCGCGGTCTGCGGCCAGCCGCCGGTGTCCTGGCCGGTGATGTTCGCGCCCTCCAGGACGCCCTTGCGCACGTCTGCCGCCAACTTGTCGCGGGCCTTGATCTGGTTGGCGAGCATCTTGGTCGCGGACTTCATCCGGCCGGCGAGCCGGGCCTCTCTGTTGGCGAGCGTGAGCAGCTGCTTCGTGCCCGTGGCAATTCGGCCGAGGGCTTTGGACCGTTTCTTGCCCGGCGACAGGGCATCCCGGACGATGTCCGCCAGCTTGGTCGACGCGGCGCGGACCTGCTTCGACGAGCCGGTCAGCCCCTGCACGAGACCGCGCGCGATCCACTGGCCCTGCTTGGCGGTCACCTTGGACGGCGACGCGATGCCCAGGGCCTTCGCGATCGGGCCGGGGATCACGCTCTTGGCCCATCCGATCAGCGTGTCCTTCAGCCAGCCGCCCATCGATTTGATGCCGGACCACAGGCCCCGGACGATGTCCGCGCCCTTGGACACGAGCAGACCACCGAGCGAGCCGACAGCCCGCGAGATCGAGGCGGGCCAGTTCCTCATCCACGTGACCAGCTCCCCGGCCTTCCGGACCGCGGCGTCCTTCATCCGGGAGAAGTAGCCGAGCACCAGCCCGGGCACCTGGGCGAGCATCATCACCGCGGTGACGACGCCGCGGACGGCACCCTTCACCTTGTCCCACACCCACCGCCAGGCGGCGGACGTGTACTTCTTGACGCTGTCCCAGTTCGCGATGATCAGCGCAGTTAGGCCGACGATCGTCGCGATCACCCAGCCCACCGGGCCCATCGCCACCAGCCACTGCGCGGCCATCACAGCCGCCCACGCGACCGCCCGCGCCGCCATCAGAGCGAACTGCCCGACGGTCACCGCAGCGACCCGCAGCACGGTGGCCAGGAAGGTCACCGTCATCCGCACGCCGGCGGCCACCCAGGCGGCAGCCACCCGCAGCGCGTTGGCCGTAGCCGACGCCGCCATCGCCAGGAACGCCCCGACCGCGCGCAGCTGCATCGCCACCCACGCGCCGGCCGTACGCAGAGCCGCGCCCACCTGGATCGCGGCGCCCTTCACGGCCGCCGCACCCGCGGTCACCCAACCCCACATCACCCGCCCGGCCGCGGTCATCGCGGTCACGCCCATGAGGACGAGCGCGGGCACCAGCACAGCCGTGATCGCCAACCCGGCGACCTTGAAGGCGGTCGAGTGCTCCTCGACAAAGCGGAAGAGCTTCATGAGAGCCGGGATGGCCTGGTTGCCGAGGAAGTCGACCAGTTCCTGCATTGCGCGCCGCTTGAAGGCCTCGACGTTCGCTCCCGCGTTGTCGCGCAGGGAGTCGCCCATCTTGTCGGCGGCACCGCCGACCTCGCCCAGTGCGCTCGTCGCCTTAGACGGGTCCAGCGCGAACAGTGCGCGCTGGGTGTCCTCGGCCTTCGTGCCGAACAAGGCCAGCGCGATGGCCTGCCGGTCGCTCTCGCTGCCGACACCGCGCAGGCCGTCGAAGACCTTGTCCAGGGCTGCGCGAGCCTCCGGGCCGCCCTCTGAGAACGCCGTCTGCATCTCCTTGCCGGAGAGGCCGATCTTCTTGAATGCGTCGTCGACTGCCTCGCCGCCGCCCTGGGTGATCAACACGAACTCTTTGAGGCTGTCGGCGATGACGTCGGTGTCGCGAGCGCCCGCCTGCATGCCCTGGCTGAGCAAGCCCGTCGCCGTCTTGGCGTCGATGCCTGTCTGCCGAAAGATCGTGGAGTACTCGTTGAACGTGTCCATCAAGTCATCGGCCCTGGGGCCCATGACCTGGAGGCCCCGGGTGAAGATGTTCAGGGCTTCCGTGCCGTCCTTCGCCAAGCCGGTCTTGATGGCCTGGCCGACAGCGTTCGCCGTCTGGCCCAAGTCCAGCTCGAACGTGGTCGCCAGGTCAGAGACCTTGGTCGCGAGGGACTGGAGTTGAGCCTCGGTGGCCTGCGGCGGGGCGATGCCCGCCCGCATCGTGGCCGAGATCGCGTCCGCCGCGCTCTGGAAGTCCTGCGTGACGGCGTCGGCGTACATGCGTCCGGCGATACGCCCGTACCGCTGTGCCTCCGCCGGCGTCGCTCCGAGCTGAGCGCCCAGCCGCCCCGTGATCTGCGACTGCTCCATCGCCTGCGCGAACGCATTCATCATCACTGCGCCGGCCGCCAGCCCTGCGGCAGCAGCGACCATCTGGAGGCGGCCGAGGCGGGACTCGGTCTCCTGCACTGCCTCGTCGGCCCCGTCGGCGGCGCTGTCGGTGAGCCCGTCACCGACGGCGTCCCCCGCGCGGCGGCCGGCGGCGACGAACTGCCCGCGCGCGTTGCGCAGGCGGCCGTCGGTGCCGCGGACGATGCCGTCACCGAGCTGCTCGCCGACCTCGTCGCCGGTTCGCTGAGCGTCGTCGCCCATGCGCTGCCCGGAGGCGCGGATGGCGTCCTCGGTGCGGCGCAGGGCGGGGTCCACGGCGCGGTCGTCTACGGACAGAATCGCGTTCAGCTCGCCGACGGTCAGCGCCACGGCTACCTCCTTCGGGGTGTGCGGGGGTGGTGATCCTCGGGAGGCGGCGCGAAGTGGCGGTGAAGGCGCGTCTCGGCGGAGAGGAGGCCGAGGATGCGGACCTTCAGCCACCGCCAGGTGCGGCGCTGGAGGATGCTGTTGCCCTCGGCGCGGCCGTCCTCGACGTCAATGCCGTACTCGCTGTGAAGGTCGGCTTCGATGAGCGGCCACTGCTCCAGCAGCCTGTCCCAGGTCAGGTCCGGGGCGCCTTGCCCCGTCCGCCCCTGCTTCGGCGCTGGGATCCCGCCCTCGTACCACTCGTAGAGGCCGGTGACGGGGTCCCGTTCGCCGCGGCCGACTCCGAGGAGCCGCGCGACGCCTGCCGACGCTCCGCCCTGTTCCTCGCTTTTCCCGGTTGCTGGCCCGTTCGCCAGAACTGCTCGGCGGTCTCCTTGTCGGTGGTCACCCAGAACATGGCCGTGAGCGCGACGTGCTTGAACGCGCCCCACTTCAACTCCGTACGGAGACGGTCGTAGGCGTCGCCGAGGCACATCCGGTACAGGTCCAGCTCCTCCTCGTCGTCGAGGACAGGGCTGTCCGGGGCCTTCCCGCCGGCGGCGAGCCGGGCCGCCAGCGAGGTGATCCGCTCGATACGGATGCCGTCCTCGGCGGACGGCTCCTCGATGCGGTACACGCGGGTCTGCCCGTCGCGGCCCTTCACGGGGAGGTCGAGGTAGTCGTCCAGGAACGCGTCGAGCGCCTCGAACGTGGTGCCGCCGCCGGCCATCAGGCGACCGGGTTCGTGATCGGGAGCAGCGGGCCGGTGCCGGTGAGGGTCATCTCGACCTGGTCCAGGGCGGTGTACTCGCCGCCGGACGGCGCCCAGGTGACCAGGGCGGTGCCCTCGTAGGCCTCGGGCAGGCCGTTGCGGTCGAAGTAGCGGACGTGGACCTCGGAGGCGGAGCCGAAGGCCAGGCTGGCGAGCCGGAAGGCCTCGTGGGTGGGGTGATAGACCTTCACCGTGTCGTTGATCTTCCGGTTGATGGTCACCCCCAGCTCCCAGGCCTGGCCGGTCTTCGTGTTCTCGGCCCAGCCCTCGCTGTCGTAGCTGGAGCTGTCCTCGATGTTCGGCTCGGCGGAGGGGTTGAACTCGGTGATGCCCGGCACCATCTGCCAGTCCGAGCCGTCCTTCGCGGCCGACATGTCGATCTCCAGCCGCCACCGTCGGGCGAGTGCGGTCACCGGGGTGGGTGTGGCCATTGCGGTCCTCCTAGTCGATCAAGTGAGACCCGGACCGCGCGGTCCGGAAGTAGAAGTTCGAGGTCAGTTCCATGCGCCCGTGGGCGTCCTGACCGATCCACGCCTGCGACTGCCGCCACGACAGGGCCACGTGGATGCCGCCGCAGGCGTAGTGCTGCCGGTTGTGCAGCGCGTCGAACACCGCGTCGGCGAGGTCGTCGATCACGTCCGGGTCGCGGCCCGCGCGGATGCGGAACTGCACTCCAGTGATCGCGTTCGTGGTGTCGTCGTCCGCGACCGGGTAGGCGGTCATGCCGATCGCCCGGTCCGGCTGGTCAGGCATCACGGCGCGGAAGATGCCGGTCTCGTGCTCCTCAACCACGCCGTCGGGTCTGAAGACGCCGACGCCGGCCTCAGCGAGGAGGCCGGCGATCCCGTCGAGGAGGCTGCTGGTGTAGCTCACCGCATCGCCCGCCTCAGCTCGGCGGCGATGAGCGCGGCGACCTCCTGGCGGCTGGCGTTGAGGCTGTTCTCCAGATACTTCGCCGTCCGACCAGGGGCATGACGCCAGGTCAGCTCCTCGTGCTGGCGCACCGCGTACGGCCCGTCGAAGCTCACCATCCCGGTCAGCGACGGCACGTCCACGCTCGCTGTCCCGGTGGACTGGAGGTACCCCTCGTCGAGCGGCACCCGGTCCGTGGCCAGGCCAAGGACGTGTTCGGTGCCGAAATACAGGCCGCGGGCGGCAGCTGCGCGTAGCTCGCGTGCCGCTGCTGCCGCCTCGAAGCGCATCCGGAAGTTCTGCGGCACGGCGGCCTCCCACTATTCGAGTTGGACTATTCGAGTTGGATCTCCACGTGGTTCGGGGTGCCGAGCCCGCGGCCGTCGCGCCGCGCGGTCTGGATCACCTTCGTGACCCGGCCCGAGGGGAGCGTCACCCGCGACAGTGGCGGCACCTCCTGCTCCTCCGGGCCCGCATACGCGGTGGAGGTAGAGGTGACCTGCTCGCCGCCCGGGTTGCGGACGGCTCGTGTCGTCTCGTCGACCAGGCAGCGCACCGTGCGCGCGGGCCCGTACTTCGGTCCCTTGCTGGTGTTGCCGAGGTAGGCCTCGATCGTGATCGTGTGCACCAGGAAGCGGCGCGGCAGACCGGGCATCAGACCGTCCAGGCGACGAGACGGAACCGGTCGCCCGGCAGGGACCGCAGCGCGCGAAGCATCTTCGGCGCGTAGTACGACGGCCCAGAGCGGTTCTCGCCGGCGCCGTACTGGATCTGCACCGAGCCGATGCTCACGCCCTGGAGTGGGCCGCTGATGTCGTTCTCCACGCCGACCTCCATCCAGAACTCGGCCTGCGCACACACGGCTTCGGCCAGCGCGGAGGCGACGACCGGGTCTGACGGCAGACCGTCATCGGTGGTGTCGTAGACGGCCGGGACGAGGAAGTCCCGCTCCAGCATTCGCGACGCCTCCAGCAGCAGGCGAGCCGAGTCGAGCGGCGGCGCCGCACCGAGGTACTCGGCCAGCTGCGTCGTCGTCGCATACACCCGGCCCGTCACGCCCACGGCCGGTGCCGGGGCTACGGAGACGACTTCGTGCTGCACGCTCGCGCCGGTCCCGGTGACCGTCCACGACAGCCGCCACAGCCCCGCCGCGGTGTAGGTGAGCGTGGCCGTCCACGTCTTCCCGCCGTCGGCGGTGCCGGTGGTCGGTGTGGTGACCGCGCCGCTGGGCGAGGTCACGGCGAGGACGGCGCTGGTGGTGGCGTCGTGCGGGTCGACGGTGAGGGAGGCGGTGACGGTGTCGCCGACGTCGGGCATGGTCAGCCTCCTGTCGTCGTGGTCGGGGTCAGGGTCGGCCTGCTGGTGGAAGGCGTGAGCGTCGGCCCGGTCGTGCTCGGGGTGAGGCGGCGGGCCGGCCGGGGCAGGCGCGCAATTGTGCCCGCGCGGGCGCGGGTGCGCGCGGCGCCGAGCTGGACAACATGGGCCGCGCTGATCGGCCGCGCGGTGACGGCGGCTTGGGCGGCGCCCAGGGTGTGGGTCTTCTGCCCTGCCAGCGGCCGAGCGGCGACCGCGGTGCGAGCCGCGCCGAGGAGGGCCAGGCTGGTAGGCAAGTTGACGTTGTCGACCTCGGCGAAGTTGTTCGCGCCGTCGGTGCGGGTCGACTCGATCAGCAGCGACAGATCCGCGTCCGCCACCCACGCCGGGGACGGCGAGGACCGCAGCACGGTCCAGCTGGTGCTGTCCGGGGAGACCTCCCACAGCAGCGTCCCGCCGGTCTCCCGCAGCCGCAGCCACGCGTGCGCGACCGGATCGTACGGCGGGAAGAGCGCGCCGCCGTCCGCGTAGCCGGTCCGGGAGTACAGGCCCATCGCGCCCTGGGCCGTGTCGATGATGAAACCGGCGTCCGTGCCGCCGGCCGAGCTGAGCACCAGCAGCGACAGGGCAGCCGTGGACGTCGCGCCGTTTGCTGGGGGCGGGTAGGCCCGCAGCAGAAAGTGGCTGTCCGCGAGGGTGTAGATCGTGGCCGAGCGGAGCCCGGAGAACCCCCCGACTGTGCAGGGGATCCGGGCTCTACCGCCGCTGGTGCCCGGGTCGCCGTAGGAGTTGGGCCACTTCGTGGTGTCAAGTGCGCCGGTGAAGCTGTCCTCCAGCGTCTCCAGGACCGGCATGCCAGCCCTCCTCCCGGGCGGGTCAGGCGTTGGACTCGACCATCACGCCGTCGGCGTGGACGCGGGCGACGATGTCTGTGCCGTCCGGGGTGACCGCGAAGTCGTGGTAGGTGAGCGGCACGAGCTGGGCGTCCGTTCCGCTGGTGGTGTCGGGGTCGTAGGCGATGACGAGCTTCCCCGTCGGCGCGCCGGTCGCGAGCGGCCAGCTGATGTCGTTCGCGTCGACCGAGGCGGTGTTCGCGACGTCGTTGACCGACACCACCACCCCGGTCAGCGCCACCCGCCCCATCGACGTCTGCTCCGTAGCCGGGCCCGCCAGCAGGTCGGCCACCGTGTCGTAGTCCTGGAGCAGATCGTCCGAGGGCAGTCCGGCTGCCTCCAGCGGGATCGCCACCAGGCCGTCGGCGGCCAGCGGGAGCCCGGCATAGTGCAGGATCCGGCCCTTCGCGATGTTGGCCACCACGTCCGCCATCGGCGGCCTCCTCTCTCAGGCGCGCGCGAGGGGGGCCCACCGCCAGGGCCTCCCTCGTCGCGGATCGGGTCGGCTACGCGGAGGTGCCGACGATGCAGATGTCGTACGTCACCGTGGACCCGCCGGCGCTGTTGGCGACCTTGAGGATGTCGCCGGTCGAGGCGGTCACGGCGTACGTCGTGGGGTCTGCCGCGCCCGCGACCACGCCGAGTGCAGCGCCGGGCCGCAGTGTGATCGTTCCGGTGGCGTTGAGCAGCGTGGCCCAGGCGTTGCTGGTCGCGTTGCCGATGATCACGTTGTTCGTGTTCGCTGACGACGCGGCGATGAACAGGCCCTTGACCTTGGCGAATGTGATGCTCGCGCCGAAGGCATCGGTGAGCACACCGGCCAGGTCGAGGTCTTCCGACCCGGACGCGGCGATCGTGCGGCGGGCGGAGTAGACCTTGTCGGCCCTGCCCGCGCCCGTGCCGGAGGCCAGCGTCACCGACCGGGACAGGCCAGCCGGGACCCGGCCAGTGCCGAGACCCGACGCCTGGGACAGCTCGGCGAACGCAGCGACCGCGAGCGTGCTGGAGAGCGCCATGCTCTACGCCCCCTCGCCGTACTTCGCGATCAACATGTCCTTCGTCAGGCCCGGGATCTCCTGCCGCTCCTCGTCGGACACCGCCCGCTTCAGCGCGTACTCGATCCACGTGTCCTTCGAAGCGGAGCGGGCCGGCGGGTCGCCGGCCTCCTCCTGCTGTTCCTTGAACTCCTCCTCGACGGCCGCGCGCGGGCCCTCGGTGTCCGTGAGCGCGGTTCCCGGGGCGGTCTGCGGGCGCTTGAGGACGCTGTCCGGGGCGGTCGGCTCGGGCGTTTCGTCGCCTTCCAGCCGCTGCCAGTTGTCCAGTGCTTCCAGCCGCGCGTCTTCGGTCTCGCGTTCGACGACCTGGCCCGTGTTGTGGTTGTGGTAGCGGATCATGCGGCGTCAGCTCCCTTGATCAGCACGGCACGGTCGGGGTCGAGTGTCTTGGTGCCGTACAGGCAGTCGACGCTGACGACGGTCTGCTTGTACTTGATGTCGTAGTCGTATACGACGCGCAGGGCGAAGCCCTTGTAGTTCATGATCGTGGCGTCCTGCGCGCCGGGCGGGACCTCCAGCGTGCGGGTCACCAGCGCGAATGCCGTCTTGTGAAAGGCGACGTCGACCTCGGTGGTCGGCTGGCCGGTCGCGGGGGTCGCGGCGGGGCCAGCGATGTTCTGCGTCATGAACGGGTCGAACCCGCTGACCCTGGAACCGAACTGCGCCTCCGTCAGACCCACGGTGGAGCCGCGGTGGTCGGCGTACCGCCACGCCTTCTCCGCCACCCAGCGGGCCTTCGTGCGCGGGCCGACCACGACGTACCGGTCCGCCTGCGGCACGTTCTTCGTGTCGAGGATCGCGCCGGCCTCGATGAGGACGCGAGAGTCGGACCACGGGTACTCGCCGTCGGCGTAGTTGTGGTCCTCGCCGTCCGCGTTCTCGGTGACCGCGCCGACTTCCTGCGTGATGTCGTCGCGCAGGGCGAGGATGTCCCGGTCGATCTTCTGGGCCATGGCCTCCATCGCCGGGTCCAGGAGCTGCTCGCCGAAGTCGTTGATCTCCAGGGTGAGCTGCTCGGTCGTGACGGTGAAGCTGACGTCCGGCATGTGGTTCAGCACCACCGGGAAGCCGGACTCGGTCGCGTTCTGCGGCACGATGCCGGTCGCCCGGTTGAACTCGTTCGCCGTGAACACTGCGGGCTTACGCACGGTGATCGTGTCGCCCACGCGGCCCGCGAAGTCGGCCTCGTAGTCACGGTGCACGAGCTGCGCCATGTGCGTGGCCTCGTAGAGCGTGGCCAGGGCCCGGCGGGCGATGGTGTCGGGGGTGAGGAACGTGTTGGCCATGGGGCCCTCTCTCTAGGTCACCCGGTGCGCGCCTTCCGGCGCGCCTCGCGGTGGGCTTCGATGGAGTCGTTGTCCTTGGGGCGTCCTCCGGTGCCTCCGGAGAAGTCGCCGCTTGTGCGCGCGGGCGCCTGGCTCGCGGCCTTGAGCTTGGGGTTGGCCTCGACGGCCTTCTTGATGGCGTCGGCGACCTTCTTCGCGAACCCCTCCTCCGAGGGGTCGAGGCCCTTGATGGAGTTCAGGAAGGTGCGGGAGTCGGTCAGGGCGTCGGGGTCGGCGCCGTGGCGGCCCGCGCTGCGGTACACGGCCAGCTCGATCGCGGTCTCGCGGTGCGCCGCGGTGGCGCGCTCGATCTCCGCGGTCAGCTTCGCCGGGTCCGGCGCCTCGTCCTTGTCGTCCTTGATCAGGCCGAGAGCGCGGCCCATCTGCTGGACGAGTTCGGCCTTGGCCTCCTCGGCGGCGTTCTTCTTCGCCGTGGTGCGGGCCTTCGCGGCATCGGCGTTGGCCTGCTTCAGCTCCTTGCGGAGCCGCTCCAGCTCGGCGGCCGGGTCCTCGTTCCTCTTGGCGGGCGGCTTCGGCTTGGGCTTGTCGTCCGTCGCCGTACCGTCGCCAGAGGAGTCGTCGCCGGTCCCGCCGGCGCCGTCGTCCTCGGACTCGTCTGCCCCGTCGTCACCGTTGTCGCCGCTGTCGGATCCGGAGTCGTCTCCGTCCCCGCCGTCGGCGTACAGGTACGGGTCGAAAGGGCCCGTGGCGTAGGGGTGTGCCCAGCCGACGTCTTCGCCGTTCCGGCGCTGGCGGGCGAGGGTTCGCTTGTTCATGCGTGCACTCCTGGTGCGCGTCGTGGTGGAGAGGCCCCGCGCCTGGCGGGGGTCATGCCATCCGGCCCGCACCGGGCGGGCGGAAGCTTCTGGCCCCGTGACCTGGGGCGAAAGGGAGCAGGGGGAACAACTGAGACGGGCGGGCTTACCGTGTGCTCATGACTGATAACCAGAGCGAGTCTCAACTCGCAGACCAGGCCCGCGCCGCACTGCTCGATGCCATCACCAAGGCTGCGCAGAGCGGCCGAGGGGAGAACGCACGTCACCTCGCCGAGGCGTACGGCATCGTCACCAAGTCCGCACCCCGGAACGCGGAAACAGCCATAGGAACCGCCCAGTACGACGACAGGCGCCTGGAGGGGCGCCGGTAGTCACCGGGCTGTCGTGAGCTGCTCGCGGTGCGACTTGCGCGGCAGGCCCGTCTCCGCGACCAGCTCACGCACCCGCCCCTGATACGCACGCACCCGTGCCCGCGCGGCCGTACGCGCGGCATCGGTCATCGCCGCAGCCTCCAGCCGCTTCCACTTCCGGATCTGCCGCTCCAGATACCGCTGCTGCTGCGACTGCTCATACGTCGCCCGCGCCGGATGAGGCTCCGGCCGCCTTGTCAGCCCTGGCAGGAAGGCGCTCACGGTGTGCCGGCAGTTCGGATGCTGCAGCCCAGCCGCCCGCGCCTCATCCAGCGACCCAGCCACCTGCACCGTGACCAGACGGCCGTCGTCGGTCGCATGCTCCACCCGCACTTCACGCGCGCCCGGCGCCCCTGTACGCACCAACACCTTCCGCTCCCAGGGCTTGCACAGAGGGCACTCCTCCGGCGCCTGGGACACGATCACCAGATCCACCCCGGCCGCGCCGAGCCGCTCGGTGTGCGCCTGGATCGCGGCCCGGCCGACCGCGCTGCGGGTGGCCATCTCGATGTACGACCGCATGTCCCAAGATCGGCCGCGACTGTCGACGAACCCCTTGACGCCGCGGCCGGCGAACTCGTTGAGGGCAGTCTGCGCGGCCTGCCGCCGGGTCTGCGCTCCGAGCAGCGGCGCCGCCGCGGCCCGCCCGATCACGTCCCGGTACACGTCGACCGCCTGCCGCAGGATCCGCACGTACACCGGGCGGGTGTCCTCGATGAGGGCCTGCGCGAGCCGGTCCACCGCCTGCGTCCCGGGAGGGATCGCCGCGACGGTGGGGGCGAGCGCCCCCAGTTCGGCCACGGCAGCGTGCGCCCCTCGCTCGTAAGCGTCGGCGACGGCCCGCTGGATTGCGCCGGAGGCGTCGCCCTGAAGCGCGGCGATGATCTCCTCGATGGCCGTCTGGAGGTGGCCGACCGCGGTGAGCTTCATCTGCACCCACGCTGGGCTGTCGATGCCCTGGGCGAGCGCCTGACGGATCCGCTCGATGAGCGTGCCTTCGGCGGCCTCGTACAGGTCCGCCACCGCGGCGGCGAGGTCTTCGGCCATGGCCGGGGAGACGGGCACGGCCGATCACCCCCCTACGGCAGGTCTCCGAGCTGCATCGGGTCGGGCACCGCGGTGCCGGTCTCCTGCTGGATCCGCGCCACCTCGGCCTGCACCTGGTCCTCGTCCCACTCCGGGTGCGCCATCCGCACCAGGGTGTCCGTCGAAGCCGCCTGCGCCCGCCGCAGCACGTCAGCCGTGTTCGCCAGCGCCAGCGGGTCCTCCTGCACCGAGTCCTCGAACTCGACCGTGGGCCGCTGCGGCACGAGGGCGCCGCCGTAGACGTACTGGTCGACTGCGAGGAGCGCTTCCACCAGATGCGCGAGCGCCGGCCGCCAACGCAGAATCTTCCGGCCGCGGGTCGTCATCGAGCGGCGCTCGCGGGCGGTGACCTCCGTGGCGGTTACGGCGACGTCGCCTCCGATGCCGAACGTCTGGCCGCTGTATCCGGCGGAGCGAAGGATCTGGTTGACAAGATCCTCTGCTGTTTCCTTGTGCTCCCGCACGCGGATCGCGAACTGGGCCACGGTCAGCTGGCTGCTGGCGTCGCCGCGAGCCAGCATCTCCAGCCCGGCGAACGCTTCCTGGTCCGGGTCCCACGACGCGCCGCGTCCTGGCCCGGCCGACTGAAGGTAGGCGTTCGGGACGATGATGCGGCCCTTGCCGAGGCGGATGTCCCGCATCCAGCTGGAGTAGGTCTCGTCGAGGGCGTCCATCAGCGGCTCGACGCCGTCCAGGTCGCTGCGGCCGAGGTCTTTCAGCTTCGGCTGGCTACGCCAGCGGCGGCTGCTCTGGTTGGGGATGTGGACGACGTCCAACTTGTTGTACCCGGTGGGGATGCTGCCGTCCTCGCCGACCAGGGCGGCAAAGCCTGCGGTCTCCTCGCTGTCCTCCAGCGGGACCGGCTGGCCGAGTTTCTCCGCGGTGCCCTGGTACAGACCGTGCAGGATCACCCCGGGTTCGTGTCGCTGAAGCCACCGCCAGACCTGTCCGTCCTGCTCGCGGACGACCTTCCAGAACGTGACCGCGCTGAGCCTGCCCCAGGTGAACTCGGGGACAGCCCGGTCGGCGTGCTCCGCTGTGATCCACGACCGGTCCGCGATGTCCTTGTCGTACACCGGGCGGAGGTACACCCCGCCGAGCGCGGCGCCGACCTCGGCGGCGGTCTGGAGAGTGGCGAGCATGCCGTCGTCGGTGAGGTCATCGAGGCGGGCCTGGGTGGTGTCGTCGTCAACGGTGAACCGCGGCGGCTCGGAGAACAGGAGGTCGGCGGAGCCGCCGCACAGGTCGCCAGCGATGGGCACGTGCAATTTCGTGCGCCGCTCGCCGGGTGCGGTGGGGGTGCCCCACCACCAGCGGGCCAGCCTACCGACGACGCCACCGGCGAACTGGTAGCGCTTCGGGTCGGGGCCGATGCCCGTTCCGCCGCCGTAGAGGCGTTCGAGGCGGTCGATGTCGCCGCTCCACCAGGTGTCCCAGGTGTTCATCGCGTCGAGGGCGGGGCCAAGATGCGGCGGGGGCCAGGGAGCGTCACCTGCGGGCAGCGACATCAGACGCCCTCCCGTTCCATCAGCAGGTGCGCCAGTCCCAGCCAGGACGTGGCGAGTTCGTCGAGCCGCTCCATTAGAGCGAGGTTCGTCTCCAGCTCGGCCGCGCGCAGCAGCCGTGCCGCGTTTTCAATCGCAGCGTCGGGGGTGATCCGCTCCTCGGGGCTGCTGGACATCAGGCGGCCACCTCCAGTCGAGTCGGCAGGTACGGCCGCCACAGGGCCTCGGTCGTGCGCACCCCGTACCGCAGCGCGTCGCAGCTGTGGTCGTTCTCCTTGATCGGCCGGTCCTCGCCCCGCTCGGCCGCGCCGTCGTCCCAGCTGTAGCCCGGGAGTTCGTCGATCAGGCCCTGCGCGGACTCGTGCACCAGCAGGTCGCCGGTTGAGAAAAGACTGCTGACCGTGCGGATGCCGTCGAGGACCGAGTTGTCCGCCGCCGTCACACCGCTGACGCCGTCGCGGTGCAGCTGCTCGATGTACGACGACGCGGATGGGTCCACGATCGTCCATTCCGGCTGCACGCCCATCACGTTGGTCTGAGGCTGCGGCACTCGCGCGAGCCACTGACGGCGGGCACGGGAGTACTCGGAGTCCGTCATCTGCCGACGCGCGGTGCGGGAGTCGTGCCGGTACTCCGAAACCACGTACAGGCGCCGGTCCGTGCCGACGCCGATCAGGACATCGGCGTACGGGTTGACGGTGCCGTAGTCGATCGAGTCGCACAGCCACCGCTCGATCTGCGGCAGCGTCCGAACGACGTGCCGGTGCGCGTCGAACATCTCGTAGATCGCGCCCTCGGACTGCACCCAGTGCCCGGCGATGAAGCGCCGGTACCACAGGCCGACGTACTCGGCCTTCAACGAGGCCACGTAGGCCGGGTCGAGGGCGGGGTTGTCGTCGAGGGTGAAGTGCCACTGGCGGAGGTCGAGGTCTCCCTGACGGTCGAGGAACTCCTTCTTCAACCAGTGGCCGGGGTTGTCCGGGTTGGTCGTGGCCATCAGCCGCGCACCAGGTACCGACAGGCGGCCCAAGAGCTGGTTCCAGAAGCCGCGCGGGATCAGCGTCGCCTCGTCCACGTAGGCGAGGCAGGCGGTCAGGCCGCGGAGGCGGCCCTCGGCACGGGAGTCTGCTGCGCCGATCAGGTGGATCGTGCGACCGAGGACGGTCGCGGTGGTGGCGCCCCGGGTGTGCTGCACCAGCCGGGCTACCGGTCCGAACAGCGTCTCGTCTTGCAGTGGGTCGAGGACGTTGCGCTCGATGGTCTGGAGGGATCGGCCGACGATGACGATCAGTCCGGACGCCGGCGCGGCGGCGACCGCGATGAGGAAGGCGATCAGCGAGGAGATCGTCTTGCCCGACCGGATCGCCCCGTGCCACACGTTGATGCGGGCCGTGGCGTCGGCGATCGAGCGGATCTGCTTGCGGGACAGGGGCAGCGAGTCGAGCATCAGCCCTCCTCGCGATCGTCCTCCCCAGTGTCCAGACCGGCCAGCCTGTTCAGGCCCTCGGCGAGGGAGCCCAGCATCGAGCGGGCGGCCTCCACTCCGGGGTCGCCGTCGAGCTGTTCGAGCTTGACGGCCTGGTTGAGGTACTGGGTGATGGCGCCGGCGAGTGCCTTCTCCTCCTGGCCCGGCACGTGGTCGAGGTGCTCGGTCTCGATGCCGTTGACGGTGCTGGCCGTGAACTGGAAGCCGCCGTGCTCGGCGGCGTCGAGGCGGTCAAGCAGCTTCTCGACTCGCGCGTATGCCCGGTCGACGATGGCTGCGCGGCGCGCTTTGGCGTCGGTCTTGCGGGCCTCGGTGGCGACCGCGGTGGCCGTACGGTCGAAGGTGAGGTCCATCTCGGCGGCGTACACGCTGATCGTGCGGGGTGAGCGCTGCATGAGGGTGGCGATCTCGTTGCGGCCCTTGCCTTCGGCGTGCAGCCGTCGCAGTGTCTCGCGTTCCTCGTCGCTGAACTCGCCGCCCTTGCTGGTCTTGGGCGCGACCACGTGCACCTCCTCGGGGCATGCGAAGGCCCGGCCACCGTGTGGGAATGGCCGGGCCGAGTCAGCGGGACATCAGACCTCGCAGAACTTGAGGCCCTTCAGCGCCTCGTTGATCTGCTTGCCCTGCGCCTCGGTCGTCGTGACGTCCTCGAACGTGAACCGCTGCGAGGCGAAGTAGTCGAGGTTCTGGGCGCCGCCGTTGATCGCCATGCACTGGTTGCGGGCGGCGTCGATCGCCTTGTCCTCGTGCTTCCCGAGGTCCGGGTTGGCGGCGCGTAGCGCCCGGAGCAGCTCCTCGCGGTCGGCGCCGGTGGGCTCGGGCGGGAGGCCGGCGGCCTTCGCCGGGTCATCCTGCTGGCTGGCCGAGGCGGAGGCGCTGGGCTTGGTGTCGTCACTGCTGTCGTTGCTGGAGCAGGCGGCGAGTGTGAGCGCGGTGATGGCGACGGCTATGACGGTGCGGAGTCGCATGGTCCCCCCCTGGAGCGGTGTGGATGAGGGGGCATCATGCCGTACCCGGTGTGATCGTTTCCGGGCATGCCAGATCTGCGGCTCAGTGTGAGGCATGATCGCGCGGAACGCAACTACGGCCGTAGTGCTGATTGCCTCAGATGGAACGCACGAGGCCCCGCCGTCCACGGGGGGAGACGGCGGGGCCGGTTGTCGGGCGCTACTCGACGCGAGCCACCAGTGTGGCAGGACGGCGTCAGGTCAGCTCATCGACGTCGGCCACACCGTTCTGCTCGCGCATCGCCCGATCGGACTGGATGGTGAACCGCCGGCGCTGCTCCGGCGTCCACGCGGCCGGGTTCTTGGGCAGCCCGGCGACCGTGTCCCGCAGCTGCTCGGTCTCGCTCTTGCGGTTGAAGAGGGCCATGATGGCGGTCTCCTGTCTCGTGATCGGGATGGGAACCGGGGCGGCCGGTAGCTGGCAGGCGCAGGCCGCCCCGGTGTTCAGCGAGTGGGCTACTTGCCGTCGCTCTTGGTCATCTCGGCGAGGTTCTCCTTGGGGTAGACCGGCGGTAGATTCGCCGGTAGATCGGGGTAGATCGGCCGGTAGACGTGCAGGTCAGGCGGCGGTAGACGGCGCGGTAGACATCTCGCCGGCTACAGCCGGGGAAGGGGCCAGATCGGCCCGCCGCACACCCCTCGTCGGGCTCTTGGAGCCGGGCACCTTCACTTTGGGCTGGACGGGGATGTGAAGGGCCTCCAAACGGGCCCTCAGGTCGGCCACCTTCCAGCCCTTTCCGTGGCCCTGCTCCTGGAGGTGGGCGAGGACGGTGCGGAGGTGCACCGCGTCGGCGGTCCCCATGGCCTCCAGCAGGAGGGCGCGCACGGCGTCCAAGTCGGGCTCCGCGGAGGCCTCGTCGTCGGCCGCGGGGGCGGCCGTCGTCCCGGCCTTCCAGGCGGCGCGGATCCACCACCCGACGAGGAGCCACATCAGCCACGGCAGGGCGCGGACGACTGCCCACAGGGCGTAGGCCGCGGCGCCGAGCACGGCCAGGCGCAGCAGCGGACCGAGGGCGGCGCGCCACCCGTCGAGGTCGTCGCGGCGGCCGGCGCGCACCCACGCGGTGAGGGCGTCGGTGCGGCGCTGCCAGACGAGGGCGCTGCCGCGGCACAGCCGGTCGGCGGCGGTGGTGCGGGCGGCCCACAGAGCGAGTTGGCGGCGCATCACAGACCGTTCTCCAGGATGGTGCGGCCCTCGGCGCCGATGGCGTTGACGAGGTCGGGCCACCAGCCGAGGAGCTCGGCGACGCCGGGCAGGAACCCGAGGACGGCGAACGAGCAGATGCCGCCGACGATCCGCCGCTTGTCCTGCTTCCCCGAGCCCTTGAACAGCAGGATCACGCCGAGCAGGATCAGGCAGACCACGATGGCGCCCTCGTAGGTGAGGGTGCCCATGCGGCCGGTCGGCATCGGCGCCGCCCCGGACGTGCCGGTCACCTTGGACACGCCGGCGTCGCCGCTGCCGGTGAAGATGCCGGCGATACCGGCTGCTCCCCAGCCGAGCGCGCCGCCGATGCAGATGGTGGCGAGGGAGCCGAGGCCGGCGCCGCTGGCGTAGGGCACGAGGGCCTTGGGGTCTCGGCCTCCCTTCCACCAGGGGCGCAAGTTGGCGTAGAGGATGCCGAGGGCGACGGCGGCGCCGGCGAGGGATAGGCCTACGTTCATCGGGGGACTCCGGTGAGGAACTGGATTGGGTCGTACCAGGAGAGGGCGCCGAACGCGCCGATGAAGGTGACGGCGAGCGCGAACAGGCGTAAGGGGCTGCCTCCCTTGCGGACGATGGCGGTGATCGCGAGGGTGAGGGGGATGAGGCCGAGGGCGTAGCCCCAACCCACTCCCCAGTCCTCACGGGCGAGGCTGACGGTGAAGTGCCACGTGGTGGCGACTGAGTAGCCGGTGTGTGGGATCGGTGTGACGGCCAGCGTCAGCCCGGTGACGGCGTGCCAGGGGCGGACGTACCGGCCGAGCCAGGCTGTAATCCGTTCCCAGCGGGACGGTTCCGGATCGGGTTCCGCCCACGCCAGCACGACCTCGTGGACGTGACGGATCTCTACGGGGCGCGGCTGCGGATCGGGTGGAACGGGCGTCGGATCTGGCACTGCGGGTGGGGGCGGAGGGGGCGGCGGTGTCCGCCAGGGCGGGGCTTCACCGGGCTCCGGCGGCCGGGCGGGGAGCGGGGCGCCGGCGGGGATGATCCGGGTGGGGGTGACGGGGCGGGGCTCGGGGTCGTGCATGGGTGGCTCCTGGTGGCCGAGGGGGCGGGCGCCGAGGCGGCGGAGGTGGTGGCGGGCGCGCAGCTCGTCGCCGCCGGGCGACGGCCGCGCGCCCATCAGGCGCCGACCCGGAGGGCGCGGAGGTAGCGGTCGACGCTGCTCTGCGGGACCTGCTTGCCGGTGGCGTTCCGGACGGTCCGGAGGACGGCTTCCGGGTCGCGGATTCCGGAGTCCCAGGCGTTCCGGACTGCTTCCTGCGTGGTCACGCGGCCCGAGCGGATCGGGCTGACCTTGGGATCCGGATCTTCCGAAGTGGGCTCCGGAGTTCCGGGTGCCTCCGGAATTGCGGATCCGTTCTCCTCGGGGGTTCCGCCGAGGCTGCGCCGCTCGGCGTCTACGAGGGCCTGGCCGCGCTGGAGTTCCCGCCGGATCGGGATCATGGCGAGCTGGCCGTCGACCTTCGCGCGACGGGCGGTCACCCACTGCTGGGTGCGTGGGTCGAGCGGCCGGGCGTGCACGCGCATCGCCATCGACCAGCCGCCCTTGGCGAGCGCGGACACGACCGCGCCGACCGCACCGATCACCCACGTGTCGGCGATGAGGTAGCCGTGCGCGAAGACCGCGCCCATGGACACGGCGAGCGCCCACCGGCCGGCCCGCCGCGCGACCTGCGCCCGTTCGGGGTCGTAGCGCAGCAGCCACTCCACGCCCATGCACATGATCCAGCTCGCGTCGAAGGCGACCGCGGCGGCGTAGGCGACGGCGGCGATGGTGACGGCGGACAGGAGGTCGCCGATGCTGGCGGTCGTCCAGGCAAGGGACGCAGTGACGAGGATGATGGCGCCGATGGTGACGGCGGTGCGGACGATGTGGTCCCAGTCGCGGGGCGGTGCGGGGACCTCGATCTGTTCGCGGTCGAGGACCATCTCGGTGACGCCGTCGACGGTGTGAGGGACGAGCCGGGTCCGCTCGATGGTGCGGGTCTTCACGGTGCAGCTCCAAGAGGTGGCCGCCCCGCGCCGGGGGAATGTCGCGCGGGGCGGCCGGTCTGGTGGTCAGCTGTGGTCGTCGGTCCAGCCGAGGCGGGTGCGGATGTCGGCGCCGGCGGCGTAGTCGGCCTGGCAGGCGGCGACGGTGGCGGGCTGGGTGGCGACGCTGCCGAGCTGGGGCTCGTAGTGCTCCGGGCTGTGCTGCTCGGGCTGCTGGTCGGTACCGTGGGGCATGGTCATCTCTCCTGTTCACGGCAGGTGGATGGCTGGCCCCGACCCATGTGGAGCTGCAACTCCGGGCCGGGGCCTTGTTGCTGAGCGGAGACCAGGGCGGCCTCGCCCGACCAAGCTAAACCCCGGGGTTGTGGTAGCGCAACCCCGGGGTTAGGGTCGTGTTGGCCGCACCGCAGAGAGGAGCGCGGTAGTGGCAGACCAGCCCGAGGAGGTGACACGCCTGGTGGAAGCCATCAAGGCGTTCGAGGCGATCGAAGACGACGAGGCGTGCGCCGTCGCCGTGTCGCAGGCGTTGAAGGACTGGACCGGCCACCAGACGAGGCTGCGCCAGCTGCGGCAGCAGCGTGTCCAGGCGCTCAAGGCGCAGGGGAGGACGTGGGAGGAGATCGGCCGGCTCCTCGGTGGGATCAGTGCGGCGCGGGCGCAGCAGATCGCGGCTGGGGTGAGCGGGGCGTCGCGGCGGAAGGCGGAGACAGCGAAGCGGGCGGAGGCGTCCGATGGATGAGTTCGTGGAGTGGCTGCGTGCCCAGCTCGACGAGGACGAGCGGATCGCGTTCTCCGCCGGGCACACGCTGGGCGGTCAGCTCGCGCTCGACTGGGAGGTGGCTGGCGCCGGCGTAGGCGTATGGACCGTGGAGCGGCCAGTGAACGAGCCGCCCGTGGTGCCCGAGACGCTGATGGAGGACATGCCTGGTTACGAGGCGGCCCGGGCGAGGGCTCTGCATATCGCGAGCCACGGTCCGGCGCGGGTGCTGCGCGAGATCGACGCCAAGCGTCGGATCCTCGTCGAGCACGCGCTCAACGGCTGGGTTTGCACCACCTGCGATACCGGGGAAGTCGAACAGGTCTTTCCCTGCCCGACGCTGCGCATCCTCGCCCTGCCCTACGCGGACCGGTCGGGCTACCGCGACGAGTGGCGGCCGTAGCCACGCCGCATCGCAGCCCCCGTCTCGCGGTCGAGGCGGGGGCAACCTGGGCCTCCGGCTCGAAGTGTGATCATGCGCGTCATGTACCAAATTAGATTACAGGGGGTATGGCTTGGGGGCTGGCCATTCGGAGCATCCAATGTACGAACCCAAATATCACTCCCCAGGACTGTTCACCCACGGACTGCATGTATATGACGACCGGATCGAATTCACCTTCGATCTCTATGTCTCAGTGCCGCCACTGGGGAATCCAACCGCTATAAGGCGCTTTCTATTCCGCAGTTACAACCCTGGCGGCCTGCGTACCTATCAGGCGAAGCAAGGCGTCGAATCGTCTCACGGACTGATGGGCGGACCAGCCATCCACGTGCCGCCTTTCACGGACGCGCGGCTATTGACGATACCCGATTCGGCTCCCGTATCGCTGACTCAGAGGCTGCTGCTGTACGTGAATGTGTTTCGTACGGAGATGTGGGACGTTACCTTCGAAGCCGGTGTGAGCGGCTTCGACCTGCACGGACATTGGAGCTGAGCGGCAGGTCGACACGGGGGCGTCCTGCGCCCGCCGTACGATCCGCAGGTGGCACACACCTTCGAAGAACTCGTCGAGATGCAGCGCGCCGCGGACGAGGCGCACGCCCAGGTGCTCCAGCTGCGTGACGAGTACGGGCCGCCCGCCCACACCGAGTGGACCCAGCAGCAGACTCAGACGTACGAGACCGCCTGGCGGGCCTGGCGCGACCTCGCCCGCGACATCCAGGCCGCCGTCACCGAGCACGCGCGCGATGAGGGGCGATCCCGCTACGAGGTCGAGGCGGACGTGAAGAAGGCCGTCCGGCACCCGGAGAGCTAACTACCGGCGCGCGTCGACAGCCGGTACTCGCCGACCCACAGCGGATCGGTGGCTGCCTCGTCCACCGGCTGTGGAGGCTGCGGGCGAGCCGCAGCCCAGGGTTCGACGGGGCCCCAGTGGCGGTCGATCTGCCGACGGGCGCGCTCGATGGAGGGGTACGGGCGGTGCATGGTCGTCAGGATGGCAGACGGAGCAGCCGCGGGTGCGTCCCGCGTCAACTCTGCGCATTCTGGACGCATGGCCAGCGACCGCCCCGTGATCGTGTATCCGCCCGACGAGACGGGCGGCCGGCGGGTACGCGCGGACGGCACGATCTTGGGGCTGGCGTACTCGGTGCAGGACGTCGCCCGGTTCATGCAGGAGGCCGGGCTTCAGGACTGGGACGAGATGGATGTGGTGCGGTCCTCGCTGATCGAGTGGCGCGGCGGCGGGCCCGACGTCTGGGGCCGGTGAGCGATGTCAGTGATCGCCGCTATCGTCCCGCCATGGATTTCGGAGACATACCCGCGTGGCTGGCACTCGCCTTCTCGGCCGGCGCTCTGTGGGTCAGCATCAAGACCAGCAGCGACGGAAAGAAGTCGGCTGACGCTTCAGCGCGCTCCGCGGCCGCCGCTGAGGCGGCACTCGCACTCCAGCGGCAGGAGGCCGAGGAGCGCCGGGCCGCTGAGGAGGAGGCCGCGCGCCCGCGCGTTGACCTGCGTGTCGAGTGGGTGCGGAAGAGCAAATACCGGATCGTCAATCACGGTGACGCGGTCGCGTCGAACATCACGTGCCTCAATGTCCCAGGGATTTCGCGCGCCCTGGACGAGCCGTTCACCCTGGAACGGCACGGCGCGCACGAGTTCATCATGAGCGGCTCGATGCAGGAGCCGATGCCTGCCTTCCTGCGCGTGGTGTGGGACGGCCAGGAAGAACCGGTGAACCTGCTGATGCCATGACCGACCAGGGAGCGGCCCCCCCACCGCGCTTTAAGGGAGGGCCGCACTGGATCAGGGCTGGGGCGCAGGCTCAGTGCGCAGGTACACGTAGACCCACAGCGGGCCGTCATCTGCACCCGTCCGAGGACGGGGCGTATAGACGTCCTGCATGCCGTTGCCGTCCTGGTGGATCAGTTGGTCGGGCGGGCTGAGCGGGTCGCCAAACAGCGGGAACGTTCGACCGTCGAGGGGACCGCCCTGGGCGAGGATGCCGTCGGGGATGCGCGTGGTGTCCACTACCACTCCTAGTTGTTGAGGCCCCGCGCCTGCACACCATTCTGCGGCACGCCACTGACAGTTGCCCCAGCCCGGCCGTTAACCGCCTCAGGATGTCGCGGCCACCCATGCCACGACAGCGAGTGCAGCGAGCAACAGTGCCCACCCGGTGAGCCGGATTGCGAGCCGCCGCCGATCCCAGGCCTCCTGGCGGCGCAACTGCTGCTCCATCTCCCGGCGGTAGTCCTCCGGCTTCATGCCGCGATCACCCCGCCCTCCGTCCAGATCCGTCCGCACCCGGTGCAGTGCGCGACCGGCACCCGGCCCTCACCGCCGTGCACGTCGATCGTCCCGCCGCACACGCACGGCTGCTCCAGCGTCCGCCGCTGCGCCGCGATGTCCAGCGCGCGCTCGACCCGGGCCGCGGCGCCGGCAGCGACGTTCCCGATGCGCTGCTCCTCGACATCGGTGAGGCGGCGGCACGGGCCGGGCGCGCGCTCGATCCGGGCCAGCAGCCACAGCGCGGCGTGCGGGGCGGTTCGCCGGCCGGTGTACTTCCAGCGGCGCGGGTCGACGAGGTCCGCGTGGGCCAGCTGCTGGCGGCGGCGCCGGTCGGCGGCGGCAGTGTCCGCCTCGCGCTGGGTGGCGTATGGGGCCACGGCGGTCCGGCGGGCGGTCGGCATGGGGATGGGTGCGCGCTGGGCGGCGTGGGCGATGTCGTCGGCGCAGTGGACGAGGGCGGCCTCGACAACACGCATGGTGTCGAGGATGTGGAGGCGGATGGGGACGGGCCGGTCGCCGAGCTGGATCGGGTCGCGCTCCAGGGAGCGGAGGTAGGCGGCGTGGTGGCGCTCGTACTCGATCTGTTCGGCGTCGGCTTGGTCGAGGCGGGCGAGGTAGCCGCGGAGGCCGAGGCCGAAGGCGCCGAGTTGGGCGGGGGTGCCGGCGGCTTCGCGGAGGTCGGTCCAGTGGAGGGCGATGGTGCGGAGGTGGGTGGCGGTGGTGGTCATCGTGCGCTCCGTGGGGCTGTTGGGCGGTACGGTGGGGCCACCGGATGGGGCGTGCCTGGCCTGGCAGGGTCGGAGGGCGCGCCCCTTCGTCGTACTCAGATGCTTGGCGGCAGGGTGATCCGGCTCGGGGACCGCGAGGCGCGGCGCACCGCGCGCCGGAGGTCGGCTTGGATCGCCCGCTGCATGGACTCGCTGAGCCGCTGCATCGTGCCGTTGTCGGGCGGAACGGCGGGCTGCTCCTGGTGCAGCTCGACGGAGGTGATGCCGGGCACCTCGTGCCACTCGCCGTCGTCGCCGAGGATCTCCAGTCGTACGGTCATCGGTTCCTCGCGATCTCGCAGCGCCCGGTCTCGGTGTGCTGCTCGGCGCAGGCCGGGCCGCAGCGCTGCGCCAGCTCGGCCGCGGTCGCGGCGATGTGCTGGTACTTCTCGGCGGTGGTGTGGCCGTCCCACAGCGCGCGCAGGTCCAGGGCGCCGACGCGCTCGACGTGCTGGAAGAGGTCGGCGTCCCGCGGGGCGATGTGCCAGCTGCACTGGCGTCCGCCGATGGTGAGGTAGACGATCTGCCAGCCGGGCTCCTCGACGTCGGGGGCGTAGGTGATGACGGCGTCGTCGGTCATGGCGGCGAGGAGGGCGACGAGGTGGGCGCGCTCGCGGTAGGCGGTGTCCCGCTCGGCCTCGGCCTTCTCTGCGCGGGTCCGCAGCGTCTTGGTGCGGCGGGCCATCAGTTCCTTGGTGTGCGCGGTGACGTCGTCGGCGATGTCGGCGCGCTTGCAGCACTGGCTGTCGCAGCCAGGCACGGCACTGCACGGTGGTCCTTCGGGTTCGGTCGCTTCGGTCGCTGCCGGGCCGGATGGCTTCACCATGTCGGTCGGGTACTGGGTGCAGCCGCCGCACAGGCCGTCGAAGGTCGGGGCGGCTGGGTGCTGCTCGCAGGGCTGGGTCACTTCTTCCTCCGTGCTGCGCGCGCGAGTGCGCGGCGGGTCTGCCGGTTCGGCGGGGTGGGGTCGGGGGCGTCGTCGTCGACGAGCTGTTCGACGCGGACGAGGTGCTGCTCCCAGGTGACGCCCGGGGCGGGCGCGTGCTCGCCCCGGGGAGTCGACGACGGGCCGGTCATGACTCGGCCCTCGCCTGCTGCGCCGCAGTGTCTTCCGTCGTCGCCGGAACGCACCGCGACGGCTCAGCAACCAGCCACCCCGTCCCCGGCATGTCGCACGAGATGGCCGCCGGGTGCCGATCGACGTACACCAGCGTCCGCTGGACGGCGGCCATGTGTTCGTCGCAGACCAGCGAAAAGTCGGCCTTCGGAGTGAGCCACCAAGCGATGTGCCAGGTCGCCGGTGTCCCGCAGGCGGGGCCGCCGGGCGTAGGGGTGCTCAGACAGAGCAGGCGTCCGAGCCGGGGCGTCGGACCATTGAGGTGGGGGAAGGTCATGCCGCGCTCCGGCGAGCGATCGTCCGGCACGTCCTGTCGTGCTCGGCGCCGGCGGATGTCCACCAGCGGTCGCAGCATCCGTCGTCCAGTTGGCGGCGGGCGTCGGCGGGCGGGAGCTGCTCGTCGGCGAGGGCTGCGAGCAGGGCCTGTTCGTGCCGGGCCCGGATCCGGCGGTCCTCGATGCGGTAGCAGTCGGCGACGCTGAGGAACACGGTCGCGGCAGTGACCGCGGGGAGGGCGTACAGCCAGTGGTGGGTGGCGAGGTAGGCGGCGCTCACGCTGAGGGCGGCGGCGAGGGCGTAGCAGGTGTGGGTGGTGCGGCGGGCTGGGGTCACAGGTAGCTCCCGGTGAGCGTGATGGTCTCCATGTCGCGGACTTGGTAGCGGGTGAGCTGGTGGCGGAGGTCGCGGTCGTGGGGGTCGAAGTCGTCGTCCTGGTCCTCGTCGTCCCAGTCGGGGTCGTAGTCGTCGAGGGCGAGCTGGTCGACTGTCACGGCTGCTCGACTCGGGTGAGCCGGGCCCGAATCCACTCGGCGTCGGACTCGGCGACGTGCGCACCAGCGGCCCGCTCGACGTACAGGCGGATCGGCTGGCCGTCGCCGTCCCGCTCGGGGGCGACGTGGACGTGCCAGGGCTGGGAGCCGCTGTCGGCCGGGGTGTGCCCGTCGGGGCAGTGCGGGCAGTCGCCGCGCGGGGCGGGCTCGGGGTCGTCCCAGACGATGCGGGTGTGGCCGCCGTGCCCGTGGACGTGCTCAGCGTGGGCGAGGTTGTCCCAGAAGACGGTGGAGGGGCGCTCGCCGAGCCAGCGGACGGACACGGTGCCGTCAGTCCAGAGGATGCCGTCGGCGACGCGGCCGGTGCCGGAGACGCCGGTGATGTCGGTGGTGCGCTGGAGGTGGAAGCGGCGGGGTTGGGTCATCGGGTGCTCCTTCGGGTGAGGTTGCGGAGGGTGCGCCCGGCCCGGCCGAGGCCGAGCAGGGCAGCGGAGATGAACGGGCCGAGAACGACCGCGACGCCGAGCGCGCGGCCGATCACGCGGCTTCCTCGTAGTCGGGTCGGGTGCGGCGGGCGAGTCGTCGGGCTTCGCGCCGGCCGCGGGCCCAGGCGGGGCGGGCGGTACGCCAGGCGAGGCGTGCGGTCCAGGCGCCGGTCGCGGCGGCGGCGAGGATGAGGATGCTGGCGACGGTGGCGAGGAGGGTGAGCCAGGCGAGGGCGGCCCAGCCGAGGGTGATGAGGGTGTCGATGGCTTCGGCGATCACGACGGCGCTCCGTCCTGTCGCGCCTCGACGGTGGGGCCCATGGCGGACTCCAGCAGGAGCCTGGCCGTGATGTGGTTGCCCGCTCTCAACGCGTCCAGCGCGCGGTCCACGGTGGCCCGGTCGACGGCCGGGCCCTGGGCGGCCGGTGTCTCGTCGGCCATGCGGCGCAGCTCGTCCTCTGCCTGGTCTGCGCGCAGGATCTCTGCACCCAGTTGGCGGCGCACGCCGTCGATCTCCCGCTCCAGAGCCCGGATCTTCTCGCTGTACTCCAGGACGGTCTTGCCGCGCCGCCGGGACTCCTCGCCTACTTCGTCGCGGCGCCGCTGTACGGCAGCCAGCTGCTTCTCGGTCTTGTTCAGCTCGCAGCGCGGGCACACGGGCTGCCCGTCTCGCATGGGGATGTCCATGCCGTCGTGGCCGTGCCAGCGGAAACCGCACTCGGGGTGCTCGTAGTACGGCGACAGCGGAGGCTCGGCGGCCTGGTCGACGGGCGGCGGCAGCACGGCCAGCACCGCGTCGGCCGACTCTCGGTACGCGGGTTCCATGCCCGTCTCGTGCAGCGGTACAAGGTGGCTGGGGTGATCGTGGCCGTACAGCGCCTCGGCGATGCGGTCGCGGAGCGCGGCCCGCTCAGCGAGGTAGGCCTGGAACGCCTCGACGGCCTGGCGGTCGCCGTCGCTCATCCGGTAGTTCGGGTTGTTGCCGCAAGCGGGGCCGGTCGGGCGGTCGGTCATCGGGTGGCTCCCGTCGGGGCGCAGCTGGGGCAGTAGTCGCGGCCCTCGACGTCGCTCCAGCCCTCCGCGGCGAGCTGGGCGCGGTGGGCGGAGGCGAGCAGCTGGCGGGTGATCGGCTGCAGGCTGGACGTGATGGACCACTCGGGGCAGTCCTCGCCGGCGCAGGTGACTTGGTGGGTGTGGGGCATGGTGTGGCTCCTGTCGGATGTGGTGTGATCGGTGGGGTGGCCGCCCCTGCTTGCTTCAGGGGCGGCCGTCCTGCTGCTCACTGCTCGCTGGTCCTGTTCGCCAGCTCCAGGAGCACGTCGGCGTGGCACGGCTGGTCGGGCGGGCACCAGCACATGAGGTCCCGGCCGGCCAGCTGACGGCGTGCAGCCGCGGCCAGGCCGGACTGCGAGGCGGCCCAGCTCCCGTACCAGTCGACGGCGACGCGCCGGGCCTCATGCTCGTGGCGGCCGCCGTAGACGACGCCCTGGGTTCGGGAGTCGATGACGGCGTAGGTCGGGCCGCACTGCTGGACGAGGTACGGGTTGCCCCATCGGGTGCCGCGGCCGACGTAGCGGGCCCCGGCGGGTGCGCGCCAGCCCTTGGTGCGGCGGCGCTGGATGCGGCGGGGCTGGGTGTCGAGGGCGATCTGACGCACGGTCATGGCGGTCACTCACCCGTCTCGGCGGCGGCCGGCGCCGCGTGCGTCGGGCAGAAGTCGTCGCCGTCCTCGGTGTGCTCCCAGCCCTTGCTCTTCACCAGGTGCTGGCGGGCGACGGCGAGACGTTGGGTGCTGGTCATGCCCTCGTGGACCATGTAGTCGGCGGTCTCCTCGGCGCCGCAGTGGTCGCAGAAGACGGTGATCTGCGTCGGGTAGTACGGGCTGTCGGGGTCCCGGACGATCGCGTTGACGATCTCGGGGGTGAGGGTCTGGGGCTCGTCGGGCTGGCAGGGGACGAGGTTCGAGTGGGCGTCCTTGCCGCATCCGCAGGGGATGCCGGTGCGGCCGTAGGTGAGCGGGTCGGGGGTCGGCTGGGTGGTCATCGGGGTCCCTTCGTGGGTGGCTGGATTACGCGCGGGGCTGGCTGTAACCGGATGCGCGCGGGCGGGTGGTTGGTCGGCGTGCTGGTCAGGCGGTGGGCGGCTGCGTCTCGCGCGGGTCGTAGGGCCACGCCATGTCGCGCGTCCCCCACGGGGCCTTGTGCGAGCCTCGGTGGCCCTTGGCCTGGGTGCAGCGGGTGTCGGTGTGGTGGGGGTAGAAGGCGCCGCAGGCGGGGATGCGGGCGCCGGTGGCGATCCAGTCGGCGACGTTGGCCCAGTCGCCGTCTCGACCCTTGATGACGACCTCGCCGAAGAGGGCGCGGAAGGCATCGGCGAGGACGGCGGGGGTGCTGGGGCTCTCCGCGGCGGGCTCGTAGCGGGCTTCGTAGTCCTGCTCGGTCATGCGCTGTGCCTTTCGTGGTCGGTGGTGGGGTGCTGGGGGCGGTCGGGGTGGCTGCCGGTGGCGGGGTCGCATCCGAGGTGGGTGTCGTATCCGCGGTTGGCCCAGTCGGGGTTCATGGGGAGGGCGCAGATGGTGCAGATCGGGCGTTCGTCGTCCCGGGTCCCGGGGTCCCCCTCCGTACCTCCCCCCGCCTTAGAGGCGGGGCGGGGGGAGGGAGGTCGGGGAGGGACGTCCCCCGGGGCTCCCCCGGGATTCGGGGGGAGGTTTGACCTGCGGGTTTGCGTGTTCTCCTCGGAACTCCCCCCTTGATCGTGGGGGAGTTCGCTTTCAAGATCGCGGGGGAGGTTCGGGGGGAGGTCATTTCGGGCATCCCGAACCTCGTCGAAGGAGTCCCTCCGCTTGCGGATCCGGACGGCCTCCTCGACCTTCTCCTTGCGCATCGAGATGCCGTACTCGGCGCACCACTTGATGACCCGGGGGCTGCCCCACTTCAGCGGGACCGCGGCCTTGTCGAGCACGCTGACGAGCCACTCCGGGGTGCCCTTGACCAGCTCGGCGGGCCGGTGGTCGAGGGACTCCAGCACGACCGATGTGACCGGCCGGCCGTCGGGCTTTGCTTCGCCGTCGAGGGTGATGACGCGCAGCCCGAATTGGAGGTCGGCGCCTTCCTCGTCGTCCTTCTGCTTGCCGACCTTGACGGTGACGATGATGTTCTTGGCGTTGTCGCCCTTCTTCGACACGTGCAGCTCGGACTGGAGGGCGCCCTTGGCGGAGGAGGCTCCGCGGCCGTGTTCGCCGACGTGGCCGGTGTGGTGGACGACGAGGACGCAGGCGCCGGTGGCGCGGCGGAGGTCTTCCATCCGCTCGATGACGACGCCGACTTCGGTGTTGGAGTTCTCCTCGACGCCGACGGAGACGCGGGCCTGGGTGTCGATGACGATCATCTCGGGTGCGAGGCGGCGCATCGCCTCGATGAGGGTGTCCCACTCCGGGCCCATCGCCTGCACGGGGCGCGGGAGGAAGAGGACGTTGTCCATGCGGACGCCGTAGTGCTTCTCCCAGGCGCGGACGCGCTTGCGGATGCCGCGGGCGCCCTCGGCGACGAGGTAGACGACGGTGCCCTGGCGGACGTAGTGGCCGTGCCACTGCATGCCGGTGCCGACGTGTCCGGCGAGGTCGATCGTGACGAAGCTCTTCATGTGGCCGGACGGGCCGATGATGCGGGCGAGGGAGTCCAGGTGCAGGAGGTCGCCGACGAGCGGCTCCAGCGTCGGCATGTTGTCGAGACTGGAGGCATCGAGGAGTTCCGCCAGCAGCGCGTCGGCGGGGTCGCCGGAGCGGCCGGCGGCGCGTTCCTTCTGCCGCTTCAGGTAGTCGTCGATGAAGGTGACGGCCTGGCCTGGCTCGGCCTCTGGTGAGGTGGCCTGCTGGACGATCAGGCGCCCCAGTTCGGCCTCGGCGCGCAGTTCGGCGCGGCGGCGGACCTCGCGGGCGTAGTACTCGGGGTTGCCGCCGTAGTCGCCGAGGCGAGCGACGTAGACGAGGCCGCCCGCGCGGCGCAGCTCCTGGCGCTTCTCCAGCTCGATACGCAGGGACATCGGGTTGACGGGCTCACCCTTGTCGTACAGCTCGCCGAGGACGTCCCAGATCAGTTCGTGGGCGGGCAGGGCGAAATCGCTGCGGGTGAGGATGCCGCGGATGGCGGGGATCTGCTTGGGCTGGTGGATGCAGCCGCCGAGGACGTACCGCTCAGCCTCATGTTGGTCGGGGCCGTCGTGGTCCGCCTGCTGGTGCGGGATATGGCGGACGTTGCTCACGGGCGGTCTCCTAGAAGAGCGTGGTCGGCGGGCACTGGTGGGTCAGGAGGTGCTGGTGGGGGCAGTCCGGCGGGTGCCGTCCGGTGGTCCAGCGCAGGCGGAGGGGGCCGTGTGCGCGGCGGGGCAGGCACCAGACGAGGTCGTGCGGGGTGCTGGCTGCTGCGGCGGGCCCGTAGGGGCGGGGTTCGTCCGGTGGGGGGAGGTCGACGCGTGCTTGGAGGGCTGCGCGGTCGCCGACCCACTGGACGAGGAGGGGCTGGCCGCAGGCGGGGCAGCGGGTGTCGTCGCCCCGCCTGCGGCCGGCCATCAGGCCGCGCTCCCGTTCATGACCGGCACGTCGATCTGCTCGCCGATCGCGGTGACGACGTCCGTGAACGCGGTGCGCAGGATCTCCGTAGGCCGCTCCAGCTTGTAGCCGAGGCGGAGGCCGTCCGGGGTGATGCGGTGGCGGAGACGGGCGGTGAGCCGGTAACCCTCGCTGCCCTCGAACGGCACCAGGCCGATCTTGAACACCTCAGGGATGGTCAACTGCCCCTTCTGCCCCGCCTTGGCCTGGGTGGTCTCGACGTACTGGAACTGCCGCTGCCCGCTGCTGAGACGGGTGGCGGACTGGAAATCGACCTTCGTGGCAGCCTGGAAACTCTGGGCGATCTCCAGCATCTCCGCGGCGGCCGGCTCCAGGAGTTCGGAGACGTGGTCCTCCAGGAACTCGGCGAACGTTTCCTGCCCGAGCAGCTGACCGTCGTTGCGGATCCACTGCTCCCAGGCGTCGGTCTTGCGCAGGGCGAGGTGGAGGCGGTGTGCGGCCCAGCGGGCCCCGTCGGGGGTGTGGGCGTCGAGGACGGCGGTGACGGTGAGGCGGTCGCTGTCGGCGTAGACCTCGCTGTAGTCGTCGTGGTGCTTGTCCCAGTACGCCAGGAAGGACTGGGCGTCGCGGACGGTGGTGGTGCCCGCCTTGCGGGTGGGGTTGTCCTTGTACTGGTCGCCGGTGAGGTCGATGCGTTCGACGCCGCGCGGGGTGGTGACGACGTAGTAGCCGCCGGTCTCCAGGCGTTCAGGCTTGGCGGCCTGCTGGGCGATGTCGATGACGGACTGGGTGCCGTCGAGGTCGGCGGCCATGCCGCTGGTGTAGGTCGTCACGGTTTCAGGCGTCCTTGTACTCGGTGGTGGTTGGGGCGGTGCGGAAGTCGAGCGCGATCTGGCGCGGGTCGTTGCGGGTGGGATTGCCGTCGTCGTCGACGAAGTAGATGGCGGCCGGCGGGGTGCTCTTCGGCGCCTTGAGGTCGGACTCGACGCTGATGGCGAGGGGGTCGCCCTCGACGTGCCCCTTGGACGGCTCGACGAGGACCTTGATGACGAGCTGGCCCTTCTTGCCGTGGGTGGAGACGGCCTGGAGGAGTTCGTGCAGCTCCTCGCTGAGGGCGTGGTGGACGCGGCCGTTGAGGTGGCCGACGAGGAACGCGGCGAACTCGGCGGGCTGCGTGCCGGTCTCCGTCTCGGGCTGGTGGATGGTCATGTGGAGGTGGTGCCTTTCTCTGGTGTGGTGCTGGCGGGTCAGGTGGTCTGGTGGCTGATCGCGGCCTGGGCAGCGCGGTAGGCCTGCGGGGTGGAGCGGCGCTTGCCGGAGGCGATGGCGCGGGCGTCGTGGACGCGGCTGTCGGACAGCGGGGACGGAGTGGTCCAGGCGCCGGCGGGGAGGCCGGGCCCGGGCTTGATCTCGTCCAGGCCTTGGAGGGCTCGCGGGGTGTGAGCTGGGCAGCACGGTCCCGTGAGGTACGGGCGTACGTCCCGGGTGGCCCCGCAGTGGCGGTGCTCGGCGCCGATCCAGTGGCGGCACCTCATGCCGCCGCCTGCTGCTGGGCCTTGCGCTGCCGGTCGTAGAGGTAGCGGCGGGCCCGGGGTGCCAGGCCTCCACGGACGCCGTGCCTGCTCTCGTGTCCGCAGCCGCCCTCCTGGCGGAGTGCATCGTCGAGGCAGGCCTGGCGGACCGGGCAGGCGGCGCAGACCTGCTTGGCGAATTCGAGCTTGGCGCGCTCGCCCGGGCGGGGAAACCAGACGTCGCGGAGCTTGCGGAACTCGGGCTGTGCGCAGAGGGCTTGGGTGTACCAGCTCATCGGGTGATCACCGCCGCTCGCTCCGGCCACTGGCAGCCCGCCAGAGCCTCACGCTGCCCCGGCGAGACCTCGGCGAGGGGGAAGCCGAGCCACTCGTAGCCGATCGCAGCGAGCGCGAAGCCGTCGCACTCGTCGTTCGCGGCGGGCCCTTGGAAGGTGCGGCCGAAGATCTGCTCGGCAGCCGCGCGCATCTGCGCCTTCGATGCCTTGCCGTATCCGGCGAAAAACAGCTTCAGCGAGGACGGCGGGATGATGGCGTACGGGATCTCGCGGCGCCACAGCCAGTGCTGCACCATGACCCGGAGCCCGGCCAGTTCCTCGTGCCCGCCCTGACCGGCGTGTCCGAAGGACGGGCCTTCGAGGACGACCAGGTCGGCGGCCTTGAGGAAGCTGCCGATCTCCTGCATGAGGTAGGCGAGGCGGGGGTGGCCGCGGAGCGCCGTCTTAGGTTTGACGTAGTCGGTCCACTCGGCGGAGCCGATGCCGGTGCAGCGCAGGGAAAGGTCGCCGCCGATAACGAGGGGTCGCCGGGGCCCGGCCGCCGCGGGGGCGGCCGGGGCATCGGTGGTGAGATCGAAGAGCGTGGTCACTGGGCACCACCGTTCTGGCGGCCCTGCCACTGCTCCTCGGTCAGGTAGCCCTCTGCTTTCTTCCGCTCGGCGTACCGCTCCTTGGTGTAGGCGTTCTCCGCCAAGCGGCAGGGCTCGCACAGCGGCTCCTTGCGGTACCGGTGCTGCCGGGCGCCCCGGTAGGTGCCGTGGGCGATGGGCTTGCGCTGGCTGCCGCCGCGGGGGCGCTTGAGGCCGATGTCCTTGATGAGCTGGTCGAGTTCGGCGTCGGTGAGTTCAGGCACCGTCGGCCTCCTCTCGGGCGGTGATCGGGGTGGGTGCGTCAGGACTGGGGTTGCGGCAGTCGAGGCAGATCAGCTGCCGCGTGACCCGCAGGCGGGCGTGGACCGTGACCCGGCCCTCCGTCGCGCACAGGGCGGCGACCTTCTCCAGGGCCTCGACGGGCGGCGGGAGCGGGGTGCCAGCGCGGCGGCGGCCGGTCGGCTTCGGCCAGCTGCGGGCGACGGTGACAGCACCGACGCCTACGGCGGTGATGGCACCGGCGAGGGCGGTGGCGAACTGGCTCACGGGGCCTCACCACCCGCGCGCTGCGCCGGGATGAACGGCCACTCGGTGCGCACGCCGTCCGCCCACGACTCCTTGCCGGGCGTGCGGGCGAAGTACTCCCGAAGGCTTTCGGCCTGCTTCCGGGCCCACGAGACCTGCCACAGGTGCAGAGCACTGATCGGCGCCCCACCGATCCGGGGATCTTTCGTGGCGATCCGCCACGCCACCCGGCACGCGGCGATCGCGTCTGCGTCCGCCGAGTGCGCGCCGTCGAGCGCGACCTCGTAGTGGCGGCACAGGTCTTCGAGCTTGCGCCCGCCGCGCCGGTACGGGTCGATCTGCTTGTCCAGCACCCGCGGGTCGACCACAAGGAGGTCGTCGCCGACGATGTCCACCAGGGGCTGCACGCCGTGGCGGCGGGCTTCCCTGTCCAGGATGGTCAGGTCGAACGAGGCGTTCATCGCGACGACCGGCAGCCCGGCGAGCACCGACTCGGCGAGCGCGGCCACCAGCTGCTCGACGACCTCGGCCGCCGGCCGCCCCTCGGCGCGGGCCCGCTCGGTGGTGATGCCGTGGACCTTCGCGGCCTCCTCCGGGATGTCGATCCCGGGGTCGGCGAGCCAGGTGAAGGACTGGGTGGGGGTGCCGCCGCCGCACTGGACGACGCAGGCGGTGACGATGCGGTCGGTCTCGACGTCGACTCCGGTGGTCTCCAGGTCGAATCCGGCGAGGCGGCCCTCGAACCAGGCGGCCATCAGAGGTCACCGCCCTTGAGCGCGGTGAGGAAGGTCTCCAGCTGCGCGACGGTGGCGGAGGAGGGGTGGAGGCCGCCATGGCGCTGGGCGAACGCGGTCTCCAACTGGGCGGTGGTCATGCCGCGCGGTCCGGCGGCGGCCATGATCTGGAACCACATGGCCTCGGCGGCGGCCGGGTCGGGGGCGTCCACGACCTCGGCCTCGTACACGCCCTCGTCGTCCGGCGTCGGCTCAGGGAAAGCGTCGCCGTAGTCGGCCGGGTTGAGCTGCCGTTCGACGTCGTCCGGGTGCGGGCCCTCCTGCTCCGGCTGCTTCACCGTGGCGCCGAGCGCCGCGGCCCGCGCCGTGAGCGTCTTGGCCAACTCCTCGTCCATCTCACGGCGCTCGACGGCCTGCTCGTACAGCGCGCGCACCTCGGCCGGGGTCTTCGCCGCTGCGGCGAGCGCCGCGTAGTCCGGACGGCCCGAGGTGATTGCCACCCGCTCGGGGCCCGATGCCACGGCCTGTGCGCCGCCGCCGGTGATCTGCCCGGCCATCAGCGCGGCCGGGGTGATCTCCACGTCCAGCGTCGGCACCATGAACCGGGCCGGGCCCTCGTTGCGCTGGACGAGCTTCTCCTCCATCCCGAGCCACCCGGCGACGTACCCGCCGGCCTGCGCAAGCAGCTCGGCGGCCGGGGGCAGGGTGATCGCGGCGTAGTAGCCCTTGGAGATCAGCAGCCACTGGCCGAGCGCGGGGACGTCGCGGAGCATGACGTTCACGCGGGTGGTGATGGCGCACTGCCGCTTCTCGGGGTTGCACAGGCAGGGGCGGTCGCTCTTGTGCTCGGTGACGCCGTCGCAGCGGCGCTGGCACTTCGATCCGGCGTACAGCTCGTACCACTGGGAGACGGCGTCGCGCGGGGGGATGAGGACGGGGAGCCGGTCGGCCTTCGAGTAGACCTCGAACTCGCTGGGGCCGCCGTTTGCCGGCGTCCAGGGCTTCACCTCGCCGCCGTAGAGGTTGGCGACCTCGGTGAGGATCTCCCGGGAGGGTGACGTGAAGCGGAACTTGTTGAGCTTGGCCGGGCGGGTCTTGCCGCTGGCGGTCGGGACGACGTGGCCGAGGCGGATTTCGCCGAGCTGCCGCATGCGGCGCTGGAGGTCGATGATGGGCATCAGGCAGCCCTCTCTTCGCTGATGGTGGGGAGGGTGAGGGCGGGGCGGATGACCGTCTTGGACAGGCCCGAGGTCCACTCGGCGTTCCGCTTGACGGTGAGGAAGGCGTCGAACACGGCGTCGTCGGCGACGGCAGGGATGAGCCGGTAGCCCTCCGGCCGCAGGTGCAGCACCACACCGGCCCAGAACGTGCGCGGCATCGGGATCTTCGTGCCGTCCCGTAGCCACGCGACGCGGGCCTTGCGGTAGGCGGCCATCTGGAGCGAGGCCTCGGGGTACACGCCCTTGAGGTCCAGCTCGCCGCCGGTCTTGGTGTCACCGCAGAAGACGGTGTCCGCTGGGATGTCCACCTCGAAGTACGCGGCGAGCGCGGCAGCGATGAGCGGGGAGCGGAGCAGGTAGTCGAGGGTGCCCGCGTAGCCCTCCTCCTCGTTGCCCACGACCATCTCGGAGGCCTCGAAGGTGACCTGCCACTCCTCGACGAAGCGGAGGAAGTGGTCTAGGAACGGGGCCAGCTCCTCGTCAGTGAGCAGCTCGGCGGGCATCGGCGTGCCCAGAACGTGGGCTTCGATGAGCCGGTGGACGGCGGAGCCGACGTCCTTGCGCTCGTCCTTCTTGCGGGTGTGGGCGCGGCGGAGCCAGTCGTACGCCTCGGTACGGCGCTCCGGGTGGAGGGAGGAACTCACCAGGTACGGGAGGTTGTTCATCGCCGTCTCGGCGGTGATGTTCCCGGCCCAGAAGGTGAGGGCGTCGCCCTTGGAGCAACCCTGTTCCAGGATGGTGGTGACGCGGCGGAGCTTTAGGTCGGTGCCCTTGACGCGGTACCAGCCCTGGCTGGGCTTGGGGATTCGGTCGGTGCCGGTCGGCTCCTGCTTGGTGCGGGAGCGGCGGCCGGCGGCCGGGGCCTGGCGGGCCCCGGCGCGCGCGGTGGTCGTCATCAGGCGGCGTCCTTGAGGTTGAGAGAGGCCAGGGCGGCGGCCCACAGCTGGCGGCGCAGGGCCTCGGCGGGCGTGCCATCGAAGGCGTCGCCGTACGCCTCTTGCTGGCGGGCGGCGATCTCCCGCGCAGCGTCCGGGCCCACCCAGACCTCACCGCGCTCGATCTGTCCCAGGACCCGCTCGGTGTCGGGCGACATGTGGACGCGACGCTGGTCGTCGCGGGCGATCCGGCTCACGGGCGGCCGTCCTTCCGGGTTGTGCGTGGGGTGGTAGATGCGGCGGCCGTCGAGGTCGACCACGGTGAGGAGCCCGTGCCGGGCCAGGCCGCGCAAGTCCTTCCGGGTCGTGTTCCGGCCGGTCGTGGGCCACGGCGAGCCGGTCATCAGCTGCTCCGCGAGCTGGGTGGTGACCGGGCGGCCGTGCGCTCTTATGGCGGCGAGCAGGTAGCCGCGCCGGGTGGACTGCTCAGGCACGGTTGCTCTCCCTCTGGGCGGGCTCGTACCAGCGCACGCCCTTCTCCTCGAACCGGATCAGGTGGCCGCCCGCAGCGAGGGCGGCAAGGTCGTGCGACGCGGTGCTCTGGCCGATCGACGTGAAGCCGAGCTGGTGCAGGGCGCGGAGGGCGCGGCCGGACTTCCACCCGCCGCCCTCGGCGAGGACCACGTTGAGGAGCGCGGCTTGGCGGGCGGTGTCGGCGGGCCGGTCAGCGATGGTCCGGAACGAGGCGAGTGCGGCCCCCTCGTCCGCGGAGTGCTGGTGCAGAAGGCGACGCACCTCCCGCACGTCCACGTCGTCGGGGCGGACCACGACCCGCAGCGTGCGGACCAGGCCGCGCAGCATGGCCAGCTCACCCGGGTACGCCTGCGCGTCCAGCTCGAACTCGCGGACCGCGGCCTTGATGAGGTCGTCGGCGGTCAGGTCGTCGAGCACTACGCCGGTGCCGTACGCCTCGGTTAGGGCGCGGCGGATGTCGTCGAGGGCGCTCATGCGGCAGCACCACCCTCGCGGCGCTGACCGTGGATTGGCGCGACCGCCGGCCGCTCCGGCGCCAGCGCCCGCAGCCGATCCGCGAGCGCCGTCACCTCGCCGCCGTACACCGGCAGCTCGTAGCCGACCGCGTCCGCGATCTGCTCCAGCAGCAGCTGCTCCGGGGCGTGCCCGTCGTGCCCGCGCTGGACGCCGCGTTCGTCGGCGAACTCCAGCAGCAGGGCGAGGAGTTCCTCGTCGTCGGCGATGGTGGTGAGGACGTGGGTGAGGTAGTGCTCCACGTCCAGCAGGGCCCCGGTGGGGATGCGGCGGACGTAGAGGCGGTACGGGCCGGTGATGGCCGGGCGGCGGAGCAGGCGGTGCCAGTAGAGGCGGAGGCGGTTCACTCGTCGGCCTCCTCGTCGTACGCGGAGGCGACGTCCAGCGCGGTGACGGCGTAACCGGTGACGGACTCCTCGTTCTGACCGGCGACCACCGTCAGCTCGGCGACGCCGTCCTCCTCGTCCTCGATCCAGTCGAAGGTGAGGTCGGTCCCCGTCGGCCACGAGCGGCGCTCTTCCGCCTCGCAGTGCGCGCGGGCCTCGGCGGCCGTGGTGTACAGGCCCATCTCGATCGAGTCGTGCGACGCCCGGTGCACCTTCGGGGTGGTCTCGCCCGGCTGCATCGGCGTTCCGACCGTCGCTTGCTGGAGCAGGTACAGGGCGCCGAGCGCGGCCGTGCCAGGGTCTTCGAGGTCGTGGCAGAAGGACGCCAGGGCTGCCCGCCCTTCTACGGCGGCCTTCTCCAACCTGGCGATGCGGTCCCGGTCTACGCGCAGCTGCTCGGCCGCGTCGGACAGGGCCTCGTTCGTGGTGTGCCGCTCCGTCTCCAGCTCCGCGACGCGGTTGATCAGCCAGTCCACGGCCGGGGCCAGCGTCTCGCCGAGCGGGAACGGAACCTTGCGGTCCTCGCCGTTCGGCGCCAGCGACCCGCGCATGTTCAGCGCGTCGTTCTGGAGCGCGACCAGCCGGGCGCGGCGTCGGTCGCGCTGTTCCTCCAGTTCGATGACTCGGAGTCGGGCTGCGTTTCGCTGGTCCCGAGTTTCCTCCAGCGTGCTTTGCAGGGCGCACGCGATTTCGTGCAACGCCTTCTCCGTACCGGAGTCGTAGGTCGCGGTCGACCAGGCCTTCGTGCGCTCGCCGTATTGCGCGAGCCGGACTTCGGCCGGGGTCAGGTTGTCCTGCGGGATGCGGTGCACGTCCGTCAGTCGGGCCCGGAGTCGCTCCAGCTCGGCGGCGGTCTCGGGGGCCTGGAGCAACTGCGCCGACTCCAGGGCCTCGGCGAGCATCGCGGGCGCCGTGTGACCCTGCCGCATCGCGGCGGCGATCACAGTCTCGGCCACGCCTCGCAAGGTCGGCCTCGATCGGGCGGGCATCGGCAGGGCGCCGTACTCGCGGACAGCGGTCTCCAGGTCGCGAATCGGCTCGGTCATGCCGCCACCGCCTCGGTGGCCAGGTCCAGCCCGAACCCGGTCAGGTCCACGGTCACCCCGTGGAACACGCCGACGGCCGCCAGCCACGCGTCTCCGCGGAACGCCTTCAGGACCACGTCGCCCGGGCCGATCTGAAGGGCGGCCCGCCACGCCTCGAAGGCGCTCGGGGAGTCCGCCTGGAGGTGGAGGACGTGCGTGCCGGACGGGAAGGTGATGTAGGGCTTCGGCAGGTGGCCGAACATCCGCACCAGCTCGACCAGTGCCTCGGCGACCGGCGCCGTGTCGACGAACGGGGCGGTCACAGGCACGCTGACCTGCGGGGCGGGGGAGGTAATCTCAATGGTCACGGGGACCTCTCTTCGATGGTTGATGGGGTCGCCGAGTCGGGGGTCGCTCGGGCCGGGAAGCTGTGAGCGGCCCTTCGGCGCGTTCAGGGCTGGATCAGCCGGTGATGACGGCGGCGGCCGGGCGCCGGCGGCGCCGCGGCTTGCTGCGGCCGTCGACCTTGTTGCGCATCAGCGCGGCGATCTCGGCGAGGTCTGTGTCGCTGAACATCAGCTGGCCGGCCATGCGGTGGCAGGGGAACCGAGGACCGTCCTTCGGCTTTCGGTTCACGCCCCGGCGGAGCCAGTCCTGGCCGCGCTTGTCCTCGGGGTCCTCGGTGGCGAGGCCGAGTCGAACGGTGGCCTGCTTGAGGTTGTAGAAGTTCTCCAGGACGGGCTCAGGCTTCTTCGGGGTGCGGGCGGGCGGCGCCGTCGTGGCTGCCATGGCTGTCCTTTCCGTGCTGCTCCTCGGGCGAAGCGAGGAGCGACTCGTCGTCGGGCTGGATTCGCAGGGCGGTGCGCAGGCGCTGGTACGTGGGGGGCCGCATGTCACGTCGGTCGCCGTTCTCCAGCTGGCTGAGGTAAGGGCCGGTGATGCCGGCCTTCCTGGCGCACTGGTTGCGGGTGAGCCCGAGTTCTTTGCGGCGGGTGCGGATGGCCGCCCCGTCCACCTGGTAGGTGGGGAGGGGTCTGTGCATGTAGAGAAAGCTAGCGACTATGAATAGCGATTGCTAGTGATACTCGCTAGTAATCTCTAGAAATCTCCAACTGTGCTCAGCGGCAGCCCTTTGGGGTTCGCCAAAGAAGGGCCAAGATCTGGCCAGGAAGGTGGAGATTTCTGGCGGTAGCTAGAGGTAGCTGCCATCATGTGCGGCATGGCGCTCACCAGCGATGACACCAGCCGTCACCGGCGGAGACTCGGATCCCTCGTGACCCAGCGACGCGCTGCGCTCGGCATCACGGACAAGCGCGTCGCCGCGAAGCGCTGCAACATGTCGGTGACGACCTACACCAAGATCGAGAACGGCGACCCAGTCAACCCTCTGAGCTACGCGAAGCTGGAGCAGGGTTTCGGCATGGTCGCGGGTTCGTGCGGGGCGGTGCTCGACGGCGCGGAGTCGATCATGCTGCTGGATGGTGGCGAGCTGTTCGTCGCCGGCCGCTCGGTGGCCGTCGATCGCAGCCAGCTTGAGCCGACGCTCCGGGAGGCCATCACGAAATGGACGAGGCTTGTCCGACCCGACATCACGCTCGGTGAGGATCAGGCCATGACTGACGGCATCCTGGAGGAGCTGCGGAGGCGCGGACTCCTTCCGGATTCCGAGAAATAGTGAGCGCTGACGTACAACCTTTTGGTGTGATCAGATCGTGACCATTGTTGACCGAAAATTCGGTCAACACCCCTGTCGTCACCCTCCGCCACATGCGAGTCTGGCGTCTCGCCTGCCTGGGGGGCTTCCGAAACCTCGACGAGGGGGGACACATGCCGACAGCGAAGGCCATCACGTACGACCGGGAGCCCGGCTTCATCGCCGACGTGCTGGAGATCGACGGCGCGAGCGTCTGCGTAGTGAACCCCGCAGCACTCAAGGACGCCGGCACCCGGTCTCTGGTGCGGCAAGTGGCACAGGGGCGCGGACTCGACTGCGGGACATGCCGCGGATGCCTGGTCGGTACAACCGTGCAGGACGGTGGCGGCGGAACCGTGACGGCGGAATGAACCACTGACGGTCCGCTCCCGCCAGAGACCTCTGAGGGAGGGCGCATGCCCTACGTGGAGCGACGCGGCAACAGCATCCGCGTCAAGTGGTGGGGCGGCGAGTACAAGCCAGGCCCGGACGGCAAGCCCACCAAGACCAAGAAGTACGAGTCCGCCTCCGGGCCAGAGCCCGGCGTTCCGTTCAGGGATGAGGAGGAGGCGTACAACTACGGCCTCGACCGGGAGCACGACGTCCGCCACGGCAAGCACATCCCGCGCGCGGACGCGAGGACGCCGATGGAGGAGTACTGCTGGACCTGGTTCGAGGCGGCGGAACTCCGCCCGAATTCCGTCGACACCTACAAGTCCATGCTCAACGCGGTGATCATCCCAGACTGGCAGGGGCGTGCTGTCGGTGCCATCACGCCCCCTGAGTACGACCTGTGGAAGAAGAGCATCGAACGCAGGTACTCCGCGAACTACGCCAGCCAGCTGCGCGGGGTGTTCCGCATGCTGATGGAGGACGCCGTCCTCAAGTACAAGCTGCGCACGGACTCGCCGATCGTCGAGCAGCACCGACGCGGCCGGTACACCAAGAAGCAGACGCGCCGGAAGAAGCGGCAGCTGCCCATCGAGGCCGTGCACAAGCTCGCCGTCAACGCCTACCACGTCTGGGGCTTCACCGGCTGGACGTACATCTGGACCGTCGCCTTCACCGGCATGAGGCCGCCCGGCGAGATGTACGGTCTCCAGCGCGGCTACACCTCGGCGCACTGGCCGGCCTCCGACCCGGATCCGGAGAGGCGCAAGGAGGCCCTGGAGCGGTACCAGGGCAAGCTGCACGCGCTGCGTGTGCAGCACCAGCTCTACCGAGCGGACGGCCTACCGACACTCGCCGGTCCGAAGTATGAGTCCTACCGGACGCAGGTGATCCCCCCGTTCCTGCACGAGATGCACGCCGCGCTGCTGGCCTCTCATGACAAGCCGTTCGTGTTCCTATCGCTGACCGGCAAGCCGCTGCTGGGAGCGCAGTTCGAGCGGGACTACTGGCATCCGATCCGGGACGGCGCCAAGGAGCGGAAGGCGCGCAAGGGCTACGAACGGTTCACCCGGCCCAAGCTGCCGGCCGTGGAAGAGATGGCAGGGCAAGATCTCTACCGATTGCGGCACTGGCACCGGGAGCTGCTGGACGAGCCGGGCGCCGACATCGCGCGCGTCGCGAAGGAGGCCCGGATGGGTCACGAGCTGCCGGGCGTTGAGGGCGTCTACAGCATGGTGACCTTGGCGATGGAGGAGCGCATCGTCGAGTACCTCCAGGAGGTCTGGGAAAAGTTTCTGAGCACGGGCCCGTGGCTTCCGCCTTTTCCCAACGCTCTCCCAGATGATCAAGGAAACGCTCCGTCCGCGCTGTTCAGCGACTTCCGCATCCTTGAAGGAGAGTGATGAAGTCGATGAACCGGCACATGGGCAAGGTCGACTTCGAGGAGGCCCCGGCGGCCGACGCCGAGACCCCGGCGGCCGGAGCCAAGGCCGACAAGGGCTGACCCGCGCGGACGGGGCGGGCGGCGCCCGCCGCCTCTCACCGCGCCGCCGGTACCGCCACGCCCATCACCTCCCGGGCGTGGCGGCTCGGCACCATGCCCAGCGGCCAGCTCCAGGCGCGCCCACGCCTCGCCGTGCGCGACGCCGATCCGCTTCCCGTCGGTACGGCCGCCCGACCGCCGCACCTCCTCCTCCACGGCCCGGGCAAGCAGCCGCTCTGCCTCGACCCGATGACTGTCCCGCATGGCACGTCCCCCTCCGACGGCAACGGCGTTCCCGGTCAAGTGCGATGTGCATGACGAGTCCAGGAGAGAGGGCGGGGCCCGCGCCGTGTCCTGTGCCGTGCGCCGATTCCGGGGTACTGCGGCAGGATGGATTCCATGCCGAACCGACTGGCCCACGAGACGTCCCCCTACCTGCTCCAGCACGCGGACAACCCCGTCGACTGGTGGCCGTGGTCCGAGGAGGCGTTCGAAGAGGCGCGACGGCGGGATGTGCCGGTGCTGCTCAGCGTCGGCTATTCGAGCTGCCACTGGTGCCATGTCATGGCACACGAGTCGTTCGAGGACGAGGCGACGGCCGTCTATCTCAACGAGCACTTCGTCAGCGTCAAGGTCGACCGCGAGGAACGCCCCGACGTGGACGCCGTCTACATGGAGGCCGTGCAGGCCGCCACCGGGCAGGGCGGGTGGCCGATGACCGTGTTCCTGACGCCGGACGCCGAGCCGTTCTACTTCGGGACGTACTTCCCGCCCGCGCCGCGGCACGGGATGCCGTCGTTCCGGCAGGTGCTGGAAGGGGTGCGGCAGGCGTGGGACGACCGGCGCGAGGAGGTCGCCGACGTCGCGGGGAAGATCGTGCGGGACCTCGCCGGGCGGGAGATCGACTACGGCGCCGGGAAGCAGGTGCCGGGGGAGCAGGAGCTGGCGCAGGCGCTGCTCGGGCTGACCCGGGAGTACGACCCGCAGCGCGGCGGGTTCGGCGGGGCGCCGAAGTTCCCGCCGTCCATGGTGATCGAGTTCCTGCTGCGGCACGCGGCGCGGACCGGGTCCGAGGGCGCGTTGCAGATGGCCGCGGACACCTGTGAGCGAATGGCCCGGGGCGGGATCTACGACCAGCTCGGGGGCGGATTCGCCCGCTACTCCGTGGACCGGGACTGGGTCGTGCCGCACTTCGAGAAGATGCTGTACGACAACGCGCTGCTCTGCCGGGTCTACGCACATCTGTGGCGGGCCACCGGCTCGGAGCCGGCCCGCCGCGTCGCCCTGGAGACCGCCGACTTCATGGTGCGCGAACTGCGCACCGCCGAGGGCGGTTTCGCCTCCGCGCTCGACGCGGACAGCGACGACGGCACGGGGCGGCATGTCGAGGGCGCCTACTACGTCTGGACCCCGGAGCAGCTGCGCGCCGTGCTCGGCGAGGAGGACGCCCGGCTCGCCGCGCAGTACTTCGGCGTGACCGAGGAGGGGACCTTCGAGCACGGGTCCTCGGTGCTGCAGCTCCCCCAGCAGGAGGGCGTCTTCGACGCCGGGAAGGTCGACTCCGTGCGGCGGCGGCTGTTCGCCGCCCGGGCCGAGCGGCCCGCTCCCGGCCGGGACGACAAGGTCGTCGCCGCCTGGAACGGCCTCGCGATCGCCGCGCTCGCCGAGACCGGCGCCTACTTCGACCGCCCCGACCTCGTCGACGCCGCCCTCGCCGCCGCCGACCTGCTGGTCCGGGTGCATCTCGACGACCGCGGGCAGCTCGCCCGCACCAGCAAGGACGGCCGGGCCGGCGCCAACGCGGGCGTCCTGGAGGACTACGCGGACGTCGCCGAGGGGTTCCTCGCGCTGGCGTCCGTGACGGGGGAGGGGGTGTGGCTGGACTTCGCCGGGCTGCTGCTCGACCACGTGCTCGTGCGGTTCGCCGACGAGAAGTCCGGCGCGCTCTTCGACACCGCGGCCGACGGCGAGCGGCTGATCCGCAGGCCGCAGGATCCGACCGACAACGCCGCCCCGTCCGGCTGGACCGCCGCCGCGGGCGCGCTGCTGAGCTACGCCGCGCAGACCGGCTCGGAAGCCCATCGGACCGCCGCCGAGCGGGCGCTGGGCGTGGTGCGGGTGCTCGGGCCGCGGGTGCCGCGGTTCATCGGCTGGGGGCTCGCGATCGCGGAGGCGCTGCTGGACGGGCCGCGCGAGGTGGCGGTGGTGGGTCCCGCCTTCGACGACGCCGCGGCCCGTGAGCTGCACCGGACGGCGTTGCTCGGGACGGCGCCGGGCGCGGTGGTCGCGTACGGCACGGCGGGCGGCGAGGAGTTCCCGCTGCTCGCCGACCGGCCGTTGACGGGCGGTGAACCGACCGCGTACGTCTGCCGTAATTTCACCTGCGACGCCCCGACGACCGACCCCGAGCGGCTGCGCGCCGCGCTGTCGGGGCGGTGAGCGCTGCCGGAAATGAACGGTAATTGAGCAGGTGTTCGGGTAGATCCCGCTAGTCACCCGACCGCGCCGAACACGCTTTTTATCGGAACAGCTCCCGCACTTCACGCTTCCCCCCTAGTCTCTGCACATGCCGCGACGGCTGTGGCCGGCCGTCGCGTGTGGGGGGTTTCGGGATCTGGGGGGATCTGTTTGCTGACGTCTGTCTTCATCGCTGCCGTCTCGCTCGCCCTGTTCTGGATGGCGGCGTTCACCCTGTGGTGGCAGATGCACGCGTGGCGCACGCCCGAGGTGCTGGCCTCCACCCGGTTCAGCCGTCCGGACGGCGCGGAACAGCTGTCCTTCTCGCTGCTGCTCCCGGCGCGGCACGAGCAGGCGGTGCTGGACCACACCATCCAGCGGCTGCTGGAGTCCGCGCACGCCGACTTCGAGATCATCGTGATCGTCGGGCACGACGACCCGGAGACCGCCGAGGTGGCGCACACGGCCGCCGCGCGGGACCCGCGCGTCCGGGTCGTCGTCGACACCCATGAGAAGAAGAACAAGCCGAAGGCCATGAACACGGCGCTGCCGCACTGCCGCGGCGACGTCGTCGGGGTCTTCGACGCCGAGGACCAGGTTCATCCGGAACTCCTCGCCCACGTCGACCACGCCTTCCGCGCCACCGGCGCGGACGTCGTCCAGGGCGGAGTGCAGCTGATCAACTTCCACTCCAGCTGGTACAGCCTGCGCAACTGCCTGGAGTACTTCTTCTGGTTCCGCTCACGGCTGCACCTGCACGCGCAGAAGGGGTTCATCCCGCTCGGCGGCAACACCGTCTTCGTCCGCACCGCCGTGCTGCGCGAGGCGGACGGCTGGGACCCCAACTGCCTCGCCGAGGACTGCGACCTGGGGGTCCGCCTCTCCAGCGTCGGCAAGAAGGTCGTCGTCGCCTACGACTCCGAGATGGTCACCCGCGAGGAGACCCCGGGCTCGCTGATGAGCCTGCTGAAGCAGCGCACCCGCTGGAACCAGGGCTTCCTCCAGGTGTACCGGAAGAAGGACTGGAAGCAGCTGCCCTCCTTCGGGCAGCGGCTGCTCGCCCGCTACACCCTCATGACGCCGTATCTCCAGGCGGTCTCCGGTGTGGTCATCCCGCTCAACGTGGCCATCGCGCTCTTCCTCGACGTGCCGGTCGGCGTCGCCTTCATCACCTTCCTGCCGGCCGTCACCGCCCTGGTGACCTTCGTCTTCGAGCTGGTCGGACTGCACGACTTCGGCAAGCAGTACGGCCTGCGCGTCCGCTTCGTCCACTACGTGAAGCTCATCGTGGGCGGCCCCTTCTACCAGGTGCTCCTCGCCGGGGCCGCCGTCCGCGCCGTCTGGCGGGAACAGCGCGGCCGCAACGACTGGGAGCTGACCAGCCATGTCGGCGCTCATCTCGCGCACGTGAACCGAGAGGACGTTCCTGCGTGACCTCCACCCTTCCCGCGGCGACCGGAATCACGGTCCCCGCGCAACGGACGGCTGCGCCCACGATCCGTTCGACCGGTCGAACACAGCCTCCGCAGCGACTGCGCTCCTCCCGTCCCGACCTGCTCCTGTGCGGTCTCCTCCTCGTCGCGATCCTCGTCGTCCAGGGCTGGAACATCGCCGACTACCCCACTCTCAGCGACGACGAGGGCACCTACCTCGCCCAGGCCTGGGCCGTCCAGGAGGGCCGCGGCCTCGCCCACTACACCTACTGGTACGACCATCCGCCGCTCGGCTGGATCCAGATAGCCGTGCTCACCTGGATACCCGCCCTGATCAGCCCGGACTCGATGACCGTCGGCTCCATGCGCGCCGCGATGCTGCTGATCGGCGCGGTCAGCGCGGTCCTCGTCTACGTCCTCGGCCGCCGCCTCGCCCTGCCCCGCTGGGCCGCCGCACTCGGCATGGCCCTGTTCGGGCTCTCCCCGCTGGCGGTCGTCCTCCAGCGCGAGATCTTCCTCGACAACCTGGCCGTGATGTGGACGCTCCTCGCGTTCACCCTCGCCGCCTCCCCGAGCCGCCACCTGTGGCACCACTTCGGCGCGGGCATCGCCGCCGCGACGGCCGTGCTCACCAAGGAGACGATGCTCGTCGTCCTGCCCGCCCTGCTGCTCACCATGTGGCGGCACAGCCACCGCGACACCCGCAAGTTCGCGGTCACCGGCGCCATCACCGCCTGCGCCCTGATCGGCCTGTCCTATCCGCTGTTCGCCCTGCTCAAGGGCGAGTTGCTGCCCGGTGACGGCCATGTGTCCCTGTGGGACGGCATCCTCTACCAGATGAGCCGCCCCGGCTCCGGTTTCATCCTCGACCCGGGCTCCGGCTCGTACGGCGTCCTCCAGTCCTGGCTCTACTACGACCGTGTGCTGCCCCTCGGGGGCCTCGCCGGTGCCCTGCTGCTCCTGCTGACCTGGCGCTGGTCGGTCACCGCCCGCGCGCTCGCCGGACCCGCGCTGACCGTGGCGATCCTCGCCCTGGTCGCCCTGCGCCCCGACGGCTACCTGCCCGCGATGTACATCATCCAGGCGCTGCCGTTCCTCGCCCTGGTCCTCGCCGGAGGCACCGCCAGCGTCGCCCACGCCGTACTGCACAAGCGGCGCCGCGCGGGGCGCCGGCCCCACGCCCGCTACGCGCTCGCCGCCGTCCTCGCGCTCGCCGCGAGCGCCTACGCCGTGCCCCGCTGGTACGACGGCGCCCGCACCGCGATCACCACCGACGCCAACGCCCCCTACCGGGCCGCCGCGCGATGGCTGGGCACCGAGGTGGAGCACCCCGGGGACACCCGCGTCCTCGTCGACGACGCCCTCTGGCTGGACCTCGTCCACCAGGGCTACGAACCCGGCCTCGGCGCCATCTGGTTCTACAAGGCCGACCTCGACCCCGCCGTCACCAGGACCATGCCGCGCGGCTGGCGGGACCTCGACTACGTGGTCGCCTCGCCGACGGTCCGGCGCGACGCGGTCGACCTGCCGAACGTCAGGGCGGCCATCGAGCACTCGGCGCCGGTCGCCGTCTTCGGCACCGGAGCGGACCGGATCGAGATCCGGCGCATCCAGCGGGCGGGCCTCCCGGGAGGCACCCGATGAGCCAGGACTCCGCCGTTCCCGAGGAGGCCGTCACGGCGGCCGATGTCCCGGGCGCCGTCCCCGAGCCGGGCGCCGTCACCCTCGTCGTCCCGACCTTCAACGAGGCGGCGAACGTCCGCCGGCTGCTGCGCCAGATCACCGAGTCGGTACCGTCCCGGCTGCCCTGCGAAGTGGTCTTCGTGGACGACTCCACCGACGACACCCCGCAGGTCATCCGCGACGCGGCACGGGACTGCCCGTTCCCGGTGACCGTGCTGCACCGTGAGGAGCCCGTGGGCGGGCTGGGCGGCGCGGTCGTCGAGGGCATGCAGGCGGCCGGGTCGGACTGGATCGTCGTCATGGACGGCGACTGCCAGCATCCGCCGTCCCTCGTCCCCGACCTGGTCGCCACCGGCGAACGCGCGGGCGCCGGACTCGTGGTCGCCTCCCGCTACCTCAAGGGCGGCAGCCGCGCAGGGCTGGCCGGCGGCTACCGCATCGCCGTCTCCCGGGCCGCGACCTGGCTGACCAAGTCCCTCTTCCCACGCCGGCTGCACGGCATCAGCGACCCGATGAGCGGCTTCTTCGCCATCCGCCGCAGCGATGTCAGCACGGAGATCCTGCACCCCCTCGGCTACAAGATCCTGCTGGAACTCGCGGTGCGCGGCCGTCCGCGCACGGTCACCGAGATCCCGTTCGTCTTCCAGGAGCGGTTCGCCGGCGAGTCCAAGTCCACCGCCAAGGAGGGGCAGCGCTTCCTGCGGCACCTCGCCGGACTGCGCACGGCCGGTCCGCTGGCCCGGATGCTGGTGTTCGGGCTGATCGGACTGACCGGATTCGTGCCGAACCTGGCCGCCCTGTGGGCGATGACCGAGGCGGGGCTGCACTACCTGCCCGCGGAGATCGTCGCCAACCAGTTCGGCGTGGCCTGGAACTTCCTGCTCATCGAGCGGCTGCTGTTCCGCGACCGGCGCCGGCACCGGCACTGGGCCGACCGCACCGCGCGGTTCGCGCTGCTCGCCAACGCCGACCTGCTGCTGCGCATCCCGCTGATCGCGCTGCTGGTCGCGCAGTTCGGGCTGGCCGCGCTGCCCGCCACGGCGCTCGCGCTCGTCCTCACCTTCGTCCTGCGCTTCGCCGGCACGGAAGCGCTGGTCTATCTGCCACGCAGGAGCCGTAAAGCTAGGAGTACCGCATGAGATCCAGCCGGAGAACGGCCGTCCTGGCCGCCCTGGGCCTCGCCGGAGGCCTCCTCCTCACCACCCCCCAGCCCGCCTCCGCCGCCAACCTCATCAAGAACCCCGGATTCGAGACGGCCGGCACCGGCGACCTGCCGTACTGCTGGCAGAAGTCCGGCTGGGGCGACAACGACTTCACCTTCACCACGACGGCCGACGCGCACTCCGGCGGCAAGGCGATGAAGGTCGAGCTGACCCGGCGGGCCGACGGCGACCGCAAGGCGCTGATCACCGAGTCCGCGGACTGCGCGCCGGTGGTCGCCGCCGGCAAGCAGTACGACCTGTCCCTCTGGTACCGGACGACCACGCCGGACGCCAACATCACCCTGTTCCGGCACGACACCACGGCGGGCTGGCAGTACTGGACCGACCTGAAGACGCTGGAGATGGCGGCGGACTGGACCCGGGCCACGGTCCGCACTCCCGAGGTCCCGGCCGGCACCGACCGCATCAGCTGGGGCGTCTCCGTCTACGGCACCGGCTCGGCCACCACCGACGACTACACCATGGAACAGGTCGCCGACCCGGTCCCGCCCCCGCAGTGCACGGGCACCGCCGAGCAGTGCGCCAACGGCAGGTGGGACGTGCTGCCCGCCCAGAACCCCGTGCGCTCCATGCACTCGGTCGTCCTGCACAACGGCAGGGTCCTGCTGATCGCGGGCTCCGGCAACGACCCGGAGAAGTTCGAGGCGGGCACCTTCACCTCGGCGGTCTACGACCCGGCGAACGGCACCTACAAGATCATCCCCACCCCGAAGGACATGTTCTGCGCCGGACACGTCCAGCTCCAGGACGGGCGGGTGCTGGTGATGAGCGGCAACAAGGGCTATCCGTCGGCGGACGGGAAGATCGGCTACCAGGGGTACAAGGACTCGTACGTCTTCGACCCCGGGACCGAGACGTACACGAAGACCAACGACATGAACGACGGGCACTGGTACCCGTCGGCGACCATCCTCGGCAACGGCGACGTGCTCTCCTTCGGCGGGCTCAAGGAGGACTCCACCGGCTCGGTCACCGCCGACCGCTGGTCACAGGCCGAGCAGCGCTGGCTGCCCACCTGGCAGGTCAAGCAGACCTGGTCGTACTGGGGCCTGTACCCGTCGATGATCCTCATGCAGGACGGGCGGCTCTTCTACTCCGGCAGCCATGTCTTCGGCAACAACATCCCCGGCACCGGCGCCGCGATCTACGACTACGACGCCAACACCATCACCCAGGTGCCCGGCCTGCAGAAGAAGGACGAGCGGGACCAGTCGGCGAGCGTGCTGCTGCCGCCCGCGCAGGAGCAGAGGGTCCTCACCATCGGCGGCGGCAACATCGACTCCAACCCCGACGCCAACCGCCTCACCGACGTGATCGACCTCAAGCAGCCGAACCCGCAGTACGTCGCCGGGCCGCCGCTCCCGCAGGGCACCGTCGACTTCGGCAACGGCAAGGTCGCGCAGACCGGTGACCAGGGCAAGATGTACGCCTCCGCGGTGCTGCTGCCCGACGGCAAGGTGCTGGAGACGGGAGGCGCCCTGCACAACCGCGCCGACCCGGTCTTCGAGACCTCGCTCTACGACCCCCCGACGAACACCTTCGACCCGGTGGCCGTCGACCCCGAGGCGCGCGGCTACCACTCCTCGGCGTTCCTGCTGCCCGACGGCCGGGTGATGGCCACCGGCGACAACCCGGGCAACGGCAGCTGGAACCACAACGTGTCCGTCTACACCCCGCCCTACCTCTTCAAGGGCCCCCGCCCGACGATCACTTCGGTGATCGACACCGAGTGGACCTACGGCGACACCCAGCGGATCACCGTCGACCGGCCCATCGCCAAGGCCGAACTGATCCGCCCGGCCGCCGTCACCCACTCCTCCGACCCCAACCAGCGGTTCGTGGACCTGCCGCTGAGCGTGGACGGCGACAACGTCGACCTGAACGTGACGAGCAACCCCAACCTGGCCCCGCCCGGCTGGTACATGCTCTTCGCGGTCGACGCGAACGGGGTGCCCTCGGTGGCGAAGTGGGTGCACCTCCAGGGCCCGGCCGCGCTCAAGGCCACCGACGCCGCCGCGCACATCCACTCCTTCGCGGACGACCTCCAAGGCACGGTGCAGCGCCCCGGCAAGAAGCGCGCCTCCCAGCCGGTCGGCCCGGCCGTCTCCGGCTGCGACCGGCACTACGGCTCCGCCAACGTCTGCGTGCCCACCGCCTTCCCGCCCCAGGTGAAGGAGACGGCCACCGCCCGCTGCGGCTGGCTGGGGCAGAACGACTACGGCCGTCTGAAGGTCAACGGCGCGGACGACCCGCTCGGTCTCGACCCGGACAGGGACGGGGTGGCCTGCGGAAAGGGGGACCTGACGAGGCGCTGAGCACCCCGGCAGGGGAGCGGGGAACTGCGCGACCGGCCAGAGACGGCCCGCGGTTCCCCACGGCGCTCCCCGTCAACGGCGCTCCGAGCGGAGCGCGAGCGCGCGCTCCACGATGGCCTCCAGCTGGTCGTGGTGCGCGCCCTTCCAGTAGGCGCGCCCGCACGCGCCGCACTGCGCGAACACGTCGTACGTCCGCTGGGTGCCGGCCTCCAGCCGGTCCGCCACCTCCTCCTTGGTGGCCTCCTCGAGCAGGCCGTTGCACGCGGTGCAGCGGGTCCATGGGCGCAGCTCGGGGCGGAACCGGTCCAGGATGTCCTGGAGCTGGTCGTCGGGCCGGGTGCTGTAGACGAAGGCGCCGGCCCACAGCTCACGGCGGCGCAGCAGGCCCCGGTCACGGCTGAGCATGACCCGCCGCTCGGCGGCCGAGCGGGCGGCGAGGGCGGCGTCGCCGATGTCCGTCGACTCGTACGCCGTGTCCACGCCGAGCAGCCGCAGCCGGCGGGCCAGCGTGCCGAGGTGCACGTCGAGGAGGAAGCTCAGGGGAGCACCGGGCACCCGCTGCGGGCGGGCCACGGCCCGTACGGCCACCCGCTCGCCGTCCCGGGGGATGTGCCCGGTGGGCACCGGCCGCCCGTCGACGACCAGTTCACCGACCTCGGTGAGCGGCACCCCGAGGGATTCGACGACGTGACCGAGCGTGGAGACGCCGTCGGTGGCGAGGGGGCTCGCGCCGCGGCGGCGCTCCTGTGGCACGAACAGGGCCAGTTCGGGGGCGACTTCGACGTGGATCTCGGCTGCGTGTGCGTTCACGGGATCAGGATGTCAGGCCGTGTTCCAAGACGGTGAGGGCGCGGTCCACCAGCTCCCCGAGATCCTCGCTGAAGCCGCCCCTCACCCAGTGCCGGGTGGCTTCCATCAGACCGCCGAGCAGGGACATCGTGAACACCCGCACCTCAAGGCTCTCCGGGTCCCGGCCGGTGCGCTCGGCGATGGCCGCGGCGAGCAGGTCGCCCGTGGCCGACATGCTCTCCATCATCCGCGAGCGCACCGCCGGCACCTCGGTCATCAGCGTCGTGCGCAGCCTGGTCACCCGGGGATCCTCGTGCGCGCCGAATCCGACGGCCTTGCGCAGTACGTACCGCAGGGACTCCAGCCAGGGCTCGTCCGCGGGCCGCTCCCGCAGTTCCGCCAGCAGCAGCGGGTCGTACTCGTCCGTGAGGACGATGTCCTCCTTGGTCGGGAAGTAGCGGAAGACGGTCGACGGCGAGACCTCGGCCCGGTCGGCGATCTGCTCGATCGTGGTGGCCTCGTACCCCTGCTCCTCGATCAGCGCGTAGGTGGCCGCACGGATCGCCTCACGGGTCTTGATCTTCTTCCGTTCCCGGAGTCCCAGCTGGGGGCGGTCGGCGGGGGCGGAGGTGCGTGCGGCCGTCATGCAGGTCATTGTCCGGCATCGGCGGCGGGCGTGGCCATCTCCGGGGCGGCGGGCGCGCTCCGGGCGCCGGGCAGGAAGCCCACCACCAGCAGCGCGGACACCAGCGAGGCCAGCGCGCACACCAGCAGCACCAGGGCCATGCCGTGCGCGTACGCGCCGTTCGCCGAGGCGATCAGATCGGGTGCGCCCACCCGTTCGGCGACGAGGTGGGCCGCGACCACCGACTCCCCGGCCGTGTCCGCGGCCCGCTGGGGCAGCCCCGCGACATCGAGCCGGTCCCGGAAGGCGCCGCTGAGCAGCGAGCCGAGCAGGGCGATCCCGATCGCGCCGCCGACCTGGCGCAAGGTCATGAGGAGTCCCGAGCCGCTGCCCGCGCGGTCGGCGGGCAGGGTGGCGAGCGCGCCGTCCATCGCGGGCACGACCGCGAGACCGAAGCCCACTCCGGCGACGGACAGCCACAGCGCGGTGGAGCCGTACCCGGACTCCGCCGTCGTACGCGCGCCCAGCAGCGCGGCGAACGCCAGGACCGTGAGGCCCGCGCTCACCACCTGCCTGGCGCCGAACCGGGCGACGGCCGGCTGGGCGGCGCGCGCCGCGACGAGCAGCCCGCCCATCAGCGGCAGCAGCCGGACGCCCGTGCCGAGGGCGTCGTGTCCGAGGACCGCCTGGAGGTAGGGCGGCAGCACGAACAGCAGCCCCGAGAGCACGAACATCACCAGGGTCGCGGCGAGGGTGTTGACGAGGAACCCGCGCCGGGCCAGCAGCACCATGTCCAGCATGGGCCGCGCGGTCCGCCGTTCGCGCAGCACCAGCAGGGCGAGCAGGGCGAGGGCGGCGCCCAGCATGCCGAGGGTCAGCGGGTCGGCCCAGCCGTGCTCGGGCGCCTCGATGATCGCGTAGATGAGGATGCCGAGCCCCGCCGCGGTGAGCGCGGTGGAGAGGGCGTCGACCTTGGGGGAGGAGGGGTCGCGGGTCTCGGGGAGGAGGAAGACGCAGGCCACGATGCCGAGGGCGGCCATGGGCACGTTGACCAGGAAGACCGAGCCCCACCAGAAGTGGTCGAGCAGCCAGCCGCCGATGATCGGGCCGAGCGGCATGCCGAGCGCCGAGGCGGCGGAGATGACGCCCACGGCCCTGGTGCGCTCTCCCGGCCCGAAGAGCGAGGGCAGCACCGACAGTGAGAGCGGTGTGACCAGCGCTCCGCCGATGCCCATCACCGCCCGCGCGGCGATCACCGCGGGCACGTCGTCGGCGAGCGCGCCGGCCACGGAACCGGCGAGGAAGACGGCGAGCCCGGCGACCAGCATGCGGCGGCGGCCGAACCGGTCGCCCAGCAGGCCGGCGGGGAGCATCAGCGCGGCGAAGACGACGACGTACGCGTCCGCCATCCACTGCTGCTCTCCCGTGCTCGCGCCGAGCTGTCCGGCCATGGTCGGCAGCGCGACGTTCAGGATCGTCATGTCGAAGCCGAGGGTCAGCATGCTCGCCACGAGCGCGGTGAGGGCCCACCAGCGGCGAGGGTCGGGCTGGACCCCGGGGAGATGTGTGACAGTAACCATGAAATGAAAGTAACTCTCAAAATCGAGAGACTGTCAATGCGTGCCGGCGGTGTCGGGCATGAAAAAGGGCCACGGCTCGCAAGCCGTGGCCCGAAGGTGGGGGGCGGTTCCCTACGCGTGCTGATACGCCACCAGGGAGATGCCGACGTAGTGGGCGATGAACGCTGCCAGCGTGAGGGCGTGGAAGACCTCGTGGAAACCGAACCAGCGCGGTGACGGGTTCGGGTGCTTGATGCCGTAGACGACTCCGCCCAGGCTGTAGAGGATCCCGCCGACGACCACCAGGGTGAGGACGGCGACGCCGCCCGTGCGCAGGAAGTCGGGCAGGAAGAAGACGGCCGCCCAGCCCATCGCGATGTAGCACGGCGTGTACAGCCAGCGCGGGGCGCCGACCCAGAAGACCCGGAAGGCGATGCCGGCCAGGGCCGCGGCCCAGATGCCCCACAGCAGCCATCGGCCCGTGCCGCCCGGCAGCAGCAGCACGGTCAGTGGGGTGTAGGTGCCCGCGATGATCAGGAAGATGTTGGCGTGATCCAGGCGGCGCAGCACGCCGTCCATCCGGGGGCTCCAGTTGCCCCGGTGGTAGAGCGCGCTCACCCCGAAGAGCAGACACGCCGTCAGCGCGTAGACACCGCACGCCACGCGACCGCGCGTCGAGTCCGCGAGGGCCGTCAGCACCAGGCCCGCGACCAGCGCCGCGGGGAACATGCCGAGGTGCAGCCAGCCCCGGAGCTTCGGCTTGACGGAGTCCGGCAGGGACGGGTGTGGCAGATGGCGCGCCACGGAACCACGGTCGGCGACCGGCGTGTGCGTGTGCGCATCGGAGGCGGACGCAGTCATGCGGGGCATCGTACCTACGGAGTCGTAAGTGACGGATCAGAGTCCCACGGTGACCGCGTGCGACCACTCAAGTGGATCGCCAAGAAAAGGTCAGCCGAACCCAAGGCGTACGCAAAGAATCACGGCGAAAGCCGCAGGACGTGGCGTTCCTCACGGCGCTCAGGTGTGCGGCCCTCTGGACAAATGCGCGGCCACCTCGGATGATCAAATGAGTGCGGTCGGCACCGGATGAGCGGCTACGAAGCATCCGGGTCGCGGCCCCCACGGGGCAGACAGGACAAAAACCCTCATTTAGGAGCGATCGTGGCGCGCGACAACGCGGCTCCCACCACCGTCAGCCCGACCAACCACCAGGAACTGATCTCGTGGGTCGACGAGATCGCGGCACTGACCCAGCCGGACGACGTGGTCTGGTGCGACGGATCCGAGGCCGAGTACGAGCGACTGTGCGAAGAGCTCGTCCAGAAGGGCACCTTCCGGAAACTCGACCCCGTCAAGCGCCCGAACTCCTACTACGCCGCCTCCGACCCCACCGACGTCGCCCGCGTCGAGGACCGGACCTTCATCTGCTCCGAGAAGGAGGAGGACGCCGGCCCCACCAACCACTGGAAGGCCCCCGCCGAGATGCGGGAGATCTTCCAGGGTTCCGGCGGCGAAGGCGGCCTGTTCCGCGGCTCCATGCGCGGCCGCACCATGTACGTCGTGCCCTTCTGCATGGGCCCGCTCGGCTCGCCGCTGTCCGCGATCGGCGTCGAGATCACCGACTCCGCGTACGTCGCCGTCGCCATGCGCACCATGACCCGCATGGGCCAGGCCGTCCTCGACGAACTGGGCGACGACGGCTTCTTCGTGAAGGCCGTCCATACCCTGGGTGCCCCGCTGGAGCCCGGCCAGGAGGACGTCCCCTGGCCCTGCAACCGGACCAAGTACATCTCGCACTTCCCCGAGACCCGTGAGATCTGGTCCTACGGCTCCGGCTACGGCGGCAACGCCCTGCTCGGCAAGAAGTGCTACGCCCTGCGCATCGCCTCCGTCATGGCGCGCGACGAGGGCTGGCTCGCCGAGCACATGCTGGTCCTCAAGCTCACCCCGCCGCAGGGCGAGCCGAAGTACGTGGCCGCCGCCTTCCCGTCCGCCTGCGGCAAGACCAACCTGGCCATGCTGGAGCCCACGATCTCCGGCTGGACGGTCGAGACCATCGGTGACGACATCGCCTGGATGCGCTTCGCCGAGGACGGGCGGCTGTACGCCATCAACCCCGAGGCCGGCTTCTTCGGCGTCGCGCCCGGCACCGGCGAGCACACCAACGCCAACGCGATGAAGACCCTGTGGGGCAACTCGGTCTTCACCAACGTCGCCCTCACCGACGACAACGACGTGTGGTGGGAGGGCATGACGGAGGAGACCCCGGCCCACCTCACCGACTGGAAGGGCAACGACTGGACCCCGGAGTCGCAGACCCCGGCGGCCCACCCGAACGCCCGCTTCACCGTGCCCGCCTCGCAGTGCCCGATCATCGCGCCCGAGTGGGAGGACCCCAAGGGCGTGCCGATCTCCGCGATCCTCTTCGGCGGGCGCCGCGCCACGGCCGTCCCGCTGGTGACGGAGTCCTTCGACTGGAACCACGGCGTCTTCCTCGGCGCCAACGTGGCCTCCGAGAAGACCGCCGCCGCCGAGGGCAAGGTCGGCGAGCTGCGTCGCGACCCGTTCGCGATGCTGCCGTTCTGCGGCTACAACATGGGCGACTACATGGCCCACTGGATCGACGTGGCCAAGGACAAGGACCAGTCCAAGCTGCCGAAGATCTACTACGTCAACTGGTTCCGCAAGGACGGCGAGGGCAGGTTCGTCTGGCCCGGCTTCGGCGAGAACTCCCGTGTCCTGAAGTGGATCGTGGAGCGTCTGGACGGCAACGCCGAGGGCGTCGAGACCCCGATCGGCATCCTGCCGACCAAGGACGCGCTGGACACCGACGGGCTCGACCTGTCCGACTCCGACCTGGAGTTCCTGCTGACGGTCGACAAGGAGGTGTGGCGCGAGGAGGCCGCCCTGGTCCCCGAGCACCTGAACACCTTCGGCGACCACACGCCCAAGGAGCTGTGGGACGAGTACCGCGCCCTCGTGGAGCGCCTGGGCTGAGCCCACCTGGAGACCCCGCGGCCGGCTGGAACCGACTGTGCCCTGACCAGCTACATCGTCACGGCCGGCCGCGGTGACATCGTCACGGCACCGAAGCCCCGCACAACGGCGTGCGGGGCTTCGGTGTCTGCGCCCGCGGGTCTCCTTCAGGCGGGCGCCCCCGCGTGTCGCCCCTTGCGTCTCCGATCTTCACCGCTGTTTCATGCTCTTTACAGGCGTCTCACAGATCCCTGAGGGGCGCTCAAAGCAGCCTGTGGGGGGCACAGTTGAATACAGCACACCGTTCCGGACGCCTCGCGGCGACCGCTCTCGTCACCGCACTCGCCGGAACCGGCCTCGCCGTCGCCGTCGCACCCGCGGCGCACGCGGCGGCCTCCGACGTCGTGGCCAAGCTGCCGATCGCGTCGTTCTCGGCGCTGGCCGTCGACAACGTGCACCAGCGCGTCTTCGTGGCGGACAGCAATGTCGGCTACTACCTCAACTCGGGCACCATCGCCGTGTACAACTTCGACGGCGAGCGCCTCACCACCATCACCACCAGCCAGCAGCACGTCTCCGGGCTCTCGGTCAGTGCCGACGGCAGCAAGCTGTGGGTCGGCCTGCGCGAGCGCGTCGAGGCCTACGACACCGTCACCTACCAGCGCACGTTCGCCGCGAACGCCTCCTCCGACACCTGCGGCCGCGAGATCGCCGAGTCCGGCGGCCAGCTCTACATGACGGCGCCGCAGGCTCAGTACACCTCCGACTGCCCCACCGCCACCACCCATCTCGACGGCATCGTCAACGGCGCGTACGCCCGCACCGGCTGGAACGACTCCGGCGATCTGCTGCTGGAGGCCGGCGCCGGGGACCGGATGCTCATGGGCCAGTCGCTCAACACCAAGGCGCCCAACCCGTTCGTCACCGTGTTCGACACCAGCGGCGGCACCCTGGTCCGTAACGCCGCGCGCCGCTTCGCCGACAGCGACGGCAAGGGCGCCCTGAACCTGAAGGACATGGCGCTGTCCGCCGACGGCGGCAAGGTCGCGCTCGCCGACGCGTCCGCCGGCACCCGGCTGCTGAACAGCGGCGACCTGTCGGACGCGGCGGCCGGCTACCAGCCGCTGCCCGCCGGGGCCGCCGCCAGCGCGGTCGCCTTCAGCGGCGACGGGAAGTACATCGCGCGGGGCGCCGCCGCCTCCGGCTCGACCCCCGACCTGCTGGTCCAGCCGGCCGATCCGAACGACGCCACCACCCCGCTGGAATTCGTCTTCGAGGGCAGCCTCGACGGCGACCGGGTCGTGCCGCGCGGCATGGAGTGGTCCGCGGACGGCTCCCGGCTGTTCACGGTCACCACCAACGCCACCGGAAGCCAGTACTGGCTGCACGTCATCCAGCCCCCGGCCGTCCAGTACGACGCCCGCTTCACCGGCGGCCTCTCGCACAGCCCCGCCCAGGCGGTGGCGGGCGAGCCGCTGGCGGTGCGCGGGCGACTGGAGGTCGACGGCCCGGCCCCGGCGCAGCCGCTGAAGGTGACGGCCACCCGCACCGACGCGGGCGGCACCCGCGAGCTGGGCACCTTCACCGTCCGGGAGGACGGCACCTACACCGTCCTCGACGAGCCCGGCCTGGTCGGCGACGCCACCTACACGGTCTCGTTCCTCGGCGACCTGACCCACCGTCCCGCCGCGGACGTCACCCACACCGTCTCCGTCGGCAAGGCGGCCAGCTCGATCGCGCTCACCGCTCCGGCGGAGGCGACGCTCGGCGGCGGCATCCGGATCACCGGCACGTTCACCGCCCAGGGCAAGGCGCTGCCGGAGCGCGCGGTGCTCTCCGTGGAGCGCACCGACCGCCTGGGCAGCGGCACCCTCACCCCGGTGACGGTCGCCGCGGACGGCACCTTCACCATCAGCGACATCCCCCGCACGCGCCGGGAGGTGACCTATACGGTCAGCTGGCCGGGCGACGATCTGCACACGGCCTCGACGGCGTCGGCGACGGTGTTCGTCCGCCGCTGAAGCAGCCGGAAGGAGGGCACTGACACTCCCTGAGGGGCGCGGGGAACCGCGCGACCGGCCACCCACGACCCGCCGTCGCGGCCCGCCCCGTGCCCCACGGCGAGAATCAGCTCAGGCCGACGCAGTGCTGTGGCAACCCGGTCCGCGCGTCGCTGCGGGTGCACGCGGACCGGGGCCGATCAAGGGGAGCCCTGCTCGGACGTAGGGCTCAGCCGGCCGCCATCTCGCGCGGCCCAAGGGCCTCCGCGTGCGCGTCCATCCGCTCGGCGGCGAGGATCGCGGCGGCGGTGTCCGCACGGGAGGCCGCGACCACCAGCGCCCGCCCGGCCAGCGTGTGGGCACGCTGATGCAGCGCGGCGAGGTGCGGCTCGGAGACCGGGCTCACCACGGAACGGACCGGCGCCTGCCCGCCGCGCAGCCGGGCGACCTGCTCCGCGAGCCGTGCGGCCGCGGTGTCCAGGTCGCCGGACGGGGTCAGCGCGCGCAGCTCGTCGGTGACGGCGAGCAGTGCCGCGAGATGACCCGCGAGCTGGATGTCCAGCTCTTCCTCACGGGACCGGTGGGGGAAGTCCGGGGCGCCGGCCATCGTGTGGACCGACTTGGTGCGGATCGGTTCGTACATGGGACGGCCTCCTGTGCTCTGACAGAAGCCATCCTACATTGGATCCGTTCTAAAGTTGAGCATGATCCCGAAAGGCGGGACCGGTTCCGGCCCGAGGCCGTCACGGCTGGCTGTAGCCGTCCAGGAAGTTCCCGATCCGTCCGATCGCGTCCCGCAGGTCGCCCGCCGACGGCAGCGTCACCACCCGGAAGTGGTCCGGCTCCGGCCAGTTGAAGCCCGTGCCCTGGACGACCATGATCTTCTCCTGCCGGAGCAGGTCCAGGACCATCCGCCGGTCGTCCTTGATCTTGAAGACCTGCGGGTCGAGGCGCGGGAAGAGATAGAGCGCGCCCTTGGGGCGGACGCAGCTCACGCCCGGGATCTGCGTCAGCATCTCGTACGCGACGTCCAGCTGCTCCTTCAGGCGCCCGCCCGGCAGCACCAGGTCGTTGATCGTCTGGCGCCCGCTGAGCGCGGCGACCACCCCGTGCTGGCCCGGCATGTTGGCGCACAGCCGCATGTTCGCCAGGATCGTCAGGCCCTCGATGTAGGAGTCGGCGTGGGCGCGCGGGCCGGAGATCGACATCCAGCCCACCCGGTAGCCGGCCACCCGGTACGCCTTCGACATGCCGTTGAAGGTGAGGGTGAGCAGGTCGGGGGCGACGGCGGCGGTCGGGGTGTGCGTGGCGCCGTCGTAGAGGATCTTGTCGTAGATCTCGTCGGAGCAGATCAGCAGGTTGTGCCGGCGGGCGATGTCGGTCAGCCCCCGCACCATGGACTCGTCGTAGACCGCGCCCGTCGGGTTGTTCGGGTTGATGATGACGATCGCCTTGGTGCGGTCGGTCACCTTGCGCTCGACGTCGGCGAGGTCGGGCATCCAGTCGGACCGCTCGTCGCAGCGGTAGTGCACGGCCGTGCCGCCGGACAGCGAGACGGCGGCGGTCCACAGCGGGTAGTCCGGCGCCGGGACGAGCACCTCGTCGCCGTCGTCGAGCAGCCCCTGCATCGCCATCACGATCAGCTCGGAGACGCCGTTGCCGATGAAGACGTGCTCGACGTCCGTCTCGATGCCGAGGGTCTGGTTGTGCATGACGACGGCCCGGCGGGCGGCCAGCAGGCCCTTGGCGTCGCCGTAGCCGTGTGCCGTGGAGACGTTGCGGAGGATGTCCTCCAGGATCTCCGGCGGGCACTCGAAGCCGAAGGCGGCCGGATTGCCGGTGTTCAGCTTGAGGATGCGGTGGCCCGCCGCCTCAAGCCGCATCGCCTCCTCGAGCACCGGGCCCCGGATCTCGTAACAGACGTTGGCGAGCTTGGTCGACTGGATCACCTGCATGCCTGGGAGCTTACGGCCGCGTGTGGCTCAGCGGGTCGTGTTTTCCGACACGTGAGACGTGTGGTTTGGGCGGATATGAGCCGACGCTGTCCCTGGAGTCACTCCATTCCCTAGAATGCGCGGCCATGTCCGAGCCCCCCAGAACGGGTGACCACGAGCGTCCGCCGATGGTGTACCAGCCGCAGCCGCGACCGGAGCAGATCCCGGCCTACGAGGAGTACGCCGACCCGGCGACGGCGCACGGCTGGCAGAACGCCTACGACGAGACCCGCGAGCTGTCGCCGGTGACCGCCCCCGGGGCCCGGCGCGCCGGGGGTTCCCGGCGCAAGCCCGGCCCTGGGCGACGGCGGGCCCTGGTGGCCGCCGGCGCGGTGGGCGCGGTGGCCGCGGTGGCGCTGATCGCCGGGTTCTCCTTCTCCGGGTCCTCGCCCTCCGGCGGCGGGACGCAGGGGGAGAAGAGCCGGACGAGCCCGTCGGCGGACGGCCCCGGCGCGGGGGCGCCGTCGGGCACGGGCGCGGACGCGGCCGGTGCCGGTCCCGACGACGGCGGTGGCGGCGGCCCGACGGCCGCACCCGCCGCGGCGACCGGCGGCACCGCCCCGGCCGCCTCCACCGCCTCGTCGGCCTCCTCCGCCTCCGCGGCAACGGCCTTCTCCGGCTCCTCCGGCTCCGCCCCGCCGAGCCCCGCCGAGGAGGGCTCCGAAACCCCCGTGACCGAGGCGCCCGCGACCGCGCCCACGGCCACGTCGGGCCCGACTCCGACCGCTGCCCTCCCGGACGGCGACCCGGGCAACGCCAACGGCAGGCCGGGGCACGGCGTCGGTAACACCAAGCGGCCCAAGTAGCGCTCACGCGGCGCGGGCGTACGAGCGAAAACCCGCCACGGGCGGGCCAAAAACACCTCCTTGTCCCCTCCCGCCTCCGCATTAACAATGCGCATGACAAGACAGCGGGCGGCCGGACGACCTCCGGTCGCCCCGTCGTACCAGAGGGGATCCCCACATGAAGAAGCCTCTCCTGGCCACGCTCGCGGCCCTGGTGATCACCGGGGCGGGCGCGGCACCCGCCGTCGCGGCCATGCCGGACGCCGAGGCGGCACCCGCCGTCAAGGCGGTGAACTTCGCCGGGACCGTGGCGCTCAGCAACTGCTCCGGCTCGGTCGTCCGCATGCCGGACTCCGCCGACGACGACCCGGCGCTGGTGCTGACCAACGGCCACTGTCTGGAGTCCGGCTTCCCGGAGCCCGGCGAGGTGATCGTCGACCGGGCCTCCACCCGTTCCTTCGGCCTGCTGAACTCCGCCGGCACCCGGGTGGCGACCCTGCGCGCCAGCAAGATCGCCTACGCGACCATGACCGACACCGACGCGGCGGTCTACCAGCTCACCCGCACCTACGGGCAGATCCGCAGCTCCTACGGCATCAACGCGCTCACCCTCAACGACACCCACCCGGTCGCCGGAACCGCGATCAGTGTCGTCTCCGGGTACTGGAAGCGCATCTACAACTGCTCCATAGACGGCTTCGTGTACCGGATGCGCGAGGGCGACTGGACCTGGAAGGACTCCGTCCGCTACACCTCCGCCTGCGACACCATCGGCGGCACCTCCGGCTCCCCGGTCGTCGACCAGGCCACCGGCCGGGTCGTCGCCGTGAACAACACCGGCAACGAGAGCGGCGAGCGCTGCACGGTCAACAACCCGTGCGAGGTCGACGCGAACGGCAACGTCACCGTCCGCCAGGGCATCAACTACGCCCAGCAGACCTACCAGTTCGCCGCCTGCTTCGGCCTCGACAGCAAGCTCGACCTGTACGCGAGCGGCTGCACCCTGCCCAAGCCGTAACCGCTCACACCGGGGTGCGGCGGACCGAGCGACCCGCCAGGACGTCCGTCCGCCGCCCGCCGTCGATCACGAACCGGCCGTCCACCAGGACGTACGGGATGCCGGCCGGCAGGGTGCGCGGACGGTCGTACGTCGACCCGGCCGCCACGGTGGCCGGGTCGAACAGCACCAGGTCGGCCCGGTACCCCTCGCGCACCACGCCCCGGTCCGGCAGCCGCAGCCGGGCCGCCGGGCGGGCGGTGAGGTGCGCGACGCACTCCTCCAGCGACAGCACGCCCAGCTCGCGGACGTAGTGCCCCAGGTAGTGCGGGAAGGTGCCGTAGGCGCGCGGGTGCGGCTTGGCACCCTGGAGGATGCCGTCGGAGCCGCCGGTGTGCACGCGGTGGCGCATGATCGCCCGGACGTTCTCCTCGTGTCCGACGTGCTGGAGGATCGTGGGGCCGAGGCGGTCCGCCACCAGCAGGCGGTGCGCGACCGCCCACGGCTCCTCGCCGCGCGCCCGCGCCGACTCCAGGACCGTACGGCCCACGTACCCGGCGAGCGCCGGATCGGTGACGCCGGAGATCTCGATCGTGTCCCACTCCACCGGCACGCCGTGGCAGCCGTCCGCGCCGATCACCTCCATGTGGTGCCGGATCCGCTCCGCCGTCCCCGGGTCCGTCAGCCGCCTCAGGACCGCCTCAGGACCGCCCTCGCTCGCCCAGCTCGGCAGCAGCGCGGCGAGGGTGGTGCAGCCGGGGGTGTACGGGTAGGTGTCGAGGCTGAGGTCGGCGCCGCCGGCGAGCGCGTCGTCCAGGAGGGCCAGCAGCTCGGGCGCGCGGCCCTTGTTCACGCCGAAGTTCATGGTGGCGTGCGCCAGGTGCAGCGCGCAGCCCGCCTCCCGGGCGAGCGCCACCATCTCCTCGTACGCCTCCAGCGCCCCCGCCCCGTAGGAGCGGTGGTGCGGGCAGTAGTAGCCGCCGTACGACGCCACCACCCGGCACAGCTCGGTCAGTTCGGCGTCCTTCGCGTACATGCCCGGCGTGTACGTGAGCCCCGACGACATGCCGACCGCGCCCTGCTCCAGCCCCTCGGCGACGAGCTGCCGCATCCGGTCCAGCTCGGCCGGGCCGGCCTCCCGGTCCTCCCAGCCGACGGCGAGGGCGCGGACCGTGCCCTGGGGGATCAGATAGGCGGCGTTGACCGCGATGCCCCGGTCCAGCCGGTCCAGGTATTCGCCGACCGACCGCCAGTCGAAGTCGATGTCGTCACCGGAGCCGTTCCATCCGGTGATCGCCCGGCGGACCTCGGCGAGCGTACGGTCGTCGACCGGCGCGTACGACAGGCCGTCCTGGCCGATCACCTCCAGCGTGACGCCCTGCGCCGCCTTGGCGCTGTGGTCGGGGTCGCGCAGCAGGGCGAGGTCACTGTGCGCGTGCATGTCGATGAAGCCGGGGGAGAGGACCAGGCCCCCGGCGTCCAGCTCGCGCACGGCGGACGGGCGCTGGCAGCCCGCCGCCGCGGCCTCCTTGACGATCGACACGATCCGCCCGCCGTCCACGACCACGTCGGCGCGGTAGGAGGGGGCACCGGTGCCGTCGACGACGTCCGCGTCCCGGATGACGAGATCTTCCACCGCCGTACCCCCTAGAAGTACGTACGGATGTAGTCGACGACCGTGCCGTCCGCCTCGGCCACCGGAATCAGCTGCCACTTGTCGAACACGGTGCACGGGTGGGACAGCCCGAGACCCAGCCAGTCGCCCACCTGCACATCCGCCTCGGGGGAGGTGCGCAGCCAGGCGTGCTGGTCGGACAGCCCGGTGACCTCGATCCCGGTGGCCGGGCGCTCCACCCCGTCCCGGCGGACCACCTGGGCGAACGGCAGGTGGAGGTCGTACGCGGCGTCCCGCTTGCCCGCGTTGACGAAGGCCTGCTCGGGGGTCGGGCGGGAGACGACCTGGGTCCACAGACGGAACGCGGGCTCCAGCGCGCCCTCCTCCGGGATCCGGGTGAACGGGGTCAGCTTCCGGTAGTGGCCGTCGTCGTGCGAGACGTACGCGCCCGAGCGCAGCAGCTTCAGGACCGGCGCCGACAGGTCCGGGATCCGCGCGAACACCTCCGCCACCGTGTCGAACCAGGCGCTGCCGCCCGCGCTCACCACGATCTCGTGCAGCCCGGCGAACCGGCCCGCCTTGTCGAACTCCACGGCCAGCGAGACCAGCCGGCCCAGCCACGCCCGCACCCGCTCCGGTGTCGCCCGCGGCACCTCGCCCTCGTACCCGGCGACCCCGGCCAGCCGCAGCGCCCGGGTGCCGAGCACCGCGTCCGCGACCCGCGCGGCCTCCGCCTCGGTGCGCACCCCCGTGCGGGCCCCCTCACCGGCGGCCAGCTCCACGACCACGTCCAGGCGGCGGGGGACCGGGACGTCCGCCAGGGCCGCCTCCATCAGCTCCACACCGCGCACCGAGTCGACGTAGCAGATGAACTTGAAGTCGTCGTCGGCGGCCAGCTCGGCGGCGATCCAGCGCAGGGCCACCGGGTCGACCAGCTCGTTCGCCAGGAAGATCCGCTCCACCCCGAAGGCCCGCGCCACCCGCATCTGGTGCGGTACCGCGAGGGTGATGCCCACGGCGCCGTGCGCTATCTGCCGGGCGAACAGCTGTGGCGCCATCGACGTCTTGCCGTGCGGCGCGAAGACCAGACCGTGGCGGGCGGTGTACTCCGCCATCAGCCGCAGGTTGTGCTCCAGGTGCTCGGCGGACAGCGCGAGGACGGGGGTGGTGAAGCCGCCGGTGAAGAGGTTGCGGCGCTGGGCCGCCAGCTCGCCGACGGTGAGCCCGTCGGCGTCCGGCGGGAGGCCCCGGAAGCGGTGGTCGACGCGTTCCTCGGCGAGTCGGGCGAGGGCTTCGCTACTCATGGAGCCTCCCTGATCAGGTGCGTTGCATGTTTTGCAACGTCCATTGCGTATATCGCTTACCGCTGTCTAACATCTCGGCCAACGCGGGGTCAACGAAAGCCGCCGACACCCGTACGACGCCGAGGAGCTACGACGACCGTGACCGCCACCGGACCGTGCGCCACCCCCGCCGCCGTGGACGTCGTCGCGCTCGGCGAGTCCATGGTCACCTTTCTGCCCACCCGTCCGGGCCGTCTCGCCGATGTTCCCTCCTTCGACCGGTCCATCGGCGGCGCCGAGTCCAACGTCGCCTGCATGCTCGCCGCCGCGGGACATTCCGTGCGGTGGGTGAGCCGGGTGGGGGACGACGGGTTCGGCGACCACCTGGTGGAGACGATCGGGTCGTACGGCGTCGACGTCACGTCCGTACGGCGCGACCCCGACCGCCCGACCGGCGTCTACTTCCGCACGTCCGGCGACCGCGCCACGGACGCCCACGAGGTGGCGTACTACCGCGCCGGCTCGGCGGCGTCCGCGATGAGCCCGGCCGGCATCGACCTGCCGGCCGCCCGCGCGGGCCGAGTCCTGCACCTGTCCGGCATCACCGCGGCCCTGTCCGCCGACTGCCTCGGCCTGCTGCGCGACCTGACCGCGCCCGGTCCCGGCCGCCCGCTCGTGTCCTTCGACGTCAACCACCGCTCCCGGCTGTGGCGGGACGATGAAGGCGCCGGGGTGCTGCTGGAACTGGCCCGGGCGGCCGACCTCGTGTTCGTCGGGGAGGACGAGGCCGAGGAGGCCTGGGGCGTCACGGGCGGCCCGGAAGCCGTCCGGGCGCTGCTCCCGGAGCCCGCTCACCTGGTGGTGAAGGAGGGCGCGCGGGGCGCCACGCTGTTCGGAGGGAACCCCGGGCAGTCGCCCGGCGTCTTCGTCCCGGCCCTCACCGTCGACGTCGTGGCGACGACGGGCGCCGGAGACGCCTTCGCCGCCGGGTTCCTCTCCGCCACCCTGCGCGGCCTGCCCCCGCGGGCGCGGCTGCGCCACGGCCACCTGTGGGCCGCCGCCGCCCTCACCGTTCCCGGCGACCTCGCGGCGCCCCCCGCCCGCGACCACGCCGACCGGCTCGCCGCCCTCGACGACACCGCGTGGGGGAGACTTCGACTCGGCCCCGGCTGGACAGCCGCCACGGAAAGGGCCGAGGAGGAGGTACGTACGCCATGAGCCAGACCGTCGACCGCGCGCTGAGCATCCTGCCGCTGCTCGCCGAGGGACCCGCCGACCTCGGTCAGGTCGCCGACCGCCTCGGCGTGCACAAGTCCACCGCGCTGCGCCTGCTGCGCACCCTCCACGAACACGGCCTCGTCTACCGCCAGTCGGACCAGCGCTACCGCCTCGGCGCCCGGCTCTTCGCCCTCGCCCAGGAGGCCATGGAGAACCTGGACATCCGGGAGATCGCCCACCCCCACCTGGTCCGCCTCAACGAACAGTGCGGGCACACCGTCCACCTCGCCGTCCACGAGGACAACGAGGTCCTCTACATCGACAAGGTGGAGAGCCGCTACCCGGTCCGCATGTACTCCCGGATCGGCAAGCCGGTCGCCATCACCGTCGCCGCGGTCGCCAAGCTGCTCCTCGCCGACCTGCCCGAGCACGAGCGGCGGGCCGTGGCCGACAAGCTCGACTACCCCATGTACACGTCCCGTTCGACACCGAACGCCGAGTCCTTCCTGAAGGAACTCGCCAAGGCGCGAGAACAGGGCTGGGCCACCGACCTCGGTGGCCACGAGGAGTCCATCAACTGCGTCGCCGCACCCGTCCGCGGCGCCGACGGCCGGGTCGTCGCCGCGATGTCGGTCTCCGCGCCGAACGTCGTCGTCACCGCCGACGAACTCCTCAGCCTGCTCCCGCTGGTCCGCCGTACCGCGGAGGACATCAGCGGCGAGTACTCCGGCAGAACCACCACGAAGGGCACCGCATGACCGAGAAGACCGCGCTCACCCCCACGACCCACACCACCCCGCCCGCGAAGTTCTCGCACGGTGTGAGGAAGGGCAACATCCTCCAGGTCGCCGGCCAGGTCGGCTTCCTCCCCGCCGAGGAGGGCAAGCCCCCGACGCCCGCCGGCCCCACCCTGCGCGAGCAGACCCTCCAGACCCTCGCCAACGTCAAGGCGATCCTGGAGGAGGGCGGCGCGAGCTGGGACGACGTGATGATGATCCGCGTCTACCTCACGGACGTCGACCACTTCGCCGAGATGAACGACCTCTACAACACCTACTTCGAGGAGCAGGGCCTCACCCAGCCCCCGGCCGCCCGCACGACGGTCTACGTCGGCCTGCCCGCCGGCCTCCTCATCGAGATCGACGCCCTCGCCGTCCTCGGCTGACCCGGCCTTCCCCCCTCGTACGCCCCTACGGCGCGGCGCCCCCCGGCGCGCCGCGCCGCGCTCCCCCCTGTCCGAAAGCCGTATGCATTTACCGCATTCACGTAGAGGACCGCCCGTATGTCCTTTCCGCTCGCCGCCCCCGCCCCGCCGAGACCCCGCCCCACACCGGCGGACTGCTGCTCCTGATCGACGGCACGGCCGGGCTGCTGACGGTCGCCGCCCTCGGCATCGCCCTGCTGCTGTTCCTCATCATCAAGGCGCGGCTCCAGCCGTTCGTCGCCCTGCTCGCCGTCTCCATAGCCGTCGGCCTCATGGCCGGCCTGTCCGTCACCGAACTCTTCGGCACCGTCCAGCGCTCCGACGCCGTCTCCACCATCGAGTCCGGCATGGGCGGCATCCTCGGCCATGTCGCCATCATCATCGGCCTGGGCACCATGCTCGGCGCGATCCTCGAAGTCAGCGGCGGCGCCGAGGTGCTGGCCTCCCGCCTGCTGAACCTCTTCGGCGAGCGGCGCGCCCCGCTCGCCATGGGCCTGACCGGCCTCATCTTCGGCATCCCGGTCTTCTTCGACGTCGGCATCTTCGTCCTCGCGCCGATCGTCTACGCCGCCGCCAAGCGCTCCGGCAAGTCGATCCTGCTGTACTGCCTGCCGCTGCTCGCGGGCCTGTCCATGACCCACGCCTTCCTGCCCCCGCACCCCGGCCCGGTGGCCGCCGCGGGCCTGCTCCACGTGGACCTCGGCTGGGTCATCCTGATGGGCGTCGTCTGCGGCATCCCGGCGGTGCTGGCCGCCTGGGCGTTCTCCGCGTGGATCGGCCGCCGCCTCTTCGTGCCCGTGCCGCAGGACATGGTGGAGGCCGCGGAGGAGGCCAAGCGGGCCGTACTGGACGAGCAGCGCGCCCCGCGCGAACAGCCCGTCGCGCTCGGCACGGTCCTCGCCATCATCGGCACGCCGCTGATCCTGATCCTCGCCGCCACCTTCTCCTCGATCGCGCTGGACCCCTCCACCCCGCGCTCGGTCATCGAGTTCTTCGGCCACCCGTTCGTGGCCCTCACCCTCGCCCTGCTCCTGGCCTACTACGTCCTCGGTGTCCGCCGCGGCTGGTCCCGCAAGTCCCTGGAGACGGTGTCGACGTCTTCTCTGAAGCCGGTCGGCAACATCCTGCTGGTGGTCGGCGCGGGCGGAGTCTTCGGCGCCGTCCTCAAGGCCAGCGGAGTCGCCCAGGCCCTGTCGGACACCTTCAACGACGTCGGCCTGCCGGTGCTCGTGCTGTCGTACCTGATCTCGCTGGTGCTGCGCGTCGCCCAGGGTTCGGCCACCGTCGCCATCGTCACCACGGCCGGCATCGTCGCCCCGCTGCTCGCCGAGGGCGACCACTCCCAGGCCTTCGTCGCGCTGGTCATCATGGCCGTCTCGGCGGGCTCCATCTTCGCCTCGCACGTGAACGACGGCGGCTTCTGGATCGTCGCCAAGTACTTCGGGATCAGCGAGCGGGAGACCCTGAAGACCTGGACCGTGCTGGAGTCGGTGCTGTCGCTGGCCGGATTCGCGGTGGCGGCGGTCCTGAGCCTCTTCGTGTAGGAACACGGCCGTACCGGAGAGCCTGGCTGTCGCGCGCACAGCTCCGTCGTCCATACTTCCGCCGTGGAGCAGCGCATAGGACCCATCATTCAGCCCCTGCAAGGCGCCGCGGCGGACCCGGCGTTCGTCCCCGGCATCACGGGCCCGCGCCCCGGCGAGCCGGAGGAGACGGCGACCGTCGAAACGGAGGAGACGGCCGTCGCGGAGGAAGCCCCGGAGGAGCCGGCCCTCCCCGAGGAAGCCGAGGCGGAGGCAGTGCCGGAGGAGGAGGAAACCCCCGTCGACGGCCCCGTCTTCGAGGCCGCCGACCGGCGCGCCCGGATCGTCGCCGACGCGCGCGGCGTCCGGCTCAGCCTCGACGAGGAGGCCTGCGAGTTCCGCTGGGACGAGATCGGCGCGGTGGAGACGGAGACGGCCCGCTTCGGCAAGCGGTTCACCGTCACGGTGCACACCCCTGACCGGCGCTGGTACCCGATCGAGATCGAGGCGCCGGCCAGGGCGCGCTTCACGGAGTGGGAGTCACAGCTCGACGCGGTGCTGGACGCCTACTTCGAGGACGGCGAGGAACCGGAGGAGAGCAAGGACGCCTAGCAGTACTGGGCTTCCTTGCCGATCGACCGGTACATGCAGTCCGCGTTCTCCAGCAGGTGCAGGACCGCGTCCCGGTTCCGTGAGGTCTCCCGCTCGATCACCTCGTCGGGCGGGTAGAACCCGCCTCCCGAACTGGACCTCGGATACATCTCGAAGGTGTATCCGAAGATCTTGTGCACACCCCAGAGGTAGTCGTCGATCGACCCGTCGGTGATGTACAGGTCGCTGGACTGCTGCGGGGTGTAGCCGTTGCTGGCGGCCATCTTCTGCCCGACGGTCGCGAACGCGTTGCGGTCGTCGGCGGTCATGCCGGTGGTGGTGTCGGAGTAGGTGTAGCCGAACGGCCACAGCACCAGCTCGCTGTAGGTGTGGAAGTCGATGCCCGCCGTGATCTGCTGCTTCCCGCCGACGACCCGGCTGCGCACGAAGTCGGAGACGACCTTGACCTCCTTCGCGGACTCCGGTGCCGAACCCCGGTAGGTCTCGGAGGACGTCGACCCGGAGGAGCCGCCGCAGCAGCCCCAGCGGTAGTTCCAGTTCCGGTTGAGGTCCGTGCCGACGTACGACGAACCGGAGTTGGGCTGCCGGTTCTTGCGCCAGGAGCGGTAGGAGCCGGACGCGATGTCGTACTCTCCGCCGTCCGGGTTGAGGTCCGGGATGATCCATATCTCGCGGTTGTTCACCATGCTGGTGACCCGGGAGTCGGTGCCGTAGTCGGAGGTCAGCTCGCGCAGCAGGTAGAGCGCCATCTCGACGGTCAGGTGCTCGCGGGCGTGCTGGTGGTGGGTGAACAGCACCTCCGGCTCGGACTCGTCCGCGGAGACGTTGTCGCTGATCTTGATCGCGACGATGTTGCGGCCCTGGTAGGAGGTGCCGATGGTGCGCTGGCCGGCGATGGACGGGTTGGCCGCGACGATCGAGTTGATCTCGTTCGTCATCTCCGCGTAGTTGTGGTAGCGCGAGTCGGCCGACGGGAAGTCGTAGAGCCGGACGTCGTCCGCCGCGCCGGACCGGTCGGGCACGGCGTTCAGCGCCGTGACGTCGTACCCGAGTTGCCGCAGCTTGCGGATCTGGTCCGCGCGGCCGGAGACGACCACGCCGTGCCCGTGGACCTCGTCCACGGAGACACCGGCCCGCTGGAGCGCGGTGCGGTCCTCGGCCGTCGAGTGCAGATGGATCTCGTACTGGCGGATGTCGTCCGCCGAGGCGGCGGGTTTCGCCGCGCTGTCGGCGGTGGCGTCGGTGGCCGTCGCCGAGACCGGGGCCGCGAGGGCGAGGGCGAGCAGGGTGGCGAGCGCGGCGGTGCGTCTGCCGCTGCGGGGGCCTCGGCCGCCGGTGCCCCGGCTGCTGCGGGCGCCTTGGCCGCGGATGCGAAGTCGCATGAAGTCTCCTTGGTTCTCCAGGGATTCCGGGGTCTCCGGAAGTGGGGAGTGGAGCTGTGGGGGTGGTTCTTCCGTGCGACGTACGGCGTACTGGGTGCACCGGACGTACTGGTGCGGGTGTGGCGCTCATGGTGGGCTGGTGGCATGAGCAGGTCAATAGCGAGTCCGGGCCGGATGGCCTGAACCAGGCGGAAAACGGCCGCGCAGTGTACGCGCGGCGACCGCCGCCCGAGCCCACCCCGGCAAAGTGCACCCGCGGGTGTGAGCGGCGGGTGCGTATATGTGGCAGGCAGGGGAGAGTGAAGGTCCGCTTCACCGGGAGCCACGGGACCGCCGACTCCCCGCTCACACTCCAGAGAACAGGCTGATCATGGGCGGATCAGCGCCACGACCGGACTGTCACCTGCCGGTCGAGACGACCAGCTTCGTCGACCGGCGGGACGAACAGGCCGAAGGCCGCGAACTCCTGGCGCGTGCCCGGCTGGTGACCCTGACCGGACCCGGCGGCGTCGGCAAGACCCGCCTCGCCGCGCGGATCGCGGCCCGTGTCGCCCGCGCCTTCCCCGACGGCGTGCGCTTCCTCCCCCTCTCCGGACTGCACGACCCCGCCCTCGTCCCGCTCGCCGCCGCCGACGTCCTCGGCCTGCACGACCACTCCGCCCAGCCCCCGCTCGACGCCCTCGTCGAACAGGTACGCGACCGGCGGCTGCTGCTCGTCGTCGACAACTGCGAACACCTGCTGTCCGTCTGCGCCGGCCTCGCCGCCGCCCTGCTGCGCGGCACCACCGGCGTACGCGTCCTCGCCACCAGCCGGCACCGCCTCGGCCTCACCGAGGAACACCTCATGGACGTACGGCCGCTGCCCGTCCCCGACCCCGACGGCGACCTCGCCACCGCCGACGCCGGCCCCGCGCTCACCCTCTTCGCCGACCGCGCCGCCGCCGTCGACCCCGGCTTCCGCCTCACCGCCGCCAACCGGGCCGCCGTCGCCCGCCTCTGCCGGCGTCTCGACGGGCTGCCCCTCGCCATCGAACTCGCCGCCGTCCGCATGCGCGTCCTCGGCGTCGAACAGCTCCTGGCGCGCCTCGACGACCGCTACCGCCTGCTCTCCGCCGGCAGCCCCGCCGTCCTGCCCCGCCACCAGACCCTGCGCGCCGCCGTCGACTGGAGCCACGACCTCTGCACACCGCACGAACAACTCGTGTGGGCCCGCGCCTCCGTCCTCGCCGGCAGCTTCGACCTGGAGACCGCCGAGGCCGTGTGCGCCGACGGCCAGCGGGTGCGGGCCTACGACGTCCTCGAAGCCGTCGCCGGCCTCGTCGACAAATCCGTGCTCTGCCGCGAAGCCGGCCCCGACGGCGTCCGTTACCGCCTCCTCGACACCCTGCGCCACTACGGCCTGGAAAAACTCCGCGAACTCCCCGGCTCCCCCGGGGCCCCCGGTGAGGAGCCCGCCGCCCGGCGCCGCCAGCGCGACTGGATGCAGGAACGGGCCGCCGCCTGCGAACGCGCCTGGTTCGGCCCCGGCCAGCGGGAGACCGTCGCCCGGCTCCGCGCCGACCAGGACAATCTGCGCGCCGCCCTCGACTACAGCCTCACCGCCCCCGGCGAAGCCCTCGCCGGCCTCCGCCTGGCCGGCACCCTCTGGTTCTACTGGCACGCCTGCGGCGCCCCCCGCGAAGGCCGCCACTGGCTCGACCGTGCCCTCGACGCCCACCCCGAACCCACCCCCGAACGCGCCCGCGCCCTGTGGATCTCCGGCCTCCTCGCCGGCTGCCCCGAAGACCTCACCCGCGGCAGCCGACGAGCCGAGGAGGCCGCCGCCCTCGCCCGGCGGCTCGGCGACGAGGCCGAGGCCGCGCACGCCGCGTACGTCATCGGCGTCATCCGCCTGTTCAGCGACGACCTGGGCGCCGCCCTCGACCACTTCCGGGCCAGCGTCGCCCGCGGCCGTGTCCCCGGCCAGCACCTCAGCCTCGTCGGCCTGGACCGGGTCGAACTCGCCTGCGCCCTCTCCTTCCTCGGCCAGGCCGACCAGGCCATCGCCGTCTGCGAGGAGACCCGGCGGCTGTGCGAGGCGCACGGCGAGGAATGGGTGCTGTCGTACGTGCTGCGCATGCTGGCCCTCGCCCACACCGTGAAACGGGACTGGCCGCGCGCCGAACGCCACGCCCGCGAGGCGCTGCGCCGCAAACACGCCGTCCACGACATCGTCGGCATCGGCCTCACCCTCGACCTCCTCGCCCAGATCGCCGGCCACCACGGCGCCCCCGAACGGGCGGCCGTACTCCTCGGCGGCGCCGACCGCGTCTGGGCCGACGTCGACCGCGACCGCTGGGGCTCCGCCGCCCTCGGCGCCGCCCGCGACGGCACCGAGACCCGGGCCCGCGAGGCCGTCGGCGCCCAGGACTACGAACGCGCCTACGCCCACGGCGCCGCCCTCACCCTGTCCGACCTGATCGGCTACGCCCTGGAGGAACACCGGCCACCCGAACCGGAACGCCCCCCGCAGGGCGCCCCCCTCACCCGGCGCGAGACCCAGGTCGCCGAACTCGTCGCCGAAGGACTCGCCAACCAGCAGATCGCCGACCGCCTGGTGATCGCCCGCCGCACCGCCGAAGGCCATGTCGAACGCATCCTCAGCAAACTCGGCTTCAGCAACCGCAGCCAGATCGCCGCCTGGGTGACGGCCCAACGCTGACGCCCACCGGCGCGTGCCGGTCCCGGGGCGAAGGCTCGCCGGACGCGTGCCGGTCCCTGGGCGGAGGCTCGCCGGACGCGACCGGTTTCCGGGCTGAGGCCTGCTGGGCGCGGGCCGGAGCCGGGGTCGGCGTCTGCCGGACGCGGCCCGGTCCTGGTGCCGCCACCTGGTGCCGCCACCTGGTGCCGCTCGCCCCCACGGCACGGCGCCGACCGCCCCTCACCCTCGACAGGAGACCCATGACCACCCCACGACCGGCCACCCCGCCCACCCCGCCCAGTCCCTTCGACCACCGCATGGCCGTTCACAGCTCCGACGAGGAGTTCCTCGGCACGGCGCTGTCCTTCCTCGCCGAAGGGCTCAACGCCCCCGACGGGCCCCCGCCCGTGGCCATCGCCGCGCCCCCCAAGCTCGACCTGCTGCGCGACACCCTCGCCGCTGACGCCGGGCCGCGCGTCGTCATGATCCCGCACACCGACTGGTACACCGGCTCCGCCGCCAACGCCATCGCCCGGGCCGCCGGGTACCTCGCCACGCACGCCGGCCCCGGCGGCCGGATCCACCTCCTCATGGAACCCGACTGGGGCGGCCGGGCCGGCCGCTCCGCCCGCGAGTCCGCCGAGTGGATCCGCTACGAGGCCCTGGCCAACCTCCTGTTCGCCCCGTACGCCACCACCGCCCTGTGCGTCTACGACACCCGCACCGCGGGCCCCGCCGTGATCGCCGCCGCCCGCCGCGCCCACCCCGACACCGAGGTGTACGCCGACCCGCTGCTGGTAGCCGCCGAACTGGACGCCGTACCGCTTCCCCCGCCGCCGCGTGACGCGCACCGGCTGCCCGCGCCCGAACCCGGCGCGATCCGCGGCTGGGCGCTCGCCCGGGGGCTGGCCGCCGCGGAGGCGGACCTGTTCGCCACGGCGGTGGCGGAGGCCGCCGCGGACCCGGTCACCGACGTCCTGCTGTGGGGCGAGGCGCCCTCCTGCGTCTGCGAACTGCGCACCGCCCGGCGCGTCGCCGACCCGCTCGCCGGCTTCGTCCCGCCGCCCGCCGCGGAACCCGCACCCGGTCAGGGCCTGTGGTTCGCGCGCCAGGTGTGCGCGTACGTCGACGTCCGCGACGACGTCATGGGAACCTTCGTCCGCCTCCAGTACGCATGACGGACCGCACCCGGCCCGTGCGGCCACGCAGGTATGGAAACGGGTAGTCCTCCCCGTGTGCCGCACCCGCCCCCGGGACAGGCTGAAGCCATGCCGAGACTTTCCGGTGGCCTCCTCCCGGACCCCCACCCCGAGTACGGCGCGTACCCCCAGCCCCCGCTGGGCGCGGGGCACGCGAGCACCGAGTACGACCCCCGCCCCTCCGCGGTCGGCGAGGCCCGCGCGGAGGTCCGCAGGCAGCTGGAGGGGTGGGGGCTGACGGAGCGCGACGACCTGGAGGACCTGGTGGCCACCGCCGAACTCCTCGTCAGCGAACTGGCCACCAACGCCCTGGTGCACTCCGCGAGCCGCTTCCGGCTCACCCTGTCCGCCGCCCACGGCGTGCTGCGCTGCGAGGTCACGGACGCCGGCCGCCGGGTGCCGCAGGTGCTCCAGGCGGGCACCTCGGAGAGCGGCCGCGGGATGTACCTGGTCGACGCGCTCGCCCGGCGCTGGGGCTGCCACCAGGACGGACCGGGCAAGACCGTGTGGTTCGAGCTCGGCACGTGCGCGTGCGACGGCTGCGGTCGGCGACAGCCGTAGCGCGGCAGCGGCCCGGGCCCCGGCGGCGCACCCGGCCGCCGGGGCCCGTTCGTACGCGTTCGATCACCTGGGCGCAAACGGTGGAGATCCCGCACGCCCCCTTGCCGCGAGGCTGACCATCGGCTTTCTTGACGTTCATGGCGGACACGACGGGAAACACAGCGACAGCACAGACCGGCGGGCCGGAGCCCACGCCCCGCAAGTCCAGTTGGAAGTACATCGGTCCCGGAATCGTCGTCGCCGCCACCGGGGTCGGCGCCGGTGACCTGGTGGCCACCCTCATCGCGGGCAGCAGCTTCGGCTACACCCTCCTGTGGGCCGCCGTCGTCGGCTGCCTGGTGAAGATCTCGCTGGCTGAGGCGGCGGGCCGCTGGCACCTGTCCACCGGCCGCACCCTCTTCGACGGCTGGGCGAGCCTCGGCCGCTGGACGACGTCCTTCTTCGCCGTCTACCTGGTCGTCTGGGGCTTCGTCTACGGCGCGGCGGCGATGTCGTCGAGCGCGCTGCCGCTCCAGGCGCTGTTCCCGGACGTCATGGACCTGAAGTGGTGGGGTGTGGCCTGCGGTCTGGTGGGCCTGGTCTTCGTCTGGTTCAACAAGTACGCGGTGTTCGAGAAGGTCATGACGGTCCTGGTGGGCGTCATGTTCGTGATGACGGTGTACCTGGCGATCCGGGTCACCCCGAACCTCGGCGAGGCCTTCGCGGGCCTGCTCCCGGTGCTCCCCGACGACAAGGACTCCATCCTCAACACCCTGGGCCTGATCGGCGGCGTCGGCGGCACGATCACGCTCGCGGCCTACGGCTACTGGGTGAACGCCAAGGGCTGGACGGACACCGGCTGGATGAAGGTCATGCGCCTGGACAACCGGGTCGCCTACGCCACGACCGGCATCTTCGTCGTGGCCATGCTCTTCGTCGGCGCGGAACTCCTGCACTCCGCGAACGTGGCGATCGCCAGCGGTGACAAGGGCCTCATCCAGCTCACCGGCATCCTGGAGGCCGAATACGGCACGGCCACGGCCAAGTTCTTCCTCATCGGCTTCTTCGCCACCTCCTTCACCTCGCTGATCGGCGTCTGGCACGGAGTGAGCCTGATGTTCGCCGACTTCGTGGCCCGCTACCGCCGCGGCGACGAGGCGAAGGGCGCGGAGATCGCCGCCGGCACCCGCGAGCGCTCCTGGCCCTTCCGCGCGTACCTCCTCTGGCTGACCTTCCCCCCGATCATCCTGCTCTTCCAGGGCCAGCCCTTCCGCCTGATCATCCTCTACGGCGTCCTCGGCGCGGCCTTCCTCCCCTTCCTCGCCGGCACCCTCCTCTGGCTCCTCAACTCCGCCCGCACCCCGCGTGAATGGCGCAACGGCTGGCTGAGCAACGGCATGCTGGCCCTGGCGGGCCTGCTGTTCCTCATCCTGTGCGTCAAGCAGATCTGGGACCAGCCGTGGTCGGAGTTCTTCTAGCCTCCCCGGCGCGGCGGGAAAGCCGTCCACGCGGCATGAAACATTTCCCGGCCCCCACCGCATCAATGAGGTGACAGCGTTGGTGCGTGAGGGCGGGGGCGTGGATGAGACGAGGCCGGGCGGACGAGTACGCGGAGTTCGCGGCGGCGCGCGCCGCGCACCTGTACCGGTCCGCGTGTCTGCTCACCGCGGGTGACACCCACCACGCCGAGGACCTGGTCCAGGAGACGCTGGGCCGGCTGTACGTCAGCTGGCACCGCGTCAGCCGCGCCGGGAACCCCGCCGCCTACGCCCAGACCGTGCTCACCCGTACCTTCCTCGCCCACAAGCGGCGGCGCAGCAGCACCGAGCGGACGACCGACGTCCTCCCCGAGCGGGCGGACACCGCCGGCGGTGACACCTCGCTGCGCCTGACCCTGCTGGAGGCGCTGGCCCGGCTGCCCGCCAAGGACCGGGCGGTCGTCGTCCTGCGCTACTGGGAGGACCGCAGCATCCAGGAGACGGCCGACGCCCTGCACGTCAGCTCCGCCGCCGTACGCACCCGCTGCGTACGCGCCCTCGCCCGGCTGCGGGAACTGCTGGGCGAAGACCTGGCCGAGTACGCGGCGGCCTGAGAAGCCCCCTCCGGCGCGCACCCTTTCCTCTCACCTCACCACACACGAAACGGTGGTTCGGCATGCCCATGGAACCCACACGGGACCCCTTCGAGGACCGGCTCGGCGCCGCCCTGCGCCGGACCGGGGACACCTTCGACACCGACCGCCCCGCCCTGGTCGCCGCGGGTCGGACACGCGGCCGCCGTATGCGCATGCGGCGCCGGGCCGCGGTGTTCGGCGGCGCGGCGAGCCTCGCCATGGTGGGCGTGGGCGCCACGCTGATCCTCCCCGGGAACGGGCAGGGCGCGGACAAGAAGCACACCCAGTCCGTCGGGCGGACGGGCACGGCCGCCGCCGCGAGCGCCACCGCCGCCGCGTCCACCCCCCTCACCGACGAGGAGATGATCGCCGTGCTCACGTCGCTCCTCCCGGACGGCAAGGTGACCGGGGCGACCGCACAGGGCACGAGCACCGGGACGCCGTACGCGAGCCTGGTCTACGACGACGGCCAGGGGGCCGGCGCCGTCGCCGTCAGCCTGGGCCGGGTCGAGCCGGACAGCCAGACGGCCCGCGAGACGACCACCTGCCCGGACGCGGCGATGGTCCCGCACGACGCCTGCCGCACCACGCGACTGCCGGACGGCTCGTTCCTCATGATCTTCCAGGGGTACGAGTATCCGGACCGGCGGGTGGACACCAAGCGCTGGCTGGCGGAACTGGTCACCGCCGAGGGACAGCACATCAGCGTCAGCGAATGGAACGCGGCGGCCGAGAAGGACGCCCCGATCACCCGCCCCGAACCGCCGCTGACCCCGGAGGAACTGGAAAAGATCGCCACGGCCCCCGCATGGCGCGGCGCGGTCGACGCCATCCCCGGGAACCCGAAGGGCAAGACCCCCTCGGCCACCGAACGGCCCCCCGGCGCCGACGGCGACTCCATCGTGAAGACCCTCACGGAGCTGATGCCGAAGGGGCTGAAGGTGGTCTCCGAGGGCGGCCAGGAGACCGAGTACGGATACGCCGTCGTCGACGACGGCAAGGGCGCCACCCTCGTCCAGATCAACGTCCAGCCCGGCATGTCGGACGTAGCCGACCAGCTCTTCGGACCCGAAGCGGAGACCCTGCCCGACGGCACGCAGGTCATGGTCCGGCAGGGCCCGGGGGAGAAGGGCGGCGAGGGGGTCGTCATGTGGACCGTCGACACCCTGCGCCCCGACGGCCACCGCGTCGTGATCAGCGCCTTCAACTCCGGCGCCCAGCACACCCCCGCGACCCGCGAGACCCCCGCCCTGACGATCGGGCAACTCCGCGAGATCGCCCTCAGCGAGCAGTGGCTCACGCTGCTCTGAACACGGGAGGGGGCGACCACCCGGCTAGGCCGGCCGACTATCCTCGTGGCCCTCCACACGTTCCCGGGGGGCCCAACGACGATGACCACACCACCACCGCCCCACGGCCACCAGCCACCGCCCCCACCGGGCTTCGGCCCGCCCCCTCCCCAGTACGCACCCCAACCGCTCCCCGCCGGCCCGGAATTCATGGCGGTCGACCGCCACAGCTCGATCGTCGTCGACGCGGAGGGCGTGTCCTTCGAGATCAACGACGTGACCGCCGAGTTCCCGTGGCCGGAGGTCCGCAGCGTCCACTACAAGGCGAGCCCGTCGGGCAAACACCTCATGATGGGCGTCATCCACCTGGACGGCCGCTTCTACGAGTGCGTCGTGGAGGCGAAGCCCCGCACGAAACTGGGGGAGTGGTTCGCCCAGCTGCAGGCGGTGCTGGGGTTTTACCGGCCGATGGGCTGACGGTTCATCCTCGAAGGCGGCGGGGCGGCGCGCGGCCGACTTACCGGAAGGGGATGCAACAAAATCTGCTCGATATCCGTCGGCGGAACTCAGGAAGATGGTGACGGACCGAACAACACGTCCCCTTTCTTCTACTGCTCATCAACCCGCGACGGACGTGAGGATGACTCCTCGCTCCAGAACTGCAACTGCCTCACCGGACAGGTGGACTCTGGCAGTATGGGGCGGATCAATGAAGTCCATCATCCGCTCATAGCGATTGATCCAGTCAAGAGTGAAAGATGATGCGGCGCCGGCTGAATCCGACTCCGACTCGACGACGAACTGTTGTCCGGTTCGGGGTGCGCCGCCTACGCAACGAATGATGCATGTAGCCGCTGCCGTTTCTCTTTTTTCCACGGAGTAGATCTGCAGCTTCCCGACAGCGCTGTCATCCATGTCTGTAGGCCTCCGCCACGAATTGCCTTATCTGTTCTGACGATAGCTTGGGTATGTCCCATTCTAGGGCATCCGTGATATCCGCGTAGGACTTCAATCTCGGCACATGGATGCCCATGTCGGCTAGAATCGCGTGAGCGGCGCTGGAAGGAAGCTGAACTGCAGCTCTTCGAGCAAGTTCGGACGCGGGGAGGTTGACTCCTACTTCCGCCTCGGCGCGAATGTATCCCGGCATGGTGTCAATCCCATCGATTGCACTTCGCGGAATGAGCTGGACTACGGATTCGCCGAACTGTTCCGAGTGCCTGGCGAATGCGGTCGCCACGCCGGGATCCGTTGATGTAGGGGTGAACCCCGAAGCTTGAGTGTTATCGCTTGCATTGAAGCCTGTCGAGGTTCCACGGAAGAGATGCTCTTCTTCGGGACATCCGGTCGGCGCCAATCCCAATGGGTCGGCCCAGACGTGCGGATTGACCACGTAGGAGGCCGGGTTGGGCGATGGTGCGAGCCCAAGGGGATCGCTGGTGAGGTACCGCGCGGTTTCCGGGTCGTAGTGCCGGAAGTAGTTGTAGTGCAGACCCGTCTCAGGGTCGTAGTACTGGCCCGGGAAGCGCAGCGGGGTGTATGTCGTGCTGTCCGTCGCCCAGGCTGTCGTGCCCCACAGAGTGCTCCGGGTGCGCCAGGCGATCTCGCCCTGCTCGTCGACGAGTTCGCTCGGGGTTCCGACGAGGTCGGTGATGATGGCGAAGAAGCGGGAGTCGATCTCCTCCTGCGGGGCTTCGGCGGCGGCGAGGAGGCGTTCGGTCTGGGCCAGGGGGCGCAGGCCCTGGTGGTCCCAGGTGAGGGTGACCGGGTTCGGGAGAGCCGGGGATGTGGTCGTCTGCTCGCACAGGGTTGTGCCGTCCCAGGTGAACAGCACCTGTTCGGCCACCGTTTCACCGTCCTGCGCCAGGCGGAGTTTCGCGGTACGGCGGCCGAGTGGGTCGTACGTGTAGCGCCAGCGGGTGCCGTCCGGGGTGGTCACCGATGTGAGGCGGTCTTCCGCGTCCCACTCGTAGCGCCACGTGTCCGGCTTGCGGGAAAGGCGGGTCTTCTGGCGTAGGACTACGCGGCCGAGGCCGTCGTGTTCGTAGCGGACTCGGCCGGCCCGGGTGATGCGGGTGCCGGTGTACTCGCGGTCGCCCACCGCCTCCGCACCCGGGTGGGTGGCCGGCCAGGATGCCGAGGTCTGGTTGCCCGCCGCGTCGTAGGCGTACATCTCCGACCAGTTCGCCGCGTGGACGGCCGTCACGCGGCCCACCGGGTCCAGGTCGAAGCGGCGGGAGCCGGAGAGCTGGTCGTCGATGCCGGTCAGGTTGCCGTCGGCGCGGTAGGTGTATGTGCGGTGCTGGAGCCGTGCTCCGGCCGCTCCGGTCACCGACTGCGCCGTCAGGCGGCCGAGGTCGTCGAAGACGTGCTCCAGGGTGACCGTCTCGCCGATCCGGCGGGTCAGTTCGCGGCCTGCTTCGTCGTACGTGAAGTCGATGGCGCGGCCGGAGGCCACCATGCCTGTGCGGCGGCCGGCCGCGTCGTAGGACCAGGTCGTCGTCGCACCGGTCGGGGTCGTGCGGCCTGTTCGGCGGCCCAGGGCGTCGTAGGTGTATGTCAGGGTTCGGCCGTCGACCGTTTCGGCCAGCAGCCGGCCGTACTCGTCGCGGGACAGGGTCAGGGTCGTGCCGTCCGGGCCCGTCGCCCGGGCCAGCTGGTCCGTCGTGTCGTACGTGAACGTCGTGACCCGGCCCGCCGCGTCCTTGCGGATCACCTGGCCCAGCGGGTTGCGCTCGAAGGACACGGCCTCGCCGAGTGCGTTCGCCCGGGAGGTCAGGCGGCCCGCCGCGTCGTACGCGTACGCCAGCCGTCGGCCGTCGAAGTCCGTCTCCGCGATCAGGTGTCCGGCCGCGTCGTACTCGTACGACCAGGTCAGGCCCTGCGGATTGGTGACCTTCGTCAGTCGCAGTTCCAGGTCGTGGTCGAAGTCGTAGCGCACTCCGTCCGGGCCCGTCCGGGACGTCAGCAGGTCGAAGTGCGTGTAGGCGAAGCGCGAGACGCCGCCGAGCGGGTCGGTGTGGCTGGTGCAGTTGCCTTCGCCGTCGTACGTCCAGGTCTCGGTCGCTCCGTCTGCCGTCGTACGGCGGGACAACCGGCCTTCCACCGTCCACTCCAGGCGGGTCACCGCACCCGTGGGGTCCGTGATCACGACCGGGCGGCCGAACGCGTCGCGGTCGTAACGGGTGGTCGCGCCGAGCGGGTCCGTGATCTCCACGGGGAGTCCCGCCGCGTCGCAGCGGACCGTGGTCGTGTGGCCGAGCGGGTCGGTGACGGAGGTGAGGTGGCCGGCGTCGCTGTAGGTGAAGTGCGTGGTCCGACCGGACGGGGTGGTCACCGCCGTACGGTTGCCTCGGTCGTCGTACTCCTGGAGTACGGCCGTGCCGTCCGTGCTCACCACCCGCACGGGCCGGCCCAGTCTGTCGTATTCGGCCTTCGCCTCCCGGCCGTCCGGGCGGACGACCGACGTCACGTTCCCCGCCGCGTCGTAGCGGAACGAGGTGACGTGGCCCAGCGGGTCCGTGCGGGACAGCACGCGGTGGTAGCGGTCCCGTTCGAAGCGGGTGGTCGCGCCGAGCGGGTCGACCTCTGCGACCACCTGGGACAGGTCGTTGACCAGGTAGCGGTGGACGTGTCCGGCGCCCGTCGTCGCCGTCGTCGTGCGCAGGCCCGTCTCCGGGTCGCGTGCGCCGTACTCCAGGCGCAGGCTCATGTGGCCCGCGGCGCCGCCCTCCGCGGTACAGCGGTCCCGGTCGTCGTACTCGTACGTGTAGCCGCGGTCGTTGGTGTCGGTCCAGGAGGTGATCCGGCCCGCTTCGTCGTACGTGAAGCGGAGGGGCAGCCCTGACGAGTTCACGACCTCGGTGAGGTCGCCCGCCTCCGAGTAGCCGTAGCGGATCAGTTCCAGGTCGGTGCCGTCCGGGGCGGCGCCCGCCAGGTGCAGCGCCGTGATGCGGTGGTCCTCGGTCGTGATGCGGACGCGGTAGCCGCCGTTGTGGGCCAGGGCGAGCGGGGTGCCGTCCGGGGCGTACTCGAAGGTGATCCAGTTGCCGTTGCGGTCGTCGATCTGTTCCAGACGGGCGTGGTGGGCCGTCTGGTCCTCGAAGTGCCAGACCCGGCCCGTCGCCGGGTCGGTGATCGTGTAGCCGTCGGGGACGCGGCGCAGCGGCCAGCGGGGGCCCTCGGCCGGGTGGACCGGCCGGCCGTCCGCATCGGGGTGGGGATAGGCGAGGATCAGGCCGTCCTCGTGGAGGAAGACGACGCGTTCCGCCTCGATCTCCAGGCGCTGGTCGACGGTGTTCGACCAGGAGGGGCCGAACCATCGGCCCGCCCGGTAGCCCGACTCCGCGCGGCGTTTGACGACCAGGGGGAGGGTGCCGGGGAGCGTGAGATCCGTCTGCGGCAAGTACATCTTGCCGGTGGCGAGGTCGACGGGGTCGGTGGGGTTGCTGGCCGAGCGGCGGCCGGACTCGCTGTAGGTGCCTGGGCCGGAACCGTCCAGGTGACTCGCGCCGGTCCCCAGGCCGGTCTCCCGGCCCACCCCGTCGACTCCGTCCAGCCGGCGCGCCAGGCCCGCCGAGCCGCCCACCACGGCCCCGCCGCCGAGGCTCGGCGCCAGGTAGCCCAGCATCCGCACCGGGTCCTTCTCGAAGGCGTCCCAGGTGTTCGTCGCGCCTTGGTAGAAGTCCTTCGAGAAGGCGACGGGGTCCCGGACGGCCGCGATGCCGCCGTCGAGGAGCATCGCGCCGTCGTGGAGGTACGCGCCGGGCTCGGTCAGGAGGCGGCCCGGGTTGACCGCGATGGCCAGGTCGGCGAAGTCGTTCACGGCCTCCTTCGCGCCGCCCTCGAAGCGGGACCAGGCGCTCGGCCGGTCCGGGGCCTTCTCCGCTGCCTTGTTCAGCTCCCGCTTGGCGGTGGCGGCGGCTTCCTCGACGTCCTTGCGGGCGGCCTGGATCAGGCCGACCAGTTCGGCCATCAGGGTCTTGCCGGGGTCGGTCTCCGGCGGCTCGGCGGCCGTGGTGTCGCCCGCCTTCACCGACGCGTTGTGGTCCGACACCGCCTTGTCGTACGTACGCGACAGTTCCCGTGCGGCCGGGGCCTCGTTCTCGATGATCCGCCGGGTGAGGCGCTGCGCGCCGTCGAGGACGTTCCGGTAGGCCAGCACCGCCAGGCCGGCCGCGACGAACGCGTCCAGTGCGGTGTCCAGCTCCTTCGGCAGCCGTTTGACGGTGTCGCGGAACACCTCGGCCGCCTCGCCCTGCCAGGGGTCGGTGTTCAGTTTGCGCAGCTGCTCCGCGCCCTCACCGAAGTGCGCCGCGGTACCGGCCAGTTTCCTGATCAGTGCGTCCAGTTCGGAGGGCTTGCCCGGGACCCAGTCCTGGACGGTGTCCTCCGCGGTGATCCATGCCCGGCGGCGGAAGTGCGTCTCGGTCATCGCGGGGGCGCCTGCTCCTCGCCGTGGCCCGGCGCGGCGCTGTCCGTGCGGGCCGTGAAGTGCTGTTCCTTGCCCTCGATGCCGTAGCCCTCCAGCCACGTCGTCACCGGGCGGTCGTCCTCGTACTGCTCCCGCAGCCGGACCCGCCGCGCCTCGTAGCCCACCTTCGTGTCGGTGACGAGGAAGGTGTTGATCGCCGAGGCGAGCGCGGCCACGATGACGTCCGCGTCGTCGGCGATACGGCCGAGGCCGTGGCTCCACTTGTCGAGGAAGGTGTCGACGGCGTCCGTCACGTCGTTCGCGCCGGTCTTCTCGAGTGTGTTCAGCGCCATGAACTCGAGCCGTTGCTCCGCGCTCTCACCGGCGAGTCTGCGTGCCGCCTCCGTGGACTCCTCCAGGGGGCGCGCGATCGACTGGAGGAACTGCACCTCGTACTTGAACTCCCCGCCGTCGGCCCCTCTGGGGATCAGCCAGGATTCACCGCTCATCCGCCGCGCCGCCCCCGTTCCGGTACGAGATGTGCAGCACCGGCCGGGTGTCGCCGACGGCCGCCGACGCCAGCCGCACCGCGTGCTCCGACGCCGGGTCCAGCCAGACGTCCAGTCCGGGCGGCAGCAGGTCGAGTACGTCGGCCCCGGTGGTCGAGAACCAGGGGCCCTCACCGGCGAACAGGGCGAACTCGTCCAGCGAGGAGAAGACGGGGACGAGGCGGGCCGCATCTCCCGGCGTCGGCCCGCCCCGCACCAGGTCCAGCAGGCTGGAACGTGGCCCCTCGATGTTCTCGTCGGCCACGGCCGTCGGCGCGGGCACCGTCAGGAACCCCGGCTTCTCCGGCCGCTCGCAGTACACCCGCGCCCGGACGAACGTGTCGAAGACGTCCTGCGGCGGGGCCAGTCCCTCCCGCGCCCGCCGCACGACGTCAACCAGATCGCCGGCCTCCACCCCCGTACTCATGTTCGCAAAGATCACACGTGCCGGTTACGGAGCGCAAAGCGGCTCGTGTGTTTTCGGACTACGGCAGCGCGTGCACGTGCGGTCCCACCGCGTTCGACCACGCGTTGCCCGCCGTCGCGTCCCAGTTGGTGGACCAGGTCATCGCGCCGCGCAGGCCGGGATAGGTCCGCGGGGGCTTGAAGGAGCCGCAGTTGCTGCCCTTCGTCAGGCAGTCCAGCGCGGCGTTCACGACCGACGGCGGCACGTAGCCGCTGCCCGCTCCCCGGGTGGAGGCCGGGAGGCCGAGGCCCACCTGGGACGGGGCCAGGCCGTTCTCCAGCTGGATGCAGGCGAGGGCGGTGAGGAAGTCGACCGAGCCCTGGCCGTAGACCTTGCCGTCGCAGCCGAGCATGGAACCGCTGTTGTAGTACTGCATGTTGACGACGGTGAGGATGTCCTTGATGTTCAGGGCCGTCTGGAAGTAGGAGTTCGACGTCGACTGCATGTCGATGGTCTGCGGGGCCATCGTGATGATCAGCGACGGGCCCGCCTTCGCGGACAGGGACCGCAGCGCCTGGGTCATGTACGTCGCGTTGAGGCCGTTCTCCAGGTCGATGTCGACGCCGTCGAAGCCGTACGTCTGCATCAGGGAGTGCACCGAGTTCGCGAAGTTCGCGGCCGATGCCGCGTCGTTCACCGCGACCCGCCCGAGTTCGCCGCCCACCGAGATGATGACCTTCTTGCCGGCCGCCTGCTTGGCCTTGATGTCGGCCTTGAACTGGTCGACGGTGTAGCCGCCGAGGCCGGCCGAGTCCAGGTTGAAGGTGACCGCGCCCGGTGTGCTCGTCGCGTCGGCGAAGGCCACGGCGATGATGTCGTACTGGGCCTGGACGTCCGACAGCCGCTGGACGGCCGCCCCGTTGTCGAAGTTCTGCCAGTAGCCGGTCACCGCGTGCTTGGGCACGGAGCCTCCGCCGCCCCCGCCGGCCGGCGCGGTCGTCGCGGTGACGGCCGCCGACTTCGGTGACTCGCCCGCCGCGTTGGTCGCGGTGACCTGGAAGGAGTACGACGTGGCGGCCGCGAGGCCGGTCACGGTCGCCGAGGTGCCGGTGACCGCCGTGGCCCTGGCGCCGTTGCGGTACACGGTGTAGCCGGTCGCGCCCGAGACCGTGTTCCAGCCGAGGGAGACGGAGGAGGAGGTCGTGCCCGCGACGGACAAGCCGCTGGGGGCGCCGGGGATCGTCGGGGCCGGGTTGCCGCCTCCGCCGCCGTCGGGGCCGAAGACGGACACGTCGTCGACGTGGTAGGCCGCCTGGCCGTACCAGCCGTGGGTGTGGACCGTCACCGAGGTGGTGGAAGCGCCGGTGGTGAAGGTGGTCGTCAGCTGCTTCCAGGTGGTGGTGTCCGGGGTCCACGTCGAGACGTCCGTCGTGCCCGTGCCGGTCGCGCCGAGGTAGGCGTAACCGCCCCGCACCCAGGCGCTCAGCGTGTACGTCGAGTCGGGCTTGACGGCGACCGTCTGGGCGCAGCGGGCGTTGTCCTGGCCGGCGGGTGTGGCCTTCAGCGCGGCCGTGCCGCCGTGCACGGGGGAGGAGACGGCCGTACCGCTGCCCGCCGAGCAGGTCCAGTCGGCCAGGCCCGCTTCGAAGCCGGCGTTCCTCACGTTGTTGACGTCGGCGGCGGAAGCCTGGGTGGCGGTGGTGAGGGAGAGGGCGAGGGCGGCGGTGGCGGCGCCCGACCAGAGGCGGATGCGCCTGCTGCGTCTGCGTACGGGGTCCACTGGGGCCTCCGGTGGGGAGTGGGGGTCGTTCGGGACGACGGTGGCCACCGCTGGCCTCAAAGTTGGTCCAGACCAATTGAGTTGTCAAGGGTCCGGGACGAGAGGTCCGAGCGGGACGCCGAGCGGGCGCGAGACGATCGGAGCTTCTGGCCCCGGTTCACCCGAAGGGTGTCGCTTCACACCGCGGTGTGCACAACCTGCCCCGTTTTGCCGTGACTTGTGCGAAGGCAGTTGCCCGCGAGCTACACAAACGCTGTTCTCCGGTCACATGGCCGTGGATACAGTGCTGAGGTAGTCACGCAATGAAGTCACCTCGGTGCGCCGGAGTAACCCCGGCGGGCCGACCGGCGTGAGACGGGGAGCTGCGCGTGCCAACTGCCATTGCCGTGACCAGCGCCGACCTGGCGCTGCCACCGCAGGACGAGCGAACGCTGCCCGCCGTCGTCCTGGAGGACCTCGACCGGCGCCCCCTGGAGCAGGTCCTCGCCGAGGTGACGGCCGTCCTGGAGGCCCACGGCCACCTCGTCGTCGTCCACTCCACGGCCGCCCCCGCCGCAGTCGAACGCCGGCTGCGCATCGTCCGCTCCCTGCTGGAGACCGACCGGATCGCCCTCTTCAGGCCCGGACTGCCGCCGCTCGGCGTCGCCGTCCTCGCCCGCCAGCTGCGCCAGCTCGCCTCCTGCGACCTCGGCCCCGGCGTTCTCGCCTCCGCGGGCCGGCTGCTCACCCACTACATCCACGCCGGAGCCCTGCTCGGCTCGGTCGCCCGCCTCGACCGGATCCCCGTCGGCCTCAAGGCGCACGCCAAGTCGTGGCTGCCCGGCAGCCAGTTCGCCGTCGTGGCGCATCCGCAGCCGCAGCTCGTCCGCCTCGCCCCCGGCGCCTCCCTCACCGGACCCGAGTTCGCCACCTGGATGCTCACCGCCAAGGGCCAGCTCCAGTCCGACTGGGTCACCGGCACGCTCGGCCCGTCCTGGAGGGTCCAGGGCCTGCGCGAGACGGCGCTGCCCGCCGAGTCCGCCACCTGGTGGGGGACCGGCAGGCTGATCGAGTTCTGCTCCTACCTGCCCGACCTGTCCGTCCTCTACCAGCTGGTCGGCTCGGTCCGGCAGGGCGTCTGCCACTGGTGCGGCATCGACGTCATCGGCGACCGCTGTGTGTTCTGCTCCGCGACCGCGCCACCGCCCGACCGGCACCACCAGCTCGCCGCCGGGTGAGCACCCGAGAAACCCCGACCGCCACCCCCCGATGAGGTTCCCCGCGTCATGAACTCCCGTCAGCGCCGCGGCGTGATACTGCTCCTCCTGTCCGTCCTGTGCGCCCTCGGCGCCTTCGCGGGCGTCCTCTCCGTCGTCAACGACGTGAAGTCCAAGGTCGGCCCCGAGGTGACGGCGTACCGCCTGAAGACCCAGGTGGAGCCCTACACCCCGCTCAGCGCCGCCCAGTTCGAGAAGATCTCGATGCCGGAGCGGTGGCTGTCGCCCAACGCGGTCCGCGACCTGGCGGAGATCCGGGGCAAGATCGCCGTCACCGCCCTCCGGCAGGGTTCCCTGCTGCAGACCGACATGATCGTGGAGCGGCCCGCCCTCCAGCCGGGCGAGCAGGAGGTCGCCATCCTGATCGACGCGGCGACCGGCGTCGCCGGGAAGATCACCGCGGGCGCCCGGGTGAACGTCTACGCCACCTTCGAGGGCGAACGGGAGGGTGCCCCCGACCAGTCCAAGATCATCGTCACCAACGCCAGGGTCCTCGACGTCGGCGAGCTGACCGCGCTGAAGCCCGACGAGAACGACCGCGGCCGGGAACCCACCGACGCCGTTCCGATCACCTTCGCCCTCTCCGCCCTCGACGCCCAGCGCATCACCTACGCCGAGTCCTTCGCCGAGCGTGTCCGGCTCGCCCTGGTCGCGCCCGGCGGCGACTCCACGGTCCCCGACGCGGACCGGACGTACGAACTCGCGAAGGACAAGTGAGAGGCCCGCATGCCCACGAGGATCCTGCCGGCGGTCGGCGACGCGGACGCGGCCCGCTCCGTCACGACCCTGCTCAGCCAGCTCCCGGACGCCGAGCCGGTGGCCCCGGTGGTGGACTCCACCCAGCTCGTCGACACCCTCGCCCGGCTCGCCGCCGAGTCCGTCGACGAACTCCCCGAAGTCGTGGTCGTGCACGAGCGGATCGGCCCCGTGCCCGCCCTGGAGCTGATCCGTGAGGTCGCTCTCCGGTTCCCCGCGGTCGGCGTCATCCTCGTCACCTCCGACGCGAGCCCCGGCCTCTTCCAGGCGGCCATGGACGCCGGCGCCCGCGGCCTGGTCACCCTCCCGCTCGGCTACGAGGAACTGGCCAGCCGCGTCCAGGCGGTCTCCCAGTGGTCGACCGGCGTACGCCGTCACCTGGGCCACGGCGGTGACGTGTTCACCGGCGCCGGCGGCACGGTCGTCACCGTCAGCGGGGCCAAGGGCGGCGTCGGAACCACCGTCACGGCCGTCCAGCTGGCGCTCGCCGCCCAGGCCTCCGGCCGCGCCACCGCCCTCCTCGACATGGACCTCCAGGCCGGGGACGTCGCCTCCTACCTCGACGTCCAGTTCCGCCGCTCGGTCGTGGACCTCGCCGCCATCACCGACATCTCGCCGCGCGTCCTCGCCGACGCCGTCTTCCGCCACGACAGCGGCCTCGCCCTGCTGCTCGCCCCCGGCGAGGGCGAACGCGGCGAGGAGGTCACCGACCGCGCCGCCCGGCAGATCGTCAGCGCCCTGCGCTCCCGCTACGAGACGGTCGTCATCGACTGCGGCGCCCAGCTGACCGGGGCCGGCGCGGCGGCCGTCGAGATGGCCGACACCGCCCTGCTGGTCACCACCCCGGACGTGATCGCCGTACGCGGTGCCAAGCGCATGGTGCGCCTGTGGGACCGGCTCCAGATCCGCAAGGCCGAGGAGACCACGATCGTCGTCAACCGGCACACGCGCGCCACGGAGATCCAGCCCGCGCTGGTCGGCAAGATCACCGGCACGACGGTGGCCGCCGCCACCGTCCCCGCCCACTTCAAGGAACTCCAGTCCGTCGTGGACGCGGGCCGTCTGCACGAACTGGACAACCGCAGCACCGTCAAACAGGCCCTGTGGGCCCTCGCGGGCGAACTCGGGCTGGTCAAGACGGCGCCGGGGGACCGCCGGGCGGGCGGGCGGCTGCGCGGCGACCGGGGGACGGTGAGCCTTCGCAGGCGCCGGGACTCGGGGGGATGACCATGCGGCGCACGCGGATACGGAACCCACGCCACCGGGACGACGGCCAGGTCACCATCGAGTTCCTCGGCATGACCCCGCTGATCCTGCTCACGCTGGTGCTGCTGTGGCAGTTCGCGCTCCTGGGATACACCTTCGTGCTCGCGGGTAACGCTGCCGACGAGGCGGTACGGGCCGCCACCGCCGCGGCCCCGGGGGAGCGCCAGGGCGCCTGCGAGGCGGCCGGGCGGGACAAGCTGCCGGAGGCCTGGGAGGGAGGCGCGAGCGTGAGCTGCGTCGGCGAGGGCTTCGTCACGGCCACCGTGACCTTGGAGGTGCCCGTCCTGTTCCCCGGCACGGTCGCCTTCCCCTTCACGGTCGAGGGCCACGCGGGCGCCGTCGAGGAGGAGACGGACTGAGATGCCGTACGACAGGAGAGCGCGGGACCGCGGCCAGGTCGCCCTCGAATACCTGGGGTTCATCCCCGTCCTGATCATCGTCGCGCTCGCCGCCGTCCAGCTCGGGCTGATCGCCTACGCCGCCCAGCAGGCCGGCACCGCGGCCCGCGCCGGAGCCCGCAGCGCCTCCCTGGACGGGCCGTACGCGGCGGACTGCCAGGCGGCGGTGAGCGGGTGGCTGGCCGACGGGACGTCCTGCGCCGGCGGCGGAGGAGGCGACGAGGTGGAGGTCACCGCGACCGTCGACATCCCCTCCGTCGTCCCCGGCTGGGACTTCGGCGACGCCCGCAAGTCCGCCACCATGCCGCGCGACCACGGACCGAGGAGCACGGAGCCATGAGCCTGCGGGCACGTATCAACTCCCCCGAGGAGCACGGACCCCGGGGCGAGGACGGCCACCTGGTCGCCTCCTACCGCGCCAAACTCCTGGAGGAGATCGACCTCGCGGAGATGAGCGCGCTCGCCGCCGCCGAGCGCCGGGCCCGCCTGGAGCGCGTCCTCGGGCACATCATCAGCCGCGAGGGCCCCGTCCTGTCCACGGTGGAACGCGCCCAGCTGATCCGCCGGGTGGTCGACGAGGCCCTCGGCCTCGGCATCCTGGAACCGCTCCTGGAGGACGCCTCCATCACCGAGATCATGGTCAACGGCCCCGACGCGATCTTCGTGGAACGCGGCGGCCGGGTGGAACAGCTCCCGCTGCGCTTCGCCTCCAACGACCAGCTGATGCAGACCATCGAGCGGATCGTGTCCACCGTCAACCGGCGGGTCGACGAGTCCAACCCGATGGTCGACGCCCGGCTCCCGTCCGGCGAGCGCGTCAACGTCATCATCCCGCCGCTCTCCCTCACCGGCCCCACCCTCACCATCCGCCGCTTCCCGCGCTCCTTCACCCTCCACGAGCTGATCGGCTTCGGCTCCCTCGACGAGCCCATGCTCTACCTGCTCGCCGGCCTGGTGCAGGCCCGGTTCAACGTCATCGTCTCCGGCGCCACCGGCACCGGGAAGACCACCCTGCTCAACGCCCTCTCCGGCCTCATCCCGGAGACCGAGCGGATCATCACCATCGAGGACTCCGCCGAACTCCAGCTCCAGCAGCAGCACGTCATCCGCCTGGAGTCCCGCCCGCCCAACGTCGAGGGCAAGGGCCAGATCACCATCCGCGACCTGGTCCGCAACTCGCTGCGCATGCGCCCCGACCGGATCGTGGTCGGCGAGGTCCGCGGCGGCGAGTCCCTGGACATGCTCCAGGCCATGTCCACCGGCCACGACGGCTCCCTGGCCACCGTCCACGCCAACAGCGCCGAGGACGCGCTGATGCGGCTCCAGACCCTGGCGTCCATGTCGGACGTCGAGGTGCCCTTCGTCGCGCTGCACGACCAGATCAACAGCGCCGTCGACGTCATCGTCCAGCTCACCCGGTTCGCCGACGGCGCCCGCCGCGTCACCGAGATCGCCCTCCTCGACAGCCACGGCGGAGAGCCGTACCGGCTGGCCACCGTGGCCCGCTTCGACGCGCAGCCGATGACCCCCGACGGCCGCGTCCACGGCGCCTTCCGGCACTTCCCGCTGCCCCGCCGCACCGCCGAGCGCCTCTACCTGGCCGGCCAGCCCGTCCCGCAGGCCCACGGCGTCGCCCACAGCGCGGACCAGCTCGCGACCCGAGAGGCCAGGTAGAACGACATGGAGCCAGTGAAGCCAGTGGAGCCGGGCAGGACGCCATGGAACTGACCACCCTCGTCTCCCTGACGACCGGGATCACCCTGCTGACCTGCGTCCTCGCCGTGGTCGGCGGGCACGCCTACGCCACGGGAAGGGCCCAGCGCCAGGCCCTGGTCGACCGCCTCACCGCCACCGGGCAGGTCCCGCTCACCGGCCGCCGGCACCGCTTCCGCACCCTCGACCGCCGGCTGCGCCGTACCCGACTCGGCCGGCGCCTGGAGCTGCGGCTGGCCGCGACCGGACTGGACGTCACCCCCGGCGAGTTCCTCGCCGCGATGCTCGCCGCGGTCGCCGGCCTCTGGCTGGTCGGACAGGCGGCCCTCGCACCCTTCTTCGGCCCGATCGCGGGCCTGCTCGGCGTGTGGGCGGCGCTGCAGTTCCTCAACTGGCAGCGCCAGAAACGCATCGAGCGGTTCATCAGCCAGCTCCCCGAACTGGCCCGCATCCTGGCCAACGCCACCCACGCCGGGCTCGCCCTGCGCACGGCCATCGGCATGGCGGCGGAGGAACTGGAGGCACCCGCGGGCGAGGAACTGGCCAAGGTGGCGAACCAGCTCGCCGTCGGCGCGTCGATGGACGACGCGCTCGGGGAACTGGCGGAACGCCTCCCGTCCCGGGAACTGGTGGTCCTGGTCACCACCCTGGTGCTGGCCAATCGCGCGGGCGGCCAGCTGGTCGGCGCGCTGCGCAACCTGACGGAGACGCTGGAGGAACGCAAGGAGACCCGGCGGGAGATCCGCACCCAGCTCTCCCAGGTGAACATGACCTCGTACGCGGTCCCGGTCATGGGCGTCGGCTCCCTCTTCCTGATGAACGGGGTGAAGGACGGTGCCCTGGAGCGCATGACCGGCTCCCCGGTCGGCCAGGCCTGCGTGATCATCGCGTTCGCGCTGTACGCGGTCGGATTCGTGCTGATCCGCCGCATGTCCCGGATCGACGTCTGAGGCTCCGAGGATCCGAGAAAGGGGACCTGGGACATGGCACTGCTGCTGGCCCTGCTGATGGGCATCGGGGTCTGGGGCGTCTTCGCCGGGATCCGCATGTACCGGGCGGACGCCAAACTGCCCACCGACCTGGCGCTCGCCCTGGAGGTGGGCGCCACCCGCACGGGCGCGGTCGACTCGCTCGTCGACCGCCTCGGCATGCGGTACGCGCCCGCCGTACTGCGCCTGATGGGCCCCAGGCAGGTCGCCAAGTACCGCCGCAAGATCGACCTGGCGGGCAACCCCGGCGGCCTGACCATCGACCGCTACGCGGCGCGGCGGGCGGTGTACGGGGCACTGGGCGGCGTGGGCGGCCTCGTCTTCCTCCTCCAGGGCAACCTCCTCATGGCCCTCCTCCTGTTCGCCTTCGGGGCGTTCTGGACGGAGGTCGGCATCTGGTCGGCGATCCGGGTCCGCAAGGACGTCATCGAACGCACCCTGCCGGACTTCCTGGACGTCCTCGCCGTCGTGGTCAGCGCGGGACTCGGCTTCCGCCAGGCACTCGACCGCGTGGCGTCGCGCTACGAGGGCCCCTGGGCGGACGAACTCCGCATCACGCTCCGCCAGATGGACCTCGGCATGAGCCGCCGCCAGGCCTTCGCCGAACTGCGCCGCCGCAACGACTCCGAGCAGGTCGCCATGTTCGTGACCGCGTTGCAGCAGGGGGAGGAGCTGGGCGCCCCGATCGTGGACACCCTCGTCGCCCTCGCCAAGGACATGCGGCGCACCGACGCGCAGAACGCCCGCCGCAAGGCGGCCCGCGCCGTACCCAAGGCCACCATGATGATCACCACGTTCATGGTCCCGGCGACGATGCTGCTGCTGGGCGCCGGCCTCCTCCTGGGCTCCGGGACGGACTTCGGCACCATCACGGGTGAGTGACGGATGGCGACGATGTCGACGCCCACGGGCCGACGGGTGACGGGGTTGCGGGCGGCGGGGTTGTGGGCCGCGGGGCTGCGGGAGACGGGGCTGCGGCTGCGCCGGGGCTCCTGGAAGCCGGCGGGGTCCGGGCCGGCCACGGCCCCGCCGCCTGCCGCCGCCGCGCAGAACCCGGCGGCCCCGGCCCTCTCCCTCCAGGTCAACGCGCTCCAGGCGCTGTGCCGCCAGGTGTTCGGCTTCCGGCTGGCCATGATCGCCCTGGCCGCCCCCGCCGCACTCCTCAACGCCGCCCCCGGCCTGGGAGCGAACCTGGTCGGCGCGGCGGTCGTCGTCACCTTCATGGCGTCGTACGCCCTGTTCCGCGACTGGGAACGCTTCGGCCCCCTCCTCCTGCGCCACCCCACCCTGCTGGCCGCCGACACCCTCTCCGGCTCGCTCCTCCTCGTCTCCGCGGGCCCCGACACCACCCTCGCCTACGTCAGTGTCTGCACGCCCCTGCTCGCCGGCCTCGCCTACAGCTGGCGCGGCGCCGCCTGCTTCGCCTCCCTCCAGTCACTGATCCTCCTCCTGGTCGAGGCCACCCTGGCCCGGTCGGAGCACCGCACCGCCGCCGAGGCCCTGCTCCTGCCCGGCCTCTGCGTCATCGCCGGGGCGGCCGGCTCGGCCCTGCGCAACCTCATGCTCCGCTTCGGCGAGGCCACCCAGGCACTGACGGCCGTCCAGGCCCGGCTCGCGGCCACGGAAGCGGTCGCCGAGGAACGCGCCCGCCTCGCCCGCGAACTGCACGACTCGGTGGCCAAGACCCTGCACGGTGTGGCACTGGCCGCGGAGGGCCTGGCCGCCTCGGCGAACGCGCCGACGCCGGACGCGGCGGTGCTGCGCCGGCAGGCGGACCTCGTCGCCCGCTCGGCCCGCAGAGCCGCCACCGAATCCCGGCAACTCCTCACCGACCTGCGCCACGCCCCGAACCCCCCGGAGCCCACGGACCTCCTCGCCCAGCTCGCGGCGCGCACCGCGGACTTCACCACGCGCACGGCCATCCCGGCGACCTGCCACCCCACAGGCGAGCACCCCCTGCCCCCCGTCCCGCCCACGGTGGCCCGCCAACTGCTCACCATCACCGCGGAAGCCCTGGAGAACGCCCACCGCCACGCCTCCCCCACGAGCGTGCGGGTGAGCGTGGGCGTGGCGGACGACCTGCTCCGCATCAGCGTGTACGACGACGGCCGCGGCCTGCCCCCCGGCACCACCCTGGAACAGCTCCGCGGGGCCGGCCACTTCGGCCTCCTCGGCATGGTCGAGCGCGCCGCGTCCGTGGGCGCCCGCATCCGCATCGGCCGCGGCCCGCACCCCCGGGGCACCGAGGTCCGCGTGGACCTCCCCCTGGCGGCGCCGACGGCCCTGACGACCCCTGGCGACGCAGCATGAGGAGCCACGAGATGCCGTCCCCCTTCGACCCGCCCCCGCTCCCGGCACCCCTGCGGGTGATCGTGGCCGACGACAACCCGGTCGTCCGGGCCGGTCTGACCGCCCTGCTCTCCGGCCGCCCCGACATCACGGTGGTGGCCGAGGCGGCGGACGGCCGCGAGGCGTACGAGGCGGCGCGCACCCGCCGCCCCGACGTCATCCTCCTCGACGTCCGCATGCCCGGCGTGGACGGACTGTCGGCGTTGCCTCACCTCGTACGGCTGGCCCCGGTTCTGATGCTCACCTACAGCCGCGAGTCGGAGATCGTCCAGGAGGCACTGCGCCGCGGCGCGGGCGGCTATCTGGTCCACGGCGAGTTCACGGCGGACCGGCTGGTGACGGCGGTACGGGACGTCAAGGAGGGCAGGGCTCACCTCACGGCGACGGCGGCGGGGGCGCTGCTGGCGCGACTACGGGCGGAAGACCCTGGTCGGGATGCGGATGCAAACACTCCAACTACCTCAACTGCATTAGAGCAGTCGCCCATTTGGCCCGAACCGCTTTCGCGAATGCAACCACTTGTGGCACAGTCGCGGTACATGCTGAGCACCAGGGAGGCGGAGATCATGGACCTCATCGCGTCCGGCATGAACAACCAGCAGATCGCCGCCGCCTGCTTCATCAGCGAGAAGACGGTCAAGAACCACATCAACCGCATCTTCGCCAAGCTCCACAGCACCAGCCGCGCCGAAGCCACCGCCAAGTGGCTGGGCACGTCCCCCGACTCCCCCGGGAGCCGACGATGACCCCACCGC
>NZ_DASQNH010000083.1:0-18367 GCF_035645055.1 Streptomyces sp. | reverse complement strand
GGCGCCGGTCTTGATCTGGCCGCAGTTGGTGGCGACGGCCAGGTCGGCGATGGTGACGTCCTCGGTCTCGCCGGAGCGGTGGGACATCATGCACTTGAAGCCGTTGCGCTGGGCCAGCTCGACGGCGTCCAGGGTCTCGGTGAGCGAGCCGATCTGGTTCACCTTCACCAGCAGGGCGTTGGCGGCGCCCTCCTCGATGCCGCGGGCCAGGCGCTCCGGGTTGGTGACGAACAGGTCGTCGCCGACGAGCTGGACCTTGTCACCGAGCTTGTCGGTGATGGTCTTCCAGCCCTCCCAGTCGTCCTCGAACAGCGGGTCCTCGATGGAGACCAGCGGGTACGCCTCGACCAGCTCGGCGTAGTACTCCGTCATCTCGGCGGCGGTGCGGTCCTTGCCCTCGAAGACGTACACGCCGTCCTTGTAGAACTCGGACGCGGCCACGTCGAGGGCGAGGGCGATCTGCTCGCCGGGGGTGTAGCCGGCCTCGTTGATGGCCTCGAGGATGAGGTCGAGGGCCTCGCGGTTGGAGCCCAGGTTCGGGGCGAAGCCGCCCTCGTCGCCGAGGCCGGTGGCCAGGCCCTTGCTCTTCAGGACCTTCTTGAGGGTGTGGTAGACCTCGGCGCCCCAGCGCAGGGCCTCGGAGAAGGACTCCGCGCCGATCGGCGCGATCATGAACTCCTGGATGTCCACGTTGGAGTCGGCGTGCGAGCCGCCGTTCAGGATGTTCATCATCGGCACCGGCAGCAGGTGCGCGTTGGGGCCGCCCAGGTAGCGGAAGAGCGGGAGGTCGCTGGCCTCGGAGGCGGCGTGCGCGACGGCGAGCGAGACGCCGAGGATGGCGTTGGCGCCGAGCGAGCCCTTGTTGTCGGTGGCGTCCAGGTCGAACATGGCCTGGTCGATCAGGCGCTGCTCGGTGGCGTCGTAGCCGACCAGCTCCGGGCCGATCTGCTCGATGACGGCCAGGACGGCCTTCTCGACGCCCTTGCCGAGGTAGCGGTTCGAGTCGCCGTCACGCAGCTCGATGGCCTCGAAGGCGCCGGTGGAGGCGCCGGACGGGACGGCGGCACGACCCGTGCTGCCGTCGTCGAGGCCGACCTCGACCTCGACCGTGGGGTTGCCTCGGGAGTCCAGGATTTCCCGGGCTACGACGACGTCGATGGACGGCACGAGCATCTCCTTCTTCAATGTGACGCGGTGGGCAGGCCGCGGTGTGGCTCTGCGAGACGAGCCTAACCGGCTCGGGGCGATCGGCCAGCCGGCCGCCCACCCCGTGGACGGAACCGAGAGTAAATTGTTTCCGAACGGAACAAAGGCGGTTCCGGAAAACGGGACCGGAAAAGACCCCGCCCCGGTGCGTACGGGGGAACACGCACCGGGGCGGGGAGTCTGCGGGCCCCTCGCGGGGTGCGCCCTCCTGCTCGCTTACTTGAGGTGCAGCTGCTGGCCCGGGTAGATGACGTCGGCGTCGTCGACGATGTCCTTGTTCAGCTCGAACAGCTTCTCCCAGCCGCCCTCGACGCCGTGCTCCTCGGCGATGGAGCTGAGGGTGTCACCGGCGACGACCTTGTACTCGCCGTCACCCTTCTCGACCTTCTTGCCGGTCGGGGTGGTGACGGTCTTCTCGGCCTGCTCGGCCTTCTGGGTGGCGGCCGGGCGCTCGGCGGACCGGGAGGCGGGCTGCTCCTCGGTCTCGCGGGCGGCGGTGCCGCTGCCGCTGTCGCCGGAGGAGGCGGCGCCGCCGCCGTACGGGGCGCTGGACAGGTTGACGCCGCAGTGCGGCCAGGCGCCCTTGCCCTGGCCCGCGAGGACCTTCTCGGCGATCTCGATCTGCTGGGCCTTGCTCGCCTGGTCGGCGGTGGCGGCGTACTGGGTGCCGCCGTACGCGGCCCAGGTGGAGGCGGAGAACTGCAGACCGCCGTAGTAACCGTTGCCGGTGTTGATGGACCAGTTGCCGCCGGACTCGCACTGGGCGACGGCTTCCCACTCGGAGGCGGTGGCGGCGGAGGCGTTGCCGGCCGCCATCAGCGGGGCGGCGACGGCGGCACCGGTCACACCGGCGATGGCGATGGCGCGAGTGGCCTTGGACGGACGACGGTGCTTGCCCTTGCCGGAAAACAGCATGGATCGATCCCCTCACCGACGCCTACGAGGTGAGCTGTCGGGTTCGGGCCGGTTGAGTTGCCCGGCCGCGGCCCTTGCGGACTGCGGCTTCACCCCTAGCCGGTTCCGGCGTCGAGTCTCCTCAACTGCCGGGCCCGGCACCTACCTTGGGTCCCCCGCTCCTGCCTGCGGCGCATGACGCGACGACTGTTCCCGGGCTTGCCGCTGGCAGGATTCGGCGTTGCGGCAGCCGGGGCTCGCGGTGACGAGCGGCTCCGACCGTAGCCACGCATTCCGCGGAATTTCAAAGACGATCAGGTCTTCTGAGACCTATCTCTCACCGCGTTTATAACGGACATTCGACTCGAACCGTGATCTGAAGTCCCGCTACTTTTCTCCCGGTTCAACCCCTACCTCAAGGGTCTGACCCGGGAGGATGAGGTCGGGATCGGTGCCCACGGTCGCCTTGTTCTCCGCGTACAGCGCGGCCCATCCGCCCCGCACCTCAAGGGAGTCGGCGATGCCCCAGAGACTGTCGCCGGCACGGACCGTGTAGGTGCCGTCGGCCGCGTCGCGGGCGGCGCCGGAGTCACGGGAGGCGTGCCGGCCCGAGGGGTCGGCCGCACGGCTGTCCTCGGCCTCCTCCTCGGCGCTGTCGCCGCGGTGACGGCCGGCGCCGATGGAACCCGAGGCGTTCTGCCCCAACTTGTCCGAGTCGTCGTTCTTGGTGGTGGCGGTGGGCGAATTGTCCGCGCCGCCCGCAGTGCCACCCTCCCCCGCGGCGGAACCTCCCGCCACGCCCGACGCGGAGTCCGGGGACGGCGAGGCGTCGACCGATCCGGACGGTCTCGATCCCAGGGCGTTTCCCGCCGAATCGGATGTTTCGGAGGTTCCGGGCGCTCCGGCGCCTTCGGCCGCTCCCGTCGAAGCGGAGGATCCCGAAGACTGCGACGAGTCGGACAAACCGGACTCGGGGGTACCGGAGGCCCCGGGAGTGGCCGTCAGGCCCGACGCGGCGTCAGCCGCCAGGCCGGTGTCGACACCGGCCGGCGCGGAGTCGCCGTCGAGACCGGCCAGCAGGCCGCAGGTGGGCCACGCGTCCACGCCCTCGGCGTCGAGGATCCGCTCGGCCACGGCTATCTGCTGCGAACGGCTGGCCACATCCGGGCTCTCCGCGTAGTCCACGCCGCCGTACTTCACCCAGTCGTCCTGGGAGATCTGCAGACCGCCGTAGTAGCCGTTGCCGTTGTTCGCGCTCCAGGAGCCGCCGCTCTCGCACTCCGCGACCCTGTCCCACGTCGTTCCCGTGGCGGCACTCGCGCCGGTCGCGCCGAGCAGCGGGATGGCGATGGCGGATCCGGTCACTCCGGCCGCGACGATGAGAGCCGGAGCCTGGCGGGGGCGACGGTGACGACCGTTCCCGGAGAGCATGCGGGGACCTTTCGCGAGACAGCGGTGACGGTGCGGCGGAGATGCTGTGATCATCGCCGTCACACTGATGGGTGAACGTATCGGCAGACGATCACTTGTCACAAGTTAATGCCGCGCAGATCACGTGAAGATCACAGAGGTGAAGGCGTGTCACCTTCGCGCCGCGCGGCACGGTGCGGGGGTCGGCGCTCGGACCGTTGCCGGGGTCAGCGCTCGGACCGCTGCGGGGGTCAGCGCTCGGGGGTGAACTCCACCGGCAGCGTGCGCAGTCCGCGCATGATGAGGCCGCCGCGCCAGCGCAGCTCCGCGGGGTCCGCTGCGAGCCGGAGGTCCGGGAGGCGGGTCAGCAGGGTGGCGAGCGCGGTCTGGCCCTCCAGGCGGGCGAGCGGGGCGCCCAGGCAGTAGTGGATACCGTGCCCGTACCCCAGGTGCTGGTTGTCGCGGCGGGCCAGATCCAGGGTGTCCGGGTCGGTGAACCGGGCCGGGTCGCGGTCGGCGGCGGCCAGCACGACGAGGACCGGATCGCCGGGCGCGATGTCCTGCCCGCCGAGGGTGAGCGGCTGGGTGGCGAAGCGCCAGGTGGCCAGCTCCACCGGGCCGTCGTAGCGCAGCAGTTCCTCCACACCGGTGGCGAGCAGGTCGCGTTCGCCGGCCGCCAGCGACCGCTGGAGGCGCTGCCGCTGGCCGGGGTGGGTGAGCAGCGCGTAGGTGCCGTTGCCGATGAGGTTGACCGTGGTCTCGAAACCGGCGAACAGCAGGATGAACGCCATCGCCGCCGCCTCGTTCTCGGTCAGGTGCTCACCGTGGTCGGAGGCGCGGATGAGGCCCGAGATGAGGTCCTCGCCGGGGGCGGGCTCGGCGGGCAGGGCCTCGCGCTTGCGGTGGATGAGGTCGGCGAGATAGCCGCGCATCTTCTTCACCGCACGCGCCACCCCGCCCCGCGGGCCGCCGCCGTGCCGGATCATCATGCCCGCCCAGTCCCGGAAGTCGTCCTGGTCCTCGCGGGGGACGCCGAGCAGGTCGCAGATGGCGTAGATGGGCAGCGGGAAGGCGAACTCGTGGATGAGGTCCGCGGAGCCCTTCGCCGCGAACCCGTCGATGAGACGGTCGGTCAGCTCCTGCACGCGCGGCGCGAACTCCGCCACGCGCCGGGGCGTGAACGCCTTGGAGACCAGGCGGCGCAGCCTGGTGTGGTCCGGCGGGTCGATGTTGAGCAGATGCGTCATCAGCTCCGCCTTGCGCTCCCCCGGGATGCCCGTCTTGCCCTTGGCGTGCGCGGGCTCGTCGTGGTGCGCGGGGTTCTTGGACAGCCGCTGGTCGGCCAGGGCCTGCTTGGCGTCGGCGTACCGGGTGACCAGCCAGGCCTCCACCCCGCTGGGCAGCCGGGTCCGGTGCACCGGGGCGTGCTCGCGGAGCCAGGCGTAGGCGGGGTAGGGGTCGGTGGCGAACTCCCAGGTGAAGAGTTCGGGGGCGGGGGCGGCCTGGGCCGGCTGGCCGGGCTGGGGGTGGGGCTGGTCGGTCACGTCGTCGACCGTATCCGGAGGTGGGGCGTGCCCTCATCCGGAGGTGGGCAGGCCCTCTCCCCGCCGGGGGCCGGTGTGGTGGTTGCGGATCTCCACATTGCAGTCGGTGACCCGGGAGTGGTCGCCGCGCGCCGCGGCCTCCGCGCGCTGTCTGACGAGGGCCTGGCACACCGCGCAGTCCGGCCGTGCGAGCGGCGGGTCCAGCGGCGGGCCGAGGTCCATCGGCTGCTCCTGGAGGGTCACGGCCTGCCCCCGCTCGCGGACGGGAGGTCCGGGTGCAGCGGTGCTCGCCGGTAGGCCTCGTACAGCGCGTCGGCGGACGGGCACGCCAGGTTCGCGTTCACCCCGTTCGCGTCCGTGGCCGTGCAGGTCCCACAGGCGAGGCAGTGGTTCCACAGCCGGACGAGGGCGGGCAGCCGGGGGTCGAGAACGATGGGATGCCCGCCGCTCAGGTTCTCGTAGTGGTCACACAGGGCGTTGACGGACCGGGCAAGCCGCTGGGCGTGCGCGACGCGCGCGGGCAGCGTACGGCCCGGCGCCAGGCTCATGCGGGTACGGGCCTCCATGACGCCGACGTTCGCGCAGACGCGTGGCGCGTCGTCCTCGGGCAGGCGGTCGGCCAGCGCCTCGACCACGGGGATGGCCAGCATGAGGTGCCCCCGCAGCTGAAGGGTCAGTGTGTCCAGCTCTTCGTCCGAGGGGAGTTCGGTGTGGTCCGCGAGCAGGGCGCGCGCGGCGGCGCGCATGGTCTCCGTGTCCAAGGGGGCGGTCGTGCCGCTCGGCGGCATCCCTCTCACCTCCGCGTTCCGGGTGATCAATACGTCACCGAACGTAATACGCGGGAGGGTGAGCGAACAGGCACGCTCCGTGGCCGCCGCGGCAGCGGATGTTCGGGAACGGACACGGAACGTGTCCGTTCCTACTGGAGACCGAAGAAGGCCGCCAGATCCCGCTGTTTCGAGGTCAAGCGACGCCGCTTGCTCCTGTGAAGCACCTCGTGGAACGTGTCCGCAGCCATCCGCTGGTGCCGCAGCCACTCCGGCGCCTCCCCTTTCAGCGCGGCCAGGACATCAGTCGCCTCATCGGCCTGACGCAGCATCGCGTGAGCCTGCGCCACATCCAGCTGGTGCCGGTTCCAGGTGTTCGCTGTCGCGGTGGTGCCCGTGGCGGAGATCCGCGCCGACAGGCCCAGTACGCGGCGCGGCTGGTCGGCTACGACCTGGTTCTCCACCGCCTGGAACGCCACCGTCGTCCAGTCGAAGCGTCCCCAGCCGTACTGATACGTCGCTACCGTGCCGCCAAGCGCCGCCCCCGCCGTATGGGCCAGCCTGAGCATGTCCCGCGCCTCCCGCGGCCGGTTGTTCCTCGCCGCCGCCGACGACGCCCGCACGAGCAACCTGCCCCACACTCCCAGTTCGCCCTTGGACGCACGGGAGATGCGCGGCTCTACATCATCCGCCGTCGCCACCGCCAGGCGCTCCGCCTCGTCCAGACGGCCCTGCCGCATCAACAGCCACCCCTGCAGATACACGGCGCTCCCAGCGCGGTCCTGGTCCCCGGCCGCCGCCGCGTCCAGCAGCGCGTCCCGCAGAGCCGCGTGGGCGAGGTCGTAAGCGCGGACCTGGGTCAGGTATCGGCCGGCTGTCTGGAGGACGTCGGAGCGGAGCTTGAGGGCTTCGGTGTGGTGAGGGCTGTTGCTGTAGTGGTCGACAGCAAGGCGGGCGGAGGTGACGAGGGCTGGGAGGAACTGGGCGATGCGGCCGTAGTCGTCGCTGTAGTAGGAGGCGGCGAGTGTCGCGGCGGTACTGCGCAGGTTCGACAGGTCCGGTTCAGGCTCAATGGCGTCGTCGATCAGCAGGCGCCCCGTGGCGGCCATGGGCGGGGTGATGGCCTGCCGGAGGGGCATGAGGTCGACTTTGTCGTCATCGGCCCGCGTGGTGGCGTGCGGCGCGCCGGGCTCGAACAGGGCGCTGGTGCGGACGTCGAGGGCGCGGGCGAGGGCGTGGTAGGTGTCAAGGCGTCCGTTGCCGCCTTGCTCGATCTTCTTGACAACGGCGAGGCTGAGGTTGGCGTGTTCGGCAAGCTGTTCTTGGGTGAGGCCTCGGGCAAGCCGGATGTCGCGGACACGCGTGCCGGGGACCTCTGCCGAGTGCGTGGGGTCGGGCATACTCCAACTCTCCGTTCACTGGTCGCACTTGGAACGGTACGCCTTTCTCCGGCACCTACCCCTTCTCCTTCTCCCCCCTCTCGTACGCGACGATCGCGTCCCGGTACGCACGGGCCGCCGCGCGCAGGGCCGCCTCCGGGTCGGTGCCCTCGGCCTCGGCGCGGGCCGCCAGGGCCAGCAGTTCGTAGCCGATGCCCTCGGACGCCGGGAGGGGGACGTCCAGGCCCGCGGCGCGCACCCGGGAGGCCAGCTTCGCGGCGAGGGCGAGGCCGGGCTGGTGCAGGGGGACGCCCTCGGTCACCGAGGTGCGCCGCTTCTCCTCGGCCTTGGTCCGCATCCAGTGCGCCTTGACCTCCTCCGGGGTGGTGGCCGTGGCGTCGCCGAAGACGTGCGGGTGGCGGTGGATGAGCTTGGCGACGATGCCGCCGGCCACATCGTCGACGGAGAACGGCGCCTCCGGGTCCTCCTCGGCGATCCGGGCGTGGAAGACGACCTGGAGCAGCACGTCGCCCAGCTCCTCGCGCAGCTCGTCGCGGTCACCGTCCTCGATGGCCTCGACGAGTTCGTACGCCTCCTCGATGGCGTACTTCGCCAGTCCCTCGTGGGTCTTCTGGGACGTCCAGGGGCACTCCGCGCGAAGGCGGTCCATGACCTGCACGAGGTCGAGGAGCCGGGCGCCGGGCAGGTCGTAGGAGGCGGGCAGCAGCTCCAGCTCGGGCATCCGGACCCGGCCGGAACCGGCGAGCCGCGCCAGGCCGTCCGTCAGGGCGGGCTCGCCCTCGCCGGTGGCGACGACGACCACCGTGTGCCCGCCGGCGCAGGCGTCGACCAGTTGTTCGGCGGTCGGGGCGGCCTCGTCGACCGCTATGCCCGCCTCCCGCAGGTAGGGCAGCTGCGGGTGCGTCCGGTCCGCGCACAGCACGCGGTCGGCGGTGCGCAGCGCCTGCCAGGCGGGCCAGGACAGCAGACCGGGGGCGACGCGGTGGCTGGTGGTGAGCAGGACGACACGGCCCGGGGCGGAGGGGTCCGGGGCGACGGGGTCCGGGGCGCCTTCGAAGCTGGTTGCGTTCACGATCCGAACGTAACCCACGTCGCCGACAGACCTCAGAAGTTGTCCACAGGCCCGGTGTGATCATCGGATCAATCGGCGATCCGTCTGCTCCGGCGCCCCCGCCGTACCGTTCCTGCTACGCCCTCACGGCCTGCCGCGCCCTCACACCGGCTGCTGTTCCTGCGCCGCCGTGACCTCCCGCACCCACGGGGTCCTGGCGTCGACGCGGCTGCTCTTCTCCACGTCCCAGCTGCCGTAGCGCGGGTTCAGGTCGACGCCGAGCTTCGCGGAGGCCTCGGAGAGGGCCTTCCAGAACTCGGGCCGGCTGGTGTCGGTGCCGAGCTCGGCGGCGAGCTTCTGCGCCTCCAGCTGGAGGCGCAGGTTCTCGTCCAGGCGCCCCGGGGCCACGCTGTACTGCTGGAGCCAGGCCGTCTCCAGGGCCTCGGCCCCGCCGACCTGCTGCTCCAGGCCGGAGCGCATCTCCTGGATCTCCTTGCGGGTCACGGTGACGCCGGCGTCCTGGGCGGCTCGGTGCAGCACCCGGTCGAGGACCATGCCGTGCAGGGTGTCGCGGGTGAGGCTGCCGGTCTTGGCGATCGCCTGGGCGTACTGCGCGTCGTCGGCGACCGCGGCGCGCTGGGCCGAGCGCACCTCGTCGACCCGGTTCTCCAACTGCGCGACGGTGATCCGCTGATCGCCGACGACGGCCGCCGCGCCGGGATGCGCGTCGTTTCCGCAGGCGGTGAGGAGCGGCGCCGCGGCGATCGCGGCGGACAGCAGGAGCGCGGTGCGACGGCGGCGGTGCAAGGAAACCTCCCGAGGAGTTTGTGCGACGGTGCACAAAGTCTTGCGATGATCGATGGTAGGCAGGGGATCGGCTCTGGCCAACCCATTCGACCAACGATTCACGCGGACTTCGGGCACCGCCGCGCTCCCCGTGGGCGCCGCCGCGCTAGCGCACCTGCCCCAGCCACTGGAGGGTCCGGCGGATGTCGGCCGCCAGCGGGTGGCCCGTACCGTGCAGGCGCTCCACGTCCTGCAGCAGCCGCAGGAGGGTGTCGTGGGCGGCGGCCCGGTCGCCGAGGGCGAGCAGGAGGTGGCCGATGCGGCGGCGGACGTCGTGCGCCTGCTCGGGGTCACCGGAGACGTACTGGTTCTCGTAGTACGGCAGCAGCGCCCGGTACTCGGCGAGCGCCGCCGCCGGTTCGCCGAGCTGCTCCAGGCACTGGGCGGCGTCGTGGCGGAAGCGCAGGGACTGCGGGTCGGCCTGGCCTGCCTCGGCGGCGCGTTCGTCGGCGAGACGGCGCAGTTCGGGCAGCGCGCGCCGGTACTGGCCGTCGTCCATGAGCGTCGCGGCGTACTGCTTGCGCAAGGTGCGCACGACCGGTGAGTGCTCGCCGTGCTGTTCGGCGGCGGCGGGCAGGATCGCGCCGAGGATGTCGACGGCCTGGGTGATCCGGCCCTCGCCGAGCAGCCGCTTGACCTCGTCGACCGCGCCCGCGACATCGGGCTTCTCGGCCACGCTGGGGACCGGTGTGACGGGGGCGGGCTGGTGCGCGGGGGTGCGCGCCCGGTCGGGCCAGGGGGCGTGGGGGCGCAGGAAGGGGCGCGTCGGGTCCAGGGGCGCCCCGGTGGGCATCCCGCGCGCCGGCAGCAGGACCGCCAGCTCCTCGTACACCTCCTGCGCGGACCCCGGCCGGTGCTGCGGGTCCTTGGCGAGCAGCCGCAGGACCAGGGACTCCAGCGCCTCGGGCACCTCGGGGCGGATCCGGCGCACGGGCAGCGGCGGCTCGTACAGATGCCGGTGCAGCACTCCGAGCGCCGTCGAGCCCGCGAAGGGCACGCCGCCGCTGAGCAGCTCGTGCAGGAGGACACCGAGCGCGTACAGATCGGTGTACGGGCCGACCGCGCCGCCCATCGCCTGCTCGGGCGCCATGTAGGCGGGCGAGCCGATCGGCGAGCCGGTGTGCGTGAGCCGCGTGGTGTCGCTGTCCATGACGGACGCGACGCCCAGGTCGAGCACGGTGACCGTGCCGTCCTGCTTGACCATCACGTTGCGCGGCTTGAGGTCCCGGTGCACGATCGGCACGGCGTGCACCGCGCTCAGCACGGCGCACAGCTGCGCGGCGACCGCGACCGCCCACTGCCACGGGTACGGGTCGTGCTCGGCGAGGTGGTCGGAGAGGTCCGCGCCGTCCACGTACTGCATGACGAGGAACAGCTCCTCGCCCTCGCTGCCCGCGTCGTGCACGGTCACCAGGCCGGGATGGTCCACCTGCGCGGTCACCCTGCACTCGCGCACGAAGCGGCGGCGCAGCTCGTCGGCCTCCTGCCCGGCCACCTTGTCGGGCCGCAGCAGCTTCACCGCGACGCGCCGGTCGAGGCGGCGGTCGTAGGCCGTCCACACCTGGCCCATGCCGCCCTGCCCGATGAGCGTGGCCAGTTCGTACCGGCCGGCGACGACGCGTCCTGTCGCCGCGGTCACCTTCCGCCCTCGTGGTCGCCGTCCCGGCGGCCGTCCTGGCGGCGCAGGAGTTCGCTGAGTTCGTCCAGCTCGGCGCGCACCTGGTCGATCCGGGCCGGCGCGGGACGCTGCGGCGGCGGCGCCACCGGCGCGGGCGGGGTCTGCGGCATCCGGGCCGCCGGGGGCGTCGGCGGCGGCGTGGGCGTCGGCGGGACGGTCGCGGCGGCACCGGCGGCGTACGGCGCGACGGGCTGCGGATAGCCGTACGCCGGGGCGGGCTGCGGGCCGTACGCGCCGTAGCGGAGCTGGTGGAAGTGGCGTACGTCCGCGGAGAGGTAGTACGCGATGACGACCACCAGCGTGCCCAGCAGCAGCCCGAGACCGGTCCAGCCGGCCGCGGTGTGGATCTCCTCGCCCGGTTCGTTGCCCAGCAGCACCATGGCGAGGGCGTCGATGGCCAGGACGGCCACGAAGAGCCCCCAGTCCAGGGACTTCCGCGTGACGAGCGCGAGGCGCAGCAGCATCGTCCAGGCCAGGAAGCCGAGGCTGAGGATGGAGATCACCACGAACAGCACACGCAGGAAGACCAGCCATGCCGTGGGCGGCGGCTGTTTCACCGGCTGCACGTAGCCGTGGCCATGCATGACTGCTCCTGAAGTCGTGCGATTGTCGCGTCGAGCGTATAGGCCGACACGGACAACCGGTCCCGGGTTGTACCGAACCGTTGTCACGCTGATCACTTCGTGCGCCACGCGGGTCGCGGCGCCGCTCTCAGTCCGGGGTGACCGTGCCGTCCGTGAGGCCGTCGTACATGCCGCGCACGAGCTGGTCCCCGAGCCGGCTCGCGTGGCGCAGCGCCCGCTCGAACTCGTCGAGTGCGCGGAAGCGCGCGCCGTAACGCCGCTGCTCGTCGAGCGGGAGCCGGGGCAGTTGCAGGCGGCGCACGTCGAGGCGGGTGGCGGTGGAGGCGTAGCTGCTGGCCTGGCGGTTGTTGGCGGTGCCGCGCAGGAAGCCGGCGAGGAACCAGGCGTCGAGCGCCGCCGGGTCGGGGCGCAGCAGCACGAGGTTGCGCCCCAGCGCTGCGCCGCCCGTGGTGTCGTCGATGACCCGCGCCACCGCGCCGCCCCCGAGCACCGGCACGACGACGTCGCCGGGCTCGGTGAGCACGGCTTCCTCCTCGCTCTCGGGCAGGTTCCCGGACGGGGCCGTTCCGGCGAGGACGTCGTGGTCGGTGAGGACGGGCACGCGCGCGTGGCCGCCGTTTCCGCCCGTCCGCAGCACCAGGGCGCCCCCGCGCGCGAGTTCGCCCACCGTGGTGAGCGGCCAGCGCGCGGGCGGCGCGGACCGCACCGGTGGCGGGGTGAGGCCGGCGGTCAGCCGCAGGGTCTCACCGAGGCGGGCACGCACGTCGGTGAGCTGTTCGGCGCCGTCGGCCGCCGTCGGGGGCGGGAGGTGACGGGCCGGGGCGAAGTCCACGTCGTCGTCGAGGAGTTCGATGACCGGCACGGACCGCGCCAGGCCCGGCCGTTCCTGGAGGGTGCCGGCGCGGTCGTAGGCCTGCCAGGCGTCGAGGACCGCGTCCCGCACGGACTGCCAGTCGGGCCCGCCGCGCCCCTCGGTGGCGAACTGCCCGGCGTCCGCGAGCAGCACCTCCGGCTGCGCGGGCGTCTTGTCGGGGCGGCGCAGCACCCACAGGTGGAGGGGGATGTTGTACGGCGGTGCCGCGCCCACCGGCAGCGTGACGACGGCCCGCAGCGCGCCCCGGCGCAGCAGGTCGGCGCGGATCCGGCGGCCGGAGCGGCGGGAGGCGGCGGCGGGCGGCATGAGCAGCACGGCCGTGCCGCCGTCCCGCAGCCGGGCCAGCGCGTGCTGCACCCAGGCCAGCTCGGATTCGGTGCGGGCCGGGAAGCCGTACTCCCAGCGGGGGTCGTAGGCCAGTTCGTCGTGGCCCCAGTTGCGCTCGTTGAACGGCGGATGGCAGAGGACGGCGTCCGCGCGCAGCCCGGGGTGGGCGTCGGCGCGCAGGGTGTCGCCGGTGGCGGCGCGCACGGCGGCCGGGGTGTGCAGGGCCAGCCGGAACGCGGTGAGCGCGGCGAGGTCGGCGGAGCTGTCCTGGGCGTACAGCTCCTGGCCGGGGCGGGCGGCGACGGCGCGCAGCAGGGCGCCGGTGCCGCAGGCGGGGTCGAGGACGGTGCGGGCGGGGCCGGCGAGGTCGGCCATGAGGCGGGCGAGTTCGGCGGGGGTGAGGGTGTACTGGCGCGGGTTGGCGTCGAGGTGCCGGCCCAGCAGGAACTCGAAGGTCTGCCGGGCGCCCAGTTCGGCGGCCAGTTCGGCGGCGCCGCGCAGGAGGGCGGCGGAGGGCAGGAGTTCGGGGCCGGTGGGGGTGTGGACGGTGGGGGTGTGGACGGTGGGGGTGTGAACGGCTCCCTCGCCGGACGCGCCGCCGAACCGGGGGGCGATCACCTGGTCCAGCGCGTCGGGCAGCATCGCCGCGAGCCGCTCGTCGGACCCGGCACTCACATCGAGCCACACCGTCGGCCGCTCATGGATGAGCAGCAGCACGCACCCGGCGTGCGTCAGCGCGGTGACGGGGCCTTCCGGGTGTCCGGCGAGTTGCTGCCAGACGCGCTCCCGCAGCGGGACCTCGGCGAGCTTGCCCTGGCGGCGCAGCCAGTCCTCGACCTCGGCGAGGGCGAAGGAGGGGCTGGTCTCGGTGCCGCCGACCGGCTTGGGGAAGTCGGCGTGGCGGCGGCGCCAGTTGCTCACGGCGGCCCGGCCGACACCGGCGAGCCGGGCGATTCCCGCGGCGGTCACCTCTGTCGCGTTGTCCTGCACCCCGGCCGCTCCCCTCACCGCGTCTCGTGTGGGAGTCGAGCATACCGGCGGGCGCAAGAGCCCCGGGTTCACAGACGTGTACCGAGTCGACACTGTGAACCGTGTTGACTCGGTTCACAGGAAGTGTTCTTATTGACCCCGCGAAACGAGCGGCTGCCGGACAGAGGCAGCCGACACGTCGGGGAGGGGAACAGTCATGGGCATGAAGGCCAGGATCGCGCTGGGTGCCGTCGTGGGTGTCGTGGTCATCGGCGCCGTGTCGGCGAACGGCGGCAGCGGCAGCGGTGACGGCAAGGCGTCCGGCGGCGACCAGGGCTCTTCGGCGCCCGCGGACCGCGAGTCCGGCACCGAGCGGGACTCCGGAGCCGAGGCCGCCGCCGAGAAGAAGGTCGCCTTCGAGGGGGACGGCGACTTCCAGGTCGGTTCGGACATCAAGCCCGGCACCTACCGCACCACCGGCAACACCGACGACATGTGCTACTGGGAGCGGGCCAAGGACGCCTCCGGCGAGATGGACTCCCTGCTGGCCAACGACAACGTCAGCGGCACCGGCTACGTGACCGTCAAGGCCACCGACAAGCTCTTCACGTCCAGCGGCTGCAACGACTGGGAGGCCGTCGGCCCCCAGGCCGAGGGCGGCTCGCCCGCCGCCACGATGGCCGGCGACGGCGGCATGTTCCGCGTCGGCGCCGACATTGCCCCGGGCACCTACAAGTCGACCGGCAACACCGACGACATGTGCTACTGGGAGCGCGCCAAGGACGCCGAGCACTCGATGGACTCGATCATCGCGAACAACAACGTCACCGGCACGGCCGTCGTGACCATCAGCGCCTCGGACGCCTACTTCAAGACCTCCGGCTGCCAGGACTGGAAGAAGACCGCCTGAGCCGACGGCTCACCCGGCGGCCCGGCCGCCGCGCTCCCCACCCCCCGCGCCACACCCCCGCAGAACAGCTCACCACCGAGGAACTCCCATGCGCCGTACCGCACTTGCCGCCCTCTGCCTCGCCGCCGCGACCACCGTCGGCCTCACCGGCTGTCTGCCGGGCCAGGACAAGGCGGCCGACAAGCCGAAGGGACCGTTCGCCGGGCTGACCGGCGGCGAGATCGCGGACCGGTCCGTCAAGGCCACGACCGGCGCCTCGTCGCTGCGGCTGGCCGGCGAGGTGCCCGACGAGGAGAGCGGCGGCACGATCCGCTTCGACGTGGCCGTCAACAAGAAGGGGGAGTGCGCGGGCACCTTCGGCACGGGCGAGGGCAAGGCCGATCTGATCCGGACCGGCGACATCCTCTACATGCGCTACGACGAGGCGTTCCTGCGGGCCCAGAGCAAGGGCGAGCCCGAGGCGGACACCGACGCGGTCGTGGACATGCTGGCCGGGAAGTGGGCCAAGATGTCCGCCACGGGCCCCGACGCCGAGGGCGTGGCCGACTTCTGCGACCTGGACGCACTGCTCGGCGACACCGACGACGTGAAGTCGGACGCGGCGCGCGGCAAGACCACCACCGTCGACGGCTCCCCGGCGATCGTCCTGCACGAGAAGGACGGCAAGGACCGCTACACGCTGTACGTCGCCACCAAGGGCGAGCCGTATCTGCTGCGGCTGGACAGCACCACCACCGACGGGCGGGACTCGCTGGTCTTCAGTGACTACGGCAAGCCGGTCGCGGCGAAGAAGCCCAGCGGCGAGATCATCGACCTGGACGCGCTCGGCGGCTGAGCCCACCCGCCACCCGCCCCGGCCGGGGCCCCGGATCCACGCCCTGTAGCGGCCTCCCCCAGGCCCTACAGGGCGTGCCGCATCCACACGTTGGGTTCGACGTACACCGCGTACCCCCGCTCCGGCTCGCACCGCACCGGCACCAGCGCGCCGGGCACCTCGATGTCACCCGCGGTGTCGAAGGGCAGCCCGGTCCACCGGCGCCACTCCGCCAGCGAGCCGGAGACGGTCATCGAGGCCGGTGCGACGGAGTGCACGACGGCGCCGGCCCGGGCGTGGACGCGCATCCAGGGGTCGTGCGGAAGCCCGTCGGGGCGCACCCGGCGGGCGTACTCCTCCATCGGTGTGCGCGGTTCCAGGTGCTTGGCGTTGGGGCGTACAGGGGCGACGACCTCGCCGAAGCCGAGGGCGCGGGCGTTGTCCCGCAGCTCCGTGAGCATCCGCGCGGACAGGCCGAGGCCCTGGGCGCGCGGGGCGACGGAGACGGAGATGGCGCTCACGGTGTCCGCGCGGACCCCGCGGCGCAGATCCGAGAAGGCCCACAGCAGGACGGCGTCCCAGCCACGGGCGGGCAGTTCACCGCGGCCGTCGGCGCCGAGCGCGAACGGCACGCTGAAGGCGTTCGCGACGACCTCGCCCCGCTCGTCCTCGGCGAACAGCACGTACTGCGGGAGTTCGGTGGCTATCCGCGCGAAGTGGGTCCAGCCCACCGGGTCCTGGAGCACGAACTCCGGCCAGCTGTCCGCCATCGCGAAGACCCGCTCCCGCATGTCCGGACGCTCGGCGAGGCTCGACACGTTCCATTCCATGCGGTCACCGTAGGCCGGGCGCCGGAGACCGGGAACCGGTTTTCCGCTCAGCCGGGCCGCCCAGTCGGTCAGTCACTCGGCCAGCCGCCCAGTCAACCGCCCAGTCAACCGCCCAGTCAGCCGCCCAGTCAGCCGCCCAGTCAGCCGCTCAGTCGGCGTGGAACCGCGGCGGTGCCTGCGTCGGGTTGCCGCCCGAGGGCAGTTCCTGGTCCGGGCAGCCGGAGAGCACGCGCCGCATCGCGGCCCGCTCCGCGGCGGTCACCCACAGCCCGTACTTCTTCTTCACGGCGACCTGCGCGGCGACATACGGGCACCGGTACGCCCTGTTCGGCGGCAGCCAGGTCGCGGCGTCGCCGTCACCCTTGGCGCGGTTGGTGCCGGCGTCGACGGCGAGGAGGTTGAGCGGGTCGTTGGCGAAGGCGATGCGCTTGCCGGGGTCCCACTGCCCGGCGCCCTTCTGCCAGGCGTCGGAGAGCGCGACGACATGGTCGATGTCGACCTGGCTGCGACCGCGTACGAACGTGACGTCCCGGCCGGTGTACGGGTCGGGGTCGAGGGTGCCCGAGGCCACCTCGCAGCGGTCGTCACCGAACCGGACGCCGGTGAGGTCCCGGCGCAGAATGTCGTCGCGGGTGCCGCACCGGTTGGAGTCGGTGTCGGCCCAGGGGCTGCCGAACCGGTCCCGGTCGTAACCGGTCTTCGGCGCCCGCCCCTTGACGGGCAGCGACTCCACGGCCGCGAGGGCCGCTCCCCCGCCGGTCGTCTCCTGCGGCCCGCCCGCTCCCGTGGTGGCGGTGCAACCGGCCACGGCGCACAGCAGCGCCACGGCGGCAGCCGCCTTCCCGCCCCTCAGACGCCTCACGTCGCGCCCCTCCCCTTGGCTTCTCCGCTCCATTCCGCCCCGGTGCGGGCGGGTGGTGTACCCGGATCCACCGTAACCATCCAGAGTCCAGACCACCGGGGCACAACTCGGCCGCTCGGCATGGACCGCGACAGGCTCGACCGGCTGGAGGCCCCCGCCTCCGTCACCGAGGACGCCAGGCCGGCCGCGGGGCACCCACCCCGGCGGCGGCCCGCAGCCCCCCTTGCGTCGGAAGCCGCCCGCGAAGGCCTCACGCCACGCGGGCGGCTTCACGCCGTGCGCAACCCGCGCGGCTACGACCCCAGCACGGAGGTCAGGAACTCCCCGACCCACGCGAGCAGTTCCCGTCCGACCAGCGGCTTGCCGCCGACCTTCGCGGTCTTGGGGCGCGGCACCAGCACCTGGTGGGCGGTCGGCTTGATGACCGTCCCCGGATACAGCCGCTTGAGCCGCAGCTCCTGCGACTCGCGCAACTCCACCGGCGCGAAGCGGATGTTGGTGCCCTGGAGCACGATCTCGCCGACGCCGCACGCGCGCGCGAACATCCGCAGCCCGGCCACCAGCAGCAGGTTCTCCACCGGCTCGGGCAACTTGCCGTACCGGTCGACGAGTTCCTCCCGTACGGCCTTGATGTCCTCCTCCGTGTTGGCGGAGGCGATGGCCCGGTAGGCCTGGAGGCGCAGCCGCTCGCCGGGCGCGTAGTCGTGGGGGACGTGCGCGTCGACCGGCAGCTCGATCTTGACCTCGAGCGGCGGCTCCTCCTCGATCCCCCCGGTCTCCAGCTGCCGCCGGTAGTCGGCGACCGCCTCGCCGACCATCCGGACGTAGAGGTCGAAGCCGACGCCCGCGATGTGACCGGACTGCTCGCCGCCGAGCAGGTTGCCCGCGCCGCGGATCTCCAGGTCCTTCATCGCCACGTACATGCCCGCGCCCATCTCCGTGTGCTGGGCGATGGTCGCCAGCCGCTCGTGCGCGGTCTCCGTGAGCGGCTTCTCCGGCGGATACAGGAAGTACGCGTAACCGCGCTCGCGGCCACGGCCCACCCGGCCGCGCAGCTGGTGCAGCTGGGACAGGCCGAAGGTGTCGCCGCGCTCGACGATCAGGGTGTTGGCGTTGGAGATGTCGATGCCGGACTCGACGATCGTCGTGGAGACGAGCACGTCGAACTTCTTCTCCCAGAAGTCCACGACGACCTGCTCCAGCGCCTGCTCAGACATCTGGCCGTGGGCCGTCGCGATCCGCGCCTCGGGCACGATCTCGCGCAGCCGGGCCGCCGCGCGGTCGATCGACTCGACCCGGTTGTGGATGTAGAAGACCTGGCCCTCGCGCAGCAGCTCACGGCGGATGGCGGCGCCGATCTGCTTCTCCTCGTACGGCCCGACGAAGGTGAGCACCGGGTGC
>NZ_DASQNH010000082.1:0-20950 GCF_035645055.1 Streptomyces sp. | reverse complement strand
GGCCGCCTGAGCGGCTTCCACCGCGGCCCGCACATCGGCGTCGCTCAGGTCCAGCGGAACCACCATCCCGGGCAGCACGACCTCGTCGTCGAGCGGCAGCACAGGCAGGGTGAGCGGTGTGAACGCCGTGGACTCAGCAGCATGATCTCCCCTTCGGCAGTCAAGTTGAGTTATGCCGACTCAATGCATGGCGGGGCGTGATTGTTCCCAGGGCGTCGTTCGCTGTGAGCGATCACTGACGGCGGGGGGTGTTGTCGCTGGTGAGAGGCGCCGGCAGGCCGTCTCGGCCGACCGCAGGCAGGTCCACGAACACGACCGTCGCGTCGTCGTGCGTCTTGCTGCGGCCCAGGTGCGCGCGCGTCTCCCGGTCGGCCTCCTCCAGGGCGCGGACGCGGTCGATCACGGACCGGGGGCCGTAGGTGCGGACGGCGGTGTGCAGAGCGGTCCAGTCACCCTCCCGGAACGTCTCCGTCCAGCGGGCGGCGCCGTCGGTGAGTGCGGCCAGGGAGGCGACCCGCGCGCGCGGGACGGCGCCGGTCACCGCGCGGGCGGCCACCGCCGGGTCCGCGGCGGCGGTGAAGAACCCGCCCTCCTTGTTGCGCAGGGTCGCGTCGACGAGGGCGTCGGAGGCGAGGGCCGTACGGGGGAGGCGGGCGAGACGGTCGTCGAGGACGGGGGTGACCGTGCCGTCGGAGGACTCCAGCAGGAGGGCGGAGTCGGACAGCACCAGATAGTCGACCGTCTCCTCGGTCCACCGGGCCAGGGCGACGGTTGCCTGCGGGGTGCGGGGGTGAGAAAGGTCACAGGTTGTGGCGTGAGCCTCGGAGGTACGTGTGATCGCGCGGGCCAGTGCGCCGGACAGCGGAACATCCGGGAGTGAAACGGTCAGTTCGGTCAGCGCCCCGCCCAGACGCGCGGTGTACCAGGGGACGGAATGCGAACAGCCGGTGTCGCCTCGCGGCGGAGTCACTCCGTCCAGGACGACCAGGCAGCCGCCCTGTCCGGAAGCGGGAAGTCCGACACTGGCGAAGTCCTCGTTGGGGTACGCGGGATCACCGGGCACCGAGACAAGTTCCGTACGCATCCGGTCAGTCTGCACGAGCCCTTCACACGGTGCGCCAAAGGCCGGCGCCGATCGCCGAATCGCCGAGCCGTCGCAGGTCAGCGGCCGGTTTTGGGAGGGAATGGCGCACTCCGGCAAGGCGTGGCGGCGAATCCTGCCAAAGCCTGCCGCAGACGTCCAACCGGCCCGCCCCGCAAGGCGGTCGCACACGCCAGAGGAACTTGCCCGCCAACTCCGGTCCGATGTTCACTCCTTCGGGTGGCGGGTCAGGCGATGTACGCCCCCTGCCCACCGGCACTGGGAGGGTCGGGAACTGTACCGGGAGTACGCGCCAGTTGACGGAGCGTCACCCGGGTCAACGGGTACACGAGTCAGGAATGCGAGCACCGGTGCAGAAGAAGCGGCCTCGGCGCACAGGCAGGCAGACGGCCCCCGAGGGGGCAGCGGAGCACACCCCCGTCGGAAAGGGCCGCCCCACCCACGTACGCAATCGGCTCATCATGGCCGTCGCCGTGGTGGCCGCCGCGATCGCCGGCGCGGGAGCCCCGTCCGTGCTCGCCGCGACCGCGCAGGCGAGCGACACACAGGATCTGGTGACGCTCGCCGAGCGGACCCAGGACGCCCTCGCCCTCGCCCACGCGCTCGCCGACGAGCGCGACGAGGTGACCTCGTACGTCGCGGCCGGCCGCCCCCGGAGCAAGGCGCCCTCCGAGCAGCGCGGCGCGCGGGTCGACCGGCAGGTCGAGGAGATGCGCGGCGACACCGACACCCCGGGCGCGCTGCTGGAGGACCTCGACGCCATCGCGGCCGTCCGCAGAGCGGCGCTCACCGGCAAGAGCACCGCTCTCGAAGCACACCAGGCGTACTCCGACGCCATCGCGGAACTCCACCGGCTCGCCGAGGACCTGGCCGAGCAGCTGCCGCCCCGCGCGGGCTCCGGCGCGTACGCCCTCGCGGAACTCGACTCCGCCGTCCAGCAGGCCGCCGCCACCCGCGGACTCCTGCTCGCCGCGCTCAACGTGCCGCGCGGCACCGAGACGGTGATCGACCCCGTCACCGGCCTGCCCACCACGGTCACCACCTCCTCCGAGGCCGACAGCAAGCAGCGCGCCGCGCTCTCCGCCGCCGCCCAGCAGGCCCGGCTGCGCTCCGACGCGGCCCTGGAGGACTTCCGCGACACCGCGACCAAGGCCGCCCGCGCCTCCTACGACTCCACGGTCACCGGCCCCGAGGTCAACTCCGCCGAGGACTACCTGGCGAGCCTCACCGACCAGCCGACCCTCTCCGACGGCGAACTCGGCACCGACGCCGGAAAGCTGAACGCCGCGCTCTCCGCCCGCGTCGACGCCATGCGCGGCGTCGAGTCCGCGCTGTACGACCGCCGCACCAAGGACCTGGAGCGGCTGCGCGACGACGATGTCACCGAGCTGGAGATCCGCATCGCGATCCTCGGCGCGCTGCTGCTGCTCGCCGTCGGCGTCGCCACCGCCATGGCGCGTTCCCTCACCCGTCCGCTCGCCGTGCTGCGCATCGGGTCCGCCCGGCTCGCCGAAGCCGCCGACCCGGCCGCCGAGGAACCGGTCAGGTTCACCGGCCGCAACGACGAGTTCGCCCGGGTCGTGCGCTCCGTCAACGCGCTGCACGCGCAGGCCGTCACCCTGCACGAGCGGGTCGCCACCCTGGAGGCCGACCGCAAGCACCTGGTCGGGCAGCGGCAGAAGATGGCCGACGCCCGTGAGGAGATGCGCGCGGAACTGGAGCAGGCAGCCGCCCAGCTGGAGCGCGTCCGCACCAGCATCGGCGGCACGTTCGTCAACCTGGCGCTGCGCACGCTCGGACTGGTCGAACGCCAGCTCGCCGTCATCGAGCAGCTGGAGGAGCGCGAGCAGGACCCCGACCGGCTCGCCACCCTGTTCAAGCTCGACCACTTCGCCACCGTGATGCGCCGGCACAGCGAGAACCTGCTCGTCCTCGCCGGCACCGAGCACGTCCAGCAGAATCCCGGCCCGGTCCCGCTGGTCGACGTCGTCCGCGCAGCGGTCAGCGAGATCGAGCGGTACGAGCGGGTCCGGATCTCCGCGCTGCCACCGCACGCGCACATCGCCGGGTTCGCCGCCGACGACCTCTCCCACCTGCTGGCCGAGCTGATGGAGAACGCCACCTCGTTCTCCCCGCCCGACGTGCCCGTCGAGGTCTCCGGCTGGCTGCTGGAGAACGGCGAGGTCATGCTCTCCGTCCAGGACGGCGGTATCGGCATGACCGAGGAGCGGATGACCCGGCTCAACGCCCGGCTCGCCGACTTCGACCCCGAGGCCGCGTACGACCAGGAGGGCGAGGACGGGCTCGGACTCGGGCTGTACGTCGTCGCCCGGCTCGCCCACCGGCTCGGCGTCCGCGTCCAGCTGCGCGAGCAGAAGCAGGGCGGTGTCGCGGCGGTCGTCGTGCTGCCGCAGCCGCTGCTCGCCGACGCCGCGCCGGCCGCCGTGCCCAGCGCCGCCCCGTCCCCGGACGGCACCCACACCTTCTCCCTGCCCGGCGCCGACGCCGAGGCCAACTCCAACGTGCTGCACGGCCGCGCGAAGAACGGCGACCCGCTGGTGGCGCTCGCGGAGAAGGCCGTAGCGGAGAAGGCCGTAGCGGAGAAGGGCGGACGGAAGCGGGACGCCGCCGCGGGCGCCGAGGCGGCCGAGGACGACTCCGAGCCCGGGACCGAGTCCCAGGCGGTCGTACGTCCGCAGGAGCCGGCCGAGCCGGCCGAGCCCCAGGTCCCGGAGTCCCCCTCCGAGACCACCATGGAGCTGCTGATCCCGGAGCCCGCGCGCGCGGAACGCACCGAGGCGGCCGAACACGCCGAGCACCCCGAACCCGCGGAACCGGCCCCGGCGGCCGGCCGGCCCACCCCGCCGGAGCCCGCGTCCGCGCATCCCGCGTCCGCGGAACCCGCCCCCGCACTGCCGGAGCCGACGGCCCCCGCCGACCCGTACGCCATCGGCCCCGACACCCACGACCGCGCCCCCGACGAGGGCGAGGAACCGCTCACCGACAAGGGGTTGCCCAAGCGCACACCGAAGATCACCGCGCCCGCGACGGCGCCACGGCCGCGTGCCGGCGGTGTCGACGCGGAGGCGCTGCGCCGCCGGCTGGGGGGCTTCCGCCGGGGGGCGGAGGCCGGTCGCCGCGATGTCGAGGCGGAGATCGCCGAGCAGACGGCCGAGACACCGGCACCCGGAACACCCGCACCACACCACCGCACGACCGCAGGACACGCACACGCCGAAGAAGCCACGGGGGGCACCGTCGAGGAGGCAAGCAGTTGACCGCGCCCAGTACCTTCGGACTGAGCAGTGAGGCCCGCAATCTGCACTGGCTGCTGACCAACCTCGTCGAGGAGGTGCCCGGCATCCTCTCGGTGGCCGTGGTCTCCTCGGACGGTCTGCTGCTGCTCTCCTCCGACCCGGGCAGGAACGAGGCGGCCCGCCGGACCCCGGCCGACCGCCCCACAGGCCCGCGCGGCTCCGCCGCCGACCTGGCCACCATCGTCTCCGGCATCGGCAGCCTCACCATCGGCGCCGCCCGGCTGCTGGAGTTCGGCGGGGTGAAGCACACCATGATCGCGATGGACGAGGGCAGCCTGTTCGTCATGTCGATCAGCGACGGCTCGCTGCTCGGCGTGCACGGTTCCGCGGACTGCGACATGAGCGTGGTGGCGTACCACATGGCGCTCTTCGTCGGCCGCGCCGGCCATGTGCTGACGCCCGAACTGCGCAGCGAGCTACGGAAATCCCTGGAGTCCGAGTCGACGGGGAGTGCCCGATGAGTGCCACGCCGAAGTCCCAGCTCCCGGTCCGCGGCGGCGACCGCAAGCCTGCCCGCGTCCGCCCCTACTCGCTCACCGGCGGCCGTACCCGCTTCGGGCACGTCCTGCTGGTCGAGACGTTCGTGGCCAGCACGGCCGCGCTGGACGCCGCCGAGGAGCGGAGGGAACTGACGAATGGCTCCCTCACCACGCGGGTGATGCCGGAGATGCTGGCCATCGTCGAACTGTGCCGCCGGATGCGCACGGTGGCCGAGATCGCCGCGCTGCTGAAGATGCCGCTCGGCGTGGTCCGCGTGCTTCTGAGCGATCTCGCGGACCAGGGAAAGATCCGGGTGTACGGAACCGGTACCGGGCACGGCACGGGCCGCCCGAACCGCGCGCTGCTGGAAAGGGTGCTGAGTGGACTCCGTCGTCTCTGATGCCGCTCGTGGCGTCTCCCCGCTCGTCGAGCCGGCCGAGCCCGACGAGGATCTGAAGTCCTGGCAGACGGACCGCACCCGGGCGCCCATCGCCACGAAGATCGTGGTGGCGGGCGGCTTCGGCGTCGGCAAGACCACGCTGGTCACCGCCGTCTCGGAGATCACCCCGCTGCAGACCGAGGCCCTGATGACCGAGGCCAGCGAGGAGACCGACGACCTCACCGCCACGCCCGGCAAGCTGACCACCACCGTGGCCATGGACTTCGGCCGCCTCACGCTCGACGACGACCTGGTGCTGTACCTGTTCGGCACGCCGGGCCAGCAGCGGTTCTGGTTCATGTGGGACGACCTGGTGCGCGGCGCGATCGGCGCGGTCGTGCTGGCCGACACCCGCCGCCTGAAGGACTGCTTCCCGGCGCTCGACTACTTCGAGAGCTGCGGACTGCCGTACGTCGTCGCGGTCAACCACTTCGACGGCAGCGAGCTGTTCGATCCGGAGGACGTCCGCGAAGCCCTCACGATTCCGCCGCACATACCTGTCATGATCATGGATGCGCGGCGCCGGATCTCGGTGATCGAGACCCTCCTGGCCCTCGTCGGCCACGCGCTCGACGAAACCCCCGAGTAGTCCCGACTAGGAGACAGCAACCGCATGCGGAAGATACTCGTCGTCGGAGCCGGCCAGTCCGGCCTCCAGCTCGCCCTCGGCCTCCAGTCGCACGGCTACGAGGTCACCCTGATGTCCAACCGGACCGCGGACGAGATCCGCTCCGGCCGGGTCATGTCGACGCAGTGCATGTTCCACACGGCACTCCAGCACGAGCGCGACCTCCAGCTGAACTTCTGGGAGTCCCAGGCCCCGAAGATCGAAGGACTCGGCGTCTCGGTGGCCGCCCCCGGCTCGCACGACCCGGGGCCGACGCAGCGCGCGATCGACTGGGTGGGCAGGCTGGACGGGTTCGCGCAGTCGGTCGACCAGCGGGTGAAGATGGCCGGCTGGATGGAGACCTTCGCGCAGCGCGGCGGCCAGCTCGTCATCCACGGCGCGGCCGTCGGCGACCTCGACTACTTCTCCCGCGCGTACGACCTGGTGCTGGTCGCGGCCGGCAAGGGCGAGCTGGTGCAGATGTTCGCCCGCGACCCCGAGCGCTCCCCGTACACCGAGCCGCAGCGCGCTCTCGCGGTGGCGTACGTCCACGGCATGGGCCCGCGCCCGGAGCACCCCGAGTTCGACGCGGTCCGCTGCAACCTGGTGCCCGGCGTCGGCGAGCTGTTCGTCATGCCGACGCTCACCACCTCCGGCCGCGCCGACATCCTGTTCTGGGAGGGCATACCCGGCGGCCCGCTGGACGCGTTCAAGAGCGTCAAGGACCCGGCGGAACACCTCTCCCTGACCCTGGAACTCATGGAGAGGTTCACGCCCTGGGAGTACGCGCGGGCCACCAAGGTGGAACTGACCGACGCCGGCGGCACCCTCGCCGGCCGCTACGCCCCCACGGTCCGCAACCCCATCGGCCGGCTGCCCTCCGGCGGCCTGGTCCTCGGCGTCGCCGACGTGGTCGTCGCCAACGACCCGATCACCGGACAGGGCTCCAACTCGGCGTCCAAGTGCGCGGCCGCCTACCTCGCCGCCATCCTCGAACACGGTGACAAGCCATTCGACGAGGAGTGGATGCGGGCCACGTTCGACCGCTACTGGGCCACGGCCCGGCACGTCACCAAGTGGACCAACACGATGCTGGCCCCGCCGCCGGAGCACGTCCTGAACCTCATCGGCGCCGCGGGCCAGCTCCAGCCGGTGGCTGATCGTTTCGCCAACGGCTTCAACGACCCGGCGGACTTCGAGAACTTCTTCTACGAGCCGGAGAAGACGGCCGCTTATCTGGCCTCGGTCAGCGGAGCCTGACGAGCCTCTGACCTGGACTCCGGCTGTTGTCGTCTGTCATTGTCGGTCGGCGTCGGTCACCCTCGGACGGCCCACAGACGGCCCCCGAATGTACCGGGGCCGTCTCTAGTTGGGAAGATCACGCATGCGGATGAGGTCTGAGCTGGAGATGCCCTGACCTGGTCCTTTCCGGCGCTCTCTCCGTTGTTCCCCGCCATGCTCCGCCTTTCGGGGCGCGGGGAGGGCACGTCTAGAGCAACCTGCCTGCCAGGAAGGGGATGCAGAGGATGATCAGACTTACGATCTCTCTGGCGAGCTGTAGCAACTCCGTCGCCCGTGCAGTCCGCGATGAGCGAGGTTTTGTAGCCTCGATCATCTGCGAGCAGAGATGACGGTGACCGCCATCGGCATTGCATAGCAATGCCGAAACGGGTAGCGTGAGCGCATCTCGGGATGCGTTAGGGTGGCCTGGCTCTCCAGACACCGGTACCTCCTCAGTGAGTTGATTCGAGACCTCTTGAGGGTCATCCCGAGACGCCGCAGCCGTGCGACGCGTTCCGGCAAGTTCGACGCGCACGGCTCTTGGGCGTACCCAAAGATGACTGACCGGCAGACTACAGCACGCGGTGTTGCCCCTGCCCCAGTCTTCGGTACCTCAACAGGCGCGGCTCCTGGGGGTGTTCGGATACTTGAGCCGCTGTGACGTGAAGAGTCCGTAGCAGCGGCCATCGGAGCGCCCTACTCAATCTTCGCTCTGACCACCTAGTTTCAGCTGCCTGGCCTGCATGCGCCGGCCCAGCGTTGATTAGGCGTTGGGTGGGCATCTGTCTGCACGCGTCTGCAGGTGTACTCACTGGTCGCGGCTCGTCTCCACAACAACTTGGCTGAACGTTGGGTCGATGCAGATCGTGCACAAGCGCCCTTTCCGCTGACGCCCGAATCCCTTAGCCCACTACCTCCCCAGCTCCCATCCCGTCCGCCGTCGACCCACACACTGTGGAGCGGGCGTGGTTCCTGGCGTCCAGGTGGAGCGCGCCACTGTACGAACGACCTGGACGCCAGGGGCCGCGTCTGCTCGGCTCTGCCTGGGTCGACGGTGGACGGGATGGGAGCTCCCCGCGCCCGCCACTACGGACCTGCGGTCGGGGACGGCGCCCCCTCCATCCCGGTGCCGGCCGATCCCCCGCCGGAGGCATTGCCTTGACCGCGGCCCGCTCTCTGCGGTGATCGACCGATGGCCTCCGGCCCTATCCACGTGTGGGCGCGCGTCGGCGCAGCGCGGGTGGAGCGGGCCGGAGGCAGGAGCGGCGCCCGCGGCCGAGTCGGGAGCGCGCCCGGCGGAGCGGAGCGCAGCCGGGGCTTGATGAGGTAGAGAAACCTGTAACAACTCCGGCCTCGCCGGTCGAAGATCATTCGCCTACCGTGGTCAGCTTGCGGTCGTCGTGCGTCCGGATATGCGGCGCCTCGTCGCGTAGGGCGCCCATGATGAGGATCGCGTAGACCTTGCTCAAAGCCGCAACCGCCTGGTCCGTGCAACTTCATGCAACCGCGGTCGACTCGTCCGAGAGTTGTTCGTGACCGCCTTCGGGGCGACACCTGAAGACCCGTCAGACAGCGGTTTACGCCCCCGGGATACCGAAAGCACGTCTCGCGCTGCGGCAGCAGCGGCTCAAGGTGGTCCCATAGCTCGTCCGGCACGATCCACGGCGACGTGACCACCCTGGACCGAACGCCCCGGGCGCGGCCATCAGGGGGCGATTCACCTCATTGTGTTAGATAATCGTTGTTGACGTGCTGGAGGACGGCGATGGTCTTGCCGCAGTGCAGCCCGACACCATAAGCACTAGACTTAAAAAGGGACCGCTCATGACATTGGCCAAGATTTCCGAAGCTACATTTCGGGCGACGCCGCCTGTTGTAGCTCACACTACCGTAGAGCTACGAGATTTGGGGAGATGAGATGAGCACCGAGTCAATCTACTACACCCTCACCGATGCGTCGGAAACGGGCGGAATGCCAGGGGTTATCAGCCCGGATGCCTTCAACTTTGAGCCGGACCCGAACGACGGAAATTGGCAAAAGACGGGCTGCGTAACGATCATTTTCGGCCGCGGTAGTCCATTTCTTCCGATTAGGCTAATCAAGGTGGGGGTAATTGTCGGCGCCCCAATTCAATTGCGGGACGGTCGTACGATTAGCCGAAGGGAGGCGCAACTCGACTCAGCAAATGCCGCACAATCCGCAAGCCAGGTGATAAAGGAAAGGCTCGATAGCGGCACTATGATCGAGACAGAGGTGCAGCCTGCGTTCGTCGGCTTCATGTATGGGGCAATTGAGGCGACCGGCCTCGGGTACCGAGTGAATGGCTGCAAGCCCCGTTGACAGCACCGCTGCTCCGAAGGCGCCGGCCGAGGCTGACCTCCACGTCCACGCGGACCCTGATCCCAGTCCCTTCGTAGGCCTCACGGCGAACCCCATCCTCATGGTTTTCGTCCGCTCAAGCGCCCCGCCCGGAGGTTCCACGGCCGTTGGCGGAATGGCGAATCACCAGCACTCGCCGGTCTTCATGCACGACGATTCCCGCCAGGAATAAACAGTGAAGGGGTATCGTCTGGCTTGAGACCTGGCTCGCTTCAGGCGGAGGGCCGATCGGGAGCGAGGAGTCGGCTGGTGAAGCCCTCGCGGCACAGCCGCTCGTAGGCCTCCAACACGTCGTCCGGCACAGGCTGACTGATCATGAAACCCTGCTGCGGGTAGATCAGCAGCCGCTGAAGTGCGCCGACAAGCATGCCAATGACCAGGCGGGGGTCCTGGATGGAGTCCACGTATTCATCGAGCATCATTGGAGTAGAGGCGCTGACGATCTCGACCCCGGGCCACTGCTTACGGGCGGTGGCGTAAGCGCGCCGCTCCTCATAGGGCTTGCTGATCAACAGCACGGAGGATACGTCGACGCCGGCCTCCTCGATCACGGCCTTAGAGAAGCGGATGTTCTCGCCCGTGTTGCGGGCACGTGGCTCAACCAGGATCGCTAAGTCAGGGACGCCCAGTTCGAGGGCGTGCTCGCGGTAGTGGACGGCCTCGCCCTTCGGCATACGTTCCCGCGTCGTGGGACTGGTGGCTCCGGTGAACACGAGCAGTGGAGCCATGCCGCGCTGGTACAGGTCTACCGCCGTATCGGCCACACCGAGGTCGTGGCTACCCAAGCCAATCGCAACTGAGCAGGGCCGTAGGCGGTGGTCCATCTGGTGGTAGTCCCACAGGCGCCGCGTGTCGGCCCATGCCTGCGTCGAGATCATCACTGCCCCTTCTTGTCCTTCGCCGAGTCCGGAACCTTGAACTCGTACTCCCATGCGAAGCGGGAAGCCGCGTGTACACCGATGGCGAACTCGACCACTGTGCCAGAGGCCGTGTAGGTCGTCCGATGCAACTCGACGACCGGCTCGCCGGCGACGGGAGCTGAAGGAGCTTCACTTCGTCGGCCGTGGCGGCCCTGGCGAAAAGCTCTTCCTTCATGTGGTCGATCTCGTAACCCGCGTCGTACAGCACCCGGAAGCCACCGCCGCGGCCGGCCGGTCCCGGGGTCGGATCCACCAATCGCGTTCCCTCGACGTGCTCGGCCGGTAATAGCTGGTCAGGGTGTGGGTCGGCTGGTTGCCTTCCTTCACCAGCCGTGCCCTCGCGTAGACGTCCGCCCCTTCAGGCAGACCATGGGCAGCTGCGACTACCGGCGGGGCTTTCACGAGGCTCACCGTCTGCGTCTGCTCGTTCCGCCGGTAGCTACGTCCGGAGGCCGCACGGTCCGCGATGAACGCCACCTCGTCGCCGTCACGCCATTTGGCCTTGTCGTACCTGACGATCCCCAGCCGCTTGAGCGGGGCTTGGTGCCTCACGACGGTGCCGTGCCCACGAGACGAAGTCACCAGCCCCTCAGCCTCTAGTGCCTTGCGAAGATCCGCACCCCGCACACCTCCCGCGACGAAGTAGTCACCATCTGCCGGGAGTTCGCGCACCTGGTCCCGGACCTTCCCGCGCTGGAGCCCTTCCTGCCGCACGTGCTTACCGAGGTGCCGGCGCCTGGCCCGTCGCTGGTCAAGCCCCGCCCGGTCACCGACTAGCACTCCCGCTTCACCGGTCGGCGTGACCGCCTTCGCGCCAGGTCCCTACCCCCGCCATGCCGAAAACCGGAAGGAGGGCAAGACCAATGGCCAAGCCCAACTCCACCGCACGCCAGTCCGGCGCCGAGGACTGTCCGGTCTGCAAGGGCACGGGTGAGGTCTCTCGCACCGTCCACGTCGGCCGCAAGCGCCGTGCCGTCGGCGAACAGTCCGGCCTCTGCCCGAACTGCTTCGGCACCGGCCAGACCCCCGACTGACCACCGCCCCGGACCGGGCGGCGTTCCGGCCTCGCCCGGCTCCCGGCCTGACTCCTTCGAAAGGAGGTGTCCCCCATGATCCGTTCGATCCGTCTCGACGCCGTACTCGTTCAAGCCGTCATCGCCGGTGCGCTGTCCTTCGCCCACCTGCACGACCTGGCCGAGGCCGCCGGACAGTCCGGCTGGAAGGCCTGGGCCTATCCGGTCTCCGTCGATCTGCTGCTCGTGGCTGCCTGGCGCCGGTTACGCACGGCCCGCCGTGACCGATCGGCCTGGACCTGGTTCGTCATCCCCCTGTTCGCCTCCCTCGGCGCGAACATCGCGACCGCCGGGCTCCTCGACCTCGGCCACGTACCCGGCTGGCTGCGCATCCTCGTCGCCGGCTGGCCAGCCCTGGCCTTCCTCGGCGGAACCCTCCTGGTGCACACCCCGGCCGATCAGGCCACGCCAGCACAGGCTGTGGACGAGGAACCGGCCGCGCCGGAAGCCGAGATGCACCGCACCGACGCACCCTCGCCAAACTTCCGCCGCTCCGGGCGCCTGGACCACTTCGAGATCCAACGGACCCGAAAGGGAGACCTCATCATGCCCCAGCGCGCCCAGATCACGCCCGTCTGCCGCGACTGCGACGGCTTCGCCACCGCCGCCATCACCACCGGCACCCGCCAGTCCGACGGCTCCCGCGCCACCCTCCGCGTGACCTGCCGGGCCTGCAAGGGCACCGGCCACACCACCTCCGCTCCCGCCATCATCCGGGCCGCGAGGTGACGGCCGTGGCCGATCTCGCCCCGACGCCGAGCGTCCCGGCCTGCACATCAACGCCGGACTCGGACGGGCCTCGGCCGTCTGCCACTGCGGCGCGAGCGCCACCGCCACCGATGACGCCCAGGTTCGCGCCCTGGTCACCGGCTGGGAGGCCAACCACGGCTCCGCACACGACAGGGAGGGCAAGTGATGACCACCGCGCTTCCTAACGGGCTCCGGGTGCTGGATCTGTTCTGCTGCCAGGGCGACGCGAGCATGGGCTACCACCTGGCCGGCTTCGACGTCACCGGCATCGACATCAGCCCGCAGCCCCGCTACCCGTTCCCCTTCGTCCAGGGTGACGCCCTCGACTTCGTCCGGGAGCACGGCGGGGAGTTCGACTTCATCCACGCCTCGCCGCCCTGCCAGCGCTACACCCTCGCCCAGCGCATCCAGGGCCGCGATCACCCCGACCTGATCGCTCCCACCCGTGCCGCCCTTCAGGCCACCGGCCGTCCCTGGGTTCCGCGCTCCCGGACGGCGGCGAGAGCATCAAGGCGGTCAGCGAGTACCGCGGGTACAGCAACGCTGCCCTGACTCTGCGGATCTACGCGCACCTCATGCCGAGTAGCCAGGAGCGAACCCGGACGGCAATCGCCACCGTCTACGCCAAGGCCCAAAGTTCGGCCTGACGGCCCACAGACGGCCCACGGCCCCGTGAAGGCTGACCAGTTCGGTGGAAACCGCTGGTAGAGGCCTTGCGGGGCCGTCGGCTTGCTTCTCCGAGCCGGCGAAGACCGAGGGTTATCTGATGGAGGTCTCGGGCGCGGCGGGAGCGTAGCCCTCCCGCGGCCCTTCCGGGCGCTCGTCCGGGCGCACCGCTCCGAGGATCGGGTTGTTCGCCAGCGGGGAGAGCTTGATCCTCTCGCCGGTGCGGGGGGCGTGGACGACCTGGCCGTCGCCGGCGTACATCGCGACGTGCGTGGCCTCCGGGAAGTAGATCACCAGGTCGCCGGGGCGCAGGTCCTTCAAGGGGATGCGGGGGAGCCGGGTCCACTGTTCCTGGCTGGTGCGGGGGATGGGGGTGCCCGCGTGGCCCCAGGCCTCGGAGGTCAGACCGGAGCAGTCGTAGGTCTGCGGGCCCTCCGCACCCCACTCGTACGGCTTGCCCAGCTGCCGCATGGCGTAGCGCAGGGCCCGCTCGCCCTCGTCGGACGGCTTGGCGTCGTCGGCGGCGAGCGCGCCGGAGGCCACCAGGTCCCGCTGCGCCTTCTCGATCCCCTTGTTCTCGAACTCGGCGAGCGCGGTCAGCTGCTCGGCGGTGAGGGAGGCCAGCAGTTCCTCGATGTCGCCGAGCCGCTCCCGCACGCCGTCCCGCTCCGCGCGCTGCCGCTCGGCGAGGGCGAGCTGGGAGTCGAGCGCCTTGCGCGCCCGGCGGGCCAGTTCGTCCGCCTTGCGTGCGGTGCCGGTGAGGCGGCCCACCGTCTCGGCGCGCTCCCGCGCCACCTGGCCGATCACATGGCCCTCGTCGAGGGCGCGCTGCGGATCGCGGGCCAGGAGCAGGCGTACGTACGGCGTGAGCGCGGTGCTGGTGCTCTGGTACTGCTGCCGGGCGAGGCGGCCGGCCGCGCCCCGGCTGTCGTGCAGGGAGAGCCGGGCGCGGGCCAGCGCGCGGTCGAGCCGGGCGACCTCGGCGCGCCGCTCCTTCAGCTCCTCCTCGGTGGCGTTGTACGTCTCCGTCGCCCGCTCGGCCTCCCGGTACAGTCGCTGAAGATCCGTCAGCAACCGGGAGAGCGTGCGGTCGCGGGACGGCTCGGGCTCGGGCACGGCGGCCGCCGGGCCGGGCGTGAGGGTGGCGCAGAGCGTCACGGCCGCCGTACAGGCCAGTCGCAGAAGCCTTCCTGACACGTCATCACCTCCGGTGCGGGGCGGAGTCTCCGCGCCGCACCGCGAGCATCCGGCGCCTTCGCGCGGGCCGCTCGCCGGGCGTGCTCGGGATGGCGTAACCGCGTCACCCTTCGGCGTCGTCCCGGTTGCCGCCCGGCGTGGCGCCGGGACCGGCGGGCCGCGACGGCTTCGACCACGGCCACTTCGGCCCGCCGCCGCCCCGCTCGCCCCCGGGGTCGTGGACGTACTTCCAGCGCTGGGTCAGCCGGCCCTGGCCGCGCGACACCCGGCGGTAGACCAGCACGGTCGGCGGGCCGCCCGCCGGGTCCGGGACGGGGATGCGGTACGTCTTGGGCGGGTGCCCGGTGATCCCCAGCAGCACGGGCAGCGTACGGCCGTCCATCGGCCCGCCCTCGAAGGGGGTGTCTTCGCTCTTCACGCCACCAGTGTCAGTCATCCGCCGGGGCGAGGGCCGCCACCACGGCCGCGACCTGGGCGTCCCGCGCGGCGGTCACCGACAGAACCGCCAGGAACTGGTCCACCAGCCAGTCCCGCAGCTCGTCGGCGGGCGGCTGCTTCTCCTCGTCCAGCCACATCAGGGAGGCCGCCTCCACCGCGGTGATCCACATCCGCACGGTCATCCGCAGCCGGGGACCGGGCCGGTCCACGCCCAGATGCCGGTAGATGTGCTCGGCCGCCGCCCGCCGCACGCCGTCCACTATCGCCGTCGTACGGGAGGTCTCCACCACGCTGCCGCCCTGGAGCAGCGCGCTGAAGCCCGCGTCGTGCTCGTCGACGAAGGTGAGGTAGCGGTCCAGGGCCCGGGCCAGGCGGGGCAGCAGCGGGCCCTCGCGCGGCTCGTCGAAGCAGCCCCGCAGCGCCTCGGCGGCCGACCGCAGGGCGGCCTCGTACAGCTGCTGCTTGCCGCCGGGGAAGTAGCGGTACACCAGCGGCCGGGAGACTCCGGCGGCCTCCGCCACGTCGTCCAGCGAGACGTCCTCGGGGGCCCGGTGCGCGAACAGGGAGAGCGCGGCGTCGAGCAGCTGGCTGCGCCGTTCCTCGACACTGAGCCGGCGGTAGGCGCGGGCGGGGGCCTGGGGGGTCATGACCGGCAGCGTAACCGGCGGCCCCCGCCGCACGCCGGGGGAGCGTGGGGTGTTCAGGCCAGCAGCCCCGAGGACTTCCACAGCCGGCGGCCGACGCCTCGCAGGACGCCGATGTCGTCGAGGAAGTCGGTCAGCCGCTTGGCGCCGGTCTGCATGATCTCCTTGCGGTGGCCGCTGGCCTTGACCTGGGCCATGGCCTCGCGCTTGTCCAGGCCCACGTTGGCGTACACCTCGGGGTTCACGAAGGCGACCGAGAAGACGCGGGCGAACTCGCCGGAGGTGACGCGGGTGAACTCCTGGGACCACTTCGGCGCCGTCACCATCTGGCGCCGCAGCTCCTCACGGGCGTACCGCACATGGCGGGCCTCCTCCACGACGTGGATGCGCGTCACGCCGCGGATCAGCGGCTGCACCCGCTCGTCGGGGAAGGTCAGCCGCTGCATCCAGTCGAGCACCTCCTCACCGAGCAGGGTCGCGGTGAAGGAGCCCGGCGTGGTGGAGATGGTCTTGAACAGCCGGCCGAGGTGCTGGTGGGTGCGGCTGACGGGGTACCAGGGGGTCTCCCCCCGGGCTATCAGCCGGGCGAACATCTTCGAGTGCCGGCACTCGTCCTCGATCTCGGTGAGCGCGTAGCGCACGTGGGCGCTCGTCGCCGCCTTGTCGTAGATGTGCCGGACGAGCAGCTGCATGAGGATGATCTCGAACCAGATGCCCAGCGAGGCGAGCGCCGCCGACTCGTGCCGGGACAGCAGGATCCGCTGCTCCTCGCTCATCCGCTTCCACATCGGGGTGTCGTACAGCGACACCAGCTCCGGCGGCCAGAACCACTTCCCCTCCTCGAAGGGAGCGTCCCAGTCGAGTTCCTTGTCCGGGTCGAAGGAGTGCTTGGCGGAAGAGTCGAGCAGCCGCTCGGCCACCTGCTCCCGGTCCTTGAGCAGGCCGAGCGCGTCTCGCAGCCCCTCGACCGCGTCGGCTTCCGTCAGGGTCGTCATGGCAGTCCCATCTCGTCGTACGGAGCGCTGTTCGGTTACCCGTGGGTCACTGCTTATGAGACTGCCTGTCAGCAAGCTCGTCAATAGTTCGTGCGCGACTTGTTGACCGCGCGTCTACTACGCGGGAGTCTGCGGGACATGCCGACCTTCGACGTGTACACCACCACACCGGACGATCCCGGCTGGGCGGTCCCCGCGACCGGCGCGGCGCGCTTCAACTGGGAGTACGACGACGGACGGGACCGCCTGCTCGCCCTCTACCAGAAGGGCAAGGACAAGCAGTGGGACGGCGCCAAACGCATCGACTGGGAGCTGGAGGTCGACCCGTACGACCCCCTCGGCACCCCCGACGAGGCCATGGCCCTGTACGGCACCAGGCACTGGGCGAAACTCACCGGCAAGGACCGCGCCGACCTGCGCCGGCACTATGCCTCCTGGCAGTTCAGCCAGTTCCTGCACGGCGAGCAGGGCGCCATGATCTGCGCCGCGCGGATCGTGGAGTCCGTGCCCGACCTCGACGCCAAGTTCTACTCCGCCACCCAGACCATGGACGAGGCCCGGCACGCCGAGATCTACGGCCGCTTCCTGCACGAGAAGATAGGGCTCCTCTACCCGATCAACGACAACCTCCAGTCCCTCCTCGGCGACACCCTGCGCGACAGCCGCTGGGACATGCCCTACCTCGGGATGCAGGTGCTGATCGAAGGTCTCGCCCTGGCCGCCTTCGGCATGATCCGGGACACCACGACCAAGGAACTCCCGAAGCAGATCCTCGCCTACGTCATGCAGGACGAGGCCCGGCACGTGGCCTTCGGCCGCATGGCCCTGCGCGACTACTACCGGCAGCTCACCGACGCCGAGCTGCGCGAACGCGAGGAGTTCGTCATCGAGGGCTGCTACCTCATGCGTGATCGCCTGCGCGGGGTCGAGGTCCTGGAGAACTTCGGCATCCCGAAGGCCGAGGCGGAGGAGTACAGCGAGCAGTCCGAGTTCCTCGCCCTCTTCCGCAAACTCCTCTTCAGCCGCATCGTCCCCTGCGTCAAGGACATCGGCCTGTGGGGCGAACGTCTCCAGCGGGCCTACGTCGACCTCGGCGTCCTGGAACTCGGCGACTCCAGCCTCGACCGGCTCATGTCCCAGGACGAGGAGATCGCCGAGCGACTGGACGCCCAGCGGTTCGCGGCGGAGGAGCGGGAGCGGGTGGCGGAGGTGCGGCAGACGATCGAGGAGGGCGGCGCCCGGGACTGACCTCAGCCGGCCGTCCTGAGCACCGCCTCCATCACCGCCTTGGCGATCGGTGCCGCCACCCCGCCCCCGGTGATGTCCCCCCGGTCGGCCGCCGCGTCCTCCACCACCACCGCCACCGCCACCTTCGGCTCCAGGTCCCGCCCGTCCTGCGCCCAGGAGACGAACCACGCGTACGGGGTACCGGAGTTGCCGATGCCGTGCTGGGCGGTGCCGGTCTTGCCGCCGACCGTGGCCCCGGGGATCGCCGCGTTGGTGCCGGTGCCGTCCTCGACCACGTTCCGCATCAGCGCGCGCAGGCGCACGGCGGTCGACGGATGCATCGCCTGGCGCACCGGGCGCGGACCTGCGGCGGCCACGGTCGAGCCGCGCGCCGTCGTCGTCCGCTCCACCAGATACGGCTCGCGCACCTGGCCCCCGTTCGCCACCGCCGCCGCCACCATCGCCATCTGCAGCGGGGTCGCGCGGGTGTTGTACTGGCCGATGGAGGAGAGCGCCAGCTGCGCCCTGTCGACCGTGGTGTCGAAGGTGCTCGGCGCGACCGCGTACGGAATGCGCAGATCGGTCGCGTTGAAGCCGAACGCCTCGGCCGTGGCCGCCATGTCCGCCACCCCGACGTCCACGCCGAGCTTGGCGAACACCGTGTTGCAGGACCACTCGAAGGCCACCCGCAGCGGCGCGTCCTCGCAGACCTCGCTCTCGTTGGTCAGGCTCGTCGTGGTGCCGGGCAGGGTGTACGGGGCGGGGGAGTCGGTCGGCTCGTCGACGTCCGTGATCACGCCCGCGTCGAGCGCCGCCGCCGCCGTCACCACCTTGAAGGTGGAGCCCGGCGGATAGGTGTGCCGGGCCGCCCGGTTGAGCATCGGCTTGTTCGGGTCCTCGTTCAGCTGCGCCCAGGACCGGGCCACCGTCGCGCCGTTGCCCGACAGCGACTCCGGGTCGTACGACGGGGTGGAGACCAGGGCCAGCACGCGCCCGGTCGACGGCTCCAGCGCCGCCACCGCGCCCTTGCGCGCCCCGAGCCCGGCGTACGCCGCCCGCTGGGCCGCCGCGTTGAGGGTGGTCGCCACGTCACCCCCCGCACTCCGGGCCCGGGTCAGCTCCCCCACCAGCGGGAACGGCGACAGCATCGGATCGGTGCCGGAGAGGATCCCGTCCTCGGTGTCCTCCAGGAACGAGGAGCCGTACACCTGGGAGGCGAAGCCGGTGACCGGGGCGTACAGCGGCCCGTCCGTGTACGTCCGCTCGTACCGGAGCCGCCCGGCCGTGTCCTTGGAACCGGTGACCGGCCGGCCGCCGACCAGGATGTCACCGCGCGGCTGGCCGTACCGGGCGATGGCCTGGCGGCGGTTGGCGGGATTGTCGTCGTAGGCGGGGGCCTGGAAGACCTGGATGCGGGTGGCGTTCACCAGCAGTGCCACCAGGAGCAGCGCGCAGAAGGCGGCGGCGTGCCGGATGTGGCGGGTCACGGGGCCACCTGCCCGTCGTACTGCTTGCGGGCCGCGTGGCTGACCCGGATCAGCAGGGCCACGATCGCCCAGTTGGTCACGACCGACGAGCCGCCCTGGGCGAGGAACGGCATCGCCATGCCGGTCAGCGGGATCAGCCCGGTCACCCCGCCCGCGATCACGAACACCTGGAGCGCCACGATCGAGGCGAGACCGACCGCGAGCAACCGCCCGAACGGGTCGCGCAGGGCCAGGCCCGCGCGGTAGCCGCGCTCCACCAGCAGGCCGTACAGCAGGAAGATGGCGGACAGCCCGGCCAGGCCCAGTTCCTCGCCGGCCGTGGCCAGGATGAAGTCCGACTTGGCGGCGAAGCCGATGAGGACGGAGTGGCCGAGACCCAGGCCGGTGCCGAGGATGCCGCCCTCGGCGAAGGCGAACAGCGACTGCGCGAGCTGGTTGGGTCCCTCACCGGCGTCGATCGTGGCGAACGGGTGCAGCCAGTCCTCGATCCGGCCGTGGACGTGCGGTTCCAGCCGGGCCACGGCGACCGCGCCGAGCACCGCCAGGAGCAGGCCGACGGCGATCCAGCCGGTGCGGCCGGTGGCGACGTAGAGCATGACGACGAACAGGCCGAAGAACAGCAGCGAGGTGCCCAGGTCGCGCTCCAGGACCAGCACGCCCACACTGGCCAGCCAGATCGCGACGATCGGGCCGAGCACCCGGCCGGTGGGCAGCTGGAGCCACCAGATCCGGCGGCCGGTGTACGCCAGGGCGCTGCGGTTGGCGGACAGGTACGCGGCGAAGAACACCGCCAGCAGCACCTTCGCGAACTCGCCCGGCTGGATGGAGAACCCGGCGACCCGGATCCAGATCCGCGCGCCGTTCACCGCCGGGAAGAAGATCGGCAGGGTGAGCAGGGCCAGCGCGGCGGCCACGCAGACGTACGCGTACCGCTGGAGGAAGCGGTGGTCGCGCAGGAAGAACACGACCCCGATGAACAGGGCCGCGCCGAGTGTGGACCAGATGAGCTGAGCGGGGGCCGCGCGGTCACCGGGCGTCTCCAGGTCCAGCCGGTAGATCAGCACCAGGCCGAGGCCGTTGAGCAGGACGCCGATGGGCAGCAGCAGGGGGTCCGCGTAGGGGGCGCGCAGACGTACCGACAGATGCGCGAGGAGCGCCAGCACGCCGAGCCCGGCGCCGTAACCGGCGGCGCCGGGCGGGAGGGTCCCGTGCTGGGCGAGGCCGACAGCGCAGTAGCCGTACACCGAGAGCAGCACGGCCACGACGATGAGGGAGAGTTCGATGCCACGGCGCCGGGGAAGACGTGCCGCCGGAGCGGGCGCGTCCACGGCCACGGCGGTTCCGATGCCGGCCTTCGTCATGTCCGGAACCTACCCAAACAGGGCGACTTGCTTGGTGTGTCCGTCAGCACCAGCGTGGCGCGGCGCCGAGGTTGTCGATGTAGCGGGCCGCGCCCCAGGCCCAGGTGCCGTCCGTGAGGAGGTACCACAGCGGATTGCCCCCGACGTAGTCGCCCGGTGTCTTGCAGAAGATCGACACGACGTCGCCCCGGTGGACGGCGCGGATCACCTGGCTGCCGCGCGTCGGGGCGCTGCGCAGCAACAGCCTGTCGGCGGTGACGACGCCCCGGTACAGGCGCGGATCGTGATGCCCGTCGTGGTGGCCGCCGCTCCAGCTGTCGGACGCGCCGCGGCTCTGGTCCCCGGCACCCCAGTCGTCACTCGCGGCGGCGGGCGTGACGGCGACGGCGGTGGCGAGGACACCGGCGGCGGTGGCTATGGCGAGACGGGCGAGGGAGGAACGCAGGGACATGAGGGGTACCTCCGTAGGGGGGCGAAGTTGACTAATCGCCACATTAGGAGCGCACGCCGCGGGGCGCCTGTCACAGTGCGCCATCAGGGAGAGGGGGTGGGGTCGGGGGCGGGTGAGGGTGTGTCAGGGCCGGCG
>NZ_DASQNH010000081.1:0-83421 GCF_035645055.1 Streptomyces sp. | reverse complement strand
CCAGGCGATGGGGAGATGCCGGTCGGGCGGCAACTGCCCGATGCCGGCCACCTCGCGGCCGTCGAGCAGGGCCCGCACGTAAGGGCCGAGCTGCTGGGGACCGGGGCGGAACTCCCAGCCGAACAGCGCCGCGTAGAACTCTTGGGTCGCCGCCATCCCGTGCACCATCAGACTCACCCAGCAGGGCGTGCCGGGCGCGTACCGGGCGTGTTCGCCGGGCCGGCCTTCCGACCCCCGTGCCTCGGTCATCGTCACTCTCTCCTCGGCCCCTCGCGGCGCCGCGTCGCTTCCGCTCTCCGGACCCCGTGCCGATGCTCGCACCACCGTCGGTGTCACGCGCTCGGGCGCGCCGCCGCATCTCGTCCGGTCACCGGAAAATGTTCCGATCCGCGGGTTCCGGGCCCGTTTCGGGGGATGGCACGCGGATGTCGATCGGTGCCACCCGGTCCTGCACTGCGCGTGCCCGATCCCGCACGGCGCGTGAACGGGCCTGCTTGGCGGAGCAGAGTAGCCGGACACGGGCGCCGCGGCCACCCCGTACGCCAGGATGGTCGCCATGAACGCCATCATCTCCGCGTCCGCACTCGCCGACGCACTGGCGGGGCCGAACCCGCCCGTACTGCTCGATGTCCGCTGGCAGCTCAGTCTGGCCAAGGCGGCGGGCGAGCCGCCCTTCGACGGCCGCGCGGCGTACGCGGCCGGTCACCTCCCCGGCGCCGTCTTCGTCGACCTGGACCGGGAGTTGGCCGGGACGCCGGGGGAGCGCGGCCGGCATCCGCTGCCCGGCCTCGCGGAGTTCGGCGCCGCGATGCGCCGCGCGGGCGTGTCGTCCGGGACCCCGGTCGTCGTCTACGACGGGGGGCAGGGCTGGGCCGCGGCCCGCGCCTGGTGGATGCTGCGCTGGACGGGGCACCCGGACGTGCGGGTCCTGGACGGCGGGTTGCCGTCCTGGGAGGGGCCGTTGTCCCAGGAGGAGCCGACGCCCCGGGAAGGCGACTTCGAGCCGGTCGCGGGGGCGGGGCTGCTGGACGCCGACGGCGCGGCCGCGCTGGCCCGTTCCGGCGTGTTGTTCGACGCGCGCGCGGCGGAGCGGTACCGCGGTGACGTGGAGCCGATCGACCGGGTCGGCGGCCACATCCCGGGCGCGATCTCCGCGCCGACCACCGAGAACGTGACCTCCGACGGCCGTTTCCTCCCCGCCGAGGAACTGCGCGCCCGCTTCAAGGCCCTGGGCGTTTCCGAGGACACGGAGGTCGGCGTGTACTGCGGCTCGGGCGTCTCCGGCGCCCACGAGGTGCTGGCCCTGGCGGTGGCGGGCATCCCGGCGGCCCTCTACGTGGGCTCCTGGTCGGAGTGGTCGTCGGACCCGGAGCGTCCGGTGGCCGTCGGAGCGGATCCGCAGTAGCGGAGGCGCGCGGGACGGGCGTACCGAGGCCCGAGGGGCGCACAGGCGCACTCAGCGCCGCCGGCCCGCCCGGGCCCGCCCCGCCACGGCCCAAGTCGCCCCGCGCGCACCGGAGTGCGCGCGGCGCGCTCGGGGCGGGGGAGCGGCGGGGCGGGCGGCGTACGGCTTGCCGCGGGACGGGTGGGCCGAGGCGGGCTGACGGCGGTGGCCCGGGGCGTTCGCCTCCCCGCCGCATCCCAGCGCCCCGCGCGGGCCCGGCGAACGGTTTTCCCCGGCGGATCCCCCGTGCACCGCGGGTGCCGACCAGGACACGCTGCTCGCCCCGCAAGGCGCACGAGGTCGAGGCCCGCACCGTTCACGGCGCCGGGCCTCGACCTCCTACGGCCGGCTACTCCTGCTTCTTGCGGCGCGTGCCGAAGACGATCTCGTCCCAGCTGGGGACGGCCGCCCGGCGGCCCGGGCGGACTCCGTCGGCTTCGGCCTGGCGGTCGGTGGCGCCGATGAGGCGGTCGCGGTGACTGCCCACGGAACGGGGCATGAGGACGTCGGCGTAGGCGGAACCGGCCGAGGCGGCGGGCGCCGGCGGCTCCTCCACCGCGGGCTCGTCGTCGTCGGGCTCCTCCGTGGCCTCGGCGGGCCGCTCCGGCACCACCAGGTCCCCGCGGAAGCTCGGCACGGCCTCCAGCAGGCTGGTCAGCGAGTCCCGCTCGCTCGACGCCGTGGCCGTGGTCTCCTCCACGGGCTCGGGCGCCGGTGCGGGCAGGCCCGGCCGCTCCCGGTCGCGCTCCCGGTCGAGGGATCCGGCCAGCGCGCGGTCGCGCGGCAGCCGGGCGATCCGCGGCACGAACGGGAAGCTGGGTTCGGGTGCCCCGAGGTCGTCGGACTCGCCGATCAGCGAGCGCGCCTCGTCGTCGACGGCCTGGACGAGCCGCCGGGGCGGGTCGTACGTCCAGCTCGCCGAGTGCGGCTCGCCCGCGACGCGGTAGACCAGCAGCACTTCCCAGGTGCCGTCGTCGCGGCGCCAGGAGTCCCACTGGACGGTGTCCTTCTCGGCGCCGCGCAGCAACAGCCGCTCCTGAACGGCCTCACCGAGCAGAGGGCCGGAGTTCTCGCCTGGGCGGCGGACCGGAGTCTTGCGAGCCCGCTCGGCCATGAAGGCGCGCTCGGCCAGCACGGGACCCTCGAAGCGGCGTACGCGATCGACGGGGATACCGGCCATCTGGGCGACCTCTTCCGCGGTCGCACCCGCGCGTATACGCGCCTGGATGTCGCGGGGGCGGAGATGGCTCTCCACCTCGATCTCGATCTGGCCGAGGCGGGGACGGTCGCCGCGCACGGCGGCGCGGAGCCGTTCGTCGATCGGAAGCGTGTACTCCGTGCTGTCCGCAGCCTTCAGCACCAGCCGTGTGCCGTCATTGGAGACGGCCACGACACGCAGTTCGGGCATGGGGACCTCCCGGGTGGTGCCTGCCGACGTCACGTGCGTCGCTGCTTCCGCTAGTCGAGTGTGGCCTGCCCGGGTGCAGCCTGCCACAACCTTGCCGAGTTGCCCGGCGTGTCGGGCGTGGGCCCTGGATCGCCGTTATGGCACGGTAACCTATTCGCAACGCTAAGTGACAAACTCCGTCACCCTGTGCAACAAGCCCCCTCCCGGCGGTCCTTGACGGCCCCGGACACCCTGGCGGGAGACCGGACCCAGGGCTCGCAACAGTACTCCATTAGGACCACGTGCGTGGATTGGCGCGCCGCCCAACTTCTCGCGGCGTGCGGGTCTTGACCGTGCGTGGTCGATTTCCGTGATCAAGAACGTGGCGTACTTCACGGAATGGTCAGAATCGGAATGAGTGGTTTCGGTCGTACGTCCCCTTCTCGTACAGCGAGTCGATCTGGTGCGGGAAAGGCAGGCAAGGTCCGGGAATGCGTGAAAGGCCCGATGTCGTCCGGCAGTCGACCTCCGAGACGTCCGGGGAGGAGGGGAAGCGGAAGCGGATCGACCTCAGCGTCCCCCAGGTCGCGGGCAGCGCGGTGGCCGCGGTCCTGGCCGCCGGACTCGCCTCCTCCTTCGGGGTGTACGGCACGATTCCGGGCGCAGGCGCAGGCGCGGGCGCGAGCGTGGTGAGCGTCATCGCCACCTGCGGCGGTTCGCTGTTCCAGCACTTCTTCGGCGGGGAGACGGGCACCGGGCCCCCGCCTCCGCCGGCTCCGTCGGCTACGCCCCCAGAACCCGGCGCAAGTAGTCGTTCTGGAAGCGCCGCTCCGGATCCAGCCGATCCCGCAGCGCCGTGAACTCGCCGAAGCGCGGGTAGGCACCGGCCAGGTACTCCGCGTCGCGCGTGTGCACCTTGCCCCAGTGCGGGCGCCCCCCGTGCGCCGTGAAGATGCGTTCGGCGGCGGTGAAGTACCGCTGGTAGGGCGTGCCGCGGAACATGTGGACGGCGATGTACGCGCTGTCCCGGCCGGACGCCGTGGACAGGGTGATGTCGTCGGCCGGGGCGGTGCGCACCTCGACCGGGAAGCTGATCCGCAGCGGCGAGCGGTCGACCATCGCCTTCAGTTCGCGCAGGGTGTCGACGGCGGCCTCGCGCGGGACGGCGTACTCCATCTCCACGAAACGCACCCGGCGCGGAGACGTGAAGACCTTGTAAGGGATGTCGGTGTAGCTTCGCGCGGACAGCGCCTTGCTGGAGACCCGGGCGATCGCCGGGATGGTGGCGGGCACCGCGCGGCCGACCCAATTGGCCGCGTGGAAGACGCCGTTGGACAGGAACTCGTCCTCGAACCAGCCCTTGAGCGGGCTCACCGGCCGCTCCGGCCCGGCGCTGCGGTTGTTGCGCTTGGTGGTGGTGCTGCCGGTGTGCGGGAACCAGTAGAACTCGAAGTGCTCGTTCTCCGCCCACAGCTCGTCGAATTCGGTCAGCACCCGGTCCAGCGGCATCGGCTCCTCGCGCGCGTGCAGCAGGAACACGGGCTCCACGGCGAAGGTGATCGCGGTGACGATGCCCAGCGCGCCCAGGCCGATCCGGGCCGCCGCGAAGATCTCCGGGTTCTCCTTCGCGGAGCAGGTGAGCACCGAGCCGTCGGCGGTGACCATCTCCAGTGCGGTGATCTGGGCGGCGATCGAGCCGGAGTCGCGGCCGGTGCCGTGGGTGCCGGTGCTGGTGGCCCCGGCGACGGTCTGCTCCATGATGTCGCCCATGTTGGTCAGCGACAGACCCTCGCGGGCCAGGGCCAGGTTGAGCCGCTTGAGCGGGGTGCCGGCCAGGACCGTGACGGTGCCCGCGTCCCGGTCGATGTCGCGGATGCCGGTCAGCAGCTGCGGGCGTATCAGCACTCCGCTGGTGGCGGCTATGGACGTGAAGGAGTGCCCCGTACCGACGGCCTTCACCGGCAGGCCGTCCTCCGCGGCCCGGAGCACCGCCGCGGCCAGCTCCTCCACGGTCGCCGGAGTGACCTCCCGCGCGGGGCGCGCGGCGACGTTGCCGCCCCAGTTACGCCACGTGCCGTTCTTCCCGCTCGCTGTGCTGCTCAACGGTGCCTCCCCGACCCGGAGCCGGCCGCTTGAGCCGGCGGTAACCGAGGAAACCGACCGCGACCGCGACGGCTCCGGACACCGCCGGGACCCCGTACCCGGCGCGCGCGCCGGCCGCGTCGATCACCCAGCCGGCCGCCGAGGAGCCGAGGGCGACCCCCACCGCGAGACCGGTGCTCACCCAGGTCATGCCCTCGGTCAACTGCGCGCGTGGTACGTGCTCTTCGATGAGGGACATCGTCGTGATCATCGTGGGAGCGATGGAGAGACCCGCGACGAAGAGCGCCACGGCCAGAAACGGCAGGTTTCCGACCAGTAGGAGGGGGATCATACTCACGGCCATCGCACACACACCCAGCAGCCAGCGAGGTTCGGGCGCGCCCTTGAAGTGCAGCAGCCCGAACACGGCTCCCGCCGCGCAGGAGCCCGCCGCGTACAGCGCGAGGACGAGACTGGCCGCGCCCTTGTGCCCCTGCTCGTCGGCGAAGGCCACGGTGACCACGTCGACCGCGCCGAAGATCGCGCCGGTCGCCACGAACGTGGTCACGAGGACCTGGAGCCCGGGGGAGCGCAGCGCGCTGCGGCCGCGGCCGTGCTCCGCGCGGGGGTGCGGCGCGGGCTCAGTCGCGCGCTGCGCGGTCAGCCAGAAGACGCCGAACGCCAGGAAGCAGCCCGCCAGCAGCGGCCCGGCCTCGGGGAACCAGGTCGTGGACAGGCCGATGGAGATGATCGGCCCGAAGATGAAGCAGATCTCGTCCACCACGGACTCGAACGAGTAGGCGGTGTGCAGCTGCGGGGTGCCCCGGTAGACGGCCGCCCAGCGGGCCCGGATCATCGCACCGACGCTCGGCACGCAGCCGATGCCGGCACAGGCCACGAACAGCACCCAGTCAGGCCACTCGTAGTGCGCGGCGAACAGCAGCAGCGCGCCCGCGGCCAGGGACACCAGCGTCGCGGGACGCAGCACCCGCCGCTGGCCGTACTGGTCCACCAGCCGGGACACCTGCGGGCCGGCCACCGCCGCCGCCAGCGCGATGGTCGCCGACAGCGCGCCCGCGAGCCCGTAGCGCCCGGTGAGCTGGGAGATCATCGTGACGACGCCGATGCCCATCATCGACAAGGGCATCCGGCCGAGGAAACCGGCGGCGGAGAACGCCTTGGAGCCGGGGGCGGCGAACAGGGCGCGGTAGGGGCTGGGCACGGGGCTCTCCGGCGGCTCGGTCAGGCGGGCGGGGTGGACGCGGTCGCGCGACGGCATGCGGCGCCATGCAGTGACACGCGGTGACATGCGGCACGAACGCGCCCGTAAGGCGTGAAGATGGTCGATACAGCTTACGAGTTAGGTCACCCTAACGCACCCCGTGGGACAAGCCCCGGACGCGTCCGGCCCCCGCCATTGCCGCGCTGTCAGTGCCGGGTGGCAGGATCGACCTCATGCCAGACGCGCTCGATGCCACCCCCTACGACGCCCTGCTCCTGCTCTCCTTCGGCGGCCCCGAAGGGCCGGACGACGTGGTCCCGTTCCTGGAGAACGTGACGCGTGGGCGCGGCATCCCCAAGGAACGCCTCAAGGAAGTCGGCCGGCACTACTTCCTGTTCGGCGGGGTCAGCCCGATCAACGACCAGAACCGTGCCCTGCTGGAGGCCCTGCGCCAGGACTTCGCCGACCACGGCCTGGACCTGCCGGTCTACTGGGGCAACCGCAACTGGGCGCCGTACCTCACGGACACCCTGCGCGAGATGGTCCGCGACGGCCGTCGCCGCATCCTGGTCCTGGCCACCAGCGCCTACGCCTCCTATTCCGGCTGCCGCCAGTACCGCGAGAACCTCGCCGACTCCCTCGCCGCCCTGGAGGCCGAGGGCCTGGAACTGCCGAAGATCGACAAGCTGCGGCACTACTTCAACCACCCGGGCTTCGTCGAGCCCGTGATCGACGGCGTCCTGGAATCGCTCGCGGACCTCCCCGAGGAGCTCCGCGACGGCGCCCACATCGCCTTCACCACCCACTCCATCCCGACCTCCGCGGCCGACACCTCCGGCCCGGCCGAGGAGCACGGCGACGGCGGCGCCTACGTCCGGCAGCACCTGGACGTGGCCCGGCTGATCGCCGACGCCGTCCGCGAGCGCACCGGCGTCGACCACCCCTGGCAGCTCGTCTACCAGTCCCGCTCCGGCGCCCCGCACATCCCGTGGCTGGAGCCGGACATCTGTGACCACCTGGAGGAGCGGCACGCCGCCGGGGTCCCGGCCGTCGTCATGGCCCCCATCGGCTTCGTCTCCGACCACATGGAGGTCCTGTACGACCTCGACACCGAGGCCAAGGCCAGGGCCGAGGAGCTGGGCCTGCCGGTGCGCCGCTCGGCCACCGTCGGCGCCGACCCCCGGTTCGCCGCCGCGATCCGCGACCTGATCCTGGAGCGCTCCGCCGTCGAACGCGGGCAGGAAGCCACGCCCTGCGCCCTCGGCGCGCTCGGCGCGAGCCACAACCTCTGCCCGGTCGGCTGCTGCCCGGCCCGCGCCCCCCGCCCCGCCGCCGCGGGCGCCGACAGCCCCTACGCGTGAGGAGCGACGTGACCGACCCCCTGCACACGGACCTGCTCGCCCTCGCCCAGGAGGCCGCCCGCCGCGCCGGCGAGCTGCTGCGCGACGGCCGCCCGGCGGACCTCGGCGTCGCCGCGACCAAGTCGAGCCCCATCGACGTGGTCACCGAGATGGACATCGCCGCCGAGAAGCTGATCACCGGCTTCCTCGCCGAGCGCCGCCCCGACGACGGCTTCCTCGGCGAGGAGGGCGCCGCCACCGAGGGCAGCAGCGGCATCCGCTGGGTGATCGACCCGCTCGACGGCACCGTGAACTACCTCTACGGGCTGCCCACCTGGGCCGTCTCCATCGCGGCCGAGCAGGACGGCGAGACCGTCGTGGGCGTGGTCGCGGCCCCCCTGCGCGGCGAGACCTACAGCGCCGTCCGCGGGCGCGGCGCCCGCGCCACCGGCGCCCGGGACGGCGAGCGCGAACTGCGCTGCCGCCCCGCGCCGCCGCTGGACCAGGCGCTGATCTCCACCGGCTTCAACTACGTCACCGAGGTCCGCGCCCGCCAGGCCGACATCGTCCAGCGGCTGATCCCTCGGCTGCGGGACATCCGGCGCAGCGGCTCGGCCGCGGTCGACCTGTGCGACGTCGCCGCGGGCCGCCTCGACGGCTACTACGAGCGCGGGCTGCACCCCTGGGACCTCGCCGCGGGCGACCTGATCGCCCGGGAGGCGGGCGCGCTGACCGGTGGACGCCCCGGAGAGCGCCCGTCACGCGAACTGACGGTCGCGGGTGCCCCGGGCGTCTTCGAGCCCCTCCAGCGGCTCCTGGAGGACTTCGGCGCCTGGCACGACTGAGTCCGTCCGGCGCCGTCGACGACGAAGCGGGCCCCGGCGATGGATTCGCCGGGGCCCGCCTCGTACGTGTGGACCGGTCAGACGCGGTACGCGCCGACTTCCACGCCATGTTCGGCGGCGAGGCGGCGCAGGTCGTCCAGCTCGCCCTGCTCCACCTCGACGAGGAAGTCGTCGCCCTCGTCACGAGCCCGCGTCAGGTCGGACTCGGTCGCCCTTATGCGCTGCAGAAGTCCTGCGGTGAATGCGTCCATGCTGCGCCCCCTCGTCCTGGGTCGTGGGTCGATGGCACGGGGGTGTGCCGGTTCGGAAGGGGCGATCACGTCTCCCATGAGTGCCCAGCGCTGCCCTGCTGGGCGGCGACGGCGCCGGACACCCACGCCCACTCTGCGAAGCGGACCGCGGCGTACCGCATGGTGCTGCGGCACAAGCAGAGCGTGATCGCGGGGTGTAAACCGTCCTCCCCCCGCTCCCTTCCGCGGAAACCTCAACCGGAAGAGAAAATCTCGCATTCCCGGGCCCCCGGCGCGCAGGTACCGACCCGCCGCGGGCCGTTTCCCGGAGCTTCGCCCAGCCGTCCCCCGAGCCACCCGAGCACCTCCCGCCTCCGGCGTTCCCGAACCTCCGTCGGGAGCCCTGGGCCTGAGGCCCCCGGGTCCACCCGGCTTACCGCCGACTTATGGCCGAAAAGGGCAGGATGGAGGTCAACACACCCACCCCACCCCGCCCGCGTGCGCCCCTGGGCCGCGCGGGTGGACACAGGAAGGACAAGCGACGTGCGCGTACTCGTCGTCGAGGACGAGCAGCTGCTCGCCGATGCGGTGGCCACCGGACTGCGCCGGGAGGCCATGGCCGTCGACGTCGTGTACGACGGTGCGGCAGCCCTGGAACGCATCGGCGTCAACGACTACGACGTGGTCGTCCTCGACCGCGACCTCCCGCTCGTCCACGGCGACGACGTCTGCCGCAGGATCGTCGAGCTGGGCATGCCCACACGCGTGCTGATGCTCACCGCCTCCGGCGATGTCAGCGACCGCGTCGAAGGCCTGGAGATCGGCGCGGACGACTACCTGCCCAAGCCCTTCGCGTTCAGTGAGCTGATCGCGCGCGTGCGCGCCCTCGGCCGGCGCACCAGCGTGCCGCTGCCGCCGGTCCTGGAGCGCGCCGGCATCAAGCTGGACCCCAACCGCCGCGAGGTCTTCCGCGAGGGCAAGGAGGTCCAGCTGGCACCCAAGGAGTTCGCCGTCCTGGAGGTGCTGATGCGCAGCGAGGGCGCCGTCGTCTCCGCCGAGCAGCTGCTGGAGAAGGCCTGGGACGAGAACACCGACCCGTTCACCAACGTGGTCCGCGTCACCGTCATGACCCTGCGCCGCAAGCTGGGCGAGCCCCCCGTCATCGTCACCGTCCCCGGCTCCGGCTACCGGATCTGAGCCGTGGCCACCACCCCCGCGCCCCCCGTGGCGCCACCCAAGCCCACCTGGGACCCGCGCAAGCCCGAGCCGCCCTTCCCCTGGCTGCGCCCCACCATCCGGATACGGCTCACGCTGCTGTACGGCGGCATGTTCCTCATCGCCGGCATCCTGCTGCTGTCGATCATCTACCTGCTGGCGGCCCAGGCGCTGAACGTCGGCAGCGACCTGCCCTTCCAGATCGTCCAGGGCAAGGTCACCAGCGAGATCTGCAACCTGCCGGACCAGGCCTCCCCGAGCACGTTCAACAGCGCGATGAACGAGTGCGTCAACGAGCAGCGCCAGAGCGCCCTGGACAACCTGCTCAGCCGCTCGCTGCTGGCCCTGCTCGGCCTCGCCGTGATCGCCTTCGCCTTCGGCTACGCCATGGCCGGACGGGTGCTGTCGCCGCTCGGCCGGATCACCCGCACCGCGCGCGCGGTGGCCGGCTCGGACCTGTCCCGCCGGATCGAGCTGGACGGCCCGGACGACGAGCTGAAGGAGCTGGCCGACACCTTCGACGACATGCTGGAGCGCCTCCAGCGGGCGTTCACCGCTCAGCAGCGCTTCGTCGGCAACGCCTCGCACGAGCTGCGCACCCCGCTGGCGATCAACCGCACGCTGCTGGAGGTGCATCTGTCCGACCCGAACGCGCCGGTGGAGCTCCAGCAGCTCGGCAAGACGCTCCTGGCCACCAACGAGCGCAGCGAGCAGCTGGTGGAGGGCCTGCTGCTGCTCGCCCGCAGCGACAACCAGATCGTCGAGCGCAAGCCGGTGGACCTGGCCGAGGTGGCCTCGCAGGCCATCGACCAGGTGCACGGCGAGGCCGAGGCCAAGGGCGTGCAGATCCGCGGCGAACGGGAGCCCGCGGTGGTCCAGGGCAACGGCGTCCTGCTGGAGCGGATCGCCCTGAACCTGGTCCAGAACGCGGTCCGGTACAACGTTCCCGAGGGCGGCTGGGTGGAGGTCACCACCGAGATCCAGCACGGGCAGGCGGTGCTGGTGGTCGCCAACACCGGTCCGGTGGTCCCGGCGTACGAGATCGACAACCTCTTCGAGCCGTTCCGGCGGCTGCGCACCGAGCGCACGGGCAGCGACAAGGGCGTCGGGCTCGGCCTGTCCATCGTGCGGTCGGTGGCCCGGGCGCACGGCGGTCACATCGCGGCCCGGCCGCGTGAGGGCGGGGGGCTCGTGATGCGGGTCACCCTGCCCCTCTGAGACCATGTGCGGACACACCCGGGGTTGTTCGCTTTGCGCGGAATTTTCTGGGCACCCGTACAGCCCTGCCGTGTGTGATCGATCACAAAGGCGATTTTCAGGCCATCCACTCTCCGTGATCATTCAAGCCGCCGGAAAGCCGGGAAAATGCGGGTTTTTTGGAGGCTTGATCACGGGAAGTACACGGTGAGACGCCTTTGAAGTGCGACATTCGGACCGTGTACGGTCCCGATCGCCGTCCAACCCGATCACTCATGAGGGGTCCGGTTGGGTGTCGATTGAGTAACAGACCTTGATGTGAGGCAAAATCTCCGCCTCGGGTCGGGCACAAGTCCGGCCTCTCACGCGTTACGTGCGCTGGAGACACCGCAGACACCCGGAGGGGGAGAGCGACATGGCAACCGATTACGACACTCCACGCAAGACCGATGACGACGTCGACTCGGACAGCCTTGAAGAGCTGAAGGCTCGTCGAAACGACAAGTCGGCGTCGTCCGTAGACGTCGACGAGTTCGAGGCCGCAGAGGGCCTGGAACTGCCCGGCGCGGACCTCTCGAACGAGGAACTGGCCGTCCGGGTGCTGCCCAAGCAGCAGGACGAGTTCACTTGCATGAGCTGCTTCCTGGTGCACCACCGCAGCCAGCTGGCCCGTGAGAAGAACGGCCAGCCGATCTGCCGCGACTGCGACTGAGGCGGGGTCGGCCGTGACTGGCTCGACCCCACCCTGGAAGCGCCGCTTCCCCCGCCGGGGAGCGGACACGGGGCCGTCCGACGACGGCCTCCACGGCGCGCGTGACGACGAGCGAGGCTCACCCGGCACGGGATCGGTCCCTGCTGGGTCGGCCTCGCTCGAAGCGGGCGGCGACCGGGAGGACCTCCCGGTGCCGGCGCGGAGCCACCCGCCCACCGCGAGCCGGCGTGTGGCCGCCTTCCGGGACCGGGCGCGGGAACTGGCGAAGGACGGTGCCCGCAAGGGCGGCGAGCGGGCCCGCGCGGGCCTCGGGCATCTCGCCGACCGGCTCATCGACATGGCGCCGCGCATCCCCGTACGGGACCTCCCGACGCTGCGCAGGCAGTTCCCGGGCCTCGGCCCCGAGGAACTGGCCGACAAGCTCGTGGCGGGCGCCTCGAAGGCCTCCGCGACCGTCGGCGCGGGCGTGGGCGCCGCCGCCATGCTGCCCGTGCCACCCGCCATGCCGGCCGAGCTGGCCGCCGAGATCACGGGCGTCGCGGCGATCGAACTGAAGCTCATCGCCGAACTGCACGAGGTGTACGGCGTACGGCCGCCCGGCAGCCTCAAGGACCGCAGCAGCGCCTATCTGAACTCGTGGACGGAGGAGCGCGGGATCGACCCCCGCAAGCCCGCCACGCTCAACGCCGCCTTCGGCGGGCCGATGAAGAAACAGCTCCGGCAGCAGATCATGAAGCGCATGGTCCGCAATCTGCCGAACCTGATGCCGTTCATGGTGGGGGCCGCGGTCGGCGCCGTCATGAACCGGCGCGACACCCGCAAGCTCGCCGCGCGGATCCGCGCCGACCTGCGCAGGACGCAGGTGCCGTGGGACGCGCTGACCGGCCTGCCGCCGCTGGAGCAGCCGGCCGAGCCGCTGCCGGTGGGGGACGACCCCGAGGAACTCGGTCCCGGGCCCGGGGAACCCGGCCGCTGAGGCCCGGCGGCGGTATCTGCCGTGCCGCTCAGGACGCCGCGGCCGTCCTGGCCGCCTCGATGGCCGCCGCCAGCCGCTCCGGCTCCCGCGTAGACAGGTACAGGTACGGCGTCGGGTCCTCGGGGTCCGTGACCTCCACCCGCAGCGCCGTCGGGATGTACGCCCGCAGCAGCAGGAAGGCGCGGGTGTCGGCCTTGTGGGTCCGCCAGGCCCGGGCCTCCTCCGGATCCAGGACGTGGGCCTCGCCCAGCGCCGTCACCGGGATCTTCGCCTCGCCCGCGATCAGCGAGCCGTTGACCACGCGGATGCGCAGCGAGCCGTACGAGCTGGCCGCCACCGCCGCGACCGCCGTGCCGCCGACCAGGCCGCCGAGCATCGGCAGGGTGCCGAACGGCAGCAGGATCAGGGCCATCGAGAGCCCCACCAGGAAGCTGATCAGCCACCAGGAGCGGGGGGCGGTGAGGCGTTCGTCGTACGAGGTGGCGGAGAGCTGCATGAAACCAAGCTTGGCACGGTGTCCGCGGGGCGCCGACGCGCGGGTAAGGTCTGCGCCTGTGAGTGGTACATCCGCAAGCCTTCAGCCTCCCGCCGACGCCGCGAAGCCGGTGCGGCACCCCGACGCGCCCGCGCCCGGTGAACTCCTCGGCGCGCACTACGGCCAGTGCTTCGGCTGCGGCGGCGAGCAGCCGCACGGCCTGCACCTGGCGGCGCGGGCCGGTGAGGGCGTGTCGATCACCGCCGAGTTCACGGTCCGCCCCGAGCACCAGGGCGCCCCCGGTCTCGCGCACGGCGGCATCCTCGCCACAGCGCTGGACGAGACGCTGGGCTCGCTGAACTGGCTGCTGCGCACCATCGCCGTCACCGGACGGCTGGAGACCGACTTCGTGCGGCCCGTGCCGGTGGGCACCACGCTCCACCTGGAGGCCGAGGTGACCGCGGTGGCCGGCCGGAAGATCTACTCGACCGCCACCGGACGTGTCGGCGGCCCCGGCGGGCCGGTCGCCGTGCGGGCCGACGCCCTCTTCATCGAGGTCAAGGTCGAGCACTTCGTCCACCACGGCCGGGAGGAAGAGATCCAGGCCGCCATGAACGACCCGGACCAGATCCGGCGGGCCCGCGCCTTCGAGGTGAACCCGTGAGCCGCGAGCCGCTGAACGTCCTGATCCGCCGTGTCGACCCCGACGTACCGCTGCCGGCGTACGCGCACCCCGGGGACGCGGGGGCGGATCTGCGTACCACCGAGCCGTGCGAGCTGGCGCCCGGCGAACGGGCCGTTCTGCCCACGGGGGTGTCGATCGCGCTCCCCGAGGGGTACGCGGCCTTCGTGCACCCCCGTTCCGGGCTGGCCGCCCGGTGCGGTGTCGCCCTCGTGAATGCCCCGGGGACGGTTGATGCCGGGTACCGTGGGGAGATCAAGGTGATCGTGGTGAATCTCGACCCGCGCGAGACCGTGCGGTTCGAGCGCTTCGACCGGATTGCCCAACTGGTCGTCCAGCAGGTCGAGAAGGTCCGCTTCCAGGAGGTGGCGGAGCTTCCCGACTCCGCGCGGGCCGAGGGGGGCTTCGGTTCCACCGGAGGCCATGCCGCGGTGGACGGCGGGGACGGCACAAGCGGTCAGGCCGCCGTGGGCGGCACGACGGGTGGGTATCGATACGCTTCGGTCGTATCCGACCGGGAAGGACAGTGACGTGTTCGGACGTCGCAAGAAGAAGGGTGCCGCCGAGGACGCGGCCGGCGAGGCCGAGCAGGTCGTCGACAGCGTCGACACCAAGTCGGACGAGGGCGAGCGGGAGCGGGTGCGGCTGGAGCCGGGGCCCCGGCCCGACGGTCCCTGGGACAGCAGTGAGGTCCGTGACCCGGCCGAGGGCCGGGTCGACCTGGGCGGTCTGTTCGTGCCGGGCGTCGACGGCATGGAGCTGCGGGTCGAGGTCGCGGGCGACGCGATCGTCGCGGCGACCGTCGTGCTGCGCGACAGCGCCATCCAGCTCCAGGCCTTCGCGGCTCCCAAGCGGGAGGGCATCTGGGGCGAGGTGCGCGAGGAGATCGGCGCCGGCATCACCCAGCAGGGCGGCATCGTCGACGAGGTTGAGGGCCCGCTGGGCTGGGAGCTGCGCGCCCAGGTGCCGGTGCAGCTGCCGGACGGCACCGGCGGCTTCCAGGTCGTGCGGTTCGTCGGGGTGGACGGCCCCCGCTGGTTCCTGCGCGGGGTGATCTCGGGTCAGGGCGCGGTGCAGCCGCAGGCCGCCGGGCTGCTGGAGCAGATCTTCCGGGACACGGTCGTGGTCCGCGGCGAGGGCCCGATGGCGCCCCGCGACCCGATCGTCCTGCAGCTGCCGAACGACGCGCAGATGGTCCCCGAGGGCGTCCAGCAGGACGACCAGAGCGGCTCCCGCTTCTCCGGGGGCATGGGGCAGCTCCAGCGCGGACCGGAGATCACCGAGGTCCGCTGACGGCACGTGAGAGCGCGAAGGGCCGCATCCCAGCCGGGGTGCGGTCCTTGTCGTGAGTGCCCCTCCGCGAGGGGGGCGGGGGCAGGGACTACGACGGTGCCGGTGCGCCCCGGTACGCTGCAAGCATGAGTGCTGTTCCTCGTTCCGAAAAGCCGGTGGGCCGGTTCCGGCGCATGCTCGACCGGCTCTCCTCTTCGCAGGAGGACCTGGAGTCCGAGGAGCTGCGAGAGGACGCCGTCACCGCCGGCTGCACCCGCATCGGCGACTGTCATGACCGGCAGATCGTCACCGTAACTGGTACCTTGCGCACGGTCACCCTGCGTCCGCGCGCGGGCGTCCCGGCCCTGGAGGCCGAACTGTTCGACGGCTCCGCCGCGCTGGACGTGGTGTGGCTCGGCAGGCGCTCCATCACGGGCATAGAACCGGGGCGCAAACTGATCGCGTCGGGCCGGGTCTCGATGAGCCGGGGCCGGCGGGTGCTGTTCAATCCCAAGTACGAACTGAGACCCCTCGGACGGGAGTAGCCGGTGACGTCGCTCGACAAGCCGACCGAAGACACCCCACAGGACTCGAGGGCGGTGACGGAAGCCGCGCTCTTCGAGGCGTTCGGCGGTGTCCGCGGCATGATCGAGACGGTGCTGCCGGGACTGCTCTTCGTCACGATCTACACCGTCAACAAGGACCTGCACCTGTCGGCGATCGCCGCGCTGGGCGTGTCCCTGCTGCTGGTCGTGGTGCGCCTGGTCATGCGGGACACCGTCAAGCACGCGTTCAGCGGCGTCTTCGGCGTGGCCTTCGGCGTCGTCTTCGCGATGATGACCGGCAACGCCAAGGACTTCTACCTGCCCGGCATGCTCTACACGCTGGGCCTCGCGCTGGCGTACATCATCACGGCGATGGCCGGTGTGCCGCTGATCGGGCTGATCCTCGGGCCGGTCTTCAAGGAGAACCTCTCCTGGCGCACCCGCAACCCGGGGCGGAAGAAGGCGTACACCAAGGCCAGCTGGGCCTGGGGGCTGATCCTGCTCGCCAAGTGCGCGATCCTCTTCCCGCTGTACTGGTGGGCCGACACCACGCAGCTCGGCTGGGTGCTCGTGGCGCTGAAGATCCCGCCCTTCCTGCTGGCGGTCTGGCTGACCTGGGTCTTCCTGGCGAAGGCGCCGCCGCCGATCGACGTCTTCGCCGAGATGGAGGCGGAGGAGGCTGCCGCCAAGGAGCGGGAGGCCGCGCAGCGGTCGGCCGACTAGCGGTCGGCCGAGCGGGCACGCGACGGCGGCCGAGCAGGCGCGCGGCGCCGAGAAGGACGCACGACGAGAAAGGGGCGCCCGGAGATCTCCGGGCGCCCCTCCGTGCCACCGGGACGTGTCAGCCCGTCGCGTCCTCGCGGCGCACCGACAGCAGGTCCTCCAGCTGCTCCTCGCGGGCCTGCGCGGCCACGAACAGCAGCTCGTCCCCCGCCTCCAGGGAGTCGTCCCGGGTGGGCGTGAGGACGCGGGTGCCGCGGATGATGGTGACCAGGGAGGTGTCCTCCGGCCACTCCACGTCGCCGACCTGGGTGCCGGCCAGGGCCGACTCCTCCGGCAGGGTCAGCTCGACGAGGTTCGCGTCACCATGGCTGAAGCGCAGGAGCCGGACCAGGTCGCCGACGCTGACGGCCTCCTCGACGAGGGCGGACATCAGGCGCGGCGTGGAGACGGCGACGTCCACGCCCCAGGCCTCGTTGAACAGCCACTCGTTCTTGGGGTTGTTGACGCGGGCGACGACGCGCGGGACGCCGTACTCCGTCTTCGCCAGCAGGGAGACGACGAGGTTCACCTTGTCGTCGCCCGTGGCGGCGATGACGACGTTGCAGCGCTGGAGCGCCGCCTCGTCCAGGGACGTGATCTCGCAGGCGTCGGCGAGCAGCCACTCCGCCTGCGGCACGCGCTCGACCGAGATCGCGGTCGGTGCCTTGTCGATGAGCAGAATCTCGTGGCCGTTCTCCAGCAGCTCGCCCGCGATCGAGCGGCCCACCGCGCCGGCACCGGCAATGGCGACCCTCATCAGTGACCGCCCTCCGTCTCGGGACCCTGGGCGAACGCCGCCTCGACCTTCTCGACCTCGTCCGCGCGCATCATCACATGCACCAGGTCACCCTCCTGCAACACCGTCTGGGAGGTGGGCAGGATCGCCTCGCCGAGGCGGGTCAGGAAGGCCACCCGGACGCCGGTCTCCTCCTGCAGCTTGCTGATCTTGTGTCCGACCCAGGCGTCCCCGGCGTGCACCTCGGCCAGCTGGACCCCGCCGGTGGGGTCGCGCCACAGCGGCTCGGAGCCGGAGGGCAGCAGCCGGCGCAGCATCTGGTCCGCGGTCCAGCGGACCGTGGCCACCGTGGGGATGCCCAGGCGCTGGTAGACCTCGGCGCGGCGGGGGTCGTAGATACGGGCCGCGACGTTCTCCACACCGAACATCTCGCGGGCCACCCGCGCGGCGATGATGTTGGAGTTGTCGCCACTGGAGACAGCGGCGAACGCGCCGGCCTCCTCGATGCCCGCCTCGCGCAGGGTGTCCTGGTCGAAGCCGACGCCGGTGACCCGGCGGCCGCCGAACGAGGAGCCCAGTCGTCGGAAGGCGGTGGGGTCCTGGTCGATCACGGCGACCGTGTGCCCCTGTTGCTCCAGGGTCTGCGCGAGAGCGGAACCCACTCTGCCGCAGCCCATGATGACGATGTGCACGACCGTCCTTCCGATGTCAAGAGTTGTTGACCTGGCTTGAAACAGGGTCTCAGACCGCCGACCAAGCTACACACGCGCGGTCCGCGGACGGGACCCCTGTGCACGGTTCGGGTGCCGGGTCAGCGACGGCTGATGCTCCAGACGCTCACGGCGGTGAGGATTCCGAGGCCGACGAGTGTGGCGGTGGCGCCGATCAGCTCCGCGGTGCTGGGCATGGGTCCTCCGGAGACGACGGGACGGGCAGGGGAGGCGCCGGGGCCACGGCGTGTGACGACAGGCGTTTTGTCATATAGGCATGGCCCGCGCCCCGCTCGTGGCACGCGGGGCGCGCCCGCGGCCGATTTCACTCGGGGGGCAGATGAGGGTGGCGGGTGGGCGGCCTCCTGTTCGAAGGCTTACGATCCTCTGTTGTGTCCAAACTGACCGACGTGCCCAAACGCATCCTGATCGGGCGCGCTCTGCGCAGCGACCGGCTGGGCGAAACGCTCCTGCCCAAGCGCATCGCACTCCCCGTCTTCGCCTCCGACCCGCTGTCCTCCGTGGCGTACGCGCCGGGGGAGGTGCTGCTGGTCCTGTCCATCGCGGGCGTGTCGGCCTACCACTTCAGCCCCTGGATCGCCCTCGCGGTCGTCGTCCTGATGTTCACGGTCGTCGCCTCCTACCGGCAGAACGTGCACGCGTACCCCAGCGGCGGCGGCGACTACGAGGTGGCGACCACCAACCTCGGCCCCAAGGCCGGACTCACCGTCGCCAGCGCCCTGCTCGTCGACTACGTCCTCACCGTCGCCGTCTCCATCTCCTCCGGCATCGAGAACCTCGGCTCCGCGGTCCCCTTCGTCGTCGAGCACAAGGTGTTCTGCGCGATGGCCGTGATCGTGCTGCTGACGCTGATGAACCTGCGCGGTGTGAAGGAGTCCGGCTCGCTCTTCGCGATTCCGACGTACGTCTTCGTCGCGGGCGTCTTCGTCATGATCGCCTGGGGCGCGTTCCGCGGGCTGGTGCTGGACGACACCATGCGGGCGCCCACCGCCGATTACGAGATCAAGCCGGAGCACCAGGGACTGGCCGGTTTCGCCCTGGTCTTCCTGCTGCTGCGCGCCTTCTCCTCCGGCTGTGCCGCGCTCACCGGAGTGGAGGCGATCTCCAACGGCGTCCCCGCCTTCCGCAAGCCCAAGTCGAAGAACGCGGCGACCACGCTGCTGCTGATGGGCGCCCTCGCCGTCACCATGTTCTGCGGGATCATCGTTCTCGCCATGGTCTCCAAGGTCCGGATGGCCGAATACCCGGCCAAGGACCTGCTGGACAACGGTGTCCCGGTAGGCCCGGACTACGTCCAGCACCCGGTGATCTCCCAGGTCGCCGAGGCCGTCTTCGGTCCGGGCAGCTTCCTGTTCATCGTGCTGGCCGCGGCCACCGCCCTCGTGCTGTTCCTGGCCGCCAACACCGCCTACAACGGCTTCCCCGTCCTCGGCTCGATCCTCGCCCAGGACCGTTATCTGCCCCGCCAGCTGCACACCCGCGGCGACCGGCTCGCCTTCTCCAACGGCATCGTGCTGCTGGCCGGCGCGGCCGTGCTGCTGGTGTGGATCTACGAGGCCGACTCCACGCGCCTGATCCAGCTCTACATCGTCGGCGTGTTCGTCTCCTTCACGCTCAGCCAGACCGGCATGGTCCGCCACTGGAACCGCCACCTGGCCACCGAGAAGGACCCCGCCAAGCGGCGCCGCATGGTCCGCTCCCGCGCGATCAACGCCTTCGGCGCCTTCTTCACCTTCACGGTCCTGGTCGTCGTCCTCGTCACCAAGTTCAGCCACGGCGCCTGGGTCGCGCTGCTCGGCATGGTGATCTTCTACGTGACGATGACCGCGATCCGCCGCCACTACGACCACGTCTCCAAGGAGCTCGCCGCCCCCGACGGCCCCACCGACGACAGCGTCCGCCCCTCCCGCGTCCACTCGGTGGTCCTGGTCTCCAAGATCCACCGTCCCGCGCTCCGCGCTCTGGCCTACGCCAAGCTGCTGCGCTCGGACACCCTGGAGGCGCTGAGCGTCAACGTCGATCCGGCCGAGACCAAGGCGCTGCGCGAGGAGTGGGAGCGGCGCGGGATCGACGTACCGCTGAAGGTGCTGGACTCGCCGTACCGCGAGATCACCCGGCCGGTCATCGAGTACGTGAAGAGCCTGCGCCGGGAGTCGCCGCGCGACGCGGTGTCCGTGATCATCCCCGAGTATGTCGTCGGCCACTGGTACGAGCATCTGCTGCACAACCAGAGCGCGCTGCGGCTCAAGGGCCGGCTGCTGTTCACGCCGGGCGTGATGGTGACGTCGGTGCCGTACCAGCTCGCCTCCTCCGAGGTGGCGAAGAAGCGCGCCCGCAAGCGGTCGGAGTGGAACGCGCCGGGCTCGGTGCGCCGGGGTCCCGCCGCGGAGCGGGCGAAGGAGACCGGCTCCCGGGACTGAACGGAACCGGCGGGGGCGGGGACGACGTAGACTGGTGGGCTGTTGTCCGGCCATGGACAGACCGCCCCCGGCGGCCGTCCCGTTTCCCGATCTGGAGTCACCCCGCCATGCAGGCAGAACCGAAGAACACGCAGGCGGGGTCCCTGGTCGGCGAGGAGTACGAGGTCGAGATCGGGCCCGTCGCGCACGGCGGCCACTGCATCGCCCGCACCGACGCCGGCCAGGTCCTCTTCGTCCGGCACGCGCTGCCCGGCGAGCGGGTGGTGGCCCGGGTGACCGAGGGCGAGGAGGGGGCCCGGTTCCTGCGCGCGGACGCGGTGGAGATCCTGGAGGCCTCCAAGGACCGCATCGAAGCCCCCTGCCCCTTCGCCGGCCCCGGCCGCTGCGGCGGCTGCGACTGGCAGCACGCCAAGCCGGGCGCCCAGCGGCGGATGAAGGGCGAGGTCGTCGCCGAGCAGCTGAAGCGGCTCGCGGGCCTCACCCCCGAGGAGGCCGGCTGGGACGGCACGGTGATGCCGGCCGAGGGCGACAAGGTGCCCGCCGGCCAGGTGCCGCAGTGGCGCACGAGGGTGCAGTACGCCGTCGACGCCGAAGGCCACGCCGGACTGCGCAAGCACCGTTCGCACGAGGTGCAGCGCATCGACCACTGCATGATCGCCGCTGCCGGAGTCAGCGAGCTGGGCATCGAGAAGCGCGACTGGGCCGGCATGGAGTCGGTCGAGGCGATCGCGGCGGCCGGCTCCCAGGACCGCCAGGTGATCCTGACGCCGAGGCCGGGCGCGCGCCTGCCGATCGTGGAACTCGACCGCCCGGTCTCCGTCATGCGGGTCGACGAGAAGGACGGCGGCGTCCACCGCGTCCACGGCCGCCCCTTCGTCCGCGAGCGCGCGGACGACCGCACCTACCGGGTCGGCAGCGGCGGTTTCTGGCAGGTCCACCCGAAGGCCGCCGACACCCTGGTCACGGCCGTCATGCAGGGCCTGCTGCCCCGAAAGGGCGAGATGGCGCTGGACCTCTACTGCGGTGTCGGCCTCTTCGCGGGCGCGCTGGCCGACCGGCTCGGCGAGCAGGGCGCGGTCCTCGGCATCGAGTCCGGCAAGCGCGCCGTCGAGGACGCCCGGCACAACCTGGCCGACTTCCCCCGTGTCCGCATCGAACAGGGCAAGGTCGAGTCCGTTCTCCCGCGCACCGGCATCACCGAGGCCGACCTCATCGTCCTCGACCCGCCCCGCGCGGGCGCCGGCCGCAAGACGGTCGCCCACCTCGCGTCCCTGGGCGCCCGCCGCATCGCGTACGTCGCTTGCGACCCGGCGGCACTGGCGCGGGACATCGGGTACTTCCGGGACGGGGGGTATCGGGTGCGGATGCTGCGGGTTTTCGATCTGTTTCCGATGACGCATCACGTGGAGTGCGTGGCGATTTTGGAGCCCGCAGCAAAGGCGCTGTGACCTGCGGTTTCCCTGGGTTGCTCGGGAAGGGCCGGGTGCGCTCGACCTGTTTCCCGAAGTGCACCAGGTGAACCACGGCAGATGCGCCGTGCAGGGCACTGACCTGGTGTTTCGCGAGTCGCGCCGAGCGCTGGACGCGCCCCGTCCGGTCCAGGCTCTCCGCGGTGGCAAGTGGTCTTGACGCTCGGCCGACGCTCATTCTGACGGCTTGGCAGGGCTCCTTGCGGGGGTGTGCAGGGAGCCGGCGGGCCAGCCCGCCGCCCATCGCCTTGACCCGAGCACGATTGGCACGATGCTGGCGCCGATCACCTCCGCGCCACGATGGAACCGTCCTGCGAGGCGGTGCCGCTGCGGGTGGCTCTGCGGTGGCAGCGGGGCCACAACCACGACGCGGGCCCCACACCCGGCATTCGAACCAGCCGCACGGGCCGGGGTACGACTGCCCTGCACAGGCGAGAAGTGAGACGATGAAGGCACCTCACCAGGAGTTGGTCCTCTCCCGTGCCGCTCGCATCCTGGAGGCGTTCAGCCAGGAGGAGCTGGCGCTGACCGTCTCCGAGGTCGCGCGCCGTACGGGGCTGCACGTGGCCACGGCCTCCCGGCTCGAGGGCGAGCTGGTCGCCCATCGTTTCCTGGGCCGGGACGACGATCGCCGGACTACGATCGCCGGGAGCGGATCGGTGTCCGGCTCTGGGAACTCGCCGTCCGGGCTACGCCCGCGCTGTCCCTACGGGACGCCGCGATGCCGCTCATGGAGGGCGTGCACGACGTCCTCGGGGGACGCCGTCGAGATCGACGACGACCTGGCCGTCGACGTCCGGGACGTTCTCGCCAGATATCCCGGAGGGCGCAGCGGAGCAAAGGGCTTGCGGTGGCCGGTGTTGCCGTCTCAGGGGTGATGCTACTGATCGCGGGCATCGCCACCGCGGTGGTCGACTTCAGGGTGTGGACGCCTCCTGCCCGAGACGCGGACGGCGAGGTCGTAAAGCCCGGCTGGACCACCTTTCACTCCATCGAGCGGGCGACTGCTTCACCTCGCTGCGGTCGGGCCTCCAGGTAGGGACGCGCCCCCGGCACCCGGCGCGGAGGTGCGGCTCCCGCCCGTCCGACGCACCGCACCGAGCAGAGGCTTACGCCACCTCCGGTTGCCTGAGCAGGGCCGGGTCCCCGGATGGGACGAGGTCGGACGCCTATGCGACGCTCTCGACCGCGGAGCAGGTCTACACACGCAGCGTGCTGGAAGGGACAGTGGGCCCGGACGGAAAGATCACCGACGAGGTCGAGGGCAGGGCCAGGGCGGCCGTGCGCGTGGGCGCGGAGGTGCAGGGCATGCTCGACCAGTCCCGGGCCGACCAGGTCGAAGCGACGAACCTCAAGACCCACGAGGACTACGAGAAGGCGGTGGCCAAGCGGGCGGGCTGGGTCGAGTTCGGGGCCACGGTGGGCATCGCGGCGGGCGTCGCCTTCCTGCCCGTGACGGCGGCCGCGGGCACGGCCGCTGTGCTCATCCCGCTGGCGACCGATACCGCCAGTGGCGCTGCAGAGCAGTTCATCGGCCAGATGGTCGGCGACTTCACCGAGGAGTCTGTGGACAAGCACAAGGAGAAAATGGAGGAGCTCACCGACGAGGAGAGAATGGAGATCTTCTCCGCCGGTGAGGCCCTGGCCGAGGCACCGATGGAGGAATTCCTGCTGCGGCACGTCCCGGACCCCGAGGGCAGCGCGTTCGCGCAGGACCTTCGAGAGTCGATGCTGCTGGGCTACGGGGTGGGCAACGACCGGGCGAAACAGCAGGGCAATAGCCCGGAGACGGGCTGAGGTCGGCGGCCGAGGACACGTAAGGATGCGGATAGTGATCAGTCGTAGGTCGGTACGCGTTGGACTCCTTGCCATGGCTGTGACCGGCTTGTTGGGTCTCGCGACCACCGGTTGTGGCGGGGACGGAGACGAGGAGCCGGCTGACAGGGCCTTGGCGGGAACGCAAGTGTGCGGTGGGGACGCCGTGTCCGCCCAGGCGTCCAAGGCACTGAAGGTGATCATGGGGACATCGCGGTTCGGGACGCCGGCGGAGAAGTCCACCGTCGCGCGGGCCGCGAAGAACCTGGTCGCTGCGTTTCCGGCTGCCACCGGAGGGCGCGACGACGTCTGTCGCATCTACACGGCCGGTGGTGAGGCGGATTTCGCGATCCGAGTCACCTGGGGGCTGTATGGCGACTCCCCGACGGAAACGCCGGCCCCGGAATTCACCGTGCTGAACATGGGGGAGCGCACCCTGGCGGCGGCGAACAGGGCGTCGGTCCGGTTCGCGTGCCGGAGCGACAAGTTCCCCGACTCCATGAATGAGGCGGCTCACGTCGGCATCGGCGTGGAACGCTGGGGCACCCCGACGGAGCCCGAGGGTGACACCGAGGCGTTGAAGGACGCCTACGCGACCGTGGCCCATTCCTTCTCGCTGGCCATGGCCAGGGAACTGGGCTGTGAGAAGAACGGCGGGCTCCCGGAGAAGCCCGTGCTGGATCCCGCGTAGCCGTCGGCGTATGCGGAAACGACCGTGATCAGGCGGGCCCTTCCTCTGCCCGGAGGAGGGGCCGACTGGCGTAGGCGGTCCGCCACGGACGAGCGGCGCATGCCCGCCGCGCGCAGCCGCCTCGCGCAGCAGCAGGACGCCCCGTCCGGTTGGCGGCCCAGGGATGCCCACAGCCGGATCGAGGTGCGGGCCGTGCGGATTTCGTCAGCTCATCCAGTCATCCAGAGCCGCGGCGACCTCCTCGCGCCACCCACCCGCGTCGCCCACTTTTCCGGTCATGCTCAGAGATCCTCATCGTGCAGGCCCGTACGCGACCCTGCACAGTGGTTGCCAGGGGTGATCCCGCAGGCGCCCGCCGGTACGGCGAATTCCAGCCGGTGGACCGAAGCGAAGGACGGAGGATCAGAGCCGCCGACCTGCACTGTGCTCGGCCGTCTGTGCAGATGCCCCGTGGGCCGCGAGCTGGACACTGAGGGGGAGCGAGGTCGCCGTGGAACCGCCCCTGCGTGGCCGGATCGGCTCCGGCGGCATGGGCAGGGTGTATCTCCGTGAATCGCCCGCCGGTCAGCAGGTGGCGGTCAAGGTGATCAAGTCGTCCCTCCTGGATGCCGAGACCCGCAGCAGGTTCGTCCTCGAGGTGGAGAACATGAAGAAGGGCTTCGGGTAGCGCGTGGCTGCCTTCGTCGGCGCCGATCCGGTGGCGGACCAGCCGTGGCTCGCCGTCGACTACGTGCCCGATCCCGACCTGCTCCGGCACGTGCGCGACCACGGTGTCCTGCCGCTGGTGGAGACCGCCAGCCTCGGTGCGCTGCTGGCCGGAGGAATCACCTCCGTGCATCAGGCACAGCTGTCGCACCGTGACCTCAAGCCGCAGAACGTCCGCCTCCTGGTGAGGTTTCCGGTGTCGGCTTCGGTGAGAATGGCGACCGGAGACTGGCGAGTACGGTCCTCCGGTCTTCGCGGAGATGGCGCAGGCAGTCTTGACGCTGGTTCGACGCTCGTTCTGCCGGGATGTCAGCTGCCCGGCAATGCCGCACCTCGTGGTCCCATCGCTGGTCGGCTCGCCAGGAAGCCGACCCACAGCGGGTTCGGGCTCTTCTCGTCGGAGACCACCTCGGTCGTGAGCGTGGGGATCGTGTCGGCGATGCGTCGCGCAGTACTCGACTTCTTGTAGCTAGGCCGACCAGACGAGACCCCAGTCGAGAGACGGTCCCGGCATTCGGAGCCGGGTACCCGCCACGAGTCCCAGGTCGGCGCGGACCGTCGGCAAGACCACGCCGCAGAGCAACACGAAATCTGTCTTCAGAGCGAGTCGAGCGGGAAGGTCGTCATTGTCCATCTCGATTACCGGGCCGTGTACCGCGAGCCCCGAGAAAAACCTGTCGGTGTCCAGCTCGCGAATGAATGTGCCCGCTGCGACCGGGAACGATGACGGCTGATCGTCGGTGACGTCTTGCGTGAGCGGATACTCCTCGCGGACGAGCAGGCCGACCTTGCTTCCCAGTAGCCTGGTCGTCTCGAATTCGTAGGCGGATGCGAAGTCTGCTCCGTTCGGCCTGGCGGTGCGTCAGGCCGGGGCGTCGTCCGGATCGGACCTTCGTGGAAGAGGAGCAGCGTGAACGTCGCAGAGAGCGTGGTCCTCGTGACCGGGGGTGCCTCGGGGCTCGGACTGGCCACGGTGAAGAAGTTCTTACGGGCCGGTGCCGGAGTCGTCATCGCGGACCTGCCCTCCTCCCGGGGCGAGGAAATCGCGGCCGAGCTCGGGGGACGAGTCGTTTTCCAGGCCACCGATGTGACGAGCGAGGCACAGGTCACCGCCGCGCTGAACGCCGGGCGGGAGCTCGGAACCCTGCGGGCCGCGGTGAACTGCGCCGGGGTGGGCAGTGCGGTGAGGACGGTGAGCAGGCGCGGGCCCTTCCCGCTCGCCGACTTCAACCAGGTCATCCAGATCAACCTGGTGGGCACGTTCAATGTGCTTCGGCTGGCGGCGGAGCGTATCAGCGAGGCTGAGGAGGTCGACGGGGAGCGGGGCGTCATCATCAACACGGCGTCCATCGCCGCGTTCGACGGGCAGTCCGGGCAGACCGCCTACGCCGCTTCCAAGGGCGGCATCGTGGGCATGACCCTGCCGGCCGCGCGCGACCTCGCGCCCCTGATGATTCGTGTCGTCACCATCGCGCCCGGGCTCTTCCGGACCCCGTTGCTCGCCGGTGTTCCCGAGAAGGCCCTCGCCGCGCTCGGCGACCAGGTGGCCCACCCCGCGCGGTTCGGGCGGCCGGAGGAGTACGCGGATCTGGCCCTGCACATCGCGACGAACCCGATGCTCAACGCAGAAACGATCCGTCTGGACGGTGCCGTCCGGATGGGATCGACCCGATAGCAGGCGGGCAACGGCACGGAGAGGGTCGGGGCCCCGGTCCGGTCCCCTCTCTCAACAGCGCGGTGCCGCCCGGGGCGGGACAGGGGCGTCCGACGCCGCTCCCGGGGGTACGTGCAGGCGACCGGCCGCCATGACGAGTCGGACGGCACGCAGAGCCTGGAGATCGTCGAACGGATCGCCGCCCACGACGAGGAGATCGGCGCGGTACCCGGGCGCGATCAGCCCGGTGTCGTGGCCGATGCCCACGGCGTCAGCGGCTCCGCACGTGGCCAGGTCGACGACCTCGGTGGCGGAGAAGCCGATGTGCTCGAAGAACTCGAGACTCGAAACGAAGTCGTCGAAGACGGCACCGGACACGCCCGCGTCCGTGCCGGCGATGAGGCGTACCCCCTGTTGGCTCATCCGGCGAAGGCCGGTGAACATCTCCTCGGCCCGCTCGGCGCCGAAACGTTCGGCGAAGCCGCGCCAGTCGGGGCTGGCCGCCGGGCACACCCGAATCCCCTTGGCCGCGATCTCGGCGACCAGGTCCTCCCGTACGTCGAAGCCGTCCTTGGTGATCCAGGTGCAGTGCTCCAGCGTGTCCACACCGGCGGCCACCGCCGCGGCGATGCCCGCGGTGCCGTGGGCGTGAGCGGCGACGGGCAGCCCGGCCCGCTTCGCCTCCTCGACCACGACGAGCAGTTCCTCGGTGGTGAACTGGGCCTCCCAGATGGGAGGACCGCCTTTGGTGATGCCTCCGCCGGTGGCCATCACCTTGATGACGTCCACGCCGCTCTCGGCGTTGCGGCGGGCCAAGTCCCGGATGGCGCTCTTCCCGTCGACCTCGCCGCCGAGGAACCAGCAGTGTCCACCCGGCCTGGTGAGGGGAGTGCCCGCGGCCAGGATGCGCGGCGCGGGGGTGGTGCCGGCCGCGAAGGCGTCGCGCAGTCGCAGCGTGAGTCCGTTGCGGTCGCCCAGGTCGCGCACCGTGGTGACGCCGGTGTTCAGCGCCCGCATCGCCCTGTCGGCCATGGCGGGCAGCAGATCGGCGTCCTCCGCCTCGCCGAGCGTGGACACCGGGTCCGTTCCGGCGTCGAATGCCAGATGGACATGGCAGTCGATCAGGCCGGGAAGCAGGGTGGCGTCCGGGTGCGCGATGCGGGGAACGTCCTCGGATGCCCTGCGCTCGACCTCCGCGCGGGGCCCGACGTCGGTGATGACGCCCTGCCGGACCAGGACCGCTCCGTCGACGACATGCCGGCCGAGGGGGCCGGTCACCACCCGGCCCGCAGTGATGAGGGCATCCATCAGAGGTCAACTCCCGTTGTGCGTGAACGTCCGTGGGGCGGCTTTCAGGGCGTCGGAGAGTGCCGTGAGCTGACGCAGGTCGTCCTCGAAGTCGTCACTGCCGGGCAGGACCACGGGGACCGCCTGGGAGGGCGCGGGGTCACCGGCGGCGTACGCGCTCAGGGCCGCGGGCAGGTGCCGTGCGGCCACGTCGAGTCCGACCTCGTCCAAGGGCTCCTGCTGCGCCGCCAGTTGCGCGATGTACGGGCTCACCCGCACCAGGCCGTCCCGGCACTCGATGACGCGCCGGTAGCAGCGGCGGTGCACCCCGGTGAGCCGCAGGGCGTCGCGCCAGGTGCCGGTCGGCGCCTTGCCGAGGGAATCCTCGGGAAACGTCTGGTGCAGCGCGGCCCACAGCGGAGTCAGGCGGTGGTAGGTGCGGTAGCGGTGGTACCACAGGCGCGCGCTCGCCCACTTGACCGCCATCGGCGGGTAGATCAGCCCCAGGACGAAGAGGGGGATCGCCAGGTCGAGCACGAGCTTGGCGCCCATGAGCACGGGTGAAGGAACCTCACTGCCGAGCCGGCGGACCACGTTGAGCGCGGCGCGGACGGAACCGGCCATCACCATGCCGGCCAGTGCGACGGCCACGATCCGCAGCCCCGTGGCCAACGGGGCGGTGGCCGAGCGGAGGTGACGCACCGTCCACCACAGGCTCATGGTGAGCGCGTAGATGAGGTAGAGCCCGGCCGCCAGGTAGAAGACGAAGACTCCGGTCAGCTGCATGTTCGCCGTGGCGTACACATGGCCGCGTTCGCCCCGCGGCGTCGCCACCATCGCCAGAGTGATGACGACGACGGTGACTCCCAGCGGGATCAGTTCCCTCCGGGCGCGCCTGCTTCCGGTGTCGCGGTCCGCCGCGGACTGGAGGAAGAACCAGCTCAGGCAGTAGAGAGCGATGAGCAGGAAGACGTTCTGCAGCAGCTTGGCGGTTCCGGTTCCGATGAGCGCGTCGAGCCATCGCGCGCCGCCCTTCGTACCCAGGGGGAAGGACAGGGACGCGCAGACGATGCACAGGGTCAATGCATGGAGCAGCTTGTCGGAGGGGGCTTTGACGAGCTGGCTGATCTTCCAGACCAGGGTCAGGCACAGGACGGCCCCGAGTACGAAGGACAGCACCGTCACATCCACCCTCGCCGGTCCACCAGGGCCGACTGCACCAGATCCGTCATGGGGTCCGCCGACTTCCGCGGGCTGACGAGATCGAGCACGGACGCCCACTCCAGGATGATGGTGGCGACGAGCTCGGCCTCGCGCTCACGTTCCTCGTCGTACGACGTGCGCCGCAGCGCGCTCATGATGACCTTCAGGGAGATGTCGGGCAGCATGTTCTGCCAGAACTCCTGGTCCGTCTCATCACTTTGGTGGCCGGCCAGGATGTGGCCCACTTCGTGCAGGATGATGTGATCTTGGTGGGCTTTGCTCGTCTCGCTCTGGAAGAAGATGTAGTCGGCCTTCTTCGTGGCGATCCAGAGGCCGAACGGGCCGGGGACCGGCAGCGAGTAGGGCATCAGATGAATGGGCCGGCCACGGTGTTCCCCCAGCAGCCGACAGAGGACATGCACCTGCAAGGGTGGCCGGATGCCCAGGGAGCGGAGAGTGCGCTTGCAGTGCCGTCGTAATTCTCGCTCTTTCAAGGAACCTCTCCGCCGACACACGCGCGTCCTGTCTGGTGTTCACCGTGGAGTCAACATCCGGCGGCGCGCGGGATGCCAGCAGGAATCTGGCCATTCACTCCTGACTTCGCCCCTGACCGTCGAGACGCTCGGCCTGCTCCAGCCGGTAGACGATGTCGAGGAGGTCCATGACCTGTTTGCGGTGCTCCGGGGAGAGCTGCCCCGCCCGCATCGCCATCAGCCTGACGTCATCGCCGTCGGACGCCTGCTCCAGCCGAGCCTGCTCCGCGGCGAGGAGCTCCAGCTGGGCCGTCATGCGAGCGGTCGTCTGATCCTCGAAGAAGTAGGCGGCGGGCACGCCGAAGAAGTCGGCCAGCGCCTCGAGGTGCTTGAGGCTGGGGTTGGTCTTCTTGCCCTTGCGCAACTGCCAGATATAGCTTTGGGAGATGGAGACGCCGGTCTCCCGGATGGCCGCAGCGACCCGCTCGTTGCTGTACTCGTGGCTCGCGTCGGGGCGGACGGTCGCGAAGAGTTGGTTGAGCTTGTCGGCGAGGCTATCGCCCGCAACCTGTGACATGGCACCCACTCCGCCGCAACTGCGGCTTCCACTCTGGTGAATTCGTGTGTCTGGGAGTGTCCTCAAGAAGGGTGAGGCCCGTCAACTCCACGGATACGGATGCGTCAGCCAAGCCCTGCGCCACGGCGTGCGCCGAGCGCCGGCCGGCCCGGTCGTCGTGGTACGAGAATCCCTGTGCGGTTGGAGCCGTGCGGCACGCCGCAATCGCGCCCTGGAACCCGAGGCCGGTCTCCCCGAGTGGGGACGAGGGAGGCCGGACGGCAGCGGTGAGTCCTGTGTCGCCGTTCAGTATGGTTCCTCAACTGGTCATCGAACTAGGCCCATTTGAGACGCTGATCAGGTGGAGTAGGGTGCCGCAACGTCCGGATCTTCCACTGTCGTGAAGACCGTTGACATCTGTATCTGGTACGTGAGTTGATGCTGGGGCATCGCACGAATCATGCCTCGGGTCGCGACTGACTCATCGCGGCGGTGCGAGGCAGGGCCTGCGCCCCGGGGGAAGACGCCTGGTGGCTCGTCTCCTGGTGAGGGCCCCGGGGGAACGGCGTGAGAGGGAAGGTGCGGATGAAATCGACACTGGGGCAGACCGAGGCCAAGGCGGGACACCTTCGACGTACCGATAGGAAAGTGCCACCTGCGTTACGCACGGACGGGGCGCCGAGTTCTTGCCGTGACTCCCCGTCCCTCACGCACCAGGCCGACCCGTTCGCATCGAACGCGGAATTGCCGGTATACGTCAAAATAAAGAACAGACTGCGGTGGGAAATCCTGACCGGTACGTACGTGGAAGGGAGTCATCTTCCATCGGCGGGTGAGCTGGGGAACACCTACGGGGCGAACAAGAACACGATACTTCGGGCCCTGCGCATGCTGCGCAGTGAGGGAATGATTGATTTCGGCCGGGGGCGAGGAGCGGTCGTCACCCACTCGGCACGCCCCGTGGATCTGGCCGATATCTCTGAACAGCTCCAAGCGGTGGTCAACCTTGCGGACGCCTCGGGCATACCCCGCTCAATGATCATCTCTGCCGTACAGCGCATACCGCGGGCGACGTCCGCGCGCGCCGTGGTGGGCCACGGGGTCCGCGCCGCCCTCACCTGACCTCGGGGGCGGCTCGACCGTAACTCCGTGGTCCGCGGCGCCGCATGTCTCCGGTGCGGACGCAGTCAGCGATCCGTACCAGTCCTTCCTGATGCCCGTCGGGTGTCGGTGACCAGTTGGTTGCCGGGACCCGGCGGGCATCGCTGCGTTCTCCCGGGAGTTGTCGGCGGGGCCCGCGGATCGCCGGTCCGGGGAAATGACGACTGGGGCTAATACAGAGGGTGAGAAAAGTGCTAGTGGAGCCAGACCGTTTTCCTGGCGGCGGGGGTCGTGAAAGTCCGGAAAACCGGCTGCCCGAGGGTGGGTTCTCGCAGGTCGGGAGATCCGGTACGGGCATCCGGACTCAAGTCCGGAGCGGCTCACGGAACGTGCTGGGAACAGGATCGCACTTGAATCGCGAGAGGCGTACGACCAAAGATGGTCGAGGCAAGCGCGGATCGTTCGAATGACGCCGGGTTTGTTTCTGCAAGAGTTCTCATCGCACTCCGCGCGTTCTGTGCTAAACGCGCGAAATCTAAGAAGGAGTTCTCCTATGAGCGCCACCGAGATCGTGGTCGAGGATGTTCTGGCCGAGCTGCTGGACGGCGACGACGTCGCGGCCCTGACCGAGCTGGAGACGGACCCGTCGCTCATGCCGACCGCCGTCGGCTCGATCATCTACACCGTCATGATCCACTGCTGATTCTGAGTCAGTGGTAGGTGGTCGGCAGGCGACAGGAACCAACGCTGCCGCTTGCCGACAACACCGTTCAACCAGTACGAGGCGGCGGTCCCTGCCCATTGCCTGGAGGGGGGCCGCCCCTTGCACAGCGAACAACTGCCCGGAACGAACCCCGGAACGCAGCTGTCCAGCACTACGCCCGCATGCTACCTGTATCTCTGGAGGCCACGCGTCATGACGGTCACCGAATCCTCGGTTCCCCTGTCCGAGGAAGAGGTCGTGCGCTGGGCCGCCGGCGTCGAGGTATCTCCAGGGGCCTCGCTCTCCCCTCAGGTCGCATCCGCTGGAAGCGGGCGTCCCGTCCTGACCGAGGTCCCTGGTCCTCGTTTCGACGCACGCGTCCGAGACGGTAGCGTGACGGGCCATCATCTACGCCACGTCGGCCGGGCGTTGGCGGTGCTCCACGCGGCGGAGCCGCCGGGCGACAGCCCCGTTGTCCTGGAGTCCCTGCCCTGGGAGCCCCTTCCCCTGCGGGTCTGGGCGGGACTGACCGGCGCGCAGCGCCAGTTGACCGGAACGCTCCACCGCGAAGAGGTGCTGCGGAACCGGGGCCGTACCGTCCAGGCTGACCTGATGGCGGGGGACGTCTGGTGCCACGGCGACGCCAGGACGAACAACATCGTCGTGGCGGGCGACACCCCGATGTTCATCGACTGGGAGTGCTCGGGGCTCGGCCGCCCCGAGGCGGACCTGGGCTCCCTGTGCGGCTCGCTGATGTTCGATGAGCTCAATCCGATGGATGCCCCCGCGGGAGCCGAGGCCCAGGCGGAACTCCGGGCGTCGCTGGGCCGGGCGACGGGGCACATACGGGTCGTCCTGGCGGCCTACCGGTCCCACAGTGATCGGCGGCTCGACCCGGCGCTACTCGGAGGCGCCGTGGGCGGCAGCCTGCTGTCCCGTGCGTTGATGCGTGCCTCGCAGACCCGCCTGGACCGGGTCGTCACGGTTCTCGCCGGCATCGGCCGCGGACTGCTGCTCGACCCCGCACGCTGGAGGGCCATCGATGCACACGCCTGAACCGACGCGGACGCCTGAACCGATGGGCACGCCTGAACCGACGCACCCGCACGACGCCGACAGGCTCGCCCGCATCCGCCGTACCGTCGGCCGGTTGCTGGACGAGGACGCACACCGGGGCATGTCCGAAACCCTGCGCGAAAGCCTCGCCGACCGGATCTACCGGACGGTCCACGCGGTACCGGGCCGACGCGGCGACGTGTTCGCCTCGGACCGGGTGGCCTACGCCGCCATGGTCGCCGAGGCCGAGCGGCGGCTCGGCGACCTGACCCATGACCGCACCGGCTTCACCCTCGTCTCGCGCGACGCCGGGCGGACCGTCGTGTCCTGCCCCGACGGCGTCGACGTGGCGCTCGACGAGCGTCACGTACGCATCTCCGCCGCGGGTGACGTGACGGTCACCGCCAGTGGGCTCTCCACCCAGGTGGGTGCCCGCTGGGTGTACTGGACACCGCCCCAGTCCGGCGACGCCATGGACGCGCGGGTCTATCTGCACGCCCGGCCCGACGACGCGCTCGACGCGTGGTCCGGCGCCGTCCGCACCCTGCACGGCGCCGGCATCGAGTTCGCGGCCAAGGTCGGCGGATCGGCCGCGATGCTCGACCGGACGGACTGCGTCGTCCTGTACTGCGCGGCGGACGACCTGGCGCGGGTCGCCTCGGCGGCCGCGGCGAACTGCGCGGACCCGGTCGAGTCCGTACCCGGATTCAGTGTGGCGCTGTACGCCGGTGTCGGTGTCGCGCTCACCCCCGAGGCGGACACGGGCGCAGTGGCCATGAGCATCGGCTACTACTGGGCCCGGACCCTGGTCGAGGCGTGGGACGCCAACGGCACCCCGGGTCTGGACGCGGTGCTCACGCGGCTGGCCCGGTCCTGGGAGCGGACGCGGCGGCAGCTGCGGGTTCCGGAGGCGGTATGACTGCCGGGCCTGCCCTTCCCCCGCCCGGGCGCCGGTCCAGACCGCCCGGAATCGAACGCATTCTGCTGATCGGCACCGGAGCGATCGGTGTGTCTCAAGTTCCGTCCTTCATCGGTCTGTTGAAGTTCGACTACGGCTTTGACGTCGCCGTGTGCCTGACCGCGGCCGGACGCGACTTCGTCTCCCCGCGGGCCCTGGCCACCCTGACGGGACGGCCGGTGGTGCCGCCCGTCTGGCCCGCCGAGAGTGGCCCCGAGCACGTGGAGTGGGCCGAGTGGGCCCAGGGAGTCATCGTCTGGCCCGCCACATTGGACTTCTTGTCCCGGTGCGCGTTCGGCCTGGCCGACAGCCTGCCTGCCGCCATCGTCCTCTCCACCACGGCCCCGGTGGTCTTCGCGCCGTCCGTCGCGGCCGGCGCGGCTCAGGGCGGGCCGCTCCGCCGCGCCCTGCGGATCCTCCGGCAGGACGGGCACGGGGTCGTCGGGCCGGTCATCGGGCACGCGGTGTCCACCGGGGAGCTGTCGCCGGGGGCATGCGCGCCCCCGGAAGCCGTCGTCGCAGAGCTGATGGCACGCCTCCGCCCAGCAACGTCCGTAACTGCCACAGAGGAGAGTGTGATCGATGTCCGGCACCCCATCCCGTCTGCTGCCGAGCGAGCTGAAGGCACGCCCCACGACGCCGGCTGACCAGCCCCTGGTCGACGAGATCTTTTCCGACGAGCGGCTCGCCGCGATGGGCGAGACCGCCTTCCCGCAAGGCTACGAGCAGGCCCGGGGGCAGCTGCTGACCCTGATGGAGCAGGGGGTGATGAAGGGCTGGTTCATCGAGCTGCCGGGGTTCGGCGTACTGTCCGCGCAGTTCTACGCGCCGACCGGCTTCGACGGCACCTGGAGCGGCGACACGGTCACCGCCCCGGGCGTCGAGACACTCGGCCGCCGAGGCATCGGCACCGCCTGCATGGCGGTGGCCCTCGACGCGCTCTTCGCCGACGAGTCTGTACAGCGCCTCTCCGGGCAGGTCGCGGTCATCAACCCCGCCGCCCTGGCCGTGTGCGACCGGATGGGCTTCACCAGGGAGGGCCTGGCCCGCTCCCACATGGTGACGCCCGCGGGCGAGCGGGTCGACGCCGTGATGATGGGTCTGCTCCGCGCGGAATGGGCCGGCGCGGCCGCCGTGGAACAGCAGCTCCTGGCGGCGTCATGAGCGCCGCCGTCTCCACCGGCGCGGCGGGCGGCATCGTCACCGGCATGCTGCACGAGATCTGGACGCTGGGCCACTTCGAGGCGGTGTCCCGCTTCATCCACCCGGACTACACGATGCTGGACGAGCGGGCCGAGGTCAGGCTGCGCGGCCGGGAGGCGTTCACCGAGACGGTCGCCGCGTTCCGGGGCCTGTTCGACGAGCCCCGGATGAACGTCAGCCACCTGATCTCCGGCCAGGACATGGTGGCGTACCGGTGGGAGTTGACCGGCCGCATCTCCGACGCCAAGCTCCTGACCCCCGCGCTCCAGGCGATCGAGCGGCACGTCCCGGACATACGGCTGATCAGTCATCGGGGACTGAGCATCGCCCACCTCGAGGACGGAATGATCCTCGAGGAGTGGACCGAGGCCGACAGCACCGCCATGAGCCAGCAGCTGGGGTGGTGGACATGACCGCGACGGGCGTCGTGTCGCTGGGTCTGCACCTGCCCGGCACCCCCGTGGGCAACGGGAGCATCGCGGCGGCCAGCGGGGCGGATCCGGCGTGGATGGAGGACCGGATCGGCATCCGGGCGCGGCACCACGCGCCCCGGCCGCAGACGGCGACGGACCTCGCCGTCGGAGCCGCCGAGAACGCGCTGGCGGGCGAAGGGGTCACCCCCGACCTCATCGTCGTGGCCACGGTGACCGCCGAGCGCCCCGTACCCTCCACCGCCTGCTTCGTCCAGGACCGCCTCGGACTGGCGGGCGTACCGGCCTTCGACGTGAACGCGGCCTGCTCGGGTTTCGTCTACGCCCTCTCCTGTGCCTACGGGATGACGCTGGCGGGCCACTTCCGTACCCCGCTGGTGATCGGCGCGGACACCTTCACCCATGTCGTCGACCCCACCGACCGGCGTACCGCGCCCCTGTTCGGCGACGGCGCCGGGGCGGTCCAACTCGGCCCCGTCCCGGACGGCTACGGAATCCTCGCGGTCGAACTGTGGGCGGAGGGCTCCCAGGCCATGTACGCGACCGTCCCCCGCGAGGGCTGGTTCACCATGGACGGGCGGAGCGTCTCCGGCGTCGTCATGGACATGGGCCCCAAGATTCTGCAGGGCGCGCTGGACCGGGCCGGGGTACGGCTCGACCAACTGGACCGCGTCATCGTGCACCAGGCCAACCCGCGCCTGGTGCGGCGGCTCGCGGACCACGTCGGGCTGGACGAGAGCACGGCACCGGCCTACGGGTCGGTCACCGGCAACACGGCGTCCGCGTCGATCCCCGTCGCGCTCGCCATGGCCGACCGTGAACGGCCCTTCCGCCGGGGGGATCTCGTGGCGCTGGTGGCTGTGGGCGCCGGCATGACAGCGGGCGCCGCAGTGCTGCGCTGGTACTAAGAGGAGCGAAAGTGAACGTCCTAGTCGCAGGTGGCGGGAGCAGTACGCCGCCCGCGGGCTGCGAGCAGGTGGCCGACATCGAGGTGCGCGGCGAGCGCGTGCGGTTCGGCCTTGCGAAGCGGCCCGACACGGCCTTCGACCGGGCCGCCGACCACAATCGCGCGTACGTGCTCATCCGGGTGCGCGCGTTCTCGCTCGGCGAGGGCCTTCCCGGGTCGCCGGAGTCCGGCCCCGCAGCGTCACGGTGGGTGGAGTTCGGGTCCGACTTCGTCGCCGACGTCCTCGCCGTGGGGTCCGCCGTCACCGCCCTGGCGCCGGGGGACCGGGTCGTTCCCGTGCTGCGGTGGCCACCCGTACGGCCCGACCCCGTGTCGGCCCTGGAGAATCCCGGTCGGGCGTCACGACAGGTGCAGCGCGTCCACCACGCCCGGCTGCTGCGCCTGCCGTCCGGCCTCGGTGACGCCGAGGCAGCGTGCCTGCCGACCGCGGGCGCCACCGCGTACGCCATGGTGCGGCGTGCCGCCGTTGCGCCTGGCGACTCGGTGCTGGTCACGGCGGCCGGTTCGGCGACGTCCCTGGCCGCTGTCCAGGCGGCCCGGCTCGCCGGCGCCCAGGTGTACGCCCTGTCGCGAAGTGGCGCGGCGGCCACCGTGCTGGAGAAGCTGGGCGTCACCCGGTCCTTCTCCTCCGCCGAGCCGGAAGACCTGGCGGAGTGCGCGGAGCTGGCTCGGCGCCTTCGGGGCTTCGACGTGATCATCGACCCGCTGTGGCGCAGCAACTTCCGGACCGCCGTGAAGTTCCTGGGGTTCTCCGGCCGGTACGTCGCGGGACACGACCCCTCGGGAGAGGACGTGGCCGCGGACTGGGCCGCGGCCACGGGAAGCCTCGTGGCGAAGAACGCGTCGTTCGCCGGGCAGCGCCTGGGCACCCGCGACGATCTCCAGGCGGCCGTCGACGACTTGACGGCCGGCCGGCTGGAGATGCCCGTCGACGCACACTTCCGGGGAGCCGACGTCGGCCCCTTCGTTCTCAGCAGCCTCGATCCGCACCGGACCGGCGGGGTCATCTATGCCTTCACGGAGGAGTGAGAAAGACATGGCGGACATTTCCAAGGACCTCTTCGGCCCGTTCGCGGGAATCGGCGCACTCGATCTGCCGAACACGAAGCTCGTCGACCCCTTCGACGGAATTCTGGGCATGTTCTACACGAAGATCGTCAACCAGGCCGAACAGGACAACGCGTGGTTCGCCGAACAGGCGGTGCCCGCCGGTCCGGGCAGGGTGCTCGACCTGTGCTGCGGCGGTGGCCGGTCGGCGGTCGAACTCGCCCGCGCAGGACACGAGGTCACCGCCGTGGACATCTCGCCCATACAGCTGGCCGCGGCCCAGAAGCGGGCCGCGGAGTTCGGCGTCACCGACCGGATGACCTTCGTACACGCGGATGTGACCACCCTCGACCTCGACCGGGTCTTCGACGCGGTGGTGATCGGCGGGCTGAGCGTGACGCTGTTCGACGGCGAAGCGCGCACGGCTCTGCTGCGCGCGGTGACACGTCATCTCGTCCCGGGCGGGCGGTTGTTGTTCGACCACGCCCCGGCCCAGCCGGACGAGCAGGAGTCCGAGAAGGTGTTCACGGTGCCGATCCGGCTGCGTGAGCGCTCCGGCTTCGTGTTGGTCGGGATGTTGCGCCGGCCCGCCGACCGGACCCAGTTCACCAACATGAGCGCCGAGTTGACGGACGGCGAAGGGCGTACCACGCGCCATCTGACCGGATTCAGGTTCTGGATCGACAGCACCGAGAGCGTCACGGCGGAACTGGGCCGGCACGGTCTGACCGTGGCCGCGGCCCACCGGGACCCGGAAGCCCGCGACACCACGTCGCCCGCCACCATGCGGGAATTCATCGTCGCCGAGACACTCCGGTGACCGCCGACCCCGCCCTCGCCGCACGGTTGCGGGAATGCGCCGTGCGCGACCAGGAGCTGGCCAAGGTCCCGGGCAAGACGGCACAGGACGTCGACCGCTGGATGCGGGTCGCGGCCGACAACGAGCGCTTCCTGTGGGACGTCCTGCAAGCCCACGGCTGGCCGGGCCACACCCTCGTCGGCGAGCAGGGATCCGCCGACGCGATGGTCATCGTCCAGCACGCCACGCGTGACCGGAAGCTCCAGCGCTTCGCCCTCGGCTGTCTCGTCGAAGCCGTCGACGCCGGTGACGCGGACCCCGCACATGTCGCCTACCTGACCGACCGCATCCACCTGCACGCCAAAGTGCCCCTGCGCTACGGCACCCAGTACACCCGTAACGAGCGGGGGCAGTACCGGCGGCTGCCGGTGGAGGACCCGGAAACGCTCGACGACCGCCGCCGGCGGGTGGGACTGGAGCCGCTGGACGTCTTCGAGCGGCGGCTCGTCGAGGTCGCCGGCGGGGAAGACGTCTTGGAGGAGCGCCCGTGAAGCCCTTGCGGATCATGGCCACCCCGAGCCCGGCCGTCGGCCACTTCTTCCCCATGGTGCCGATGCTGTGGGCCCTGCGCAGTGCCGGGCACGACGTACGGGTCGTGGTGCCGGCGTTCTTCGTGAACACGGTGCTGCAGGCCGGGCTGGCCGCCGTCGCCACCGCTCCGGTGTCGGAGGAACAGGCCCTCGACGCGCGCGACGACATTGACGACGACCACACGACCGGCACGTACCGGCGACTCGCGCGCATCGCGAACGCCATGGCGGGGGACGTCGAAAGGATCGTCGACGGGTGGCGGCCGCACCTGGTGATCTCCGACCCGATGGACTTCACCGGGCGGCGCGCCGCGGCCGAACACGGGCTGGCCCACGCGGAGCACTGGATCGGCGGATTCCTGCCGACGGAACCCCGGACGAGCGCCGCACGGCATGTCTTCGGCGCGTGGCACGAGGCGTGGCCGGGGATGGGATCGGTGCCGGACGTGGTGATCGACCCGTGTCCGCCGGGGTTCCAGAGCGCCGGTGCGCCGTCCGGGATACGTACGCGCTACGTCCCGTACAACGGGCCCTCGGCGGTGCCGGCCTGGCTGACGGACAGGGACCGGCCCCGGCGGGTGCTGATCACGCTGGGCACCATCGTGTCGCAGGGGCCCGAGGCCCACCAGTTGCTGGAGCGGACGCTCGACGCGACGGCACGGCCGGACGTCGAGGTGGTGGTGGCGGCCCGCCCGGGGACCGTGCCGCAGGAGCTCGCCCAGCGGGCGAAAGCGGTGCGGTGGCTGCCCATCGGACTGGCCGTGCAGCACTGCGACCTGATCGTCCACCACGGCGGATCGGGCACCACGATGGCCGCGCTGGCGCACGGAGTCCCGCAGGTGGTCTGCCCCTCGGTCCTGGACCAGACGGACAACGCACGGCGGCTCGAAGAGCTGGGGGCGGGGCGACTGGTCCCCGTGCCCGCGGCCCTGGCGGGTGACGGAGAGCTCGTCCGGGCCGTCGAGGACGTTCTCGGCGACCCCCGGTACGCGAAGTCGGCGGCCGTCCTGCGGGACGAGAACGACGCGGCGCCGGCCCCCGCCCGCGCCGCCGAACAGCTGCTGCGCACCATGGGTGAAAGGTGAAAGCAATGCCGACGCTGACACAGCGACAGACCGAGGGGTTCGAGAAGAACGGCTTCTTCTTTCCCGTGGAAGCCCTTACGGAGAGTGAGGCCGCCGAGCTGCGGGACACCGTGCTCCAGCACCTGGCCGATTGCCGGCGCCTGGGTGGCGCGCGGGCCGCACTCGCCTTCGGGCCGAAGGTCCATCTGCTGGCGCGGTGGGCGCACCGCCTGGTGCGGCACCCGGCGCTGCTGGAGATCGCCGAGAGCATGCTCGGCCCCGACATCCTGGTGTGGGCAACCCAGATCTTCGTCAAGGAACCCGGCGGCGCGACCGACCTCGCCTGGCACCAGGACGCGCTCACCTACGACCTGGACTCCGACGGCCGGCTGGCGGCCTTCCGGGTCTGGCTCGCCCTGACACCCACGTCCGTGGAGAACGGCACCCTGCGCTTCGCCGCGGGAACGCACCGCGACGGCATACGCACGCACCGCAGGACGTCCGGACTCAAGGGCATGATGCGCGGCGACGAAGCCGCCTTCGGCGAGTCGGAGTTCGAACGGCACGACGTGGTGCTGAGGCCGGGACAGTGCTCGCTGCACAACATGCTGGTGGTGCACGGATCCGGTCTGAACAGGACCGACGAGACCCGGGTGGCCTTCGCCATCGACTACCTGGCGCCCTCGGTGCGCCCCAGCCGCGGCCAGGACTCGGCGCTGCTGGTCCAGGGGGAGGACACCCACGGGCACTTCGTCCTCGAACAGGCCCCGCAGGACGACCTGGGCGACGAGGCCCTGGCCCTGTGCAGCGACGCCGTCCGGATGCGCATGGTCCGTCTCCAGGCGGCGGAGGAGGAGCGCAAGAAGTCGGGGGCCCTGACCCATGGCTGACCCGGCCGACCGGCCGCGCGGGGGGCGGGTGGGCGTCTACTACCCGCTCCAGCCGCGCGCCCCCCGGCAGCTCGCACCCTTCGCCCGGCTCGCCGCCCAGCAGGCGAATCGGCTCTGGATGGGCCAGTCCCTCACCCTGGACACCCACCAGACACTCGCCTACCTGCTCGGACAGGGCATCAGCCCGGCCCTCGGCGTGGGCCTGTCCCTCATGCCGCTGGCCCACCCCTACCAGGCGGCGGTCGCGGCCCGGTCGCTGGCGGCGCTGTCGGGCAAACCGCTCACCGCGGTCTTCGGCACCGGTACGCCGGCGTTCCAGCGGGCGTTGAACGGCGTGCCCTACGACAGCCCGTTGAAGGCCGCGCGGGAGTACCTCACCACGGTCTCTCGGCTGCTCAAGGGTGCGCCCGGGGAGGAGCGGGAAGCGGACGCCACCGCCGCCACCCGGCTCGACCCCTCGCTGGCCGACGTCCCCGCGGTGGAGACGGGTCTTGGCGTGCTCCGGTCCGGGATGGCCCGGCTGGCGGCGGAGCACGCGGACGTGGCGCTCACCTGGATGACCCCGCTGTCGTACGTACGGGACACCCTGCTGCCGGTGCTCGGCGGAGGGGAACCGGGCCCCCGTGTGGTCAGTGTCGTCCACGTCGTCGTACGGCGGCCCGGCCGGGACGTGGCGCGTGCCGTCCGGCTGGCCACCGGCAGCCATCTGAGCAGCCCTCATTACCAGGGGGCACTGGCCGCGGCGGGGCTGTCGCTGACCGGAAACGATCAGGACATCGCCCGGAAGCTCGTCGATCACGGTGTGGTACTTGTGGGTACTGCTGACGAAATCGCTTCAAATGTCGGCAAGTACTGGGCCGTTGGCATCGACGAGGTGGTGCTCAACCCCTGTGTGCTCGTGGCAGAAGGCCCTGCGGAAGCTCTGCGGGACCTGCTGGAGATCACCGCGGCGTGCCGGGTGGCGGCGGAGCCTCGGATGGAGGAAACACCGTGAGCGACGCGAAATTGATCACCGGGGGAGGGGCGAGCATCGGCGCGGCCGCACGGGCGCCGTGGAAGGCACTGGGCAGGGGTGAGGCTGGAACGGCGATTCCCAGCCAAGATGACAGCGCCGTCGGCGTGGGCGTGATCCTCTTCCTGTCCGCCGTGGAAATCGTCCTGGTCGACCTGATGCTGTCCGCCCCGTGGGCCCGCGTGGTGGCGCTGGCCGCCGGGCTCGCCGCCGCCTACCTGATGACCGGCTTCGCCGTCGCGCTGAGGGCCTACCCGCACCGGGTGGGGGGCGGGGTGCTCACGGTTTCCTACGGGGCCTCCTTCCACGCGCGCGTGCCGCTCAGCCTGATCGAGGAGGTGGTCGTGCGGCGCACCGTCTCCGACCAGCAGCGGACGGCCGCGATCAACGAGGGCGTGTTATCGGTCCCGGTCATGTCCACCACCAACCTGGTGCTGAAACTGCACGAGCCCGCCCGGCTCGAAGCGGGCAAGACCGTCGGAGAGGTGCGGGAGATCCGCATTCACGTGACCGACCCCGCCGCCGCCGTGACCTCGATCCGCAACGCACTGGAGGGCAACGAGCAAGCACAGGAGCAGGAGACCGCCCGGCCGCCGGCCAAGGCCCCCGGCCAGGTGCCGACGTGGCTGCGCCGCCTGCGGTGGGCCGGACTCCTCGTGCTGCTGATCGAGATCGTGCTGGTGACGACCGGGCTGCTGGACTGGCGCATCGCCGCCGGCATCCTCGTGGTCACCGAAGGCACCCTGTCCGTGCTGGGCCTGGTCTTCGGCGTTGCGTTCATCAGCCAGTACCGCGGGCTCCGGCGGACCGGCCTCGGGCGGCGGGCCGCCCTCGGCGAGGCGTTCTACTCCCTGATGCCGCCGCCGATCGCGGAGATGGTGCGCCACGAGGTCTCCGTATGGGGAATCCTCGCCCGGGCCGTCACCTTCCGTACCCAGGCCGGGCCCGGCGACACCCCCCTGGGCCGGGTCGGCTTCGCCTGGCAGTCCGGTGCCCTGGCGGTCCTGCTCGCGGCGGGCGGGGTATCGCTGCTCACCCTGGCAGGGGTGAGCGCGCTCACCATCGCCGGGACCATCGCCCTGCTGTACGCGGCCGCCGCGGCTGCCGCCTTCGCCGTGGCGGGCAGGGTGCGACCGCACACCCTGGGCCGGGACGACGTCGTCCTGCGCTGGGGCCTGCACCACAGCACGCGGATCCCTCTCACGGCCGTCAGCCGGGTCCGGGCGGCGGAGCAGCCCGACCACCGGCCGGCCGAGGACGCATTCCGCGTACCGGGCCGGGCGTCGGGCGCCCTCGAACTCCATCTCGGTGAACCGGTCGAGGTGCCCGCCCGCATGGGCGTCCTGCGGCCGGTCACCACCATCGTGGTGCCCCTCGCGGACCCCGCGGCCGCCCACGCCCTCATCGAGGCCCATCAGGTTGAGGAGGCACAGTGAAGGCCCTTGTCCTCGCAGGCGGATCCGGCACCCGCATGCGTCCCATCACGCACACGTCCGCCAAACAACTCGTCCCCGTCGCCGGCAAACCGGTGCTGTTCTACGGGCTGGAAGCCATCGCCGCGGCCGGCATCACCGACGTCGGTGTGATCGTCGGGGACACGGCCGACGCCATCACCGCCGCCATCGGCGACGGATCTCTCTTCGGTCTGCACTTCACGTACATCCACCAGGACCGTCCGCTGGGGCTGGCCCACGCGGTCGCCGTGGCCAGGGACTTCCTCGCCGACGACGACTTCGTGATGTATCTGGGCGACAATTTCCTGCTCGGCGGCATCACCGAGGTCGTCGACGACTTCCGTACGTGCGGAGACCGCGATGCGCAGATCCTGCTGAGCCGGGTGGCCGATCCGGCCGCCTTCGGCGTGGCCGAACTGGACGAGACCGGCCGCGTCGTCGGGCTGGAGGAGAAACCACGGCATCCGAAGAGCGAGCTGGCGCTGGCAGGGATCTACCTGTTCACACCGCTCATCCACGAGGCCGTGGAATCGATCCGGCCGTCCGCGCGCGGAGAACTGGAGATCACCGACGCCATCCAGTGGCTCATCGACCACGGCAGGAGGGTTCACTCGTCCGTCATCTCCGGCTACTGGAAGGACACCGGGAACGTGCCGGACATGCTGGAGGCCAACCGTTCCGTCCTGGAGACCGTCGACGCCGTCCAGGAGGGATACGTGGACGAGGCCAGCACGGTCATCGGCCGCGTCCGGATCGAGGCCGGGGCCAAGGTCATCGCCAGCCGGGTCGTCGGCCCCGCCGTCATCGGACCGGGAACCGAGGTCATCGGCTCCTACATCGGCCCGTACACCTCCGTCTCCGAGGACTGCCGCGTCGAGGACAGCGAGATCAGTTACTCCATCGTGCTCCGGGGCTGCCTGGTGACAGGCGTGCGGCGGATCGAGGAGTCACTGATCGGCCGGGACGTGGAGGTCGGGAGGTCCCCGCGCACGCCCGCGGTGCACCGGCTCGTCCTGGGCGACAACAGCAGAGTGCAGATACCGTCATGACGCCGCCCAGGATCCTGGTGACCGGGGGCGCCGGCTTCATCGGCTCCCACTACACGCGCACGTTGCTGCGGGACCCGGCCGCGTGCGTCACCGTGCTGGACGCGCTGACCTACGCGGGCAACCGGGACAACCTCCAGCCGGCGGAAGCCCACCGGGGGTTCCGGTTCGTCCACGGAGACATACGCGATGTCGCCATCGTGGACCGGCTGGTGGCCGAGAGCGACCAGATCGTCCACTTCGCGGCCGAGTCGCACGTGGACCGGTCGATCGCCGACGGCAGGGACTTCACCGAGACCAACGTCGTCGGCACCCAAACACTGCTCGACGCGGCGCGGCGCCATGGTGTGGAACGCTTCGTGCACATCTCCACCGACGAGGTGTACGGCTCCCTCCCGTCGGGCGCGGCGAGCGAGACCGCCCCGCTGCGGCCCTCGTCCCCGTACTCCGCGTCCAAGGCCGCGTCCGACCTGATGGCGCTCGCGTACCACCGCACCTACGGGCTGGATGTACGCGTCACCCGCTGCAGCAACAACTACGGCACCCACCAGTACCCCGAGAAGCTCATTCCCCGTTTCGTCACCCGCCTGTTGAGCGGCCGCACGGTTCCGCTGTTCGGGGACGGCAGCCACGTGCGGGACTGGCTGCACGTCGAGGACCACGTCCGCGGCATCGAACTGGTGCGCACCCAAGGTGCTCCCGGCGAGATCTACAACATCGGGGGTGGCACCGCCCTGACCAACAAGGAACTCACCGGGCGGCTTCTGGAGTGCTGCGGCTACGGCTGGGAGATGGTCGACCAGGTGCCGGACCGCAGGGGACACGACCAGCGGTACGCCGTCGACGACGGCAAGATCCGGGCCGAGCTGGGCTACCGGACGGCCAGGGACCTCACCACCGCGCTGGAGGAGACGGTGCGCTGGTACCGCGATCACCCGCACTGGTGGAAGCCGCTCACGGAAGCAGCCGCCCGATGAGCCGGCTGGTGACCGGGGCGGGCGGGATGCTGGGCCGGCACCTCGTCCGCCACTGCGAGGACGAGCACGTGGTCGCACTCGACCGCCGGGACCTGGACATCAGGGACGCGGACGCGGTGGACGGGGCGATCGCGCACCACCGGCCCCGGGTGGTCATCAACTGCGCGGCCTGGACGGCCACCGACGCCGCGGAGAAGGACCCCGACCCGGCGTGGCGCGTCAATGCGACGGGCACGCGCAACCTCGCTCGGGCGTGCCGCCGGAACGGGGCGATCCTTCTGCAGTTGTCCAGCGACTACGTCTTCTCCGGCCTCTCCCGCACCCCGTACCCCGAGGACGCTCCGACGGATCCGATCAACACGTACGGGCGCACCAAGGCCGCCGCGGAGAGCGCGGTGCTGGACACGCTCCCCGACACCGGGTACGTGGTGCGCGCGGCCTGGCTGTACGGCGTCGGCGGCCGCAACTTCGTGGACACGATGATCGGCCTGGAGCGCACGCGCGAGAGCGTGCGGGTCGTCAACGACCAGACGGGCCAGCCCACCTGGGCCGACGACCTGGCCGGACTCCTCACCCGCCTCGCCGGCGCCGCCGAGGCCGGCACCGCCCCGCCGGGCATCTACCACGGCACCAGCAGCGGGGAGGTCTCGTGGCACGGTCTCGCCCAGGAGGTCTTCCGGCTCCTGGGCGCGGACCCCTCGCGGGTGCTGCCCGTCACCAGCGGCGAATTCGGGCTCCCGGCCGCACGCCCCGGCTACAGCGCGCTGGGCCACGGCCGCTGGGACCAGGCGGGGATCCCTCCGCTGCGGCACTGGCGCAGCGCCCTGCACGCCGCTTTCCCCCTCCTTCAGGAGGCCCATGCGCAGAAAGGAAGAACGCGTGAATCCATCGGGAATTGAGGGCCTTCGGATCGAGAGGTCTTCCGTCCACCCGGACGACAGGGGCAGCCTCCGCGAATGGTTCCGCGCCTCGCGTTTCCGGGAGTTGACCGGACATGCCCCTTCCGTCGCCCAGGCGAATTGCACGGTCTCCAGGCGCGGCAGTATCCGGGGCATCCATTTCGCCGCCCCGGGCCAGGCCAAGAGCGTCGCGTGTGTGCACGGGGCGGTGCTCGACGTGGCCGTCGACATCCGGACCGGCTCTCCCACGTACGGGCAGTGGCACGCGGTGCGGCTGGACAGCGAGAGCCCGGCGACCGTCCATCTGTCCGAGGACCTCGGCCACGCGTTCATGGCGCTCAGCGACAACGCCGTCGTCGTCTACCTGTCCTCCACCGAGTATGAGCCGGGGCGGGCGCGCGCCATCAATCCGCTCGATCCGTGGCTGGGCATCGACTGGCCCCTGACGCCTGTCCTGTCCGATCAGGACCGCTTCGCCCCCACCCTCGCCGAGGCACGGGCGCAGGGGCTGCTGCCGACCGGGACACCGGGTGCCGGGACGCTCACGACCGGGTCACTCACCACCGGGTCACTCACCACCGGGATATGGAGGCCGGCATGACCGACATGACAGACGCCCTCATCGAAGCGGCGGACCGCGGCCGGGCCGACGTGGCCGCGACGGTGGAAGCGGCCGGCCTGCGTACCGTGGCCGCGACCCTGATCAACGAGGTGCTGTTCCGCGCGCACCTCGACGAGCTCGCCGCGGCGGAGGGCGCCGGGGAGGGTTCCGTCGTCATCACGCTGACGCACGGTGGCCAGGAGACGTCCGTACTCGTCTCCGTGGGACCCAAGGGCGTGGAGATCGCCAGGGCCGCCCACCCTGCCGACCTTCCCCCGACGGTGATCGTCCAGGACGTGTGCGAGACGGCGCTCGCCCTGTACGGGCCGCGTGAGCGCGTGTCCTCGGCCGGCCGGGAAATCCGCTGGCCGAGTCCGCGCACGATGGTTCCCCGACTGGTAAACGGCCCGGCCGTCCCCCGTCTTTTCCATGCGGTGGTGCAGCGTGTCGTGCAGGTGCTCGACCGCGACCAGCCGGCCCGTCTGACGGAACTCGCGGTCCGGCACGGTACGGACAAATGGAGTTTCCTGCACCAGTACACGCAGCACTACCAGCGCCATTTCGGTCCCCTGCGTGACCGGCGCCTGAAAATATGCGAGATCGGCGTCGGCGGATACGGCGACACCGAAGCGGGCGGCGGCTCGCTGAGCATGTGGAAGGAATTCTTTCCGCGCGGACTCGTGTATGGCGTGGACATCGCCGACAAGCGGGCGCTCGACCGGCCCCGCATCACCACGATCCAGGCGGACCAGTCCGACCCCGAAGCGCTCCGCTCGATGGCCGAAAAATACGGCCCCTTCGACATCGTCATCGACGACGGCAGTCATATGAGCCCGCATGTCATCACCACTTTCAAGACGCTCTTCCCCCGTCTCGCCGAGGACGGCATCTATGTCGTCGAGGATCTTCACGGATCGTACTGGCCGCAGCTCTTCGAGGGATCGGAAGACGATCTGAACGCTCCCGAGTTCACCGTGGGATTCCTCAAGAAAATGGTGGACGGGCTCAATCACGAAGAATTTCTCAGGAGCGAGACGCGGGTTCCCAAGCCGACCGACCGGTCGATCAAGGGAATTCACTTCTACCACAATCTCGCTTTTATCGACAAAGGTCGGAACGAGGAGGGAAGCCCGATCGCCTCTGTGCTGCGCGAGGCTCCGGGACTTCTCGGAGTCGAAGGCCTCCGGTGAATCGAAGGGATGAGGCACGTGACGGCAGCACAGGTTTCCCCGCTGTTCTCCCGGGAATGGGAGAGCGATCCCAAGCCCACCTACCGGCAACTGCACGCCGACGGCTCCATCCACCGGATCACGCTGCCGAGCGGATCGCAGGCATGGCTCGTGACGCGGTACGAGGACGCCGTGGCGGCACTGGCGAACCCTTCGCTGATCAAGGACCCGCTCCGGTTCGGCAAGCGCTCCCGCGGCATCCTCTCCCGATTGCCCGACCGGCTTCGGACGGTGTTGTTCCGCAACATCCTGGAGATGGACCCGCCCGAGCACACCCGGGTACGAAGGCTGGTGGCGCGTCCCTTCAGTGCCGCCCGCATCGGCCGCAGGCTGGCGGACGTGGAGAGCCGTGCGGTCGCGATGGTGGACGCGCTGGCCTCGCGCGAGCCCGTGGACATCGTGAGCGCGTTCTGCTCCCCGTACCCCTTGCGCATCGTCTGCGACCTGCTCGGGGTGCCGGACAGCGAGGAGAGCCGACTGCGGGTGCAGCGCTGGGCCCGGGTGCTCAACGCCGGCCACGCCGCCGACGGCGACGCGTACGTCCAGTGCGCGCAGGAGGCCATGGAACACCTGGAGGACCTGGTCGCCCTCAAACGACGCGAGCCCGGCGACGACCTGGCCAGCGCCATGGTCGCCTCCCAGGACGAGGAGGACGGCCTGAGCCTGGAGGAGATCATCGGCACGCTCTTCATGCTGATCCTCGCGGGGCACGAGTCGACCGCCCACCTGCTGAGCATGTCGCTGCTCGAACTGGCCCTGAACCCGGAGCTGCGCCGGGACCTGGCCGACCACCCCGAGCTGCTCCCCAACGCCGCGGAGGAGCTGCTGCGTTACACCTCCCCGGTCAAGCTCGCACCCTGGCGGTACGCCGCCCACGACCTGGAGCTCGCCGGTACGGACATCCGCGAGGGCGAGGGCGTGATGGTGGGGGTGGCGGCGGCGAACATGGACCCGGACACCTTCCCCGACCCGGGGCGCCTGGACGTCCGCAGGGCGGAAGCGGCCCGGCACCTCTCCTTCGGGCGGGGAATCCACTTCTGCCTGGGCGCGCAGCTGGCGAAGATGGAGACGGTCGCGGCGCTGCGCGCCGTACTGGCCCGCTTCCCGGACTTCTCGCCCGCCGTACCGGCGGACTCCATCGAATGGCAGCGCGGCGCGATGATCAGAGGACCGCTGGCCCTTCCCTTGATCTTCGAAGGCCGGTGACGGCGTTGACCCGCGGCCGCCGAGACGGAACGTCCGACCACGGCCCCGGCGCAGAGCCGGCTCTGCGCCCCGCCCTCACCGAGCCCTTCCGCGGCTCGCCCGCCGCCCACTGGGGCGACGGAGTCGCCGGGATCACAGTGCCCGCGGCCAAGCCGGCCGGCTGGATGAACGCCACTCAGGTCGAACGGGCGCTGGAGCAGAGCGAGGAGCTCGTGCCGAACCGACGTACGGCCGTGACGCTCATGTGACGCTCCGGGCGCCTGCCGGCCCTCATTCGGGACCCGAAAGCCTCTCTGGCCTGCTGCTCTACCGCCTACGTCCAGGGCAACATGTTTCCGATGACGCATCACGTGGAGTGCGTGGCGATTTTGGAGCCTGCAGTAAAGGGCCTCTGACCTGCTACTTCTCTCATTTCCCGGGCTCTGGGCGGGTCGCGCCGACATGTTTCCGTGGCTGCACGACGTAGACCTTTCCGCCAGGCGGACCACGAACGCCGACGTGAGCTACGGCGCCCTCACCGCCCGGCAACCGAATGCCGGCTACCAGATCAACGGCTACTCGGCCCATGACGACCGACTCATCGCCGACCGGCTCACCTCCCCCTGGGGAGGGTCTGCGCGCACCAGATCGTCTTGCCGTTCGTGGTGTGCCGGGTGCCCCACCCCTGGGTGAGCTGGGCGACGAGCAACAGGCCCCGGCCGCCCTCGTCGAAGGCGCGCGCCCGGCGCAGGTGCGGAGCGGTGCTGCTGGTGTCGGAGACCTCGCAGATCAGGGAGGTGTCGCGAATCAGCCGCAGCTTGATCGGCGGCTCGCCGTATCTGATGGCATTGGTGACCAGCTCACTGACGACCAGCTCGGTGACGAACGACGCCTCCTCCAGGCCCCAGGCCTCCACCTGGTCGATGGCGAACTTCCTGGCGTGCGGCACCTGCGCGGTGTCGGGCTCGACGTCCCAGTCGGCGACGTGGTGGGGATCCAGCGCGTGAGTGCGAGCGAGCAGCAGGGCGGCGTCGTCGGTACGGCGATCAGGGAGCATGGCGTCGATCACCGTGCCGCACAGGGCCTCCAGCGAGGTGGCCGGGTGGTGCAGGGCTCGCTGCAGTTCGGCGATCCGCTGGTCGACGTCGCGCTCGCGGCTTTCCACCAGTCCGTCGGTGTAGAGGGCGAGCAGGCTGCCCTCCGGCAGTTCGAGCTCGGTGGCCTCGAAGGGCAGCCCACCGATGCCGAGCGGCGGTCCCGGATGGACGGGTACAGGGGTTCTGGTGCCCTCCGGGGAGATGACCAGCGGCAGCGGATGGCCGGCGCTCGCCAGCGAGAGGCGGCGGGAGACCGGGTCGTAGACGGCGTACAGGCAGGTGGCCCCGGTCTCGCCGGTCGGCTGGAAGGGGCTGGCGGGCTGCAGGTCGCTGGCCAGGTGGAGGACCAAATCGTCCAGGTGGGTCAGCAGCTCTTCCGGCGGCAGGTCCACGTCGGCGAGGGTACGGACCGCCGTACGCAGCCGGCCCATGCTGGCCGAGGCGTGCAGGCCGTGACCGACGACATCACCCACGACCAGGGCGACCCGGGCGCCGGACAGCGGAATGACGTCGAACCAGTCACCACCCACTTCCGCGCCGGTCCCGCCGGGCAGGTAGCGGGAGGCCACCTCGACCGCCTCCTGGCTCGGCAGGCGCTGCGGCAGCAGGCTGCGTTGCAGGGTCAGCGCGGTCGTGCGCTCGCGCGAGTACCGGCGGGCGTTGTCGATGGCGACTGCCGCCTTGGCGGTCAGCTCTTCGGCGAGGATCAGGTCGTCGGCGGTGAAGGCCTCGGGCCGGTCGAGGCGGGAGAACGCGACGACGCCGAGCAGCGCGCCGCGCGCCAGGAGCGGCACGGTGATCCGGCCGGTCAGCCCGTCCTCGGCGATGGACTCGTCGATCACCGGGTTGCCAGGTGGCCAGTGGGCCGGGTCGGCGGCGAGCCCGGGCCCGAAGGCCCACTCGCCGCCCTCGCCGGGCTCAGCGGCGAGCTCAACCGTGGACCTGCCGGTGGCCATGCAGCGGGCGGCGACGGAACCGGGAGCATGCGTGACCGGTGTCGTGGGCCCCGGAGCCCGGTCGGCGTCCTCCTTCGCGCTGTGCTGGGCGGCACGGCTGAGCCCGAGCGTCTTGCCGGGGGTGCACGCGGACACTGAGGGCGGTTCCTCTCCGCGCAGCACCTCGTCGAAGAGATCCACGCTGACGAGGTCGACGAATCCCGGCACGGGGGTCGTGGCCAGTTCCTGGGCGGTGCCGATCACGTCGAGTGTCCGGCCGATGCCGCCGCTGGCCTCGTTGAGAATGAGCAGGCGCTGCCGAGCCCAGTACTCGGCGCTCATGTCGAATCCCCAGTTGGCGACCGCCAGGACCCTGCCCTCGCCGTCCCGGACGGGCCATATGCTGGTGGCCCAGGCGTTGGCGTAGTTGCTGCCGCGCGGGCGGAAGACGGTGATGAGACGCGCGGGCTCGCCCGTCCTCGCCACTTCGGCGAGCTTGTCGGTGTAGGGCTTGTCGTCCCTTTCGGGAAACAGTGTGCGGTCGAATTCGGGAAGCACCTCGCGGTACTTCTTGCCGAGCACTTGCTCCTCGGAGTGCGCGATCACCCGGCCCGAGGAGGCGTTGATCCACAGGAACCGCAGCTCAGGGTCGTAGGCGCCCAGAGCGAAGGGGCACTGCTCGAAGGCCCGGTCGGCGATCACCGGGCGGCGTCCCCAGCGCTGGGCGGTCACCACGTGACCCAGCGCCCGCCCGTCGGGGCCGAACAGCGGGTGAGCCGTCACCACGGCGTCCACCGTGGAGCCGTCCCGGTGGCGCAGGGGGACGAATCCCGTGGGGTCGGGGCCGGTCCCGTAGCCCTCGGGGAAGCCGGGTGGCGGGGGATCGACCAGCAGGTCGGTCACAGGGCGGCCGACGGTGTCCTGCGCCGTCCAGCCCAGCAGCAGGCGGCACCCCTCGCTCCAGCCCGTCACCATGCCGTCCGGGCCCACCACCACAGCGGCAGTGGGCGCGTCCTGCTTGCCGGCCATCTCCACGCGCCACGCCTCCGTCCGGACAGCCGTGCCCGTCAGGGCTGGTTTCCAGCGGCTGCTTCCAGCCTAGATCGGGTTCCGCTCCACGGCGCTCCGGCCGGTGATTCGGGGTGCCGGGTGCTACGTGCCGGAGCGACCGGGGCCGGGGGCCGGGGTCGGCGCGTCTCGAAGGACGGGGGCGACTCGTCCGCGAGCGGGTGGCGTGCCGCTCGACGAGGTCCAGCCTGCCCGGCCGCCTCCTGCAGGATCGCGAAGAACATCACCGGGGCGCAGAAGGCAGGCCCTGCCGGCCGGTGCGGAAGGCCGCGCTGCTCAGGCGCTCGCCGGCGGGCGTGAACTGGTGCAGGAACTCGTGTCAGGACGTATCGGGCGAGGTCCCTCAGCCATGGCGGGGCCGCAGGCCGGGGTGCCCGCGGCCCCGCTCGGGCGTCGGGGTCAGGACGGGTCGCCGTACTGGAGGCCGCGCCCGTTGGTGCCGACGTAGACGCGGCCGTAGGTGTCGGGGTCGCCGGTGATGACGCCGACGCCGCCGATGGCGCCCCACTGGTGTGCCTTGTCGTTGACGCGGAGCCAGGTGGCGCCCTTGTCGGTGGAGCGGAAGACTCCGGTGACGTCCTTGACGGTGCCGATCAGGTACAGGGCCTGGTAGCTGGTGCCCGGCTTGGCTTTGCCGAAGCCGAGGGCGGAGGCGGACCGCACCGTCTTGAGCGTGGTGAAGGTGCGGCCGCCGTCGGTGGAGTGCAGCAGCCCCTTGCCACCGCCTGCGATCCACAGGTCCCCGGCGATGCCGGGGACGGCCTTGAGCCGGCCGTCGGCGGGCAGGTTGTCGGCGCGGGCGGTGAACGTCGCGCCACCGTCGGTGCTGGCGTAGAGCGTGCCGCCGGACAGCGAGTAGAAGGTTCTGGCCGAGGAGCGGTCGGCGACGACCACGGCGCCGGTGCCCAGACCGCTGACCTTCGACCAGCTCGCCCCCTTGTCGGTCGAGCGGTACGGGGCCTGACCGGCTTGGGTCCAGACGATGGCGGAGCCGTCCGCCGCGAGCGCGACATGGCCGTCCTGGGCACTGGCCACCGGCTCTGCCTTGAAGCCGTTCCAGCTGCGGCCGCCGTCGGTGGAGTAGGCGCCGTCCTGCGCCCCGCCCCGGCCGACGCGGACCATCATCGAGGGTTTGGACTGGGCGAAGTCGATGTCGGTGCTGTTGGTCATCATCGGGTTCTTCAGCCGCCCGGCGGGCACCCTGGCCAGGGAACCGTGGAGGAAACCGCCCTGGTCGCCCATGGCGGTGATGACGGTGGCGCCGCCGGGCGGGGCGATCGCGTCCATCAGCGCGGTCTCCTCCAGTCCGCGGGCTCCCACGGTCCAGTGGCTGGTGCCGCCGCTGTCGGAGGCATTGGCGTCCTTGCTGCGCCAGATGCCGTTGCCGGTGCCGTACAGCACATGCCCGGAGTTGAAGGGATCGATGGCCAGGGCGGTCATCCAGTGCCCGGTGTGGGTGCCGAGGTAAGGAGCGGCGGAGGCGTTGCGCACCGATTTGTCGGCCAGTGCCTTCCAGGTCGTGCCGCCGTCGGTGCTGCGGTAGATCTCGTCCTCGGGCCACCAGCGGCCGAGGGTGGTGACCATCACCGTGGAGGGCTTGCGCGGGTCGACGGCCAGACCGGAGAACCCGTAGCTGCCCTGGGACGGGGAGATGTTCTTCCACGCCCCGCGGTCCGGCGTGTACTTCCACACCGAGCCCGCCGTCACGCCGTTGGGTCCGAGGTTGTTGGTGTACGTCAGGTACAGGGAGCCGTCACCGGAGAGCACGCCGTGCTGCGGCAGCTGGCCGGTGGGCTGCCCGGAGACGGCCTGCCACGTGCCGCCGCCGTCGCTGGAGCGGTACAGGGAGGTGGACCGGTCGGCGACGCCGACGTAGATCGTCTTGCTGCCGGCCGGGCCGTACGTCACGAAGGAGATGCCGGCGCCGCTGCTCGCCCCGTCCTTGACGGGGAACGAGGAGACCTGGCGCCAGGTCTTGCCGTAGTCGGTGCTGCGCCACAGGCCGTTCTTGCGGGTGCCGAGGAGCAGGGTGCCGTGGTTCGCGGGGTCGATCACGAGCCGCTCGCCCGCCCCGCGGCCGTCCTCGTTGCCGCCCAGTTTGAAGGGCAGATCGGTGCGCTGGAAGGTGCGGCCCCGGTCGGTGGAGCGCAGGATCGCGCCGTTGCCCGCCCACTGGTTGGTGTAGGTGCCCGCCGCGAGGTAGAGCCGCCTGGGGTCGACGGGGTCGGTCGCGATTGCATCGATGCCCAGCAGGTTCCAGTCCTGCTCGCCGAGCCAGTCGGTCAGCGGGATCCACTGCTCGGCCCCGGTGTCCCAGCGGTAGGCGCCGCCCATGTCGGTGCGTGCGTACAGCAGGCCCTTCTCGCGCGGGTTGAACACCAGCCCGGTGACATAACCGCCGCCCACCACCTGGGCGTTCTTCCACACATACGGTCCGGCGGCAGCCGTGGTCTGCGCCCCGCCGGTCCCGGACACCCGGGTCTCGGGCGTCTTCACCAGCTTCCACTGCTGGTCGGTGCTGCCCCGGCTCGGATACTGAATGACCGCCGCGCCCTGGGCCGTGGAGCCACCGGAGATATCCAGGACCTGGCCGCTCCTGCGGGAGGTCAAGGTGACGGCGTCGGAACCGCTCACCTCGTCGATCCGCCACTCCTGCGAGGTGGCGGAACTGTCGGTCTGCTGCTCCGCGGCGGCCCCCTGGGCGGTCGAGTTGCCCACGATGCCCAGCACTTTGCCGCTGTTGCGGTTGACGAGCTCGTAGTAGCCGTCCCCGGCGGGCTTCAGCCGCCACTGCTGGTTGGCACTGTTCTGGTCGGTCCACTGCTGGATACGGGTGCCGTCGGCGGTGGAGAAGCCGTTGACGTCCAGCACCTTGCCGCTGCGCACGGAAACCAGCCGGTAGTAGGCATCGCCGTCGACCGTCGCGGCCTGTGAGTCCTCCTGCGCGTACAGGAGGTACGGCACGAGTACGGCGGGCACGCCGAGCAGCAGACCGGTGGCGGTCCAGCGGCGGCGGTGACGCCCGCGGCGCCCGCCGGTCGTGGGGTTGGTCATGGGGAGGCGTTCTCCTTGCATACTGTTCAACAGTGGAAAGCCGGATCCCGGCCACCGGAACTGGCCGGATCCGCTTCCTTGTTGTCACAGACTCCGCGCCGGGTTGCCGCGAGCCGGGAACTCTTTCAGGTCACCTCGTGGCGCGGTAGGCAGGCGGAGGCGCTGAGGGGGCGTCCCTGAGCCGGGAGTGGCCCTGAGGAGCACGCATGAGACAACAGGTTCTGGTCCTCCACCTCTCCATGTCGGCGCTCGACCGCGACATGGAGAGGTGGTCCCGCTACGACGGGATCGGCGGGCCCGTCCGCTGATCCGGTGCCGGAACCGCGCCCGAGCGGCCCCGGATCAGTAGCCGCAGACAAACTTCGAACGCCTCTCGTGGCGTGGCCGGCACCGCACTGGGCCGCGGCCAGGAACACCCCGCTCACGGCCTCCGGCACTGCTGCCGCGCCCCCCGGATGCGCCGCGATCGACGGCTGGTCCCTTGTCTTCACCCCGCCCGACGGCCAGACCGTCACCTCCGGCTGGAACGCGGACTGCTCTCCCGCCTCCGGCCGGGTGACGGCCAGGAACACTTCCCACAACGCCACCATCGCTCCGGGCGCGTCGGTCGCCAGCGGCTTCCAGGCGGCCCACACCGGCGATTGCGCCCCGCCGAGCTCCTGCACCCTCAACGGCATTGCCTGTGCTGTCACGGGGAGCGCATCGAAGTGACCAGGTGGTTCGGTCGGAGACATCAAAGCCGGACGGCACGCAGGCGTCCGGCGCCGGTCACATCACGTCTTGAGGCGGGTGGTGCCGGAAACCGGTGGTGGTGACGCGCTGCGGCTCATCCAGGGGGTGGCCGGTTCAGCGGTCCAGGGGCTCGTAGTCGAACCAGTCGAAGTGGACGGTGCCTTCGGCGGCGTACATGCCGATGACCCGGCCGGTGAAGCCGCCGGCGACCTCGGTCGACAGGTAGCGGCCGTCGAGGGTCGCGAGCTCAGTGAACGTGCCGTCGGATTGTTCGACGCCGAGGGAGACCGTGTCGGGTCCGGTGCACGGTCCGTGCGGAGGCGGTGGGTCCGTGATGGTGACGGCGAGGACCAGTGGCCCGGCGGGTACGGAGCGTTCGGCCACGACCGCGCGCAGGGAGCCGACGCGCACGATCACCCGTACGTCCGTCCCGGATGCCTCGATCGCGTAGTGGTGTCGCTCGTCCAGCCGGACGGCGAGGCCGCCGCGTCCCTGCTCCGGGTCGACCAGGGTGCGTGCCCGGCAGGTGAGGTGCTGCTGGCGGCGGCCGGTGAACACCGCGTCAGGCTCGTCCAGGGAGCCGCCCCGCGCGCGGAGCGTCAGCCATCCGGGGCGCTCCTTGGTGGTGCAGAGCTCGGTGGGGCGGTCCCGCACGGAGATCCAGGTCGGCCCGAGTGCGCTGAGCTCGAAGTCCTCGCGCCCTTCCTCGACGGGGGCGGGGGAGAGCGGCCACGGGAGCGTGGAGAGGTCCGTGGTGACCTCGCCGACGACGGGCCAGTCGTCCTCCCAGGTCACGGGTGTCAGAAAGGTCTCCCGGCCGAGCACGTGCCAGCCGGGCGTGCCGCCGCGCGGCCGTACGCCGAGGAAGACCATCCACCACGAGCCGTCGGGGCCCTGTACCAGGTCGGCGTGGCCGGTGTTCTGCACGGGGTGGTCGGTGCCGCGGTGGGTGAGGATCGGGTTGGCCGGGCACGGCTCGAACGGTCCGTTGGGCGTACGGCCGCGGGCGATCGACACGCCGTGGCCGCGTTCGGTGCCGCCCTCGGCGATTAGCAGGTACCAGTAGGCGCCGATCCGGTACAGGTGCGGAGCCTCCGGGGCCTTCGCGCCGGGGCCGCCGGACCAGAGCTTGTGCGGTGCGCCGTACGTCTGTCCGGTGGACGGGTCGATACGGACCTGCGCGACCCCGGCGACGGTGCACCAGCAGATACCGTCCTCGTCCCAGGCCAGGTCGGGATCGATACCGGGCACGCCCGGCGCGGGGATCGGATCCGACCACGGTCCGGCCGGGTCGGTCGCCGTGACGATCAGGTTGCCGCCGCCCTCGCTGCAGTTGGTGACGATCAGCCAGAAACGGCCGTCGTGATGGCGCAGCGTAGGGGCGTAGATCCCACCGGATGACGGCATGCCGGCCGGCAGACGCAACTGCTCCGGCCGGTCCAGTACGTTGCCGATCTGCCGCCAGCGCACCAGGTCACGGCTGTGGAAGAGGGGTACGCCGGGGAAGTACTCGAAGCTGGAGCAGGCGAGGTAGTAGTCGTCGCCGACCCGGCAGATGCTCGGGTCGGGGTGGAACCCGGGGAGCACGGGGTTGGCGGCGGGGGCGGGCCGGTTCTGAGCGGGCACTCTCGGTTCTCCTTTCGTCGGGTGGGCGGCAGGGCGGCGCTCAGGGAGCGTCCGACTCCGTGCGGGTGATGCGGAGCAGCGCCGCGGACGGCGCGGTGGGCAGGGTCAGGGTGAGGCCGGCCGTGTCCGGGTTCCAGGCGGCAACGGCCTGATGTGCGGCGGGGTGCAGCGGCAGGCTGCTGGAGGCCGCGGTGCAGACCGTGGAGATGCCCGCTTCCTCCACGGTCTGCCGTTCGCGCTCGAAGTCCCGGTCCCGGTGCAGGAGGGGCAGTCCCCGCAGCTTGATCCGCTGTCGTGGGACTGCCCTCTTCCGCCCGGACGTCTGCCGGTTACGGGAGCGTGGTCCACTTCTGGTTGTTCTGGCCGTTGCAGGTCCACAGGACGACCGGGGTCCCGTTGGCGGTTCCGGCCCCGTTGGCGTCGAGGCACAGCCCGGCACGGACGTTGCGGATCGACCCGTCGGAACCGACGGTCCACTTCTGGTTGTTCTGGCCGTTGCAGGGCCAGATGATGACCGGCGTGCCATTGGTGGTGCCCTGGTTGGAGGCGTCCAGGCACTTGTCGCCGTAGACGCGGATCTCGCCGCCGGCCCAGGTGGTCCACAGCTGGTTGGCGGCCTTGTGGCAGTCCCAGATCAGCGTCTTGGTCCCGGCCGCCGTGGCGGCACCGTCCACGTCCAGGCAGCGGCCGGATCCGGTACCGCGCAGGCGTGCGGTGGTGGAGGCCAGGGCGCTGCCGCCGGTCACCTTGAACACGGCGACACCGTGCGCGGGGACGCTGGCCGAAATCTGCCCGGAGGTAGTCGACGTGCCGCCGGTCCACAGGTCGGTGAGGGTGAACGAGCCCCCGGAACGGCCTACTTGTGCGGCCGTGGTGGTGACGGTCGCGGTGTTGCTGCCTCGGTTGAACAGGCCGACCGCGACGGAGCCGTCGGACAGGGGCTTGGCGAACACCTCGGTGTCGCCGTCGTCGCGGACCCGGCGTCCGCCCGCGCCCAGCGAGTCCTGGTTGACCGCGAGCAGGCGCGGGTTGCGCAGGATGGCGCTCACGTCGGCGGACATGGTGCGGATGTCGTTGCCGGCCATGAGCGGCGCACTCATGAGTGCCCACAGGGCGAAGTGGGAGCGGGACTCGGTCAGGGACAGGCCGGGGCGGCCGACGACCAGCATGTCGGGGTCGTTCCAGTGTCCGGGACCCGACTGCGCGGCCAGGGGCGCGGTGACGTCCAGGACGTTGCCGACGCCCATCGGGTAGCTGTTGGTGTTGTTGTTCTGCCAGATGTCGAGCAGGTCCTCGGTCGTCCGCCACAGGTCGGCGACCTCGCCCCAGTTGTATTTGTCGCCGGTGGGGGAGTGGAAGCTGTTGGGGTTGATGCTGTAGACGATCGGACGGCCGGTGGCGCGCAGGGCGTCACGCATGAGGGTGAACTGTGCGATCTGCTCGCTGAGGGTGCCGCTGCCGGAGCACCAGTCGTACTTGAGGTAGTCCACGCCCCAGGAGGCGAACGTGGTGGCGTCCTGCCTCTCGTGGCCCTTGCTGCCCGTGGAGCCGGGGTAGGTGCCCACGCCCTGGGCGCACGTCTTCTCGTTCGGGGCCTGGTAGATGCCGAACTTCAGGCCCTTGCTGTGGATGTAGTCGCCGAGCGCCTTCATGCCGCTGGGGAACTTGGTGGGGTTGGCCCGCAGGTTGCCGGCCGCGTCACGCTGGGGGTCGAACCAGCAGTCGTCGACCACCACGTACCGGTATCCGGCGTCCCGCATACCCGAGGACACCATCGCGTCGGCGGCCTCGCGGACCTGCGCCTCGGTGATCCCGCACCCGAAGCTGTTCCAGCTGTTCCAGCCCAGCGGAGGGGTGAGCGCGGGGCTGCCCGGTGCGGCCCCGGCGTTCGTGCCGACGGAGGCGGTGACGGTGGCGGTGAGCGTCAGTGCGGTGGCTGTGAGGAGACGCAGCAGTCGTCTGTGTATGGGAACCATGGGAGGTCCTTCCTGGGAGGCGGAGCGGAAGCTGCTTTGCTTCCCCAAGGGGCGAGTTCACGAGCCTGTGATCATGTGCGCGCAGGTCAGCGTTGCAGGGTGAGCAGGCCCGGCCGGTACGGCAGCTTCAGGTAGTCGGTGCCGTTCGAGTTGGGGTCCCTGCCCTGGTAGAGGAACTGCAGGTTGCAGGGGTCGATGGTCATGGTCTGGTCGGGGTTGCTGCGGACCAGGTCACCGTGGCTGATGTCGTTGGTCCAGGTGGCACCGCTGTTGGCCTTGCCCGCGAAGGGGTTGCTCTCGGTGGCGGCCTGCGGGGTCCACGGACCGTTCAGGCCGGAGGCCGTGAACGAGCGGAAGAAGCGCTGCTCAGTCGCACCCCGAGCCTCAACGATCATGAGGTACTGGTTCTGGCCCTGGACCTTGTAGACCTCCGGCGCCTCGAACAGGTTCTTCTCCGTGTCGCTCATGACCGTCGTGTACGACGAGCCGAAGCTGCTCGGGAAGTTCCCGATCGGCATGGTCGACTTGAAGATGCCGCCCTTGTCATTGGCGAAGAACAGGTACATGTTCTGGTCGTCGGCGATCACGGTCGGGTCGATCGGGCCGCCGGTGGGGAGGCTGCCGGTGAACAGCTCCTGCGGCGCGGACCAGCCGTTGGGGTTGGTGGGGTCGCTCGACGTGCGGTAGGTGAAGGGCCAGGCGGTACCCCACCCGTTCGAGACCAGCACCCATATCTTCTTGGGCGCGAAGTAGAAGAGTTTGGGCGCCACCGCGGATCCGCTGATCCTGGTCTGGCCGGCCGAGGCCATGTCCGACCAGTTCGTGAAGGGCCGGAACGTCATCGCGCCCCACGACGATCCGTCAGAGACGGTCGCGTAGACCAGGTGCTGGCCGTTGTACGTCACGGTGGTGAAGTCCTTGAGCGCCACCCAGCCGTTCGCCGGCTGCGCCAGCGGACCGGTCGACGTCCATCGGTATGTCGACGGAAGGGGACACGAGTTGGGCGTCCCGGACAGGCCGGTCCACTTCTGGTTGTTGCCGCCGTTGCAGTTCCAGAGCTGCACCGCCGTGCCGTTGGCCGTAGCACCGCCGCTGACGTCCAGACACAGCCCGGACTCCACGGCGACGATCGTGCCGTCGGCGTTCACCCGCCACTTCTGGTTCGTACCGCCGTTGCAGGACCAGATCACCGGCCGGGTACCGGCCGTGGTCGCGTGGCCCGGGACATCCAGGCACTTGTTGCCGTAGACCGTCAGCTGGTTGTTGTCCGTCAGCGTCCACTGCTGGTTGGTCCCGCGGTGGCAGTCCCAGATCTGCAGGTTCGTGCCGTCGGTCTGGGCGGCACCCGGTACATCGAGACACCGGTTGGAACCGACACCGCGCACGGCGCCGGTGGTGGCCGCCTGAGCCGGATTGGCGACGAGCGTCGCCGCCGACGCGACCAGGGCCGCGAGCACCACGGACAGATGTCTGCGGCTGAATCGTAGTCTGCGCAATGCGGGCCTCATTCGTTGAGTGAGCGTTTCCGTACGGCCTCGGCAGAGGCTGTTCGGACTGTCGATGTGCTACACCTCCACCTCTTTTGTTCTCGATATCGAACGAAGGTCGAGAGATCGAGCATGGTGGAGGATGGAGAGCGACCAGGATGTGCTTCCGCGGAGGTCTAGTTCCTCACGACGCGCCACCGGTTGTCGGCAGTGCCGTCGTCCGAGTCCTGGACTGCGAACGCACCCACAGCGGTGGAGTTGTTCGCGATGGCGAGCAACTTGCCGCTGTTCTCGTTGCGGATCTTGTAGGTTCCGTCTGCCTGGTCGACCAGCGTCCATCGGTGGTCGGCGGTGCCGTTGTCCGACCACTGCAGGACGGTCGCGCCGGCTGCCGTGGACATGCCCTGGACGCCGAGCACCTTGCCGCTGTGAGCATTGCGGAAGCGGACCGCGTTTCCGTCGGTGATCATGTGCCAGTCGTGGTCGGCGGTGCCGTTGTCCGACCACTGCAGAGCGCGGCCACCGTCGGCCGTGGACATGTTCTGGATGCCCAGCACGAGACCGCTGCCCACGTTGACCAGACGGAAGGTGCCGCTGGCGTTCCAGTAGACGGTGTAGTTGTGGCCGTGCGCGTCGTGGAACGGGCCCAGGTTGACGGTGGAGCCGTTGGCGGTGGCAGTGAAGGCGAGCGAACTGCTGCTGGTTCGTGTGATCGAGGCCGTGTTCAGCGTCGGGAGGGAGCTGAGCGAGGAGTCACCGTAGTTGCCGGACAGGACCACCGGGCCGTAGGTGATCGCGGCGACGTTCGCGTTGTCGTTGGCCGCTCGCATGACGATCCGCATGGGCAGGCGGACGGTGACCGTGTCGCCGGAGACCCACGAGCGACTCAGGGTCGCGTAGCCGCCGGGGGTGGTGCTGACGTTCTGCGCGACGCCGTTGACGCTGATGGTGGCCCCGGTGGTCCAGCCCGGGATGCGGATGCGCATCGCCCAGGTTCCGCTGACGTTGCCGGTGACCTGCAGGGTCGTGGTGTCGCTGACGGGGTACGACGTGGTCTGGGTGACCGTGATTCCGCGCTCCGACCAGGTGAGCACCGAGGGCACGAACAGGTTCACGATCAGCGTGTTGTCACTGCGGAAATAGATGGAGTCCATCAGCCTGGTGTGCATCTCCAGGCCCGTGCCCTGGCAGCACCAGAAGGTGCCGTAGTCGGTGCTCCAGGTGCCGCCGCCCCACGCCGGGCCCACCCCGCGTCGGCCTCCCGGGTTGAGCGGAGTGAAGTAGGTGACGTGGCCGTGGTCGTCGGCCGGGTTCTGCTGGCCGATCATCTGGTTGAGCCACGCCCGCTCGTAGTAGTCGAACAGCGCGACCCGGTTCGGGTCCAGCGCGAACAGCTCCCGGGTGAGGGTGAGCATGTTGAAGGTGTTGCAGCTTTCGCACGTGTCCTTGTTCAGGTAGCCGGCGATGGCGTTCGGGGCGCGGAAGTGCTCCGCCTGGCTGTTGCCGCCGATGGCGTAGGTGTGCGCGTTGACGGTGAGGTTCCAGGCGTTGGTGGCGATGTCCCGGTACCGGGTCGTGCCGGTGGCCTTGTACTCCCGGGCGGCCCCGATCCACTTGGGCACCTGGGTATTGGCGTGCAGTCCACCCAGCTGGTCCTGGCCGGACGCCAGGGGGTCGAACACCGCGGCGTGGTCGAACCGCTGGGCGACGGTGAGCCACCGCGCGTCGCCTGTCTGCTGGTAGAGGTCGGTCAGCACGGTGTTCATGCCGCCGAACTCGGTCTGCAGCATGGCCTGCATCTGCTGGCCGCTCAGCCTGCCGGTGCGCCGGTCGACCCATCCGGCCAGGGCGAGCAGCACGTCACGGGCCTGTGTGCTGCCGATGTGACGCCACACGTCCAGCAGGCCGGCGAGGGTCTTGTGGATGGTGTAGTACGGCACATTGCCGTTGCTCAGGGTCCGCTGCTCGAGAGCGGTGAAGTCGGACTCGGGGTAGCCGGAGAGGTACCCGGCGTTGAAACCGGCGGCGCCGTTGTTGGCCTGGCATTTCGCTAGCTCCGCGACCATGTAGGTGGCCTTGTCCCGGCAGACGGTGTCCCCGGTCACGGCGTACAGCTGTGCCCAGGCCGTGAGGAAGTGCCCTTGGATGTGGGTGCGGAAGGGGAAGTTCGGTGCGTCCCAGCCGCCGGTGGCGGCGGCGCCGTTGGTGGAGAGCCGGTGGTTGGCGCGGAAGTTGTACAGCAGCCGGTCGACATCGACGAACCGCAGATAGTTCCGCGTTCGGTTCTGGTTGTCCAGCCACCGGCTTGCGGTGAGCCGGACCTGGCCGAGTTCGAAGGGGTGCGCCAAGACCCCTATGTCGGCCCTTGCGGGAGGAACGGCCGCCTGCGCGGGAGATGCGCCCATGAAGGATCCCGTGGCAGATGCGGCGACCGTGGCCCCGGCTACTTGCAGCAGGCGCCGTCTGCTGACGAAGGAAGACATCTTGCACCTTTCGATGACGAGAGAGCGATTGCTTGGTCGTTGACACCTTGGTGCGGTTGACCAGGACGAAGTCGCCCCCGGCCTGCGGGCGCAACTGCCACTGCTGGCTCGTCCGGCCGTCGGCGGTCATCTGTACGACCGCCGCGCCGTCCGCCGTCGAGGACCGCCTTGTCGAGCACCTTGCCGCTGCGGACACAGGCGATGGTGTGGTAGCCGTCCCTGTGGACTGGAAGGCCCACTGCTGGTTCGACGCGCCGGTGTCGGGCCACCGGTTGACGGCGGCGCCATCCGCGTTCGACGCACGGTGGACGTCGGCGACCGTGCCGTTGCGCACGCTGACGCACGTGTGGACCCTGGTGGGCGCCCTGGTGTGCCGTTCGGGTTGTAGGTGCAGAGGCCGACCCGGTCACCGCGGTGTCCGCCCCAGGTGAGCTGGTAGGTGCCGCCGAACGAGGGAAAGACGCTTCCGCCGAGGCTGCAGGAGAACCGGCTGACCCTGTCGACGTCCCAAGCTGTTCATCCGGTTCCGGTTCAACTCCGGTCCGGTCCGGGTGACATCGTCGACCGCGCCGCCGAGCGTGCGCCGGATGCAGTCCCAGTCGCTGAAGTCGCCCGGGAGGATGGGATTGACGTAGGTGCCGTCGCCCTGGTCGCCCCATGTGCCGGCCGGAGGTACGCCCGCCGCCGCTCTGCTCGGGGGCAGCAGGCCCGGCAGCACGGGCGCCCCGGCGCCGACCGCGGCGAGCCGGCCGAGCTGTCGGCTGGTGATGTCCAAGAACCGTCCTTTTCCAGAAGTCATCGCGTGGACGGGCGGTTTCCCCACGCGAAACACCGCCTGGACCTCAAGGGCGTCGAGGTCCGGTGTCCAGGCGGTGGGGTTGGGGAAGGGCTCGCGCCTGGAAAGCGCGCGGTTCGGGGCATGGGGGGTGGGTTCCTTCCGGAGGCGGGACCGCTCTCGCACGCGATGACCGATATTCCGAACGTAGGTCGAATTGCCGGACGGGGTCGGCGCCGAACGTAAAGGGTTTCCCGTGCGGAAGTCAATGTGTGTGACAGTGCGGCTTCTTCGATATCCGGGCGGCGCGAAATGCACCGAACGGTACTCGTCGGAAACATTGACGGAACCACGGCCCAAACCTATCTTCTGCTCGAAGTTCCGCAGGTTGTTCGCCATGTCGAACAATCGCACCCTCGTCACGGCGATCGGCCCAGCGGACCGGCCGACACCACCAACTGGACGGGGAACACGATCGGTTTCGCCCGGAGCACTGACCGGGTGAACTGGACGTTCCTCCGGCGCCGTCGGCCTGGAGTCCTGTCGCTGCCGGAGCCCGCGCCGGGCCGGGGACGGCAGCGACAGGTGGGCAGTCGGGCAGTGTTGCGCACAGTCACCGGCGGGAGTACAGACGCCCGTCCGACCAGAGCAGGTCCGCGCGGCCCCAGCGGGCCGCCGCGCGTACATCGGGGAAGAACCCGCACCCCTTGTCGTTGGCACTGGTGTTGCACAGCACCGGTACGCCGCTGAGCCGCTCGTACTCCGTGAGCACCGTCGCCAGCAGCGGGTTGTCGCGCTCGGTCACGGTCTGCAGCCGGGCCGTGCCGTCGAGGTGGACGACGGCCGGGATCTTTTCGTGCCACCCGGGGCGCACCGCGTGATCGAAGAGCATGTACGGGTCCGGACAGCCGGGGGAGAAGATCCCGGGTGCCCGGTGTTCCAGGCAGATGGGGGCGACCGGACGGTAGTCGGCGCGGTCCTTGATGACGTTGAGCCGGTCCTTCGTCTTGGGGTCGGTGGCCGGGGCGAGGATGCTGCGGGCGCCGAGCGCGCGGGGCCCCAGCTCGGCCCGGCCGTTGAGGACCACGACCGGCTCCGCGGTCTCGTGGAGCACCTTGGCGAGCCCGGCGGCGTCGCATGGCTCCCATGTCCACCCCGGCACGTCGGTCACCGGCAGCAGCCGGGGGCCGCGGAACACGTCCCAGTCCAGGGCGGTTCTGCTCTCCTGACACACCATTTCCGCGACCGCCGTGCCGATCGCGGCGCCGGAGTCGTTCGGAAATGGCGGAATCCATACCTCGCGGAAGAGACCGCTGGACCTGATCAGACTGTTCCACTTGATGTTGAGGGCGCACCCGCCCGACAGGCACAGATTAGGGCTGCGTACGTCAGGCGCGAGTTCCGCCACGCGCTCGCGCAGCGCGGTCAGCAGCCTGGCGCCGAGATAGCCCTGGAACGTTGCGATGAAGTCGGCGTCCGAGCCGCCCGGCCATACCGCGGCACGGTGGTCGCGGCACCACTCGGCCAACTCGATCCCGGTGTCGAACGTGAGTGGAATGCGGTCCAGTCGGGTGGCGAAAACTCGGTACAGGTCCGGCTCGTCCCGTCCCAGGGCGGCATACGCCATCGCCTTGCCGGCCACATCGAGGTTCCGGGGTACTGCGGCGTTGCTGACCTCCTGTGCGTCCTGTCGCGCCGCCGCCGCCGCCGCGGAGCGGAACGGGTCCCACTGGGCGCAGTAGTCGGCGAAGGCGTTTCCGTAGACGGGGAAGAGGGGCCCCAGGCTCCGGACCCGGAACGGGGCGGTGTCCACCCGGTACAGCCGGGGGACGGTGCCGCCGTCCCAGACCATCGCCAGTGCGGACTCGCCGCGGGCGGCGAACGGGCTGGTGCAGTAGGCGCCGAGCACATGCTGCGTCACGTGATGGTAGCTGGCGTACCGGACGACGCTGTCGCCCAGCGGCATGCCGTCGAACTCGTAGCGGCTCAGTGCCGGCCCGGCGGGGCCGTCCTCCTCGCTGTACGGCGCGACCTCGAGCGCCAAGGGCCGCCCGTGGTTCGTGACTTCCCGCAGCACCGGTGCGGGCTCGCCCGGTGCCGCCATCCACCCGTCGACGACGAAGGCATCGATGTCGCGCAGTCTCACGCCCTGCCCGGCCAGGACTTCCTCGACGACCTCCAACCGATCCAGCGGCTGGAAGCGCGGATTGCCGTCCAGTTTCTCCATCTCGATGCTGCACAACAACGTGCCGTCCTCGATGACGGCAACCCCGCCGTCATGGGTGAGCTTCAGCCCGCAGATCAGCATTGCTTACAGTCTCTCTTCTCTGAGGTGTTTCGTCTGAGCATGCACGCCTCATCGGCGAGGAGGCGGGTCACGGGATGGTCAGGCCTCACTCAAGAACGGGTCACGAATTCCCCGTTTTCCGAGAATCTGGGCAGCGGGCCGCTTCAGGGTGCTGAACTGCGATGACATGATGAGCGGGAGCCTGTAGCGGTGTGCCCGTGAGCAGGTACTTAAAGTTTCGGAACTGCCGGATTCGTCCGACTGGCCGAATACCGTGACCCGGATTTCGTGCTGTTCCGAGCCCATTTCTGTGGCGGTTGAAGGGCCTGGTTTAGGCTGCCCGGCAGGCTCCGGGAAACCCTGGCGCTTTCTGGTACGGCACTTCGAATCCGACAGCAGGAAGGTGTGGGACCCGACATGACGACAAGCGACGTCGCAAGCCTCTACGAGGAATTTCCCTTCCCGTCCCCGGCCGAGGACGCTCCGCTCATGGACATGATCGCCGACCAACTCCCCTTCGTTCTGCGCGACTCGGAACTGGAGGGCTGGGAGGTGCTCGACGCCGGGTGCGGAACCGGCTCCATCCTGCTGGCACTCGCCCGGCGTTACCCCCGGGCCCGGTTCACGGGGGTGGACGCCTGCCGCCGCTCCATCGAGATCGCGCGGCGGAGCGCCGAGTGGTACGGGATCACCAACGTCGAACTCGTGCACGGCAGCATGCCCGAACTGGATCTGCGGCGCCGGTTCGACCTCGTGGTCTGCTGCGGAGTCCTGCACCATCTCCCCTCGCCGCGGGCCGGGTTGCAGTGGCTCACCGAGCACATGGCGGACGACGGATTGATCCATCTGTGGCTGTACGACGCGGTCGGTGAACACAGCCGGATGCTGGACCGGGAGCTCGTGCAACTGCTCACGCCGTCCGGCAGCCACCAGGACGGGCTCGCCACCATCCGTGACCTCGGACTCGAACTGTCCCTCGCGGACTATGGCTTCCCCGTCGGCTGGACCGGTACCCCGCTCAGCGCGGCCGAACAGGACGTCGCGGACGCCGACGCCTACCTCAACCCTGTTGTCCTGCCGATGCGCTTCGCCGACATGCCCGAGTTGTTCGCGGGCCTGCCCGTGACCTGGCTGGCCGCGGACCGGGTCTACCACCCGGGCGGCATCGGCCTCGTCGATCTCGCGGGCAAACGAGCGGAAACCGACGGTGGCGCAGTGTTCGTACGCCCCGAGGACCTCGTCGACCGACCGGCCCTGCGGGACCGCATCCGCGAGCTGGGGAACCTCGACCGTTTGCGGCTGATCGAGTTGCGGCTGCGGCCGACCGGCTTCGAGGTCATCGCGGGTCGGGGCGCCGGACTCGACCGCTGCGTACCCCGTATCGCGGGCAATCTGCTGCCGTTCGGCGACGGACCGGGGCCCGGCGTCCGCTGAGCGCCGAGCACTCGGATCGGGCTCGCTCCGCGCCGCATCAGACATGAGGAGTGGCGACGGGGTCTTCCAGCAGAGCGCGAGTGTGGGCGGCGGCCCGCATGCCGGTTTCGACGGCGCCGTCCATCCACAGGGCGTTGAAGCTGGTGGAGGTGTCGCCTCCGGCGAAGGCGATGCGGCCTTCGGGGGCGCTGATGGCGGGCCCGTGTGTGGTGAGCCAGCCGGGGCGGTAGGCGATCCAGGTGCCGCGCGCGTAAGGGTCGTGGTTCCAGTCGTGGCTGTGCACCGCTGTGACACGGGCCGCGGGCGCGTAGGCGGCCAGGGCCTTTTGTGCCCCGCCCAGCGTGTACAGGTCGGGGGAGGCCACGGGGTCGCCGAAGCCGGTGAGCAGGCTGCCCTGGTCGGTGACCCTTTCGGTGCGGATCCACTGGAATCCGTCCGGGCTGCCTGCGGCGAAGAAGTGCGGCTCGGGCAGTCCCTCGGCCAGCAGCCAGACCTTGGCGAAGTGACCGGCGTGCCCCTGGGAGGTGACGGCCTGCTTCGCGGGGTGCAGGGCCGGGTGGAAGTCGATGCCCCGCCAGCAGTTCAGCGGAGTGGCGACGATCGCGGTGCGAGCGAGGAATCGCTCGGCGGCCTCGGTGATGACCTCCACGTGGTCGGCGGTCCGGGTGGCACGGCGAACGGGTGAGGAGAGGTGGACCTCGGCGCCGGCGTCGGCGATGAGGGCGTCCAGGAGGGCCTTCGTCCCGTCACGGAAGCTGTCGAGGACATCGAGGGCCAGCGTCTGCTGCGCGAACGGGGTGTAGCGGGTGGCGATCTCGCCGAGGAGGTACAGGGCGGAGATCTCGTCGGCGGGGGCCCCGTAGTGCACCGACGCCTGTTGACTGAGGGTGGCGAGCGCTGGGGCGGACAGGCCGAGCGTGGTCAGGTACTGCCGGACCGACACGTCGAGGGGACGGGTGCGGTCGGGGTCGTGGAGGTGGGGGTGGGCGGCCTGGGCGGTTTCGGTGATGCGCCGGACGGCCTCATCGATTTCGGCGCCGTAGCCGGGAGGCAGGGCCTGCGGGTCGGTGTGGCGAACACCGTCGACGACCAGGCTGCTGACGGTCGTGCTGGGGCTCTGGACGACGGGCAGTCGATAGCGATCGGCTTCGGCGTAGATGTGGCGGAAGGTGTCACGGCGGCCCAGCCACATGCCGCCGAGGTCGACAGGTGTGCCGGTGTCGGGGAAGGTGCTGGTCCAGGTGCGTCCCCCGAGGCGGTCGCGCGCTTCCAGCAGCACCACGGAGTGCCCTGCTGTCCCCAGTTCGCGGGCGGCGGTGGCGCCGGAGATGCCACCGCCGATGATGATCACGTCGTGCATGCGTGCTCCTGAAGGGTCGGCCGAGGTTCAGGCGTGCGGTGCGAAGCGGCTCGGTTGCCTCGCCGGGGGTCAGGGTGCGGCCTCGGCGGCCACCGCGGCGGTGATCCGGTCCCAGGCCAGTCGCACATGCCGCTGCTCCGTGCACGGCGCGCCGATGGCCATGCGCAGCAGGACCCGGCCGCCGGCCTTGGTGTGGGTGAGGTACAGGTCGCCGGAGTCGTTGAGCCGTTGCATCACCCGCAGGGTGGCGGCGTCCGCCTCGGTGTCGGGCAGCTGAGGCCACAGCGGGCGGAAGCAGACCAGGCCCAGCGGGTGGTGCGGGTGCAGGTGGAATGCCGTGTCGGCCTCGATCCACCCCGCCAGCTGCCGCGCCAGGCCGATGCCGCTGCGGATGTGAGCCCGCAGCCCCTGCGCGCCGTACCAGCGGATCACCGACCACAGCTTGAGCGCTCGGAAGCGGCGGCCGAGCGGGATCTGCCAGTCGCGGTAGTCGATGACCTCGCCCGAGGCGGTGGCCTGGTTGCGCAGGTACTCGGGGAGGACCGAGAGCGCGCCCACCAGCGGTGCGCGGTCGGCCACCCACAGCGCGGTGCAGTCGAAGTTGGTGAGCATCCACTTGTGCGGGTTGGTGACGTAGGAGTCGGCGTACTGAGCCAGTCCGTCGTTGAGCCACCGCAGTTCCGGGCACACCGCCGCCACGCCCGCATAGGCGGCGTCCACGTGCAGCCAGACGTTGTTGCGGCGGCACACCGCGCCGATCTCGGGCACCGGGTCGATCGCGGTGGTGGAGGTGGTGCCGACGGTTGCGCATACCAGCAGCGGAACGGCGCCGGCCGCGCGGTCCTGGGCGATCATCCTCTCCAGGCAGGCCGGGTCCATCGCCAGGCTCCGCTGATCGACGTCCACCACCCGCACGGCAGCCGTGCCGATTCCACAGATCCGTGCGGCTTTTTCCAGCGAGGAGTGGGTCTGTGAGCTGGTGTAGATCGTGTACCGCGCGGTGATGCCGTCCCGCCCCGGCTTCCCACCGCCGGCTCGGTGCAGCGCCGCGACGACCGCCACCAGCGAAGCACTGGACGCCGAGTCCTGGATGACGCCGTTGCCCCGGAACGTGTCCGGCAGCCCCAGCAGCTGCACCAGCCAGTCCATCACACGGGTCTCGAGCTCGGTGCAGGCCGGACTGGTCGCCCACAGCATGCCCTGAACGCCCAGCCCGGACGAGAGAAGGTCGCCCAGAATCGCCGGGCCGCTGGCGTTGGCCGGGAAGTACGCAAAGAACGAAGGATGCTGCCAGTGCGTGACGCCCGGCAGCAGCACCCGGTCCAGGTCCGCCAGCACCCCCTCGAACCCCTCGCCGGTCTCCGGTGGGCTCTGCGGCAGTGCCTCCAGCACTTCACCCGGTGCGACCCCCGATCTCACCGGGTACGACTCGATCTTCTCCTGGTAGGCGGCGATCCGGTCGATCACCTGCCGACCGTAACGACGGAACTCATCCGGCGTCATATGCCCACGCACGTCACTGTTTCCCGACACCGTACTCCAAATGGCCTGGCGCACATTCGCGGCCCGCCTCCCGTCAGAGGCCGGAAGGTTTTTCATTTCATAGCGCTCGGCAACCTCCGCGCGAATGACCGCGGTTCTCCAGTCAAGCAGGGATGGCGCGAAACCCGGGTCCGGGGCGGTGAAGTTCACTCTATTCGGTCGACTGATGAGGAAGTCGGATCGCCGACGTGAGATCCTTCCAGCGAGCGCCCTGAGCGGGAAATATATTCGTTCGCAAGGACCTGAAACCAGTGGAACGGGGTCGGCGGCCAGCCATGAGTCGTGCGAGTGAGCACCATGTGCATGCGGGTGGGCGACTTGATGAGCCCTGCACCCGGCGCAGGAAAGAAATTGCGGAGGCGATCCGCAGGGCGGGCGGGCTCAACTCGCACCCGGTGACTTACAGCGCCGAGGAAGACCTGCTGTGGGCCACGATGGCGTCGAGGCTCAACGCCCTTCACCCCCGCGTCGCCAGTTCGCGCTACCTCCGGGCCAAGGAGCGACTGCCGCTGCCCGTCACCCACACGCCCAGGATCGACGACCTCGGGCAACGCCTCGACAGCCTCACGGGGTTCCGGCTGCTCCCGGTCGACGGGCTGGCCCCGGCCAAGGAGTTCTACGGGCGCTTCGCCGACGACATCTTCTCGACGACCATGTACCTGCGCTGCCCCAGCCGGCCCCACTACAGCCCTGAGCCCGACATGCTGCACGAGCTTGTCGGGCACGTCGTCATGCTGGCCGACCCGCTGTTCGCCGATCTTTACCGGCTGTTCGGCAAAGTCGCGAACAACGTCACCAGCGAGCAGGAACTCCAGGCAATCAGCCAGGTCTTCTGGTTCACGATGGAGACAGGGCTTGTGCAGGAGGACGGCCGGGCCAAAGCGTACGGGGCGGCTCTCCTGTCGTCGAGCGGAGAACTCGCCAAGATCGACACCTGTCGGGTCGAGAAATTCTCCATTCAGAGAATGATCGAATCGGATTACGACATCTCCACTTATCAAGGCAAGCTGTTCATCGCACAATCCATCGATGAGATGGCTGACGAGATCCGCTCCTTCTTGGCGCGTGCTTGAAATAAAACATCTACGGGTAAGGCTGGGGTGTCGGTGGCGGCTGGCCGTCAAAGGTGAATTCCAATTCGGCTTCATGGTCGATGCGTGGCGGGAGGTGGTGGCGAACCGATGATCATCACGAATGTCGGAAGTCGGTCACACGATGGCGGAGCACATGTTCACGATCCAGCTGCGGTGCGGCTGGTGGAGATCACCCTGGGGTTCTGGATTGGGCAGGCCGTGGGCGCGTTCGCACGCCTGGGTATCGCGGACGCATTCGCCGGCAGGCAGCGGACCGCGGACGATCTGGCAGCCCGAAGCGACTGCGATCCCCAAGGACTGCTCCGGTTGCTGAGATCGCTGACCGGTGTCGGGGTCGTCCGTGAGGTCTCGCCCGGCGTCTTCGCCCTCGACGAACTGGGGCAGCATCTGCGCACCGACCATCCCCAGTCCATGCGAGACCTCGCGGTGCTGCAGAGCGAGCCGTGGATGTGGCGCGTCTTCGAGCAGCTCCAGCATGCGGTCACCACCGGCGCCGCCCCCATCAAGAACGTCCTCGGGACCGACCATTACTGGACCTGGCTGCACGGCCGGCCTGAGGCGCGGCTTGTGTTCGACGCCGGGATGGTGTCGGTGGCCAAGGCTCTCCAGATCCCCACCGCGCTCTCCTATGACTACCGGGAGGTACGCCGGATCGTCGACGTCGGCGGCGGCCTGGGACAGGTGCTGACCGCCATCCTCACCGCACACCCGCACATCAGCGGCACGCTGTTCGACCAGCCGGCCACCGTCCCCGACGCCCGGCGGGCGCTCGCGGACGCGGGGCTGGCGGAGCGTTGTGCCGTGGTGGGGGGTGACATGTTCCAGGCCGTGCCCGAGGGTGGCGACACCTATCTGCTGTCGTTCGTGCTGATGGACTGGGACGACGAACGCGCGGTGCGGCTGTTGCGCAATGTGGCCGCGGCCCTCCCCGCCTACGGACGGGTCCTGGTCCTCGACTGTCTGGTGGACCGCGGCACCGACGCCAGCTCGTCGGGGCACCGCTTCCACATGGGCCGCACGGTCGACCTGTTCCAGATGTGCATGGGAAGTGCCCGGGTCCGCAGCCGCGCGGAGTTCGAAGACCTCTACGCCGACGCTGGGCTGCGGCTTCATGCGCTCCACCTGCCCCAGGCCCCGGTCAGCCTGATGGAGGTAACCCTCGCTTGAGAGGGTGCTCGGTTCACCTGTCGATGTTCGCTGGCTGAGCGGGAAACACCGCCGACGACTTGTGTCGCACCGGATGCGGCTCATGAGACTCCGTGATTGCATGGACTCACTGAGCACGGAGCGTGTTCGCTTGCGTGCGGACCGTGATTTCCTGGTTCGCGTCGCCCCCACGTAGCCCATGGAAAGGTACCGTCATGGTTGCCACCGCGATCCTGCACAAGTCTCACCGCGTCTTCGACGCGATCGACGAGGACGGCAACGGCGTCATCACCGCGGACGACTTCGAGCGCATTGCTGAGCGCCTCGTCCGGTCGTTCGACGAGGCGTCGCCGGCCGCCGCCGAAGTCCGCAACACCTACACCAAGTGCTGGCAGAGGCTCGCTGAGCTGGCCGACAGCGACGGCGACGGCCAGGTCACGAAGCAGGAGTTCGAGACGGCCTTCGCCGACGCTCAGCAGAACAGGTTCATGCAGGTCATCGACGAGGCCCTCGACGCCGAATTCAACCTCGCGGACGCCGATGGGGACGGCGTCCTCAGCCGTGACGAGGTCAGCCGCATGCTGCGCGCTTACGGCGTGCCGCAGTCCGACATGAACCAGGCCGTCGCGGGGCTGGACCAGGACGGTGACGGACAGGTGTCCCGCACCGAGTACCGCACGGCGATGCGCGAGTACTACCTCAGCGACGACCCCGCCGCGCCGAGCACCCCGATCTTCGGCCGCATCCGCGGCTGACCTGCTGCCGCAGCGACACACGGGCGCCCGCCCGGCCTCTGGCCGGGCGGGCGCCCGGACGTGCGGGAAGCGGGCCGGCGCACCCTGGGTCGCCGGATGCCCGGATGGGACGTACGAGGGTCGACTCCCGTCCATCACCGGCCACGATCCTCGACCCAGACGATGAAACGGGACACTTCGGCGTCGTCGTCCGAGTGCGTCTTCACGGGCCACGCGCTTACGGATCAGCAGGCCGGCGGCGGCCGACCGGTCGAAGAACTCGGTCGTGCTGGTGGTGTCGGCCACCGCCGGCCGTGCGGTCTTCCGCAGCTCCTCGCGCGCGAGGTTCGGCGAGCGCCCGGTGAACGGAGGCGACCGCGGGGGTGCTGTCCGGGTTCCTGCCAGTCTTGGTGGTCAGTTTTTTCACGATCTCCGGGACGGCGGCGCAGCGGGCCTTCAGTGCGAGGGCCAGCGGGAAGGAGTCGTCGCGATGAGCGACGCGGGTCATGAGTCAGAGTGGTTCGTGTCGGCGGTCAAGTATTGCTCCCCTGGTCGACGGCTTGAGGGCCGTAGTTCCCCACGCGGAGGCTGTCGACGAGGGCGTTCGGCTCAGAAAGCACGTGGGGGCGGACTCTCACGAGTTCGAATCTCATACCCGCCGCAGCTACCGCGCCCGGATCACGGGCCGTGTGCTGGAGGCGGCGTGCGGTGCGGTGCTGTCGGTACGCCGCTGTCGGCCGGCGCCCGCTGTGATGCGTCGCCGGCTGCGGGGCTGATCCCGGGCTGCGGGCCCTCACCCTCGGCTGTCTCGCCGGACCGTACCGCCATTTCGCTCTCTGTCGCTGTCCAGGCGGCGCAGTACAGCAGCAGCCTGGCCATGAGGTTGATCCACAACACAACGGCGACCGGCACGGCGAAAGCGCCGTACATGCTCTTCCCCGCGACACCCTGCAGATAGCCGGTCAGCAACCACTTGAGCAGTTCGAAGCCGACCGCACCGATCAGACCGGCCACCACGACCGCACGCCGACGGGGATGCACCCGCGCCAGCCGGGTAAGCAGGTAGACCAGCAGCAGGAAATCGACCAGCAGGGCGATGGCCAGACCCGCGAAGAACAGCAGGGCCCGTCCCACCCCGCCCTCCATCCCGACCTTGTCGGCGGCCCAGCCAACCGCGATATTCGCGAACACCGAACTGCCGATCGCGAGGAGCCCGACCACGCCGAGACCGACCAGCACCCCGGTGTCCTTGATCTTCAGCAGGATCGGATTCCCCGGGTCCTGTTCCTCCTCCCACACCGCGCGCAGGCACCCGCGCAGGGCGCCGACCCAGTTGACCCCGATCACGAGCAGCAGCATGCCCGCGATGAGGCCGACGGCTCCGGCATGCGCGACGAGACTGTCCAGGTCCAGCAGGTCCGAAAGGCCCGGCGCCTGGTCGGCGATCTTGTCCTGGAGTTTCCCGAGCTGGTCCTCGCTCAGCAGCTTGGCGCCGATCGCCGCGCCCACGGTGATCAGCGGAAAGAGGGCGACGAAACTCGTGAAGGCGATGGCGGCTGCGAGCCGTGCCCAGTGGACCGTGACCAGCCGCTCGAACGCCCGCCACACGTGCGTACGCCTCAGCCGTGCGATGCCAGGCAGCCTCGGCAGCCAATCCATGAAGAACACCTACTCCCAGCGTACCCAGGGCGAGAGCGGAGGCATCCAGCAGCGAAGCCCCTGCACGAGGCGCCAGGACCCTCCGCACCTCGCGGCGCAGCGGACGCGCTGTGGCCGTGCCGACCCGGTCGCCCGCGCTCCCAGGTGTACTTGGACTTGTGGCAGGAGCCGTTGTCGGTCAGCACGGGTTCGATGGCGATGCCGTGGTCCCGAAGAACTCCTGGGCCCACGGCCAGAAGGCAGCGGCGGTGTGCTCGTGCTGTCGGACCGGGATGCGGTGCACGGTCGAGGCCGACAGGCCAGTGATCGATACGCCCTAGGCGTGTGCGCGGTTGTGCCGGAGGGGGGCTCCTGCCTGGTGGAGGCTGGTGAGTGCCTGTCGGTAGGAGGCGACCAGCCCGGTCTCCAGGTAGTCCACGCCCAGCTCCTCGCAGTGGTGCCGGACGAGGGTCCGGGCCTTGCGCAGGTTGGGGCTGGGCATGCTGGGGAAGAGGTGATGTTCGATCTGGTGGTTCAGCCCGCCCAGTGCGATGTCGGTGAACCAGCCGCCGTTCACGTTGCGTGAGGTGAGCACCTGACGGCGCAGGAAGTCCGGACGGTCCCCGCTCTTGATGATCGGCATGCCCTTGTGGTTGGGAGCGAAGAGGGAACCGAGGTAGAGCCCGAACAGGCCCTGGTGGACGGCGAGGAAGGCGATCGCCATGCCGGGCGGCAGGACCCAGAACAGGGCCGTCAGGAACGCCACGCAGTGCGCGGACAACAGGACGCCGTCGAGCACCCGGTGCTTGAGCGAGCGGTTGGCGACCGCCCTCCCGCTCGACACGTGCAGGTTCAAGCCCTCCAGCGTGAGGAGGGGAAAGAACAGGAACGCCTGCCAGCGGCCGATGAGGCGGGGGAGTCCCGTGGCGGCGCGGGCCTGGTCCTGGGACCAGACCAGCAGGTTGGGGTCGACGTCGGGGTCGAGGTCCTCATTGTTGGGGTTGGCGTGGTGACGGGTGTGCTTGTCCTGCCACCAGCCGTACCCCATCCCGATGCTCGCTCCGGCGATCCGTCCGGACACCTCGCTGGCCCGGCGTCGGCGGAACACCTGACGATGGGCCACGTCATGGGCGACCAGGGCCACTTGTCCGAAGACGATGGCGAGGAAGGCGGCGACCGCCAGCGTCCACCAGGAGCGGCCGACGAGTGCGAAGGCGATCCATCCGGTGGCGTAGAGCCCGCCCACCGCGGTGATCCGGAACGTGTAATAGCCGGGGCGGCGCCCCAGCAGTCCGGCATCCGCGATCTTTCTCGACAGCCGGGCGAAGTCGCTGCCGGAGCTTTCGGAACGAGGGGCGTGGACCGTGACACTGGTCATGGTGTGAAACTCTCTGCGAGGTGGGCCGGTGGCCTTGGAGCCGCCCTGGGAGCCTTTGAGACCGGTGGTGGCGGACACCGCACCGAACGGCGCGTCCGCGGGGTCAGCCGGCCGTACCACAAGCCCTCGGAACGAGCCGGGTTCCCCACCGGGCGGATCTCACTCGGTCGCGGTCGGGGTCTTCACGACCGGTCCTTCTGCTGGTGACGGGTGATGCCGGAGACGCGGGAGGAAGAGCGGGTGGTGTGGCCGGTGCGGTGGTGATCACGGGCTTCTCTCTGACGAGTCGGTGGGTGAGGCGTGGTTCGGCTCAGGCGAGCCGACGGGCGGCGCGGCGGTTCGGGGTGGGCCGGCGGACCTCGGTCACCCAGCCGAGGCGTTCGAGGAGACGGGTCGTGGCAGCCGATGGCGTGATCCGCCCCCCGGTCGGCACCGTGTCGTGTGCTGGTGGGTCGGGCACGACAGGCTCCTCGGCCTCGGGGCGGGGGGCCTTTCCCCTTCTCTCTCCTGGCCGAGGCGAGAACTCCCGGAGGGCGCCGCCGATTGATCGGCTGCTGCCGTGGCCATGGGAGTCCCCGCTCGTGGGGCGAAGCAGAGAGAGCGGGAAAGGAGGGCGTACGCGGCGGTTGCCGGTCTGCGGTGACCGCCGGTTGTGGCAGTGCTCGTCCGGACCGGGAGGGGGGACGGCGGGGCGGCGGCGGATGCGGGAACCGTCCCGGGCGATGAGCCACCGATGGGCACCGGGGGTGCGCCGGTCGTTACCGGCGTGCTTGGTGCCCTCGGTCTCCTCAGTCTACTCCTCGGAGAGTGAAAGTGGAGTCACGGTCCGTGACGACCTTCGTTCGGAAGACCCCGCCCGGGCCGTCACCCGTCGACGGTTCCCGGGAGTTGAACGCCACGCTCCTTACGACGGCGGCATGCGCAGGCCGAGGAGGGCCACGTCGTCGGAGCTGCCGGGAGGCATGCGGGCGAGCACCTGGTCGCACAGCGCGTCCAGTGGTTCCTGGGCGAGCGCGAGGGCGTCCCGGCGCAGCCGGCTCAGGCCCGTGTCGAGGTCGCTGCCCGGAGTCTCGATCAGGCCGTCGGTGTACAGCAGCAGGGTGGAGCCCAGCGGCAGGGGCTCTGTGGCGTTCGGCCGGCTCGCGTCGGCGACCGGGCCGGCACCGAGGAGGAGTCCTTGGCCGGCCTCCAGGTAGCGCGCCGTTCCGTCCGTGGTGAGCAGAAGGGGAGGCGGATGTCCCGCGCTGGTCCACCGGAGCGTCCACGGCCCGGTGTCCGGGTCGCCTTCGACCTGGGCGAGGACCAGGGTGGCCAGCGGGACGGTGGTGATGACGGGCATGGCGGCGTCGAGACGGCCGACGACGGCACCGGGCGGACCGGTGTGGTCCCAGGCCAGCGAGCGCAGGATGCCGTGCAGTTGCGCCATTCCGGCCGCCGCCGTCAGATCGTGGCCCACGACATCGCCGATGACCAGCGCGAGCGTGCCGTCCTTCAGCGCGAACGCGTCGTACCAGTCGCCGCCGACCTGGGAGCCGGCGGGGGCGGGCTGGTAGCGGGCGGCCAGCCGGAGACGGCCGTGCCGGGGCAGCGGTGCGAGCAGGTTGCGCTGCATGGCCTCGGCGACGGCACGCTGACGGCCGAACCGGCGGGCGTTGTCGATCACCAGGCCGACCCGGCGACCGATGTCGCCCACCACCTCCAGGTCAGCGGGGTCGAAGGGATGTACGGGGTCGGTGCGCACCACCGTCAGCGCCCCGGTGATCCCTCGTTCGGCGCCGAGTGGCACCGTGACGGCGGACGTCGCGCCGATGGCCCTCAGGAAGTCGGTGTGGAAGGAGTCCAAGGACGACTCGCCGCCGCTCGGCGCGGTGGCTTCCACCGGTCCCTGGAGTACGGGATCACCGCCGGTCAGTACCTGGACCAAGGGCGAGCCCCCCACCACATCGTCCTCGGGGAGACGCTCCTGCCGGCCCTCGAATGCGGCTTCCCGGCCCCCGGGACCGGTCACCGCCACACGCTGAACCTCCCCGGTACCGGTCCGGAGATCCACTGCCGCCCAGTCGGCGAGGCGGGGTACCAGCAGGAGGCCCAGACGGGCCAGAGCCTCGTCGGTCTCCAACGTCTGCCCGAGTATGTCCGTGATCTCCGCGACCAGGGTCAGTCGCTCGGTGAGATCCTCCAGCGCACGGGTGCGGGCCGTTCGTTCCCGACGGACGCCGCGCTCCCCGGTGGCATCCGTGAACAGGACGGCCATGCCTGTGACGGAGCCGCTGTCCGTCAAGGGCGAGACGGTCCAGGCGATCTTCACCAGGCGGCCGTCTCCCCGCCGCCGGCAACCGCCGCCCTCCCCGCGTGCCGCGCTCCTCCCGCCCAGCGCTCGGAGCAGTCGGCACTGATCCTGCGGAAGACTGCCACCGTCCGCGTCCCCGTGCAGCAGATCGTGTACGTCCTCACCACGCATCGCCTCGGCGGTGCGCCCCACCAGCTGCTCGGCCGCCGGGTTGACCGCGACGACGCGTCCAGCGGTGTCCGCCACGATCAGGGCCACGCCGAGCCGGCCGACGACCTGCCACCAGAAATCCCGCTCGGCCGCGAACCGCCATACCTCGTCTTCCGCCTCACTGAGCACCGGATCCTCCACCAGGTCGCCTCTCTTCGATGCTCTCCCGGCCCGTGTCCGCCCGCACGGTGGTACGAGGCACCGGCGGCGCGAGCCGGACCACAGCGCCCTCTGTCCTCCAGTCGTACTCCCCGGGCCCTTCCCGGAGGCCGCTGAGAAGGCGTCCGACCTGCGGTTCCCGAGGCCGGTCGGCCCGTGGCGGCCCTCAGCAGGTCGGATACGCCGCGAGAGGCGCTGGTGTGCGTCGCCCACACAGGGTGGCGTGTGCCCGCAGCGGAGCGGAACGCGCGCCGCGTCCATGGCACCTGGGGCGGTGGTCAGGTGCCTACCTGGACGTGACGGCGACCGTCTCCTTCTCCTCGCACAGTTCCTCCTGCACCGGCTTCGCAAGCTCTGCGTTGAACTGGGCGCCGACCAGAAGAGCCAGGTTGGACAGCCAGAGCCAGACCAGGAAGACCACGACGCCCGCCAGTGAGCCGTACAGGCGGTGATAGGTGCCGACGTGGGAGGTGTAGAAGGCGAAGCCGAGCGAAGCGGCCAGCAGGAGCATCACCGCCAGTGCGCCGCCGGGCGCCATCCTCCTGACGGGGCGGGAGGACGCCGGGCCCGAACGGTACAGGACGAGCACCAGTGCGACGGCGACCACGGCCACGACCGGCCACCGCAGTGTGTACCAGGCGTCCTGCGGCCCGGTACCCAGATGCATCACCCGGCCCAGACGCCGGGCCAGGCTGCCGGTCAGAAACAACGCGAGGGTCGACGTGAGAAGCAGGGAGATCAGGACGAGGGCCGTGGCGAGGACGCGCGGAGCGGTGCGCCAGACCGGCCGGTGCGCGCTGACCTGGTGCATGGCGTGCAACGCCCGGCGGAAGACGCTCAGATAGCTGCATCCCGACCACAGGGCTCCCGCTCCTCCGAAGAAGATCAGCGTCCACGCGGCTGACGACTGTCCGGCCATCTCCCGCAGCGTGCTGCGCAGCAGGACGCGGGACGCGACCGGAGCGGCCTGCGACATGCGGTCGATGATCTCGGGTTTGGCCGTGGGCATGGTCAGACCCAGGATCGAGAGGATCACCAGCAGCAGGGGAAACAGGGCCAGGACCGCGTAATAGGTCAGCGCAGCGGCCCAGTCCGTGACGTCGTCGTTCCAGACGGCCACCGGCGTCCGGCGCAGTGCCGCCCACCATCGAGCCGTGTGACCGTCTCCGTCATCCATGACGCGGATGTTCCCGCCTTCGGGTCAGCGTACGGGGGAAAGGCGGTGATGCCGCCGAAAGGGGGCCTGCCCGGAATTACTCCGGGCAGGCCCCTTTTTTCAGATTTTCGGTGGGGAGCGTGGTCAGCGCTTGAACGCGTCCTTGACCTTTTCCTTGGCCTCGCGGACATCGCCCGTGCTCTTTTCCGCCTGTCCCTCAGCGGCCATCCGGTCGTTGCCGGTGGCGTTCCCCAGGGCTTCCTTGGCCTTGCCCTCCGCCTGCTCGATCTTCGCCTTGGCCTTCTCGTCGGCAGTCATGGAAGAGCACCTCCTGATAGATCTTTCCGCTGTCGCGGTAACCCGCTTGTGCCCCGGCGTTCCTTCCATAAACGAAGGGTCATGTACGAATGACGGAAGATTTGCGGGACAGACGAGCGTGCAGGAGGTTGATAGACATGGTCCCTTTGCTGCTTGTTCTGCTTCTCGCACTGCTCCTCTTCGGCGCCGGGTTCGCCGTCAAGATCCTCTGGTGGGTTGCTGTCGTCGTCCTGGTGCTGTGGCTTCTCGGCTTCGTCATGCGTTCCACCACGGCCGGTGGTGGCCGAGGCCGCTGGTACCGATGGTGATCTGACCCGCACACGTCCCCTCGTCACGGGGCCCGGCCGACATGTCGGCCGGGCCCCGTGCGCGTGCCGGACGCACAGGTGATCGGGGCCGATCCGTAAGCGGTGTCCCCCTGAGCGCCGTGAGGGAGTACGCGGCCCGTATGGGTGCGGGAGAGGAGTAACCGGGCAAACGAAGCCCGTGCGCGCCCATGCGCGAATGGGGGCCGAGGCAGAAAGGGGTGCTCTGGTGAGTGACGCGGATCGGGATGCCGGCGGGCGGCGAATGCTGACCGGGCTGCTGGCCGCCAGCCACCTGATGCCACTGGAGTCGCTGCCGGCGAACACGGCCGAGCACGCGCGGGCGGCGGGTTTCTCCCAGGTGCTGATCTACCTGGGTGACCTGCAGCGCAGGGTGCTTCGGCTGCTGACCGGCAAGGGCCTGGACGCCGGACAGGAAACGGGCGGCGAGGACGCCGAGCTGAGGATGGAGGGCACCCTGGCGGGACGGGCCTACCAGCTCGGTCACATCGTGCCGGGCGATCCGGCGCGGCCCGGACCGGGACGGGGCCGGACGGTGGCCGGGCAGTGGTGGGTGCCGCTGCTGAACGGTGCCGAGCGCCTGGGCGTGCTGCGGGTCACCGCCGAGATGGACGACGAACGGGCCAGGGAGGACATGAGCCGTCTGGCCTCGCTGGTGGCGCTGATCGTGCACAGCAAGCACGGCAGCAGTGACTCCTTCGCCCGTCTGACGCGGAGCGGGCCGATGAACATCGCCGCCGAGATGCAGTGGCACCTGATGCAGCCGCACTCGTATGCGGACGGCCGAGTCGTGATCTCGGCTTCAATGGAACCGGCTTACCAGACCAGCGGGGACGCCTTCGACTACTCCACTGCCGGTGACGTGGTACATCTGGCGATCTTCGACGCCATGGGCCATGACACGGCGGCCGGGCTGAGTGCCAACCTGGCGATGGCCACCTGCCGTAACAGCCGCCGTCATGGGGCCGGGCTGGTGGAGATCACCGAACGGATCGAGGAAGCGCTCATCGAGCAGTACGGGCAGCAGCGCTACGTCACCGGTATCCAGGCCGACCTGGACACCTCCACCGGTGTGCTGTCCTGGGTCAACCGCGGTCACCACCCGCCGATCCTGATCCGCGGCAACCGCGGGCATACGGTTCTCTCCAGCCGCCCCGCCCACCCCATGGGCACCGGCCTGGGCCTGAAGGCCACCGTCTGCCGTGAGCGGCTGGAGCCGGGGGACCGGATCGTGCTGTACACCGACGGCATCACCGAAGCCCGCACAGCCGGCGGCGCCGAGTTCGGCCTGGAGCGGTTCACCGACTTCATCCTGCGCCACCAGGCAGACGGTCTGCCCGTCCCCGAGACCCTGCGCCGCCTCACCCGCGCTGTCCTGCGGCACCATGACGGACGCCTCCGCGACGATGCCACCATCCTGCTGTGCGAATGGCTCGGCCCGGCCGCATCCACCGCCAAGGCAGCGGATCTCGTCGGCATCCACACCCCTCAGCCCCTCCAGCCCGCCTCAGACCCGTACCACGGACAGAAGCGAGCGCCGTGAGCGGTGTCGCCGTGGGTGTCCCGGCAGCCGACCCCGAGCTGTTCGGCGGCCAACCGCCCGACGGTGGACTTGCCGACGCCCATCGGGCCGACCGGGACGACGACAGGACCCGTGCTCATCGGATGTGCAGGTTGTCGAGGTACGACCGCACGTTGCGGCGGGTCTCGGTGACGCTGTCCCCGCCGAACTTCTCCGCCACCGCGTCCGCCAGCACCAGCGCGACCATCGCCTCGGC
>NZ_DASQNH010000080.1:0-4716 GCF_035645055.1 Streptomyces sp. | reverse complement strand
CCGAGCCCAGCGGCGGCACGGGCCGTCGGCGTGGCCGGGCCGCCGAGGACGCGGCGCGGGGGGCGGCCGGGGTGGCCGAGGGGGCCGTCGTCACCGCCGACGAGCACGCCGCGGGCACCGCCGCCGCGGGCACCGGCCTGGGCGGGACCGTTCCGCCGCAGGGCGTTCCCGCGCCGGGCGGCCGACGCGCCCGCCGCGCGCCCGAGGAGCAGCACGCCCTGCCGCCCGCGCTGCCCGCCGCGGCGGAGGAGAACCCGCAGCCGACGGGGCGCCGCCGCCGGGCCCTGGCCGCGGCCCAGGAGCGTGCCGCGGCGCAGGAGGCCGGACCCCGCACGGTGTTCGCCCTGCCGCCGGCCGAGGCGGACCGGGCGCCCGCCGGGCCGGAGGGGGAGGACCGTCCGGGCCAGCCGGGACAGCAGGTGCCGCCGCCGGGGCAGCAGGGACTTCCCGGCCGGCAAGGTCTTTCGGAGCAGTCGGGGCTTTCGGGGCAGTCGGGCGGGCAGGACCCGCAGTCCGCACAGCTCCCGCAGTCAACGCAGCTTCCGCAGTCCGCGCAGCTCCCGGTCCAGCCCCTGGCCCCTGGTGCGCCCGTGGACGCCGCCGCGCACCCGGTCCCCGCGCCGACGCCGATCCCGGTTCCGGCTCCCGACCCGGCCCAGGTTTCGCCGGCTCAGCCCCCGGGTGGCCCGGTCCCGGCCGCCGGGGCGCCCCAGCCGGTCCCCGCCCCGCACCAGCCCCCCGGTCAGCCGGTCCCGCCGGCCCAGCCGGTTCCCGCGCCGATGCCGGTCCCGCACCCGGTGCCGCACCAGTCCGGACCGGGCGGGGCAGCGGAGTCTCCCGATGCCCCCGGCTCCAGGGCCGTGCCCGGTGCCCCGGCTGCTCCCGGCGCCGACGACCACGGCCGGCACGACGCCGTCCCGCACGACCAAACCGACGACCACACCCCGCCGCAGCCGCACCCGGTGAGCGCGCCGACCGGCCGGCGCCGGCGGGCCGTCGCCGTACCGCCGGAGCCCACCGGGACGCCCGCGCAGGGCGTTCCGGCCCAGTCCGACGCCGTGCCGCCCGGCCAGGCCGAGGCTCCCCAGGGTGCGCTGGAACCGCAGCCCGGCCAGGCGATGCCCGCCGCGCAGGCCCAGCCCGTTCCGGCGGCGAGCCCGGCGGTCGCCCCCGCGGAGCCCACCCCCGGCACGGGGCAGGTCGCCCAGCCACCGCAGGCCGCGTCCGGCACCGGGCACGTCACGGTGCCACCGCAGGCCAGCTCGGGCGCCGGCCATGCCGCAGTGCCCGCGCAGGTCGCCACCCCGCAGCCCGTGGCGCACTCGGTCGCGCAGCCCGCCGTACAGCCGGTCGCCCACCCCCTGCCCGGTCAGCCGCTTCCGGCCGAGTCGGTCGCCGGGCCCGGCACGCCCGCCGCGGGCACCCCGGCACCTCAGCCGTGGCCGGCCGCCGACGGGGACACCTCGGGCGCGGGCACGGCCGTACCGGTGCCCGGCGCCCACCCCGCCGTACCCGCGCAGGGCACCGGCCCCGCCGCGCGTCCGGCCCCGCAGCCGAGCGGGCCCGCCACCCCGCTGCCGCCCGAAGCCGCCGCCCCCGGCACCCCGCCCGCCGCGCGAGTCGCTCAGCCGTTGCCCGCCGAGGCGGCGGCTCCCGTGGACCCGAACTCGACGCAGGGCCGGGCGATCAGCGTGCGCACCCTGGGACAGGGCGTGCCGTTCAACCGGCAGGCCGCGCAGGCGCAGCAGCCGTCGACCGCCACGCCCGCCCCGCACCAGCCGGGCGGCTCCGGCCGCCGCCGCAAGCTGGGCACGCCTCCCGAGCCGGTCGCCGCGCGCCCGCATCCGCCGGCCGAGCAGCCCGCGGCCCAGCCGGTGCCGCCGGCCCAGCCGCCGCGGCTGCCCGCGCAGGCGAGCGAGGGCGCCGGACGGTCGTACGCCATAGGCGCGCCGGACGAGAACGCCGCCGAGGGCCCCGAGCCGCTGGACGGTCCGGGGGGTGCCGTGGAGGTGGCCGACACGCCGCGCCCGCAGCCCATGGACGACGAGCTTCCGCCGGAGCCGCTGGACAATCCGCGGCGGTTGCTGGTGTGGCCCGCGCCTGACGTGAGCACCCAGCAGGCGCTGAGCGACCGGGGGTACCGGCCGGTGATCGTGCACTCGCGCGAGGAGGTCGACGCGCAGATCGCGGCGTTCCCCGCCGCGCTGTTCGTGGACCCGCTGACCGGGCCGATCACCCGGACGGCCCTGCAGTCGCTGCGTCAGGCGGCCGTGGCGGCCGAGGTGCCGGTGATGGTGACGGCCGGGCTGGGGCAGGCGTCGCGGGACGCGGCGTACGGTGCCGACCCCGCCGTGCTGCTGAAGGCGCTCGCCCCGCGGGACAGCGAGCAGCATCCGCCGCGGGTACTGCTGATCGAGGAGCACGCGGAGATCGCCCTGGCGCTGACCGCGACGCTGGAGCGGCGCGGGATGCAGGTGGCGCGGGCGGCGAGCGACACGGACGCGGTGACCCTGGCGGGGCAGTTCCGGCCGAACCTGGTCGTGATGGACCTGATGCAGGTGCACCGGCGGCGGGCCGGGATCGTGGACTGGCTGCGCGCGAACGGCCGGCTCAACCGCACCCCGCTGGTCGTCTACACGGCCGCCGTCGACCAGGCCGACCTGCCGCGGCTCGCCTCCGGTGAAACGGTGCTGTTCCTGGCGGAGCGGTCGACCAGCGCCGAGGTGCAGGCGCGGATCGTCGACCTGCTCGCCCGTATCGGCACGAACTAGCGGGTCATCAGCCCACGAACTGGCGGGCCACCCAGCCTGCGGGCCGCCTCCTTGACCGATGCCCGGAGCCGGTCCCGGTCGGTGTCCTCGGGGCCGGTGAGGATGCGGGCCATCTGCGGGACGACGGTGGCCCGGTTGGCCAGCGCGGTCAGCAGGAGCAGCAGGCCGGGGGCGGGGATGGCGTCGGTGATGACGCCGCGGCGCTGGCCGTCCGCGAGGGCGGCGACCTTGCGGGCGTAGTGGTCCCGGCGTTCGGCCTCGTCGGGGAGTTCGGACGAGCCGTACTCGATGCCCTCCCAGAAGAGCAGGCGCAGCACCTCGGGGTGGGCGGCGTGGTAGTCGAGCAGGCGGTCGATCCAGGCGTCGATGTCGTCCGGGTCGACGGGGACCGAGGCGGCGAGGTCCAGCATCTTCTTTCGAGGACGTGGGTGAACAGCGCGGCCTTGTTGCCGAAGTAGGCGTAGATCAGCTGCTTGTTGGCCTTGGCCTTGGCCTCGCTCGCGATGCGGTCGATGCGGGCGCCCGCGATGCCATGGCGGGCGAACTCGTCGACCGCCGCCTCGAAGATCCGGGACCTCGGCCCTCGCGGGCTCCGCCTACACCCACTTCGGCTGGGGCGGGGTGGCGGCGGCGTGGCTGGTGCTGGGGTGGGGGACGACCGCCGTACGACGGTGAGGGCGCGGTCGTGTCTCTGCCCCCCGGCCCCTGCCCCCGTCCCCGCGCATGCGGCCGTCGTACGACGGACCCCGCGCATGCGGCCGTCGTACGACGCCGAGGGCGCCGTACGACGGCAGGGACCCACAGGATCCGGCGATCCGGCCGGAGGCTCAGAGCTCGGTGACGTCCAGCTCGCCCTCCGCGTACTGCTTGCGCAGCACCTTCTTGTCGAACTTGCCGACGGATGTCTTCGGCACCGTCGGGATGACCGTCCAGCGCTCCGGCAGCTGCCACTTGGCGATCTTGCCCTCGTCGGCGAGGAAGGCGCGCAGGGTGGCGAAGTCCGCGGTGGCGCCCTCCTTGAGGACGACCGTGGCCAGCGGACGCTCGCCCCACTTGTGGTCGGGGACCGCGACGACCGCGGCCTCGGCGACGTCCGGGTGGGACATCAGCGCGTTCTCCAGCTCCACCGACGAGATCCACTCGCCGCCGGACTTGATGACGTCCTTGGCGCGGTCGGTCAGGGTGAGGAAACCGTCGGGGGAGATCGTGCCGACGTCGCCGGTCTTCAGCCAGCCGTCCTCGCTGAACTTGTCGGCGGGGCGCAGCGGCTCTGCGTCCGGGCCGTTGTAGTAGGCGCCGGCGATCCACGGGCCGCGGACCTCCAGCTCGCCCGCCGACTCGCCGTCCCACGGGATGCGCTCGCCGCCGGGGCCGGTGAGGCGGGCCTCGACGCCGGCCGGGAAGCGGCCCTGCGTGAGCCGGTAACGGAACTCCTCCTCGGTGCCGATCACGTGGGCCGGCGGCCGGGCGATGGTGCCGAGCGGGGAGGTCTCGGTCATGCCCCAGGCGTGGCAGACGCGCATGCCGAGCTTGTCGAAGGCCTCCATGAGGGAGGGCGGACAGGCGGAGCCGCCGATGGTGACCTGGGTGAGCGAGGAGACGTCGCGCGGCTTCGCGGTCAGCTCGGCGAGCAGGCCCTGCCAGATGGTGGGGACGGCGGCGGCGTGCGTCGGCTTCTCCCGCTCGATCATCTCGGCGAGCGGCGCGGGCTGGAGGAAGCGGTCCGGCATCAGCAGGTTGACGCCGGTCATGAAGGTGGCGTGCGGCAGACCCCAGGCGTTCACGTGGAACTGCGGCACCACCACGAGCGAGGTGTCCTGGTCGGTCAGGCCCATCGACTGCGCCATGTTGACCTGCATGGAGTGCAGATAGACGGAGCGGTGGCTGTAGACGACGCCCTTGGGGTCGCCCGTGGTGCCGGAGGTGTAGCACATGGAGGCGGCCT
>NZ_DASQNH010000079.1:0-8754 GCF_035645055.1 Streptomyces sp. | reverse complement strand
CGGCGGAGCGGTGAACTCCGGGGCGGCCGGCGCCGGACGCGGCGCGGGCTTGGGACCCGGCACCGGACGCGGGCCGGGGGCCGGCGCGGAAGCCGAGGGCTGCGGGGCCTCCGGGGCCGCGGGCTGCGGGGCCGCCGGGGGCTTGGGGGCGCCCGGCTTCGGACCAGCCGGGGCCGGACGTGCCGCCTGCGCCGGAGACGGCGCGGGGGCGGGCTTGGGGGCAGCCTTGCGCGGGGCGGGCTTGCCGGCGGACTTGCCGTTGCCACCGCCCTGGAAGGCGTCAGTCAGTTTGCGTACAACCGGCGCTTCGATCGTCGAAGACGCCGAACGGACGAATTCACCGAGTTCCTGGAGCTTGGCCATGACGACCTTGCTCTCCACACCGAACTCCTTGGCGAGTTCGTATACCCGGACCTTAGCCACTTCGCTCCTTTGAGGTCCGGGTTGCGGCCGGACCGTCGCTAGTTCATGGGCGTACTCATCGCGTACTCATCGAGTGCTCATCGCAATCTCGACCTGCTTTCGACTCGCGAGGTACCAAGCCGCACGGGGGGTTCCGTACGGCACGTTTCTTACCGTGTTGCCTGCTCGGCAACTGTTGCCCGCTCGACGTAGAGGCGCAACGCCTTTGTTTCGAGCGCTCCCGGGGCGCGCAGTGCCCGCGTGAACGCCCGGCGGCGTACCGCCAGGTCGAGACAGACCAGCGTGGGGTGAACATACGCACCCCGGCCGGGCAGCGTACCGCGAGGATCGGGGACGCACTCGTCCTCGATCGCCACGATGCGCAGCAGCTCCGTCCTGGCCGCTCGTTCCCGGCACCCCACACAGGTGCGTTCAGGGCATGCGCGGACCCGCGTCCGGCCAGACACTCTTAAGTCTACCTCCCCGTACGCACCTCACCCCTTTGGGGCAGGATTCGAACAGTTCCGCGCTCAAACCTGTCGTGATCTAAGCGCCGCGCGGCTGGGATCTATTCCCCGGCCTGGTCCCCGGTCTGCTCGGTGTCCGGGCGGATGTCGATCCGCCAGCCGGTCAGCCGGGCCGCGAGCCGGGCGTTCTGGCCCTCCTTGCCGATCGCCAGCGAGAGCTGGTAGTCCGGCACGGTCACCCGCGCGGAGCGGGCGGCCAGGTCCACGACCTCGACCTTCGACACCCGGGCCGGAGAGAGCGCGTTCGCCACCATCTCGGCCGGGTCGTCCGACCAGTCGACGATGTCGATCTTCTCACCGTTCAGTTCGCCCATGACATTGCGGACCCGGCCGCCCATCGGGCCGATGCAGGCGCCCTTAGCGTTCAGACCCGAACGGGTGGAGCGGACGGCGATCTTCGTACGGTGACCGGCCTCACGTGCGATGGCGGCGATCTCGACGGACCCGTCGGCGATCTCCGGCACCTCCAGCGCGAAGAGCTTCTTCACCAGATTGGGGTGGGTCCGGGAGAGGGTCACGGAGGGACCGCGGACACCCTTCGCCACCCGGACGACGTAACTGCGCAGGCGCATGCCGTGCGGGTAGGTCTCGCCCGGGACCTGCTCCTGCACCGGCAGGATGGCCTCCAGCTTGCCGATGTCGACGAGCACGTTCTTCGGGTCGCGGCCCTGCTGGACCACGCCGGTGACGATGTCGCCCTCGCGGCCGGCGTACTCGCCGAGCGTCGCGTCGTCCTCGGCGTCGCGCAGCCGCTGCAGGATGACCTGCTTGGCGGTGGTGGCGGCGATACGGCCGAAGCCGGACGGGGTGTCGTCGAACTCTCGGGGCTCCTGGCCCTCCTCGAGGTCCTCCGGGTCCTCCTTCGCCCACACGGTCACGTGACCGGTCTCGCGGTTGAGCTCCACGCGCGCGTGTCGGCGGCTTCCCTCGGTGCGGTGGTAGGCGATGAGGAGGGCCGATTCGATGGCCTCGACCAGCAGGGAGAAGGAGATCTCCTTCTCCCGTACCAAGCCCCGCAGGGCACTCATGTCGATGTCCACGGCTACGCCTCCTCTTCCTTCTTGTGGGACTTCTCGTCCTTGCGGTTGAACTCGACCTGGACGCGCGCCCTGGCGATCTCCGGGAAGGCCAGCCGGCGCGCGGTGGCCTTGCGGCCCTTGACTCCGGGCACCTCCAGCTCGACGCCCTCGTCGTCGACGTCGAGGATTCTGGCGACCAGCTCGCCGCCCTCCGTCAGCTGGAATCTCACCAGCCGGCCGGTGGCGCGCACATAGTGCCGGTGTTCCGTGAGGAGGCGTTCCGCGCCCGGGGTGCCGACCTCGAGGGTGTACTCGCCCTCGCCCATCGCGTCCGTCTCGTCGAGCTTCGCCGAGAGCGCGCGGCTCACATCGGCGATCTGGTCCAGGTCGGCCCCGGTGTCGGAGTCGACGACGACGCGCAGCACCCGCTTGCGTCCGACCGAGTCCACCGCGATCTCTTCGAGGTCCAGGCCCTGGGAGCCGACGAGCGGTTCCAGCAGTTCTCGGAGCCTCTCGCTCTGGGTGGTGCTCATCCGGGTGACTCCTCGGCCGCGTGTGCTGTTGTGGGATGGGTCGCGTGTCAGGTCAAAGGGTATCCGGTCGCGGGGAGTGTTGCCGTCCACCGGTTTCCGCATGTGTCCGCCCGTGTCCGTCCGCCGGTGTCGGGGCGGTGCCGGTGAGTGGTGTCGGACACATGCGCGGGTACGGTGATCACGGGCGGCCCGCCGGGTGCCGCTCATGACGTTCGTACGAGCCTCCGAGGACGCCAGCCGTGCCGTACCCACCGCCGTCGCGCACCCCCTCGGGGCCGCGCCGCAGAACCCTGCTCGCCTCGGCCGCCGGGGCCGCCCTGCTGTCCGGCTGCACCGCCGGGTCCGGGGACTCCGACGGCGGGCGCGGCGGCAGCCCGTCGGCCGCGGACCGGGTTCGCGCACGGGCCGCCCGGGACAGCGGGCACCTGGTCGAGCGGTACGACGCGGTGCTCGCCGCGCACCCGGGGCTGGCGGAGCGGCTGGCCCCGCTGCGGGCGGAGGTCGTACGGCACCGGCAGGCCTTCGGGGGCGGGACGAAGCCGTCCGCGCCGGCCGCGCCCCCGGCGTCGCCGTCCGCGCCGGCCGCGCCCTCGCCGTCCCCGTCGCTCGCCGTACCCGGCGATGAGAGGACCGCCCTCGCCGAGCTGGCCGCCGCCGAGCGGACGCTCGCCGATCGGCGGGCGAAGGCGCTCATGGACGTGCCGGGCGAACTGGCCCGGCTGCTGGCCTCGGTGGCCGCGGCCGGTGCGGCGCACGCGTATCTGCTGACGGAGGCGGCGAAGTGAGCAAGGCGTCGGAGCGGGAGCTGGGGGCGCTGCAGGCGGCGCTCGCGGCGGAGCACGCGGCCGTGTACGGGTACGGGGTCGTCGGGGGGCGGATCCGCGAGGAGCGGCGTGCGGAGGCGCGGGCGGCGTACGACGCGCACCGGGCGCGGCGGGACGCGCTCGCGCGCGAGGTGCGGGATCTGGGCGGCGAGCCGGTCGCGGCGGCGGCCGGTTACGCGCTGCCGTTCCCGGTGACGGACTCCGAGACCGCCACCCGGCTCGCCGCCGAGCTGGAGGACCGGGTGGCCGGGGTCTACGGGGACCTGGTGCGGGCCGCCGAGGGGCAGCGCCGGGGCACCGCGGCCGCCGCGCTGCGGGAGGCGGCGGTGCGGGCGGTGCGCTGGCGGGGCGGGAGCGTAGCCTTCCCTGGGCTCGCCGAACGGGCGGGGGCCGCCGGGGCGTCCGCGACGCCCACGACGTAACGCACCGGAAGGGACGACTCGCGTATGGCTTTCGAACCGCCGCGGCGTCTGGTCAGGGCGCTCGGTGAGACGGCACCGGACGGTGACGACTGGTTGGAGAAGCTGCCCGAGACGGCCGGGCGGGCCGTCGCGCTACGCGAGTTGACCGTCGAGCGGGTACAGATGCCGGGTGGCCGCAGCAGCCTGGTCGTGCTGGTGCGACGCCCGGACGGGGCCCCGGCCGTGCTGAAGCTGGCACCGTCCCGGGCCCGCCCGGAGAGCGAGCGGGCCGCGCTCGCCCACTGGGGCGGACGGGGTGCCGTGCAGCTGCTTGAGGAGGATTCTCCCGACGGGGCGCTGCTGCTGGAGCGGCTGCACCCCGATGTGTCGGTGCGGTCGCTGCCCGAGGCGAAGGCGCTGCTGGAGGCGGCGGGCACGCTGCGCCGGCTGTGGGTGGCGCCGCCCGAGGGGCACGGCTTCGAGACGGTGGCCGGGCGGACCGGGCGGCAGGCCGCGGCGCTCCGGGCGAGCGCGGAGGCGGACGCCGAGGTGGCGCCGCTGGTCGAGACGGCGCTCGCGGCGCGCGAGGAGCTGCTGGCGGCGCCGCCGGAGGAGAGGCTGCTGCACGGCACGTTCCGGCAGAGCAAGGTGCTCGCCGGGGAGCGGATGCCGTGGCTGGCCGTGGGCCCCGATCCGGTGGTCGGCGAGTGCGCGTTCGACCTGGCGCGGCTGGTGCGGGACCGGGTGGAGGATCTCATCGCCCAGCCGTCGGGCGCGGCGACGACCCGGCGGCGGGTGAAGCGGCTCGCGGAGTCCCTGGACGTGGACCAGGAGCGGCTGCGCGGCTGGACGCTGTTCCGGGCGGTGGAGTCGGGCGTACGGGCCCGCAGGGTCGGCCGGGAGCAGGACGCGGAGCTGCTGCTGGAGTTCGCCGGCTGGCTCTAGGGGGTGTCTCGTCCATCGGGCCGTTTGCTCGACCGACGAGACGCCCCCCAGGCCGGGGCCGGGGGGCGGCGGCCCCGGGCCCCGGATGGCTCACGCCGTCAGACGTGCGATGGCCTCCTCGACCGTCAGCTCCTCGCGCTCGCCGCTCCTGCGGTCCTTCAGCTCGACCACGCCCTCGCCGGCCCGGCGGCCCGCGACGAGGATCTGCGGGACGCCGATCAGCTCGGAGTCGGTGAACTTCACGCCCGGGGAGACACCCGCGCGGTCGTCGACGAGGACCCGCACCCCGGCCGCCGCCAGCTTCTCGGAGATGTCGAGGGCCAGCTCGGTCTGGAGGGCCTTGCCGGCCGCGACGACGTGGACGTCGGCGGGGGCGATCTCCTTGGGCCAGCACAGGCCCTTGTCGTCGGCGGTCTGCTCGGCGAGCGCGGCGACCGCGCGGGAGACGCCGATGCCGTAGGAGCCCATGGTCACGCGGACCGGCTTGCCGTTCTGGCCGAGGACGTCCAGCTTGAGGGCGTCGGTGTACTTGCGGCCCAGCTGGAAGATGTGACCGATCTCGATGGCACGGTCCAGCTTGAGGCCGGTGCCGCACTTCGGGCAGGGGTCGCCCTCCTGGACCACCACGACGTCGACGTACTCGTCGACGTCGAAGTCACGGCCCGCGACGACGTTCTTGGCGTGGGTGTCCGCCTTGTTGGCGCCGGTGATCCAGGCGGTGCCGGGCGCCACGCGCGGGTCGGCGATGTACTTCACCTTGTCGAGGCCCTGCGGGCCGACGTAGCCGCGGACGAGGTGGGGGCTGGCCGCGAAGTCCGCCTCGGTGACCATCTCGACGACGGCCGGGGCGAAGTGCGCCTCGACCTTGCCCAGGTCGACCTCGCGGTCGCCGGGCACGCCGACGGCGACGATCTCGCCGTCGACCTTCACCAGGAGGTTCTTCAGCGTGGCGGAGGCCGGCACGCCGAGGGAGGCGGCCAGGGTCTCGATGGTGGGGGTGTCCGGGGTGGCGATGTCCTCGGCGGCGGGCACCCCGGCGGCGTCCACGGGCTTCAGCTCGTAGGTGATCGCCTCGGTGTTGGCGGCGAAGTCGCAGTTCGGGCAGTCGGCGAAGGTGTCCTCGCCGGCCTCTGCGGGGGCCAGGAACTCCTCGGACCTGGAGCCGCCCATCGCGCCGGCCGTGGCGGCGCAGATCCGGTAGTCGAGGCCGAGGCGCTCGAAGACCTTCTGGTAGGCCTGGCGGTGCAGGGCGTAGGAGTGGGCGAGGCCCTCGTCCTCCAGGTCGAAGGAGTACGAGTCCTTCATCAGGAACTCACGGCCGCGCAGGATGCCGGCCCGGGGGCGGGCCTCGTCGCGGAACTTGGTCTGGATCTGGTAGAGGACGACCGGCAGGTCCTTGTAGGAGGACGCCTGGTCCTTCACCAGCAGGGTGAAGATCTCCTCGTGGGTCGGGCCGAGCAGGTAGTCGCCGCCCTTGCGGTCCTGGAGGCGGAACAGCTCGGCGCCGTACTCGTTCCAGCGGCCGGTCGCCTCGTACGGCTCGCGCGGCAGCAGGGCGGGGAGCAGCACCTCCTGGGCGCCGATGGCGTCCATCTCCTCGCGGACGACACGCTCCACGTTGGCGAGGACCTTCTTGCCGAGCGGCAGCCAGGTCCAGATGCCCGCCGCGGTCCGGCGCACATAGCCGGCGCGGACGAGCAGCTTGTGGCTGAGGACCTCGGCGTCCGCCGGGTCGTCGCGCAGGGTCTTCGCCATCAACTGGGACATGCGCTGGACCGGTGCGTTGGCCATGGTTCTCGTACTCCTGCTGATGGGGGTCCCCCCGCTCGGGCGAGCCGAGAGTGGGGGAGGGTGTTGGCTAGGAGGTTAGCCGGGCGGCACTGGCCGGTGGAAATCGGTTAACGGCGGCGCAGCGGCAGCGCGGCGCCCATCACGGCGTACGGGCGGGGTGCGCTGGGGAAGAGGACGCGGCGGGCCAGGTCCTGGTAACCGAGGGAGTGGTAGAGGCCGCGGGCCGGACTGTCGGTGTCGATCGCGGAGAGGATCGAGCGGGGCTCGGCGGCGCCGTCGGTGATCGCGGTGATCAGGGCGCGGCCGATGCCGCGGTTCTGGTGGCGGGGGTGGACGTGCAGCTCGGTGATGACGAACGAGTCGTCGAGCCAGCCCTCGTTGCCCTGGGCGCGGAGATAGGGCTCCACGACCGTCGACCACCAGTGGGTGCGGCTGTTGGGCATGCCGTAGACGAATCCGGCGAGGCTGCCGTCGGCGGTGGTGGCGCCCAGGGCGCGGGCGCCGCGGTAGGTCATGTGGCGCAGCACGATCTGGCGGCGTACGGCGACTTCGTCCGGGCCGAGTCCGAACGCCAGGGCTTGGACGGCCAGCGCTTCGTCGACGTGGTCGGGGAGGTCGAGCGGGGCGATCGTGATGTCGCGAAGCATGTCGGCGAGCCTACAGCGGGTGGCGGCGTCTCAGAACAGCACGCTCATGAAGGCGCCGGCCTCCTGGAAGCCGACGCGCCGGTACGTCCTGCGCGCCGCCGTGTTGTAGTCGTTCACGTAGAGGCTGACCACGGGGGCCACGTCGGCGAGGGCGTAGCGCAGGACGGCCGCCATGCCGGGGGCGGCCAGGCCCTTCCCCCGGTACTCGGGGGCCACCCACACGCCCTGGATCTGGCAGGCCTGCGAGGTCGCCGCGCCGATCTCCGCCTTGAACATGACCCTGCCGTGCTCGTCGAGGCGGGCGAAGGAGCGGCCGGAGCCGACGAGTTCGGCGACCCGGGCCTGGTAGAGCAGGCCGCCGTCGCCGGCCATCGGGGAGACGCCGACCTCCTCGGTGAACATCGCCACGCAGGCCGGCATGATCGTCTCCATCTCGTCCTTGCGGACGCGGCGGACGTACGGGTCCGGGGCGATGTCGTCGGGCATGCGGTCGGTGACCATCAGCGGCTGGTGGGCGCGGACCTCGCGGGCCGGGCCCCAGTGCGGTTCGAGCAGGCGCCACAGCTGGGCGGTGGGCTCGGCGGGGCCGACGATCGAGGAGCAGCGGCGGCCCGCCCGGCGGGCGCGGTCGGCGAAGGCGCGGACGGCGCGCGGCGTGGCGCAGATGGGCACGAGGTTGGCACCCGCGTAGCACAGGGACGTGAGCATGCCGTCCTCGTACCAGCCCCACATCTCGCCGCCGAGCCGCCAGGGGTCCAGGCCCGCGACCTGGACCCGGGAGGTCACGAAGGCGTTGATGACCGGCTCGCGGTGCAGGATCGCGAGCGCGGCGTCCAGGTCGCTCGGTTCGAGGACCCGGGAGGTGGTCTGGGTCAGCACGTGCGGGGCCCTCCGGGGTCAGCTGCTGGTCTCCGCACTGTACCTGCGGATGCGCCGCGCTTGCTCGGGCGGCGGACGCCCGAGGACCCGGGAGGTTTCGTGGCAGCGTGGCTGCGGGCCGTGAGGGGTTGCCCGCGCAGTCCCCGCGCCCCTTGCGGGGCGCGGTCCGCCCCGGGTCAGCCCGCGACCGCCACCGACGGCTCGCCCGAGGCCACGCCGTCCGCCTCCATCTGGGCGGCCAGCTTCATGGCCTCCTCGATGAGGGTCTCGACGATCTTGGACTCGGGGACGGTCTTGATGACCTCGCCCTTGACGAAGATCTGGCCCTTGCCGTTGCCGGAGGCGACGCCGAGGTCGGCCTCGCGGGCCTCGCCGGGGCCGTTGACGACGCAGCCCATGACGGCGACGCGGAGCGGGACCTCCATGCCGGTCAGGCCGGCGGTGACCTCTTCGGCCAGCTTGTAGACGTCGACCTGGGCGCGGCCGCAGGACGGGCAGGAGACGATCTCCAGGCCGCGCTGGCGGAGGTTCAGCGACTCCAGGATCTGGATGCCGACCTTGACCTCCTCGGCGGGCGGGGCGGAGAGGGAGACGCGGATGGTGTCGCCGATGCCCTGGGAGAGCAGGGCGCCGAAGGCGACGGCCGACTTGACGGTCCCCTGGAAGGCGGGGCCGGCCTCGGTGACGCCGAGGTGGAGCGGGTAGTCGCACTGCTCGGCGAGCTGCCGGTAGGCCTCGATCATGACGACCGGGTCGTTGTGCTTGACCGAGATCTTGATGTCCCGG
>NZ_DASQNH010000078.1:0-25187 GCF_035645055.1 Streptomyces sp. | reverse complement strand
CTCGACGGCCTCCGCCTCCAACTTCGCCAGGTCCCGCACCTTCTTCGGATACCGAGCCTCCTCCACATCCCGCTTCAGCCCGGCGATCATCCCCTCCGTCCGGAGCACTTGATCCGCCGCTTCCAGGAACGGCGCCTTCGGCGCGCGCCGCCCCCGCTCGACGGACGACACCTGCTCCTCGCTGTAACCGATCGCCGTGCCCAGTTCGGCCTGGGTCAGCCCCGCCCGCTCGCGGCACATCTTGATGACCTTGCCGACCGTCCGCAGCACCGCCGACTCGTCGTCCCCGCCGTACGGTTCCGCACCGTCGGTGAACTGCTGCCCCTGCCCCGTCGCGCTCACGCCCCGACACCTCCACCTGCCGCCCGTACTCGACGTCCCATCGACCGCGCACTTCACGCGGCGCGACCCGGACGACCTCGGACGGCAACCGGGCGGTGACGCTGCGCACTGCCGAGGACGCTGTTCAGCGTAGAGCCACGTGACCACGCTGAGTGACACGAACGCGGATATCGCCGCCCGGCGGCGGTCCGGGGAACGGGACCGCTACTGCCGGTATCCGCTCAGGAACCGCCCGATCCGGCCGATCGCCGCCTCCAGGTCGTCCGCGTGGGGGAGGGTGAGGATGCGGAAGTGGTCGGGGGCGGGCCAGTTGAAGCCGGTGCCCTGGACGACCTGGATCTTCTCGCGCAGGAGCAGGTCGAGGACGAACTTCTCGTCGTCGTGGATCCTGTGGACCTTCGGGTCGAGGCGGGGGAAGGCGTAGAGCGCGCCCTTGGGCTTCACGCAGGACACGCCGGGGATCTCGTTCAGCTTCTCCCACGCAACGTCGCGCTGTTCGCGCAGGCGTCCGCCGGGCGCGGTGAGGTCGGCGATGGACTGGCGGCCGCCGAGCGCCGCCTGGATGGCGTACTGGGCGGGGGCGTTGGCGCACAGCCGCATGGAGGCCAGCATGGTCAGGCCCTCCAGATAGTCGCGGGCGTGCTGCCTGGGGCCGGTCACCACCAGCCAGCCGGAGCGGAAACCCGCCACCCGGTAGGTCTTCGACAGGCCGCAGAAGGTGAGGACCACCAGGTCGGGGGCGAGGGCGGCGGCAGAGTGGTGGACGGCGTCGTCGTAGAGGATCTGGTCGTAGATCTCGTCGGCGAAGACCATCAGGCCGTGCCGGCGGGCGAGGTCGAGGACGCCCTCGACGACCTCCTTCGGGTAGACCGCGCCGGTCGGGTTGTTCGGGTTGATGATCACGACCGCCTTCGTCCGGTCGGTGATCTTCGATTCCATGTCGGCGAGGTCGGGGTACCACTCGGCCTGCTCGTCGCACAGGTAGTGGACGGCCTTGCCGCCGGCGAGGGTCGTCACCGCCGTCCAGAGCGGGAAGTCGGGGGCGGGGACGAGGATTTCGTCGCCGTCCTCGACCAGCGCCTGCACGGCCATGGACACCAGCTCGGAGACACCGTTGCCGAGGAACACGTCGTCGACGTCGACCTCCAGCCCGAGGGCCTGATAACGCTGGGCGACCGCGCGGCGGGCGGAGAGGACGCCGCGCGAGTCGGTGTAGCCGTGCGCCTTCGGCAGCATCCGGATCATGTCCTGGAGGATCTCCTCCGGCGCCTCGAAGCCGAAGAGGGCCGGGTTGCCGGTGTTGAGGCGCAGCACGCTGTGCCCCGCCTCCTCCAGCGCGTTGGCGTGTTCTATCACCGGGCCGCGGATCTCGTAACAGACCTCGCTGAGCTTGCTCGACTGCCGGAACTCCATGCGCCCCTCCAGGTATCCAGTGACACTTGGTTTTACCAAGTGGCCGCTTGGAAAGTCCAACGACTTGTCTAGACTGCGTCGTATGCCACCTCGCCGAAGCTACGACCAGTACTGCTCCGCCGCCCGCGCGCTCGACGTCGTCGGCGACCGCTGGACCCTGCTGATCGTCCGTGAGCTGCTGGCCGGTCCCCGCCGCTACACCGACCTGCACGCGGACCTGCCGGGCGTCAGCACGGACGTACTCGCCTCGCGGCTGAAGGACATGGAGCGCGACGGGCTGACCAGCAGGCGCCGGCTGCCCCCGCCCGGCGCCGCCCACGTCTACGAACTCACGTCGCGCGGGCGCCGGTTGCTGCCCGTGCTCCAGGCCCTCGGCGCCTGGGGGCAGGACGAACTCGGCGAGCGGCGGCCCACCGACGCGGTGCGCGCCCACTGGTTCGCCCTGCCGCTGCTGCGGGCCCTGGAAGGGCAGGGAATCGTGCACGTGCGCCTGGAGGAAGGCGAGTTCCATCTGTTCGCCGGCGCGGAGGACGGGCCCGTGTACGGTGACGGGCCCGCGCCCGCGGAGCCCGACGCGCGGCTCGTCCTGGACACCGACGCCTGCACGGCCATCGCCCGCGGCGAACTGAGCCTGGCCGACGCGGTGCGGGACGGCCGGGTCACCGTGACCGGCGACGGGACGATCGCCAAGGCCCTGCGGGCATGACGAGCGCCCAGGGCGCCGACGGCATGAAGAAGGCCCGCGTCACGACGACGCGGGCCTCCCGGAGCAAGCAGGTCAGGCGCTCGGCGGCACCCGCGCGGGCCGCCCCGAGCCGCGCGTGAGCGCGTACCCGCCGATGCCCGCCAGCGCCGCGAGCACGCCGCCCATGGCCGTCCACACCCAGCGGTCGGACCACCAGCCGGAGGCCCAGCCGTCCTCCGGCTCGATGCTCGACAGCACGGCCGCCGAGCCGTCCTCCTCGGCCTCCGCGGCGGCCGTCGCGCTGCCCGGCACCAGCGGCTCGCCCAGCCGGCCGTCCACCGCCGCCGCGCCGCCCATGTCCTTGGCGTCCACCCGCACTTCGGCGCCGACCGGCAGCCCCCGGTCGCCGGTGGGCAGGCCGACGGCGGTGAGCCGGACGTAGTACGTGCCCGGCAGCGGATCGTTCGCCCACGGCTCCGACCACGCCCGCACCGTCCGCAGCACACAGGCCAGTTCCATGCTGCCCGCGTCCGCCGCGGCGGTGCGCGTCTGCGCGCCCCACTGGCAGGCCTGACGGCGGCGCAGACCGTCGTACACGTCGAGCTGCCACGTCTCGGCGGCGTGCCCCTTCGGCAGCTTCACCGTGGCCCGGACGGTCGGCCGCTGCCCGGCGTCCGCCGGGAACGACCAGTACAGGTAGTCGCCCGCGGAGCCGTCCGCCGTGGCGGTCCGCCCCTGGTCGATCTCGGTCGCCGTACGGAAGGAGGTGCCCGCCTGGGCCGGCGCGGACGCCGGTTTCGGTTCGTCGTCCGCCACCGCGGGGCCCGCGGCGACGCCCAGCGCCAGCAGCGCCACGCCCAGCATCCTGGTGATACGCATCAGTTGGTCCTCCAGACCGCGATCCGCCAGCGCGACACCCAGCCCCACAGCAGACCCGCGAGGAATCCGGCGAGGACCAGCGCGCCCAGCAGCCACCAGCCGCGCCCCAGGCCGAAGGCGGCCACGTCGTCCGCGCCGCTCGGCCCGTCCACCACGTCCACGGTCAGCTCCAGCGGCAGACCGGGGGTGGTCCGGACGCCGGGGGCGGGCGAGAAGGAGCTGGTCACCTGGAGGCAGACGGCCTCCGCGGGAGCGTCCTCGTCGTCCGTCTCGGGCTTCGGGTAGCGCAGGCCCGTGGAGATCACGTCCGTACGGCCGTTGCCCGCCGCCTCGCCGCGCACGATCTCCCGGCCGTGCACGGTCACCGCGCGGAGCAGCACCCCGTAGCCGGGATTCACCGCGCGGTCGGCGGACACGCTCACCGAGGCGCGCAGCTCCTGGCCCGGCCGTACGTCCACCCGGTACCAGCGCTGCTGCCCGAACTCCTCGCGGTCGGTGTACAGGCCCGACTCCAGCGTCGGCGCCTTGGCGCACTCCGAGCCGCCCTCGGTGGCCACCGGCGTGACCACCGGCTCCGCCGCGCGGTCCACCAACTGGTTGACCCGGTCGGTGAGTTCGTCGGTGTGCTCGACCGAGGTGTACGTGCCGCCGGTCGCCTCCGCGATACAGCTGAGCTGCCGGCGCATCTTCGTGGTGGGCACCAGGCCGAGGGTGTCGATGGTCAGGCCGATCCCCTTCGCGGCGATCTCACGGGCCACCTCGCACGGGTCGAGCGGGGCGCAGGTGTCCTCGCCGTCACTGATCAGCACGATCCGCTTGGAGCCGGTGCCGCCGTCCAGGTCGTCGGCCGCCTTCAGCAGCGCCGGTCCGATCGGCGTCCAGCCGGTCGGCACCAGGGTCGCGACCGCCGCCTTCGCCTCGGTGCGGTCCAGCGGGCCGACCGGATACAGCTGCGCGGTGTCCCGGCAGCCCTTCTTCTGGTCGTCACCGGGATAGTTGGCGCCCAGCGTGCGGATGCCGAGCTGGACGTCCTCCGGCGTCGCGTCCAGCACCTCGTTGAACGCCTGCTTGGCCGCGGCCATCCGGGACTGCCCGTCGATGTCGCGGGCGCGCATCGAACCGCTCACGTCCAGCACGAGGTTGACCTTGGGCTGTCCGGCCGTGGTCTCGTCGGCGAGCGCCGTGGACGGCAGCGCGAGCCCGGCCGTCAGCGCGGCGAACAGGGCACCGGCCCCGGCCGCCAGCCGTTTTCTTGTGATCATCAGTGGATCCTATGGACCGGAACCGCTCCGCTTCAAAACGGCCGCTCCCATCCCCACGCACACAGCACACGACTGCTGCTCCGCCACACAACGGCCGCTCCGCCCCCGAACGGCAGAACGGCCGGTGCGCCTCAGGAGTGCTCGCCCGGCCCCCACAGCCCCGCCAGCCGCGCCCGGTACAGCGCGGCGACGGTGAAACCGTCCGTGATCGCGCCGTCGGCCACCATCGCCTCCGCCTCCCGCACGGGCACCGCGATGGCCCGCCCGATGGCCTCCCCGGTCTCCAGCTCGCCGATGCGGTCGACGAACGCCGCGTACAGCTCGACCCGCTGGGCGAGCATCCCGGTGTCGGGATGGAGAGCACCGAGCGCCGTCACCCGCGTGGGCGTGGCGCCGATCTCCTCCCGCAGCTCCCGGGCGACGTTCTCCTCGCCCGTGGCGCCCGGGTCCCCGAAGCCGCGCACCACCTCCCAGTGACGGCCCCGGGTCGCGTGCCGGTAGTGCTCGATCAGCACGACCTTTCCCTCCGGCCCGAGCAGCGGCAGCACCACCACGCCCGGGGAGGAGCCCGGGGGCGGCAGGAGCCGGTCGTACAGGCCCAGCCGCCCGTCGGGGAAACGCACCGGATCGCGCAGGTGCCACACGTACCGGTTGGCGGACACCACGCCCGCCGGGACGGGCCGCGCCCACGCCCGCAGCCGCGCCCACAGTGCCGCGAGCCGGCCGTGGGGCGCGCCGTGCCGTGCCTCGGTCGCTTCGCGGCGCGCCCGGCGCACCAGCGCCGGATCCCGCAGGATGTCGATGCCTCCGGGATCGTTGCGGAACCACTCGGGGACGGACCGGCGCAGGGCCTCGTAGCGGTTCATCGGGCGCTTCGCAGACGGTGGTGCACGGCATCTCCGGACGGGACGTCAGTACTCGGGCAGATCCTCATTGTCCTGGGTGGTCGTGCCGGCCCGGCCGGTCGGGGCGGGGCCCGCCGCTTCCCGGTACCCGGGCAGCCGCCGCACCAGGTCGTGGAACTGCTCCCATTCCCGGGCACTGGCCAGACGTACGTTCGCGATCTCCCGGGCGAACTTCTGCTCCTGGCGTCCGTGGATCCGGTTGCGCAGCACCAGCTGCACCGAGCCGCTCAGCGATCCGGTCACCGCCAGCGGCGCGGCGGCGCCCGCCACCTCCCACACGTCCTCGCCGCTGACGGCGGTGAACACGGCCGCGCCGATCGTGACGACGACCTCGACGACCGGCCGCCACGGGTTCGGCCGGGCCTGCCGGCGCTCTTGCGCCAGCTTGAGGATCTCCGAGTTGAGCCGCACATACCGGTCGAAGACCCGCCCGACGGAGTCGTGGAAGGCCTCCGGAGCGGCGGTCAGCTCGCCGAACGCCCGTACGTAGTCGTGCCAGGCGGGCGCCTGCCGCAGCCGCCAGATGTCGTGCAGGGTCAGCTCGTTCACGGCCGCCGGCGTCAGATGGTCCTGCACCGCGGCGAAGGTCTGGCGGCGCAGGAACGTCAGCAGCTGCTCCGGGTCCTCCACGACACCCGGCGTCGCCCGTGCCTCGCGGGCCTCCTGGAGCACCACCCGGCGCAGGCTGCCGACCGGGGTGAGCGGGTAACGTCCCAGCGCGTCGGCCAGGTTGACGCTGTAGATGAGGTCCAGGAGCTGCTTGATCTCCGCGGCGAACGGTTTGTCCCGGTCGTAGCGGCCCTCCGCGACATTGGTCCCGGGGACGGTCACGAACTCCTCGTAGAGGGTGTTGCGCACCACCGGCTGCCGGCGGACGCTCAGGCTGTTGCTGAACGCGACCACCTCGCCCAGCCGCTGCCCGAACCGGTCCGCGTCCCGCCGGTCCACCCCGACCTGGGCGGCGAGGATGTCGATGTCCTTGGCGGTCAGCCCCTGGACCTTCTCCGTGAACGGCTGGAACAGCCGGGTCCGGGTGCGGTCCCGGTTCTCCTGGTCGCGCTCGGGGTCCTCCCACGACATGCGCACACAGTGCACCCGGTCGTCGGACCGGAGTCCCGCCAGCGTCTCCTGCCAGGCGGTGAACCCGGTCGGGCGTACGTGCAGATGGGCGGGCGGCTCCTCGGCCGGATGCCGCTCCCAGAACAAGAACGGCACGATCGCCCCCGAGGCGAGGAGTCGGCGGTGCGCCTCGCGGGCCTCCCCACCCTCCCGCAGGTCGCGGTTGATCGCGTCGTTGTTGTAGATGAACGCGCGGTTGATCACGACCTGGCTCGCGTTGATCAGGCTGCGGAAGTACTCCGCGCGCACCTCCGTCACCCGCCGCTCCGCGACCTCGTCCAGCGACCGCCCCTATTCGATCATCTCCTTGGCGAGCCGGGCCGGGACCCACTGGTTGTCCAGCGACTGCGCGATCACCGCTCCGGGGTCCAGCTGGTCGGGGCGGATCGGCGTCATCAGACTGTCACTGCTGTCGACGTCAGTCATGTCCTGCTCTCGCATCTCTCGCATCCTGCGAACCCCACAGCGCTCCACGGTAGAGCGCCGGACACGCCCGCGTTCCCCCTTCTGTCACGGCATTTGAGGGCGTATCAGTTCCACGGGTGCCGGTGGGAGCGCGCCCGGGCGCGGGAGTTCGGTCCAGATGTCCCCGCTGTGCCCGGGTGACAGCCGCATCAGGGTCAGCGCCTTCGCGGGCACCGGCTCCGCGAGCAGCGCGGGCAGGTCGGGCGTGGGCGGCAGGTCCGCGGCGGCCGTCTCCAGCGCCGCCGCCAGCGCCGGGCCGGAACCGGCCGTCGCCGCCAGCGAGCCCGCCACCAGCGACCCGAACAGCTTGCGGCGCAGCGCGGTCACGTCGTCGGTGAGGATCCGCCCGGACAGCTCCGGCAGCGCGATGCCGTGCCGGACCAGCCGGGCCGGGCCCACGCGGATGTCGGCCAGGTCGCGGTAGACCAGCCGCAGCGCCTCACCTTCCGGTGACAGCACGACCAACAGGTTCTGGCCGTGCGCTTCCAACGCTACGCCCAACTCCAGCAGCCGGAGCCCGACGGTGAGCGCGAGCCGGGCGAAACCGGCCAGCCAGGCCGGGGAGCGGGCGAGGCCGGTCAGGCCGAGCGCGGCGACCGGCACGACACGCTCGCCCGGACCCGCGTACACCTGCGGCGACTCCCGCAGCACGGCCGCCAGGTCGGGGGAGCCGGTGGTAGCCGCGCCGAGAGTGCGGGTGACGTGCAGCAGCCCGCCGGTGCGGGACGCGAGCTGCTCGGCGAAGTCCGACAGCGTCGCCGCCATCCGTACCGACCCCACGGAGATGTCCCGCACCGACGACGTCAGCCGGGCGCTCAGCGCCGTCTTGACGTGCGGCCCGTCCGGCACCGCGAGGGTGCGCAGCGACATCAGCGGATGGGCCGCCAGCGTCTCCGCACAGCTCCGCTTGAGCACATGTGCCGCCTGCCACGGATGCACCGGCAGCACCACCCGCCCCCCGTCGCGCAGCGACCGCGGCCACTCGCCCGTCACCAGGCACTCCGCGGCCGGCACCGGCAGCAGGCCCAGCTCCACACCCGGCCGGTGCTCGGGCGCGTACGCCAGCTGCTCGGCCACCGAGAAGCCGGGGCGGGAGCGGCAGTTGGGGTGGTACGGGTGCCCGTCCACCACCCGCTGCTCCCACTCCCAGTCCCGCACCGGCGTGCCCTGTCCACCGGCCGGCTGCCCGGCCCGGGACAGCGCCAACGAGGCCACGCTGTGCCCGAGTTCACAGGCCAGGTCCGCGCCGTGGGGGACCTGGAGGTCCGCCATCAGCCGGGCCGGGTCCTCGTACGCCGCACCGTCGAGCCGTACGGCCGTGACGTACCCGGCGGTCGCGTACGGGTCCGGTGCCGGGCCGTACAGCCGGCGGCCGTCGCGCAGCCGCAGCAGCCGGCCCTCCCCGGCCGGCTCCCGGCGCTCCACCCAGGGCAGCGGCTCATGGGTGAGCGCTCGCCACAGCCGGGTCAGCACCGCCGCCCGGGCGCCCGGCAGTTCGGCCGCGTACCGGCCGGCGAGGTCCGGCCGCAGGGTGACCAGCTCGTCGGCGATCTCGGCCTCGGCGGTGGGGGAACGGTGCACGGTCGGGTCCTCCGTGGAATCGGCGAGCGGGGCGGTCACGGCGGGGCGTGACGGCGGGGATACTGATCGTCTCCGGAGAACCGTAGGGAACTTCGCAGCACCGTGGGCAATTCTGCAGGACCGTACGAAACGAGTGGATCGCGTGGACCACATCCCCCCGCACCCCGAGGGTGTCGCCGCCGAGGGCGGTGTCGCCGCTCGGGCCGACGCGTACGCGGCCGCGCCGCTGCTGGGCTGCCTGCTGCGCGAGGTCGCCCGGCCGGTGGCGGACGAGCCCGGGGTCCACCTGCTGCCCGGCTGCGGGAAGCTGCTGCGGGTGCGCGGCGGGAGGCGCCCCACCGCGCCCGAGGTGCGCACCGCCGGCGGCTGGCACCGCCTCGGCCACCCGGAGCTGGTCAAGCTGGTCGCCGAGGAGCTGCGCCGGCACACCGGGCTGTCCAACCACGCACTGCCCGCCGAGATGGCCGACAGCCGGGACACGGTCGCCGCGCTGCTCACCGCCCGCGCCCGCGCCACCCCGCCCGCCGACCCGTATCTGCGCTCCGAGCAGTGCCTGCTCACCGGCCACCCGCACCACCCGGCGCCGAAGGCGCGCGGCGGGGGCCCGGCGGCGGCCTGGCTGCCGTACGCCCCCGAGGCGCACGCCCGTTTCCCGCTGACCCTGCTCGGCCTGCGGGAGGACACCGTCGTGGAGGAGGGCGACTGCTCCGCGCTCGACGCCCTCGGCACGGCCCCGCCCGGCTACCGGCTGCTGCCCGCCCACCCCTGGCAGCTCGACCTGGCCGCCGCACGGCTCGCCGGTGCCTTCGCCGACGGCCGGCTGATCCGGCTCGGCACCACCGCGTCCGACACCTGGCCGACGGCCGCGATCCGCACGGTGTACGCCCCCGAGCGGGACCTGTTCCTCAAGTTCAGCCTGGATGTGCGCATCACCAACGACATCCGCCGTCTCTGGCGCCACGACCTGCTGAAACTCACCCGCACCGACACCGCCGTCCGTACCGCCTTCGCCGCCCTCGACGGCCCCGCCGCCTGGCTCTCCGACCGCGGCTACCGCACCGCGGACTTCGCGTTCGAGGAACTGGCCGTGCTGGTCCGTGACGGCCTGCGCGGCCACCTGGTGCCCGGCGCCACGCCCTACCTCGCCGCCGGGCTCGTGGAGGGCTTCGAGGGAAGCCCGCTCGACGGCCCGGCCGATCCGGCGGCCTGGTGGGAGGCGTACCTCGGCCGGACCGTGCCGCCGGTCCTGGCCGCCTTCGCCGACCACGGCATCGTCCTCGAGGCCCACCTCCAGAACTGCCTGATCGCCTGTGACGGCGACGGCATCCCCGTCCAGGCCCTCTTCCGCGACGCCGAGGGCGTGAAGCTGCTGTCCGGCGTCGACCGGGCGGCCGGCTGGGAGCGCCTGGTGTACTGCCTCGTCGTCAACCACCTCCTGGAACTGGCCGAAGCGCTCGCCGAACGCCACCCGGGCCTCGACCCCTGGCCCGCCGTCCGCCGCGAACTGGCCCGCCACGACCTCCCGGAGATCCCCGCCCTCCTCACCGCCCCCACCCTCCCCGCCAAGACCAACCTCCTCCTGCGCTGGACCGGCGCGGACGGCGCCGACGCCCGCTACCGGCCGCTGCCCAACCCGCTGGCCGCCGCGTGAGAGGCCCGACGGGGAACCGGCCGCGGGGCGTCACTTCATGGGAGGTCCCTCGCCGTGGGTGCGCAGAGCGGCGGCGACCAGCACGCGGGTCTTGGTGAGGGTGAGCGGGTCCTGCCCGGCGGCGGACTGCCGTGCGTCGTCGGGAAGAAGCTCGTCCCGGATCCGCAGGGCCTCCGTCACGGCGGCCAGCGCGTCGGCCAGTTCACGTCCGGGCGTGGCCCGGACGTCGGCGAAGTTCTTCAGGGCCGTCACGTAGGCGCCCACGTCGACGGAACCCGCCACCACGAGCTCGCGGCAGAGGACGACAGCCCGGCGCGACAGTTCGAGCGCGTCGTCGTGCCGGCCCAGGTGCGTGACGATGGTGCTGAGGTTGTTCAGCGTTCCGGCGTAGTAGGCCATGGGTCGGTCGCGCCTGCCCGGGTGGCTTCCTCGTAGAGGGCGATCGCTGCCTCGATGACCGTCACGGCGTCCGCGAGGCGCCCGGGGAGTTTCGCCAGGAACGTGCCGAGTATGTCCAGCGCCATCGCGAGCCTGAGCCGGTGGGCCGCCCGGTCGCCGGCCACGAGTCCACGCCAGAGCGTGATCGCTTCCTCCATGAAGGACACCGCTTCCGGGAGCCGCCCCAGGTACGAGAGGAAGACTCCCGCCTTCTCCAGCAACTGCGCGAGGTCCGGCACATGGACCTGAGGGTTGCTTGCGGCAAGACGGCGGAGGATGGGCGCGGCCTCCCGCGCGTGTTCCACCGCATCCGCGTACTGCCCCACTTCGCCCAGGCGGGCGAAGGAGTTCCTCAGCGCCGCGACGAGGTCCGGCTCGTGCGCGGCGGGCGCGGCGGCGGCCATCGAACGGGCCAGCTCCAGAGCCTCCTGGGCTGCGGCGAGCGCGGCCTCGGGCCGGCCCGCCCGGGCCTGGAAGATGCTGAGGCCGGTCAACACGCCCCACAGGTCACGCTGGTAGACGGCGGGGTTCGCCTCGGCCAGCCGCTGGGTGATGTCAAGAGCCTCCTCGTTCCGGGCGAGGGCGTCTTCGTGCCGACCCAGGTGGTACAGCCGGCCGGCCAGGTTGTTCAGCGCTCTGGCGAGCTCGGGCAGATGGGTGCCGGGTGCCTGAGCGGCAAGTTCCGCGTGGATGCGGGTCGCCGACTCGGACGGGGCCAGCGACTCCTCGTGGCGTTCCAGCGCGGTGAGGGAGTTGGCGTAGTTGTCCAGCGCGATCGCGAGATCCCCCAGGTGCCTGCCGCCGCCCTCGTCGGGCTTTGCCAGCCTCTGGTAGAGGGTGACGGCTTCGGCGGCCGGAACCAGGGCGGCTTCGTACCGGCCCTCGTCGAACAGCCGGGACCCCGCGTTGCTCAGCGCGTTGGCGAGTTCCGGCAGATAGCCGGAGTCCGAGGCCGCCAGCCGCCGGAACAAGTTCAGGGACTCCTCGGCCGGGGCGGCGGCCTCCGCCCGGCGCCCCACGGCCGCCAGACGGATGCCGAGCTGGTTGAGCGACATCGCGAGCCCGGGCAGGTGGAAGGGATCCGAGGCGGCGAGGGGCCGGAACACCGCGACCGCCTCCTGGGCGGCGGCAAGGGCCTCCGCGTGCCGGCCCGCGTTGCCCAGCCGCTCGCCGAGGTAGTAGTGCAGGAGCCCGCGCCGGGCAGCGAGGGGTTCTTCGGCCAGCAGCCGGCCGGTCAGCCGTCGCGACAGCGCGGCCATCCCCAGGTCCAGATCCACGTCGCGGCGCGGGAAGAGGTCGGCGACGGCCTGCAGGACCGCCGTGTCCAGGCCGGTCACCCCGGCCAGCGTGGCGAGCGCCGGGCCGCCGGCGGCCAGCGCGAGCGCCGGATCGGCGCGCAGGATCCCGCTGAGGTACGGCGCCACGTGCGGCCAGCGGTCGGGCACGGCCGCCGAGGCCAGCATGGTCACGGCGCGTGCGATGTGCGCGGGGGGCGATCCGTCGGGGGCGCGGGCCGTGACGGCCTCCAGGAGGGAACCGGCCCAGGGCGCGGGTACGTGGGAGCCGACGGTATGGCCGGGCAGGCTGAGCGCGAGGAAGTCCTCGGCGAGTCGGTCGGGATACATCGGTTCCAGCACGGTGGCCGCGTCGGCCGGGGGATAGCACCGGGCGTGGTCGGCCAGGAGCTGGTCGGCATCGAGCCCGCCGAGACTCTGGTCCCCGAGGCACTGCTGCCTGTGGACGGCGCGCAGGACCGCCACCCCGCGGGGGTGGTCGGTCGCCCCCGTGAGGGCGGCCGTGAAGACGGTGCGAGCCATCGTCTGCGGCCGGGTGGTGAAGTCCAGGCCGTCCTTCCCCCGCTCGTACAGCAGCTGCCAGTACTGCTGTTCCCGGCCCAGGAGATACGCAGACAGGGCCCCGGGGCCGTCCACCGGAGCTGCCGCTCGGCGGTGATGGGCGTCGACGGCCACCAGCGCCGCCATCTGCACGGTGAGGACGAGACCGAACTCGGGCCGCTCCAGCGTGGCGGGCACCGCGATGACGCCGGGGTCGGTGATGCCGTAGAGGGCCGCGAAGCAGTCCCTGGCCACGGTGTACATGTGCTCCCGCGGCTCTGAGCGGGCTCCCCCGGGCAGGGGCGGCAGGAACTGCTCGTGCGTGTCCGCGCTCAGGTCCTCCAGGCAGGCGCGGACCGCGGGCCAGGGCTGCGGCGAACGCGCCAGTAGGAGCAGCCGGGTCGGTAACGGCTGCCGCAGGAGGACGTTGCCGAACAGCAGCGCCAGATGGGAGACCGGCCAGCGGTCGGCGTAGTCGATGACCAGGAGAAGCCCTGCCGCGTCCCCCGGGCGCAGGTCCTGGCTGCCCGGCGGCTCCAGCACGCTCCCGGGTCCGTGGGTCACGGTGACAACCTTGTAGCCGGCGGCGGCGCTTCGGGCGGAGAACTCGGCGGCAAGCCTGGTCTTGCCCTGGCCGCCCGGCGCGTGCAGCCAGGTCGCCGACAGGCGGGGGCTCGCCGCGTCGCGCCAGCCGGTCAGCCGGGCCAGCTCCTCCTCACGGCCGGTGAACTCGACGATCTCGAAGGCGGCGTTGAGCAGTCGGCTGGGCTGGGCGAGCAGCCACTCGGTGTCCCGCGCCGCCGCGCGACGACGGTACTCGGACAGTACGTAGACAGGGCCGCGGTGCGCCAGGACATGCAGGTCGGCACCGATCGTCCCGTACCCGAACCCACCCGTGACCCACACGTTCTGCAGGGCGCTCGCCGGCAGTCGCCGCCACGGGTCAGGGTCCGTCACCGGGCGCTTTCCCGGTCGCCGGGCTCGCCCTGGGCGGGAGGAGTCTCCTGCCGGGAGGTTCCTTTGTACGCGGTGAGGTTGCCGAACATGACGCCGTTGGCCTGGCCGTTGCCTTCCGCGCGAATGATCTGCACGACGGGGCGTCGGCCGTCGCCCACGCCATGCCCCAGATCGTGCAGCAGCGACCGCAGCTCCCCCTCGGCCTCGGGATCACTGCTGAGCAGGCTTCCGAGACGTGCCTGCCACACCTGGGCCATGGCCGGACGGAGACCGGTGTCCCCGGCCTCCGCGACGAGCGTGTTGTCGCTCTCCAGCTGGCGCTGGATCTCCTCCTGCCGATCCTGACCCTCGCGACGGAAGAGCCGTACGACTCCGTCGCGTGCGGACTGCCAGGCGTCGGTCGCCATCGCGGCGACCACGGCCGTTCCACCGGAGACGGCCAGGGCTGCCAGGGTCTCTTCCACCATCAAGTCTCCTCGACGTGCTCGGCGAAGGGAGGCGGATCACGCTACCGAAGGGACGAGCCGACCGCAGGCTTTCGATGAGAACACTCCTGCGCGTTCTCCGTGAATCGCCTACTCCGCTTTCTCCGTCGGCTTGGCCGATTCCATGGACGATTCGGTCAGTTCGCCGTTCTGCAGCGTGAAGTCGGCCGTGACCTGCTCCGTTCGGCCGCGCGACGGCCTTCTCGCCGCCGGCGACGGCGGTGGCGGTGGCGGTGGCGGCGAGGGTCTCGCGTATGCGGGAAACGACGCTCTCCTTCCGGCGACGAGTGTGGTCGCCGAAGAGTCCGATCAACGCCTCGAACGGTGTCCGCCGCCTGTCGGCAGCGGACGAGCCGATCCGTGCGGGCGTCACCGCCCAGGTGATCTGGCATACCCTGACGGATGTGCTGCGCGACGTGACTGCCGTTCGATACGTGACCCCGCTGCGGTCCGGCGGCTCCGTGCCCGGAGTCGTCGAGGCCGACGACGAGGGGACGTACGTCGTGAAGTTCACCGGCTCCGCGCAGGGCCGCAAGGCGCTGGTCGCCGAGGTGATCGTGGGGGAGCTGGCCCGGGCGCTGGGGCTGCGCTTCCCCGAGCTGGTCATGGTCCGCTTCGATCCGGCGATCGCCGCGGACGAACCCCACCAGGAGGTCCGTGAGCTGCACTCGGCCAGCGCGGGCGTCAACCTCGGCATGGACTACCTGCCGGGCGCGCGGGACTTCACCCCGGAGGTCGCCGAGGTCTTCGACGTGGACCCGGTGGAGGCGGGGCGGATCGTGTGGCTGGACGCGCTCACGGTGAATGTGGACCGCACCGTGCACAGCTCCAACCTGATGGTCTGGCCGACGCTCGGCGTGGCACCGCCGCGGCTGTGGCTGATCGACCACGGCGCCGCGCTCGTCTTCCACCACCGCTGGGGCACCACCGACCCGGCCAAGGCCTACGACTTCCGGCACCACGCCCTCGGCCACTACGGCCCGGACGTGCGCGCGGCCGACGCCGAGCTGCGGCCGAAGGTGACCGAGGAACTGCTGCGGGCGATCACGGCCGAGGTGCCGGACGCCTGGCTGGCCGACGAGCCCGGCTTCGGCACGCCCGAGGAGGTGCGCCGCGCCTACGTCGACTTCCTGCACGCGCGCGTGCGGGCCTCCGAGGCGTGGCTGCCCACCGGTTTCCCCAGCCGCGATGAGCTGGCCGCGGAGAACGCGCGCCGCGCGGCGAAGACGCAGCAGGGCCGTCCGGACTGGCTCAAGCGGGTCCCCGACCTGCACGGCAAGCCGGCGGCGGAACAGGATTGGTCGGTGCACCTGGGATGACGGCATCCGAGTCCACGCCCGGGACGCCCTCCGAGGCCACGCCCGAGACGGCGCCCGGCACCGCGCCCGTGCCCCGGCGCGTCACGATCGAGTACTGCACCCAGTGCCGCTGGCTGCCGCGCGCCGCGTGGCTGGCGCAGGAACTGCTCACCACGTTCGAGGCCGAGCTGGACGAGCTGGCCCTCAAGCCCGGCACGGGCGGGGTGTTCGTCGTCCGGGTCGGCGACGAGGTGGTCTGGGACCGTCGCGAGCAGGGTTTCCCCGAGCCGACGGCGGTCAAGCGGGCCGTACGCGACCGAGTGGCCCCGGGGAAGACCCTGGGCCACTCGGAGCGCACGACGCGGGGGTGATCAGCCCTTGAGCTGCTCGTACGCGGGCAGGGTGAGGAAGTCGGCGTAGTTCTCGTCGAGGGAGACCTCCAGGAGCAGGTCGTGGGCCTGCCGCCAGTGGCCGGCCGCGAAGGCCTCCTCGCCGATCTCCGCGCGGATGTTCGCCAGTTCCTCGGCGGCGACCTTGCGGGCCAGCTCGGCGGTGACCTGCTCACCGTTGTCGAGGACGACCCCGGCGTTGATCCACTGCCAGATCTGCGAGCGGGAGATCTCGGCGGTGGCCGCGTCCTCCATCAGGTTGAAGATGGCGACCGCACCGAGGCCGCGCAGCCACGCCTCGATGTACCGGATGCCGACCTGCACGGCGTTGACCAGGCCGTTGTAGGTGGGCTTGGCGTCAAGGGAGTCGATGGCGATCAGGTCCTCCGCCTTCACGTCGACGTCCTCGCGCAGGCGGTCCTTCTGGTTCGGCTTGTCGCCGAGGACCTTGTCGAAGGACTCCAGGGCGATCGGCACCAGGTCGGGGTGGGCGACCCAGGAGCCGTCGAAGCCGTCGTTCGCCTCGCGGTCCTTGTCGGCGCGGACCTTCTCGAAGGCGACCTTGTTGACCTCGGGGTCCTTGCGGGACGGGATGAACGCGGCCATGCCGCCGATCGCGTGCGCGCCGCGTTTGTGGCAGGTGCGCACGAGAAGTTCGGTGTACGCCCGCATGAACGGGGCGGTCATCGTGACGGCGTTGCGGTCCGGCAGGACGAACCTCTCGCCGCCGTCCCGGAAGTTCTTGACGATGGAGAACAGGTAGTCCCAGCGGCCCGCGTTCAGCCCGGAGGCGTGGTCGCGCAGCTCGTAGAGGATCTCCTCCATCTCGTACGCCGCGGTGATCGTCTCGATGAGGACGGTCGCGCGGACGGTGCCCTGCGGGATGCCGACGTAGTCCTGCGCGAAGACGAACACGTCGTTCCAGAGGCGCGCCTCCAGGTGCGACTCGGTCTTCGGGAGGTAGAAGTACGGGCCCTTGCCGAGGTCGAGCAGGCGCTGGGCGTTGTGGAAGAAGTACAGGCCGAAGTCGACGAGGGCGCCGGGGACCGGGCGGCCGTCGGCGTCGACGAGGTGACGCTCGGCCAGATGCCAGCCGCGCGGGCGCATGACGACCGTCGCCAGCTCCTCGTTCGGGCGCAGGGCGTACGACTTGCCGGTGCGCTCGTCCGTGAAGTCGATGTTCCGGGTGTAGGCGTCGATCAGGTTGAGCTGGCCGAGGACGACGTTCTCCCAGGTCGGGGCGGAGGCGTCCTCGAAGTCCGCCAGCCAGACCCGGGCGCCCGAGTTGAGGGCGTTGATGGTCATCTTGCGGTCGGTGGGGCCGGTGATCTCGACCCGGCGGTCGTTCAGCGCGGCCGGGGCGGGGGCCACCTTCCAGGAGTCGTCCGCGCGGATCGCGGCCGTCTCCGGCAGGAAGTCGAGCGTGGAGGTGCGGGCGATCTCGGCGCGGCGCTCGGCCCGGCGGGCGAGGAGTTCGTCACGGCGCGGCGTGAAACGCCGGTGCAGCTCGGCCAGGAAGGCGAGCGCCGCGTCGGTGAGGACCTCGTCCTGACGGGGCAGGGGCTCGGCGTCGACGATGGCCAGCGTGGACGGCGCTGGTGTGGACATGAGCTGTCACTTCCTTCAGCGGTGGCACCGGGTGCCAAGAGGCACGTATGGGACGTATCACACCCGCTGTGCGGTCGGGTGCTTCTGGTCAGTGGATATTAGTTTCCTCATTGTGGAACTTCAATGGTTTGTTGATGTCGAGATTCTCTGAGTCGAGGCACCATGGCGCTCGGTGCCACCCCGCTCACTCAAGGTGGACCAGGTCGGCCTCCGTGTCGATGTCGTACGCCCGGGCGATGTCACCGCACTCCGCCAGACGGATCTCCCCGGTGTGTTCCCGCAGGTAGGCGCGGGCGCCCTGGTCGCCGGTCGCGGCGGCCGCGACACCCGCCCAGTGCGCCGCCCCGAGGAGCACCGGATGTCCGCGCACCCCGTCGAAGGCCGCCGCCACCAGCGAGGTCTCGTCCGTGTACCCGGCCAGCACCCGGGCCACCGCCGCCGGCCCGATCCCGGGCTGGTCCACCAGCGACACCAGCGCCGCGCGCGCGGGCGTCCCGGCGAGCGAGGCGAGCCCGGCCCGCAGCGAGCCGCCCATGCCCCGCTCCCACTCGGGGTTGTCCACGAGGACGCAGCCGGGCAGCTTGGCCCGCTCCCGCACGGCGTCGGCGCACGCCCCCAGGACCACGTGGACGCGGGCGCAGCCGGCCGCCCGCAGCACCCCCGCCGCGTACTCCACGAGCGGCCGGCCCCGGTGCTCCAGCAGCGCCTTGGGGCGGCCGCCGAGCCGCCGTCCCCCGCCCGCCGCGAGCAGGACACCGGCCACCTGGTCGGTTCTGTCGGTCATGGGTCCTGCATACCGGACACGGGGTCGAGAGCGTGGTCCCGGCGGGCTGAATTTCCCTCCGTCCGGTGGCGCTCGCGCACGGGGTGGCGTTTACTGGCCCGCACATCTCCGGCGCCCGGCTCGTATCGGGGGCGCGCAAGGGGAGTGAACGGGAGCCGGGCACAAGGGAGTGCCAGGGGGGAGAGCTGTGTTGCGGAGCTTGGGGCAGAGGCCGGTGACCGGCAGCGGCGAGGACCCGAGAGTGGCGGAACTGCGCACCGCCGTGTCCCGGTTACGCCGGCAACTGGCCGCGCATCCTGCCGAGTTCCCGGACCGGGCGGTCGCCGAGGACGAACTCGCCGCGCTCGCCGCGATGGCGGTCGCCGGCACCCCCGAGATCCCCCGGTTACGCCGCTCGCTGCTGCTGATCGCCGGAGCGATCGGCTCGGTCAGCGCGCTGGCGCGGGGACTCGCCGACGTACGGCACGCGGTGGAGCTGTTCGGCCCCCCGGCGCGGAACGACTGACGGGAACGACCGGCCGTACGACAGCAGCCCCCGGCCCGGACGGGCGGGGGCTGCTCGCGTGTACGGGGGCTCAGGCGGTGCCCGAGCTGGCCAGGGCCGCCGACAGTTCCGTCGCGACCTGCTGGAGGGCCGGCACGATCCGTTCGGTCGCCGCCTCGGTGACCCGGCCCGCGGGGCCCGAGATGGAGATCGCGGCGGTGGTGGGGGAGTCCGGCACCGGCACCGCGAGGCAGCGGACTCCGATCTCCTGCTCGTTGTCGTCCACCGCGTACCCGAGGCGGCGCACGTCGTCCAGCGCCGCGAGGAAGCCCTCGGGGGTGGTGATGGTCTTGTCGGTGGCCGCGGGCATGCCGGTGCGGGCGAGCAGGGCGCGCACCTCGTCGTCGGGGAAGCCCGCGAGCAGCGCCTTGCCGACGCCGGTGGAGTGCGGCAGGACGCGCCGTCCCACCTCGGTGAACATGCGCATCGAGTGCTTGGACGGCACCTGCGCCACATAGACGATCTCGTCGCCGTCGAGCAGTGCCATGTTCGCCGTCTCGCCGGTCTCCTCGACCAGGCGGGCCAGGTAGGGGCGGGCCCAGGTGCCGAGCAGCCGGGCGGAGGACTCGCCGAGGCGGATCAGCCGGGGACCGAGGGCGTACCGGCGGTTGGGCTGCTGGCGGACATAGCCGCAGGCCACCAGGGTGCGCATCAGGCGGTGGATGGTGGGCAGCGGCAGACCGCTGCTCGCGGACAGCTCGCTGAGTCCCACCTCGCCGCCCGCGTCGGCCATGCGCTCCAGCAGGTCGAAGGCGCGCTCGAGGGACTGGACACCGCCACCGCCGTTGGCGGTCTTGGCGGAGTCGGTGGTGCTGGCGCTGGACGTCGGCACGGCGCGTTCCTTTCGGGACTGGCAGGAGGTCAGAAGCCTACCCGGCGGCCGGTTGACTCCTCGCTTGTGCGTAGCTACGTTCTGCTTGCTGGAATTGTAATTCCGCTTTGTGGAAACATCCAGAGCCGGGGCCGGGTGGGTGCACGGTGGAAGTGTGCCCCTTGACGGCAGGGGGCCGGGAGTGAAGACTCCGAGGGCGACTTCAACAGAGTGTTGAATTCCGTTACGCGGAAGCAACGCCCGTGTCGCGGGAGCAACACGCGGTGGAGAGAGGGGTCCGGGTGTCCGACGCTGAACTGGTGCTGCGCTCGACGCGCGTCATCACGCCCGAGGGGACGCGCGCCGCCACGGTCGCGGTCGCCCAGGGCACGATCACGGCCGTACTGCCGTACGACGCCCCCGTACCGGAGGGCGCCCGCCTGGAGGACTTCGGCGACGACGTCCTGCTGCCCGGCCTGGTCGACACACACGTGCACGTCAACGACCCCGGCCGCACCGAGTGGGAGGGCTTCTGGACCGCCACCCGCGCGGCGGCCGCCGGCGGCATCACCACCCTCGTCGACATGCCGCTCAACTCCCTCCCGCCGACCACCACGGTCGACCACCTGCGCGTCAAGCAGGACGTCGCCCGGCCCAAGGCGCACATCGACGTCGGCTTCTGGGGCGGCGCCCTGCCGGACAACGTCAAGGACCTGCGCCCGCTGCACGAGGCCGGGGTGTTCGGCTTCAAGGCGTTCCTGTCGCCGTCCGGCGTGGACGAGTTCCCGCACCTCGACCAGGAGCAGCTGGCCCGCTCCCTCGCCGAGACAGCCGGGTTCGGCGGCCTGCTGATCGTGCACGCCGAGGACCCGCACCACCTCGCCGCCGCCCCGCGGCAGGGCGGCCCCAAGTACGCCCACTTCCTCGCCAGCCGCCCGCGCGACGCCGAGGACACCGCGATCGCCGCCCTCATCGCCCAGGCCAAGCGGCTCGACGCGCGCGTGCACATCCTGCACCTGTCCTCCAGCGACGCCCTGCCGCTGATCCGCGCGGCCCGCGCGGAAGGCGTCCGCGTCACCGTGGAGACCTGCCCGCACTACCTCACCCTGACCGCCGAGGAAGTCCCCGACGGCGCCAGCGAGTTCAAGTGCTGCCCGCCCATCCGCGAGGCCGCCAACCAGGACCTGCTGTGGCAGGCGCTCGCCGACGGCACCATCGACTGCGTGGTCACCGACCACTCCCCGTCCACCGCCGACCTGAAGACCGACGACTTCGCCACCGCCTGGGGCGGCATCTCCGGCCTCCAGCTCAGCCTCGCCGCCGTCTGGACCGCGGCCCGCGCGCGCGGCCACGGCCTGGAGGACGTCGTCCGCTGGATGTCCACCCGGACCTCCGAACTGGTGGGCCTGGACCGCAAGGGCGCCATCGAGACCGGCCGCGACGCCGACTTCGCCGTCCTCGCCCCCGACGAGACCTTCACCGTCGACCCGGCCGCCCTCCAGCACCGCAACCGCGTCACCGCCTACGCCGGCCGCACCCTCAGCGGTGTCGTGAAGTCCACCTGGCTGCGCGGCACGCGGATCTACGCCGACGGCGAGTTCACCGACCCCCAGGGGCAGCTGCTGACCCGCACCCCCTGACGCTCCGCCCGCACCCGCAGCGGCCGACTCCCGAAAGGAAGAACTGATCACCGTGACGGCGATACCCAGCTTCACCGGCGACGCGAACCCCTACGGAGGCGGTGACCCGTACGCGGACTACCGCACCGCCGACTTCCCCTTCACCCAGTACGCCAACCTCGCCGACCGGCAGCTCGGCGCCGGTGTCATCGCCGCCAACGACGAGTTCTTCGCCCAGCGGGAGAACCTGCTGGTGCCCGAGCGGGCCGAGTTCGACCCCGAGCACTTCGGGCACAAGGGCAAGGTCATGGACGGCTGGGAGACCCGGCGCCGCCGCGGTGTCTCCGCCGACCACCCGTGGCCGGCGGCCGAGGACCACGACTGGGCGCTGGTCCGCCTGGGCGCGCCCGGCGTGATCCGCGGCATCGTGGTCGACACCGCCCACTTCCGCGGCAACTACCCGCAGTCGGTGTCGATCGAGGCCACCTCGGTCGCGGGCTCTCCCTCCCCCGGGGAACTGCTCGCCGACGACGTGAAGTGGACGACGCTGGTCCCGCGCACCGCGGTCGGCGGCCACGCCGCCAACGGGTTCGCCGTAGCGGTCGAGCAGCGCTTCACCCACCTGCGGGTCAACCAGCATCCCGACGGCGGCATCGCCCGCCTGCGGGTGTACGGCGAGGTCGTTCCTGACCCGGAGTGGCTCGACGTGCTCGGCACCTTCGACGTCGTCGCCCTGGAGAACGGCGGCCGGGTCGAGGACGCCTCCAACCTCTTCTACTCACCCGCCACCAACACGATCCAGCCGGGCCGCTCCCGCAAGATGGACGACGGCTGGGAGACCCGCCGCCGCCGCGACCAGGGCAACGACTGGATCCGCTACCGGCTCGTCGCCCAGTCGCAGATCCGCGCGGTCGAGATCGACACCGCGTATCTGAAGGGCAACAGCGCGGGCTGGGCCTCGGTGTCCGTCAAGGACGGGGAGGACGGCGAGTGGCGGGAGGTCCTGCCCCGCACCCGCCTCCAGCCCGACACCGACCACCGCTTCGTCCTGCCGGAGCCCGCGGTCGGCACCCACGCCCGTGTCGACATCTTCCCGGACGGCGGCATCTCCCGCCTGCGCCTGTTCGGCTCCCTGACCGAGGAAGGCGCCCAGCGCCTCTCGGCCCGCCACCAGGAACTGGGCGGCTGACGCACCACCGACCCCTGACCCGCGGGGCGCGCCGGCTGGACAGCACCGGCGCGCCCCGCGTTCCAGCCGGCGGCGCTTCCCCTCGGCGTGCCCCCGTGGCCGGGGGAGTCGCCTCGTCGGGCGGCGTGCCCGCCGCCGGGGGAGTCGCCCCGGTCAGGCGGCGTGGCCGCCGTCCACCGAGAACTCCGCGCCGGTGACGTAGGCCGCGCCCGCCAGATGGGCGACCGTCGCGGCCACCTCGTCGGCCGTGCCGAACCGGCCCAGCGCGGTCATCGCCGCCTGCCCGGCCGCGTACGGGCCGTCCGCCGGGTTCATGTCGGTGTCGACCGGACCCGGGTGGACGATGTTCGCGGTGATGCCGCGCGCGCCCAGTTCACGGGCCAGCGCCTTGGTCAGACCGGTCAGGGCCGCCTTGCTCATCGCGTAGAGCGTGCCACCGGGACCCGGCACCCGCTGGGTCATGCAGGTGCCGATCGTGACGATCCGGCCGCCGTCGGCCATCCGCGCGGCGGCCGCCTGGGAGGCCAGGAACACGCCGCGCACGTTCACCGAGAGCACCCGGTCGACATCGGCGAGCGTGATGCCCTCCAGCGGGCCGAGCAGCCCGACGCCCACGTTGTTCACCAGCACGTCGAGGCCGCCGAGCGCCTCGGCCGCGCGGTCCACCGCACCGGCCGCCTCCCCGGGGTCCCCGGAGTCGGCCCGCAGCGCCACCGCGCGGCGCCCCAGCGCCTCCACCCCCCGGACGACCTCCTCGGCCGCCTCCTTGTCCCGCAGATAGGTGAGGGCCACATCCGCGCCCTCCCGGGCGAGCCGCAGGGCGGTCGCCGCGCCGATGCCCCGGCCGCCGCCGGTCACGAGAGCCTTCTTGCCGTCGAGAAGTGCTTGAGCGTTCATCGAGTTCATGGGTTCATTCCAGTCGCCCCGGCACCGGAGCACCGGCGGCGATCGGACATCGACCTCGGCCCACCAGGAACTGTGGCATCCGGCTCCCGCGTTCACCCCGTGTGACCCTTCAGCAAGAGATCGCCGGCAACGCCACGCAGCTGGCGGTCGTCAGCCTCCAGCCCGGTCAGAGCGTGTACTGCGAGGCGGGCCGGTTCCTGTTCAAGACGCCGAACGTCACCATGGAGACCCGGCTGGCCGGCTCCTCCGACAAGGGCGGCGGGCAGCGGTCACCGGGCGGCGGCGTTGGCGCGGGCGGCCTGCTGCGGCAGGCGATGGGCACCACCCCGCAGGCCGGCCGGCGGGTGCCGGCGGCCGGATCGCTCGCCCTCCAGTACTTCACGGCCCGGGGCGGCGAGGGCACCGTCGGCTTCGCGGGCGTCCTCCCGGGCGAGATGCGCACCCTGGAACTGGACGGCACGCGCGCCTGGTACGCCGCGAAGGACGCCTTCGTGGCCGCCGAGTCCACCGTCGACTTCGGTGTCGCTTCCCAGGGCGGGCGCACCGGCGGGCAGGACGGCGAGGGCTTCGTCCCGGAGAGGCTCACCGGCCGCGGCACGGTGATCATCACGGGCGCGGGCACCTTCATCGACCTTGACCCGGCCGACTTCGGCGGCCGTGTCGAGGTCGCCACGGGATGCGTGGTCGCCTTCGAGGACGGCATCCGGTACGGCGTGCGGCGTGTCGGCGGCCTGAACCGCCCGGGCCTGATCAACGCCGTCCCCGGCGGCGAGGGCATCTGCATGGCCACCCTGGAGGGCAGCGGCCGGGTCATCCTCCAGTCCATGACCCTGGAGAGCCTGGCCGCCGCCCTGAGCATGGCCCAGGGCGGTGACAGGCAGAGCCCGACGGGCGGAGTGTTCTCCACGCCCGCCGGGTGAGCGATGAGTTGCGGGGCCCGGCGGGGTCTGCCCTGATGACAGCAGACCCGCGCACCACGAAAGGCATCCGCCATGGGCAAGCTCGTCTCCACCATCTTCGTCACCCTCGACGGCGTCTACCAGGCACCGGGCGGCCCCGAGGAGGACACCCGCGACGGCTTCGAGCAGGGCGGCTGGAGCTTTCCGTACGCCGACGACGACTTCGGCCGGTTCGTCACCGGCGTCTTCGACCGCGTCGGCGCCTTCCTCCTCGGCCGCCGCACGTACGAGATCTTCGCCTCGTACTGGCCGAAGGTGACCGACCCGGACGACCCGATCGCCGGTCCGCTGAACCGGCTGCCGAAGTACGTTCCCTCCGCCACGCTCACCGACCCCGAATGGTCCGGCACCACCGTGCTCCGCGGCGACCTCGCCGAGGAGGTCACCGCCCTGAAGGAGCGCACCGACGGTGAACTCCAGCTGCACGGCAGCGGCGCGCTGGCCCGGTCCCTCCTCGGCCTCGGCCTCGTCGACACCGTCCACCTGCTGACCTTCCCGGTCGTCCTCGGCGCCGGGCGCCGCTTCTTCGCCGACGGCACCGTCCCCACCGCCTTCCGGCACAGCGGCGGCAGCGTCACCGCCTCGGGCGTCTCCATCCAGTCGTACGACACGGCGGGACGGCCCGAGTACGGCACCTTCGCCCTCCCGGAGGAGGACTGAGGCACGTACCGGGCCGTGAGCCGCGAGCGTTCCCGTGGCGGTCACTCCGGGTCGGCGTCGAACTTCGAGGTCGACCAGAGGTAGCCGAGGACGGTGAGTCCGAGGCACCAGGCGGCGGCGAGCCAGCCGTTGTGGCCGATCCCGGTGCCGAGCAGGAGGCCGCGCAGGGTCTCGATGGCGGGGGTGAAGGGCTGGTACTCGGCGACGGGCTGGAACCAGCCGGGCATGGAGTGGAGGGGGACGAAGGCGCTGGACAATCGGTGGGGGGCCTCTATGTCTTTCGTCAAGCCCGCGAGCCGGGTCAGCTCCGCCTTCGCGGCCGCCTCGACCTGGTCCTGCTGAGCAATATCCCGGAGGCGGGAAGGCGCCTCGGCCCGGCCAGCGGGGCGAAACTCATCCAGCG
>NZ_DASQNH010000077.1:0-15257 GCF_035645055.1 Streptomyces sp. | reverse complement strand
GTGAACTTGGACAGGTAGTGGCTGTACGGCAGCACGGCGTGCGACTGGGCGTCGTGGAAGTTGTTGTACCAGATGCCCAGCAGGCCCAGCAGCAGCGGGGCGTTGGCCTCGGGGGGCGCGGTGCGGAAGTGCTCGTCGACCAGGCGGAAGCCGTCCAGCATCTCCTGGAAGCGGGCCGGGCCGATGGCGATCATGAGGGACAGGCCGATCGCCGAGTCGTACGAGTACCGCCCGCCGACCCAGTCCCAGAACTCGAACATGTTGGCCGTGTCGATGCCGAAGTCCGCCACCTTCTCGGCGTTCGTCGACAGCGCCACGAAGTGCCGGGCCACGGCTTCCTGGCCGGTGTTCAGCTCGCGCAGCAGCCAGTTGCGGGCCGAGGTGGCGTTGGTGACCGTCTCGATGGTGGTGAAGGTCTTCGACGCCACGACGAACAGCGTCTCGGCCGCGTCCAGGTCGCGGATGGCCTCGTGCAGGTCGGCGCCGTCGACGTTGGAGACGAAACGGACCGTCAGATCACGGTCGGTGCAGCTGCGCAGCACCTCGTACGCCATCGCGGGGCCGAGGTCGGAGCCGCCGATGCCGATGTTGACGACGTTGCGGATGCGCTTGCCGGTGTGGCCGGTCCACGCCCCGGAGCGGACCCGCTCGGCGAAGTCGGCCATCCGGTCGAGGACCGCGTGCACGGCGGGGACCACGTTCTCCCCGTCGACCTCGACCACCGCGTCGCGCGGCGCCCGGAGCGCGGTGTGCAGCACGGCCCGCCGCTCGGTGGTGTTGATCCGCTCGCCGCGGAACATGGCGTCGCGCAGCCCGAACACGTCGGTCGCGACGGCCAGCTCGCGCAGCAGTCGCAGCGTCTCGTCGGTGACGAGGTGCTTGGAGTAGTCGATGTGCAGGTCGCCGACCTGGAGCGTGTACCCGCTGCCGCGTCCGGGGTCGGCGGCGAACAGCTCCCGCAGCCGCACCTCGCCGAGCTGTTCGCGGTGCTTGGCCAGCGCGGTCCACTCGGGCGTCCGGTTGAGCCTCGTACGGCCGTCTGCGTTCATCTGGAAACTTCAGCCTTCCTCCGTGCCTTGGCGCTGCGCGCCTGCCCCGCTGCCGGTCCCAACCTAATTGATCAGTGGTGGCCCCGAGCTGTCGTGACGCCGTCGTCGGGGACAACAACGGGTACGTCCGGCCGGCTCGCGGGTATCAGCGCGGCGACGGACAGGGCGAAGAAGGCCGCCGCGAGCAGGGCGGGGGTGTTCGCCCCCCAGGCGGTGGCGACCGCGCCGCCCAGCAGTGCGCCCAGCGGGGCCCCGGCGACCGCGAGGGTCCGGTGCGCGGAGCTGACCCGGCCGAGCATTCCGGCGGGACTGCGCTGCTGCATCAGCGTGGTCGTGTTGACGTTCCACACCATCCCCATGAAACCGAACACGGCGAGCGCGGCCACCAGCGCGACCGTGCTGCGCACCGATCCCATGACGACGAGCGCGCCGAGCTGCGCGGTCCCGGCGAGCAGCACCGCCCGCAGCCGCCCGACACGGCCGGCGATCCGGCCGTTGACCGCTCCCCCGGCGAGACTTCCCACGGCGTACGCGGTCAGCGCCACCGCGTATCCCGTCTCGCCCGCGCGCAGCCAGTCGGTCACCAGGACCACCAGGGTGGCGATGAGGGCGCCCATGCCGATGTTGCACAGGGCGGTGGCGGCGCACAGTCCGCGCAGCGCCCGGTCCCGGCCGAGGGTACGCAGCCCGTCCGCGATCTCCCGGCGCAGGGTGCTGCCCGCCGGTCCGGCCGCGCGGTCGGGCGCGGCGGTGCGCAGGGTGGCGACCAGTGCGGCGGCCAGCAGGAAGGTGACGGCGTCGGCCGCGAACGGCAGGGCGGCGCCGGCGACGAGCAGCAGCGGTACCACGGGCCCGGCGAGCAGACCACCCGCGATCCGCTGACCGGTCATCAGACGGGCGTTGGCACTGCCGAGCGCGTCCGGGGGGACCACGGCGGGCAGCAGGGCGGTGGCGGCGTTGTCGAAGAGGGTCTGGAGGGTGGTCAGGGTGAAGGCCAGCACGATCAGCAGAGGGATCGAGGCATGGCCGAGCGCCACGGCCACCGCGAAGCCGGCGACCAGCAGTCCGCGTACGGCGTCCACGGTCCACATGGCCCGCCGCTGGTCCACCCGGTCGGCCACGGCGCCGCCGAGCAGCCCGAAGAGCAGCCAGGGCAACTGGCCGCAGGCGGTGACGGCCGCGATGAGCAGCGGTTCGTCGGTCAGGGTGACGGCCAGCAGGGGCAGCGCGGCGGTCCGCAGCGCGTCCCCGAAGCCGGACAGCACGGCGGCGCTCCACAACCGTCCGAATCCCCCGCGCCACAAGGGCGCGGACCTGCCCTTCGCCTCGGCCGTCATCAGCACTCCCCCGCACGATTCGCCTGGTGCGCACACCGTAGAGGGCACCACTGACAATCGGTCCGCGAGCGGTCCGCCGGCGGTGGGGGAAACAGCTCCGGCCAGGCACCCTTCAGGTACCCGGCCGGTCGTCGTCTCTCAGATCTCGCCCCGGAGTTTGGCGAGCGCCTCGGCGAGGATCGCCTCGCCGTCCGCGTCGCTGCGCCGCTCCCGGACGTACGCGAGGTGCGTCTTGTAGGGCTCGGTGCGCGGCGGGTCCGGCGGGTTGTCCCGGTCCTGTCCGGCCGGGAAGCCGCAGCGCGGGCAGTCCCAGGTGTCGGGAACCTGCGCGTCACTGGCGAAGCTCGGCTGCGTCTCGTGCCCGTTGGAGCACCAGAAGGAGATGCGCAGACGCGGCGCGGACTCGCCGCGTTCGGCCTCACCCATCGGCCCCGCCCCGACCCGGCTTCCTCGGATCGCGTTGCCACTTGCCACGGTCGTAACTCCCTGCGTGATGGTGCCGCGAAGCGCGTCGGCGTTTCGCTTCGCTGCGAGCGCCCCAGTCTACGTAAGGCCCAACGCGCGTCCAGTGTTTGGAGTTACAGACCCCGCACTCAGACGCAAGCCCCATGATAGGCCGCGCTCCGGGGCGCGTACCGAACATGGGGCGTTACGTGCGGAATCGTGCTGACCTGCGGGAGGCCGGCCGGGTCGCCGGGTCGTTCAGCCGACCTTCACCAGAAGGCCGAGCACGACAATGCACGCGAACCACAGCAGACCGACCACGACGGTGATGCGGTCGAGGTTGCGTTCGGCGACGGAGGAGCCGCCGACGGAGGACTGCATGCCGCCACCGAACATGTCGGAGAGGCCGCCGCCCTTCCCCTTGTGCATCAGCACCAGCAGCATCAGCAGCAGGCTGAAGACGATCAGGGCGATCGAGAACCCCATAACCACGGCTGGACCAACTTCCTCGGCTTCGGATGGACGACGGGGGCACAGCTCCGGCTGTGCCCCCGCAAGGGTACGACGTTACGCCGCTACCGCATACTCACTGGTCGACTCACTGCTCGCGGAAGCGCACGATCTTGACGAACTCGTCCGCGTCCAGCGAGGCGCCGCCGACCAGCGCGCCGTCGATGTCGGCCTGCGCCATGATCTCGGCGACGTTGCCGGCCTTGACGGAGCCGCCGTACTGGATGCGGACCTTGCCGGCCACGTCCTGCGAGTACAGCTCGGCGATCTTGCCGCGGACGGCGGCGCAGACCTCCTGGGCGTCCTCGGCGCCGCAGACCTTGCCGGTGCCGATGGCCCACACGGGCTCGTAGGCGATCACGATCGTCTCGGCCTGCTCGGCCGGGAGGTCCTTCAGACCACCCTCGACCTGGGCGAGGGTGTGGGCGACGTGGTTGCCCGCCTCGCGGACCTCCAGTTCCTCGCCGACGCACAGGATCGGGGTCAGGCCGTGCTTGAAGGCGGCCTTGACCTTGGCGTTGACGATCTCGTCGGTCTCGTTGTGGTACTGGCGGCGCTCGCTGTGGCCGATCGCCACGTACGTGCACTTCAGCTTGGCCAGCATCGAGCCGGAGATCTCGCCGGTGTAGGCGCCGGAGTCGTGCGCCGAGATGTCCTGGGCACCGTACTTGATCTTGAGCTTGTCGCCGTCGACCAGGGTCTGCACGGAGCGCAGGTCGGTGAAGGGCGGCAGGACGGCGACCTCGACGGCCTCGTAGTCCTTGTCCGCGAGGGCGAAGGCGAGCTTCTGGACGTGGGCGATGGCCTCCAGGTGGTTGAGGTTCATCTTCCAGTTGCCCGCCATCAGCGGCGTGCGCGTGCTCATGTGTGGTCAGTCCTCCAGTGCGGCGAGACCGGGGAGCGTCTTGCCCTCGAGGTATTCGAGGGAGGCGCCGCCACCGGTCGAGATGTGATCGAATGTTCCGCCGGAAGAAGCCTTCTCGTCGAAGCCCAGAGTGCGGACGGCCGCGGCGGAGTCGCCGCCGCCGACCACGGTGAAGCCCGGGGCGTCGATGAGGGCCTGGGCGACCGCCTTGGTGCCCTCGGCGTAGTCGGGGTGCTCGAAGACGCCCATCGGTCCGTTCCAGAAGACGGTGGCCGCGTCGGCGAGCTTAGAGGCGTACAGCTTGCGGGTCTCGGGACCGATGTCCAGACCCTCCTGGTCGGCGGGGATGGCGTCCGCGGCGACGGTGGTGGGGTTGGCCGGGGCCTTGGTCTTCAGGTCCGGGAACTCGGACGAGACCAGGACGTCGACCGGCAGGACCAGCTCGACGCCGTTCTTCTCGGCGCGCTCCATGTACTCCGTGACGACCGGGATCTGGTCCTCCTGGAGCAGGGAGATGCCGACCTCGTAGCCCTTGGCCTTGAGGAAGGTGTAGGCCATGCCGCCGCCGATGAGGAGGCGGTCGGCCTTGCCGAGAAGCTGGTCGATGACGGCGAGCTTGTCGGAGACCTTGGCGCCGCCGAGGGCGACCACGTACGGGCGCTGGACGTCCTCGGTGAGCTTCTTCAGGACGCCGACCTCGGTGGCGATGAGGTGGCCGGCGTAGTGGGGGAGCTTCTTCGGCAGGTCGAAGACCGAGGCGTGCTTGCGGTGCACCGCGCCGAAGCCGTCCCCCACGTAGACGTCGGCGAGGGCGGCGAGCTGCTCGGCGAAGGCGTCCCGCTCGGCGTCGTCCTTGCTGGTCTCGCCCGCGTTGAAGCGCAGGTTCTCGATGACGGCGACCTGGCCGTCGGCGAGGCCCGCGACGGTGGACGTGGCGGAGTCGCCGACGGTGTCGGCGGCGAAGGCGACGTCCACGCCGAGGAGTTCGCCGAGCCGGGCGGCGGCCGGGGCGAGCGAGAAGGCCGGGTCCGGGGCACCCTTGGGGCGGCCGAGGTGGGAGGCGACGACCACGCGGGCGCCGGCCTCGGCGAGGGCCTTGACGGTGGGCAGCACCGCCCGGATGCGGCCGTCGTCGGTGATGGTGGTGCCGTCCAGCGGCACGTTGAGGTCGGCGCGGACGAAGACCCGCTTGCCCGCGACCCCGTCGGCGAGGAGTTCGTCGATCGTCTTCATATCAGGGGGCTCCTGAGGAGGCTCGTTCTGGCTCGTGACCGGATGGCTCGTGACCGGATGGCTCGTGCCGATGACCAGGACCGATCCTAGAGAGGCGGGCCGGTCGTGACGTGAGTCAGGGCCCGGGCCGCGCGTCCCTGCGCCTGGCCCGAGCCCTGCTCTCACTTCAAGGTGCCTGCTTCAGCCGATCAGAGCTGGCCGCCGACGAAGACCGTGAGGTCGACGAGGCGGTTGGAGTAGCCCCACTCGTTGTCGTACCAGCCGATGACCTTCACGCTCTTGCCCTCCTGGACCATGGTCAGGGAGGAGTCGAAGGTGCAGGACGCCGGGGCGTTGACGATGTCGGAGGAGACGATCTCGTCCTCGGTGTACTCGAGGATGCCCTTCAGCTCACCCTCGGCGGCCTTCTGGAAGGCGGCGTTGATCTCTTCCTTGGTGACCTCGCGGGACAGCTCGACGACGAGGTCGGTGACCGAGCCGGTCGGGACCGGGACGCGCATGGCCATGCCGTCCAGCTTGCCCTTGAGCTGCGGGAGCACCAGCGCGGTGGCCTTGGCGGCACCGGTGGTGGTCGGGATGATGTTCTCGGCGGCGGCACGGGCGCGGCGCAGATCCTTGTGCGGGAAGTCCAGGATGCGCTGGTCGTTCGTGTACGCGTGCACCGTCGTCATCAGGCCCTTGACGATGCCGAAGTTCTCGTCGAGGACCTTGGCCATCGGCGCCACACAGTTGGTGGTGCAGGAGGCGTTGGAGATGACGTGGTGGTTCGCCGGGTCGTAGGTCTCGTGGTTGACGCCCATGACGATGGTGACGTCTTCGTTCTTCGCCGGGGCGGAGATGATGACCTTCTTGGCGCCGCCGGCGATGTGCTTCTCGGCGTCTTCCTTCTTGGTGAAGATGCCGGTCGACTCGATGACGATGTCGACGCCCAGCTCGCCCCACGGGATGTCGGCGGGGTTGCGCTCGGAGAGCACCTTGATGGTGTGGCCGTCGACAGTGATCGTGTCGGCGGTGTGCGTGACCTCCTGCTTCAGACGGCCCAGGATGGTGTCGTACTTCAGCAGGTGAGCGGTGGTCGCGGTGTCACCCAGGTCGTTGACAGCCACGATCTCGATGTCTGCACCCTGCTCCAGCAGCGCGCGGAAGTAGTTACGACCGATGCGGCCAAAGCCGTTGATGCCTACGCGGATCGTCACGAACCGATCTCCTCGTTGGTACGCCGGCTCCATTGTCGCCGGCGAGCTCTATTTGGGATGTCCCCGACCGCCTCCGACCCTACCTCCCCGAAGCCTCCGGGGTGACATCGAGACGGCCCATACACGGCAGGCCGGTCCGTACCCGCCAGTAGGGGTACGGACCGGCTCAACTGTGGCGGGTCGCGCTCAGGTGCGCCGGCCCCGCCGTCAGTCGTCGAGCGCGGTGAGCGCCCGGCCGATCAGCCTCGTCCGGTCGGCCGCCGCGGTGACGTGCTCCAGGCCGAAGCCCAGCAGCACGGTGTCGTCCGTGGTGACCGCGCCGTACGTCCTGAACAGCTCCCCGGAACGGCCCCAGTCCCGCACCACCGCGGGGCTGCCGGCCGGCGGGCCGGGGGTGGACCAGGCGCCGAGCGACGTCTCGAAGCCGTCCGTCTGCCGTGCCGTGCCGCCGATGACGACGGAGGCGTCGTCGACGAGCACGCCGTGGCCGCCGGAGCCGGGGTCGGTGACATAGCTCAGGGAGAGTTCCACCGTCTTGCCGGCGTATGCCGAAAGATCGAAGGAAACCTCCTGCCAGCCCGCTGAGGCGCCGGTGAGGCTGTGCCACGCGCCGCTGGTCCCGGTGGGCGCGCAGCCGTCGTCACCGAGCGTCAGATACCGCCCGAGGGCGGGGTGCGCCTGGATGAAGTACCCGGCCTCGCACTCGGCGGGCACGGCGGTGCCGGTGGCGCCGCCCGCCTCCGGGAGGGTGGTCCAGTCGTCGGCTCCGGCGGTACGGGCCTCCAGCAGCGCGTGATCGTAGCCCTGCTCGGTGTTCCACAGCAGGCGGGTGCGCAGGGCGGGCCGGTCGGAGGCGCTGACGCCGGTGAGGTCCACGGTGCGGGTGAGGCGGTTCCAGGCGTAGTCGGAGTGCGTGACGGCGGCCATGGAAGTGCCCGCGTACGGCCCGTACGGGTTGACCGTGCCCGGGTACCGGCCGGCGCCCGCGCTCGCGAACTGCGGGAACGTGGTGACGGGCAGGGTCTCGGAGGTGACGCCGAAGGATCCGGCCGCGTTCAGCGGGTTGCCGGGCGCGTCGCCGAGCGGCGTCTTCAGGCCCGCGAGGGCGCCCGTGCCGTCGAAGCCGGTGACCCCGGGGAGGGTCGTACGGGTGTAGGCCCCCAGGTAGTACTGGCTGAAGTCGTTCGACAGGGTGCCCCCGCCGAGGTCGACGGAGCCGCCGGCGCTCTCGCCCGCCTCGATCAGCTCGCCGCCCTCGTTGAGGTAGGCGCGCAGTTCCAGCTGGGTGGCGTTGCCGGGGCGCGCGGCGCCCGTGTAGTGGACGACCGTGCCGAAGTGGCCGAGGACGCCGAGCGCGTCGGGGGCGCCCTGCCGGGCCACGTCCCAGACGACGGCCTTCTCGCCGTTGGCCTTCAGCGCGTCCACGTAGGTCTGGGCGTGGGTCGCGGCCTGGCCCTCCTCGGCGACGACGAGGACGTCCGCGCGGGGCCGCTCGGCGACGGTGTAGGTGAAGTGCTCGCTCTCGGTCCGCTTGCCGGAGCGGGTCTCGCCGGTGAACCAGACCTCGACCTTGTCGCCGGGCTCGCCGTCGGCGACCCTCGCGCGGTACTCGTCGAAGTACAGGTTGTCCTCGCCGCCGTAGGTCTCGCCGCCCTTCCAGGGCCGCAGGGCCATGTCCTCGACCCGGCCGCCGTCGACGCGGTACTTCAGCTCCTTGTCGCGCACCGACTTGCGGGCGACGACGGAGACTTCCTGGTGGGCGCCGCGCGAGTAGGAGGTGGTGAACGCCGCCGGGGTGAAGTCCGGGGCGGCCGTGCCGACCGAGGACTTCGGCTGGTCGGGGCGGGCGGCGGACTCGGCGACGGAGAGCGCGAACGGGATGTTCTTCGCGAACTCCTGCTGGATCAGCCTCTCGTCGTCCGGGAAGGTGAAGACCGACGCGCAGTCCTCGGCCTTCCACGCGTCGTTCGGGTCCGCGTTCGACACCGTCTGACAGGTCGACATCTCCGGGGTGAACATCGCGGTGCCGTTGACGTTGGCCGCGTGACCGTCCGCCTCGCCGTTGGTGGTGTACAGCTCGGAGGAGACCTGCGGGTGGTATCCGGGGACCGCCGGCTTCTCGGGGGTGCCGGCGAGCGCCTTGTAGAGCACGTCGTCCGGGGTCTCGGTGGCGACCTGCCAGCCCACGCCGTAGAGGATCAGCTCGGCGGCGGAGTGGTAGTTGATGCCGTACTCGAAGCCGATGCGCTTCTGGAAGCGGTCGATGGCCTGGGTCTCGGGCTCGGAGTTCGGTCCGGCGCCGCGGTAGGTCTGGCTGGTGGGGTAGGGGGAGGAACCCTCGTCGTCGTAGCCCCACTTGTAGGCGAAGTTGCGGTTGAGGTCGACGCCGTCGCCGACCGTGAAGGCGCCGTCGCCGTTGATGTCGCGCATGTTCTTGCGCCACTGGCGGTCGCCGTCGGCGGCGTGGGTGAAGTCGTAGCCGTCGGGGTTGGCGGAGATGACGAACCACAGTTCGGTGGTGTCGACGATCTTCTTGACGCGCTTGTCTGTGCGGTAGCTGTCCAGGTAGTGGTGCATCAGCCGGCGGGTCATCTCCGGTGTGATCCACTCACGCGCGTGCTGGTTGGACAGGTACAGCACGGCGGGCCTGGCGCCGTCCTTGGTCTTCTTGGCGTTCTTGGTGAGCTTCAGGGCGAGGATGTCCTGCCCCTGGATCGTTTTGCCGAGGGAGACCACCTTGGTGAGGCCGGGGTGCCGCTGCCCGGTCCTGAGGATCTCCTCCTTGATGCCGCCCGGTCCGCTGTACGGCCGGTAGACGCCGTCCGCGGCGGCTGCCACGCGCGCGCGTGCCTTCGCGGAGAGGGTGTGCTCCTTCAGGTCGACACCCTTCTGCTCCAGCTGCGCGGCCTGCTTGTCGGTGAGGTAGACCTCGACGGAGGCGGTACCCCGGTCGGGGGCCTGCTCGCCGAGTTCGTGGGCGTCCTGCCCGGCCGCCAGGAGCAACGGGATCTGCTGCTTGGTGACCTCGGCGCGGAACACCTTCACTTCCTCGGCGCCGGTTCCCGGGGAACGTCCGTTCTGCGCCTGGGCGATGGGTGCGATGCTCGCTCCGCCGATCAGGAGCGTGCCGATAGCGAGGATCGATCTCGCTCTGTGTCTCATGAACCCCCCTGCTGGTGGTTCGCCACAGCGGCGAATAGGTGCCAGGCTCATGACAGATCATGATCGAGTCAAGGGTGCCTCCAGGGAGACTCCCGGCCGCGAACACGCCGGTGCCGACGCCCGTTCGGACGTCGGCACCGGCGTGTTGACGAGGTGGTGGCGAGAGGTTGACGGAGGGTCAGCCCGCGAGGTTGTCGGCCAGTTCCTCGGAAAGGTTGGCCTCCGTGCCCGGGATGCCCAGGTCGGCGGCGCGCTTGTCGGCCATGGCCAGCAGCCGGCGGATACGGCCCGCCACGGCGTCCTTGGTGAGCGGCGGGTCGGCGAGCGCGCCCAGCTCCTCCAGGGAGGCCTGCTTGTGCTCCATCCGCAGCCGGCCGGCCGCGGCGAGGTGCTCGGGGACGTCGTCGCCGAGGATCTCCAGCGCGCGCTGGACGCGGGCACCCGCGGCGACCGCCGCGCGGGCGGAGCGGCGCAGGTTGGCGTCGTCGAAGTTGGCCAGGCGGTTGGCGGTGGCCCGCACCTCGCGGCGCATCCGGCGCTCCTCCCAGGCCAGCACCGACTCATGGGCGCCGAGCCGGGTGAGCAGGGCGCCGATCGCGTCGCCGTCCCGGACGACCACGCGGTCCACGCCGCGCACCTCGCGGGCCTTGGCGGCGATGGAGAGCCGGCGGGCGGCGCCGACCAGCGCGAGCGCGGCCTCCGGACCCGGGCAGGTCACCTCCAGGGAGGAGGAGCGGCCCGGCTCGGTGAGCGAGCCGTGCGCCAGGAAGGCGCCGCGCCAGGCCGCCTCCGCGTCACAGGTGGCCCCGGAGACGACCTGCGGGGGCAGCCCGCGGATGGGCCGGCCGCGGCCGTCCACCAGGCCGGTCTGCCGGGCCAGCTGGTCGCCGCCCGCGACGACCCGCACCACGTAGCGCGAGCCGCGGCGCAGCCCGCCCGGGGCCATCACGATCAGTTCCGAGCTGTGCCCGAAGATCTCCAGGATGTCCCGCTTGAGCCGCCGGGCCGCCATCGCGGTGTCCAGCTCCGCCTCGATCACGATGCGCCCGCTGACCAGGTGGAGGCCGCCGGCGAACCGCAGAATGGCGGAGACCTCCGCCTTCCTGCAGCAGGTCCGGGTGACGGGGAGCCGGGAGATCTCGTCCTTCACCGCTGCCGTCATCGCCATGGGCCGATCCTTCCATGCATCCGAAAAATACGGTCGTACGCGGCGGCCAGCAGCTCGGGGTCGTGCCGAGGAGATCCGTCCCTCCGCGCCACCGGCGCCAGCTCGACCGCGGCCCCGAAACGCTTGGCGGCGTCGGTCAGCGAGTCGCGGTCGGGCACGGCGGCCTCGTCGGCCAGCACCACGTCCAGGGCGAGTTTAGGGGCGTGTCGTCCCAAAACCTCCAAATGACGCTGCGGGGAGAAGCCGTCGGTTTCTCCGGGTTGCGGAGCGAGGTTGAGGGAGAGGACCCGGCGCGCCTTGGTCTCCACGAGGGCGTCCAGCAGCTCGGGCACGAGCAGGTGCGGGATGACGGAGGAGAACCAGGAGCCGGGGCCGAGCACCACCCAGTCCGCGTCCAGGACGGCCGCGACGGCCTCCGGGACGGCGGGCGGGTCGTGCGGGACGAGGTGCACGGACTGCACCTCGCCGGGGGTGAGCGCGACGGTGGCCTGGCCGCGGACCGTGTCGACGTCGTCGGGCCGGTCCGGGTCGTGGCCCTTGACCAGGGCCTGGAGCTCCAGGGGTACGGCGGACATGGGCAGCACCCGCCCGTGCGCGCCGAGCAGCTTGCCGACCAGGTCCAGGGCTTGCACATGGTCGCCCAGCTGCTCCCACAGGGCGACGATCAGCAGATTGCCGACCGCGTGTTCGTGCAGGTCGCCCTGGGACTGGAAGCGGTGCTGGATGACCCGGGCCCAGGTCTGGCCCCAGTCGTCGTCCCCGCACAGCGCGGCCAGCGCCTTGCGCAGGTCACCGGGCGGCAGCACGCCCAGCTCGTCGCGCAGGCGCCCGCTGGAGCCGCCGTCGTCGGCCACGGTGACGACGGCGGTGAGGTCACCGGTGATCCGGCGCAGCGCGGCGAGCGAGGCGGACAGGCCCATGCCGCCGCCGAGGGCGACCACCTTGGGCTGGGCCCCCCGACGGCGCGCCCTGCCGCCACGGGGCTCGGCGGACCGCCCGCCGCGGCCCTCGGGGAGGGCGCGGCGCAGTCTGCTCAGCCGCGGAGAACGTCCGGTCATTCGCGTCCCATGTCCCGGTGTACGACCACCGTCTCCACCCCTTCGGCCGCGAGGCGGGCGGCCAGCTTCTCCGACATCGCGACCGAGCGGTGCTTGCCGCCGGTACAGCCGACCGCGATGGTCACATACCGCTTGCCCTCCCGGCGGTATCCGGTCGCGATCAGCTGGAGCAGTTCCGCGTACCGGTCCAGGAACTCCTTGGCGCCGGGCTGGTTGAAGACATAGCCCGAGACCTCCTCGTTCAGACCGGTGAACGGGCGCAGCTCCGGGACCCAGTGCGGGTTGGGCAGGAAGCGGCAGTCGACGACCAGGTCGGCGTCGACGGGCAGCCCGTACTTGTACCCGAAGGACATCACGGTGGCCCGCAGCTCGGGCTCCTCCTCGCCGGCGAACTGGGCGTCCATCTTGGCGCGCAGCTCGTGCACGTTGAGGCTGGAGGTGTCGATCACCAGGTCGGCGTCGCCGCGCAGCTCGCGCAGCAGCTCCCGCTCGGCGGCGATGCCGTCGACGATCCGGCCGTCGCCCTGGAGCGGGTGCGGACGGCGCACCGACTCGAAGCGGCGCACCAGGGCCTCGTCGGAGGACTCCAGGAAGACGATCCGCCGGGTGACGCCGCGCGTGTCGAGATCGGCCAGGGATTCGCGCAGATTGTCGAAGAAGCGACGGCCGCGCACGTCGACGACGACCGCGATCCGCGCGACGTTGCCCTGGGAGCGGGCGCCCAGCTCCACCATGGTGGGGATCAGGGCGGGCGGCAGGTTGTCGACGACGAACCAGCCGAGGTCCTCCAGGCACTTCGCGGCCGTGGAGCGGCCGGCCCCGGACATGCCGGAGATGATCACCAGCTCCGGGATGGCCGCCTCGGGGACCCCGTTGGCCTCGACGCCCGTGTTCACCTGCGCTCCGTTGCTCTGGGACTCCTGACGGGTCCGGCTCTCACCGGACTCCCTGGGTGTTTCCTGGGCGTGGGCCGTCCGGGCTTCCGGATTCCCGGTCGCGCGCTGCGGCCCCGCTGTGGGCTGTGTCTCGTGCTCGGTCATGTCTCCTGCCCCCGTCGCTCGTCCGGGGCGCCCGTGGGCACGGGCTCCCCTGGGGCATCCGCCGTCGTCTCGGGTGCCCCGTCTTCCACGTCATCCATGATCTCTCCGGTCGCCGTGTTCACGGCGGGTGCGGCCGGAGCCGCCTGAGCGAGGGCCGCGGCGATGGTCTCGGCCGTCTTGCGGCCTATACCGGGAACCTCGCAGATCTGGTCGATTGTCGCGGATCGCAGCTTCTTCACCGAACCGAAGTGCTTGATCAGCGCCTGTTTGCGGGTCGCGCCGAGTCCGGGCACGTCGTCCAGCGGGCTCGACCTGATGCGCCTGCCCCGCTTGCTGCGCTGGTAGGTGATCGCGAACCGGTGGGCCTCGTCGCGGACGCGTTGCAGCAGGTAGAGGCCCTCGCTGGTGCGGGGCAGGATGACCGGGTCGTCCTCGCCGGGCAGCCAGACCTCCTCCAGGCGCTTGGCGAGACCGCAGACGGCGATGTCGTCGATGCCCAGCTCGTCCAGGGCCCGCCGGGCCGCCGCGACCTGCGGCCGGCCGCCGTCGACCACGACGAGCTGCGGCGGGTAGGCGAACCGCTTGGGGCGGCCGTCGTCCTCGGTGAGCGAGGGCGCCGCGTCCGTGCCGCCGGCGAGACCGGGCTCACCGTCCTCGGCCCACTCCCCCGTCCTCTCCTTCTCGGCCAGATAACGCCGGAAGCGGCGGGTGATCACCTCGTGCATGGAGCGGACGTCGTCCTGCCCGGTGCCGTGCCAGAGCTGCGTGTCCCCGGCCCGGCCCTTGATCTGGAACCGCCGGTACTCGCTCTTGCGCGCGAGCCCGTCCTCGAAGACGACCATGGAGGCCACCACGTCCTCGCCCTGGAGGTGCGAGATGTCGTAGCACTCGATCCTGAGCGGGGCGCTGTCCAGGCCGAGGGCGTCGGCGATCTCCTCCAGGGCGCGCGAGCGCGTGGTCAGGTCGGAGGCGCGCTTGGTCTTGTGCAGCACGAGCGCGTGCTGGGCGTTGCGCTGCACGGTCTCCATGAGGGCCTTCTTGTCGCCGCGCTGCGGGATGCGCAGGGAGACGCCGGAGCCGCGGCGCTCGGTGAGCCACTGCTGGACGGGCTCGACCGGGTCGGGCAGCGCGGGCACCAGGACCTCCCTGGGGACCGCGTCGCCGGTCTCCTCGCCGTACAGCTGCTGGAGGGCGTGCTCGACCAGGGCGCCGGTGGTGATCTCCTCGACCTTGTCGGTGACCCAGCCGCGCTGGCCGCGCACCCGGCCGCCGCGCACGTGGAAGATCTGCACGGCCGCTTCCAGCTCGTCCTCGGCGACCGCGATCAGATCGGCGTCGGTCGCGTCGGCGAGCACGACCGCGTTCTTCTCCATGGCCTTCTTCAGGGCCTCGATGTCGTCGCGCAGCCGGGCCGCCCGCTCGTACTCCAGCTCCTCGGCGGCCTCCGCCATCTGCTTCTCCAGACGGCGCAGGTACGTGCCCGTGCGCCCCGTCATGAAATCGCAGAACTCGTCCGCCAGGTCCCAGTGGTCGTCGGCGGAGATCCGGCCGACGCAGGGGGCGGAGCACTTGCCGATGTAGCCGAGCAGGCAGGGGCGGTCGGTGCGGGCGGCGTTCTTGAAGACGCCGGCCGAGCAGGTGCGCACCGGGAAGACGCGCAGCAGCAGGTCGACCGTGTCCCGGATGGCCCACGCGTGCGCGTACGGCCCGAAATAGCGGACGCCCTTCTTCTTGTGGCCGCGCATCACCTGCACGCGCGGGAACTGCTCGTTCATCGTCACCGCGAGATACGGGTAGCTCTTGTCGTCGCGGTACTTGACGTTGAAGCGGGGGTCGAACTCCTTGATCCAGGAGTACTCCAGCTGCAGGGCCTCGACCTCCGTGGACACCACCGTCCACTCCACGGACGCGGCCGTGGTCACCATGGAGCGGGTGCGCGGGTGGAGGTTCGCCAGGTCCTGGAAGTAGTTGGCCAGGCGCTGGCGCAGGCTCTTCGCCTTTCCGACGTAGATCACCCGGCGGTGCTCGTCCCGGAACTTGTACACCCCCGGGGAGTCCGGGATCTGTCCCGGCTCGGGGCGGTAGCTGGAGGGGTCGGCCATGTCTCACACCCTACTGGCGAGGACCGACACTCCGGCGGGCCGTGGCCGGTGCCCGCGGCCTTCCGCGAGATGACGCAGGGGAGGGCACTCGTC
>NZ_DASQNH010000076.1:0-454302 GCF_035645055.1 Streptomyces sp. | reverse complement strand
CCCTCCTCCAGCGTCGCCAGCTGTGCGAAGAACAGCTTCGACAACTCCCGCGCGTCTGCGGGCGCCACCTTCGACGGATCCGCAACCTCCGGCATGGCGGTGGCGGTGGTGCGCTCAGCAACCTGCACGGTCGTCGTCATGGCCTTCCCTCCCAGTTCCTGCGCCTTGCGATGGTCGGCTGGTGAGCCGACGAAGCTGCGCCTACCCCGTGGTTCGTTCCGCATGCGTTCCAAATTTCCCCCGAATCGCGGAGGGGCCGTCGCAGCCGGCCGGCCCGGTCCAGCCCGCGCCGCCGGCTGCTGCGCGTTGCCGGCCACCGCCGGTCAGAAGGACGGCTCGGCCGACGCCGCCGTCGCCGCTCCCGCCCGGACCGGCCCCTCGGCCGCGTCACCTTCCCTCGCGCAGGACCGGGCCGAGCGCGGAGAACCGGTGTCCGCGGCGAAGACCTCGTGGGACAAGGCGGTCGCGACCGCGGTCAAGGAGGTCCCCGGGGGGAAGCTCGTCGCGATAGGGCTGGAGCGGACGCCCCGTACCGGGGACGCCGGCGTCCGCCCCGAAGGCCGGGGCCGAACCCGGGGCCCGGCGGACGACGGGGCTCCGCCTGGGCCGCGGCATTCACCTGGCCGGTGTCACCGGGCGCAGCCGGCGTCCAGTACCTCGATCACGTCCCCACGGGTGGTGTACACGAGCCAGCACCAGTCACCGAACGCCGCGGCCACGCCCGGGACCTGCGCCGTGGGGTCCTCGGCGACGGCCGTGATGAGAGTGATGATCTCCTCGTGCACGTCGTCCGGGACCTCGAACAGCACATTGGCCGCTCGCTGGATCAGTTCGACTCGCATGTCGCCCCCTGCCGCAAGCAGGCGCGGCGGGCCTGCGGCGGGCGCCTGGGCCGCCGCCTGGAAACCAGGGACGGGTACCCACGGCACCGCGGCGCAACCGTCGCCCGCTTCGCGCGCCCGGCGTCGTCTCCCGCGCAGACGGGTACACGGAGCGCGTTCCGCCGTGACGGCGAAGGCCGACGAGTGACGGGAGGGCCGGTGCCGACCGGGACACCGCTGGACGTGGCCGTGCTCGTGGGGCTCCAGGCCGCCGGCAAGTCGACGTTCTGCCGCCGGTGGCTGGCGGGGCCGTACGAGCTGGTCGGCAAGGATCTGTTCCCCCGGTCCGCGCGGCGCAGGCAGGAGCGGCAGATGCGGCTGGTGGAGGAGGCGCTGGCCGCCGGGAGGTCCGTGGCGGTCGACAACACCAATCCGTCCCCGCAGGAATGGGTCCCGCTCGTCGCGGCCGGACACGCGTACGGCGCGACGGTCACCGCCTACTGGTTCCCGCCGGATCTCGCGGGGTCGCTGGCGCGTAACGCCCTGCGGGAGGGGCGGGAGCGGGTCCCCGACATCGGGATCCGGGCCACCGCCAAGCGGTTGCGCCGCCCCTCGCGGGCGGACGGCTTCGACGCCGTCCTGGAAGTGCGGTTCGACGGCCGCGGCGGATTCCGGGTGCGCCCCGTCCCCGAGCCGCCGCGCCGGGCGGAGACAGCGCCGGAACGCAGCCCCTGACCGGGGTCAGCTCCAGCCGAAGCGCCGGTCCACCACCGCGGCGAACTCCTCCAGGGTCAGCACAGCGTCCCCGTTCTGGTCGGCCGCGTCGAACAGCGCGGAGGAGGCGTCGGCGTCCTGTACGCCCCAGAACGGCAGGTCACCCGAGGCGGCCAGGGAGGGCCCTTTCGTCCGCAGGGCGACGATCACCTCCTCGCGGGTCAGCGTCCCGTTGTGGTCGAGGTCCAGTGCCTCGAACAGCTTCCGGGCCTTCTCACTCATCCGTCGTCCTCGTCTCGTCGTCGGAAGGCCGGCGAGCCATCCCGTCACCGGGGATGACGCCTGCCCGGCCCTCCGGGTTCCCCGTAATGGGGGTGCCGGGGGCGCCGGGGGCTCCCTTCCGGAAAATCCCGGTGGAACTTCGGTCCGGCGGGGCACTCAAAGGGGGTGGTGGACACCGATACCTTTTTCGACCGACTGAATCCGGAGATGTGCGTGGTCACGGCGGCGGTGGGGGACGAGCGGGCGGGTTGCCTGGTCGGCTTCTCCGCGCAGTGCTCGATCCGGCCGCCGCGCTACGTGGTCTGGCTCTCCAAGGCCAACCGCACCTACCGGGTGGCCCGCGACGCCGACCGTCTCGCCGTCCATCTGCTGACCCGCGACCAGCACGAGCTGGCCGCGCTGTTCGGCGGGGAGACGGGTGACGACATCGACAAGTTCACCCGGGTGCGCTGGCGGCCCGAGCGCGGCGGGGCGGTCGTCCTGGAGGAGGCGGCCGCCTGGTTCGTCGGCACCGTGCGCACCCGCGTCGACGGCGGCGATCACGTCGGGTTCGTGCTCGAACCCGAGCGGAGCGGACAGCGCGACGACGACGGCCCGCTGCTGCGGCTGCGCGACAGCCTCGACATCGATCCGGGCCACCCGGCGGACTGACCGGCCGGGCGGTGCCGACCTCACGGCACCCGGGCCGTCCACTCCGGCGAGGAGAACTTGGCGCGCGCCGGGTCCTGTGCGCGGCCCAGCTCCTCGTCGGTCGCCTTGCCCCGCGGCAGCCCGTACCGGCCGCGGAACGATGGCGGGTGTGCGGGTGGGTCCTCGCCGCGTCGGGGCAGCCGGGGGAAGGAACGGGCGGCGGCCAGGAAACCGAGTGTCGTCAGCACGAACGGCCAGGTGAAGGCGTGGCCGCCGGACGGGGCCGGCAGTGCGGCGACGGCCGGGGTCAGGAGGGTCGCGGTCGCCGCGCCGAGCAGCGCGTACAGCAGCGTGGCCGGCGCCGCCGGCAGGAAGACCCCGCACAGCGCCATGGCGACCAGCACCGCGTTGCAGCCCATGGTGCCGTCGGCGATCCGCGCGGCCGGTGCCCCGAGCGCCCAGGCGGTCAGGACGCCGGTCGCGCTGCCCGCGCAGGCCGCGAGACCCGCCGTCCGGTCGGCCAGGAAGACCGCCACGAGCAGCAGTGCCCCCACGTACCACCGCTCCAGGAAGAACAGCTGGGACACGTTGTGGAAGAAGGCCCGTACGGCCTCGTCCAGGTGCAGGCCGGTCGGACCGGGGGCGGCGGGCGGTGCGGGGAGGCCGCCGTCGTACGGCCGGATCCGCGGCGAGGCGGGCGCGGCCGCGCTCACCGCGACCGCCAGCGCGCAGTACGGCAGGGTCAGCGGCGGCAGGCTCCACACCCGCAGCAGGCGGACGGTCGCCGCGGTGAAGACGGTGACCACGGCACAGGCCGCCGCCGCGAGCAGGGCGGTGGACGGCCGGGCCGGGCCGAGGAGCGCCGCGCAGCACAGGGCGGCGAGGGCGGAGTTGAAGCCCTCGAGGCCCTGGTCCAGCCGGTCGCGGGACACGCCCAGCACGTGCGCGGTGCCGGTGCCCAGGGCGGCGCCGCCCGCCGCGTACACCGCGTACCGCCAGTCGGCCAGGGCCACGGCCAGACCGAAGACGGCGCCGGTCCACGGGCTGCCCAGGAACATCACCTGGCCGAGACCGCGCAGCACCTGCGCCGGAAAGCCCCCCGCCCGCTCCCGGCACCACCACCGAACCACCATCGACCGTCGCACGTCCCACCCCTAAGACGAGTTCTTCGCGAGCCTTCTTCTTCCGCATCGCGGCACAATCTTTCCGTCATACGGTACCGGCTGATTTCAGGGGCGGGTGGACGGCCGCACAGAAGCAGACGCGCGGGCCCGGCCGGAGTACATCCCGGCCGGACCCGCGCGCAGGGCGTGGGGCTACGACGCGTCGCGGACGGTCCCGGTCACCACCGGGCCGTGCGGGTCACCCTCCAGATCGGTGGGCTGGAGCACCAGGTGCTCCGCGGGCTCGGCGACCTGGTCGCGGACCGTGGGCACGGCCAGCTCCGCGCTCAGCTCACCGGCCGGGACCGGCGCCCACAGCGAGAAGTACTCCAGCTTGGACAGCGGCACCTCCCCGTCGGGCACCTCCCCGTACATGTCCTTCAGCCACTCCTGGTCGACGTCCCGGGTGGACAGCTCGGGCCGTCCGTCGGCCGGCACCACCAGCAGCGGGGACCCCAGGTCCACGTCGGCGGGCTCGGACAGCGAGACCCGCCAGCGCAGCGGCTGCCCCTCGGTGACCTCGCCGGCGACCGGCGTCACTCCGATCTCGGGCATCGGGTCGTCGTTCAGCACGGTGACGCCACCGGCGTACGACCCGACGACCGTGCCGCGGACCGCCTTCGCGAGGACGAAGCTGGAGGTGTCCCAGGCGTAGCGCTCGTTGCCCTCCACCTTCACCGTCACCTTCGTGCCCGCGTCACCCGGGCGCACGGTGACGAGGCGGTGCGTGGCCGCCCCGGTGGCCGGGTCCATCACGTACATCCGCACCGAGCCGCTGCCCTGGCCGGAGACCCGCACGGGCACCTCGTAGGTGCGCACGCCGGAGTCCCCCTCCTTGACCGTCAGCCGGCCGATGTCGACCCGGGGCAGGGCCGCCGCCCGCACCACGGGGGTGCCGGGGCGCCAGGCGTGGGCGTCCATCAGCCAGGCCTGGCCCGCGCGTGAACGCGGGGTCAGTTCCAGCGTGGTGATCCGGCTCAGGTCCACTCCGGCGCGGCCGGCGGCGGTGAGCGGTACGCGCAGTTCCCGCGCCCAGTAGGAGGCGGTGCGCTCACTGCCCGGCAGCCCGTCCGCCCGGACGGCGCCGAGGGTGACACGCTTGCCGGCCGCGTCGGTGACGGACACGTCGAGCCGGGTGCCACTGCTGTTCGGCGGCACGATGACGCGCAGCGCCAGGCTCTTCGCGCCCTTCAGGGAGACGGCCTTGCCAGGACGGATCCGGACGGGCGTACCCGCCGCGGACCACTTCAGCGCGACGGCGCGGCGCCCCTGCTCACGCTCCGGCCACCAGCGGGCGAAGTGCGGTGACCCGCCGGAGACCTCCTCGCTCAGGCACGCGGCCTTCGGGTCCGGGTCGACCGCGGCGCACAGCCGTCCGCCGGTGACCTTCATCGGGCCGTCGGGCAGGAAGCCGGCGCCCCGGCCCGCGCCCACCGCGTGCGTCAGGACGCGGGCGGGGTCCGCCGACGGAGCCCGGCGGCCGGTGCCGTCGACCAGCTCACGCACCCGGTCGTCACCGGCGACGAACAGCCGCGCCGCGGCGGCGATGTAGGTGGCGCCGGCGCGGTGCTGCTGCTGCGCGGTGAGCCGGGTGGCGCTGCCCGGGGAACAGACCGGGTCCCGGTCTTCGGGGTCGTCCCAGAAGTCGTCGTTCGCGGGCGCCTTGGCCTCGCCCGGCGTCCACTCGCTGTTGAAGAAGTTGTGATTGGCGCCGGTCATGTAGACCGCGCTGTGCAGGGCCTTGCCGCGGCTCACCCCCCGGGTGCCGTCCACGTACACCTGGCCCTGGAGGTCCGAGACGTCCCCGTCGCAGCCCGGCAGGATCGTCAGCGACGGCACGTCCGGCACCGGGTTCTGGCCGAAGACGGTCGGGCCGATCAGCACCGTGCCGCGGATGGTCCAGCGGGCACGGCCCGGCTGGCCGTCCTGGGCGGACGGCGGCGGGTAGAGGCTGTCCAGGGCGGCCCGGTCGACGCCCTCACCGCCGCGCGAGTGGCCCACCAGCAGAACGCGGGAGAGGTCGGCCACGGGCGCCTTGCGGACGGCCTCGGGGGCGGCGGACGGCCGCGCGGACCAGTCCGCCCAGCGCGCCAGGTGCTTGCGCACCAGCGACGAGCGGGCCTGCGCGCCCGCGTCCTCGGCCTCGGCGTCCTGGCCGTTGATGCCGTTGGCGGAGATCGACACCGTCACATAGCCCTGCGAGGCCAGCAGCTTCTGGTCCTTCAGATAGCCGCGGTGGCTGGGGATCGGCTGGGCGCCGGCGGCGCACGGCCAGTCGATCGTGACGTCCTCCTCGCTGCCGCCGGGGACGTAGCAGGTGGCGTGCCTGCCGTGCAGGAAGAGGGCGAGGGGACGCTTGCCGGTGGCCCCCTTGGGGGCGACCACCACGCCGCGCATCTCGACCGGCGCCGGGAAGCCGGGCAGCCGCACGGAGTCCAGCGCGTACTCGCCGGTGACCGTGGCGAACGGTCCGGGCTTGCCCGGGTCGACGGCGCCCGCGGGCAGCCGGGGCGGCAGCTTCGGGGTGCGCGGCGCGGAGGCGTCCGGCCCGTTCGCGGCGCCTGGTTCCCGGTCCAGCCGACGACCACCCGCCCACACCTGGACGTCCGTCAGATCCGTGAGCCGGGCCCGGTCCAGGGACAGCCGGAAGGTCCGGCCGTCCTCGTCCGGCTCCGGAACGCCCACCAGCCCGTCACCGGTGTGGAACTCCACGCGTGCGTCGCCCGGCGGAATGCGCCGCGGCGCGCGCCACTCCAGGGCGTTCCCCTCGTCAGTGGCGGCGATCCGCCAGCCGGGCGGCAGCTCATTCGCTCCGTCGCCCGCCGTGGCGGAAGCGGCGCCGGGTGGCTGGGGGCGGGCCTGCGCCACGGCGGGCGACGCGCCGATCAGCGTCACCGCCGCGAGCGCGGTGGCCCACGTTATTCGGGCACGTATCAACGAACCTCTCCTCAAATCCTCGGTCCGGGAGGCACCTTGCGCCGGTCCCCCCGTGCAGGAGGAGTCGGAGAGGGACGTGCGGGTTGCCTGTGTTCCGGCGGACGGCCGGAAACCGGTCAGTCTCCGGCCGGGCGGGACGCCTCCCACAGGCCTCCGGTGAGCCCCACCGGATTGCCGGACGGCACCATGCCGGAGGCCAGCACCGTGCGGGCGAGGGGTTCGAGCAGACCGGCGAGACGAGCGGTGGCGGCCTCGCCCAGGGCCTTCCAGGGCTGTGCGGCGGCCGCGTCGGTCCACGCCTCGACGTCCGCGTGCACGGCCGCCCCGGCGCCGGTCAGCGATCCGTCCCCGGCGAGCCGGCCCTGCTCGCGCAGCCCGGCCTCGGCCGCCTGCCACGCCGTCAGGCCCCACCTGCGGCTCTCCCGCAGCAGGGTCGCGTCCGACTCGTCGGCGGCCGCCTTCAGCACCATCGCCTCCACCGGCCCCAGGCCGTGGGCGACCAGGACGGCGACATGCCCGTCCCCGCGGTGCTCGCGCAGCGTGGTGAGCGCCTGCCAGAGCCTGAGGTGGGGCCGCTCGGGGCGGTCGAGGGCCTGGTTGGCGGCGGCGAGCACCCGGCCCGCCGAATCCGCGGCCATGGCCGCCTCCCAGGCCAGGTCGGCCGCCTCCGTCATCGCGGTGGAGGTGATTCCGTCCCGGCCGTACAGGCGGGTCATGGTGGCGTCCACCGCCCGCAGCCGCGCCGCGAGCGCGTCGGCCGGAGTCGTGTACCGCCAGGCGTCCGGCAGCGCCCGGGCCACGCGGTCGGGGTGGAAGACGTAGAAGCAACCGGTCACGACGGGCGCGGGAACGGGGCCGAGCGGGGCGGCGCGCAGGGCGAAGTAGCCCATCCAGAAACCGCGCAGGCCGAGATCGTCCGCGGCCCGGCGGGCCTCGGGGGCGAAGTAGACGATGCCGTGCACCGGTTCGTACCGCTCCCACATGGACCGTGCCAGTACCTCGCCCACCACGTGCCTCCCTCTCCTCGGATGTCCCGGCGGTCACCGCGCCCCAGGACGGTGACCGCCGAGCAGCATGCGTCACGGCGACCGGCCGGACAAGTGGCCCTCAGGAGACGGGAGGCATCTCACCGGGGCGCGAGTCCAGGCCCGCGCGGTGGTTGACCCACGAGCCGCGGGTGAAGTCGGGTACCCGCACCGGACGGCCGCCCGCCGCCAGGGACCGGACACTCAGCGGGACGGGGGAGCACCAGATCGCGGCGTCGTAGACGTCCATGTCGGGGACGAGCCCGGCGCGCATCTGCTGGACGGTGCGCCACTGGAGGACGTAGTCCATCCCGCCGTGCCCGCCGTTGCCGGCGGCGTCGTCGCCGATCTTCCGCCACAGCCAGTGGTCGAACTCCTTGCGGTAGGCGTCGAACGCCCGCCAGGCGTGTCCGCTGTGGTCGGGCTCGATGTACACCCGCCCGCCGCCCGCCGACGTCACGCCCGCGTAGTCCTCGAAGATGCCGCGACTGCCGGCCAGCGAGTTGATGCGGCTGTAGGGGCGCGGCGAGCTGACGTCGTGCTCGGCGCGGATCACCCGGCCCTGCGCGGTGTCGATCAGGCAGGTGACGAGGTCACCGTTGATGTACGTCTCCTTCCAGCTCGGATGGGACTTCGGCACGAACCGCTCGCGGTAGTCGGCGAGGCCCTTCGGCTCGGTGGCGGTGGCCCGCAGGACGGTCATCCGGTCGCCGCGGTTGATGTCCATGGCCGCCGCGATCGGGCCGAGCCCGTGCATGGCGTAGAACGACGCGGTGCTGCGGGTGTGCCACAGCCGCCGCCAGGAGTCGGTGTAGTAGGTGTCCGAGAACAGCAGGGCCCGCAGATCGTGCAGATAGCCGCCGTGGCCGTTGGTGATCTCGCCGAACAGGCCGTCGTGGGCCATCCTCAGCATCGCCAGCTCGTTGCGGCCGTAGTTGCAGTTCTCGGAGAGGATCAGGTGGCGGCGGGTGCGTTCGCTGGTGTCGACCAGGTCCCACAGCTCGTCCAGCTCGGTGGCGACGGGCAGTTCGACGAGGGCGTGCTTGCCCGCCAGCAGCGCCGCGCGGCCCTGCTCGTAGTGGAACTCCCACGGGGTGGCGATGTAGACGAGGTCGATGTCCTCCCGGCGCAGCATGCGCTGGTACGCGTCGGCCGAGCCGCCGTACTCGGCCGGCCGGGGCCGGCCCTCGGCGACCAGGAGATCGGCGGTCCGTCCGGCGCGTTCGGCGCGGATGTCGCACACGGCGGTCACGGTGCAGCCCGGGACGGCGGCCCATCCCGAGGCCATGCCGTGGCCGCGGTTGCCGAGGCCGATCAGGCCGACGCGGACCGTGCGGTGCACCGCGAACGGCACGTTGACCATGGACTTCTGACCCCGGCTCCGGGGCGGGGCGCTCTCGCCGGTCGGGCCGGTCGGGGACGACGGGGCGGCGGAGGCAGTGCCCGTGCCGAGTCCGGCGGCGACACCGGTGGCGAGTGCTCCTCCCATGAGGGTGCGGCGTGAGACAGCAGGAATTTCAGGCATGGCGCGGATCGGTCCTCTCCTGCGGGGCCGGCTGCTCTTGCTGCCGCATGACTTTGGCCACGCCACCGCTCCATGTCAATAGGTGCTTGAAAAGAAGCAGTTCCGAGCAGAAATAAGCACGCGGCGGGTTCTTGTGCCGCAAGGAAGGGAGACAGGACGGCCCTGCCCGCCGTCGGACGGACGACGGCGGGCAGGGCGGCGGAGCGTGCGGCCTCCGGAGGCTTTTCGGGGACTCAGCCGATCTCGACGAGCAGATCCCCGCCCTCCACCTGCTGGACGCGGTTGATGGCGAGCCTGCTCACCCGGCCGGAGCGCGGGGCGGTGATGGCGGCCTCCATCTTCATCGCCTCGATGGTGGCCACGGTCGCCCCGGCCGCCACCTGGTCACCCTCGGCGACCGCCAGCGTCACCACGCCCGCGAACGGGGCGGCGACATGGCCCGGGTTTGAGCGGTCGGCCTTCTCGGTCACGGGCACGTCGGACGCCGCCGCGGCGTCGCGGACCTGGATCGGCCGCAACTGGCCGTTCAGGCTCGACATCACGGTGCGCATACCGCGCTCGTCGGGCTCGCCGACGGCCTGGAGCTCGATGAGCAGCCGCACCCCGGGCTCCAGGTCCACGGCGTACTCCTTGGCCGGGCGCAGGCCGTAGAAGAAGTCCTTGCTGTCCAGCACGCTGGTGTCGCCGTACGCCTGCCGGTGCGCCTCGAAGTCACGCGTCGGGCCGGGGAACAGCAGCCGGTTCAGGGTCGCGCGCCGGGACTTCTCCAGCCCCGCGCGGTCCTCGGCCGTCAGCTCCCGCACCGGCTTGGCCTCGCCGCGCCCCTGGAGCGCCTTGGTGCGGAACGGCTCCGGCCAGCCGCCGGGCGGGGTGCCCAGCTCTCCGCGCAGGAACCCGATGACGGAGTCCGGGATGTCGAACCGGTCCGGCGTCGCCTCGAAGTCCCGCGGCGTCACCCCGGCGCCCACCAGGTGCAGGGCCAGATCGCCGACCACCTTGGAGGACGGGGTGACCTTCACCAGGCGGCCGAGGATGCGGTCGGCGGCGGCGTACATCGCCTCGATCTCCTCGAACCGGTCGCCGAGGCCGAGCGCGACCGCCTGGGTGCGCAGGTTGGAGAGCTGGCCGCCGGGGATCTCGTGGTGGTAGACGCGCCCCGTGGGGGAGGCGAGTCCGGACTCGAAGGGGGCGTACACCTTCCGGACGCCCTCCCAGTACGGCTCCAGGTCGCCGACCGCCTGGAGGTCCAGACCGGTCGGCCGGTCGGAGTGGTCGGTGGCGGCCACGATCGCCGACAGTGACGGCTGCGAGGTGGTGCCCGCCATCGACGCCACCGCCCCGTCGACGGCGTCCACGCCCGCCTGCGCCGCCGCGAGATAGGTGGCGAGCTGGCCGCCCGCGGTGTCGTGGGTGTGCAGATGGACCGGCAGGTCGAACTCGCGGCGCAGCGCGGACACCAGCGTCGCGGCGGCGGGCGCGCGCAGCAGCCCGGCCATGTCCTTCACGGCCAGCACATGGGCGCCGGCCTCGACGATCTGCTCGGCCAGCCGCAGATAGTAGTCGAGGGTGTAGAGCCGCTCCGACGGGTCGGACAGATCGGCGGTGTAGCAGAGCGCGACCTCGGCGACCGCCGTGCCGGTCCCCCGCACGGCCTCGATGGCGGGCCGCATCTGGGAGATGTCGTTCAGCGCGTCGAAGATGCGGAAGATGTCGATACCCGTGGCCGCGGCCTCCTGCACGAACGCGTCGGTCACCTCGGTGGGGTACGGCGTGTAGCCGACCGTGTTCCGCCCGCGCAGCAGCATCTGCAGACAGATGTTGGGCACCGCCTCGCGCAGCGCGGCCAGCCGCTCCCACGGGTCCTCGGCGAGGAAGCGCAGCGCCACGTCGTACGTCGCACCGCCCCAGCACTCCAGGGAGAGCAGCCCGGGCAGGGTGTGCGCCACATGCGGGGCGACGGCCAGCAGGTCCCTGGTGCGCACCCGGGTGGCCAGCAGCGACTGGTGGGCGTCGCGGAAGGTGGTGTCGGTGACGGCGAGACCGGGCGCCTCCCGCAGCGCGCGGGCGAAGCCCTCCGGGCCGAGTCCGGCCAGCCGCTGCCGGGAGCCCGCGGGCGGCTGCCCGGCGGGCAGCGGGGGCAGCTTGGTGACGGGGTCGAGCAGCTCCGGCCGTTCGCCGTGCGGCTTGTTGACGGTGACGTCGGCGAGATACGTCAGCAGCTTGGTGCCGCGGTCGGCGGAGTGCCGGGCGGTGAGCAGATGCGGCCGCTCCTCGATGAACGAGGTGGTCACCCGGCCCGCCTGGAAGTCCGGGTCGTCCAGCACGGCCTGGAGGAACGGGATGTTCGTCGCGACGCCGCGGATCCGGAACTCGGCCACCGCGCGCCGGGCCCGGCCGATCGCGGCCGGGAAGTCCCGGCCCCGGCAGGTGAGCTTCACCAGCATCGAGTCGAAGTGCGCGCTGATCTCCGTACCGGCGTGCGTGGTGCCGCCGTCCAGCCGGATGCCGGAACCGCCGGGGGAGCGGTAGGCGCTGATCCGGCCGGTGTCCGGGCGGAAGCCGTTGGCCGGGTCCTCGGTGGTGATACGGCACTGCAGGGCGGCACCGCGCAGGGTCAGCGTCTCCTGGGACAGCCCGAGGTCCGCCAGCGTCTCGCCGGAGGCGATGCGCAGCTGCGCCTGCACCAGGTCGACGTCGGTCACCTCCTCGGTGACGGTGTGCTCGACCTGGATGCGCGGGTTCATCTCGATGAAGACGTGGTTGCCGTCCCGGTCGAGCAGGAACTCCACCGTGCCCGCGTTGCGGTAGCCGATCTCCCGGGCGAACCGCACCGCGTCGGCGCAGATCCGCTCCCGCAGCCCCGGATCGAGGTTCGGCGCCGGCGCCAGCTCGATCACCTTCTGGTGGCGGCGCTGCACCGAGCAGTCCCGCTCGAACAGGTGCATGACGTTGCCCTCGCCGTCGGCGAGGATCTGCACCTCGATGTGGCGCGGATCGACGACCGCCTTCTCCAGGAACACGGTGGGGTCGCCGAACGCGGACGCCGCCTCCCGGGACGCCGCCTCGATGGACTCGCGCAGCGTCGCGGCGTCCTGCACGCGCCGCATCCCGCGCCCGCCGCCGCCCGCGACCGCCTTCACGAACACCGGGAACCCGACCTCCTCGGCGGCCCGGACGAGTTCGTCGACGTCCGTGGAGGGCGCCGACGAGCCGAGCACCGGCACCCCGGCCGCGCGGGCGGCGGCCACCGCGCGGGCCTTGTTCCCGGTCAGCTCCAGCGTGTCGGCGTCCGGACCGACGAAGGTGATGCCCGCCTCGGCGCAGGCGCGCGCCAGTTCCGGGTTCTCGGACAGGAAGCCGTAGCCCGGGTACACGGCGTCCGCGCCCGCCCGCCGGGCGGCCCGCACGATCTCCTCCACCGACAGATAGGCGCGCACCGGATGCCCCGGTTCCCCGATCTGGTACGCCTCGTCGGCCTTGAGCCGGTGCAGCGAGTTGCGGTCCTCGTGCGGGAAGACGGCGACCGTGCGCGCGCCCAGTTCATAGCCGGCGCGGAACGCGCGAATCGCGATCTCGCCTCGGTTGGCGACCAGCACCTTGCGGAACATCCTGGATCCCTTCGCCCTGCCGGTGAGAGGACCATGGTGTCGGCGCCCGGCCGGTACTGCCATGTGAACCGGGCCACTTGACCGGTTCATGGACGGCACCGGTGCGGAGACCGCCCGGACGGCGGGACACCGGTCCGATCAGGCAGACTGTGCGGAATGGACGACTATCGCCCGGTCCACCGGGACCCCGCACCGGACCGGTACGGACGGCTGCACATACGGACGGGAGACCTCGGTCCCGCCCGCTGGCTCGTCGAGCGGCTCCGGCGGGACGGCAGCCTCGGCATCGTCGCCGGAGTCTGCGCGCCCGGCTTCGCCGCCTACGCCCGGATCCTGCACCCCGCCACGCTCGACGAACAACCGGTGCGCTGGGCGACGGTGGCCGCCGCCCACGGACGGCCCGAGGTGACGGGGACGACCCGCTGGCACGAGCTGACCGGCGTCGGCCTCGACCACCGGACCGCCTCGGACCTGGGCCTGCCCGGCGTCTGGGACGAGCACCCGGCCGAGGGACCCACCCCGCCCGATGTCGCCCGCGCCCTGATCCCCGTCCTGGCCCGGCACACCCTGACCCCCGAGCGCTGCTGGTTCGGCCTGTGGAGCGGCTACGGCCGCCGGGACTTCGACCACCTCCCCACCTTCCCGACCCCCGGCCGCGACGAGATCCTCCTCGCCGGACCGCTCGCCGACGCCGTCTCGCCCGCCCTGCCGGGCGAGTCCGACGAACTGCCCGACCTGTGGTGGCCCGAGGACCGCGCCTGGTGCGTGGGCGGGGACGTCGACCTGATGAGCACCTACGTCGGCGGCTCCCCGGAGCTCATCGCCGACCTGCTGGCCGCGCCCGGCCTGGAGGCACACCCGGTGGGCCCCGGCGACCTGCTGGACTGAATCCGGTGGCGGGGGACGTGCCGGGCGCCGGTTGCGGGCCCTTGGGCTGCTCCGGACCTCACCGGCCGGTACGGCGCGGCGCTGCCGCGCGCCGTCGAGCCTGGGGACGGCCGGCGGCCGGCGTACCGTCGAGTCACCGGACCCGGTCCTCGCGCTGGATCGCCACCATGGCGGCGTCGTCGCCGAGCCGGCCCGTGAGCGTGTGGGCGAGGAGGTCCTCGCTGAGGCGGCGCAGCAGGCGCTGCGGCCCGCTCGGTGTGAGCGCGGCCAGGCGCTGGGCCAGCGGGTAGAAGACGCCGACGCCGTCACGGGCCTCGATGACGCCGTCGGTGTACAGCAGGAGGGTGTCACCGGGCCGGAAGGGGAAGGTCTGCGCCGCGAAGGCGGAGCCCGCGAACTGGGTCAGCCCCAGGGGCGGCGCCGGATCGCGCACCTCGAGCGAGCTGACCCGGCCCTCGCGCAGCAGCAGGGGCGGCGGATGGCCGCAGTTGATCAGGTGCAGGACCGGCGAGGTGTCGGGGACGTCGAGGACGGCCGCGGTGATGAAGGCCTCTTTGGGCGCTCCGGTCAGGGACGCGATCGCTCCGGGGTCGTCCAGGTCGGAGGAGATGGTCCCCTCCAGGTAGGCGACCAGGGAGGGGAGGTCGGCCTGCCGGTGCGCGGCGGCGCGGAAGGCGCCGAGCAGGAGGGCGGCGTCCCCGACCGCCGCCAGCCCCTTGCCGCGTACGTCCCCCACGATGAAACGGGTGCCGTGCGCGGTGCGCACCGCCGCGAACAGGTCACCGCCGATCTGCGCCTCCGCCTCGGCCGCCAGGTAGACCGAGGCGATGCGCAGGGGGCCGACCCGGCGGGGGAGTGGTCTGAGGACGACCTGCTGCACGGCCTCGGCCACGGCGCGCAGTTGCGTCAGCTGCTTCTCGTGCCGCTCCCGGAGGTAGGCGAAGAAGGTGACGCACACCGAGATCAGGATCAGCGCGGTGACCTGAAGACTGTGGTTGAGGTCGGTGAGACTGGTCCGCACGACCGCGACGACGGACTGGGCCAGCACGGCGAGCGCGCCGACACAGGCGGTCGTGCGCGGGCCCGCGAAGGACGCGGTGACGGCGGGCGCGGCGGCCAGGAACGGACCGAGATGCACCTCGGCGGGGGCGAGGATGTCGCCCACCGTGACGACCGCGATGAGCCCGAGGGGCATCGCCAGCAGAGCGTGATGCGGCTCCCCTGGTCCGCGACGACCGCCGCTGAGTGGTCGAGGGCCCATGAAACCTGCATACACCCGTGGGCTGCCGGGCACCTCCGCAGGGCCGTGCGGGCCTGCCGATCAGCTCTCGACCGGTGTGAGGACGACGAAGTCCGCGTTCGCCGGGTCCAGGCAGACCGCCAGCCGGCCGACGCCCTCCGCGTCCTCCGGACCCATCTGCACACTGCCGCCGTTCCCCGTGACCGCGGCGACCGCGGCGTCGCAGTCCTCGACATGGAAGACCGGGTGCCAGTACGGCCGTCCGTTCGCCAGGGCCAGGCTGTCGCGGGACAGCTCCATGACACCGCCGTGCATACGCTCCTCGGGCTGCCCGGCGGGCGTGATCAGCGAGTAGGTGCCTCCGCCGCCCGGCAGCTCCATGTCGCTGAACCGCCAGCCGAGGATCCCGCCGTAGAACTCCTTCGCCGCGGCGGCGTCGCTCGTGTACAGCTCGGTCCACGACAGCGAGCCCGGCTGGTCCACCAGCTCCACGCCCTTGCTGGTGCCCGGCTGCCAGACGGCGAACTGGCCGCCCAGCGGGTCGCTGTACTGCGCCATGCGGCCCCATTCGTCGAGGTCTCTCGGCTCCACCCGCACGGTGCCGCCCGCGTCGCGCACCGCCCGCGTGGTGGCGTCCGCGTCGGTGACGGAGAAGTAGATCATCCAGGCCGAGCGGGCGCCCTCCTCGGTGAGCTTGCCCAGCCCGGCCACGGTCTTGCCGTCCTTGCGGAACATGCCGCCTTCCATCTCCCCGCCCTCGCCCATGGACTCGTAGTCCCATCCGAGCACGGACCCGTAGAAGGCCGCGGCGGTCCGGACGTCCGGGGCGCCGAGGTCGAGCCAGCAGGGGGAGCCGGGAGCGAAATCCGTGGTGATCATGCCGATGACACCTTTCCGTGGATCCTGTGTGAACCCAGCGTGACACCGTGCACTGACAATCGCCCGCCCAGACGGTACTCACCGCCGCTGCACCCGGGCGGCGGGACCGTTCCCGGTTCGGGCGAACGGGCGGTACGGCGGTGACGGCGCTCATGGCGGTGGGCCGTGGCGGGCGGCGGCGCACTGGAACCCACCGGACCGACCGGGATGCACGGACGCCCCAGGCCCCGGCGGAACGACGCGGTACGACAGCGCCCCCGGTGTCACGCGGACACCGGGGGCTCGGCAGAGTGGCCGTGACGGCTGGAACCCATCCGGCCGGCCGTGACAGCGTCGTGCCGGTCCGGGTGGGCCGGTGCCTGGCTCAGCCGGCCTTGGCGTGCTCCTTGCGCGGCTCGGCCGCCGCCTCCTCGTGCCGCTTGCCGGTGGCCCGGCGGCCGGGCAGCACCAGCAGGACGATCAGCGCGCCGGCCGCCATGATGACGCCGCCGACGAGGCTGGTGTGCGCGACACCGTGGGCGAAGGACTCGTGCACGGCGTCCACCAGGGCCTGGGCCTGCTGCGGGCCACCGCTCGGGGCCCCGGCGATCCGCTCGGCGACCGCGAGTCCCCCGCCCACCGACTCCTTGGCGGCGTCCAGGGCGGCCTGCGGGAGCCGGCCGCCGGCCAGGTCGGTCAGCTCGTCCTGGTAGGCGGTGCTGAGCAGCGAGCCCAGGACGGCGATGCCGAGGGACCCGCCCAGCTCCAGCGAGGTGTCGTTGGCGCCGCCGCCCACGCCCAGCTCCGACTCGGGGAAGGAGCCCATGATCGTGTCGGTCGCGGGGGACACGCTGAGCCCGATCGCGAAGCCGAGCAGCAGCAGCGACGGCACGAAGTCGGCGTAGCCCGAGCCCTTGTCGATCTGCGTGAGCAGGAACACGGCCACGGTCCCGATGACCATGCCGGGCACGATCGTGGCCTTCACCCCGAGCTTCGGCGTCAGCTTGCCGGTGACCGCGGCGCCCGCGAACACGGCACCGGCCAGCGGGAGCAGTCGCACACCGGTCTCCAAGGCGTCGTAGCCGAGGACGAACTGCAGGAACTGGGTGGCGTAGTAGATCGAGCCGAACGCGCCGAAGAAGAAGAACAGCACCGCGATCATCGAGCCGCCGAACGGCCGCAGCGCGAACTTGCGGACGTCCAGCATGGGCTGAGGGTGCCTCAGCTCCCACAGTGCGAAGGCGGCGAAGCCGGCGCCGGCGACCACGGCCGCCGTGATCGGGCCGGTGCCCCAGCCGAAGTGCGGGCCCTCGATGATCGCGTAGACCAGGGAACCGATGGAGACGATCGACAGCAGACCGCCGATGTAGTCGATCCGGCCCATGCCCTCCGCCCGGGACGGCGGCACCAGGACGAAGGCGCCGACGACGGCGGCGATGGCGACGGGCACGTTGATCAGGAAGGTCGAGCCCCAGGCGTGGTCCTCCAGCAGCCAGCCGGCCAGCAGCGGGCCGACAGCGATGGCGAGGCCGGAGGTGGCCGTCCAGGCCGTGATGGCCCGCGCCCGCTCCCGCTTCGGGAAGGTCGCGACCAGCAGGGACAGCGTGGCCGGCATGACCACGGCGGCGCCGACGCCCATGATGGCGCGGGCGGTGATGACCAGGCCGGTCTCGTCGACCAGGCTGCCCATCACCGAGCCGCCCGCGAAGACCAGCAGACCCAGGACCAGGGCGCCGCGGCGGCTGTACTTGTCGCCGATCGCGCCAAGCACCAGCATCAGCGCGGCGTAGGGCACGGTGTACCCGTCGATCACCCATTGCAGATCGCTGCTGGAGAGCCGCAGGTCCTCGGTCATGGCCGGGGCGGCGACGATCAGGGACGTGTTGGCCATGACCACGATGAGCAGGCTCAGACACAGTACGAGCAGCGCCCACCAGCGCCGTCGGTACGGCTCCGACATCCTCTCGACCGGTGTGTGCGCGATGAGCGGCATCGGGCGCTCCTAGGGGGTGAGACAACGGCTTTCGGAGCGGCGGGAGCGGCTCGGGTGGGGGCTCCTGGCACCGCGGGCAGTTAATTGCCCATCAATGTGCAGATTAGTTTGTTGCACAGAGGTGTGCAACTTGTACCTGCTCATCGATGTGCAAAAAGCGGGTGCCCTGTCGATGGCTCACGACACCCGTGACCTCGCGCCCGGGTACTGAACGGCCCGGCCGGACTCGGTGGGCCGGACTCGGCCCGGCCGGACTCGACAGGGCGGGCTCACGCCTCCGCGGCGGGCGTCCGTACCTCCGCGGCGACCGCCCCGGCGATCCCGCCCGCCCGTTCCCGCGGCACCCCCGCCGCGATCAGGGTGGCCACGGCGGTCCCCGTGCCGTCGTCCTCCCAGGCGCCCGCGTTGACGCTCTCCAGCAGGGAGAGGATCAGCGCCTCGAGGCCCGCGTTGAGCACGGCGGGCGGCAGCTGCGCGTGGAAGACGCCCTCGCCCTGCCCCCGCTCCAGGATCGCCGCGGCCTCGGCGCGGGCCGGGGACAGTACCTCGGACACCCGCTCCGGGCCGAGGTCCTGGCGGGCGAGTGCCAGCAGCAGCCGGTAGCGGTCGCCCACGGGCCAGATCGCGAGGACGAGCCGGGCGAGCGCGTGCTCGGGCGGCTCCGTCACGTCCGGCCGGGTCGCCACCGCCTCCCGCAGGGCGGCGGAGGCCTCCTCGGCCAGCGCCTCCACCAGGGCGGCGCGGCCCGGGAAATGCCCGAACAGGGTACGGCGCACCACGCCGGCGGCCCGCGCGATCTCCTCCAGCGTCACCTCGGGGTTGCGGCCCAGCTCCTGCCGGGCGGCGGACAGGATGCGGGCCCGGTTGGACCGCGCGTTGCGCCGCACGGGCTCGCGGGCCACGGGCTTGGAGACCACGGCACAACCTCACGGACTCGGCTGGGACGACGGGACGGCAGGCCATCTTCCCACGCGGCCTGCCTCCCGCGGCCCAGCCGGTGGCCGGTGCGCCGCCTCGCCGACCAGGCGGCCCGGCTCCCGCGTTCGATCGCCGTCCGGGCCGCCGGGGCCCGGGCCACGGTCCGACGGCTCCCGTCGACGGTCGGGGCGGGGGCGGCGGGGCGGCCTCGGCGGTGGTGCCCGCGGGCTGCTCGAAGCGGCCGCCGCTGACGTCCCGGGTGCGAGCGGTCCTCGGCGTCGGCCGGGCGCGCGCTGCTCACAGCGGGTCCGGGGGCGCCGGCCAGGGGTCCGGTGGCCGACGGTGTCCGCCGACGGCGGTGTCAGGGGCGTGTGGTGGGATGTCCGAACCGAGATGTGCTGATCGAACAGGGGGACCGTTCCGATGACCGAGTATCCGTCGCTCACTCGCGCGCTGGCCGAGGCGCTGGTCGACGTCTTGTGGTTCGTGGAGGGCTGCGAGGACGAGCAGATGGACCCGGACGACGCCGTCAAGGTCCTGGAGGGCGCCGCTCACCTCATGGGCGGGCTCTCCGCCGAGCAGCGTGGCGAACTGCTCGACCTGCTCGGAGAGATGGTGGCGGAGGAGAAGGATCCGGACCGGCGGGGATTCATCGAGGACTTCCCGGAGGACTTCGGACTCGTCGACGATCCGGCCTGATCCGGCGCCGCGCCGGGGCCGCGCTCGGAGGCGCGCCGGGTCCGCCCACCGCGACCCCGGCCGTGACCTGGGTCGGCGGCTGTGGCCAGGACCGCGGCCCTGACCTGGGTCGCGGCCCTGACCAGGACCGCGACCACCGCGGCCGCGACCTGCCGCCCGTCGTACGCCAAGACGACAGCCCGACTTATGAGTTGTTGCGGCATTCGGGGGATCGTCGGGCCGCAGCGCAACCGTGACGGCGGGTGTGGCGACCTCAAGGGGCAGACAGACACCCCCGAGTGAGGGAGAACCGCGGTGCACACCCACAGCGACACGCTCGCCCCGGCCATGGACGTCTGGCCCGTCTGCGACCCGTACGGCTCGGCCGGGCACGACCACCTCGACGGTGACTACCTGCTGCCGCCCCCGAACCCGGCCACCCGCCTGGACACTCCGCTCAGCCCCGCCGACCGGCGCCGTCTGGACCTGCACGCCGCCCTCACGATCCGCGGCATCGCCCCACGCCCCGGCGACCAGTTCGCCGTGAACGCCATCAGCTCCCTCGGCGACGCCGTGACCTCCGCGGTCCTCCGCTGGATCACGAGCTGCGCCGACTGACCCGCTCCCGAGCCGGGCGGGCCATCCGAGGGAATTCCTTGCGCCGTCGCCCCGCTCTCTGTTTAGACTGGGAGTCCAGAAGTTGGATGAACAGTCCAAGGGGAGGGTGTGTGGCCGGGCAGGACCTGGATGCCGAGCGGGACGCGATCATCGGGGCGCTCGGGCCGGTCGTCGACGGGCTCGTGGCGACCTTCGGGCCGCTGTGCGAAGTGGTCCTCCACGACTACCGGCGGCCGGAGAAGTCGGTGGTCGCCGTGGCCGGTTCGGTGACCGGGCGGGCGGTGGGCGGGGCGATGAGCGAGATCGGCATGCGGGTCCTCGCCCGCGGCGACGAAGCCGCCGACGAGCTGAACTACCTCACCCGCACCCGCTCCGGCGACCTGGTCAAGTCGTCCACGATGGTGCTGCGGGACTCCACGGGCGCCGTTTTCGGCGCCCTGTGCGTCAATCTCGACGTCACCGCCGTCCACCGGGCCCACGCCCTGCTGGGCGGGCTCGCCGGCCTCGGCGCGGATCCCGCGCACACGCCGGTCACCACCTTCGGCAACGACATCGACTCCGTCGTGGACGTCATCCTCGACACCCACCGGCTGCTGCAGCACCACAACTGGGCCGGCCTCGACCGTGAGCGCCGACTGGAACTGTTCCGCAGCCTCGACGAGCACGGCGTCTTCGCGGTGCGCCGCGCGGTCGAGCAGGTCGCCGCCCGCCTCGGCATCTCCCGCGCCTCCGCCTACAGCTACCTCTCCCAGGCCAGAGCCACGGCCGACCCGACGTCCCAGGGAGGACACTCGTGACGATCGCCCCCGACCCGGTCACGCTCGACGACGTCCGCGCGGCCGCCGCGCGGCTCAAGGGCGTCGCCCACCGCACTCCGGTGCTCCGCTCCCGCACCCTGGACGCCCTGGTCGGCGCGGAGACCCTGCTGAAGTGCGAGAACTTCCAGCGGATCGGCGCGTTCAAGTTCCGCGGCGCCTACAACGCGATCTCCCGGCTGACGCCGGAACAACTGGCCCGGGGCGTCGCGGCGTACTCGTCCGGGAACCACGCGCAGGCCGTCGCCCTCGCCGCCCGCGAACTGGGCACCACCGCGGTGATCGTCATGCCCGAGGACGCGCCCGCCTCCAAGCGGGAGGCGACCGCGGGGTACGGCGCCGAGATCGTCTCCTACGACCGCTACACCGGCGACCGTGTCGCCATCGCCGAGGCCCTGGCCGCCGAGCGCGGGCTCACCGTCATCCCGCCCTACGAGCATCCGCACATCATCGCCGGGCAGGGCACCGCGGCTCTGGAACTGCTGGAGGAGGCGGGGGAGCTGGACGCCCTCGTCACCCCCGTCGGCGGCGGCGGCCTGATAGCGGGCAGCGCGACCGCGGCCAAGGGCCTGCGGGCCGGAATCCGGATCATCGGCGTCGAACCGGAGGCCGGGGACGACACCAAGCGGTCCCTGGAGGCGGGCCGGCGGGTCAGCGTCCCGGTGCCGCGCACCATCGCCGACGGCCAGGCCCTGCACACGCCGGGCGAGCTGACCTTCTCCGTCAACCGAAGGCTGGTCGACGAGATCGTCCTGGTGAGCGACGACGAGATCAGGGCGGCGATGCGGTTCGCCTTCGAGCGGCTGAAGATCGTGGTGGAGCCCAGCGGTGCCACCCCGCTCGCCGCGCTGCTCTCCGGCCGCGTCACGGACCTTCCGCGCCGTGTCGGCGTGATCGTCTCCGGCGGCAACATCGACACGGAGCGGTTCGCACGGCTGTGCGGGGGCGGCGCGGACTGACGGCTCGTTCCCGCGCGCGGCCCCCGCCCCTCGGACGACGGCTCTCCGCGTGACGGCCCCCGCCCCCGAATGGCGGCCCCCAACCCCCCGGCGGACGATGGAGACGAGGGGTCCGGCCACCGCCGGTGCCGCCTGCGCCGCAGGGGAGACGGAGACCGGCCCAGGCCGCCGCGGACGCGGCCGGAAGGGAGGAGCGTCATGCTGGAGATGAAGACGCTCGACAGGCCGGACGAGCGACGGGACTTCCCGCACGGACACCTGGAGGCCGTGCACCTGGCGGGGTGCGACTTCGCGGTGGCGACGTTCGAGCCGGGCTGGCGCTGGTCCCAGGACGTGGGGCCGATCGCGGGCACCGACAGCTGTCAGATGAACCACAACGGCTATGTCGTCCAGGGCCATCTGCACATCCGCATGGACGACGGCACGGAGGCCGAGGTCGGCCCGGGCGAGGTCTTCGTCTGCTCGCCCGGCCACGACGCCTGGGTGGTGGGCGACGAAGCGTGCGTCGCCTACGACTTCGAGGGTCAGATGGCCAAGGAGTACGCCAAGGACAAGGAGGGCTGACCGGGCGGTCCCCCGCGGACCCGTCGGTCTCCTCACACCGGCAGCAGCCGGCTGATCAGGGTTCCGAGCTGGTGAGCGGTGCGGCACTCGTGCATCGCCACCAGCTCGGCGTACTCGGGCGCCGCCGAGTCCCCGGTGCCCCACTGGGCGCGCGGCTCCGGGTTGAGCCAGTACACCCGGCGGGCCCGTCCGGCGATCCACCGCAGTGCCGCGAGGTTCGGATCGGCCATGTTCGTCCGCGCGTCCCCCAGCACGAACACCGTCGTCCGCGGGCCCACCGCGTCGCCGTACCGCTCCGCGAACTCGCCCAGCGCGACCCCGTAGTCACTGCTGCCGTGCCAGCCGGTCAGGGTCGCCTCGGCGCGGATCCGCGCACCCAGCCCGCCGGGGTCGGCCGCGCCGTGCTCCAGCAGCCCCGTCACCTCGTCGAGCCGGTTGACGAAGGCGAACACCCGCACCTTGGAGAACTGGTCGTGCAGCGCCTGCACCAGCAGCATGGTGAAGTCCGAGAACCCGGACACCGAGCCCGACACATCGCACAGCAGCACCAGTTCGGGCCGGGCCGGACGACGCCGGCGCAGCACGGGCCGGATCGGCACGCCGCCGGTCGACAGCGACCCGCGCAGCGTCCGCCGCAGATCGATGCCGCCCCGGGCGGCCCGCCGGCGCCGGGCGGCGAGCCGGGTGGCCAGCTTGCGGGCGAGCGGCCGTACCGTACGGCGCAGTTCGGCGAGCCGGTCCTGCCCGGCGTACAGGAAGTCGATCCGGTCGGCGGTCGGCGCCACCGCCCGCCGGGCGATCCCGTCGCGCCCGCGCCGCTCGGCGACCCGGCGCCGCGCCTCCGCCGCGACCTGCCCGCGGAAGGCCTCGATGCGCCGCCGGATCTCGTCGTCCAGCAGCCGGCCGGTGAACCCGGAGCCGCCGTCGCCCGCCCGCACCATGTCGCGGACCCGGGCGAGCAGGGTCTGGGGGCGCAGCCGGTCGAGGGTCTGGTACGCCGACCAGCCGTCCGAGCCCGGTGAACTCCCGTATCCGCCGAAGCCGTCGACCGCCTCCGCCGCCAGCCGCTCCAGCAGCGCGACATCGCCCGCGGCGAGCGCCGCCGCGATCCGGTCGCGCAGCTCCTCCCGGTCGGCCGGGCCGTCCGCGCCGCCCGTCCCCGGGCCGCCGACGGCGCGCGGGAAGTACAGGTCGAAGACCGGGTCGAACACCCGCCGCTGGTCCGCGGTGTGCAGCAGGGTGGCGGCCAGCCCTTCCCGCAGCAGCTCCCGGTCGGCGAACCCCAGGGCCACCACCGCCCGTGCCGCGTCCACCGTCTCACCGGTGCCGATCCGCACCCCGTGCCCGCGCAGCGCGGCCACCAAGCCGGTCAGCCGGGCCGCGGCATCGGAGGCCGCCGCCGTCACACCGCGTCCAGGTCGAGCTTGGCGGCCGCCTTGAGGACGTCGTCCTGGTGCTTGAGCACCACGCCGAGGGTGTCGCGTACGACGGTCTCGTCGAGGGTGCGCGCGCCGAGTGCGAGCAGGGTGCGGGCCCAGTCGATGGTCTCGGCGACCGAGGGCACCTTCCGCAGGTCCATCGCCCGCAGGGCCCCCACCACCCGTACGACGGACTCCGCGAGCGCCGCGTCGATCCCCGGCACCTTCAGCCGGACGATCCGCCGCTCCAGATCCTCCTCGGGGAAGCCGATGTGCAGGAAGAGACAGCGGCGGCGCAGCGCCTCGGACAGCTCCCGGGAGGCGTTGGAGGTGAGGACGACGAACGGGCGGCGGGTCGCGGTGATCGTGCCCAGCTCGGGGACGGTGACCTGGAAGTCGCTCAGCACCTCCAGCAGCAGGCCCTCCACCTCGACGTCCGCCTTGTCGGTCTCGTCGATCAGGAGCACCTTCGGGTCGTCGCCGCGGATCGCGGTGAGCAGCGGGCGCGGCAGCAGGAACTCCTCGGCGAAGATGTCCGTGCGCGTCTCGTCCCAGGTCTCGTCCCGTCCGGCGCTGATCCGCAGCAGCTGCTTGGCGTGGTTCCACTCGTACAGCGCCCGCGACTCGTCGACGCCCTCGTAGCACTGCAACCGCACCAGCCGTGCCCCCGCGACCTGCGCCACCGCCTTGGCCAGCTCGGTCTTGCCGACCCCGGCGGGCCCCTCGACGAGCAGCGGCTTGCCCAGGCGGTCGGCGAGGAAGACGGTGGTGGCGACCGCCGGCGAAGCCAGATAGCCGGTCTCGGCGAGGCGGGCGGAGACGTCGTCGACGGAAGTGAACACCAGGGCCTCCAGGGTCGGCGTCGGAATCCGGCCACCTATCTAAGCGCTTGTTCACCGTGGTGTCACGGCCCTCCACATGACATGATCATGGAATGCCCGAACGACACGACGGTGACCGGCTCGCCCGCCTGTACGCGGAGCATCGCGACGCCCCCTACCCGGCGGGCTTCCGGGGCGTGGACATCGCAGGCGTGGAGCTGATCCTCCTCGACGCGGACGTCACCGTCCTCGCCCGGCGGGAACTCGACGGCGGGCTCGACGAGGAGGGCGTCGCCATGCTCTGGTGGTGCGCCGCGGGTCTCGACAAGGTCCTGCCCCTGATCGACGACGCGTACTGCGCGTCCTACTTCACGAGGCTGCGGACGATGGCCGGGGAGGTCGCGGCGCGCCATCCGCACAGCGCCGGCTGAACCAGCCGGCCCGGGACCGGTGCGGGAGCCGCCGTCGCGGCGGGCCGCCTATGGCCCGGTCACCAGCACCACCTCCAGAGTGCGCGGCCCGTGCACCCCCTCCACCCGGTCCAGTTCGATGTCGCTGGTCGCCGACGGGCCGGAGATCCACGTCAACGGGCGCGCGGGGTCGAGGCGGTCCAGGGCCCGCGGGACGGAGGACACCACCTGGTCCGGGACCCGCACCACACAGATGTGGTGGTCCGGTACGAGCGTGATCCGGCGGCGCCCCTGGTCGGGGCCGCCGTCCAGCACGATCGTGCCGGTCTCGGCGATCGCCACCGCGCACGCCGTGACCACGCTGTCGACCCGGTCCAGCTCGTGCGCGGTGGACTCGGCCCGGTCGGGGACCCGCTCGGCCTCCGCCGCCGCGAGCCAGCCCGGATCCAGGCCGGGCGGCACGAGCACGGTCCGCGCGCCGCGCCCGGACAGCAACCCGGCGATCAGCGAGGGCAGTTCGTCCGCCGTGCACCGGTGCACGAGCGCCCGGTAGTCCGCCAGGTTCTCGGCGAGCAGGCCCACCGTCTCGTCGACGGAGCGCCCGCCGTGCTCGCGCAGATAGTCACGGACGACCGCCCGCTCGTACGGTGCGTCGTCGCCCGGCACATCGGCCAGCGCGCGCCGCACCCGGCCCAGGATCCGGTCCCTGCCGCTCACTTCCCACCGGCCTTTCCCGCGTGCGTGCGCTGCCACCAGTCCCGGAACGGCTCCGCCGGGACCGGGGGCAGCTCCCGGGTCCCGCTCCACGCCCGGCCGGGCCCCGGCAGGGTGCGTGGGTGGAAGCGCCGGGTGCGCGACGCCAGCCGCTGGCCGGTGCGCAGCGCCACCGGACGGCTGAACGCCCACCGTGCCGCCCGCATCGCCGCCCGCTCGGCCGCGTGACCCTTCGCGGGCCGCAGCACCACCTTGTTGCCCGCGCGGGTCACCGGACCGCCCTGGACGACACGCTCCCGCAGATGCACCAGCACCTCGGGAATGTCGATGGCGACCGGGCACACGTCGTAGCAGGCACCGCACAGCGACGACGCGTACGGCAGCGAGGCGTCGATCTCGCTTCCCGTGCCGCGCAGTTGAGGGCTGAGGATGGCGCCGATCGGACCCGGGTAGACCGAGCCGTAGGCGTGCCCGCCCGCCCGCTCGTACACCGGGCACACGTTGAGGCAGGCCGAGCAGCGGATGCAGCGCAGGGCCTGGCGGCCGACCTCGTCGGCGAGGGTGTCGGTGCGGCCGTTGTCGAGCAGGACCAGGTGGAAGGTGCTCGGCCCGTCCTCGTCCGTGGTGCCGGTCCACATCGACGTGTACGGGTTCATCCGCTCGGCCGTCGAGGAGCGGGGGAGGGTCTGCAGGAAGACCTCCAGGTCCCGCCAGGCCGGCACGATCTTCTCGATGCCGACCACCGAGATCAGTGTCTCCGGCAGGGTCAGGCACATCCGCCCGTTGCCCTCGGACTCCACGACGACCAGCGTGCCGGTCTCGGCGACCATGAAGTTGGCGCCGGAGATGCCGACCTTGGCGCGCAGGAACTTCTCCCGCAGGTGCAGGCGCGCCGCCTCGGCGAGTTCGGCGGGGGTGTCGGTCAGGCCCTCGGGAGCCGGGCGGCCCCACTCGCTCATCTCGTCGCGGAAGATGTCGCGGATCTCACCGCGGTTGCGGTGGATGGCGGGCACGAGGATGTGCGAGGGGCGGTCCTTGCCCAACTGCACGATCAGCTCGGCGAGATCGGTCTCGTAGGCGCGGACGCCCTCCGCCTCCAGAGCTTCGTTGAGCCCGATCTCCTGGGTGGCCATGGACTTGACCTTGACGACCTCCGACTCCCCGGTCGCCTTGACCAGTCCGGTGACGATCCGGTTGGCCTCCTCGGCGTCCGCCGCCCAGTGGACGACCCCGCCGGCCGCGGTGACCGACTCCTCCAACTGCTCCAGGTATCGGTCGAGATGGCGCAGCGTGTGGTCCTTGATCCGCTTCCCGGCCTCGCGCAGCTCGGCCCAGTCCTCGACCTCGGCGACCGCCTTGGCCCGCTTGGCGCGGATCGTGTGGGTGGCGTGGCGCAGATTGCCGCGCAGGACCGGATTGCGCACCGCCTCGCGTGCCGCCGCCGGGAAGGCCGGCATGCCGACGAAGGTTCCGCTCATGCCAGGGGCTCCTCTTCCGTGCTCGCCAGGATCTCCGCGATGTGCACCGGGCGCATGCCCGACCGCAGCCGGCCCATGGTGCCGCCGATGTGCATCAGACAGGAGTTGTCGGCCGCGCACAGCACCTGGGCGCCGGTCGACTCCGCGTTGCGGACCTTGTCGGCGCCCATCGCCGCGGAGACGTCGGCGTTCTTCAGAGCGAACGTGCCGCCGAAGCCGCAGCACTCCTCCGCGCCGGGCAGTTCCACCAGCTCCAGCCCCTTCACCGCCTCCAGCAGCCGTCGCGGCCGGTCGCCGAGGCCCAGTCCGCGCAGCCCGTGGCAGGTCGGGTGGTAGGTCACCGTGTGGGGGTAGTAGGCGCCGACGTCCGTCACCCCCAGCACGTCCACCAGGAACTCCGTCAGCTCGTACGTCTTCGGCACCACCGGCGCGAGCCTCGCGGCCAGCGAGTCGCCGCGGCCCTCCGCCCGGGCCCGCTCGCCCATCCGCGGATACAGCTCCCGCACCATCGCCCCGCACGACCCGGACGGCGTCACGATCGCCTCGTACTCCCCGAAGACCTCGGAGAAGTGCCGTGCCAGCGGCTCCGCCTCGTGCCGGTAGCCCGTGTTGTAGTGGGCCTGCCCGCAGCAGGTCTGCGCCATCGGGAAGTCGACCTCCACGCCCAGCCTGGTCAGCAGCCTCACCACGGCACGCCCGGTGTCCGGATAGAGCGTGTCGTTGACACAGGTCAGGAACAGGGCGACACGCATCGCGGCTCCTCGGGGTCGATCATCGGATGAGGGCAGGGTAGTGCGGGGGTGACGGGGAGGGCAGGAGGTCCGGCCCGCCGACGGGCCGGACCTCAGGGCGGTCAGCGGGCGGCGAGCCGCTCCTGGGCCGCCCGCCAGCGGGCGGTGTCGCCGCGCGGCTCGTAGCGGGTCAGCGGCTGGGTGCGGGTGAGCAGCCGGCGCATGTCGGCGCGGTCGCCGACCAGCTCGTGGGCGCGCGCCTGCACCAGCACGTTGCCGAGGGCCGCCGCCTCGGTCGGGCCCGCCACCACCGGCAGCCCGCACGCGTCGGCGGTCAGCTGGCACAGCAGCGCGTTGCGCACCCCGCCGCCGACCACGTGGACGACGTCGGCGCCGTGCCCGGCGAGCCGTTGCGCGTCCTCGACCGCCCGCCGGTGGGCGAGCGCGAGGGAGTCGAGGATGCACCGGGTGATCTCGGCGTGCGTCTCGGGCACCGGCTGTCCCGACGCCCGGCACGCCTCGGCGATCCGCTCCGGCATCCGACCCGGCGCCAGGAACGCCGCGTCCCCCGCGTCGACGACGGACCGCAGGGCCGGTACCACGGCCGCCGCCCGCAGCAGCTCGCCCAGGTCCGGCTCGCCCCAGGCCCGCACGCACTCCTGGAGCAGCCACAGCCCCATGATGTTGCGCAGGTAGCGGACCGTGCCGTCCAGGCCCAGCTCGTTGGTGAAGTTGGCGGCGCGGCTCTCCTCGGTCAGCACCGGCGCGGTCAGCTCCAGACCCGCCAGCGACCAGGTGCCGGTGCAGATGTACGCGAACCGCTCACCGGTCGCCGGTACGGCCGCCACCGCCGACGCGGTGTCGTGCGAGCCGACCGCGGTGACCGGAACCGGCCCGGTGAGCCCCGTCTCCTCCAGCACCTCGGCGCGCAGCACGCCCGCCGGGTCCCCGGGCCGGCGCAGCGGCGCGAACAGGCTCAGGTCGATGCCGAGCCGCGCCGCCACGTCGTACGACCAGTCCCCGGTGCGGGGGTCGACGAGCTGGGTCGTGGAGGCGTTGGTCAGCTCGGTGCCCTGCTCGCCGGTGAGCCAGTACGTCATCAGGTCCGGGATCAGCAACAGCCGCTTGGCGTGCGCGAACTGCGCGCCGGAGCGGGCCGCGCTGAGCTGGTACAGGGTGTTGAACGGCGCGTACTGCAACCCGGTCGCCGCGTACAGCTCCGCGGCGGGCACGGTCGCCCACACCGACTCCGCGACGCCCTCGGTGCGGGTGTCCCGGTAGTGCACCGGGTTGCCGAGCAGCGCCCCGTCCGCGTCCAGCAGGCCGTAGTCCACGGCCCAGCTGTCGATGCCGGCGGAGTCCAGCCGGCCACCGGCGGCGGCACCCGCCGCCCGCAGCCCGTCGAGGATCCCCGAGTACAGCGCCAGCACGTCCCAGCGCAGACCCTCGGGCAGCCGCACGGGCCGGTTGGGGAAGCGGTGCGCCTCGGTCAGCTCCAGTTCGTGCCGGCCGACGCGGCCGACCATGACGCGTCCGCTGGACGCGCCGAGGTCGACCGCGGCGTACGACTTCACGAGCGCGCTCACCGCAGGAAGGCGGCGGCGACGCCCGCGTCGACCGGGATGTGCAGACCGGTGGTGTGGGTGAGGTCCCCGCCGGTCAGCGCGAACACGGCGTTGGCCACATGCTCCGGCAGCACCTCGCGCTTGAGCAGGGTGCGCCGGGCGTAGAACTCGCCCAGCTTCTCCTCCGGCACCCCGTACACGGCCGCCCGCTGGGCGCCCCAGCCGCCCGCGAAGATGCCCGAGCCGCGCACCACCCCGTCCGGGTTGACGCCGTTGACGCGGATGCCGTGCTCGCCCAGCTCGGCGGCGAGCAGCCGCACCTGGTGCGCCTGGTCGGCCTTGGTGGCGGAGTAGGCGATGTTGTTCGGGCCGGCGAACACGGCGTTCTTGCTGGCGATGTAGACGATGTCACCGCCCAGCCCCTGCGCGGTCATCACCCGGGCCGCCTCCCGCGAGACCAGGAAGGAGCCGCGGGCCATGATGTCGTGCTGGAGGTCCCAGTCCTTCGCGGAGGTCTCCAGCAGCGGCTTGGAGATGGAGATCCCGGCGTTGTTGACGACGAGATCCACCCCGCCGAAGGCGAGCACCGCCGTCCTGAACGCCTCGGCGATCTGCTCCTCTGAGGTCACGTCCACGGTCACCGCGACCGCCTTGTCCGGCCCGCCCAGCTCCTCCGCGACCGCCGCCGCGTTCTCCGTGTTCAGGTCCGCGACGACGACACACGCGCCCTCGGCGGCCAGCCGGTGCGCGATCGCCCGGCCGATGCCGCTGCCCGCGCCGGTCACCAGCGCCACCCGGGTGGCCAGCGCCTTCGGCTTCGGCATCCGCCGGAGCTTGGCCTCCTCCAGCGCCCAGTACTCGATCCGGAACTTCTCCGACTCCTCGATCGGCGCGTACGCCGACACCGCCTCGGCGCCCCGCATCACGTTGATGGCGTTGACGTAGAACTCGCCCGCCACCCGCGCGGTCTGCTTGTCCTTGCCGAAGCTGAACATGCCGACGCCCGGGATCAGCACGATCGCCGGGTCGGCGCCGCGCATCGCGGGGGAGCCGGGCTCGGCGTGCCGCTCGTAGTAGGCGGCGTACTCCTCGCGGTAGGCCGCGTGCAGCTCCCTCAGCCGGGCGATCGCCTCGTCCAGCGGGGCCGTCGGCGGCAGGTCCAGGACCAGCGGCCGGACCTTGGTCCGCAGGAAGTGGTCGGGGCAGGAGGTGCCGAGCGCGGCGAGCCGCGGGTGCTCGGCCCGCGCGAGGAAGTCCAGCACCACGTCACCGTCGTCGAAGTGCCCGACCTGCGGCCGGTCCTGCGAGGCTACGGCCCGCACATACGGTGCCAGCGCCGCCGCCCGCTCCCGCCGCTCGGCCTCGCCCAGCGGCGCCCAGCCCTCGACCACGGGCCCGAACGGCTCGGCCTTCCCGCGCTCCGCCAGGAACTTCTCCGCGGTCCGGATGATGTGCAGCGAGTTGCGCTCGCACTCCTCGGCGGTGTCGCCCCACGCCGTGATGCCGTGCCCGCCCAGGATGCACCCGATGGCCTGCGGGTTCGCCTCCTTCACCGCGGCGATGTCCAGCCCGAGCCGGAACCCGGGCCGCCGCCACGGCACCCACACCACGCTGTCCCCGAAACACTCGGCGGTCAGCTTCTCCCCGTCGGCGGCGCAGGCGAGGGCGATCCCGGAGTCCGGGTGCAGATGATCCACGTGCGCGGCGTCGACGAGCCCGTGCATGGCGGTGTCGATGGAGGGCGCCGCCCCGCCCTTGCCGTGCAGGCAGTAGTCGAACGCGGTGACCATCTCGTCCTCGCGCTCCTCGCCCGGATAGACGTCGACGAGCGCCCGCAGCCGGTCCAGCCGCAGCACGGCGAGCCCTGCCTCGGTGAGCGTGCCGAGATCACCCCCGGACCCCTTCACCCACATCAGCTCCACGTCACCCCCGGTGACGGGATCGGTGTCGACGCCCTTCGCGGACGCGTTGCCGCCGGCGTAGTTGGTGTTCCGGGGATCGGATCCGAGCCGATGCGAGCGGGCGAGCAGTGCGGCGGCTTCGGGATGCGGTGCCATGAGCATTCAGTCCTTAGAAGAAGAGGTTCGACCTGGACGCCCGGATCGGGCGCGAAGCGCCCGCCCGGGGGCGCGGGGAACTGCGCGACCGGTCACGACCGGCCCGCAGCCCGACTACGACGGAACCCGGCAGACGCCTACGCCCCCCAGCCGGCCTGCTGCCCGCCCACCCGCTCGGCGGCGATCTTCTCGGCCCACCCGGACGCCCGGTACGCGGCGATCGGGTCCTCGGCGAGCCCCATCTCCGACCGCACCTCCCGCAGCAGCGGCCGCACATCCGTGTTGTACGCGTCCATCAGCACCGCGTTGGCGCCGAGCACATCACCGTCGGCCTGTGCGGTGGCGAGGGCATCGCGGTCCACGAGAAGCGCCTTCGCGGTCGCCTCCTGCACATTCATCACCGACCGGATGATCGCCGGGATCTTCGCCTCGAGGTTGTGGCACTGGTCGAGCATGAACGCCACGTCGGGAGTGAACCCGCCCCCGCGGACCACCTCGTACATGATCCGGAACAGCTGGAACGGATCCGCCGCCCCCACCATCAGGTCGTCGTCGGCGTAGAACCGCGAGTTGAAGTCGAACCCGCCGAGCTTCCCCTCGCGCAGCAGCGTCGCCACGATGAACTCGATGTTGGTACCCGGCGCGTGGTGCCCGGTGTCGACCACGACCTGCGCCTTCGGCCCCAGCTTCAGGCAGTGAGCGTAGGCCGTGCCCCAGTCCGGAACGTCCGTCGTGTAGAACGCGGGCTCGAAGAACTTGTACTCCAGCAGCATCCGCTGCCCCTCGCCGAGCCGCTCGTAGACCTCCGCGAGCGCCTCGGCGAGCCGGTCCTGCCGGGCCCGGATGTCGTCCTGCCCGGGGTAGTTCGTCCCGTCGGCGAACCACAGCTTCAGATCGGCGGAGCCTGTCGCGTCCATGATGTCGACGCACGCCAGCAGATGGTCGATCGCCTTGCGGCGCACCGCCGCGTCCGGGTGGCAGACGCTGCCCAGCTTGTAGTCGTCGTCCTGGAAGGTGTTGGAGTTGATCGCGCCCAGTCTCAGGCCGCGCTCCTCGGCGTGCTGGGCGAGCGCCGCGTAGTCGTCGACCTTGTCCCACGGGATGTGCAGGGCGACGGTCGGCGCGACTCCGGTGAACTCGTGCACCTTGGCCGCGTCGTCCAGCTTCTCGCGCGGATCGCGTGGCACGCCCGCCTGCGCGAACACCTTGAAGCGGGTCCCGGAGTTCCCGTACGCCCATGACGGCGTCTCGATGGCCTGGGTCTTCAGCGCGGCCTTCACCGCGGCGACATCGGTCACTGCTGGGCTCCTACCGATTCAATGAAACGATTCAGAACCGCAAGTTATGAGTCGCCCGAAGGGGTGTCAAGCACTCTGACCAACCCCGCTCTCCGTGACCTCGCGGTGACCTTCGATTATCGAAACCTTTTCGACACGGACCCATTGACGTGACATGGCTGGCCCGCCTAACGTCCCGGCAACCCAGTTGAAACCTTTCACGGCGCGCATCGCGTCGTCGAGGAGCCCCTCATGACCCACCCGTCCGACACGGGGCCGCCCCCGGTGCTGGCGCTCCAGGGCGTCTCCAAGTCCTTCGGCGCCGTACGCGCCCTGCGGGACGTGTCCCTGGAGCTGTTCCCCGGCGAGGTCCACGCCCTCGCCGGGGAGAACGGCGCGGGCAAGTCGACCCTCATCAAGACGCTCGCCGGAGTGCACCGGCCGGACGCCGGCCAGGTGCTGCTCGACGGCGCGCCCGTCGTCTTCCACGGCCCCGGCGACGCCCGTGACGCCGGGATCGCCGTGATCTACCAGGAGCCCACGCTCTTCCCCGACCTGTCGATCGCCGAGAACATCTTCATGGGCCGCAGCCCCAAGCGCGTCCTCGGCCGGATCGACCACAAGGCCACCCGTGCCGCGACCGCCGCCCTGATGCGGCGCCTCGGCGTCGGCCTCGACCCCGACCGGCCCGCCCGCGGACTGTCCATCGCCGACCAGCAGATCGTGGAGATCGCCAAGGCGCTCTCCTTCGACGCCCGCGTCCTGATCATGGACGAGCCGACCGCCGCGCTCACCGGCAGCGAGGTCGCCCGCCTCTTCGGCGTGGTCCGCACCCTGAAGGACCAGGGCGCCGCGGTCCTCTTCATCTCCCACCGGCTGGAGGAGATCTTCGAGATCTGCCAGAAGGTGACCACCCTGCGCGACGGCGCCTGGATCGGCAGCGAACCCCTCGCCGGGATGACCGAGGACGACCTGGTCCGCCGGATGGTCGGCCGGGACCTCGACGAGCTGTATCCCAAGCAGGACGTGCAGCCGGGCGAGGTGGCGCTGAGCGTCCGCCGGCTGACCCGCGAGGGCGTCTTCACCGACGTCTCCTTCGAGGTGCGCCGCGGAGAGATCGTCGGCCTCGCCGGACTCGTCGGCGCCGGGCGCACCGAGGTCGCCCGCGCCGTCTTCGGCGTCGACCGCTGGGACGCCGGGGAGGTCACCGTGGACGGCACACCCCTGGTCAACGGCGCGCCCTCCACCGCCATGGCCGCCGGACTCGCCCTCGTCCCCGAGGACCGCCGCGCCCAGGGCCTGGTGATGAACATGTCCATCGAGCGCAACATCGGCCTCACGGGTCTTCGTACGACCGTCAGGGCGGGGCTCATGGACCGCGGCGCCGAACGCAGCCGCTCCCTCGACTGGGCGGTCAGGCTCCAGGTGAAGTACGCCCGCATCGCCGACACCGTCTCCACGCTCTCCGGCGGCAACCAGCAGAAGGTCGTGCTCGCCAAGTGGCTCGCCACCCGCCCCAGGGTGCTGATCGTCGACGAGCCCACCCGCGGCATCGACGTCGGCACCAAGGCCGAGGTGCACCGGCTGCTCGGCGAGCTGGCCGCGGACGGCGTGGCCGTCCTGATGATCTCCTCCGACCTGCCCGAGATCCTCGGCATGGCCGACCGCGTGCTGGTGATGCACGAGGGCCGGCTGGCCGCCGAGATCCCGCGCTCCGACGCCACCGAGGAAACCGTGATGGCGGCAGCCACGGGGAGGGCGGCCGCGTGACCGTGACCACTCCTCGGCAAGCCCCCGCACCGGACGTGCCCGAGGCGGGCGGCACCCGCCTGGTCGACCGTGTCCTCAGGATGCGCGAACTCGCCATCCTGCTCGTCTTCCTGGCCATGATCGCCGTCACCCAGGCCGGCAACAGCGAGTTCCTGTCCGAGCAGGGCATCAAGGACCTGCTGCTGAACGCGACCATCCTGGTCCTGGTCGCCACCGGCCAGTCCCTGGTCGTCATCACCCGCAACGTGGACCTGTCGGTGGGCTCCACCCTGGGCATCAGCGCCTTCGCCGCCGGTACGTACCTGCAGGGCGGCGGCAACCCGGTCGTCGCCGTGCTCCTCGCCGTCCTGACGGGGGTCGGCTTCGGCCTCCTCAACGGCCTGCTCGTCAGCCTCGGCCAGGTCCCCGCCCTCGTCGTCACCCTCGGCACGCTCTACGTCATCCGCGGCATCGACTCCATCTGGGTCGGCTCCCGCCAGATCACCGCGGCCGACCTGCCCGGCGGTTTCGTCGACTTCGGCTCCGGCGGCATCTCCGCGGTGCCGTACCTCGCGCTGATCGCGCTCGCCGTGCTGGTGGCGACCGCGTACTGCCTCAAGCACTTCGGCAGCGGCCGGGAGCTGTACGCGCTCGGCTCCAGCCCCGAGGCCGCCCGGCTCGCCGGCATCCCCGTCCGCAAGCGGATCCTCGCCGCGTACACCTTCTGCGGCGCCCTCGCAGGACTCGCCGGAGCCCTGTACCTGGCCCGCTTCGGCAACGTCGACTCCGGCACCGGCAACGGCTACGAACTCACCGTCGTCAGCGCGGTCGTCGTCGGCGGCGTCGTCTTCACCGGCGGCTCCGGCAGTGTCTACGGCGCCGCCCTCGGCGCGCTGCTGCTGACCTCCGTCAACAGCGTGCTGCCCGCCCTCGGCGTCAGCTCCGTCTGGGTGCTCGCGATCAACGGCGTCCTGCTGATCCTGGCCATCGCGGTCGACCGGATGGTGGCGCTGCGGGTGGCCTCGGCCCTGAAGAAGAGGAACGTCCGCCATGCCTGAGTCCCTGACGCGCGTGGTCCGGTGGTCCGCCTTGAAGAGGTGGGACTCGGTCGTCGGCGCCCTGCTGATCGTCCTGCTGCTGTTCTCGTTCACCTTCGTCGACGGCTTCGGCAACGCGCTGAACCTGTCGTTCCTGATCGGGAACACGCTGCCCATCGCGCTCATCGCGCTGCCGATGACGCTGCTCGTCGTCTCCGGCGAGATCGATCTCTCGGTCGCCTCCACCGCCGGACTGTCCGGCGCGGTGATGGGCGCGCTGTGGAACCAGGGCATGGCGATCGAGACGATCATTCCGCTGTGCCTGCTGCTCGGCGTGGTCTGCGGCCTCGTCAACGGCCTGCTCGTGACCAAGCTGGGGCTGCCGTCCCTCGCCGTCACCATCGGCACCCTCGCCGCCTACCGGGGCATCGCGCAGATCGTGCTGGGCTCCGACGCGGTGACCGACTTCCCCCCGCAGTACCTGGACTTCGCGTCCGGGCGCATCGGCGACACGTTCCTCCCGTACGCCTTCCCGCCCTTCCTCGTGCTGCTGGCGATCGCCGTGGTCGCGCTGCACGCCACGCCGTTCGGGCGGTCCCTGTTCGCGATCGGGGCGAGTGAGGAGGCGGCGCGGTTCGCGGGCATCCGCGTGAAGCGGCAGAAGCTGATCCTGTTCACCGTGACCGGGCTGATGGCCTCGCTCACCGGGGTGTTCTGGGCTCTGCACTACGCGAGCGCGCGCTATGACAACGCGACGGGCCTGGAACTGTCCGTCGTCGCCGCCGTGTTGCTCGGTGGGATCGACTTCGACGGGGGCAAGGGGACGCTCGGCGGGGCGATCGCGGGCGTCTTCCTGCTCGGTGCGCTGCAGAACGTGATGAGCCTTCAGGACGTTTCCGCGCAGTCGCAGATCGTGGTCACCGGTGTGCTGCTCGTTCTCTCCGTGCTCGGGCCGCGGGTGGCTCGGCAGATCGCCGTCGTGCGTGCGCGGTCGTCCGGCTGGCAGGCCGTCCGTGGCCGATCGCGCAGTTCCCCGCGCCCCTGAACAACGTCCGCTTCCCACCGTTGAAAGGAACCCTGCATGCGCAAGTCAACCCTCCGCCGTACCGGTGCCGCTCTCGCCGCCGTCACCTCACTCGCCCTCGCGCTCACCGCCTGCGGCGGTACCACCAAGAAGGACGTGGCCCAAGAGGGCGGCTCCGCCGTGGCCGCAGGCAAGGCCGATCCGAACGCCGAGCTGAAGAAGGGCCTCACCGTCGGCTTCCTGCCCAAGCAGGTCAACAACCCGTACTTCACCACCGCGGACAAGGGCGGCGAGAAGGCGCTGAAGGAGCTGGGGTCCAGTTACAAGGAGGTCGGGCCGTCCAGCGCCACCGACACCTCCAGCCAGGTCTCGTACGTCAACACCCTCACCCAGCAGCAGGTCGACGCGATGGCCGTGTCCGCGCAGGATCCCGGCGCCCTGTGCACCGCGCTCAAGCAGGCCATGAGCAACGACATCAAGGTCGTGACGTACGACTCCGACACCAGGCCCGACTGCCGCAACGCCTTCGTCTCGCAGGCGTCCGCCGAGGATCTGGGCCGTACCGAGGTGCAGCTGCTCGCCGAGCAGATCGGCCACAAGGGCGAGATCGCGATCCTGTCCGCCGCGCAGACCGCGACCAACCAGAACATCTGGATCGAGTTCATGAAGGACGAACTCGAGAAGCCCGAGTACAAGGACATCAAGCTCGTCAAGATCGCCTACGGCAACGACGACGCCCAGCAGTCCTTCCAGCAGACCCAGGGACTGCTTCAGGAGTACCCGGACCTGAAGGGGATCATCTCCCCGACCACCGTCGGCATCAAGGCCGCCGCCCAGTACCTGTCCGGCTCCAAGTACAAGGGCAAGGTCAAGCTCACCGGCCTCGGCACCCCCAACGACATGCGCAAGTACGTCAAGAACGGCACCGTCGAGGCGTTCGAGCTGTGGGACCCGGCCAAGCTGGGTGAGCTGGCCGCGCGCACCGCCGTCGCGCTGGCCTCGGGGCAGATCACCGGCAAGGAGGGCGAGACCTTCACCGCCGGCGGCATGGGCGAGTTCACCATCGGCAAGGACGGCGTCATCAGCCTCGGCAAACCGACCGTATTCGACGCCAAGAACATCGACGACTTCACCTTCTGATCCCCCTCACCCGCCGGGAGTGGTACTTCATGCAGCGCGTCTGTTTCCTGCTCAAGGTCCGCCAGGACAAGATCGCCGAGTACCGCGAACGCCACGCCGCCGTGTGGCCGGAGATGCTCGACGCGCTCTCGGCCACCGGCTGGCACAACTACTCGCTCTTCCTGCGCGACGACGGCCTGCTCGTCGGCTACCTGGAGACCGAGGACTTCGAGGCCGCCCTCGCCGGAATGGCGGCCACGGACGTCAACGCCCGCTGGCAGGCCCAGATGGCCCCCTTCTTCGAGTCGCTCGACGGCGCCTGTCCCGACGCGGCGATGAAGCCGCTCACCGAGGTCTTCCACCTCGCCTGACCTGGAGCGTTCCCATGAGAAGACGTACCGTGCTCGCCACCGCCCTGGCGGTCGCCGCGGCCGCCGCCCCCGGCGTCGCGCGGGCCGCGGCCCCCGGCCCCTCGGTCACCCGGACGGGCCTCACCACCCTCGACGGCCAGGCGATCTACTTCGTGTCCTACGACGGCCTGGTCAACAACAACTCCTTCCAGAAGAACGGGCTGCTGACCTACAAGGGGTATCAGTACGCGGTCTGGTACACCGCCGACCGCAACGCCGTCGTCGGGCGCCGCGCCCTCGGCGCGAGCACCTGGCAGACGGTCAGGGTCGGCCACACCCTGCGCTACAACGACTCCCACAACGTCATCTCCATGGGTGTCTCGAAGGCGGACGGCCGTCTGCACCTCAACATGGACTCCCACAGCGACGGCTTCACCTACGTCAAGTCCGTCGCCGGGCTCATGGACAACCCGGCGGGGCTCAGCTGGACCGCGAGCCGTTTCGGGGCGCCGCAGTCCACGCTCGACGGGCTCGCCCTCACCTCCCAGTTCACCTACCCGCAGTTCATCTCCACTCCCGAGGGCAGGCTCCAGCTCAGCTACCGGGCGGGCGTCTCCGGCAACGGCCGCAACGCCCTCGCCGAGTACGACGGCACCCGGTGGACGGTGCTGGGGGAGTGGACCGCGTCCACCGGCACGTACAGCAGCGAGCACGGCTCGTCCACCGCCCGCAACATGTACCTGCACGGCATCGACTACGACCGAGGCGGCCGCCTGCACGCCTTCTTCACCTGGCGGGAACAGAACGGCGCGGTGATGTGCGCGAGCGGCGGCATCACCAACCACGACACCGGCTATGTCCGGTCCGACGACCGCGGGCGCACCTGGCGCAACGACGCGGGCGCGGTCGTCGGTGTCACCGGCGGCGCCGACCGGGTGTCCGTGACCGACGCGGGTCTGGTCGTGGACCCGCTGAACCCCGATCATTCCCTGATGAACCAGGAGAGCCAGTTCACCGACTCCGCGGGCCGGCCGCACGCGATCATCTCCTACGTGCCCGGCCGCTTCGGCCAGTGCACCACGAACTACGTCGCCGACCGCACCGCGAAAGGCCGCGCCTTCCACCTCCGCAAGAACGCCTCCGGCGGCTGGCAGAAGACCGAGATCCCGGTCCCGCTGAACTCCAGCCAGCGCACCAGGCTGATCCTGGACACGTACGACAACGCGTACGCGGTCTTCCCGTACGGCAGGATCGCCGCCGCCTCCGCGGCCTCCGGGTACACCGACTGGCGGCTGCTGTACGACGGGGCGGGACTGAACGCGTTCGGCGAGGTGGTGGTCGACGAGACCCGCGTCGCGCAGGACGGTGTGCTGTCCGTGATGTACCAGGAGAAGTCCAGCGGTACGACCCCGTCGGCGCTGCGCGTCGCGGACTTCCGTCTGCCCGTGTGACCAAGGCCGTTCCGGGGCGGCCGGACGGTAGTGTGAAGGCCTTCCCGCCGCCCCTCGTCTCCCTGGAGGTCCCTGCCTGATGGCCCAGTCGGTGGGTATCAAGGACGTCGCCCGCGCCGCCGGAGTCTCCGTGGGCACGGTGTCGAACGTCATCAACCGCCCGGACACGGTCGCCACCGAGACCCGGGCGCGCGTGCTGTCCGCGATCGACCGGCTCGGCTATGTCCGCAGCGAGTCCGCGCGCCAGTTGCGCGCGGGCCGCAGCCGGATCATGGGGCTGCTCGTGCTCGACATGGGCAACCCCTTCTTCGTCGACGTGGCGCGCGGCGCCGAGCGCGCCGCCCGCGAGGCCGGGCTCGGCGTGATGGTCTGCAACAGCGCCCAGGACGCGGGCGAGGAGGCCGAGTACCTGTCGCTCTTCGCCGAGCAGCGGGTGCGCGGCGTCCTGCTCACCCCGGCCGACGCGACCGGGCGGAACATCGCCGCCTTCCGCCGGCACGGCATCCCCTTCGTACTGGTCGACCGGGTCGCCGAGGGCACCACCGAGTGCTCGGTCTCCGTCGACGACGTGGCGGGCGGCGCGCTCGCCGTACGGCACCTCGTCGACGCCGGGCACCGGGCCATCGCCTACGTCAGCGGGCCGCCCGGCCTCAACCAGGTACGCGACCGCCGCACCGGCGCGCTCACCGCGCTCGCCGAGGCCGGGCTCGGCCCCGAGGCCCTGCGGGAGCTGCCCACCGAACGGCTCGACGTCGCCGCGGGCCGGGACGCCGGGGCCCGCCTCCTCGGCCTCGCCGACCGGCCGACCGCGGTGTTCTGCGCCAACGACCTGCTCGCCCTCGGCGTGCTCCAGGCCATGTACGCGGCAGGGGTCAGCGTCCCCGACGACCTCGCCATCGTCGGTTACGACGACATCGAGTTCGCCGCCGCCGCGGCCGTCCCGCTCACCTCGGTCCGGCAGCCCGCCGTCACCATGGGCGCGCTCGCCGCCGAGCTGCTGCTGGAGGAGACCGAGACGGACACCGCCCGCCGTCCCCACGAACACCGCCGGGTCGTCCTCCGGCCGGAATTGGTGGTCCGCCGCTCCAGCCTGGCGGGGCGCTGAACCGCCGTTCAGCAAGCGTTCATGATCCCCGCTCCCGCCGGCCGGCCGGGCCTGTGCTGAACTGGGAGGCGATCCGCACCCGCCGTCCGCACCGGGAGACCCGTTGAGCGCCAGTTACCGCCAGCCCGGCGTCGTCCTCACCGACCGCCGCTTCACCGTGCCCCTCGACCACGCCGACCCGGCGGGAGAGACGATCGAGCTGTACGCGCGCGAGGTCGTGGCGAGCGACAAGGGTCATCAGGAGCTGCCCTGGCTGGTCTATCTCCAGGGCGGGCCCGGCTTCGGCGCCAACCGGTTCGTCGGCCGGCAGGCCTGGCTCGGCCGCGCCCTGAAGGAGTTCCGCGTCCTGCTGCTCGACCAGCGCGGCACCGGCCACTCCACCCCCGCCAACCGGCAGACCCTCCCGCTGCGCGGCGGCCCCGCCCCCCAGGCCGACTACCTGGCGCACTTCCGCGCGGACGCGATCGTCCGGGACTGCGAGCTGATCCGGCGCGAGGTGACCGGCGGCGCCCCCTGGACCGTCCTCGGCCAGAGCTTCGGCGGCTTCTGCGCGGTGAACTACCTGTCCACCGCCCCCGAGGGCCTGGCCGCCGCCCTCATCACCGGCGGACTGCCGTCCCTGGACGCGCACGCCGACGACGTCTACCGCGCCGCCTACCCGCGCGTCGAACGCAAGGTCACCGCGCACTACGCCCGTTACCCCCGGGACGTCGAGCGGGCCCGCCGGATCGCCGACCACCTGCTGAGCCACGACGTGGTCCTGCCGAACGGCTACCGGCTGACCGTCGAGGCCTTCCAGTCCCTCGGCATCCTCCTCGGCGGCAGCGAGGGGAGCCACCGCCTCCACTTCCTCCTGGAGCAGGCCTTCGTCCGCACCCCGCACGGCCCGGCGCTCTCCGATGCCTTCCAGGAGGAGGTGCAGGCCCTGCTGTCGTACGCCGGACACCCCCTGTACGCCCTCGTCCACGAGGCGATCTACGGCCAGGACGAGCGTCCCACGGCCTGGGCCGCCGAGCGGGTCCGCGCCGAGTTCCCGCAGTTCGACGCCGCCAAGGCGCTCGCGGGCGACGGGCCGCTGCTGTTCACCGGCGAGTGCGTGTATCCCTGGATGTTCGAGACCGACCCGGCGCTGCGTCCGCTGCGCGAGACCGCCGAACTCCTCGCCGCCCGCACCGACTGGCCGCGCCTGTACGACCCGGCCCGCCTCGCCGCCAACGAGGTCCCCGTCGCCGCGGCCGTCTACCACGACGACATGTACGTCGACACCGCCCACTCCCTGGAGACGGCCCGCGCGATTCGCGGCCTGCGCACCTGGGTGACGAACGAGTTCGAGCACGACGGCGTCCGAGCGGGCGGCCCGCGGGTACTGGACCGCCTGCTGGCGCTGACCCGGGACGAGGCGTGAGCGACGGCGCTACCCTGCGATCATGACCGAGCCCACCGAACTCCGGCCCATGCCCGAAGACTGGCACCGCGCCCTCGCGGTCGTCGCCCACCCGGACGACCTGGAATACGGCTGCTCGGCGGCCATCGCCCAGTGGACGGAGTCCGGCCGCGAGGTGGCGTACGTGCTGGCCACCCGCGGCGAGGCGGGCATCGACACGCTGAACCCCGCGGACGCGGCGCCGCTGCGCGAGCGGGAGCAGCGGGCGAGCGCGGCGGTCGTCGGGGTGTCCGTGGTGGAGTTCCTGGACCACCGGGACGGAGTCGTCGAGTACGGCACCGCGCTGCGCCGCGACATCGCCGCCGCGATCCGCCGGCACCGTCCCGAGCTGGTGATCACGCTCAACCACCGGGACACCTGGGGCGGGGTCGCCTGGAACACCCCGGACCACGTCGCCGTCGGCCGAGCCACCCTGGACGCCGCCGCCGACGCCGGGAACCGCTGGATCTTCCCGGAACTGGTGGAGCGGGGCCTGGAGCCGTGGGACGGGGTGCGCTGGGTCGCCGTCGCCGGTTCCGCCACCCCCACCCACGCCGTGGCGGCGACCGAGGCGGGCCTGGAGGCGGCGGTGCGCTCGCTGCTGGAACACCGCGCGTACATCGAGGCGCTGACCGACCAGGATCCGCAGACCTACGTCCGGGAGTTCCTGAGCACGGCCACCGGGGCGGCGGGGGAGCGGTTCGGCGGGCAGCCCGCGGTGGCGTTCGAGCTGTTCACCCGCTGACCGGACGCCGGCCGTCCCCCGTTTAGGGTGGAGGGCATGCGTGATCACCAAGGCGAACTGGCCGAGCTGCGCGGCGACTGCGGCAACTGCTTCGGGCTGTGCTGCGTCGCCCTGCCCTTCTCCGCCTCGGCGGACTTCGCCCTGGACAAGCCGGCCGGCAAGCCCTGCCCCAACCTCCGGGGCGACCACCGCTGCGGCATCCACGACCGGCTGCGCGGCAAGGGTTTCACCGGCTGCACGGTCTACGACTGCTTCGGCGCGGGGCAGAAGGTCTCGCAGGTCGTCTTCGGCGGCGAGGACTGGCGCGGCGGCTCCCGGGAGCACTCCCGCCGGATGGTCGACGTGTTCCCCGTCGTCCGCCAGCTCCATGAACTTCTCTGGTACCTCACCGAGGCCCTGACCCTGCCCGCCGCCCGTCCGCTCCGCGCCGAGCTGGACCGCGCCCGGGAGCGCACCGAGGCGCTGACCCGGCGGACCCCCGGGGAGATCGCGGCGCTGGACGTCGCCGCCCACCGGCAGGAGGTCAACGTGCTGCTGCTGAGGACCAGCGAGCTGGTCCGGGCGGGCGTCCGCGGGCGCAAGAAGGACCGGCGGGGCGCGGATCTGATGGGCGCCCGCCTCAAGGGCGCCGACCTGCGCGGCGCAAACCTGCGCGGCGCCTGGCTCATCGCCGCCGACCTCACCGGTGCGGATCTGCGGGGCGCGGACCTGATCGGTGCCGACCTGCGGGACGCCGACCTCACCGACGCCGACCTGACCGGCGCCTTCTTCCTGACTCAGCCCCAGGTGAACGCCGCCAGGGGCGGCCCGGGCACCCGGCTGCCGGAGTCGGTGGCCCGCCCGGCGCACTGGGCCGGGGCGAACTGAGGGCCCGGCTGCCCGTGGACCCACGAGTGATCCGGGGATTCGCCGGATGTGGTTGGCGTACACCCCGATCTTCGATAGGTTAGGTGAGCCTTACCTAAGGAGGATTCGGATGGGTGACGGGATGACAGGTGGTCAGGTCTGGCCGGCCACGCCCGCCGCGGCGGAACGGGCCCGGTCGGTGCTGGCCGCCGCCTGGTCGTGCGCGGTGGCCGCGGAAGGCGTCCGCGAGGAGCTGGTCGGCGCGCACACCGTGACCGAGGACGGGAGGATCGTCCTGCGCGTGACCGACGACAGCGCCCTGCTCGCCGCAGCGATCTGCGCGCCGCGCGGCGAGCCGTCCGCCGTCCTGGAGTTCGCCGACGTCGCGCCCGTCCCGCTGCGCAACCGGATCCGCACCCGGCTCTGGCTCTCCGGCTGGTTCACCGTCGAGCGGGACAGCCTGGCCTTCCGCCCCAGCCGCGTGGTGCTGCACAGGCCCACCGGCGCCGAGGTGATCGGCGTCGACGACTTCGCCGCCGCCGCGCCCGACCCGCTGGCCACGGCCGAGGCCCGGCTGCTGACCCACCTCGCCGACGCCCACCCCGACGCCGTCGAACGGCTCACCCGCCTGGTCGAGCCGGGCAGCCTGCACGGCGCCCTGCGGGTCCAGCCGCTCGCCGTGGACCGGCACGGGCTCACCCTGCGCATCGAACGCCGCCGCACCCACGGCGACGTCCGCCTGGCCTTCCACCGGCCCGCCGACGACGTCGCGCAGCTCACCGAGCGGATGCATGTGCTGCTCTCGCGGGCGAGCGCGGCCGGCTGCCCGCGCGCCCTACAGCGGCAGCGCGCAGACGGCGACGGGTGAGGCGAACGGCTCGCCCGCGAGCCGCAGCGCGCCGCTCGCGCGGTCCACGTGGAAGACGCTGACGGTGCCGGAGCGCTGGTTCGCCGCGAACAGCAGCCGCCCGTCCGGCGAGAAGGCGATCTGCCGGGGGAAGTCGCCGGCCACCGGCACCGTTCCCAGCAGCCGCAGCCGGGCGCCGCTCTCCTCCACCGCGTACCGGGCCAGGCTGTTGTGCCCCCGGTTCGCGAGATAGGCGTACCGCCCGTCCGCGGTCACCAGGATCTGGGCCGGATGGTTGGTCCCGCCTCCGCCCGCCCCCGTGGCCTGGCCCTCCCCGATCTCGAGGCGTCCGCTGTCCGGGTCGTAGGCGCAGACCGCGACCGTGTCGTCCACCTCGTTGGCGAGATAGGCGTACCGGCCGCCGGGATGGAAGGTGAGGTGCCGGGGACCGGCGCCGGGCCGGGTGCGCGCCCGGGCGGCCTCCGTGAGCGTGCCCCGGCGCTCGTCGAGCCGGTAGGTGTGGACGGTGTCGGTGCCGAGGTCCACGGCGAGGACATGACGGCCGTCCGGAGCGGTGAGGAACTGGTGGGCGTGCGGTTCCGGGCCCGGGTGCGCGACCAGGTCGGTGCGCTCGCCCAGCGCCCCGGAGCGGTCGATCGGGTGGACGGCCACGCTGCCCGAGGCGTAGTTGGCGCTGAGCAGCCAGCGGCCGTCCCGGTGCACGGACAGATGGCAGGGGCCCGCGCCGCCGGTACTCCGGCTGCCCAGGACCTTCCGGTCGGCGAGCCGTACGGCGCTCACCGCGCCGTCGGCCCGTTCGCTCACCGCGTACAGCGTCCGCCCGTCCGGATGGACCGCGAGATACGACGGATCGGCCACGCCCGTGAGGGTCCCGGCACCGGTGATCCGGCCCGTCACCGGGTCGTAGGAGGCCAGGCCGACGCCGGTGCCGCCGCCCTCGGCGGAGGTGTAGGTGCCCAGGTACAGCGGGCGGGGGCCGGACGGCTCGCGCGAGGCCTTGCCCGGGGTGCCCGGCCGCCGCTCGGGGGCCTCGGGCCGCTGTGGGGCACCGCAGGCGGACGCCGCGGGCAGCGCCGCGCACAGCCCCAGGAAACGCCGCCTGCTCCAGCCCATCGATGCCCACCTCGGTTCGTCGTCACCGGTCGTCGTCCCGTCGTGCGGGGCTCTCATGCCGTGGTGCGAGGCTCTCATGCCGTACGGCGGGCGGCGGCCAGCCGGTCCCGCAGCCGGCGCCGGGTGATGCGCGTCCGGTCCCGCATCCGGGTGAGCCACGGACGGCGTTCGCGCTGCTCGCGGGTGCTGCGGTCCAGTTCCTCCAGCAGCCGGCGGGAGCGGTGCTCGATGTCCAGCTCGTCGATGATGCGGTTGCACTCGGCCAGCAACGCACCGTGCAGCTGCCACTGGCGGGGGTCGCGGCGCACCTCGCCCAGCAGCATCTCCGCCAGCTTGTCGCGGGTGGCCGTCGCCGTCTGCAGCTCGGCGGACAGCCGTTCCTCGGCCGACTCGGCGTTGGTGCTGACATGGGTGGTGACCAGCACCGCGAAACTGACGATCGCGTCCGCGATCTCGGACAGCAGCTGCTCCACGACGGCACCGGTCTGCGGCTCGAACAGCGGTTCCGGTTCGCGTTCCTTCGCCAGGTCGGTGAGGGAACGGGCGATCACCCGCAGCACGACCATGCAGATCTCCAGGGTGTCCAGGCCGGTGCGCAGCACGACCCGGTGCAGCAGGCCCTCCCGCACCCGCGGATTGAGCCGCAGACTGTCCTCGGCCTGCCGCAGCGCCGCGTCGACCTGCACGATGTCGTGGTCCAGGCGGCGCGCTTCGTGCAGCCGCTCGGCGGCCCGCTCCGCCGGGGTGCGGCCCGCCGCCTCCTCGCCGACCCGCAGCATCAGCTGCCGCATCCGGCGGGCCAGCCCCTCGATCGACTCGCCGGCCTCGCCCACCCACACGGGTGGTGGCAGCAGCAGATTGCAGCTCATGCCGACGGCCGCGCCGATCAGTGTCTCCAGCACTCGCGCCCAGGCGTAGTCCCCGACGGCGGTGACACCGAGGACCAGCATCGCGCTGATCGCCACCTCGGCCACGTACTCGTCGACCCGCACCAGATGGCCCACCGCCAGCGACACCATGATCACCAGCGCGAGACTCCACCAGGTCAGCCCCACCAGCAGACTGAACGCGATGGCGACCAGCACCCCGGCCACCACCGAGTTCACCCGGCGGATGCCGTTGGTGAGGGTGGCGTACAGGGTGACCTGGACGACGAGCAGGGCGGTCAGCGGCGCGGTGAGCGGGGCCGCCTCGGGGCTCAGTTGCAGCGCCACGACGTAGGCGACGGTCGCGGCGAACGTCGACCGCAGGGCCTGGACGACCACGGGCTCACGACGTCGCTTCACCCAGCGTGCGACAGGTTTCGGCCACTCACGTACATCTCGCATCTCTTGCGCTGTTCCCCGTCACTGTGGACGTCGAACGTCTCTCGGGAAACCGTTCAGCTGTACAGCTTGTCCAGGAAGGCGAAGAGATTGCCCGTGGTGCGGGCGATCTGCTCCTCCAGCGTCAGGCTCTCCTCGAAGCGGGCTCCGCTCTCCGGCGCTTTCTTGCCACGCAGGTAGAGGGAGCAGGAGAGGTCGGTGCACATGTACAGGCCGACCGAGTTGCCCTCGCGGCCCGCCGCGCCCGCCTTGCGCGCGGTCATCAGCGACACGCCGCCGCGCGGATGGCTGGTCAGGCACAGGGCGCACATGCTGCGCTGGAGGAAGCCGCGCTGCGGGGGCGGAAAGCGCAGGCTGACGCCGAGCGGGCGGCCGTCGCGCTCGACCACCAGGTAGCTGCGGTCGGGTGCTCCGCCGTCCCGCCAGCCCAGGAAGTCGAGGTCGTCCCAGGGGCGTTCGGCGAGGTCCCGGGGGAGGGGAAGGCGCTTGGCCTCGCCCTTGGAGCAGTTGACGAAGGAACCGCGAATGTCGTTCTCGGTCAGCGGTCGCACGGGGTGTCTCCTGACGTTCGTCCGAAACCTAGGGGGTCTAGGTTTCGCGTGATCCAGGGTAGACAGCGGATGTGTGCGGGTGCCATCGATTTAATGCGGGCGGCCCTTCTGCGACGCGGCTCGTGGCGTCAGGCCGGTACGGGCGGCCACACCCCCGTCACCAGCACCCCGAGCGCATAGGCCCGGGCCACCAGCTCCGTACGGTTCGCCGCGCCCCACCGCGACTTGAGGCGCCGCAGGTGATAAGTGACACCGTCCGTCGTGAGGCCGGTCTCCCGGGCGGCGCGCGCCGTGGTGGCGCCGCCCGCGAGCAGCGCCAGGATGCGGGCCTCCACCGGGGTGACCCGCACCGCGCCGGGCCCGTCGGCGGTCTCCCGCTCGCCCAGGACCCGCAGCATCACCAGCAGCATCGGCGTGTCCCCCACGGTGTCGCTGACCGGGTCGGCGGTCAGCTCCCCGTACCGCTCCGCCCCGCCGGGCGCCCGCCAGCGCACCGACACCTGGTACCGCGACCGGTGCCGCAGCCGCAGCGCCTCGGCGATCCGCTCGACCTGGGTCGCCTCCTGCGGCCGGAACAGCTCCAGCACGTCCCGGCCGCGCAGCCGCCCCGGAGTCGTACCGCACTCCCCGGCCATCGCCGGATTCGCCAGCAGCACCGCCCCGTACACATCGCACACCGCGACCGGGAGGGACACCCGGTCGAAGAGGGTCAGCGCGCGATTGCGCCACAGCACGGCGTCCCGCCGCTCCCGATCCACCGGCACCTCCCGCCACAGCTTCGCCGCGTCCCACGATAAAGACGCAGGTCGACGGCGGTAACCGCGGGTCGGGAACAGAGAAGTCCGAGCGGTGGAGACCCGCCGCGCAAGCGGGAACACGCCCTTTCCACTGCAGAATCATGTAGTTCCGTGGCCCGGACGTACCCCGGTGGACACGCAGGCTGGAGGGAGTACTTCCGTACCGCGAAAGGCAGTTGTCGCGTCATGCCCCCCACCGCGCCGCACCCCCACAGCGCCGCCGGCCTGCCCGGCGTCCCCCTCGTCGACATCTCCGCGACCGGACCCGGCCGTACCCCCTTGCAGCAGGTCATGGGCCTGATGCGGGAGCACGGACCGGTGCTGGTACGGCGGCTGCACGGGCGGGACACGCTCTTCGTGAGCGACCTCGACCTCGTCACCGACCTCGCCGACGAGCGGCGGTTCGCCAAGCACATCGGGCCCGCCCTGGAGAACGTGCGCGCGTTCGCCGCCGACGGGCTGTTCACCGCGTACAACGACGAACCCAACTGGGCCAGGGCGCACGACATCCTCATGCCCGCCTTCGCCCTCGGCTCGATGCGCACCTACCACCCCGTGATGCTGAAAGTGGCCCGCAGGCTGATCGAGGCCTGGGACCGCGCCGCCGCCGACGGGCACCCGGTGAACGTGCCGGACGACATGACCCGGATGACCCTGGACACCATCGGCCTCGCCGGATTCGGCTACGACTTCGGCTCCTTCGAGCGGACCGAACCCCACCCGTTCGTCGAGGCGATGGTCCGCTGCCTGGAGTGGAGCATGACCCGCCTCGCCCGCGTCCCGGGCGAGGACCACTCCGCGGCCGACGCGGCCTTCCGCGCCGACGCCGACCACCTCGCCGGGGTCGTCGACGACGTCATCGCCACCCGCACCGGCACCCACCGGAGCGGTGCCGACGACCTGCTGGGCCTGATGCTCACCGCCGCGCACCCGTCCGACGGCGCCACACTCGACCCCGCGAACATCCGCAACCAGGTCATCACCTTCCTGATCGCGGGCCACGAGACCACCTCCGGCGCGATGTCCTTCGCGCTGTACTACCTGGCCAAGCACCCCACCGCGCTCCACCTGGTCCAGCGCGAGGCGGACGCCCTGTGGGGGGACCGGGCCGACCCGGAGCCGACGTACGACGAGATCGGCCGCCTCACCTACACCCGCCAGGTCCTCAACGAGGCGCTGCGGCTGTGGCCCACCGCCGCCGCCTTCAGCCGGCACGCCCTGGACGACACCCTCCTCGGCGGGCGCGTCCCGCTGCGCGCCGGACAGGCCGTGACGGTGGTCGCGCCGATGCTGCACCGGCAGCCCGTCTGGGGCGACAACCCCGAGCTGTTCGACCCGTCCCGGTTCACCCCCGAGGCCGAGGCGGCCCGCCCCGTGCACGCCTTCAAGCCGTTCGGCACCGGCGAACGCGCCTGCATCGGACGGCAGTTCGCGCTGCACGAGGCGACCATGCTGCTGGCGATGCTCGTCCACCGCTACCGCCTCCACGACCACGCGGACTACCGCCTCACGGTCAAGGAGACCCTGACCCTCAAACCCGACGGCTTCACCCTGACCCTCACCCCGCGCACCCCCGCCGACCGGGTGCGTCGCCCGCTGCCGGGAGCGGCCGTCGCGAACACGGCGCACCAGGCGCCCGAGACGGACGGCCGCCCGGCCCGCGTCCGCCCCGGCACCCGCGCCCTGTTCCTGCACGGCAGCAACTACGGCACCTGCCGCGACTTCGCCGCCCGGCTCGCCGACGAGGCGGCCGCGCTCGGCTGCGACACCGAGGTCGCCGCCCTCGACGCCCACGCCGGCACGCTGCCCACCGACCGGCCCGTGATCATCACCGCCGCCTCCTACAACGGCCGCCCCACCGACGACGCCACCGCCTTCACCGCCCGGCTCGACGCCACACTCGACCTCACCGGCGTCGAGTACGCCGTCCTCGGCGTCGGCGACCGCAACTGGGCCGCCACCTACCAGCAGGTCCCCACCCGCATCGACGACCGCCTCGCCGAACTCGGCGCCACCCGGCTCACCGAGCGCGCCGCGGCCGACGCCTCCGGGGATCCGAGCGGCACCGTACGGGAGTTCACGGCCCGGATGCGCACCGCCCTCCTGGAACGGTACGGCGACCCGGAGGCCGTGGCCGACAGCGGTGAGCCGGAGACCGGCCACCGGGTCCGCGTCCTCACCGGCGGCCCGCTGGACGCCCTCGCCGAACGGCACGGGCTCCTGCCGATGACCGTCACCGAGGCCCGCGATCTCACCGCACCCGGACACCCGCGCCGCAAGCGGTTCGTCCGGCTCGCCCTGCCGGACGGCGTCACCTACCGCACCGCCGACCACCTCACGGTCCTTCCCGCCAACGCGCCCGGCCTCGTCACCCGCGCCGCCGCCGCGTTCGGTGCCGACCCGGACACCCTCCTGGACATCCGGCCCGCCCGGCCCCGCCGCGACGGCATCGCCGTCGACCGCCCGGTCACCGTACGGCAGTTGCTCACCCACCACGTGGAACTCCAGGACCGTCCGGGCGCCGACCGGCTCGCCGCGCTCGCCGCCGCCAACCCCTGCCCGCCCGAGCGCGCCGCGCTGACGGCCCTCACCGACGACCCGCGCACCCTGGTCGAGCTGTTCGAGGACTTCCCTGCCCTGCGCGGCGCCCTCGACTGGCCGCGGCTGCTCGGCCTGCTCACCCCGCTGCGCCCCCGCCACTACTCCATCTCGTCCTCCCCCTCGACCGATCCCGGCCACGTGGACCTGATGGTCTCCCTGCTGGAGGCGCCCGCCAGGTCCGGGAAGGGCGTCTACCGCGGCACGGGATCCGCGCACCTCGCCGCCCTGCGCCCCGGTGACACCGTGTACGCCCGGATCCAGCCCTGCCGGGAGGCGTTCCGGATCGACGGCTCCGCGCCCGTGGTCATGGTCGCGGCGGGCACCGGTCTCGCCCCGTTCCGCGGGGCGGTCGCCGACCGCGTGGCCGCCCTCGCCCAAGGTGCCGAACTCGCCCCCGCCCTGCTCTACTTCGGCTGTGACGCCCCCGACGCCGACTTCCTGCACGCGGCGGAACTGCGCGCCGCGGAGGCCGTCGGCGCGGTCTCGCTGCGCCCCGCCTTCAGCGCGGCGCCCGAGCGGGGCGTCACCTTCGTCCAGCACCGGATCGCCGCCGAGGCCGACGAGGTGGGGGCGCTGCTCGACGCCGGAGCCCGGGTGTACGTCTGCGGTGACGGATCGCGGATGGCGCCGGGCGTACGGGAGGCGTTCCGTACCCTGTACCGCAAGCGCACCCCGGACACCGACGAGCGGGCCGCCGCCGCGTGGCTCGACACGCTGATCGCGGACGGGCGGTACGTGGAGGACGTGTACACGGCGAGCTGACCCGGTTCCTGGATCGCCCCGCTTCGCTCATCCCATTAATTAAGTGGTTGAGTAATATCGGGTGAGCAGGCGGGACCAGGGTTGGGGAGGAGCCACATGGCGGGGCGGAACGGGCGCACGGTACGCGACCTCAGACGGGCCAACCGGACGGCCGTGCTGCAACGGCTCTATTTCGACGGGCCGCTCAGCCGGTTCGAGCTGGGCCCCGCCACCGGGCTCAGCTCCGGTTCCGTCAGCAACGTGGTCGCCGACCTGGTCGCCGACGGCCTGGTCGAGGAGGCCGGCAGCGTCGACTCCGACGGCGGCCGGCCCCGCACCCTGCTGCGGGTGGCGCCCGGCAGCGGCCACATGATCGGCGTCGACGTGGGCGAGACCCGGGTGCGGATCGAGCTGTTCGACCTCACCCTCACCGAACTCGCCCGCGCGGAACGCCCCCTGGGGCAGCGGCGCTACGACGTCGACGTCATCGTCGGCCACATCCGGGACGGCGTCGCCGAGGTCATCGAGACCGCCGGTGCCGCCCCCGAGCGGCTGCTCGGCGTCGGCATCGGCGTCCCCGGCATCGTCGAGCACACCCCGGACCGCGGCGCCGTGGTGCACGGCCAGACCATCGGCTGGGACGCCGTCCCGCTGGAGGAACTGCTGCGGTCCGGCTCCCGGCTCCCGGACACCGTGCGCTGGTTCATCGACAACGGCGCCCGCACCCTCGGCCAGGCCGAGATGTGGTTCGGCGGCGGCCGGGGCGCCCGCAACGCGGTCGTCGTCCTCTTCGGCTCCGGAGTCGGCGCCTGCCTGGTCACCCCCGAGGTGGAGCACGGGCGGGCCGTCGAATGGGGGCATCTGACCGTCCGGGTCCGGGGACGCCGGTGCCGCTGCGGCGCGCTCGGCTGCCTGGAGGCGTACGCGGGCGCCGAGTCGCTGCTGGAGCGCTGGCGCGAGGAGGGCGGCCGGCCGCCGGCGGACGCCGACGAGGAGACCGCGCTCACCGCGATGCTCGCCGCCGCCTACCCGGCCGACGGCACCACCGGCGCCGACCCCGCCGCGCTCGCCGTACTGGAGGAGACCGCCGAATACCTGGGCGCGGGCCTGTCCGACCTGATCAACCTCTTCCAGCCCGAGCGGATCCTCATCGGCGGCTGGGCCGGACTCCAGCTCGGCGCCGGGTTCCTGCCCGCCGTACGCCGGCACGCGGCGGCCTACGCCCTGCGGCACCCGGCCGAGCAGGTCACCATCGACCTCGGGCGGCTCGGCCCCGACGCGGTGACCGTCGGCGCGGCGATCCTGCCGCTGGCCGACTTCTTCGCCCGGGGCGGACGCCGCCCCGAAGCCGCGCCGGAGGGCCCGGCACCGGCCTGGCGGGCCGTACTGGAGGAGCGGGCACCGCGCTGACGGCGGGCGAGCCCGCGGCTCAGCCCGGCGACTCCTCCGGGGCCGGGTCCGGGGCCTCCGCGGGCGTGTCGCCGGGCGGTGGCGTGTCCCGCCTGCCGGTGCCGGCCTCGTCGGTGTCCGGGACGTCGGCGGTCCCTTCTGCGCCCTCGTCCCGCGAGGCGTCGTCCGTCTCCTGCGGTCCCGAGGGGCCCGTGGGGACGTCCCACGGGTCCGCGCCCTCGCGGGTCTGCTGGTCGGGCAGATCACGCGGCACGGGGTCGGCGTTGCGGCCGGGTTCTTCCTCCCGGTGCTCGTCCACGACGTGCTCCTTTCAGGTCGTTCGAGGTCGCTGCGGGCGAGTGGCATGTGACGGTGGTCAGCCGACCCTGCGGCCCCGCATCGGCGCCGTCTCCGCCCCGGCCCCCTGCTGGAGGCCCTCCAGGAACTCCTCCAGTACCTCGGTGGCCGAGCGGCTCGGCCGCCAGTTCAGTTCGGTGCGGGCGCGGGAGCAGTCCATCAGCGGCAGCCGGAGGACCGCGTCGAACAGGTGCGGGGAGGCCGGCAGCAGTCGCAGCCCCCACGCCGCGGCGATCGCCGAGCGGGCCGCGGTGCGCGGCAGCCGCACCGGCCGGCTGTTCAGCATCCCGCCCAGCAGCTCCGCGTCCACCGGCGGATCGGCGGCCAGGTTGAAGGCGCCCCGGACGTCCGTGTGCAGCGCCAGCCGGTAGGCCTCCGCCGCGTCGTCGGTGTGCAGCGCCTGCACCCGCAGGCCCGGGATGTCCGGCAGGAACGGCAGCAGTTCGGGACGGGCCAGCGGCCCCGGCAGGAACCGGCCGCCGAAGATCCGCCGTTGCTCGCTCGCCGACTCCCGTTTGAACAGGAACGCCGGGCGCATCCGCACCACGCGGATGCCGGGGTGCTCCCGCTCGAAGGTGTCGAGGGTGCGTTCCAGATAGGCCTTCTCCCGGCAGTACGCGGCGTCCGGCCAGCCGTGCGTCGGCCACGACTCGTCCACCATGCGGTCCTTGGGGCCGGGCGAGTAGGCGCCGACCGAGGAGGCGTGCACCAGGGTCCGCACCCCGGCCGCGGCCGCCGCCTCGAACACCCGGATGCTGCCGAGCACGTTGGTCCGCCAGGTGCGCGCCGGATCGTGGGTCGGCTGGAACGCCCAGGCCAGGTGGATCACCGCGTCGGCCCCCTGGAACCGGTCCGTCAGGTCCGTCCGCTCCGACGCGAGGTCGGCCGCGGTCCAGTCCGTCTTCGGGGGCGCCCACTCGGGGATCCGGCGGGCCAGCCCCAGCACGGAGCCGGTCTGCGCATCCTCCGACAACAGGCGCACCACGCTGGTGCCGACGTTGCCGGTGGCGCCCGTCACCACGACCCTGCTGCCCGGTGCACTGGTCACTGTCCGCTCCTCTCGGCCGTAGGCTCGCGGGAGAGCCGAGTACCCGGACAAGACAGGAGAAAGCCCCGACCGGACGGGGAATCACGGTCGGGGCGGTCAGGGTGTGGGCGCGGACGGCGGTCGCCTCCCGGCGAACGGCTCCACAGGGCTTCAGCCGGACGATCGTCCCTGTGGGCAAAAGGTGAGGCCCGGGGACACCGTCCCCTCCGCGCCCACGGTCGGTTCAACGGGCAACCACGTGCGGATGTTCGGCATCCGGCCCCTCGGAGGGAGATCCGAGTCACGCCTCCGGGGCCAGCGGACTGTCCGCCAGGGACGCCAGCAGAGCGGCGGGATCGTCGTACACCGCCTCCGCCCCCGCCTCCTCCAGGTCCGCCCGCGGAATACCCCCGCACAGCACGGCCACGCACCGCACCCCGGCCCGGGCCGCGGCCCGCATGTCCCACACGGTGTCGCCGACGAACACCGCCCGCTCGGGCGGCACCCCGGCCAGCTCCAGGGCGTGCCGGACCGGCTCGGGGGAGGGCTTGCCCGCCTCGACGTCGTCCGCGCTCGCGGTCGCCGTGATGGCGTCGTCGGCGTCGAGTGCCCGCCGCAGCGCGGACAGCTCCGCGCCGCTCGCCGAGGTGGCCAGGACGACCGACCAGCCGTCGTCGCGCAGCCGCCGCAGCAGCTTCCCCGCGTCCGGCAGCGCGGGCAGCCGGTCGAAGTACTGCCCGTACAGCGCCTTGTGGGCGGCGCTCAGTTCGCCGTCCCGGTCCTTGTCGCGGTCCTCGCCCAGCAGCCGCGCGATCAGATCGCCCCCGGGGAGGCCCACCGCGCGGTGCACCGCGTGCATCGGCACCTGGTGCCCCGCCTGGCGGAACGCCTCCCACCACGCGGTGACATGGAGGTGGTTGGTGTCGACGAGCGTGCCGTCGACATCGAACACCGCCGCACGTTCCATGATCGAAATCCTTTCCACGCCGAAGTGTGCGCGAGTACCACGTCAGGCCGCCGGAACCCGCCCCTCCCGGGTCCACGCCAGCAGCTCCTGCGCCGACCAGGCGGTCACCACCCGCTCGGGCGGCACCCCGCACTCCTCCGCGCGGGCACATCCGTTGATCTGCCAGTCGAGCTGACCCGGGGCGTGGGCGTCGGTGTCGATCGAGAACAGCACCCCCGCCCCGACGGCCCGGCGCAGCAGCCGGCGCGGCGGGTCCAGCCGTTCCGGCCGGCTGTTGATCTCCACCGCCGTACCCGCCTCGGCGCACGCGCCGAACACCGCGTCCGCGTCGAACTCCGACTCCGGCCGCCCCCGCCCGGTCACCAGCCGCCCCGTGCAGTGCCCCAGCACGTCCGCGTGCGGGTTGCGCACGGCGGCCACCATCCGGCGGGTCATCGACCGGGCGTCCATGCGCAGCTTGGAGTGCACGGACACCACCACCACGTCGAGCCGCTCCAGCAGCTCCGGCTCCTGGTCGAGCGAGCCGTCCTCGAGGATGTCGCACTCGATGCCGGTCAGCAGCCGGAACGGCGCCCACTCCTCGTTCAGCGCCGCCACCACGTCCAGCTGCTCGCGCAGCCGGCCGGGGGACAGGCCCCGGGCGACCGTCAGCCGCGGCGAGTGATCCGTCAGCACCGCCCACTCGTGCCCCAGCCGGATCGCGGCCCGGCCCATCTCCTCGATCGGGCTGCCGCCGTCCGACCAGTCCGAGTGCAGATGGCAGTCCCCGCGCAGCAGCGCCCGCAGCGCCTCCCCGCCGCGCCGTGGCGCGGGGACCGGCGCCTCGCTCTCCAGCTGCTCCAGGTATCCCGGCACCTGCCCGGCCAGCGCCTCCCGCACCACCTGGGCGGTCTTCGGCCCGATGCCCTTCAGCGACTCCAGCGACCCGGCCTCGGCCCGCTGCCGCACCTCGTCCCCGGGCAGCTCCTTGAGCACCCGGGCCGCCGTACGGAAGGCGCGCACGCGGTACGTCGGCGCCAGCGACCGTTCCAGCAGGAAGGCGATCCGGTCCAGGGCCTCGACGGGATCCATCGGCACCTCCTCGCCCCTCTCGGCCTCCTCGTCAGGCCTCCAGGGTTCCCCAGCCACCCCCGCCCCGCACCACGGGCCGGCCGGTTTGTCCCCGGCCTGCCCGGGTACTGCCGAACCACCGCAGGGCGCCGACGACCCCGAGGAGGCCGCGATGTCCGTCCCCACCGCCCAGCACCCCAGGGCCGCCGTGATCACCGGCGCCGACTCCGGCATCGGCCGGGCCACCGCCGTACGGCTGGCCCGGGCGGGACTGGACGTCGGCATCACCTGGCACGGCGACCTGAAGGGCGCCGAGGAGACCGCCGAGGAGGTCCGCGCCCAGGGGCGGCGGGCCGAGGTGGCGCAGATGGACCTCACCCAGCTGCCCGAGGCCGCCGATGTCATCGACGAGCTGGCCGACCGGCTGGGCCGGGTCGACGTGCTGGTCAACAACGCCGGCACGGGCACCGCGACGCCGTTCCTCGACCTGGAGCTCTCCGACGTCCGCGAGGTGCTCGACGTCGACCTGGTCGGCCCCTTCCTGTGCGGCCAGCGGGCGGCCCGGCACATGATCCGGCAGGGCGACGGCGGGCGGATCGTCAACGTGACCTCGGTGCACGAGCACCAGCCGCGGGTGGGCGCCGCCCCGTACTGCGCGGCCAAGGGCGGCCTGGGCCTGCTCACCCAGGTCATGGCCCTGGAGCTGGCCGAACACGGCATCACCGTCAACGCCGTCGCGCCCGGGGAGATCGCCACGCCGATGACCGGCCAGGAGGACACCGACGTCACCGGAGAGCGCCGGCCCGGCGTCCCGCTCGGCAGGCCCGGCGACGCCCGTGAGGTCGCCGCCGTGATCGCCTTCCTCTGCGGCCCCGACTCCTCCTACGTCACCGGCGCCTCGTGGACCGTCGACGGCGGCATGCTGCGCATGGGCCCGCAGGCCGGATCCCATCTGACCGGCGACGACTGGCGGCGGCCCTGAGACCGTGCGACTGCGAACCAGTTCCTGGGAGCAGCCGGGGTTCACCCGGGTCCGGCACGGCCGGGGCTTCCGCTACCTCGACACCCATGGCCGTCCGCTCACCGCCCCCGGGCAGCTGGCCCGCGTCCGCGCCCTGACCATCCCGCCCGCCTGGCGCAACGTGTGGATCTGCCCCTGGCCCAACGGTCACCTCCAGGCCGTCGGCACGGACGACGCCGGACGCCGGCAGTACCTGTACCACGAGGAGTTCCGGGCCCAGCAGGACCGGGTCAAGCACGAGCACGTGCGCCAGGTCGCCGCCGCCCTGCCCGAGCTGCGCGCCCGGGTCTCCGCCGACCTGTCCGGCCGGGGCCTGAGCCGGGCCCGCGTCACCGCCTGTGCCGTACGCCTGCTCGACCTCGGCTTCTTCCGTATCGGCAGCGACCGGCACACCCGCGAGAACGAGACCTACGGCCTGACCACGATGCTCCGTGAGCATGTGCGCTGCCGCCGGGGGGAGATCGCGTTCAGCTATCCGGCCAAGGGCGGCATCGAGCTGGTGCGCGCGCTGGCCGACGAACAGGCGCACGCGGTGGTCCACGCCCTGCTGCGCCGCCCCCGGCGCGGCGGCGAGCGGCTGCTGGCCTTCTGGGAGCGGCGGGCCTGGCACGAGCTGCGCGGCGACGACCTGAACGAGGCACTGCGCCGGCTGTCCGGGACGGAGATCACCGCCAAGGACTTCCGTACCTGGCACGCCACCGTGCTGGCCGCCGTGGCGGTCGCGGTCACCGCCGAGGCCGGCCGGGCGACCCCGGCGTCCCGTCGGCGCCAGGTGGCGCGGGCCGTGCGCGAGGTCAGCCGCTACCTGGGCAACACACCCGCGGTGTGCCGGGCCTCGTACATCGACCCCCGGGTCTTCGAGCTGTTCGAGCAGGGCCGTACGATCGCGCCCACGCTCAGCCGGCTCGGCGAACACGGCGCCTTCGGGCGGCCCGCGACCCAGGGTGCCGTCGAGGCGGCGGTTCTCGATCTGCTCACCGGGTGAGGTGCCCGGGTGTCCGGATGCCGATGGCCGGAACCGTCCTACCCTTTATGGCATGACCGAAGTCGCGAGTCCCCATATATCCCACCCGCGGATCATGGTGCTCGGGGTGCAGCCGGGCAAGCCGCCCTTCCGCATCGTGGAAATCGACGGAGAGGTCGTCGGTGAGGCCCGGACCGTCACCGACGTCCTGGAGACCGCCGCCGCCTTCGGCATCACGGTGCACGATCTGGACGATCCCGACGTGGTGCGCTGGGTGGGCGGCGACAAGTTCACCTGGAGACCGAGGTAACCCGGCGGTCAGCCGACCGTCCACTTCTGGTTGGCACCGCCGGTGCACGTCCAGATCTGCAGCCGGGTGCCGTTCGCCGGGTCGCTGCCGGTGACGTCCAGGCACTTGTCGGCCTGCGGGTTGACGATGTCACGTGCCGCGGTGACGACCCACCGCTGGGCGGCGGTGCCGTTGCAGTCCCACAGCTGGGTGCGGGTGCCGTCGGCGGTGCCGCCCGAGGCGACGTCGAGGCATTTGCCGAGCGCCCGGAGCGTCCCGTCCGCGCCGACGGTCCACCGCTGGGCGGCGGTGCCGTTGCAGTCGTAGAGCTGGACGGGTGTGCCGTTGGCGGGGTTGGCGCCCGCGACGTCCACGCACTTCCCGGCCAGCCCTCGCACGGCCGCTCCGGTGGGAGCGTCGTTCGTCGTCACCGAGACGTGGTCGACCACCAGCGTCTGCGGGAAGACGGTGGAGCCGTCCGGGTCACCGGGCCAGTAGCCGCCCACCGCCAGGTTCAGGATGAGGAAGAAGGGCTTGTTGAACACCCACTGCCGCCCGCCGAGGTCGGCGGGGGTGCGCCGCTGGTAGACCTGGCCGTCGACGGACCAGGTGATCGAGTCGGGTGCCCAGTCGACGGCGAAGGTGTGGAAGGCGTCGGCGAAGGCCTGGCCGTTCGGCAGGGTGTAGCCGGCGCCTATGCCGCCGGAGCCGGAGTATCCGGGCCCGTGGATCGTGCCGTGGACCGTGGAGGGCTCGAAACCCACGTTCTCCATGACGTCGATCTCGCCGGAGTTCGGCCAGCCGACCTGGCCGAGGTCGGTGCCGAGCATCCAGAACGCGGGCCACATGCCCTGCCCGCGCGGGATCTTCATCCGCGCCTCGACATGCCCGTACTGGGCGCTGAACTTCCCCGAGGTGTTCAGCCGGGCCGAGGTGTACTGGCAGCTGCCGTACCAGCACTGGTAACCCGCCGGATTCTCGCGGCGGGCGGTGATGACCAGATGGCCCTGCCCGTCCAGGGCGGCGTTGCGGGTGCCGGCCGTGTAGTACTGCCGCTCGTGGTTGTTGACGTTGTCGCCGGTCTCGGTCTGCCACTTGGAGCCGTCGACAGCGGCGCCCGCGGGCCCGTCAAAGGTGTCCAGGAACGTCACCGCCCGGGCGTCGGCCGGTTCGGCCCGGGCGGGGGCGACGGCGGCGGACGCGACCAGGAGCGCGGACAGCGCGCCGAGCAGACATCTGCGGAGCAGGCGTGGCGAGGCCATGGGGATCCCTTCGGAGGCGGGGGGTAAGGGCATCCCCTTGATTTAAGAGGTGAGCTAAGCCTCCGTCAACACATTGGTACGGACCGGAAGGAGCCCCTTCACCGCGCCGCGCGGCCTCAGCGGCGCGCGTGCACCGCCCGCCCCAGCCGACGGCCCAGCAGCAGATAACCCACCAGCGCGCCCGTCGTGTTGAGGATGACGTCGTCGATGTCGAAGGCGCGGCCCGTGACCACCGCTCCCTGCGCCAGCTCCACCATCAGCATCACCAGGGCGGTGAGCAGCAGCACGCGGACGATCCCGCGCGCCCGGGGCGCGAGGACCGGCACCAGGACGCCGAACGGCACCCCGAGCAGCAGATTGCCGCCCAACTGCTTGACCGCGTCCCGCGCCACCGGCTGCTCCACATAGGCCCGCAGCGAGTTCCCCGGACGCAGGTTGCTGTGCGTCAGCGACTCGGAGGCGGGGGAGGGCTCCAGGGTCAGCCGGGCCAGCACCACCGAGAACGCCACCATCAGCACGAAGGCGCACACCATCGCCAGCGCCCGGCCCAGGGCGGGCAGCAGCCGCCGACGAGGAGGCCGCGGCTGTGCCTTTCCGGTCGGTTCTGCCCTCCCGGCCGGCGCCGCTTCCCCGGCCGGTTCTGCTTTCCCGGCGGGGCGCGACCGCGACGGGACGAGGGAATTCAAGGAACGCACGCCTGCCCAGGCCATTCGGTCCTCCGGTCTTCGACTTCCCTGTGTGTGAGCCGGTTACCCCGGCCGGCGGGCCCCTATCGCCCGGTCAGCCGCCGTAGGTGACGCGGACTTCCTCGAAGCCGAGCGAGCCCAGCAGGCCTTCGAGCATGTCGGTGGTGTTCTTCTCGGCCCGCGCGGTCAGCCCGCTCTCCCGCGCCGCCGCACCGATGTGCCGCACCGCGAGCCGCTGCACGGCCTGTTCGCCGTTCGGGTTGTCCGAGAACAGATCGCCGAGCCGGTCCAGCAGCCCGCGCTGCTTGGAGACGGCGTAGGAGCGGTCGGGGTCGAGGGCCGGTTCGCCGAGTGCCGCGTGCGGCAGCCGGAGTGTCGCCGTCGTGCGGTCCTCGTCGACCGTCACATCGTCCTCGCCGACCTTCCCGAGGTCCACATAGGCGTCGACGGTGCCCGCGCCCACGTACAGGGTGCGGGTGCCGCGCACCGCGTCCGGCAGGTACTTCGTGTCCTTCTCCAGGTCCACCACCACCTGGAAGTTGCCCGAGGCCGCCTCGTACCGGCTGATGTCCTGGATCGACCGCAGCAGCGCCGGACCGGAGCGGTCGCGGGTCTCGGTGCCGAACACGTCCTTCAGGCCCGGCAGTCCGCTCAGCCGCGCTCCGGCCAGCAGCACCACGATCATCAGCACGACGGCGGTCAAGGCCTTCGCCCAGCCCGGTGTCCGCTTGAGGGAAGTCGTCATGGCGACGGTTCTCCTTCCTCCCACGGTCTCCGAATGCCCCTCATCTCGCCGCCCAGACCGCCCGGTTGGCGGATCTACGGCCCCTGGCGGACCACGGGGGAGCACACGGGCGGCCGGAGCACCGTCACCTGGCGGGGCTCTCCGGCCGGCGGAGCGCGTCGTCCAGGGTCGGCAGCGGGGGCAGTAACCGGGACAGGCCCACCACGCGCAGCACCCGCAGCGTCGGCGGGTGGACGCAGACCAGCGACAGGTGTCCGTCGCGGGCGAGCACCCGGCTGCGGGCCCGGTACAGCAGCCGCAGCCCGGAGGCGTCGAGGAACTCCACCGGGCTGAGGTCGATCACGATCCGCGGGGCGGGCGGGGCCGTCGCCGCGTCCAGGTGCGGGACGATCTCCTCGGCCGCGGCGATGTCGATCTCCCCGAGGAACTCCAGGACCGTGTGGCCGCGGTCCTGGCGCACGCGCAGGTACTGGGAGAGCGGGGCGCGCTCCTGCCGCACGACGACATCGCCTCCAACCAGCCCGAGTCGGCGCACAACTGCGCGCCCCGTCTTGCAAGTTACCCTTGCGGACTGAATTTCAGCATGTTCGATTGACATATGTCTGTGAATTGCGACCGAGTTTTTTCGTGCCGTGAACAAAGGGTGACGATACGACTCCGGTTGCGGGCCGCGGATCAGTCCGTCAGCAGCACCAGCTTCCCGGTGGTCCGGCCGGTCTCGCCCAGCCGGTGTGCCTCGGCCGCCTCCGCGAGCGGGAACGTCCCCGCGATCGTCGGGCGCAGCGTGCCCGCCTCGACGAGCCCGGCGACCGCGCGCAGGACCGCCCGGTCGGCGTCCACCAGGATCCAGGTCACCCGCACCCCGAGCCGGTCCGCCTCCGCGTATACCTCCGGAGACTCGATCGGCAGGATCGACACCACGGTCCCGCCCGGGCGCAGCACCCGCAGCGAGCGCGCCGTGCAATCGCCGCCGATGGTGTCCAGCACCACGTCGACGTCCTTCACGGCCTCGGTGAAGTCGGTCTTCCGGTAGTCGATCACCTCGTCCGCGCCCAGCCCGCGCAGGAACGCGTGCTTGCCGGCGCTCGCCGTGCCGATGACCTGGGCCCCGTGCGCCTTGGCGATCTGCACGGCCACATGCCCCACCCCGCCGGCCGCCGCGTGGATCAGCGCCCGCTGCCCGGCGCGGAGTCCGGCCGTCTCCAGCAGCGCTTGCCAGGTGGTCAGGGACACCATGGGCAGCGCGGCCGCCTCGGTGTGGGAGAGGCCGGCGGGCTTGGGGACCAGCAGACGGGCCGGTGCGACGGCGTACTCGGCGTACCCGCCGTTGCCGTACGGGAAGGGCAGCATGCCGAAGACCTCGTCGCCCGGAACGAGGGCGGACACCCCGAATCCGGTCTCCTCGACCGTGCCGGAGACGTCCCAGCCCAGGACGAAGGGCGGCGCGCCCAGGAGCATGCCGGCGGCGCGGTGCTTCAGGTCGATCGGGTTCACACCGGCGGCCCGCACGCGGATCAGCACCTGGTTCGCGCGCGGTGTGGGCCGCTCCACTTCGGTGACGCGCAGGACCTCGGGACCGCCGAGGACCTCCTGCTGGATGGCTCGCATCGTGGTCGCAGTCATGGCGCTCAGTGTGCCCGGGGCGGTCCGCCCGGCCCATGGTCCGGCCGGCCTTCGACGGGACACTGCCAAGTGTGGGGCGGGGCTGCCGCGTCGGACGGTGGTCCGGCCCAACGTTTCCGGGTCCTGCCACGTCGTAGGAGCGAACGAACGGAACCGGGGAAGAAGGTCGGCGGATGCGCAAGGGTCTGGTGTCGGTGTCGGTGGCGGTGCTGGTGAGCGTCGCGGCGGTGGGATGCGGCGAGGGCGAGGCGGAGATCCTGGTCGAGGGCACCACGCCCGCGACACCGTACGGCGGACCGCTGCACGTGCGGGTCCCCGAGCTGGGCGAGGACGGTCCGCGTGCCGCCCGGATCGAGTCGGGCGCGGCGGGCCGGGCGCTGGAGTGCGACGGCGGGATCCACGCCGGCGGCGCGGGCGAGTCCTGGAGCGAGGGCGACGGCGGCGGTACGCCCGAGGAGGGGCTGGCCGCCTGGTTCCGCATCGAGCAGCCCGACGTCCCGCGCTCCGGCTACCGCGTGGAGCGCGAGGAGCGCGACCGGGTGCTGTTCTCCTACGACGTCGGCGGCCGGACGAAGGTCGCGGTCGTCGTCGCCAGGAACCGTGCGAACGCGCCCGGTTGGGGACCGGAGACCTCCGCATCCTGCGATCCCGCGGAGCTGCCGGCCGGCTTCACCGACTCCCAGGGGTACGAGATCTGGACCGACTCGCACGGCAACCGCGTCCCGTTCGCCGCCCTGCACGGCAGCGCGGGGCCGAGCCACTGCGACTGGCAGCGGGCCCACTTCCTGGCCCTCGGCCGGGAGCCCGGCGGCAGGCTCTACGCCCGCGACCCCGACGGCGTCCTGCCGGACGGCATGCTCACCGCGCCGTACGACGGTGACGTCCCGCTGCCCGCCGGTGCTCGCGACACCGGCCACCGCCGCGGCGACCGCGCGCTCTGGGTCGTCGACGGCGACCCGTCCAAGATCTACCTCCGCACCCCCGACGGGGTCGAGGCCTGGCCCCGGGTGGCCGAGGGAATGGGCTGCCGCTGACCGCGAACGCCCGGCTTCGGGAGCAACCCCGCAGGCGGGCAAGGGGACTTGTCGACTCGAACACGGGTGGCGGAGAGTGACGGAATCCTCACCTCCGCGCCCCTGGTGAGGTTGATCCTTTCGGGTTGAAACCAGATAAGCTCCGGTCCAGCGCTGCGAGTTGACGCGATCGCGACGGGTCGGCTCGCGGTGCGTACTCATGAGTGCGGTCCCCCATGCACACCCCCCCTGTTCGATTGTGTTGCTTCGAAGGATGCAGATGGAACTCGCCACTCCGCCGCCGGCGGCGCGGCCCCCTGTCGCCTGGTACAGCTGGTGGCTGATGCCGCTGGCCTTAGGAGGCGGGACGGTTGCCGCCACGTTCATGAGCTCGGAGCGAATAACCGCGGCCGTCGCCGGCGCCGCGGCGACGGCGGCCGGCTCGGTCTGTGTGCGGCTGCTGCTGCGCACCCAGGCCCAACTGCGCCGCGCCGAGAGCGGGTTCCGCACCGCCCAGGCCGAGCACTCCCAGCAGTGGCAGCAGCACGTGGCCGGACTGGAGAGCCGGTACGCCGCCGAGCGCTCCGCCCAGGAGGCCCGGCTCGCCGAGCAGTCCCAGGCCTACGAGTCCCGGCTCGCCGAGCAGGCGGACGGCTACGAACTGCGGCTCGCCGAGCAGGCGGACGGCTACGAACTGCGGCTCGCCGAGCAGGCGGACGGCTACGAGCTGCGGCTCACCGAGCAGGCCGAGAGCCACGAGGCACGGCTCGCCGAGCAGACCGGCCTCTGGCAGGAGCGGCTCGCGCACCAGCGGGAGGCCGTCGCCCGCCTCGCCGGCGAGCAACTGCCCGAGGCGCTGAAGCGGCTGCGCGCCGGTGACGCCATCGACGACCTGCTGCCCACGGTGAACCAGTGCGCCAAGGTCGCGCCCGAACTCCAGGCCGATCTCCGCAAGATCTTGCGCACCGCGCTGATCGGCGTCGAGGAGGAGTTCAACCGCTCCACCTCCGCCGAACAGGCCGTCGTCGGCATCGGCAACCGCATCCACGTCCTCACCAGCAAGCTGCGCGGCCGGCTGCACGAGATGCAGGGCGAGCACGGCCGCCTCCCGGCCGTCGCGCGCGGCCTGATGGAACTGGACCAGGCGATCGGCCCCGCCGACTGCCTCGCCGCCAGCATCGGCGTGCTCGGCGGCTCCGACCGCCCCGGACGGCAGTGGCAGGAGCCGCAGCGGCTGCTCAGCGTGGTCCGCGGCGGCATCGGCCGGATCAAGGAGTTCCACCGCGTCGACGTACGCCATCTGCCCGAACTCGGTGTCGACGGCGGACTGGTGGACCACCTCACGCTGATCTTCGCCCACCTCCTGGACAACGCCACCCGCTACTCGCCGCCCACCGAGCCGGTGATCGTCTCCGGCAAGGAGGTACCCAACGGCGTCGGCATCGAGATCCAGGACTCCGGCAAGGGCCTGAACGAGGAGAAGAGGCGCGAGGCCGAGGACGCCCTCGCCGGCGTCGCGGCCGGACCGGGCCTCGGCGGCATCTCGGAGGACGCCAACATCGGCCTCCGCGTCGTCGGCGCCCTCGCCCGCCGCTACGGCATCCGGGTCACCTTCGCCGACTCGCCCTGGCTCGGCACCTCGGTGGTCGTCGTGGTCCCGCACAAGTACTTCAGCCCGCTGCCGGCGGCCACGTCCGTCGCCCCGGCCGCGGCGGCCGCCCCCGCCGCCGCGCCCGCCGCCGTGCCCGCCCAGGCCCCGGCGGACACCGCCGACGCAGTCGACACCACCCCCGGCGGACTGCCCCGGCGCCGCAGCAGGCGCGACGAGCCGGCCCGGCACCAGCCGGCCGGACGCCCCGAGGCCGCCGAGGACACCGCCGTCCTCGCCGTCCCGCCCGACGCCTCCTTCGCCGGCCTGGCCGCCTTCGCCACCGCCGGACGCCCGCCCGGCGAGGACGACGGCCCGGCGGCCGACCGCGCACCCACCACCGGACGCGAGTCCGCAGAGCACCGCACTGAAGAGAGCGACTAGTCCACATGACGCAACAGGGAACCGACGTGAGCTGGGCGCTCCGCGATCTGGTGGAGAGCATCCCGGAGATCCGCTTCGCCCTCGTGGCCTCCAGCGACGGCAAGGCCATCACCTCCTACGGCGCCGAAGACCCCGACGACGTCGACCGTTTCGCGGCCGTGGTGGCCGGCCTCCAGGCCCTCGCCCAGCCGGTCGCCGAGCAGTTCCCCAAGTACGCGGGGAACCTCCGCCTGGCGATGATCGAGGTCGACGGCGGGCACCTCTTCGTCGTCCGCGCGGGCGTCGAGACGTATCTGGGCGTGCTCGCCCGCGAAGGCCTCGACCAGGGCCTGCTCGGCCACCAGATGAGGGACCTGGCCCGCAGGATGGGTGAACTCCTCGGCACCACTCCGCGCCTGGAGGAGCACTCTGGATGAGTGCTCCCCGCCGGCCGGCCGATCCGTCCGGTCTCGAGCGTTACTACGTCCTCACCAAGGGACGCAGCGGACCGGGCGGTTCGGCGTCGAGCCTCGACGTGGCGACCCTCATCGTCTCCCGCGCCGCCCCGGCGCCGGGCACGCAGCACGAGTACGCGGAGATCCTGCGGCGCTGCCGCGATCCGCTGTCGGTGGCCGAGCTCGGCGCCCATCTGGGGCTGCCCTTCAACATTCTCGCGGTGCTCCTCGCGGATCTGCTCCAGGCAGGCCACGTCGAAGCCCGTGATCCCATCCCGGCGCACGACGCCGGTCGCGGGCCCGACCTCGCGCTCCTGGAGGAGGTACTCAGTGGACTTGAAAGGCTTTGACCGGCCCGGCGCCCCGGCGTCCGGGGACACCCGCTCGGTGAAGGTGATGATCGCCGGCGGGTTCGGCACCGGGAAGACCACCCTGGTCCGGTCGGTCAGCGACATCAAGCCGCTCACCACCGAGGAGACCCTGACCCAGGCCAGTGCCGGCGACGACCACCTCATCGGCGTCGCCGGGAAGACGGAGACCACCGTCAGTCTGGACTTCGGCAAGATCAGCCTCAACGACAGCCTGATGCTCTACCTGTTCGGCACCCCCGGGCAGGAGCGGTTCTGGTTCCTGTGGAACGGCCTGTTCAAGGGCGCGCTCGGCGCGGTCGTCCTGGTGGACACCCGCCGGCTCGCCTCCAGCTTCCGGGCGATCGAGGAGATGGAGCGGCAGAACGTGCCCTTCGTCGTCGCCCTGAACGTCTTCCCCGACTCCCGGCAGTTCCCCGTGGAGGAGATCAGGGACGCCCTCGACATCCCGCCGCACATCCCGATCGTGGCCTGCGACGCCCGCGACCGGGCCTCCAGCCGTGACGTCCTGGTCACCCTCATCCGTCACCTGAAGGAACGCTCCGCCGTCGCACTGGAGTCCCGATGAACGACCAGACGTTAAGCGATCCCGGCACCCCGCGCGGCTGTCCCTTCGGGCACGGCGGGGGCGACCTCACCCGGCTGTACGGGCCGGAGGCCGCGACCGACCCGGCCGGGATCTACGAACGGCTGCGCAAGGAGCACGGCCCGGTCGCGCCGGTCCTGCTGGAGGGCGACATCCCGGCCTGGCTGGTGCTCGGCTACCGCGACAACCGCCGGGTGCTGGACACCCCGTGGCAGTTCAGCCGGGACGCCCGGATCTGGCGGGACTGGCGGGAGGGCCGGGTGGCGGAGACCTCGCCGCTGGTGCCGATGCTCGCCTGGCGGCCCGACTGCGTCTCCCAGGACGGCGAACCGCACCGCAGGCTGCGCGGCGCCGTCACGGACGGACTCCAGGCCGCCGCCGCGCGCGGCATCCGGCGGCACGTCACGCACTTCGCCGGCAAGCAGATCGACGCGTTCGCCGACACCGGGCGCGCCGACCTGGTGCCGGACTACGCCGAGTACCTGCCGATGCTCGTGCTGACCCGGATCCTCGGGCTGGCCGAGGGGGAGGGGCGGCGGCTGGTGGAGTCCTGCGCCCAGGTGCTCAAGGGCGGTGAGGAGGCGGTGGCCCACAACGAGCGGATCATGGAGATCCTCGGCGAACTCGCCGAGCGCAAGCGGGCCGAACCCGGCTCCGACTTCACCACCGCGCTCCTGGAGCACCCGGCCGAACTCGACGCGGACGAGGTGATCAGCCATCTGCGGCTGGTGCTGATCGCCGCGCACACCACGACCAGCAATCTGCTGGCCCGGGTGCTGCAACTGGTGCTCACCGACGTCGACCGGCTCTCCGGCCTGATCAGCGGTCAGCTGAACATCTCCGCGGTGGTGGAGGAGGTCATGTGGAACACGCCGCCGCTCGCGGTCATGCCGGGGCGGTTCGCGGCGGCCGACCTGGAGCTGGGCGGCCACCGCATCGCCGAGGGCGACCTGCTGGTGCTGGGCCTCGCGGCCGGCAACCTGGACCCGGAGATCCGGCCGGACGCCGGGGTCTCCGTCCAGGGCAACCAGGCGCATCTGGCGTTCAGTTCCGGTCCGCACGAGTGCCCCGGGCAGAACATCGGCCAGGCGATCATCGAGACCGGGGTCGATGTGCTGCTGCACCGGCTGCCGGGGCTGCGGCTGGCGGTGCCCGCGGAGGAGCTGACCGCCACGGCCTCGACCTGGGAGTCCCGGCTGGACAGCCTGCCGGTCGAGTTCGCGGTGTAGCGGGCGGAACAGTTCCGGGCCGTCCGCCCGGTATGGCCTTGCGAGGGGTGTGCCCGGCCGGGCGCACCCCTCGGCCCGGTCACACGGTCAGCAGATCGTCCACCGAGCCGCGCCCGGCCAGCTCGGCCGAGGCCACCGGGCCCTCCTTGGCCGCGGCGTACCGGCCGGTGGTCAGCGCCCACTCGTAGTTGCCGTTGATCCAGTGCTGGATGGCCTCCACGCCCATCCGCACCCGCGCGCGCTCCTCCGTGCCGAGACCCAGCTCGTCGCACATCCGCGGGACCCGGGCCTCCAGCTCCAGGTACTCCGCCAGGCACTCGGTGGTCAGGCGGTACGCCTCGGCGGCGGCCGTCTCCCACGAGCAGCCGCGCTCCCGGTGCAGGACGGCTATCAGGTTGTGGCCGTCGCCGCGGCGCCGCTCGCGCTCGAAGGAGTGGATGTCGTTCATGAACCCGATGGTGTCGGCGGCCAGGTCCCGCATTCTTTCCATCAGCGGATGGCCCATCACCTGCGGGGGCACCTCGAAGCGGCGGCTGCGCTCGCCCGCGTCGATGCTGTGGTGGATGCCGACCGTACGACGGCGGAAACCGGCGTAGGCCGGCAGGCCCAGGGTGCCCGCGAGACCCCGCGCGGCCAGGTCGACCTCCTCGCAGTGGGCGACGAGGAACCGGCCCCAGGACGCGGCGAACCGTGACTGCCATGTCAGGGACATGCCATCCGAGAGCTGTTCCCAGACCTGGGCCCACGCCACGGTGATCGGGCAGACCACCCGCGGTCGGCTGCCCGCCGGACGCAGCGGGGTCACGATCAGCTCCCGCGCCACCTCGGCCACCCGGTCCGCCCGGTCCGGCTGCCCGGCGTCGAACTGGTCGTCGAAGAGGAAGGCCAGGGAGAACCAGTTCATCAGCATGACCAGGTCCTCCGCCGAGGCGTGAGGATAGGTGCGGGCCGCGGCCTGCGCGAGGTCCCACGACTGGTACTCCTCGAACCCGGCCTGGCTGCGCACCAGCCCCATCTCCCGCACCCAGCGCAGATGGCGCGCGCGGGCGTACTCCAGATGCGGGCTGACCGGGCTGTCGAAGGGGAGGTCGAACCGGACGTCCTGAGGCATGCGCTTCCTTTCGGGACACGGACCGCAGAGTCCCCCGCCCCTGCGAGCGGACGGTCGCGCGACCGTCCGCACACTCGAACTGAACTGCCCGGATCGAAAGTTGAACCGAGAAGCGGTACGAGGCTGCCCCGAGCCCAAATGATCTACACCGGGCCCGTCCGTGATCTCCGTTACTGCTCAAGGCCGTTGAGCGCGCTACCCTCGCCCGACTGAATCCGCCCCGCCGGGATATCCGCACAAGGAGGCGCGGGGCGGCCCGCTCCGCACCCTGGATCCCTGCGGAGGACTCATGCCACTGGTCAAGGCGGGCGTCGTGGTGCTCGACTGTGCCGAACCCGAGCGACTCGCCGCGTTCTACAAGGAACTGCTGGAGGCGGAGGAGACCGAGGCCACCGCCAACCGGATCGAGATCCGAAGCCCCGACGGCGCCCGGCTCGCGTTCCGCCGGGACATGAACGCCACCCCGCCGAGCTGGCCGCGCCCCGAGAACTCCCTCCAGGCGCACCTGGAGTTCGTGGTCGACGACCTAGACGCGGCGGAACGCCGGGTCGTCAGCCTCGGCGGCCGGCCCATCGACGCGAAGAACCCTCCGGGCCCCTCGGAGTCCCGTGGCTGCACCGACCCGGCGGGACACTCGTTCACCCTGCGCCGCTCCGTCCCGTCGGCGCCCAAACAGGGCTGAACCCGGGCCCGCGGGCCCGGGTTCCGATGTGCGCGGCGAACCGTCAGTCCCGGCCGCCCGGGGACGTCGTCGGCCACACGCCCGTCTTGCTGGCGATGGCCTTCGCCCCGGCGCGGTCGACCGCGCTGCGCACCGTCGCGAAGATGGCGCCCTGGATCGCGGCGGCGAGCAGGATCTCGCCCCAGCCGCGGTCCGGGTCCAGCGCGTCGGGCGCGTCCTCCTCGTTCCGGACCGCCATCCACACCTTGCGGAAGGCGAGCCCGGCCAGCGCACCGCCCGACCAGCCCAGCAACCAGCCGACCGGCTGGTAGGCGGCGGGCAGCTTCCGCTTCTTGCTCTTGGCCACGTGGGTCTCCTCGCTCTCGTGATCAGGGCCGGCCGGCGGCCGGCACCTCCTCGCCGGGCCGCACCGGCCCCGGCGGTGTGCCGTCCCCGAACGGACGGCCGCCCAGCACCTCGCGGTGATGGGCCGTCAGCCAGCCCCGCAGGTCCGGCCCGAGCGGCACGATCCCGGTCGGGTTGATGCCGGTGTGCACCCGGTAGTAGTGCCGCTTGATGTGGTCGAAGTCGACCGTGTCCCCGAAACCGGGCGTCTGGAACAGATCGCGGGCGTACGCCCACAGCACCGGGAACTCCGTCAGCTTCCGGCGGTTGCACTTGAAGTGGCCGTGGTAGACGGCGTCGAACCGCACCAGCGTGGTGAACAGCCGGATGTCGGCCTCGGTGATCGTGTCACCGACGAGGTACCGCCGCCGGGCCAGCCGCTCGCTCAGCGCCTCCAGGCGGCGGAAGACGTCCGAGCAGGCGGCCTCGTACTCCTCCTGTTCGGTGGCGAAACCCGCGCGGTACACCCCGTTGTTGACGTCCTCGTAGACCTCCGCCATCACCTCGTCCATCTCGTCCCGCAGCCGCTCCGGGTACAGGTCCGGTGCTCCTTCCCGGTGCAGGGCCGTCCATTCGGTGGCGAAGTCCAGCGTGATCCGCTGGTAGTCGTTGGTGACCAGCTTCCCGGTCGGGACGTCGACGATCGCCGGGACGCTGACCCCGCCCGGGTAACCGGGTTCCCGCCGGTCGTAGGCCTCACCGAGGAAGCGGATGCCGAGCACCGGGTCGCGGCCGTCCGGATCGAGGGTGAACCGCCAGCTGCGGTCGTCCTGGACCGGATCCGCGATCGCCAGCGACACCGAGGCCTCCAGGCCCAGCAGCCGACGGGAGATCACCGCCCGGCTCGCCCACGGGCAGGCACGGCTGACCACCAGCCGGTAACGGCCGGCCGCCACCGGCCACCCGTCCCGGCCGTCCGCGGTGATCCGGTCCGCGAAATGGCTCTTCGACCGCTGGAACGACCTGCGGCCGTAGGCGCTGTTCCCGTCGCCTGCGGCACTCATCCCTGGCTCCTTTCCGCCCGCGAGTCCTGCCGACGAGTTCCGAGTTCCCCCGTTCCCGCGCTCCGCACGGTGTGATCCGCGCCGCCCGGGGCATCCGGCGGGAGTGAGCGGGACATCCTCGAACGCGGACGGGAAGCGGCAGACGGCGCAGACGGCACCGGACCACGAACACGGCGAGCCGGCGGAGGTGAGGCACCGGGCCGCGCGCGAGACACCGGACCCGGCCGGGCCGCATCGCGAGGCCGCGCGGCGCGAGGCGCAGGCGGCGGACCGCAGTACCCGCGTCACCGTGCTGGTGGCGCTCGTCGCCAACCTGGTGATCGCGGTCGCCAAGGCCATCGGCGGCCTGCTCGCGGGCTCCCCGGCGCTGCTCTCCGAGGCCGCGCACTCCGTCGCCGACAGCCTCAACGAGGTCTTCCTTCTCGCCGCGCTGCGCCGCAGCCGCCGCCCCGCCGACCGGCGCCATCCCTTCGGCTACGGCAAGGAGCGGTTCTTCTGGTCGCTGCTCGCGGCCGTCGGCATCTTCGTCATGGGTGGCTGCTTCTCCTTCTACCAGGGTGTCGAAGCGCTCACCCGCGACGCCGAGGAGAGCTTCGGCGGCTACGTCGCCGGCCTGATCGTGCTCGGGGTGGCGCTGCTCGCCGAAGGCGCCTCCCTGCTGCGGGCCCTGCACCAGCTGCGCCGGCAGGGCGTCGCCGACGGGCTGCGCGACCCGGCGCTGCGCACGGTCGTCGCCGAGGACGGCACGGCGGTGCTCGGCGTCCTCCTCGCCTTCACCGGGATGGCGCTGCACATGGCCACCGGCGACGTGGTGTGGGAGGCGTCCGCGTCCCTCGCCATCGGCACCCTGCTCGTCTATGTCGCCTACCGGCTCGGCCGGGAGGCGCGCGACCAGCTGATCGGGGAGGCCGCCGACCCGGAGGCCAGCGGACGGATCCGCGCCCTGCTGCGGGCACAGCCGGAGATCGACAGCGTGGAGGCGCTGTTCACGATGAAGACGGGCATCGACTCGCTGCTGGTCGCCGCACGGGTGGACCTGGTGCCCGGCCTGGACAGCGAGCGGGTGGAGGAGGTCGCCGTGCGCATCAAGGGGTCGATCGGCCGTACCGTGCCCGAGGCCTGCCAGATCTTCCTCGACGTGACCGACCGGCGTGCGCAGGAGGCAGTCGAAAGCCCCGCCGCGACGGGGGAGCGCGGCGGGGCCTGACGGGCGGGTGCCCGGCCTTCACCGTTTCATGCACCCGCCCGCGAAAAGCGGGGCCGGAACGCCTCAGTCGACCGGGTCCAGCACGAACACCGGGATCTCGCGGTCGGTCTTCTTCTGGTAGTCGGCGTACGCCGGATACGCCGCGACCGCCCGCTCCCACCACTCGGCCTTCTCGGCGCCGGTGACCTCACGGGCCCTCAGGTCCCGTTTCACCGGGCCGTCCTGGAGTTCCACCAGCGGATCGGCCTTGACGTTGTGGTACCAGACCGGGTGCTCGGGGGCGCCGCCCAGGGAGGCGACGACGGCGTAGCGGCCCTCGTGCTCGACACGCATCAGCGGGGTCTTGCGGAGCTTGCCCGTCCGGGCGCCCCGGGTGGTCAGCAGCACGACGGGGAGTCCGGTGTCCAGCAGGGTCGTGCCCCGGGTGCCGCCGGAACTCTCGTACAGCTCCACCTGCTCGCGCACCCACCGGGTCGGGCTGGGCTCGTACTCGCCTTCCAGTGGCATGTCATCCGTCCTCTCCTCGAGAGGGCCCGGCCACCACGGTGTCCGGACCTGCCTGCACCGTGCTGCAACACCGGCACGGGCGTGTTTCATCCCACCCGCCGGGGCGGGACCCCGATGGCAGGGTGCTCAGGCTGCGGAGTCCAGGAGCAGCCGGGCCGCCTCCCGGGCATCGGCGGCCGGCGCGGTGCTCCCGGTGATGCCCGCCGTGACCATGGCGCCCTCGGCCAGCAGGAACAGCGGCCCGGTGAGCGCGGCGGGCAGTCCCGCGTCCGCGACCAGACCGGCGAGGTAGTCCCGGAACGCCTCCTTGTGCGCCCGCACGCGCTCCGCCACCCCCGGCGAGGTGGCCCCCAGTTCGCCGTACGCGTTGATCCACGCGCAGCCCCGGAAGCCGGGCTCGGCGAACCAGTCCGCCAGCCAGTCGAACACCGCCAGCACGCGCCGCCGCGGGTCCCGGTGCCCCGCGACATGGGCCGCGAGGCGACCGCGCCAGCGCTCGTCGCGCCGGTCCAGATATGCCTCGACCAGCTGCTCCTTGGCCGGGAACAGCTGGTACAGCCGCTTGAGCGAGAGTCCCGAGGCGGCGCGGACGGCGTCCATGCCGACCGACTGCACGCCGCGCCCGTAGAACAGGTCCTCCGCCGCGTCCAACGCCCGCTCCCGGGCCACCGCGCTGTCCATGAACCGCCTCTCCCCGTCCTCTCCTTGACGCGAGAACGATCGTTCTCATACGGTAGCAGCCCCGCTGGAGAACGATCGTTCTCCGACCTTGCCGGAGGGAGCCGACCATGACCGCCCGCCCGCCCCTGCCCCCCTTCACCCGCGAGACCGCCGTACAGAAGGTGCAGGCCGCCGAGGACGCCTGGAACACCCGCGACCCGCACACGGTCGCCCTCGCCTACTCCGAGGACTCCGTGTGGCGCAACCGCGGCACCTTCCTCACCGGCCGCGCCGAGATCGCCGCGTTCCTGACCGCGAAGTGGGCGCGGGAGGAGGAGTACGCCCTGCGCAAGGATCTGTGGGCCTTCGACGGCAATCGCGTCGCGGTCCGCTTCCAGTACGAGTCGCGGGACGCCGACGGCCGGTGGTGGCGGTCGTACGGCAACGAGCTGTGGGAGTTCGACGAGCGCGGGCTGATGACCCGGCGCGAGGCCAGCATCGACGACGTGCCCATCGAGGAGCGGGAGCGGCGCATCCACGGCCCGCGCCCCGAGGCCGAGCGCGGGCTGAGCCTCCCCCTTGAGTAGGGTGCCCGGGTGACTCGACAGGCCGGGAAGCCCTTCCTCTACGTCGTCGTCTGCGCCGCCGGGATCGCCGCGGACGTCGGCGAACTGATCGGCGCCGCCCAGCGGCGGGGCTGGGAGGCCGGCGTCATCGCCACCCCCGTCGCCGTGAACGGCTTCTTCGACACCGCCGCCGTCGAGGCCCGGACCGGCCGCCCCGTCCGCTCGGCCTGGCGCACCCCCGGCGAGCCGCGCCCCTTCCCGCCGCCGGACGCCGTCGTCGTCGCGCCCGCCACCTTCAACACCGTCAACAAGTGGGCGGCGGGCCTCGCCGACACCCTCGCGGTGGCCACCCTCTGCGAGGCCAGTGGTCTCGGTGTGCCCGTCGCCGCCCTGCCCTGCGTCGCCCACGCCCTGGCCGCCCACCCCGCCTACCAGGAGAGTCTGGTCCGGCTGCGCGGCATGGGCGTGCGCTTCGGCGAGCCGTACTCCGGCGAGGACGACGCGGCCCGGTTTCCGTGGGAGCGGGGCCTGGACCTCGTCGAGGGCCGGTAACTCGTACCCTCCCCTGGTGAGCCTCAATCGACGGCAGGAGCATCGACGATGCGGTATGTGAAGCTCGGTTCGACCGGCCTGGACGTCTCCCGGATCTGCCTGGGCTGTATGACGTACGGCCTTCCCGACCGGGGCGTGCACGAGTGGACGCTCGACGAGGAGGCGTCCCGGCCGCTCATCCGGCAGGCCGTGGAAGCCGGGATCACCTTCTTCGACACCGCGAACGTGTACTCCGACGGCACCAGCGAGGAGATCGTCGGCCGCGCGCTGCGCGACTTCGCCCGCCGCGACGAGATCGTGCTGGCGACGAAGGTGCACGGCCGGATGCGGCCCGGCCCGAACGGCGCGGGCCTGTCCCGCAAGGCGATCATGACCGAGATCGACCACAGCCTGCGCCGCCTCGGCACCGACTACGTGGACCTCTACCAGATCCACCGCTTCGACCCGCACACCCCGGTCGAGGAGACGATGGAGGCCCTGCACGACTTGGTGAAGACGGGCAAGGTCCGCTATCTCGGGGCGAGTTCGATGTACGCCTGGCAGTTCTCCAAGATGCAGTACACGGCCGAGCGGCACGGCTGGACGACGTTCGTCTCCATGCAGAACCACTACAACCTCCTCTACCGCGAGGAGGAGCGCGAGATGCTGCCGCTCTGCGCGGACCAGGGCGTCGGTGTGCTGCCGTGGAGCCCGCTCGCCCGGGGCCGGCTCACCCGCGACTGGGGCACCGTCACCGACCGCAGCTCCCGCGACGACTTCGGCAGCACCCTCTACCAGGAGGGCGATCACGCCATCGTGGACGCCGTCACCCGGATCGCCGCCGACCGCGGCGTCCCGCGCGCCCGGGTGGCCCTCGCCTGGCTGCTGCACCGGGACACCGTGGCCGCCCCGGTCATCGGCGCCGCCGAGCCGCACCACATCGAGGACGCGGTGGCCGCGGTGGAACTGGAGCTGACCGACAAGGAGATCGAGGAGCTGGAGCGCCCCTACACCCCGCACCCGATCGCCGGGCACTGACGGGCACTGACGGACGGAGCGCCCTGACGCCTGCTCAGGCGCCGGACCCCGCCCGCAGCACCGTCAGGGACACCGTCGACTCGTTGCCGCCCACCGGCACCTCGCCCGCCGTCCACGGCACCCGCAGCGGCTCCCGCTCGTCCGGCGGGGTGACCAGCAGCGCCGCCGGAGTGGCCGTACGGGCCCCGCTGATCTCGGGGTTGGCGTACGACAGCCCGGCCCATGCGCTGCGGCCCGGCGCCAGAGTGACCCGCGCGGGCGACTCGGGCTCGCGCCGCGGGTCGGGGCCCAGCTGCCGTCCGGAGGCGTCGACGAAGGCGGCGCCCGGGAAGCCGTGGACGGTGCAGGTGCGGGCGGAGGCGTTCGTCAGGACGACCGGGTGGTTCTCCTGGCCGGCCCCCGGATCGTTGCGGCCGACGGAGGCACGCAGCTCGGAGGTGCGGCAGCGGGTGCCGTCGGGGGCGGCGGTCCGCGTGGCCGGCGGCGCCGAGACGGTGGAGGTCTTCGTGGCGGGCGGCGCCGAGACGGTGGAGGTCTCCACGGTGGGCGGCGCCGAGACGGTGGAGGCCGCGGGGCTCGTCGCGGGACCGCGGTCGCAGGCGGTCAGCAGTCCGAGCGCGGACATCGCGACGACGAGTGCCGCGCGAGGCGAGGACGAACGCGAGGACGACGACGGACGGGCCATGGGAACCGGGTGCCCCGGCCCCTGACCGGGATGCCTACTCCTCCTCGAACAGGGCGAGTTCGGCCCAGATCGTCTTGCCGTCGGGGGTGTGCCGGCTGCCCCAGCGCTGGGTGAGCTGCGCGACCAGCAGCAGCCCCCGGCCGCCCTCGTCCCAGGTCTTGGCGCGGCGCAGATGCGGGGCGGTGTGGCTGGTGTCGGAGACCTCGCAGATCAGCGTGTCCGCGTCGTGGATCAGCCGGAGCCGGATCGGGTGCGAGCCGTACCGGATGGCGTTGGTGACCAGCTCGCTCACCACCAGCTCGGTGGTGAAGGACGCCTCGGTCAGCCCCCAGGTGCTGAGCTGTTCGAGCACCTGCTTGCGGATCGGCGCGACCAGTGCCGGATCGGCGGGGATGTCCCAGGTCGCCACCTGGGAAGCGGGCAGTCCGTGGGTGCGGGCGACCAGCAGGGCCACGTCGTCGCAGGAGCCGCCGGCCGGCAGCAGGGCGTGCAGGATCCGGTCGCAGGTCTCGTCCAGGGAGCCGGGGTCCGCCGAGCGGGAGTCCGCCGGGCCGGCGTCCGCGGGTCCGGCGCCCGCGGCGAGCGCGTCGAGCAGCAGCCGCCGGCCGGTCTCCTCGTCCCGCCCCGGGGTGTCGACCAGACCGTTGGTGAAGAACGAGAGCAGGGTGCCCTCGTGCAGATACAGCTCCGCCGCCTCGAAGGGCAGTCCGCCCAGGCCCAGGGGCGGACCGGCGGGGACGTCGAGTTCCCGGGGCGCTTCGCCGGGCGGCATCACGATCGGCGCCGGATGCCCGGCCCGGGCGAGGGCGCAGCGCCGGGACACCGGGTCGTAGACGGCGTAGAGACAGGTCGCGCCGACCTCGCCGGGGCTGCCCTCGCCGCCGGACTCCTCCGACAGCCGGACCACCAGGTCGTCGAGGTGGGTGAGGAGTTCGTCGGGGGCGAGGTCGATGTCGGCGAGGGTGCGCACGGCGGTGCGCAGCCGGCCCATGGTGGCCGAGGCCGGGATGCCGTGCCCGACGACGTCCCCGACGACCATGGCGACCCGCATGCCGGACAGCGGGATCACGTCGAACCAGTCGCCGCCGACTCCGGCCCGGGCCGCCGGGAGATAGCGCGAGGACGCCTCCAGCGCGGCCGTGCGCGGCAGGGTGCGGGGCAGCAGGCTGCGCTGGAGGGCGAGGGCGGTGTCGCGTTCGCGGGAGTACCGGCGGGCGTTGTCGACGCAGACCGCGGCGCGGGCCGTGATCTCCTCGGCCAGCATGACGTCGTCCGGGGAGAAGGGGTCCGGCCGCCGGGAACGGCTGAGGACGGCGACGCCCAGGGTGGTGCCGCGGGCCTGGATGGGCACGGACATCGTGGAGTGGAAGCCGTACCGCCGGTAGCGGTCGCGGCGTACGGCGTCCTGTTCCAGCCACCGCTCCACGGTGCCGTCGCCGAGCGAGGCCACGATGGTCCGGCCCGCCAGCAGCGAATCCGCCTGGGGGGAGGCGGCCGGGTGCGACTCCACGTCGCCGGGCGGGACCATCGCCTCCGGGCAGCCCGGATTCACCGACTGGTGCGCGACCCGGCGCAGGGTCACCGGCGCGGTGATCCGGTCCGAGGGCGGCGCGCCGGTCTCCGGCGGTTCGAGCAGGTCGACGCTGACGAAGTCGGCGAGCACGGGGACGCAGACATCGGCCAGCTCCTGGGCCGTACGCGTGACGTCGAGGGTGCTGCCGACGCGCACGCTGGCCTCGTTCACCAGGTGCAGCCGCTGCCGGGCACGGTAGTTCTCGGTGATGTCGTGGGCGGCCAGGCACACGCCCCGCACCCGCCCCTCGGCGTCGGTGACGGGGGCCATCCGGGCCAGCCAGGCGTGCGCCCGGTCCTCGCCGCCGCTGCGCAGGAAGGTCTGGACGTCCTGCGCCTGCCCGGTGCTGAGCACCTGGAGCAGGTGCCGTTCCAGCTCCTCGTTCTGCGGCTTTGCGCCCAGCTCGGAGATCCTGAGGCCCTGGGCGCGCTCCGCGGGCAGGCCGATCACCCGGGCCATCGCGTCGTTGAGCGTGTGCAGCCGCAGGTGCTGGTCGTAGACGGCGATGGCGCAGGGGGACTGGAGGAGCGACGCGGCGTTCAGGGGGTCGTCGGGGGAGCGGGGACCGGGAGGCTCCAGCGGGGTGACGACGAGCCAGTCGCCGGGGCCGCCGCCGGCGGGCCGGCGGTGGTGGGCGAGCAGCCATACGGGCACCGCACGGCCGGCCTGGTGACGCAGGGTGACCATGCCGTGCCAGCGGGGGCCGCTGACCTCGGGGGCGGAGCCGGCGAGCAGCCGGGCGGCGGGCCGTCCCACGATCTCGTCGGCCGTCCAGCCGAGCAGTCGCCGGGCGCCCTCGTTCCACTGGGTCAGGACGCCGGCGTCGTCGATGACAGCCCGGGCCGTCGCGGCCTCGTCGAACGGGTACTCCGGGCTCATCGTCGCCACTCCATCGCGCATACTCACCGTTACAGGCGCGTCACTTCCGTTCCAGCGTAGTGCGTCGCGCTTCCCCGCGGACGGGAACCCGCGGCCGGTCGGTGTCACGCTCGGGCGAGGCGGATCCAGGGGGGCGAGGGATGTGGAGACGGGGGGAGGACTTTGTGTATGCCGCCAGCATTGTTAGCCTGCGACGTATTTCGATTGCGTTGATCGATGATCGTCGGCAATGCCCCTGGGAGGGGAACGAGGGTGCGCATGACCAGCAGCACGGGCGAGGTCGCGGAGACCGTGCCGGGTGACCAGGAGCTCAGAATGCTCCTGGCGGGCCTGACGGCCGTCCGGGACGGTGACTTCGGCACCCGCCTGCCAGAGGATGCCGACGGGCTCATGGGCGACATCGCCACCGTGTTCAACGGCATGGTCGACCAGCTGTCCGTGTTCACGTCCGAGGTCACCCGCGTGGCCCGCGAGGTGGGCACCGAGGGGACCCTGGGAGGCCAGGCGGAGGTGCCGGGCGTCTCCGGCACCTGGGCCGACCTGACCGACTCGGTCAACGCCATGGCGGGCAACCTGACCACGCAGGTCCGGGACATCGCCCAGGTGGCGACGGCGGTGGCCAAGGGCGACCTGTCCCAGAAGATCGACGTACCCGCGCGCGGCGAGATCCTGGAGCTGAAGGAGACCGTCAACACGATGGTCGACCAGCTCTCCGCGTTCGCCGACGAGGTGACGCGGGTGGCCCGCGAGGTCGGCAGCGAAGGACGCCTCGGCGGCCAGGCCAAGGTGCCCGGCGTCGCGGGCGTCTGGCGCGACCTGACCGACTCGGTCAACCTGATGGCGGGCAACCTGACGTCCCAGGTCCGCAACGTCGCCCAGGTGACGACGGCCGTGGCCAAGGGTGATCTCTCGCAGAAGATCACCGTGGACGCCCGGGGCGAGATCCTGGAGCTGAAGAACACCATCAACACGATGGTGGACCAGCTGTCCGCGTTCGCCGACGAGGTGACGCGGGTGGCCCGTGAGGTGGGCACCGAGGGCCGCCTCGGCGGTCAGGCGGACGTCAAGGGCGTCAAGGGCACCTGGCGCGACCTGACCGACTCGGTGAACTTCATGGCGGGCAACCTGACCTCCCAGGTCCGCAACGTCGCCCAGGTCGCCACCGCGGTCGCCAAGGGCGATCTCTCGCAGAAGATCACCGTGGACGCCCGGGGCGAGATCCTGGAGCTGAAGAACACCATCAACACGATGGTGGACCAGCTGTCCGCGTTCGCCGACGAGGCGACCCGGGTGGCCCGCGAGGTCGGCACCGAGGGCCGCCTCGGCGGCCAGGCGCACGTGCGCGGCGTCTCCGGCACCTGGAAGGACCTCACCGACAACGTCAACGTGATGGCGTCGAACCTGACCAGCCAGGTCCGCTCCATCGCCCAAGTCGCCACCGCGGTCGCCCGCGGTGACCTGTCGCAGAAGATCACCGTCGAGGCCAAGGGTGAGGTCGCCGCCCTCGCGGACGCCATCAACACGATGGTGGACACCCTCTCCGCCTTCGCGGACGAGGTCACCCGGGTGGCCCGCGAGGTCGGCACCGAGGGCCGCCTCGGTGGCCAGGCCCAGGTGCCGAACGTGGCCGGCACCTGGAAGGACCTCACCGACAACGTCAACTCCATGGCCAACAACCTCACGGGCCAGGTCCGCAACATCGCGCTGGTCACGACGGCGGTGGCCCGGGGTGACCTGTCGAAGAAGATCGACGTGGACGCCCGCGGCGAGATCCTCGAACTGAAGACGACCATCAACACGATGGTCGACCAGCTCTCCGCGTTCGCCGACGAGGTCACCCGCGTCGCCCGCGAGGTGGGCACCGAAGGACGCCTCGGCGGCCAGGCCGAGGTGGAGGGTGTCTCGGGCACCTGGAAGCGGCTGACCGAGAACGTCAACGAGCTGGCCGGGAACCTGACCCGGCAGGTGCGCGCCATCGCCGAGGTGGCCAGCGCCGTCGCCGAGGGCGACCTGACCCGGTCCATCACCGTGGAGGCGTCCGGCGAGGTCGCCGAACTCAAGGACAACATCAACTCCATGGTGGAGTCACTGCGCGAGACCACCCTGGCCAACCAGGAACAGGACTGGCTCAAGACCAACCTCGCGCGGATCGCCGGCCTCATGCAGGGCCACCGCGACCTGCCCGTCGTGGCCGAACTCATCATGGACGAGCTGGTCCCGCTGGTCTCGGCCCAGTACGGCGCCTTCTACCTCGCCGAGGACGGCGAGCAGGGCCCCGAGCTGCGGCTCGTCGGCTCCTACGGCCGCCCCGAGGACGACGCGCGCCCCGAGCGCATCCCCTTCGGCCGCTCCCTGGTCGGCCAGGCCGCCCGCAGCCGCCGTACCATCGCCGTCGACCAGCTGCCGTCCGACTACGTGACCATCTCCTCGGGCCTCGGCCGGACCGTGCCGACCACCCTGCTCCTGCTGCCGATCCTCTTCGAGGACCACGTCCTCGGCGTGATCGAGCTGGCGTCCGTCACCCGCTTCACCCCCATTCACCAGGACCTGCTGGAGCAGCTGCGGGAGACGATCGGCGTCAACGTCAACACCATCCTGGCCAACGCCCGTACCGACGAACTGCTCGGCGAGTCGCAGCGCCTGACCGCCGAGCTCCAGGTCCGGTCGGCCGAACTCCAGGCCCAGCAGGAGGAGCTGCAGCGCTCCAACGCCGAACTGGAGGAGAAGGCCTCGCTGCTGGCCACGCAGAACCGCGACATCGAGGCGAAGAACCTCCAGATCGAGCAGGCCCGGCAGGAACTGGAGGCACGCGCCCAGCAGCTGGCGCTGGCCTCGAAGTACAAGTCGGAGTTCCTGGCCAACATGAGCCACGAGCTGCGCACCCCGCTCAACAGCCTGCTCATCCTCGCCCAGCTGCTCGCACAGAACCCCTCGCGCAACCTCACCCAGAAGCAGGTGGAGTACGCGGGCATCATCCACTCCGCCGGCTCCGACCTGCTCCAGCTGATCAACGACATCCTCGACCTGTCCAAGGTCGAGGCCGGAAAGATGGACGTGGCCCCCGAGCGGGTGTCGCTGCGTCAGCTCATCGAGTACGTCGAGGCCACCTTCCAGCCGATGACGAGCCAGAAGGGCCTGGACTTCAAGGTGACCACCGCGCCGGGCGCACCGAGCGACCTGGTCACCGACGACTCGCGGCTGCGCCAGGTGCTGCGCAACCTCCTGTCGAACGCGGTGAAGTTCACCGAGCAGGGCGGCGTCGAACTCGTCGTCCAGCCCGCCGCGCCGGAGGAGGTGCCCGCGGGCGTGGTCAAGGGCGGTTCCGTCGTGGCGTTCCGTGTGAAGGACACCGGCATCGGCATCCAGGAGCAGCAGCTGGAGGCCATCTTCGGCGCCTTCCACCAGGCGGACGGCACCACCAGCCGCAAGTACGGCGGCACGGGCCTCGGTCTGTCCATCACCCGGGAGATCGCCCACCTGCTCGGCGGCGCGGTGACCGTGGACAGCACGCCCGGCCGGGGCAGCACCTTCACCCTGTTCCTCCCGGTCACCCGCCCCGACTTCGAGCAGATCGCCGACCGGGCGCCGGAGCGGCCGGAGATCCTGCCCGCCGCCGAGGACGGCCTCGACATCCCCGTCGCACCGCGCCCGCGCGCGGCCGCACCGCGCCGGCGCCGGCTGCTCGTCGTGGAGGAGCGGCCGCGCGGCCTGCTCACCCTCGTCGCCGAGAGCGTCGTCGCGGACGTCGCCCGGCACAGCCCGGACGAGGCCGTGCCGCGGCCCGTGGTGGACCTGATCACCGCCGTCGGCGCCCAGGAGGCGGCCGGCTCGCTGGCCGCCGAGCCGTGCCACTGCGTCGTCCTCGACCTCGACATGCCCGACGGCGAGGCCGCACGGTTCCTGGAGGCGCTGCGGGGCGACTCGGCGCTGGCCGACGTCCCCGTCCTGGTGCACAGCAGTCACCACACCGACGGGGCGGCCCAGGTGCTGCGCCCGCACGCGGACGACGGCGCACTGGAGGTCCTCTCCAGCCTCGACGAACTGCGCGAACGCATCGCGCTGCACCTGTCGGCCGAGGAGCCGGGCGACGTGCTGTCGCTGGTGCGGGGCGAGGAGCGGCAGGAGGTGCCGCAGGCCGTCGTCGACGACTCCTTCGCCGGGCGCACCGTGCTCGTCGTCGACGACGACGCGCGCAACCTCTTCGCCCTCAGCGGCATCCTCGAACTGCACGGGTTCCGCGTGCTGCACGCGGAGGACGGCCGCAAGGGCATCGAGACGCTCCTCGCCCACCCCGACATCGACCTGATCCTGATGGACGTGATGATGCCGGAGATGGACGGCTACACCGCCACGGCCGAGATCCGCAGGATGCCGCAGTTCGCCGAACTGCCCATCATCGCCGTCACCGCCAAGGCGATGCCGGGCGACCGGGAGAAATCCCTGGCGTCGGGGGCGAGCGACTACGTCACCAAGCCTGTCGACACCCACGACCTGATCACCTGCGTCCGGCGCTGGCTGTCCCGGTGAGCACGCCGCAGCCCGCCCTCGCACCCCGCCGGAGCGGGGCCCGCCCCGTCGTTCGCGTCCCCGGGGCGCCCCGCCAAGGAGCCTTCCCACTGTGACCACCACCGGCCACCCCGACGAACACCCCGGGACCGAGCCGCGCCCGGATTCCTCCGCGGCGGCCCGGTCGCCGCGCGTGACGCCCGAGGACGCCTGGCCGGCCGCCCCCGCGACCGGCCACCCGGCGCCGGCGGGAACGAGCGCCGCCCCGGACACCACCGCACCCCCGCCCCGGGCGGCCTCCGCCCCCGCGGACGCCTCCACGCCGCAGCCCGGTCTCACCGGCACCGACGCGGCGCCCTCGCCGGCCGACGAGGCCGCGGACGCGGGGACCGGCGGCGACGGCGCCCGATCGCCCGTGCCGGTCGGCGCGGTCCGCGATCTCGCCGGTGTCGCTCCGACCTCGCCCGTCGGCAGGCTGGCCGCCACGGTCGAGCGGCTGCGGCGGGAGGTGCGGGCGGCGCAGGCCGAGGCGGAGGGGCGGGCGCTCGTCGAACTCGCCAAGGGCATCCTGGTGGAGCGGCTCGGCTGCGGCCCGGCGCAGGCCGCCCGGCAACTAGAGGAGCTGGCCGAGCAGGCCCGGATGAGCTCCCTGGAGTTCGCCGTCGAAGTCATCAACCAGGCGGCCCGGGACCGGGTGGCGGAGGCCACGGACGCCTTCCTCGCCGCCACGGGCGCACGTGCGGCGCGGCAGGAGCAGGCCGCCGTACGCCTGCGCGCCGCGGAGAGCGCGGCGCTCGCCGCGCCCGACGCGCAGGCCGTCGTCGGCTCGCTGCTGGAGCACGCGCTGCGCCCGCTCGGCGCGGTGGCCGTGGCCCTGTGGGCGGCAGGCCCCGACGGTTCGCTCAGCCTCTCCGGCAGCGCCGGGTTCGCCCCGGCCGAGGCGTCACGGTGGCGCTATGTGCCGCCGGACGTGGCGACGGTGGCGCGCCGCGCGCTCACCGAGCGCAGCGGCCAGTGGATCACGTCGCTCGCGAACACCGGACTGCCCACCGTCGGCCGGAACGCCCACCCGGACGGCGGCCGGGTCGCCGTGCCCGCCGGCACCGGAGGACGCATCCACGGGGTGCTGGAGATCGCCTGGCCGGCGCCGCTGGAGCCGCAGCCTCCCCAGGTGATCCGCCAGGTCGAGGCGCTGGCCGAGCTGTGCGCCCACACCCTGGAGACGTACCCGCCGCAGCAGGACGCGGTCCACGAGCCGCGGATCATGCCGGACACTGCGGAGCTGATGGACCTCGCCGACGGGCTGCACGACCCGGCCCTGGTGCTGGAGCCCTATCTCGACGACTCCGGGCGGCTGGCGGACTTCCGCATCCAGCACGTCAACACCCGCTTCCTGGATCCCGCGGGCCGGCCCCGGGCGGTGGTGAGCGGGGCCCTGCTGCTGGAGGCGTACCCGATGACGGCCGGGGGCAGCGAGCTGTTCCAGCGCATCGAGCGGGTCTACGCCACCGGCGAGCCGTTCCGGGCGCGGCGGATGCGGCTGACCGCGCTGGTGGACCAGGTGCCGCTGTCGGCGGTGGCGGACATCAGCATCAGCCGGCACGGCAACAGCGTGCTGCTGATCTGGCGCATCGAGGACGAGACGGCCCGGCTGGCGAGCCTGCTCCAGCACGCCCAGCGGCTCGGCCGCGTCGGCGGGTTCGAGGAGAACCTGCTGACGGGCGACATCACCTGGAACGGCCAGATGTTCGACCTGTACGGCCGTCCCCCCACCAGCCCGCCGGTGCCGCTGGAGGAGCTTCCCGCCCACGCCCATCCGGACGACGCGGTGACCATCCGCCGCTTCCTGCGCACGGTGCTGCACCAGCGGCGGCCCGCGTCCGCGGCCTTCCGGTTGCAGCGGCCGGACAGCGTCACCCGTCATATCCGCGTCGTCGCCGAGCCGGTCCTCGACACGGACGGGCGGCTGTTCGTGGTCCGGGGCGCCTGCCAGGACATCTCGGCCCAGCACTGGACGGAGGTGGCCCTGGCGGCCACCCGCGACCAGCTGGCGCACACCGAGCAGCAGGCCGCCGAGCGGAACCGGCTGGCGCTCCAGTTGCAGCACGCCATCATGCCGCCGGCGCAGGCCCCGGTCCGGGTGCCGGGGATGGAGGTGGCCGTGCGCTACCGGCCCGCGGAGACGGAGCATCTGGTCGGCGGTGACTGGTACGACGCCGTGGTCCTGCCGTCGGGGCTTGTGCTGCTGTGCGTGGGGGACGTGGCGGGCCACGGGATCGAGGCCGCGACGAGCATGGTCGTCCTGCGCAACGCGCTGCGCGGGCTGGCCGTCACCGGGGCCGGGCCCGGCCAGCTGCTGTCGTGGCTCAACCTGGTGGCGCACCATCTCACCGGTGCCGTCACCGCCACGGCCGTGTGCGCGCTGTTCGACCCGGACGAGCGCACCCTGCGCTGGGCCCGGGCGGGCCATCTGCCGCCCGTGCTGGTGCGGGACGGCGAGGCCGCTCCGCTGCCCCTGCTCAAGGGGCTGCTGCTGGGTGCCGTGCCGGACGCGCCGTACGAGGAGGGCGAGGTGCGGCTCGCGCCCGAGGACACGCTGCTGATGTACACCGACGGTCTGGTGGAACGCCGGGACAGCTCCGTGGAGGAGTCGCTGACCCACCTGCTGACCACGGCGTCCCGTGCGGCGCCGACCGCGCTGGACCAGCAGCTGGACCGGCTGCTGACGTACAGCAGGTCGGACACGGACGACGACACCTGCCTGGTGGGCATCCGGGTGGCCTAGGGATCGTCTCGTCGATCAGGCCGGATCAGGCGCCGGACACCGCGAGCCCGGCATGATCGGCGAGACGCCCCCTGAGGGGTGCCGCGAAGTCGGCACCCCACGCGCGGGCGCGGTCCGGTCCGGACGCGGCGGTCCGGGGGAGATGCCGAAGCAGTCGAACCAGTCTCCTCCGGACCGTTGACGCCATGTCATGTCTCCCACAACGATGGCCTGCGTCCCCATCTTGGGAGCGCTCCCATAAGTGTGGAGCGCCACCCGCACCTCCCGAGGAGCCCCGACGTGAGACGACGCAGAACCGCCGCCCTGCTGTCCTTGACGGCACTCATCGGCACGGCGCTCACCACCGTTCCGGCCCAGGCCGACGAGGTCGAGCAGGTCAGGAACGGCACCTTCGACACCACCACCGAGCCCTGGTGGACCACGAGCAACGTCACCGCCGGCCTGTCCGGCGGGCGGCTGTGCGCCGAGGTCCCCGGCGGCACGGCCAACCGCTGGGACGCCGCCGTCGGACAGAACGACCTCACGCTCGTGAAGGGGGAGTCGTACCGCTTCTCCTTCTACGCCGACGGCACCCCCGCCGACCACACGGTCCGGGCCATCGTGGGGCTCTCGGCGGCCCCTTACGACACCTGGTTCGAGGTGAGCCCGCAGCTCAGCGTCTCCGGCAACACCTACGCGTACACGTTCACCTCGCCCGTCGACACCACCCAGGGCCAGGTCGGCTTCCAGCTCGGCGGCAGCGCCGGACCCTGGCGGTTCTGCATGGACGACGTCTCGCTGCTCGGCGGGGTGGCACCGGAGCCGTACGAGCCCGACACCGGGCCCCGGGTCCGTGTCAACCAGGTCGCCTACCTGCCCGCGGGGCCGAAGAACGCCACCCTCGTCACCGACGCGACCGGTCGCCTGCCCTGGCAGCTGAAGAACGCCGACGGCGCCGTGGTCGCACGGGGCTGGACGGTGCCGCGCGGCACGGACGCCTCCTCCGGGCAGAACGTGCACTCGGTCGACTTCGGCGCGTACCGGACCCGCGGCAAGGGCTTCACCCTGGTCGCCGACGGGCAGACCAGCCACCCCTTCGACATCGGCACCGCCGCCTACGACCGGCTGGCCGCCGACGCGGCGAAGTTCTACTACACCCAGCGCAGTGGTCTCGCGATCCGCGACGACCTGCGCCCGGGCTACGGCCGCCCGGCCGGCCACGTCGGCGTGGCACCGAACCAGGGCGACACCGACGTCCCCTGCCAGCCGGGTGTGTGCGACTACCGGCTCGACGTCTCCGGCGGCTGGTACGACGCGGGCGACCACGGCAAGTACGTCGTCAACGGCGGCATCTCCGTCTGGGAGCTGCTGAGCACGTACGAGCGGGCCCGGTACGCCCGCACCGGCGAGGTCGAACGGTTCCGCGACGGCACGCTCGCCATCCCGGAGAGCGGCAACAAGGTGCCCGACCTGCTCGACGAGGTCCGCTGGGAGCTGGACTTCCTGCTGAAGATGCAGGTCCCGGACGGGCAGCCGCTGGCCGGCATGGCCCACCACAAGATCCACGACGAGAACTGGACCGGGCTGCCGCTGCTGCCGAGCGACGACCCGCAGAAGCGCGAGCTGCACCCGCCGACCACCGCGGCGACCCTGAACCTCGCGGCCGTCGCCGCCCAGGCGGCCCGGCTCTACAAGCCCCACGACCCCCAGTTCGCGGCGCGGGCGCTCACCGCGGCGCGCAAGGCCTGGGCGGCGGCCGAGGCGCACCCGGCCGTCCTCGCGGACGAGAACGACGGCATCGGCGGCGGCGCCTACCCGGACCGGGCCGTCGAGGACGAGTTCTACTGGGCGGCGGCCGAGCTGTACCTCACCACCGGTGAGCAGCGGTTCGCGGACCACGTCCTGGACTCCCCGGTGCACACCGCCGACGTCTTCGGCCCGCTCGGCTTCGACTGGGCCCGCACCGCCGCGGCCGCCCGTCTCGACCTGGCCACCGTGCCGAGCAGGCTCCCCGGCCGGGACAAGGTCCGCCAGTCCGTCGTGAAGGGCGCCGACCGCTACCTCGCCACCCTGAAGGCCCACCCCTACGGCCTGCCGTACGCCCCCGAGGACAACAAGTACGACTGGGGCTCCACCCACCAGGTCCTCAACAACGCCGTCGTGCTGGCCACGGCGTACGACATCACCGGCTCCGCCAAGTACCGCGACGGCGCCGTCCAGGCCATGGACTACGTCCTGGGCCGCAACGCGCTGAACATCTCCTACGTCACCGGCTACGGCGACGTGAGCGCGCGGAACCAGCACAGCCGCTGGTACGCCCGCCAGCTCGACCCGAGGCTGCCGAACCCGCCGGCCGGCTCGCTGTCCGGCGGCCCGAACTCGAGCATCCAGGACCCGCTGGCGCAGAGCAGACTCCAGGGATGTGTCGGCCAGTTCTGCTACATCGACGACATCCAGTCGTGGTCGACCAACGAGATCACCATCAACTGGAACGCGGCCCTGGCCCGGATGGCGGCCTTCGTGGCGGACCAGGACTGAACGCGTTCGCCTAGGTTTCCGAGGGGTTCGAATGTGCTGCACATCTCATCGATTCCGATCGCTTTCGGACCCCTCGGTACCGTTCACGGCCCATCCTGAGCTGGGGATATTTACGAGTAAGTACCCGCGCGGTACCGTGAGGCCATGCCAGCCCTCAACGTGGAGTTCAGTGAGCGCGAGCTGGAGGACCTGCGGCAGATCGCCAAGGAGCGCGGGACGTCGATGAAGGCCCTCGTCCGTGAGGCCGCCGCGGCCGACATCGCCCGGCACCGGGCGCTGAAGGAAGGCGCGGAGGCCTTCCGCCGTTTCTTCACCGCCCATGCCGACGAATTCGCGGCCGCCTTCCCCGATGACGAGCCGCCCGCCGGTGGCGAGGGACGGGCCGCCTGACGATGGCACCCGTCCTCCACATCGACGTGCCCTGGCTGCTCCAGCGGCACGAAGAGGTCCTGCCGGACCAGCCGACCATCAACGACTTCTCCGCGCTGGTCGCCGCTGTCGCCCGGCACCGCGTCGACCCGCCCCGGCTCGGCGTCGACTCCGACCCCGCCTGGCGGGCAGCCGCGCTGCTGCACACCCTCGCCCTGCTGCGCCCGCTGCCCTCGGCGAACGCCCGTTTCGCCTGCGCCACCGCCGTGGCCTACATGTTCGTCAGCGGCGCCGGCATCGACCCGCCCTACGGCGCCCTCGTCGACCTCGCCCGCGATCTGATGGACGGCAGGACCGACGTCTACGGCGCCGCGGACCGGCTGCGCTCCTGGCAGATCTGACCCGGCGCCACGGGCCCGGCGGCGCCCCGGCGCCGGCGAGCCCCTCCCGCCCCGGCGGAGGCCGCCGGCCGAGGGCGGGAGGAACACGGCCGGCGGCCGTGACGCGCGACGGTGCCGCCGTCCCGCGCGCGGCCTCGCGAGGAGGCCGGCACCAGTGCACCGCGGGGCTCCCGCCGGCGGGAGCGCGCGTATCATCCCCGTCGCGGGCGCCGGATTCACACGGGGTGCGGGTAAAAGCGAATGGCGAGGCGCGCAGCGCGAGTTGCGGGCCGAATCTGACTTTGTTTCAGTGTGGCTGATGTTGCCCGAGCGCCTTGTTGTGCACGACTCGGTTGTGCAAAAGTGATCCACCGGGAATTTCTGCTCCCGATGGCCCGCCATAAAGGTATGCACCAAGTCCGGCTTCCCCTCCGGGTTCCTTTCGGCGAACAGAACTCCCGGCTGTCCCATATACGTGGGAAGGAAACCGCTCAGTGCTCACCCCCCACCCCGCTCCACCGCCGTTCCCCGACGGCGTCCCCGGCCCCTCCGACGAGTCGCTGGCCGCCCGGCTCAGCGGCGTCCCGGACGCCGAGGTCTCGCGGGCCACCGCCCAGTTGATGGCCCGTCACTGGCCGTCCGCGCACGCCTACGCGAGTATCTGCCTCGCCTCGAACGCGCAGGTCGCCGCCATGGTCACCGCCGCCGCCTGCCACCAGGTCCTGGACCGGCTCACCCTCGGCGACAACGGTGTCGCGCTGCGTCCGCGGCTGCTCGTCACCGTGCGGGACACCGTGCGTCAGTGGTCCGCCGAGGACCGGACAGCCGCTGTCCTCCCGGAGTTGCGGAAACCCGCCGGAGGGCGCGGTATGCGCGCCGCCAAGTCCATGACGCCGGAAAACCGCAAGCTGGCCGAACGCGCTTTCCACGAGCTTCCCGGACCGGCCCGCTGTCTGCTGTGGCACACCGAGGTCGAAGCCGAACCGCTCGACTTCCCCGCCGCACTGCTCGGCATGGACACCGACACCGCGGCGATCACCCTGGAACAGGCCCGGGAGAAATTCCGGGAAGGGTGCGTCCGCGCACATCGGCAACTCGCCCCCAGCCCGGACTGCCGTTTCTACAACCGCTTGCTGGACGTGCCGATCCGGCGCGGCGGCGCCCTGCTCCCCGATGTCCAGGACCATCTGGCCGAATGCCGCCACTGCCGGGACGCCGCGGACCAGCTGAGCCACGCCGAGAACGGACTCGGCGCGCTGCTCGCCGAAGCGGTGCTCGGCTGGGGCGCCCGCCGCTACCTCGACTCCCGGCCCGGCCGCACCCAGCACCGCCCGCGCACCCGCGGCGCGCGCCGCGCCGGACGCCCCCGCGTGCTGCCGAGGTTCCCCGGTGCGGCGGCCCGCTCCGCGCGGGCACTGCGCACCGGCGTCGGGATCGCTTCCGCCGGACTGCTCGCGACCGTCCTCGCCACCAGCCTGTCGTACGACGGCGACGCGGACCCCGCGGCCTCCGCCGGCGCGACCGACCGCGGCGACTCGGGCGCCCCCGGCACCGGCACGGTCACCGCGCCCCCCGACGCCGCCCGGCTGCCGAGCGCACCCCGGCAGACCAGGCTCCGCAACGCGGCCACCGATCTGTGCCTCGACGTCCAGGGCGAGCCGAGGGCGGGCGCGGAGGCCGCCCTGGCGGCCTGCTCCGAGGAGTGGACCCAGCAGTGGTCGTACGAGGACGACGGACTGCTGCGCAGTGTGGCCGACCCGCGGCTGTGCCTGGACTCGCACGCGGACGCGGGGGTCGTCATCCTCGGCACCTGCGCCGACGCGGACGACGAGCGCGGTGACGACGTGCGCTACGACCTCACCGCTCAGGGCGAGTTGCTGCCCCGCTGGGACGAGCAGCTCGCCCTCGCGCCCGCCACCGACGCGCCCGGCGCCGACCTCGTCGTCAAGGTCCGGGACGGTTCCTCCGCCCAACGCTGGCTCGCGGACCCGGCGACCACCGAGGCGGATTCCCTCTCGGCCGCCGAAACAATCTCCGCGACGGCCCGCCAGGCGGGTCTGCCGGACGCACGCTAGCGGCAGGCCGAGTCACATGCCGGGGCCGGGGATCACGACGTCCCGGGGACTGCCGCCGGTCAGGAAGGCGGAGGCGTTGCGTACGGCGGCCAGGGCGACGCGGACGACCGTTTCGCGGGTGACGCCGGCGGCGTGGGGGAGAGGACGACGTCCGGGACCTTCCACCCCGTGGGCCCGCGCGGCGGCCGTGCCGAGATAGTCGTACTCGTGGCTCGCGCACTGGACCAGGGCCAAGCCGTTGAGGCTGCGAGGTGTTGGCGGTCACCGGGGCGAGGGCCGTGACGATGAACCGGGCCGCGCTCAGGGCGCCGTGATCCTCGTCGGTGGCCTCGACGCGGTGACGTCCGCCTCGGCGGGGAACCGCCGGGCCCAGCCCCGCCCCGGCCGTCCGGCCGCCGATGTGCGGCGGACGACCGCGAGCACGTTCTTCCGGGCGGTCACGCGGTCTCCTCCACGAGGTCGGCGGCGGTCACGCTGCCGGGCGTGGCGTGGCCCGACAGGGCGAGGGTGAGGTCGAGTTCGGCGAGCAGGCAGCGGATGACGTGCTCGACGCCCGCCTGCCCGTCGAGGCCGAGCCCGTAGGCGTACGGCCGCCCGACCAGCACGGCTCGGGCCCCGAGCGCGAGTGCCTTGACGATGTCGTCGCCGGTGCGGATACCGCTGTCGAACAGGACGGTGAGCCGGTCGCCGACCGCCTCGGCGACGCGGGGCAGCGCGTCGGCCGCGGCCACCGAACCGGCCACCTGACGGCCGCCGTGGTTGGACACCACCACGCCGTCCACCCCGGCCTCCGCGGCGAGCCGGGCGTCGTCCGGGTGCAGCACGCCCTTGAGAACGAGGGGGCCGTCCCAGTGCTCCCGCAGGAAGGCGAGGTCGGGCCAGGTCTTTCCGGGGTCGGCGAACATGCCGGCGAAGTGCGCCACGGCCGCGTTCGGATCCTCGTGCACCGGCTTGGCGAGGCCGGCCCGGAAGGCGGGGTCCGTGAAGTAGTTGGCGGTGCCGACGCCGTGCAGGAAGGGCAGATACGCCTGGTCGAGATCGCGTGGCCGCCAGGCGAGCAGCGGGGTGTCCAGCGTGACCACCAGGACGCTGTATCCGGCCGTCCTCGCCCGGTCGAGGAAACTCCGCGTCACCTCGCGGTCCTTGGCCCAGTACAGCTGGAACCAGCGCTCCGCGTCGCCCATCGCCTCGGCCACCTGCTCCATCGGCGTGCTGGACGCCGAGGACAGGATGTACGGAACGCCCTGCGCGGCGGCGGCCCGGGCGGCGGCGGGTTCGGCGTCGGGGTGCAGGATGGACAGCACGCCGACCGGGGCCAGCGCCAGCGGCGCGGGCAGCGCCCGGCCCAGCACCTCGACCGACAGGTCGCGCTCGCGGACGTCCCGCAGCATGCGCGGCACGATCCGGCGCCGTCGCAGGGCCGCCCGGTTGGCGCGGGCGGTGCTGCCGTCGCCGGCGCCGCCCGCGACGTAGCCGACCGGTCCGGGGCCGAGCCGCCGTTCGGTCAGCTCTTCCAGCCGGGTCAGGTCGGTGGGCAGCCGGGGTATCGCCCCCGTCATCCCGCCCAGGTAGATCTCGTACTGGAAGTCCGCCCAGTGCCTGGCCATCCGTCCGCCTCTCGCCGTCGAGCCTGCGCCGAACGCCGACCATACCGGCCGGTACGTCGCGGTGGGATCAGCCGGTGCGCACCGATTCCCGCAGAACCCGCACCAGTTCGCCCGGCCGGGAGAACATCGGCCAGTGGCCGGTGTCCAGGGTCACCAGTTCCCAGCGCTCGCTCTTCAGTGCCTCGGCCGCGGCCGGCAGCGGCTCCTCGCCGTCCAGCAGGCACTTGACGTACGTCGCGGGCAGCTCGGCGAGCGGGCGGTCCAGGGCGGCCGGTTCGGTCAGCGAGGCGCCCGGGTGCGGGCTCGCGCGGGCGAGGATCCGCGCGATCCGCTCGTCCGTCAGGTCCTGCCCGGCGAACTCCGTGGCGTCCGGCGGCGGCCAGACGCCGCCGTTCTCCTCGATCGAGCGGCGGACGCCGTCGCTGGGCCAGCCGGACAGGAACGACTCCCCGCCGACCGGCACGTTGGCGTCGACGAACACCACCCGGGCCAGCCGGCCGCCGATCCGCTCGGCCGCCTGGCCGACCGGGATGCCGGCGTAGCTGTGCCCGACGAGGACCACGTCGCGCGCCTCCAGCCGCTCCACCGCGTCGACGATGTCCCGCACATGCGTGTCCTGTCCGGCCGGTACGCCCTGCTTCTCGGCGAGGCCGGACAGGGTCAGCGGGTGCGCGCGGTGCCCGGCCGCGCGCAGTCCGTCCGCCACCTCGTCCCACGCCCAGGCCCCGAGCCATGCCCCCGCCACCAATACGAAGTCGGTCATGCGGCGAAGGTAGCCGCCGGGTCTGACAACGCCGCTCCGGCGCCGGGCCCGGCGACCGGCGGCACGGGCCGAGCCCGTTCCCGGGGAACCGACGACCCTACGCCCTGATCAAGACCCGGGTCAGGGGACGGTTCATCCATCCTCCGCGCGAGAAGTGGATGGTTCGACCACATCCGGCTGAACGCCGGACGTCCTGCGGGGGGTGGTGTGCGACAGATTCGGAATGTTTCAAGCCGATTGACGAAGCCGGTGAAACCAGCCATTCGGCCACTCGAAACGATCAAGATCCGCGCAGATTGGCAATTGGAACGTTCGAATCCTGTAACTTCACGCCACTGATTCAATACGCAAGGTTACTGAAACCGGTGGGGTCGATGTGAGTTTCGGCGCCGGACTCGGCAGACTCGCGCTCGCCGGTCGGCACTCACAGCGTGCGGTCCGGTACTCAACGCAATCGAGCGGAAGGAAGCACACAATGCGGAACTTCGCGCGCCGGGCAGCGACCCTCGCCCTCGCAGCCACCGCGCTTGCCGCACCCATGACCGGGACCGCGCAAGCGGCGCCCGCCACCCTCTACGCCCCCTCCGCCCTGGTCTTGACCGTGGGTCACGGCGAGACCGCCACCGGGGTCACCCCCGAGCGCGCGGTGACCCTCTCGTGCGCCCCGAGGCCGTCCGGCACGCACCCGGATCCGGTCTCGGCCTGCGCCGAGCTGCGCCGCGTCGGCGGTGACTTCACCGCGCTGGAGAGCGAGAGCGGCATCGTCTGCACCCGCCAGTACGACCCCGTGGTCGTCACCGTGGACGGTGTCTGGCAGGGCCGGCGGGTCTCCTATGAGCGCACCTTCGCCAACGAGTGCGTGATGAACGCGAGCGCCACCAGCGTCTACGCGTTCTAGAGACCGGGATCGTGCCGGAGCCGTGATGGCAGCAGGAGGCCCGCAGGTGGGGAGTGCGGGTTCCTGTCACGGCTCGGGGCGGTCTCGTGACAGGGGCCGGCGGGCGGAGTGGGGCCGCCCGCCGGCCTCTCGATCAGTGGCCCCGCGCTTTGTCGCGGTGGCTGGTGTCGCACCAGGGGAACCGGCGGCTGCGCCGGCAGGTGCACAGAGCGACCCGGAAACGGTCGGAGGAGACGGTCGTACCGTCGTCCAGTTCCACTTCCACCGGCCCCTCGACGAGCATCGGGCCCTCACGGCGGGCCCGGATCCGGCGGGGCGGGTCAGACGGGGAGTTCGGCACGGACCACCACCAGCTCTTCCTTCTCCTCGGCGGGGTCCAGCAGGCCCCGCTGCCGCAGCCAGTCCGCCCGGGCGCTCAGCACCGGGCCGAAAGGGATCCGGGACCGCCGGGTCGCGGCCGCCTTCAGGCCCTCCTCGCGCAGTTGCGCCACCGTGCGGTCCGGGTCGCTGAGCGCCGAGTGGACCATCAGCAGGACCCCGCCCGGTCGCAGCACGCCGGGTGCCTCCCGGCAGATGCGGTCCACCAGAAGCCGCCCGTCACGGCCCGCGTCCCAGGCCCGGGCCCGGCCGCGGGGCGGGAGGCTCCCGTTCGGAGCGGGCACGTACGGCGGGTTGGCGAGGATGAGGTCGAACCGCTGCCCGCGCACCGGCTCGAACAGATTGCCGTGCCGGATGCGCACCGGCAGCCTCGACAGCCGGGCGTTGACCCACGCGGTCCACACCGCCCGCCGGGAGACGTCCACGGCGGTGACACGGGCGCCGCGGCGCGCGGCCTCGAGGGCCAGCGCGCCGCTGCCGGTACCCACGTCCAGGACGCTCGCGTCCGGTGGCAAAGGCTCGTCGGACAGGGCCGCCGCCAGGAGGGACGTGTCCTCCTGCGGTCGGTAGACGCCGGGTGCGATGAAGGGATTCACCCCCTCCCAGTACCCGGCCATTCAGGAAATATGGGAGATACCAGAAGTGGCGGGCTCGCGCAGTGAGGAGCGGCCCGCCCGCCAGTCGGACAGCAACCGGTCCGCGAGGCGGTCCTCCACCAGGCTCGTGGCGTCGATGCCGAACGCCACGTCCCGCGCCAGCTGTGGCTCGTCCTCCAGCAGACCGCCGATGACGTCGTGGCGGACCACCTGCTCGTGCACCGCGTCCGCCTCCACGTGCTCGTCATAGAAGTGCTCGGCCGCCGGCCCGGCCCCGGTGCGCCGCATCGCCTCCGCCAGCCGCCGGGAACCGGGCGACGAGGTGATCTCCACCGCGGCGAAGTGACCGACGAGGGCCCCCCGCAGGGCACGGTGCAGTCCGAACAGGGACATCATGTTCACCGTGGCCAGGGCCTCCGCGGACGCCACCTCCAGATAGCGGCCGTAGGTGGTGTCCAGGCCCAGGTCCGCCATGAGGTCGGCGAACAGCCGGGCGTGCACCCGGTCGGCGCGCCCGCCGCCGAACTCGTCGAACTCCACCGCCGCCATCGCCGCCTTCGCCCGGCCCCGCAGCCGCGGCAGCACCCAGGCGTGCGGATCGGCCTCCTTCAGGTGGTACAGGGAACGCTGCGCGGCGTACTCGCGCAGGTGCCACAGTTCGCCCTCGTCCCGCAGGAAGTGGCTGACGCCGGCGCCGTCGACCGGTTCGGTCAGCAGATCGGCGATGGCGTCCTCGACACCGTCGTGCACCGGCGCGTCCGCGCGGAGCGCGGACAGGAAGCACCGCTCCAGCGCCGCCCGGGCGCGGAGCACCTCGGGGTCCCACTCGCGTTCGGGGGCGACCCCGGCGAAACCGCGGTAGTGCAGCTCGTAGCAGAGGTACAGGGCCAGCTGGAGGTCGTCGCCGTACGGGGCCGCGTCCGCGACCGAATCGGGGTCCGGGGCCGGGCCGCTCGCCCGCAGACAGTCCATCACGGCCGCCGAGAGGGGGCCGCGGGGCGTGGGCAGTCGCTGTGCTTCGTGTTCCATGTGAGACGGGTACCCCGGTACGGGCTCTCCGCGCCCACGGCCGCGTCATCAGCGAGAACCCGGGACCACCGCGACGGCGGACGCGGCCGGGGCGGGTCCGCCGTCCTGTGGCTCACTCGCTCTCGGACTCCTCCTGCGCCCGGGTGTTCGGGGTGATGGCTTCCCCGGCCTCGCCCCGCCGGCGCCGTTGCTCGTCGGTGTCGCGCACCCGCCGCTCCTCGTCGAGGATCTCCTGGAGAACCTCCTCGAACGCGGTCTCCGGCTGCTCCTCCCCGCGGTGCTTGACCTCGGAGTGCCTGCCCTCCGCATGCTTGTCGTCAGAGTGCTTGTCGTCGGCCGACACGGTGACCGCTCCTTCCGGTCGCAGGGTCAGATGCAGGTCAGGATGTGGTGCTCGCGATGCGCAGCGGCACCGGTTCGGCGCTGACGGACTCCTCGTCGAGCCGGCAGACCCCCGCCCACCAGGACGGGCCGTCCTCGACGTGGCGCAGCAGCACGCCCTCCCGGATCGCCCAGGGGCAGACGGTGAGCGACCGCAGGCCGGTCACCTTCATCGCCGTGTGCGCGACCAGCGCACCGGCCAGGCTCTGCCCGGCGCGCGGGGCGGAGATGCCGGGCAGCAGGGCCCGCTCGGCGGCGGGCAGCGCGGCCAGCCGCTCCACCGCCGTCCGCAGGTCGGCGCGGCGCAACCGCCGCTCCGCGAACGGCCCGTACCGCCCCGGGGCGGCCCCGCACAACCGGCCGAGCTGCTGGAACGTGCGGGAGGTGGCGACGGCGGTGCGCGGCCCCTCCCAGCGGATCCGGGCCCCGGCGTCCCGCATCTGGTGGCGGACCTTGCGGCGCAGCGCCCGCACCTGCTCCGGCGCCGGTGGATCCTGTTCCGTGAAGAACTCGTGGGTCAGCCGGCCCGCGCCGAGCGGCAGCGAGGCGACGTAGTCCGGCAGCCGCCCGCGGCCGAACGCCACCTCCAGCGAGCCGCCGCCGATGTCCAGCAGGGCGAGCGGTCCCGACCGCCAGCCCATCCAGCGCCGCGCGGCGAGAAACGTCAGCTCGGCCTCCAGCTCGCCGGGGAGCGTGCACAGCTCCACACCGGTCCGCTGGCGTACGGCGCGCAGCACCTCCCGGCGGTTGGGAGCGGCCCGCACCACCGCGGTCGCGAAGGCCAGCGGCCCGGCCGCGCCCCACTTGCTCGCGGTGCGGTCGGCGTCGGCGACGGCCTCGGCGAGGCGGTCGACGGCGGTCTGCGGGATCGGCGCGCCGGGCTGCACCTCGTCGGCGAGCCGCAACCGCCACTTCGCGGTGTGCACGGGCAGCGGCACGCCACCCTCCGCGTCCGCCACGACCAGCCGCACCGTCTTGGAGCCCACGTCCACCACGCTGATTCGCATGGCAGTGCGAGTACCCGGATATGCACGCCGTCAGTCCCCGGCGGGATGATCACGGTACGGCGCGTCGAGGCACGCGGACCACCGCGAGGCGGGAGCGCGGCGCCCGGGGGTCGCCCGCGCCCGGCCGCACCCGCCGGATTCAGGCCAGCTGCCGGCGCACCAGCTCGTGCAGCCGTCCGCCGGTGTCGGCGAGGAGCCGCGCGGGCGGGCCCTGCTGGGCGACCTTGCCGTCCTCCATCACGATCACGCGGTCGGCGTCCAGCACGGTCGACAGCCGGTGCGCGATGACGACCCGGGTGGCGTGGAGCGCCTTGGTGCTCTCGATGACCCGCCGCTGGGTCTCGTTGTCCAGCGCGCTGGTCGCCTCGTCGAAGAAGAGGATGCGCGGCCGGCGGATCAGCGCCTGTGCGATCATCAGCCGCTGCCGCTGGCCGCCCGAGATCGCCCCGTTGCCCGCGACGATGGTGTGCAGCCCCATCGGCATCCGCCGGATGTCCTCGGCGAGCCCCGCCATCTCCGCCGCCGCCATCGCCTCCTCCGGGGTGTACGGCTCGGTGCCGCAGATGACGTCCAGGATCGACCCGGTGAACGGCTGGGCGTGCTGGAGCACCACCCCGCACTGCCGCCGTACGGCCGACTGGTCGAGCGCGGCCAGGTCCTGGCCGTCGTAGAGCACGCTGCCGGAGGCCGGCCGGTCGAAGCCGATCAGCAGCCGCAGCAGTGTGGACTTGCCGCAGCCGCTGGGGCCGACGATCGCCACGAACTCGCCGGGCCGGATGTCGAAGGAGACGTCGTCGAGGACCAGCGGCCCGTCGTCGGAGTAGCGGAAGGAGAGCCGCCGCGCCTCGATCGCGCCGGACAGCCGCCCCGGCCGGGTGCTGGCCGTGCGCACCTCCGGCAGCTCCCGCAGCACCGGCTTGATCTGCTCGTACAGCGGCAGCGCCGCCACCAGCGACACGAACGCGCCGGTCAGCTGGGTGACCGAGCTGAGCAGCATGGTGACCGAGGTGTGGAAGGCGAGGAAGTCGGCCGCCGACATCGCCCCGCGCGCCGGGCCCGCGAGCAGCATGAACATCACCAGCGAGCACAGCGGCAGATAGACCGCGCCGAGCACCGCGCTCAGGTTCTTGATCCGGCCGAGCCGCTGCTGGAGCTCCCGGCTGCGCGCGAACTCGTCCGCCCACGCGGCGTACGCGTAGTTCTCGGCCGCCGCCACCCGCAGCTTCGGCAGGCCCCGCAGGGTCTGGAACGCCTGGTTGTTCAGCTTGTTGGTGAGCACCGTCAGCCGCCGCTGCCAGCGCACCTGCCACAGCCCGAGGCCGAGGAAGACGGTGGCGACGACGACGAGCATGCCGAGCGCCGCCAGCGCCATCGGCACGCTGTACCAGAGCAGCAGACCCAGGTTCATCGCGCCGATCGTCACCGACTGGGCGACCGTCGGCCCGACGCCCGCGAGCAGGCGGCGGATCGCGCTGATGCCCATCGCCGCGCTCGCCAGCTCGCCGGTGGAACGCCCGGTGAAGAACTTCGTCGGCAGCCGCAGCAGCCGGTCCCACACGGCCGGCTGGAGCGTCGCCTCGATCCGGCCCTCCAGACGCAGGATGGTCAAGTTCTGGAGCAGCATGAACGCCGCCGCGACCACACTGCTGACGATCACCGCCGCGCAGACCTGACCGATCAGCCCTCCTTGTGCCGTCGGCACGTACTCGCCGAGCACCTTGCCGGTCGCGATGGGCACCAGAGCGCCGATCGCCACCGTCACCAGCCCGCTGAGCAGCAGCGCCGTCAGATCGCGTCGGGTGCCCCGCATACAGAACCGCAGCAGCCCCAACGGGCCCAGCGGTCGGTCCGGCAGCGGCCGGTAGAACATCACCGCGCGCGGCGCGAACTCGGCCGCGTTCGCCTTCTCGACCGGTGTCTCCCGGCCGGTCGCCGGATGGACGGCCACATAGCCGCCGCGCCGCCACAGCAGCGCGACCGGTGCCCCGGACAGCGCCCGCTGCCCGACCAGCGGACCGACGTCGTCCCGCCACCAGGTGCCGTCGAGGCGCACCGCCCGGGTACGCACCCGCGAGGCGAGGGCGATCCGCTCGACCGGGTCCAGGCGGTCGCTCTCGGTGCCGCCGTGTCCGGGGTCGGCGAGCGCGATCCCGGACGCGCGGGCCACGAGCCGGCACGCCGCGTAGGTGGCGTCCGCGTCGGCGGCCGTGACGGGCCGCTCCGAGGAGCGGCCGATGGACGCCAGCAGCGTCCGGTCGGCCTGCGCGCGGACCTGCTCACCGGCCTTGATCCCGGCCGCGGTGCGGGTCTCGTGGGTGCGCTCCAGCTGTTCGATCCAGCGGTCCAGCGTGGTCAGCAGGCGGTACTGCTGGTCCACCATGCTCTGCCACACCGCCGGGTCCATCAGCAGATCGGCGGCGGCCTCCGCGCCGTACAGCGCGCCGTACTGCACGCTGCCCGGCGGCACCTGCATCCAGAAGACGTCGTCGTCGTCCCCCATGCCCGAATGACCTCGCACGGGGGCACCCCCACCCTCCGCCGCCCCCTCCGACGCCATCGGCGCCTGGAAGAGGACCGACAGGCCGCGGCCCACGCCCAGCGCGAGGGCGTACTCCAGCGGGCTCGTCGTCGGCGGTACGTACTGCGGGTTGCCGTACTCGTCGTACGACCAGGTCTGGGTGGCCGCGGGCTGGTACAGCTCGCGCAGGCCGATGCGGTGCACCACGCAGTCCCGCACCGGGCGGGCCACCAGCGTGTGCTGCGGGCCCGCGACCGGGCCGAGCAGCAGCGTGCCCGCCTCGAGGCGGCCCAGGTGATGCCAGTGGCCCTGCTGGGCCGCGTCCACCGCGAACAGGTCCAGCGCGCCCGCCGCGACCAGCCACAGCACCTGCGGCCCCTCCAGGTCGAGCCGGGTCAGGGCCGACCCGTCGATGGGCGTGCCCAGCGATCCCAGGGCGCCCAGGACCAGATCGCCCTCGTCGACCGTCGTCATCTCACCGCTCCCTGACCAGCGCCGCGTACGCGCCACCGCGCGCCACCAGCTCCTCGTGCCGTCCGCGTTCGACGATCGTGCCGTGCTGGAGGACCACGATCTCGTCGCTGTCCCGCACGGTGGACAACCGGTGCGCGATCACCACGCAGGCACAGCCGCGCCGCCGCAGGTTGTCCATCACGACCAGCTCGGTCTCGGCGTCGAGCGCGCTGGTCACCTCGTCCAGCACCAGGATGCTCGGGCGGCGCACCAGCGCCCGGGCGATCTCCAGACGCTGGCGCTGCCCGCCGGAGAAGTTCCGCCCGTCCTGCTCGACCCGGCTGCGGATGCCGCCCGGGCGGCGCATCACCACGTCGTACAGCGCCGCGTCCCGCAGCGCCTCCACGACAGCGTCGTCGGGGACCGACGGGTCCCACAGCGCCACGTTGTCGCGGACCGTGCCCTCGAACAGGAACACGTCCTGGTCGACGAAGGAGACGGAGGCCGCGAGGGCCCCGCGCGGGATGTCCTCCAGGCGCTGCCCGTCGATCCGGATGACCCCCTCCCACGGGGTGTACAGACCGGCGATCAGCCGGGACACCGTCGACTTGCCGCTGCCCGAGCCGCCGACCAGCGCGACCTGCTGCCCCGGACCGACGGTCAGGCCGAAGCCGGTCAGCAGCGGCTTGTCGAGCGGGCTGTAGCCGAAGGTGATGTTCTCCAGCTCCACATGCCCGTGCAGCCGCCGCGTCGACTCGCCGCCCGGACGGCTGTAGAGCGGGTCCGCGCGGAAGTTCTCCACGTCCTTCAGCCGGGCCACGTCCGCCGCGAAGTCCTGGATGCGGCCCGCGACGCCGTTCAGCCGGGTCAGCGGGGCGGTGAACCGGGTGACCAGCGCCTGGAAGGCGACCAGCAAGCCCACCGAGATATGGCCCTCGATGGCCCGCATCCCGCCGATCCACAGGATCAGCGCGCTGTTCAGCGTGGCCAGCGTCGGCGCCACCACGCCCAGCCAGGCGCTCGGCACGCCGAGGCGCTGCTGCTCCTCCAGGGTGGTCGCGTGCTGCCCGGCCCACTTGCGGAAGTAACCGTCCTCGCCGCCGGTCGCCTTCATCGTCTCGATGAGCTGGAGACCGGAGTACGCGGTGTTCGTCAGCCGGGCGTTGTCCGCGCGCAGCTTCGCCGTACGGGTCGCGCGCAGCCGGATCACCACCCGCATCGCGACGATGTTCAGCAGCGCCACCCCGATGCCGACGAACGTCAGCTGCGGATCGTACGTGTACAGCAGGACCGCGTAGAGCACCACGACCACCGCGTCCACGCCCGCCGCCGCCAGGTCGCGGGCCAGCGTCTCGGCGACCGCGTCGTTCGACTGGAGCCGCTGCACCAGGTCGGCCGGGCTGCGCTGGGAGAAGAAGGTGACCGGCAGCCGCAGCAGATGGCGCAGGAAGCGGGCGCTGGACAGGGTGGAGGAGATGATCCGGCCGTGGTGCAGGTTCGCCTGTTGCAGCCAGGTCAGCACCAGCGTCAGCAGCACGCACGCGCCCATCGACGCGAACAGCACGTCCAGCAGCGAGGTCTGGCCGCCGATCAGGAACATGTCGATGTACGTCCGGCTCAGCGCCGGCACCGCCGCGCCGACCAGCACCAGCAGCAGGCTCGCCAGCACCGCCGCGGGCAGGGTGCCCGCGGTGCCGCGCAACCGGGCGGGCATGGCACCGAGCACGCCGGGCCTGCGCCCGCCCTGAGCGAAATCCTCGCCCGGCTCCATCACCAGCACCACGCCGGTGAAGCTGCCGTCGAAGTCCTCCATCGGCACGAAACGGCGGCCCTTGCCGGGGTCGTTGACCCACACGCCGCGGCGGCCGAAACGGCGGCCCATGCCGTCGTAGACGACGTAGTGGTTGAACTCCCAGAACAGCACGGCCGGCGCCTGCACCTCGGCCAGCGCGGCCAGGTCCATCTGCATGCCCTTGGCGGTCAGGCCGTAACTGCGGGCAGCCTTCAGCAGGTTGCTGGCGCGCGAGCCGTCGCGGGAGACACCGCAGGCGATGCGCAGCTCCTCCAGGGGGACATGCTTGCCGTAGTGGCCGAGCACCATCGCCAGCGAGGCGGCGCCGCACTCGACGGCCTCCATCTGGAGCACGGTGGGGGTGCGGACGGTGCGGCGGCGGGCCCTGGGGACCGTGCGCCGCGGCGGGGCGGCCCGGCGGCGGCCCCGGGTTTCCTCGGCGGTGGGGGTCACGGCAGCAGCCAATCGACGGGACGCTGATCGGCCAGGCGGATGGAGCCGGTGGCCGGCGTCATGGAGGTGAGGGGGTGCGGCGGGCCGTCCGCGGTCGACCAGGCGTACCCGCTCTTCGTCGACGCGGACCGGTCCAGGCGGACCAGTACGGCGACGGGGCGGCCGTCCTCGGTGAACTGCTCGCCGAGCTGGCCGTCGCCGAGGAACGCGCCGATCCGCTGGGCGGTCTGGGGCGTGCGGTCCACGGCCTGCACATGGCCGCGCAGCACGCCGTACTCCTGCGTGGGCACCGTCTGCACGGTGAGGTCCACGGGGGCGTCGGCGGGAATGGCGGAGGCGTTCTCGGCGGGGACGTACACCGTCGCGTAGAGCGGGGCGTCCTTCGCGGTGACCTTCTCCACGGCGGCGACGTTCGCGCCGGTCGGAATGATCTGGCCGATCGTCGCGGCGAGCGCGGTCAGCCGGCCGGCGGCGATCGTACGGACCACGGTCTCGCCCCCGGCGGTACGCACCTTCAGTACCGGCGCGTCGGCGGGCAGCCGCTCGCCCTCCTTGGCCAGGACCGCGGTGACCTGGCCCGCGACCGGGCTCTGCAGGAGGTAGCTGCCCTGGCCGTGGGTGAGGATCGCGGGCGCCCTGACGGTGGAGGAGACAGTGCCGGTCACCGCCCACACCGAGGCGGCGGCCATCGCGATCACCGTCACGGACAGCACGATCCAGCCCTGCGGACGGGCGAGCCGTACCGGAAGGTCCAGCTCCTCGGGGGACTGGAGCCTGGCGAGGGCCTGCTGGCGGAACTGCACGGAACTTCCCTCACCGGGTGAACTGCGGGGACTGCGTGAATCGCGGGTGACCGCGAAGGCGTGACGGCATCCGAAGAGCCCCGGAGCCGGGAAACGGCTCCGGGACCCGGCGGGGCACCCTGGGATGCGATCAGAGACCGGCGACCAGGCTGGTGACCGGGGCGGTGTTCAGGCCGGTGACACCCTCGACCGTGCCGACGGCCGTGTTGAGCAGGCCGGAAACGGGGGCGATGCCCTCCACCAGGCCGGTGACGGTGCCCACGGCGTTCACCTGGAGGCCGCCGGAGACGTTGTCGAGCTCGGCGTCGGAGATCTCGACGGTCTCAACCTGGGGGGTGGAGTTCATGATGGAACTTCCCTTCGTATGGATATTTCACAAGGGGGGAGCGGCCCCCTCTGGGGACAGATGGACGGCCGCGACCGCAGGCGCCGGGCGCCCCGTGCAGGGCGCCCTCGCGGCCCCCGCGGTGCGATGGATCAAAGCACGCGGCGACCTTCGTCCTCCACTCAACCACCCTTCCCACCAGCGCTTTTGACCCGCGAGTGGTCGCAACCGTGCAGGTGCGCGCACGCCTTGTCGGCGACTTCTTCACATGCCGCACGGCATCGGCGCACCCCGCTCCATGCCGTCCGCGCGGCGAATCCGGCACACCCGCCCCAAAGGCGTGCCCGGCGGTGCGCGGGCGTGTGGATCCGTGGCGGCCGGTGAGCCGGTTGGGCATGCGATGTGCAGATTCCCTGAAGCCTTCGTTCCGCTCGGTGATCGAAACGGAACGTCATTGACTGATCGCGGAACGTGTCAGCCCAGCAGGGCGTAGACCGTGCTCGCCCGTGCCGCGAGAACCCCTGACGGCTCCACCGTCATCGTGACGTCGGCGAACGCCATCCGGCGGCCCAGCTTGGTGAGCACCGCCGTCACCAGGACGTCCGCGCCGGTCACCGCGCGCTGGAACGAGGTGGACTGCTGAACCGTCGTCATCGGCACGAAGCCGCCCCGCGCCGCCGAGACGGCGATCACCGTGGTCGTGTCGGCCGCGGCCATCAGAGCCTGCCCGGACAGCGCGCCGCCCTCCCGGGCCAGCCGGTCCGACCAGGGCAGCCGCAGGGTCGCCCGGTCGTCGCCCAACGCGTGGACCTCAAGACCCAGTTGCAGCACCCAGGGGGCGAAGCTGGCGGAGAGGATCTTCTCGGCATCGGCCGTGGTCATCGTCATGGAGGGACCTTTCCCCCGAACCCGCGGATCCGCACCGCGATCCGGCCGGTGTCGCACAGGCGATTGAACGCCCCGCACTTGCCCTGCGTACCACTGGCCATCCAGGCGCCCCCAACAGCCGCCACCGGGCGGCACGGACCCGGTCCCCCCAGGAGGTCGAGAAGTCTTGAGTCACAAGCGAATTCCGAAGCGCAAGGCCGTGCTGGCCGTCGGCGGAGTGGCGGCGCTCGGCGCGGCGGCCCTCCTGCTGCCGAACGCCAACGCGTCCCAGGACGGCGCGGCGGACACCAGGGCCGCCCCGAGGCCCTTGAAGGCCGCGGACGCCTCGGACCTCGCCGTCCAGCTCTCCGGGCTGCTCGGCGACGCCTTCGCCGGGTCGTACTACGACGCCGGGCGGCAGCAGCTCGTCGTCAACGTCGTCGGCGACAACAACCAGCTCGTCGTCCAGGCCAAGAAGGCGGGCGCGGCGGTACGCGAGGTCGACAACAGCACCACCGAGCTCAAGGCCGCCGCACGGACCCTGAAGAGCGAGGCGACCATCCCCGGCACCGCCTGGGCCGTCGACCCCCGGACCAACAAGATCCTCGTCACCGCCGACAGCACCGTCACCGGCGGCGACTGGGACACGCTGGAGTCCACCGTGCGCGACCTCGGGCCCGGCATGGCGACCCTGCGCAAGTCCACCGGAACCTTCAAGACCTTCGCCTCCGGCGGCGATGCCATCTTCGGGGGCGGCGCCCGCTGCTCCCTCGGCTTCAACGTCACCGCGGGCGACGGCACTCCCGCCTTCCTGACCGCCGGTCACTGCGGCGTCGCGGCGGCCCAGTGGTCCGACACCCAGGGCGGAGCGCCGATCGGCACCGTCGACCAGGCCGTCTTCCCCGGGCAGGGCGATTTCGCGCTCGTCAAGTACGACGACCCCGCGACCGAGGCGCCCAGCGAGGTGAACGCCGAGGGCCAGAGCGTCCCGATCGTCCAGGCGGCGGAGGCGACCGTCGGCCAGCAGGTGTTCCGCATGGGCAGCACCACGGGCCTCGCCGACGGCACGGTCACCGGCCTCGACGCCACCGTCAACTACCCGGAGGGCACCGTCACCGGCCTCATCCAGACGAACGTCTGCGCCGAACCCGGCGACAGCGGCGGCGCCATGTTCACCCAGGACGGCCTCGCCCTCGGCCTGACCTCCGGCGGCAGCGGCGACTGCACGGTCGGCGGGGAGACCTTCTTCCAGCCGGTCACCACCGCGCTCCAGGCGGTGGGCGCGACGCTGGACGGCGGCGGCGCGGCCGGCGCCGGGGGAGCGGAGGACGGCGTCGGCGGCGATCAGCAGGACGCCGGGGACCAGCAACAGGGCGCAGAGGACCAGCAGCAGGGTGCCGGGGACCAGCAGGAGGGCACAGAGGACCAGCAGCAGGGTGCCGGGGACCAGCAGGGAGCCGGTGAGCAGGCCGGCGGCGAGGATGCCGGGACGGACGAGCCAGGGCTGACCCAGAACCACTGACCCGCGCCCCACCAGCGGGTCGGTGGAGGCGGTCCGGCCCTACGGCGGGGGGCCGGACCACCTCATGCCCGGCGGGTGCACCACCGACGCACCGACGCCGAGCCCTGGGGCGCGCCCCCGGCAAAGCGAAGTCCCCCTCGACGAACCGGCGCACCCCCCCGACCACCGGCACCCGGAAAACCGACGGCCCCTGCGGAAGGGGCGCGGGGAGCTGCGCGACCACCCCCCGGCCACCGGCACCCGAAAAACCGACGGTCCCCACGGAAGGGGGCGCGGGGAACTGCGCAAACCCCCCAGCCACCCGCACCCGACACACTCACGGCCCCCGAAACGACGCCTCTCAGCCCACCCCCGCGGAGCGGCACCTCACGCCCGAGCCCGCAGCAACAGCAACGCCACGTCGTCCGCGCGCTCCTCCGCGCCCGCCCCTTGGCCGACGAGGACATCGGCCAGCTCGTCCAAGGGCATCTCCCCGGCCTCCCCGAGCCGGCGGCCGAGTTCGGCGAGGGCGTCCTCGATGTCGACGCCGGGGGACTCGATGAGTCCGTCGGTGTACAGGACGAGGACGGAGCCGGGCGCGAGGTCGACCTCGGTCGTCGGGTATCCGGCCGAGGCGTCGATGCCGAGCAGCGGGCCGCCCGCGAGGTCGAGCACCCGGACCCGCCCGTCCGGCCGTCTCAGCAGGGGCGGCGGATGCCCCGCCCGGGCCATCACGGCCCGCCCGTTCGCCGGGTCCAGCCGCAGATACAGACAGCTGGCGAACAGCTCCACACCGAGGTCGATCAGCAACCGGTTGGTGCTGCGCATCACCTCCTGCGGCGTCTGGCCGACGGTGGTGTACGCCCGCACGGCGGTGCGGATCTGCCCCATCAGCCCCGCCGCGGTCACGTTGTGTCCCTGTACGTCCCCGATCACGGCCGCCGCCCCGCCCGGCACCGGCACCGCGTCGTAGAAGTCGCCGCCGATGTCCATGCCCCGGGTGCTCGGCAGATACCGGGCCGCCGCGTCGATGCCCGGCAGCGGTGGCAGCGAGGGCGGCAGCAGGGCGGCCTGGAGGCCGTGCGCGAGCTGGTGCTTGACGTCGTAGAGCAGGGCCCGTTCCAGGGCGAGCGCCATCAGTCCGGCCACGCTGGTCAGCACCGCCCGCTCGTCCGTGGAGAAGGGGTGCGGCTCACCGTAGGCGAAGACACAGGTGCCCACGGGCCGGCCGGAGGCGATCAGCGGCAGATACGCCCAGGCCGCGAATCCGTCGGGGCTCGTGGACCGCGCCGGATACAGCCGCTCCAGCTCCTCCCGCGACGCGAAGAACGCCGGCACCCCGGTCCTCAGGGCGTGCGCGCCCGGTGTGGCCGCGCCGAGCGGTGTCCCGTCGAACCGCTCCACCACCCGCGGGTCGGGGTAGCCGCGGTGCCCGAGCACCCGCAGCCGGCCCGCGCGGGAGCCGAGCACGACCACGGCCTGGCTGCCCACCGCCGGGGCGAGTTCGTCGGCGACGAGCTGCACCACGTCGTCCACGCCGACCGCCTCGGTCAGCGCGCTGGCGAGGGTCAGCACCTGGGAGATGGTGACCAGCCGGGAGGGCCCGTCCGCGGACCGCGGCCCGGCCCGGCTCATCTCGGACACGGCCCCGGCCCGGGTGATCCGCACGGTCAGCCCGGACGTGCTCGGGTACAGCCGGAACGACAGCCAGTCGCCGGGCGGGCGCAGCGCCACGAACGAGGTGGGGTGCTGACTGAACAGCGCGGCGCGGTAGCGGTCCTCGTACACCGGGTCGTTCAGCCACGGCACGGTCGCCCACAGCTGATGGCCCACCAGCCGGGGGACCCGCTCGCCGATCAGTTCGGCCGCGGCCGGGTTGGCGAAGGCGACGCGGCCGTGCAGGTCGAGCGAGCACAGTCCGTACGGCAGCCGGGACACCATGCGGGCCGCCTCGACCGCGCCGATGGTGCCGGCCACGCCCCCGACGAGCGGCGCGGCGAGCAGGTCCGCCTCGGGCAGCACCGGCCGGCCGTCCCGGGCGGCCCGCTGCAGCCGCAGCGCGAGCCGTTCACAGGCCGACGTCAGGTGTTCCCGCTCCCGGTCGGACAGCTGCGGCGGATGGAGGCCGGGCCAGGTGACGAAGACCGCGCCGTACACCGTGCCGCCGGTCGCCACCGGCAGCGCGGCGAGCGCGAAGGGGTACGGCAGCACGACGGCCACGCGGGGATAGCGCCGGGCCATCTCCTCCTCGTCGGGGACCCAGACCAGCCGGCGTCCGCGCACCGCGTCGGAGACCGGGACGGGCGCGCTCAGCGCCACCCTCTCCCAGGGGGCGGCGAAGGCCCGCGGCAGCCCCGCCATGACCGCCATCTCCAGCACCTGCTCGTCGGGGGAGAGCAGGTACACCGCGCCGGAGTGGGCGTGCACGCCGTCGATCATCGCGGCCAGCGCCAGCGAGAGCAGCGGGCCGCCGACCGGGTGCCGGCCGGCCGCCGGTGCCTGCGCGAGCGGCTCCCCGTCGGACACGCCGACCACCTCCTCGCGGCGCTGCGGGCGGGTTCCAGGCATCAAATCTCTCTCGTCCCGGCCGACGCCGCACGGCGAGCCCGCGCTCCACCCGGCCGCCCGCCCACCGGAACAGCGTCCTCCGGGGAAGCGCCCTGCGTACGGCCCCGGATCTCCAGGTCCCTCCAACGCTCGCAGGGGCTGCGCGCGCGCTCCATTAGCGCTGTAATACGGACGTGGTCAGTGAGGGCGTTGCGGGACGCGGAACGGCGACGCCGCGCGCCGAGATCGCCCTGCGAGCGATCGCGGAGGACCGCAGCGCACCCGAACGGCTGCACAGCGTCCTCGAACAGGCACTGGTCTTCGCGGGCGCGACCTTCGCCGCCGTGTACACCCCCGACGAGGCCGGTGATCTGCTGTGCCTGGTGGACTCGGCCGGCGTACCCCGGACGGTGTACGGGCTGCGCGACAGCTACCCGCTCACCGGACACTCCGCGGTGGCCGACGCCCACCGCGGCCGGCAGCCCGTCTGGGTGAGCCCCGCCGAACTGGCCGCCCGCGCCGAGAGCCGCCGCACCCCCTCGCCCCGGTTCCACCTGGCCGCGCTGCCCTCGCACCCCGACACCGACGGCGGCTGCCTGCTCGCCGTCAGCGAGGACCCGCACGGCTTCGACGCCGAGCAGCGCACGTCCCTGGAACTGATCGCCGACGCCGTCTCCTGGCCCGCCCCGCCCGGCCGCGCCGAGGGCGGCGAGCTCCCGGCGAACGCGTTCACCCTCGCCATGGACAGCGGCCGGGCCGAGGTCGGCGACGAGATCCTGCGCCTGTTCGGCCTCGCCCGTGACGACTTCGACGGCCGGGTGGAGACCTTGCTCGGGCTCACCGTCCCCGAGGACCTGCCCTCACTGATGTCCGTGGTCGAGGCCGACCACATGTCCCTCGGCGAGCGGGAGCTGGAGTTCCGGGTGCTGCGTCCCGCCGGCCCGCCCCGCTGGCTGCGGCTGCGCGGCCGCTTCCTGCCGGGCGGCGAGGGACAGCCCGCGCTGCTCGTCGGCACCGTCGTCGACGCCGCCGGACTGCGCTCCGACGTCACCGACGTCGCCCGCGTCCAGCGGCTGGCCGCCGCCCTCGCCACCGCCGGCACCGTCCGCGACGTCGGCCAGGCCGTGGTCGCCGCCCTGCGCCGACCGCTGCGCGCGGACCGGATCGCCCTCGCCGAACTGGAACACGACCGCCTCGTCGTCACCGTCCTCGACCCGCCCGCCCCCGAGGCCTGGCCCGAGCTGTGGCGCATGGAATGGCGCACCGAGTGGCCCGACGCGCCCGTGCGCGCCATGCCCACCCTCGCCGCCGCCCTGCGCGAGGGCCGCGCCCGGATCTGGCCCGCCGGCGCACCCCTGGAACCCGCCCTCGCCGATGTCGGGCCGGGCGGCCTCGCCGTGCTGCCGCTGCCCGCCGCCGGCGGCCGGATGGCGGGCGCCTGCCTGATCGGCTGGGACAGCCCGCACGACGTCGGCCCCGACGAGCGCGCCCTGCTCACCGCCGCCGCCGGCCTCGCCGGACAGGCCCTCATGCGGGCCCGCGCCTTCGACGCCGAGCACGAACTCGTCGGCATGCTCCAGCGCCAGCTGCTGCCGCGCCGGCTGCCCAGACTGCCCGGCGCGGTCGCCGTCGCCCGCTATCTGCCCGCCACCGCCGGACTCGAGTTGGGCGGCGACTGGTACGACGTCATCCCGCTGCCCGACCACCATGTGGCCTTCGTCATCGGCGACGTACAGGGCCACAGCGCCGCCGCCGCCACCCTGATGGGCCAGATGCGCACCGCGCTGCGCGCCTACGCCGTCGAGGGCCACCCGCCCGACGTGGTCGTCTCGCACGCCAACCGGCTCCTCGTCGGCATGGAGAACGACCTCTTCGCCACCTGCGCCTACGTCGACGTCGACATGGAGGAGGGCACCGCCTGGTGCGTCCGTGCCGGGCATCTGCCGCCGGTGCTGCGCCACCCCGACGGCTCCACCGAGGCCGTCGAGACGGAGGGCGGCCCGCCGCTCGGCGTGGTCGCCCAGGCCGACTTCCCCATGACCCCGCTCCGGCTCCAGCCAGGCACCCTCCTCGCCCTCACCACCGACGGCCTCGTCGAGTCCGCCGACGAGGCCATCGACCAGGGCATGGACCGGCTCGCCCGCCGGCTCGCCGCTGCCGACCCCGCCCACCTCGGCCTGGTCGCCGACGCCCTGCTCACCGGCGCCCGGCGCAGTGACGACATCGCGCTGCTGCTGATGCGCTACGACGGCATGGCCGTGCGGCCCCGCCGGGAGAGCTGGACGGTCTGGCGGGTCCCCGAGGCCGTCCGGCACGCCCGCCGCTTCACCAACCGCACCCTGCGGGCCTGGGGCATCGCCGGGCAGGCGGACGCCGCCCTGCTGATCGTCTCCGAACTCGTCACCAACGCCCTCGTCCACACGGGCGGCCCGGTCCGCCTCGATCTCACCCTCGTCGGCGGCCGGATGCGGGTCGCCGTCGCCGACAACTCGCCCCGCAGCCCCGTCAAACCCACCAGCATCGGCTGGGAGGCCACCGGCGGCCGCGGTCTCCTGCTCGTCGAGGCCATGTCGGCGGCCTGGGGGACCGTGCCGGTCAGCGGCGGGAAACAGGTGTGGAGCGAAATCGTGCTGGAGCCCTGACACCGGGTACCCGGAGCGGCGACGGACGACGAGAAGGAGGTACGTCATGACCCAGCACGTCCGCGACATCATGACCGCCGATCCGGTCACCGTGGAACCGCAGACCTCCGTCGCGCAGGTCGCCCGGATCATGCGCGACGAGGACATCGGCGCGGTCCTCGTCACCGAGGGCGACACCCTGCGCGGCCTGGTCACCGACCGCGACCTGGTCATCCGGTCGATCTCCGAGGGCGGCGACCCGGAGCAGACCACGGTCGCCGGCGTGTGCAGCGAGGACCTGTTCACGCTGGAGCCCGACGAGGAACTGGACCACGCCGTGCAGCTGATGCGCGAGCACGCGGTACGCCGCGTCCCGGTCGTCGACCACGGTCACCCCGTGGGCATCGTCTCCCTGGGCGACCTGGCCATGGAACGCGACCCGGAGTCGGCCCTCGGCGACATCAGTGTGGCCCGGCCCAACACCTAGGTGACTCTCGGGCACGCCGTCCGGGCCGCCCGCACGTGCCGTGAGCGGCACCGGCGGGCGGCCCGTCCGCATGTGCGGCTCGACCGGATGCCCACGTCCACGCCACCACCCGGACGCTCAGCCCGAACCGGACGTCCGGTCGGTCAGCATCGCCCGGACGGCCGCGGTGATGCGGTCGACGTCCCCCCGCTCGGCGGGAGGCAGGGGCGCGCCCATCGAGAGGCGGCGCCGGGCCGCGCTTTCCAGGAGGCGGGCCGCGCGGACGGGGCGGCCCGCCAGGGCGTGGGCTCCGGCCAGGCCCTCCAGGGCCAGCGCGACGGCCCGCGGGTCGTGGGTGCGGCGGGCCGCGGCGAGGCCCTCGCGGTGCAGGGCCAGGGCGGCCGGGGCGTCACCGCGCTGCTCGGCGGCGAAGCCGAGTTCGGCGAGGATCAGCGCGGTGCCGTTCGCCGCCTTGAACCGCCGGTTCCAGGCCAGCCAGGGCCGCAGGTACTCCTCCGCCCGCCCGGGCCGTCCCTGGCGGCGGGCGCTGAGCGCGAGGCCGACCTCCGCGGTCTCCTGCGCCGCCCGGTCGCCGTGCTCGACGGCGAGCCGTCCGGCCTCCTCGTGGAGCGTGTCGGCGAGGGCGTAGTCCTTGCGGAGGAGTGCGATCCGGCCCAGCTCGGAGCGGCGTACGGACGCCTCGGTCCACAGGCCCAGCTCCTCCGCGATCCGCAGGCCCTCGCGGTGGCGCGACTCGGCCTGCGCGTAGTCGCCGGCCGCCTCGGCGAGCCGTCCCAGCAGCACCCCGGCCTGGAGCAGCCCCCACCCGTCACCGACCCGGCCGAACAGGTCCAGCGCCGCCTCGCCGTCCCGCCGCGCGGCGGCCAGGTCGCCGCGTACGGCGCGCTGCACGCCGCGCACGGCCAGGGCCGCGGCGACCCCCCACCGGTCGTCCAGGGCGCGGACGTCGTCCAGGACCCGGCGCACCAGGTCCTCGGCCCGCTCCAGCGACCCGAACAGCGTCGTGGCGTAGCCGAGGAACCAGCCGGGGCGGGCCCGCTCGCGCGGATCGCCGAGGCGCTCGTAGTCCGGGGGCGCCGACGGGCTCCCGCCCTCGGGGCCGGTGTCACCGGGGCAGGAGTCCGGCTCGCCGGAGAGCAGGCACAGCGCGGTGTGCCCGGCGACGAGTCCGGCGTGCTCCGTCTCCGGCGGCGCAGCGGGCAGGGTCAGGGCGAGCGCCGTGCAGCGGGTGGCCTCCGTCAGCCGGCCGCGCAGGAACCAGTACCACGTCAGCGCCCGCACCAGCCGCCGGGCCAGGCCGGCGTCGCCGGCCGCCACCGCCGCGTCGAGGGCGGCGCGGAAGTTGGCCGCCTCGGCGTCCAGGCGGCGCAGCCAGTCCCGCTGCCCGGGGCCGCGCAGCAGCGGCTCGGCCCGCTCGGCGAGGTCCGTGTAGTAGCGCGCGTGTGCCTCGCGCAGCTCGTCGTATTCGGTCCCGCCGGCGCCGCCGGGCCGTTCCCGCAGCCGTTCCAGGCAGTAGTCGGTCACCGACTCCAGCAGCCGGTAGCGGGGCCCGCCGGGCTCGTCCTGAGCGACGACCAGGGAGCGGTCCACCAGCCGCGACAGCAGGTCCAGCACCTCCGCGGCCTTGACCCCGCCGCCGGAGCAGAGCGCCTCGGCGGCCTCCAGAGCGCATCCGTCGGCCTGCACGGCGAGCCGGCGCAGCACCGTCCGCTCGGCGGCGGTCAGCAGCTCCCAGCTCCAGTCGATCACCGCGCGCAGCGTCTGCTGCCGCGGGGGCGCGTCGCGGGGCCCGCCGGTGAGCAGCCCCAACCGGTCGTCGAGCCGGGCCGCGAGCCCGGTCAGCCCCAGGCTGCGCACCCGGGTGGACGCCAGCTCCAGCGCCAGCGGGATCCCGTCCGTCCGGCGGCAGACGGCGGCGGCCGCCGCGGCGTCGGCCTCGGTCAGGGCGAACCCGGGGGACGCCGCGGCGGCCCGGGCGGCGAAGAGGCGGACGGCGTCGCTGCGCAGCACGTCGGCCGCCGGCGCACCGGGCGGCGGCAGCGCCAGCGGGCGTACCTCCCACAGCCGCTCGCCGGAGAGGTCGAGGGACGCCCGGCTGGTGGCGAGGATCCGCAGTCCGGACGCGGTGCTCAGCAGCGTCCGGCTGAGGCCGGCCGCCGCCTCGACGACGTGCTCGCAGTTGTCCAGGACCAGCAGCAGCCGACGCTCGCGCAGGGCGTCGGCCAGCCGCCGCGCCGGGCTTCCGGGCGGCCCCGGCGGCCGGGAGCCGCGCGCGGCGCGGGCGTCGTCGCGTATCCCGAGCACCGCGGCGACCACCTCGGCCAGCGCGTCGACCGCCGCGGGCGCGTCCGGCTCCGCCGCCCTCGCCTGCCCGGCCAGCTCCACCAGCCACACCCCGTCGGGGTGGGCGCCGGCCGACCCGCTCGCGACCTCCAGAGCGAGCCGGGTCTTGCCGACCCCGCCCGATCCGGTGAGGGTGACCAGCCGCTCGTCGGCCAGCAGCGCCGTGATCCCGGCGATGTCGCGGGAGCGTCCGACGAGCCCGGTGAGCGGCGGGGCCGGGAGGTTGGTACGGCGCCGGGGGAGCGCGGGGACGGTACCGCCCGCCGTGGGGGCGGACGGCTGCGCCGGGTGCCGTAGCAGCAACTCACGCTGGAGCGTGGCCAGTTCGGGTCCGGGCTCGACTCCCAGCTCCTCGTCGAGGCGGCGCCGCACGTCCTGGTACACCTCCAGGGCCTCGGCGGCCCGTCCGGCGCCGTGCAGCGCCTTCAGCTGGGCGGCGCGCAGCCGCTCGCGCAGCGGGTGCAGCCGGGCCGCCTCCGCGAGGTCCGCGGCCGCCTCGCCGTACTCGCCCAGCCGCAGCCGGGTCTCGGCGTACTCCTCCCGTACCAGCAGCCGCTGTTCCTCCCAGTGGGCCGCCGCGGCGGCGGCGAACGGCTCGTCGGCGAAGTCCGCGAACGCGGGCCCGCGCCACAGCCCGAGTGCCTCGGCGAACAGCTCCGCCCGCTCGCGCAGGTCGCTCCGGCTCCGGGCCCGGGCGGCCAGCGCGGCGAAACGGCCGCTGTCCACCGCCTCCGGCTCCACCCGCAGCAGATAGCCCGGCGGCCGGCGTACGACGGCGTCCGCGCCGCCCGCCGCGCTGAGCGCCCTGCGCAGCCGCGAGACGAGGGTGTGCAGGGAGTTCGAGGGCCGGGCGGGAGCCGTGCCGTCGCGCCACAGATCCGCGACCAGGCGGTCCACCGAGACCACCTGCCCCGGCGTCATGAGCAGACCGGCCAGCAGCGCGCGGACCTTGGCCTCCGGCACCGCCACCAGCTCGCCGTCGCCCGTCCACACGGCGAGCGGGCCCAGCACTCCGAAACGCATCGGTCCAGCGTAGTCCGTGTGGATCAAGGTCACCGCAAGAAAACCGCAAGCCCCCGCACGCGCACCGACGGGGCGCCGAAAGCGCCGTCCCGCACGGTGGGCGTCGTCCGGAGCCGCACGGCTCCACGACACCACGCCACACCACACCGGACCGGCGCGGCACGGCCCGGCTCGGCACGAAGAAGGGAACCACCATGAACGTCACCGGCAGGTTCGCGGGGACCAAGGCGGTCGTCACCGGCGGTACGCACGGCATGGGACTGGCCATCGTCGAGGCACTCCTCGACGGCGGGGCCGAGGTCCTGCTGACGGGCCGCAACGAGAAGACGCTGGAGGAGGCGCGCACCGCGCTGAAGGGCCGCCCGGCACACGTGGTGCGGTCCGACGCGGCCGCCATGGCCGACATCGCGGCGCTCGCCGGCACCGTCCAGGAGCGGCTGAGCCGCGTCGACCACCTGTTCGTCAATCACGGCATCGCGGAGTTCGCGGAGCTGGCGGAGGTCACCGAGGCGGTCTGGGACCGGCATTTCACCGTCAACACGAAGGGCTCGTTCTTCACGGTCCAGGCGCTGGCGCCGCTGCTGAGCGACGGCGGGTCGATCGTCTTCACGACGGTCGTCAACGACGTCGTCTTCCCGGGCCTGAGCGCGTACTCGGCGTCCAAGGAGGCCGTGCGGGCGTTCGCCCATGTGCTGGCGGCCGAGCTGCTGCCCCGCCGGATCAGGGTGAACTCCGTGGCCCCCGGTTTCATCAAGACACCGACCATGGGGGTGGCCGGCCTCAGCGAGGAGGAGCGCCGCGCGTTCGAGCGGCAGGGCAACGAGACCACGCCGCTGCGGCGCAACGGCACGGTCGAGGAGGTCGCGGCGGCCGCGTTGTTCCTGGCGGCCGACGCGACCTTCACGACCAACGTCGAGCTGGCCGTCGACGGCGGCTTCGCCCAGGGCCTGCCCGTCCCGCACTGAGACCCGCCCGTTCGGGGGCGCGCCCGGCGGCGCACCCCCGTACGGGTGCCGGCACCCATTCACCGGGCGTCAGCGGGTACCCGACGTCCATGAACACCACCGCGTACACACTGGCCGCCTCGGGATCCGCGCTGGGCATGGTCGCCATCTTCGTCGGCGGCGTCCTCATCACCGCCGCGCTGATCTGGGCCGTTCAGTACGGCATCCGGATCCGCCGCAGTGAGGCCCGCAGGACGGGCCGGGGCAAGCGCCCGACGCCGCCCGAGTCCGGGCCGGTCCACGAGACCCGCGAACAGCGCGCGCCCAACGAGATGGGCGACGGCGAGCGGCTCAACCCGCACGAACTCCGCCCGACCGGCGGCACCCCCAGCGCTGACCAGCACCGTCCGCGCTGGGACCGGGGCTCCAGCGGCTCCTTCGGCGGCGGGGGCCCCGCGTGACCGTCGCCGCCTGACCGCCCCCACCGCCTTCCGAGCAGGCGAAAGGAACATGCCGTGACCGTCTCCACCAGTGGGGAACCCCTCGCCCGGCGCCCTGAGACGGGCTGGTCGAGGGCCCGCCGACTACGGGAGAAACCCGCCTTGCGCACCTGCCTGCCGTCCGTCGAGGACCCGGACGGGCCCCAGCTGAGGCACACCGCGGAGTGGAACATCGTCAGGGGCGAGGACTGATCGGCGGGAGGTCCGATCCACCTCACCGTCATACCCTGATGCCGTGCGCCTGCTGCTGATGGCCGACACCCACGTCCCCAAGCGCGCCCGGGAACTGCCCGCGCCGCTGCTCGCCGAGCTGCCGAACGCGGATGTCGTCTTCCACGCGGGGGACTGGGTCGACACCGCCACCCTCGATCTGCTGGAGCGCCGCTGCCACCGGCTCGTCGGCGTGTACGGCAACAACGACGGGCCCGAGCTGCGCGCCCGGCTCCCCGAAGTGGCCTATGCCGAACTGGGCGGCCTGCGTTTCGGCGCCGTGCACGAGACCGGCGCCGCCCAGGGCAGGGAGGCGCGCTGTGCCGCCCGCTTCCCCGACCTGGACGTGCTGGTCTTCGGGCACAGCCACATCCCGTGGGACACCACCGCCCCCTCGGGCCTGCGCCTGCTGAACCCCGGTTCGCCCACCGACCGCCGCAGACAGCCGCACCGCACGTACATGACCGCCACCGTCACCGAGGGCCGTCTCACCGAGGTCACGCTGCACCGGCTGCCCCCACGCTGACCCGCCCTCCCCGCCACGGCCCGGCCGCCACGCCGACCCGCCCCCACGCCACGGCCCGGCTGCCCCCACGCCGACCTGCGCGCACCCCCGCCGCCCGGTCCTCGCCGCCCGGCCCCCGCCGCCCGGCTACGGCCGCGCGGAATGCACCGCGCCCGTCGTCGTGCTCAGCGGCACCCCGCTGCCGCCCCAGCGCAGCGCGACGATCTCCGCCGCCACCGACACGGCGACCTCCTCGGGTGTCCGCGCGCCCAGGTCCAGCCCGATCGGCGAGCGCAGCCGGGCCAGTTCCGGCGCGCCGATCCCGGCCGCGGCCAGCTTCCGGGCCCGCTCCTCGTGCGTACGGCGGCTGCCCATCGCCCCGATGTACGCGGCGGGACGGCGCAGCGCCTCCGTCAGCAGCGGCACGTCGAACTTCGGATCGTGGGTGAGCACGCAGATCACGGTGCGCGCGTCCGTGTCCGTGCCGCGCAGATAGCGGTCCGGCCGGTCGACGACCACCTCCACGCCGGGCGGGAACCGCCGCGGTGCGGCGAAGACCGGGCGGGCGTCGCAGACGGTGACCCGGTAGCCGAGGAAGTCGCCGGCGCGGGCCACCGCCGCCGCGTAGTCGATGGCGCCGAAGACCAGCATCCGCGGCGGCGGCGCGAAGGAGTGGAGGAACACCGTCACGTCGTCCGCCCGCCGCTGTCCACGCGGCCCGTAGTGCCGCAGACCGGTGACGCCGAGGGCGAGTTCGCCGCGCGCGTCGGCGGCGACCGCCGCGTCCAGGCCCTCGTTGCCCAGCGTGCCGGAGACCTGGTCGGGCCGGACGGCGAGGGCGGCCCCGCGCGGCGCCGGGCCGTCGGTCACCGTCGCCAGGGTCACCGGGCGCCCCGCGGCCACCGACGCGGCGAGCGCGCCGAACGACGGATCGAGGGCGGGGCTCACCGGCCGGACCAGCACGGTGATCTCACCGCCGCAGGTGAGGCCGACCGCGAAGGCGTCGTCGTCGCCGTACCCGAACGTCTCCAGGCGTGCCCCGCCGTCCGCCACCACCTCCCGCGCCAGCTCGAACACCGCGCCCTCGACGCACCCGCCGGACACACTGCCCAGGGCCTCGCCGTCCGGCCCCACCGCCATCGCCGCGCCCGGATCGCGCGGGGCGCTGCGGCTGACCGCCACCACCGTGGCCAGCCCGAACGGCCGCCCGGCCGTGTACCAGCCGCTCAGTGCCGGAAGAATGTCCCGCACGCTCCACTCCCTCCGTAAATGCGTTGGCACCTCGCCCGCGGTTCTGCTGCACTGCATCCGACCCGTCGTCGCACCAGAAGGAGCGATCCATGCGCACCGCGTCCATGTCCATCCCGCGAGGAATGACCCCTACCACCAAGGACATGACGCTTCGTGCATTTGCTCAACCTGGGAATTCTCGCGCACGTCGACGCCGGTAAGACCAGTCTGACCGAACGGCTGCTGCACAGCGCCGGAGTCATCGACGAGATCGGCAGTGTCGACGCCGGCAGCACCCGCACCGACACCCTCGCGCTGGAGCGGCAGCGCGGCATCACCATCAAGTCCGCCGTCGTCTCGTTCCCGCTGGACGACGTGACCGTCAACCTCATCGACACCCCCGGCCACCCGGATTTCATCGCCGAGGTCGAGCGGGTGCTCGGGGTGCTGGACGGCGCGGTGCTGGTCGTCTCCGCGGTCGAGGGCGTCCAGGCGCAGACCCGCGTCCTGATGCGGACGCTGCGCCGGCTGCGGATCCCGACCCTCCTCTTCGTCAACAAGATCGACCGCCGGGGAGCGGCCTACGAGGAGGTCCTGCGCGCCGCCGCCGACCGGCTCTCGGCCGCCGTCGTCCCCATGGGCACCGCCACCGGCCTCGGCACCCCCGCGGCCCGCTTCACGCCCGGCACCGTCCCCGCGGCCCTGGACGTCCTCGCCGACCACGACGACGACCTGCTGGCCGCCCACCTGGACGGCACGGTCCCGGACGGCCTGCTGTACGCGGCCCTCGCCGAGCAGACCCGTCAGGGCCTGGTGCACCCGGCGTACGCGGGCTCGGCGATCACCGGAGCGGGCGTGGACGCGCTCGTCGACGGCGTCAGACGGCTGCTGCCCGCCGCCGACGGCGACCCGGAGGGGCCCGTGTCCGGCACCGTCTTCAAGGTGGAGCGGGGACCGGCGGGGGAGAAGGTCGCGTACGCCCGCCTGTTCACCGGCACCCTGCGCGTCCGCGACCGGATTCCCTTCGGGGAGGAGGGCCGCGAGGGCCGGGTGACCGCCGTCCAGGTCTTCGACCACGGCACGGACATCCGCCGGGACGCGGTCACCGCGGGCCGGATCGCCCGGCTGTGGGGCCTGACCGAGGTCCGGATCGGCGACTGGCTCGGCGTACGCCGCAAGGCGGAGGGGCACCTCTTCGCCCCGCCGACGCTGGAAACCGTCGTCGAGCCGGTGCGGCCGGCCGACCGGCGGGCCCTGCACCTCGCGCTCACCCAGCTCGCCGAGCAGGACCCGCTGATCGGCCTGCGCCACGACGAGGTCCGCCGGGAGACCTCGGTCTCCCTCTACGGGGAGGTGCAGAAGGAGGTCGTCCAGGCGACCCTCGCCGACGAGTACGGCCTGGACGTCACCTTCCGCGAGACCACCCCGCTGTGCGTCGAGCGGCCGGTCGGCACGGGCGCGGCGGTCGAGTTCAACAAGAAGGACGGCAACCCGTTCCTCGCCACCGTCGGGCTGCGCGTCGACCCGGCCCCGGCCGGCGCGGGCACGGGGTTCCGCCTGGAGGTGGAGCTGGGTTCGATGCCGTACGCCTTCTTCAAGGCCGTCGAGGACACCGTGCGGGAGACCCTGGGACAGGGCCTGCACGGCTGGCAGGTCACCGACTGCACGGTCACCATGACGCACGCCGGTTACTCGCCGCGCCAGAGCCACGCCCACCAGGGCTTCGACAAGAGCATGTCCAGCACCGGCGCCGACTTCCGCGGTCTGACCCCGCTGGTGCTGACGGAGGCGCTGCGCCGGGCCGGGACGCGGGTGCACGAGCCGATGCACCGCTTCCGGCTGGAGGCCCCGGCCGACACGCTCGGCGCGCTGCTGCCGGTGCTGTCCGCGCTGCGGGCGGTGCCCCGGACCACCGAGACGCGCGGTGCCCGCTGTGTCCTCGACGGGGCGGTGCCGGCGGCCCGGGTGCACGCGCTGGAGCAGCGGCTGCCGGCGCTCACCCGGGGCGAGGGCGAGCTGGAGAGCGCCTTCGACCACTACGCGCCCGTCGACCGGGGCGCACCGGTCCCCGAGCGTCCGCGCACCGACCACAACCCGCTGAACCGGAAGGAGTATCTGCTCAACGTCACCCGCAGAACGGGCGGCTGAGAGGAGTTGACGAGACGTCAGATCGGCTGGACGGTGAGAGGCATGCCGAATACACGTGCGCGTCTGCTCGTTGTTCTGGTGGTCCTCTGTGGATTCCTGTGCGGTTCCCCGGCGGCGGGTGCCCCTCCCGCCGCCGGGGCCACCGCCGTACCCGGCTCCCTCTGGTTCGACGGCTCCCCGCTCACCGTGCGGGACGGCCGCTTCACCGACGCCCACGGCCGTGAGGTGGTGCTGCGCGGCTACAACGTCTCCGGCGAGACCAAGCTGGAGGAGAACGGCGGCCTGCCGTTCGCCTCCGTCGCCGACGCCCGGAAGTCGGCGACCGCCCTGCGCGCTCTCGGCGGCGGCAACACCGTCCGCTTCCTGCTCTCCTGGGCCCACGCCGAACCGGCGCGCGGCCGGGTCGACACGGCGTATCTCGCCGCCGCCACCGCCCAGATGGGCGCCTTCCTCGACGCCGGCATCCGGGTCTACCCCGACTTCCACCAGGACCTCCACTCCCGCCACCTCTTCGACCCCGACAGCTGGTACACCGGCGACGGCGCCCCGAAATGGGTGGTGGACGCCGGGGACTACCCCGACGAGTTCTGCGGCGTCTGCCCCTTCTGGGGCCAGAACATCACCCAGAACGAGGCGGTCAAGCGGGCGTCGTACGACTTCTGGCACAACGCCCGCGGTGTCCAGGACGCCTTCCTCACCACCGCCGAGAAGACGATGGCCTACGTCCGGCAGCACCTGACCCCCGGGCAGTTCGCGGGCCTCGCGGGCTTCGACCCCTACAACGAGCCGCACCCGGGCCTCCTCGCCCCGGGCCAGACCAGCCGCACCTGGGAACGCGACGTGCTGTGGCCCTTCTACGAGCGGTTCCGGGCCCGGATGGACGCGGCCGGCTGGCAGGCCAAACCCGCCTTCGTCGAGCCGAACCTCTTCTGGAACGCCAACCTCGACTTCCAGCGGCAGGAGGGCGGCCTGCTGGACGCGGGGCGGCTCGGCCCGCGCTATGTCCTCAACACCCACTTCTACGACCAGAAGGCGATCTCCGGCGTCTTCATGTGGGGCAAGGCGGACGACGGCCAGTACGCGGGCGACTTCGGCGCGGTCCGCGACCGGGCGGCGGCGGCCGGGACCCCCGGCATCGTCAGCGAATTCGGCCACCCGCTCTCCGGCACCGTCTCCGACAAGGCGCCGACCGTCCTGAAGGCCATGTACCAGGCCCTCGACTCCCGGCTGCCCGGGGCGCGCTGGTGGGCGGACCCGGCGGCCTCCGGCCCGGTGCTGTCCGGCACCCAGTGGCAGTGGGACATCTACCACGGCCGTCACCACGAGCCGATGAACGGCAACCCCGGCAAGGTGCTCACCGCCGGGGACGCCTGGAACGACGAGGACCTGTCCGCCGTACGGCTCGACGACGACGGCACGGCGGTGCTCCGCCAGGACGCCCGCCTCCTGGACCGGGTCTATCCGAGCGCCACCGCCGGGGCGACGCTCGCCTTCACCTACGAGGACCGCTCCCGCGACGGTTCCACCACCCTCACCTGGAACCCGGTCCCGGCCTCGCTGCCCGACGTGGCGCGTCTGGTCGGCTCCGGGCAGTACGCGCTGCTGCTGTGGCGCTCCGACGGCGGTCCGGCGCCCACCGAACTGCACCTGCCGGCCTCCTTCCCCGCCTCCGTGACCACCGTCGTCTCCGACCTGGGCACGGCGCACGCGCCTCCGGCGTACACGCCCGCCACCCCGGTCGGCGTGGCCCCCGAACCCGGCGGCACCGGCGCCCGCCGCCTGCTGCTCACCACCCCGGACTCCGGGGTCCCGCACTTCGCGCTGGTGACCAACGGGGCGACGGCGCCGTCCGCCGGGCTGCTGGCCGCGGCCCGCGCCGAACTGACGGCGTGGGCGGCGCGGACGGTCAGCTAGCCGACGGGCCCGACCAGTTCGCGGGCACCCGGGCCAGCCGGACCCGCTGGGGGTGGTCGCCGACCTGGACCGACGCCGTCTTCTCGCCGGTCGCGAAGTCGATGGCGGTGACCCGGTCGGCGCCGCTCTCGGAGACCACACAGGACTTCCCGTCGCCGCTGACGGTGGCCCAGTAGGGCTTGGAGACGGGGACCAGCGGGCCCTCCTGGAGCGTCGCACGGTCGACGACGGTCGCGTAGTCGTCCATGGTGCCCGCGACACACAGCTTCGTGCCGTCCGGCTTCATCGTGATCCCGTGGTGCCGGGAGTCGTTGACCCAGGTCGTGCGGTCCTCGCTGGTGGCGGGGTTCTTGGGGAGGGTCTTCGTCCGGGTGATCCGGTCGGTGGTGACGTCGTACTCGAAGAAGCCGTTGAAGAACGACACCTGGAAGTACAGCTTCGACTCGTCCGGGCTGAACGCGGCCGGACGGACGGCGTCCGAGTAGTCCTTGAGACCTGCCGCGTCCAGGCGCTCGCGCATGTCGATCACCTTGACCTGCCGGAAGGTGGCCGCGTCGACGACCGTGATCCGCCGGTCGCCCTTCGTCCAGTCCAGCCAGGGCGCGTCCAGGGCGTTGTTCACCTCGCCGATGGACATGTTCCACAGGTACCTGCCGTCCCTGCTGAACACGTTCTCGTGCGGCTTGTCCCCGGTGGCGAACGAGCCGACCTGCTTCCCCGTCTCGATGTCGAGGACGTGCACGGTGTTGGAGGTGGAGGCGGAGACCGCGACCCGGGTGCCGTCGGGGGAGACCGCCATGTGATCGGCGCGGTAACCCGACACCGGGAAGCGCCACTTGACGGCGCCGCTCGCCAGGTCGAGCGAGACCACGTCGGCGAAGCTGGGGCGGGACACGACCATCGCCGAGCCGTCCGGGGTGGCGTACATGTCGTCGACGAACTGGTCGTGCCCCTCGCCGACACTGTCGCGGATGCCCATGAAGTAGATCCACTTGACCGGATTCGCCTTGATCTCCGCCATCCGCTGGTCCTTGTCCGGGATGACATTGATACGCCCGACCCGCGCGAAGTTCCCGCTCGACTCGATGACGTCGGCGGTGCCGTCCCAGTTGTTGCCGACGAACAGCACCTCCCGCAGCGCGGCGGGCGAGCCGGGGGCGGCCGAGGCGGTGGTCGCGGGGGCGGTGGCGGCGAGCGCAAGCGCGGCGGCGACGGCGGTGAGCCGTCCGGGTCCGAGGGCAGGCATGAGTGCTCCCTCCTGGGAGTGGGGATGGTGGGGGGAATCTGAAAACGACGGCGTTCAGAGTGACTTACTGGAAAGTAAGGATCCTGTGCCCTTCTCCACAAGACCGCGTACACGACAAAATTGGCCGACCGTGGAGGACGGGGAGGCACGTGACAGGCAGGCTCAGAGCGCCCACCGGGCGATACGGCGGCCGATCCGCCGAGGAACGGCAGGCCGAGCGCCGCCGCCGCTTCCTCGACGCCGCACTCCAGCTCTTCGGCGACCGGCCCGGCTACCGGGCCACCACCGTCGCCGCGCTCAGCGAGGCCGCGGGGCTGTCCACCCGGCAGTTCTACGAGGAGTTCCGCACCTTGGAGGACGTCCTCGCCGCCCTCCACCTCCAGGTCAACGACTGGGCCGAGCAGGCCGTCCGCGCCGCCGTGGCCGACGCCGGCGGACTGCCGCTCGTCGACCGTGTCACCGCGATCTTCCACGCCTACGCCGCCGACGTCACCGCCGACCCGCGCCGCATCCGCGTCACCTTCGTGGAGATCGTCGGGGTCAGCCCCCGCCTGGAAGAACAGCGCCTGGCCCGGCGGGCCCGCTGGATCGACCTCATCCGCGCCGAGGCCGAGGCGGCCGTCGCCCGGGGCGAGGCCGTGCCGCGCGACTACCGTCTCCCCGCCGCCGCGTTCATCGGCAGCGTCAACGGCCTGCTCCACGACTGGAGCGCCGGCTGGGTGGACGCCACTCTGGACGAGGTGGTGGCGGAACTGGTCCGCCAACTCCTCGGCATCCTGCGGCCGGTGGCATGGCAGACCGAACGGTAGGTCAGGACGGCGGTGGCGGCGGCGCGCCCATGAACAGTGCCGAACTGACGGGCGCCGCACCCGACTGCGGCCGCTTGGTCGCCCTGGGTGGAGGAGAGCGGGGAGCGTGTCACGCTCACCGAGGACGGCCGGCCGGGGAACGGCCCCCGGGACCGGCGCGGCACGGCCCCTCCACGCGGTACGCGCACGCGTACGGCGCGCGGAGGATGACGTTCACCCGGGACCCGGTCGGTGGTGGCCGAGCTGCGCGAAGCCGGGTGGGTCGAGTGGCGGGAGGAACACGCGCGCTACGGGCGGGCAGACGTACACGGACCCGAAGCAGGCGGCCGCTTCACCGAGTTCCTCGCCCGGCCCCCGATCGGCCAGCAGGCGGGCGGTGACCCCTGCCAGAGCCTGTAGAAAGGCCGAGACACCCCCTAGGCGCGCAGCGCGTTCACCCGTTCCACCACCGCCACCGTTCCGTCCTCCGCGCGCACCCGCGCGCCCAGCACCCGGGCCCGCTCCCGGATGGCGGGGTCGCGGGTCGCCCGTACCAGGGCCGGGGTCAGGGTCTCGGCGGTCAGGCGGCGCAGGGGCACCGCGCGGGGCGCCACACCCAGGGCGACCAGCCGGGCCGCCCAGAACCCGGCGTCGAACTGCACCGGCACCGGCACGGCGGGCACTCCGGCACGCACCCCGGCCGCCGTCGTGCCCGCACCCGCGTGGTGCACCACGGCGGCCATCCGCGGGAAGAGCACCGAGTGCGGCACCTCCCCGACGGTCAGCATGTCGTCCCCGGCGGCCGCCAGCTCGCCCCAGCCCCGCTGGAACACCCCGCGCAGCCCGGCCCGCCGCAGCGCGCGCACGATCTCGGCGCTCAGCCGCGCGGGGTCCGGCGGAGTGGCGCTGCCGAGACCGACGAAGACCGGCGCCGGGCCCGCGTCCAGGAAGTCCCGCAGCTCGGGCGGCAGGCCGGGCTCGCGGTCGTACGGCCACCAGTACCCGGCCACCTCCAGGCCGGGCCGCCAGTCGCGCGGCCGGGGCACCACCAGCGGGCTGAAACCGTGCAGCACCGGCCAGTTCGCGCGTTCCCGGGCCCGCCACGCGGCGCCCGGCCGCTGCCGCGGCAGTCCCAGGCGGTCGCGCACCTCCCGGACGGCCGCCGACAGGACCTGCTCCGCAGCCAGGCCCATGCCGTGCCCGGCGAGCCGGTTGCCGACGGCGCCCCACGATCCGGCGCCCAGCACCGACGGCGGAAACTCCCGCGTGGCGGCCAGCGGTTGCAGATACAGGCCCACGCTCGGCAGCCGCAGCCCCTCGGCGACGCTGTGCCCGAGCGGCACCAGCGAACCGGACAACAGCAACATCTCGCTGCTCTGGGCCGCCGCGAGCAGGTCGTCGGTCATCCGTCCGGCGACGGCCCGGGCCATCGCGGCCAGCCGCACCATCTTGCCCACCGCGCTCACGCTGCGGCTCAGTCCCCGCCCCTGCGGCGTCTCCAGCTCGGCCCGGGGATCCACCGCAAGCGCGTGGAACCCGACCCCCGAACCCGCCACCAGCGGTGCGAAACGGTCATGGGTCACCAGCGTCACCTCGTGCCCGGCCCGCACCAGCGCCTGCCCGAGCCCGGTGAAGGGGGCCACGTCACCCCGGGAGCCCGCCGTCATGATCGCCACCCGCACACCGACCAGTATGACGCCCGGGCCTGCGCTCCGGGAGGGCCCCGGAGGAACGCGACGCGCCGGGACCGGTGCTACCGCTGTTCGACCGCCACCCGCAGGGGTGCCCGGAAGGACAGCAGGCCCAGCATCGGCGGGGCCTCGTCCTCGGCCTGCCGGATGCGGGGCAGACGGCGTGCCGCCTGCCGCAGGGCCACCGCCGCCTCCGTGCGCGCCAGGGAGGCGCCCGGGCAGCGGTGGCGGCCGACGCCGAAGGCCAGGTGCTGCCGTACGTCCGCCCGGTGCGGGCACATCCGCTCCGGCGCGGTGAACACCTCCGGGTCCGATCCGCTGCCCATCAGCATCAGAAGCAGCTGGGCGCCCTCGGGCAGGCCCACCCCGCCCAGGGTGACCGGCCGCCCGGTGACCCGCCGCCAGGTCGTCACCGGCGGCTCGCGGCGCAGCACCTCCTCGACCCAGGCCTCGGCGAGGCCCGGCTCGTCGGCGAGGCGCGGCCACAGCCCGTCCTCGGCCAGTGCCCGGCGCAGCACGGTCGCGAGGAGCTGGCCCGTGGTGGACTGCCCGGCGACGAACACGAAGAAGCAGGCGCCGACCGCGGTCTCGGCGTCGAGCGGCTCCCCGTCGGGCAGCCGGTGGCCGGCCAGGGCCGCGACGAACGAACCGGGCGACGCCGTGCCGGCGCGCACGGTCCGGGTCAGCCACTGGTGGAACTCGGCGACGAGCGGGGCCAGTTCGAGCTGGCGCTCGGGTGTGGGCCGGCCCCAGAACAGTTCCAGCGAGGCATCGCTCCAGCGGATCAGGGTGGCCGGGGGGACGCCGTCGATGCCGAGCAGTTCCATCAGCACCCGGCACGGCAGCACCTGGGCGAAGGAGGCGAACAGGTCGCCGCCGCCCGAGGCGTCGATGCGTGCGCCGGCCGTGGCGAGCAGTTCGTCGGCGATCCGCTCGATCACCGGTACGGCGGCGGCGACGCGCCGGGCGTTGAAGAACCGGGTGACGAGGCGGCGCAGTCCGGGGTGGCTGGCGGTGCCGTTGTTGGCCAGTGCCGGGGGAAGGCCGAAGCCCGCCCGGGCGAGCACCCGCAGCGCTCCGACCGGCAGCGGGGTGACGGCGTGCTGGGCGTTGTCGGGCCGGAAGGCGTCCGGGTCGAGCAGCACCCGGCGGATGTCCTCGTGGCGGCTGACCAGCCAGAGCCCGGTCCGCGGATCGTGGTGCACCGGCGCCTCGGCGCGCAGTGTGTCGAGCCAGGGATACGGGTCGCGGACGAAGCCCTCGCCGAAGAGATCCAGCAGGTCGAGGGCGTGATCGTGGGGTGCCGTGTCCGGAGCCGAGAGAGTCACGGCGGGACGCTAACACGTGACCGCCCGGCCACCGTCCGTGTGTGCGCGGCATCACCGCGCGCGTGTGGACGGCGTCACCCGGGCCCACCAGACCGGTGCGGCCCGAGGCGCGGGCCCCGGGGGCACCGGTGCGGCCCGAGGCCGGGTGCCCCGGGGCGCCGGGCTGCGGAGGACGGTGTCCCAGGAGGCCGATGGCCGGGGACCGGTTCTCCGGGGTTCGGTGCGGCCCGAGGCCGGTGTCACGGAAGGCCGGAGTCCGGGGGCCGGGGAGGCCGGAGTCCCGCGGCCAGGAGCGCCGGGGGCCGGGAGGCCGGTGCCCAGGGCGGGCGCCGGCCTCCCCGCGTCACGCCGCGAGCTGCCGCTCCGCCGCGTCGACCGTCTGCTCCAGGAGCGTGGCGATGGTCATCGGGCCGACCCCGCCCGGCACCGGGGTGATCAAGGAGGCCCGCTCCACGGCGGAGTCGAAGTCGACGTCGCCCACGTTGCCCGCGTTGTACCCGGCGTCGATCACCACCGCGCCCGGCTTGACGTCCTGGCCGCGGATCAGCCGGGCCCGCCCGACCGCGGCGACCACGATGTCCGCCTCCCGCACGGCCGCCGACAGGTCCCGGGTGCGCGAGTGGCAGTACGTGACCGTGGCGTCCCGGGCGAGCAGCAGCATCCCGGCCGGCTTGCCGAGGATCGCGCTGCGGCCCACCACGACGGCCCGCTTCCCGGCCGGGTCGACGCCGTACTCGTCCAGCAGCCGCATGATCCCGCCGGGCGTGCAGGACACGAAGCCGGGCAGGCCGAAGCTCATCGTGGCGAAGGAGGCGAAGGTGACGCCGTCGACGTCCTTCTCCGGCGCGATCGCCTCGAAGGCGGCCCGCTCGTCGATGTGGCCGCCCATCGGGTGCTGGAGCAGGATGCCGTGCACCCCCGGGTCCGCGGACAGCTCGCGCAGGGTGCCGACCAGGTCCTCGGTGGTCGTGGCGGCCGGCAGGGCGACGTGCCGGGAGGTGATCCCGGCCTTGCGGCACCGGTTCTGCTTCATCTTGACGTAGGTGACGGACGCCGGGTCCTCGCCCACCAGCACCGTCGCCAGACAGGGCGCGGTGCCGGTGCGGCCGGTGAGGTCGGCCGCGCGCTTCGCGGTCTCCTCGACGATGCGCGCGGCGAGCGCGGTGCCGTCCATGAGCCGGGCCTGGGACATGTTCCACTCCTGGGTCGATCGACCGGATCGCCCAGGCGCGCGGCATCGACTCTGCGTGGACCGCTCCCCGGTGGTACTCCACCTCAGCGCCAGTCACGGCCCCGGGCCAGCCTAACCGAGGCCGCGCCCGAGCCCGTGCCCGGCCCGGCACCCGCCACCCGGGGCCCGGCTACTCGTCCCAGGCCTGGATCATGGTCTGCTCGGCGATCTTCCCGTCGCGCAGCGTGACCATCGATTCGGCGAGCACCCGGACCCCGTCGGGGTACTCGCAGGACTCGCTGAACGCGGCCCGGTCGCCCTGGACGACACACTCCTCCAGCTTGTGCGCCATGTCCCGGCCGTAGACGTCGTCGAGCAGTTCGCCGATCTCGTCCCGCCCGCGCAGCACCCGCGGACGGCTGGGCTGGGTGTTGCGGTCGACGACCCGCAGTTGCGCGTCGTCCGCGTAGAGCGACATCAGCGTCGCCGAGTTGTGGCCTTCGATGCCCCGGCGCAGTGTCTCGGTGTCGAAGGCGGGGGTGGCCGCAGTGCCCATCGTGACCTCCTCGCAAGGGGTGCGGTCCGGCAGGACGGCGGACCGCGAAGGGCCTCTCCTACGAGCCTCCTCCGCCCCGGTGGCCCCGGCAAGCGCAGCGCGCGCAACCCCATCGGCACGCTCGACTCGCTCGGCGTCAGCGACCTGCCCGCCCCCCAAGGCCGCCCCTGCCGTGGCCGTCCGCTCAACTGCGGCCGCGGAACAACGTCCACCGGATCAACCGGCTGGACGAGCCGAACCAGGTCCTCGCCCCGGTCGCGCCGGTCGTCGGACTGCCGTACGCCATCGGTAGCGAGCGCGCCATCGAACGCGTCGCCGTCCCGGCCGGGCCCTCAGCCCGCCGCGGCGAGGAACTGCGTGGCCGCCAGCTCCGCGTACAGCGGGTCGGCGGCCACGAGTTCGCGGTGGGTGCCCACCGCGCGGACCCGGCCCGCGTCCATCACCACGATCCGGTCGGCCATCGTCACCGTCGACAGCCGGTGCGCGACCACCAGCACGGTGGTCGTCCGGGCCACATCGGCGACCGTGTCCCGCAGCGCCGCCTCGTTCACCGCGTCGAGCTGTGAGGTCGCCTCGTCCAGGAGCAGCAGCCGGGGGCGCCGCAGCAACGCCCGGGCGATCGCCACCCGCTGGCGCTCCCCGCCGGACAGCTTGGTGCCGCGATGCCCGACCAGGGTGTCCAGACCGCCGGGCAGCCGGGCCACCAGCCCGTCCAGGCGGGTCGTCTTCAGCACCCGGGCGATCGTGTCCTCGTCCGTGTCCGGATTGCCCAGCAGCAGGTTGTCCCGCAGCGAGCCGGACAGCACCGGGGCGTCCTGCTCGACATAGCCGATCGCGGACCGCAGCCGGGACAGGTCCCAGTCGGCGAGATTCCGGCCGTCCAGGGTGATCGCGCCCGACTCGGGGTCGTAGAACCGCTCGATCAGCGAGAAGACGGTGGTCTTGCCCGCCCCGGACGGGCCGACGAAGGCCGTCATGCCGCGCGGCGGCACGGAGAACGTCACGCCGTGGTGGACGTACGGCAGGTCGTCGGCGTAGCGGAAGCGGACGTCGGTGAAGGCGAGCGCGGCCGGTTCGGCGTCGGCGGTGGGCAGCGGGGCGGCCGGGGAGTGCGGCTCGGCGGGCAGCCGCAGCGCCTCCTGGATCCGGGTGAGGGCCGCGGCGCCGGTCTGGTACTGGGTGATCGCGCCGACGACCGACTGGATCGGCGACATCAGGTAGAAGACGTACAGCAGGAACGCGACCAGCGTGCCGATGTCGATCGCACCGGTGGCCACCCGGGCACCGCCCACCGCCAGCACCGTGATGAAGGCGATCTGCATCGCCAGCCCGGCCGTGTTGCCCGCGGCGGCCGTCCACTTGGCGGCGCGCACGCTCTGCCGCCAGGACTCCTCGGCGGCGGCGTGCAGCGTCCGTTCCTCGCGGTGCTCGGCACCGGACGCCTTGACCGTGCGCAGCGCGCCCAGGACCCGCTCCAGCGAGGCGCCCATCGCGCCGACCGCGTCCTGCGCCTGCCGGCTGGCCCGGTTGATGCGCGGCACGATCAGTCCGAGCACGATGCCCGCGCCGAACACCACGCCGAGTGTGACCCCGAGCAGCACCGGATCGACCAGGCCCATCATCGCCACCGTCGCCACCAGGGTGAGCCCGCCGGTGCCCAGGCCGACCAGGGAGTCGGTGGTGACCTCGCGCAGCAAGGTGGTGTCCGAGGTGATCCGGGCCATCAGGTCGCCGGGCTCACTGCGGTCGACGGCGGCCACGCGCAGGCGCAGCAGATACGACGACAGCGCGCGCCGCGCACCGAGCACCACCGACTCGGCGGTGCGCCGCAGCACATACGAACCGATCGCGCCCAGCGTCGCGTTGGCGACCACCAGGGCCGTCATGAGCAGCAGCGCGCTCGCGATGGCCCGGTCGTGGGCGAGGTCGTCGATCAGCTCCCGCGCCACCAGGGGCAGCAGAAGGCCCGTGGCCCCGGTCACCAGGGAGAGCACCGCCCCGGCCAGCAGGGCCCCTCGGTGCGGGCGGACATAGCCGAGAAGCAGCCGCCACGGGGGAGGGCCGGTGGTGGTGTCTGCGCGGGTCACGGTGCTCCTTCGCCGGTGGCGGCCAGTGTCGACGGAGCGTTCAGGCTACGACGGTCGACACGGACGGGCCTCCTCATTTCCCGGGGGGACCGCGCACCTCGGCCGGAGGAAGCCACCGTGGCCGGCGGGCGTGGCCGGAAAGTGCCCTGCCCGCCTGTCACCCGTGCCTTTACCGATCGGCCGGCCATAGGGTCGGCAGCGGGACGGACCCGCCGAGAGAAAGGGATCAGCACCATGGCGCAGGAAGTGCGCGGCGTGATCGCACCGGGCAGAGACGAGCCGGTGCGGATCGAGACGATCGTCGTACCCGACCCGGGGCCGGGTGAGGCCGTCGTGCGCGTCCAGGCCTGCGGGGTCTGCCACACCGACCTGCACTACAAGCAGGGCGGCATCACCGACGAGTTCCCGTTCCTGCTCGGCCACGAGGCCGCGGGCGTGGTCGAGGCGGTCGGCGACGGCGTCACCGAGGTGGCGCCCGGCGACTTCGTCGTCCTCAACTGGCGTGCCGTGTGCGGACGGTGCCGGGCCTGTCTGCGCGGGCGCCCCTGGTACTGCTTCGACACCCACAACGCCCAGCAGAAGATGACCCTCGCCGCCACCGGGCGGGAACTGGCCCCGGCCCTCGGCATCGGTGCCTTCGCCGAGAAGACCCTCGTCGCGGCCGGGCAGTGCACCAAGGTGGACCCCGCCGTCGCCCCCGAGGTGGCCGGGCTGCTGGGCTGCGGAGTGATGGCGGGCATCGGCGCCGCGATCAACACCGGCGACGTGGGCCGGGGCGACACGGTCGCCGTCATCGGCTGCGGCGGTGTCGGCGACGCCGCCATCGCCGGATCACGGCTGGCCGGCGCGGCGAGGATCATCGCCGTCGACATCGACGACCGCAAGCTCGCCACCGCCCGCACCATGGGCGCCACCCACACCGTCAACTCCCGGGAGACCGACCCGGTCGAAGCGATCCGCGAGCTGACCGGCGGCTTCGGCGCCGACGTCGTCATCGAGGCGGTCGGCCGCCCCGAGACGTACACCCAGGCCTTCTACGCCCGCGACCTGGCCGGCACCGTGGTCCTCGTCGGCGTGCCCACCCCGGAGATGAAGCTCGAACTCCCGCTGCTGGACGTCTTCGGCCGCGGCGGCGCGCTGAAGTCCTCCTGGTACGGCGACTGCCTCCCCTCCCGCGACTTCCCGATGCTCATCGACCTGCATCTGCAGGGGCGCCTGGACCTCGGCGCGTTCGTCACCGAGACGATCGCGCTCGACGAGGTGGAGAAGGCGTTCGAGCGGATGCACCAGGGTGACGTACTGCGCTCGGTGGTGGTGCTGTGACGACCGCCCGCATCGAACGCCTCGTCACCTCCGGGCAGTTCAGCCTCGACGGTGGCACCTGGGACGTCGACAACAACGTCTGGCTGGTCGGCGACGATCACGAGGTCGTCGTCATCGACGCCGCCCACGACGCCGACGCCATCGCCGAGGCCGTCGGCTACCGCCGCCTCGCCGCCATCGTGTGCACCCACGCCCACAACGACCACATCGGCGCCGCACCCGCCCTCGCCGACCGCACCGGCGCCGTCATCTGGCTGCACCGCGACGACCTGCCGCTGTGGAAGCAGACCCACCCGGACCGCGAACCCGACGCCTGGCTGCGCGACGGCCTGGTGATCGAGGCCGCCGGCGCCGACCTCACCGTGCTGCACACCCCCGGGCACGCCCCCGGCGCGGTCTGCCTCCACGACCCCGGCCTCGGCGCCGTCTTCACCGGAGACACCCTCTTCCGGGGCGGCCCCGGCGCCACCGGCCGCTCCTTCTCGCACTTCCCGACCCTCATCGACTCCATCCGCGCCCGGCTGCTCACCCTCCCGCCGGAGACGAAGGTCCTCACCGGGCACGGGGACGCCACCACGATCGGCGCCGAGGCACCGCATCTGGAGGAGTGGATCGCGCGCGGTCACTGAGCGGCGCGGCGACACGGAATCCCGTCGCCGAAAAGAAGACAGAAGATGTCCGGCTTCCTCGGCACCCTCGTACCGACCGCGCACACGAGGAGGAGGCCGGACATGCCGGAACAGCACCTGAAGGGCAAGATCGCACTCGTCGCCGGGGCGACCCGGGGAGCCGGGCGGGGCATCGCCGTGGAACTGGGGGCGGCCGGCGCCACGGTGTACGTCACCGGCCGCAGCACCCGCGCCCGGCGCTCGGAGTACGACCGCCCCGAGACCATCGAGGACACCGCCGACCTCGTCACCCGGGCCGGCGGCACGGGCATCGCCGTACCCACCGACCACCTCGACCCCGCCCAGGTCCGTGCCCTCGTCGACCGCATCGCCCACGAGCGGGGCCGCCTCGACGTCCTCGTCAACGACATCTGGGGCGGCGAGAACCTGTTCGAGTGGGAGACCCCGGTCTGGGAGCACGACCTCGACAACGGGCTGAGACTGCTCAGGCTCGCGGTGGAGACCCACGCCATCACCAGCCACCACGCGCTGCCCCTGCTGCTGCGCCACCCCGGCGGCCTGGTGGTCGAGGTCACCGACGGCACCGCCGACTACAACCGCGACCACTACCGCAACTCGTTCTTCTACGACCTCGCCAAGACGGCCGTCCTGCGCATGGCGTTCTCCCTCGGCCACGAACTCGGCCCGCGCGGCGCCACCGCCCTCGCCCTCACCCCGGGCTGGCTGCGCTCGGAGATCATGCTGGAGCACTTCGGGGTGCGCGAGGACAACTGGCGCGACGCCCTCGACAAGGTCCCGCACTTCGCCATCTCGGAGACCCCGCGCTACGTCGGCCGCGCCGTCGCCGCCCTCGCCGCCGACCCCGGCGTGGCCCGTCACAACGGCGCCTCCCTCTCCAGCGGCGGCCTGGCCCGGGAGTACGGCTTCACCGACCTCGACGGCAGCCGCCCCGACGCCTGGCGCTACCTCGTCGAGGTGCAGGACCCGGGCAAGCCCGCGGACACCACCGGCTACCGCTGAGCACGGCCGCTGCCGCTGCCGCTGCCGCCGCCGTCGGCGGCAGCGGCCGGCGCGCCGGGTGCCCCGGCGGCAGCGCCAGACCGGCGCGCACCGCCGCGTAGTACCTCTCGCGGGCCGCCCGTTGCCGCTCCAGCAGGTCCTCCCAGGCCGCTGCGTCGCGCGTCCCGGCCCGCGGGAACGTTTCCATCTCCAGCACCGCGAGCACCCGGGACCGCGCGGTGTCCACCACCTCGCGGCTGCCCAGCAGGAGCAGCGCCTCACCGGCCGGGTCCCGGGCGTCCGCCGCCTCGGTCAGCAGCGGCTCCGCCGCCTTGGGGGGGCGGGTGCGGGTGCGGGTCGTTGCCGAGGTGGGCCGCCACCCGGTACGTCAGGGTGGCGGTCTTCTTCAACTGGCGCGCGTAGTCGGCGTACGCCGCCAGCCGGCGTTCCTCCCAGCGGGCCGCCTGCTCCCGGCGGAACCGGACCTGCTCACCTCGCATGACCACCGGACAGGAACCGAGAGCACCCATCACCACACCGAGCGGTGCGGGCAGTTGCTGGATGCACGCGGACACGGGACGCACGCTGTCCGCAACAGGATCACCGTAGTGACACTTAAACATCCCTGTAGATCTCTTCACTTGTCCTGCCCGATCCCCTCGGGCACCGTTCTCCTGTGCAGAGCGAGCCACAGACCGCCCCGAAGCCCCCCGCCCCCGCACCGCCCGCCTCCCCCTGGCACGCCCGCGACTTCCGCACCCTCTTCGCCGCCACCACGCTCAGCCAGCTGGGCACCAACGTCGGCTACGTCGCCGTCCCCCTGGTCGCGGTGGCCGCGCTGGACGCGGGCCCCGGGCAGGTCGGTGCCCTCGCCACCCTCAGCACCCTGGCGTTCCTGCTGATCGGGCTGCCGGCCGGAGCGTGGGTGGACCGGATGAGACACCGGCGGGTGCTGATCGGCGCGGACCTCGCCCGCTCCCTGCTGTTCGCCTCCGTGCCGCTGGCCTGGTGGCTCGACGCGCTCACCCTCGGCCAGCTCTACACGGTGGTGCTGCTCACCGGCTGCGCCACGGTCTTCTTCGACATCGGCTCGCAGAGCGTGCTGCCCCAACTGGTCGGCCGGGACGCCCTGGTGGGGGCGAACGCCGCCGTCGTCAGCCTCCAGGCGGCCGGCAACGTGGCCGGGCGCGGCCTCGGCGGCGGCCTCGTCCAGCTGCTCACCGCCCCCGTCGCCGTGCTCTGCGCGGCCGTGGCCCACTTCGCCTCCGCGCTCCGGCTCATCGCCCTGCGCGGCGGCACGGACCCGCGGCCCCCGGCGTCCCGTACGCGACTGACCGCCCAGATCGCCGAGGGCCTGCGCCACGTCCTCGGCAACTCCGAACTGCGCGCCCTCGCGCTCACCGCCTCGCTCACCAACCTCGGGTCGCAGATCGTGAACACCATGCTGCCCGTGCTGTTCGTGCGGGAACTGCACCTCTCGGCGAGCGTCCTGGGCCTGTACTGGGCCGCGGGCGGCCTCGGCCTCCTGCTCGGCGCCCGGTGCGCCCGCCCGCTCGCCGCCCGCCTCGGACTCGGCCGCACCCTCGCCCTGGCCGGCCCGTTCCTGGCACCCGCCGCCCTCCTCGTCCCGCTCATCGGCCGCGGGCCCTGGCTCTGGCTGGCCGGGGCGGGCTGGGCGCTGGCGATGTTCAAGACCGGCATGGACAACGTCCTCGGGGTCAGCCTCCGGCAGGGGATGACCCCGGACGCCCTCCTCGGCCGGATGAACGCCACCTTCCGCTGCATGCTGACCGGAGCCCTCGCGGTCGGCGCGGCCCTGTCGGGCCTGCTCGGCGAGGTGGCGGGTGTCCGGGCCACCCTCTGGACCGGCGGCGCGCTGCTGGCGGTGGCCTTCCTGCCGGTGCTGCTCTCCCCGGTCCGCGGACGCCGCGCGCTCCCGGGGGAGGAGGCCAGGACGCGTACCGCGTCACCTCGGTGATCGCGCGGTCGCGGCATGAGCCGTCTCACATCCGCCCACACCCGTACAACCTTCCAGGCGTGGCAGACGTCTATCTCTCAGACATCCGCCGCAAGGGAAGGGCAAGGCTGGACATGGGGGACAAAAGCAGACGAGCTGCCGTCGTTCTGGGTGCCACCGCGCTGGTGGCGCCGCTCACGCTGGCGGCCGGCGCCGGATCGGCGCAGGCCGCGAGTTGTACGACGCAGACCGGGCCGTATCAGAAGCAGGTCGAGAAGTTCCTCGGCCGGCCGGTCGACGGACGGCAGTCCGCCGCCGACTGCAAGGCGATCCAGGCCTTCCAGACCAAGCACGGCATCCAGCCGAACGCCGGCTACGCGGGGCCCGTCACCTGGGGTGTGATGGACCTCATGCTGAAGCAGAAGGCCGTCGGGAACAAGCCGAACAAGGACGGCAAGTGCCCGGTGAACAAGGGCCGTATCGCCTGCGTGAACCTCACCCTCCAGCTGAGCTGGATCCAGGACGGCAGCAGGCTCGTCTACGGCCCGGTCCCGGTCCGCACCGGCCGCGACGGCTACGAGACGCGCACCGGCCTGAAGAAGGTCTACTGGCGCAACATCGACCACGTCTCGTCGATCTACGACGTGCCGATGCCCTACGCCCAGTTCTTCGACGGCGGCCAGGCCTTCCACTCCGTCGGTGTGAGCATGTGGAACCCGCCGGGCTCGCACGGCTGCGTCAACATGACGAAGACCGACGCCAAGAAGTACTGGTCGCTGCTGAAGAAGGGCGACGACGTCTTCGTCTACGGCCGCAAGCCGGGCACCTGAGGGCCTGGGTGTGGTGGGCAGGCGAACTGCCGCGGGAGTTCGCCCAGATGGGAGTGATGAGCAACACGGTCTGATATGTCCGGTTCGCTCCCGTTCGCTCACATGGTCTTCACCTCGGGCGCCGTATGCTTCACAGTATGTCCACCAGTGTTGAAGCCGTTTCCGAGCGATCGGCCGCGGAGGTCAACGAGGAGATCCGGGCCCTGTGGCTCCGGTCGGGCGGGACACTGAACACCGAGCAGCGCAAGGAATACCAGCGGCTCGTGATGGAGTGGGCCGACCGCACCTCGGTCGCCTGATCCCCCCCCGATCCTCGGTCAGCCCCAGCTCGCCGAGTACTGGCGCTGGTAGGCCCTGCGGTCCTGCTCCGTGCGGATCCACCGCGTGGCCGCCAGCGCGACCAGACTTCCCGCCACGACCAGCAGCCCCGGACCGGTGTTCCGCGGGTCCGCCAGCCGTGCGTACAGGGACGGAGCCTCCTCACCGCCCGCCGTCGGGGTCTGCGCACCCGGTGCGATCGCGTTCTGCGTCGCGGAGGAGCCGGGGCCCGGCGAGGGCGAGCCCGCCGCGGTGATCAGCCGCACCCCGAGCGCATCCATCGCCGTCGTCACCGGCTGGAAGAAGGTCGTCCCCCCGGTACGGCAGTCCCCGCTGCCACCCGAGGTCACCCCCAGCGCGATCCCCGCCGCGAACAGCGGCCCGCCGCTGTCGCCGGGTTCGGCGCAGACATCCGTCTCGATCAGTCCCGTGACCGTGCCCTCCGGATAATTCACCGTCGCGTCCAGCGCGGTCACCCGCCCGTCGCGCAGTCCCGTGGTGCTGCCGCTGCGGAACACCCGCTGTCCGACGGCGGGCTCGGCCGCCCCGGTGATCCGCACTCCCTTGTCCGCACCGACCGCCACCACGTCGGCGCCCTCGCCCGCCCGGCCCCCGGTGTACCGCACCAGCGAGTAGTCGGCTCCCGGAAAGCTCCCGGCGACCGTGCGGCCCACCTCCCGCGTGCCCTGGCCGTCGGCGAACCAGACGGACCCGGTGGGCCCGCAGTGCCCGGCCGTGAGGATGAAGTCGCGCCGTCCGTCGGTCACGTTGAACCCGGCCGAACAGCGTCCGCTCGTCGACAGAATGGGCCGCGCCCCGTTCAGACGGGTGGTGAAGGTGCCCGCGAAGCGCTCCATCCGGACGTGACCGCCGATGTCCTCGGCGAGTTCGGTGAGGACGGTCCAGTCGGCGGCGGAGACGGTGCGGTCGGCGCGTACCACCACCTCGTTGCGGCGGTAGTCCACCGCCCAGGCCGTGCCGGCCACCCGCGGCGCCGCACGAAGCGCCGCGGTGGCCGACCTCAGCTCGCTCAGACTGTGCCGGACGACCTTCGGTGTGGCGCCCGCCCGGCGCACCTCGGCGGCCGTGTCCCGGTCGGTGACCGCGACCACCGGCCGCCCGTCGGCACCGATCCAGCTGCCCGCGGTGCGCTCGGCACCGAGCCGCCGGACCAGCTCCGCGCCGCCGGCCGGCGGCGGGTCCGGCGGCGGGCTCGCCACGGCCTGGGTGACCATCGTCGCCCCGAGCAGCAGACCGCCGACGGCCGCCAGCCGTGCCGCTCGCCGGACGATACGTCGTCGTACGTGCCTCATGCATGGCTCCCGAACCCCGAACGCGCGGTGCCCGCACCGCGGAGGGCCTCCGGTGGTCGAGCGCCCCCCTTGGCATACGTGCCGGGAGCCGGGCCCGTTCACCCGGCCCGCGGCTGATCACTCCGCTCCGGGGGGCACGTTCCGGCTCGCGTCAGTTCTTGCGGGCCATCCCGCCGAACATCGCCACCTCTTCGGGCTCGGCCCCGTGAGCGTTCTCAGGGCGCCAGCGCGAGCAGGAGACGACACCGGGCTCCAGCAGCTCCAGCCCGTCGAAGAAGCGGATGACGTCCTCGGGGGTGCGCTGGGTCAGCTTCGGGGTGCCGTGCTCGTTCCAGAACTTCACCGCCTCGTCCACGTCCGGCATGGACGGTGAGGTGATGGTGTGCGACAGCACCAGATGGCTGCCCGCCGGCAGGGCGTCCATCAGCCGCCGCACCAGGCCGTACGGGTCCTCGTCGTCGCCGATGAAGATGACCACGCCGAGCAGGACCAGCGCCACCGGCTCACTGAAGTCCAGCGTCTTGGAGGCGTGTTCGAGGATCGCGTCGACATTGCGCAGATCCTCGTCCAGGTAGTCGGTGCGGCCCTCGGGCGTGCTGGTGAGCAGCGCGCGGGCGTGCGCGAGGACGAGCGGGTCGTTGTCGACGTAGACGATCCGCGCCTCCGGGGCGAGCCGCTGGGCGACCTCGTGGGTGTTGTCGGCGGTCGGCAGCCCGGTGCCGATGTCCAGGAACTGGCGGATCCCCGCCTCCTCGACGAGATGCCGCACGGCGCGGCCCAGGAAGAGCCGGTCGGCCCGCGCGTACTCGCCGATGCCCGGGTGGAGCTGGCGGATCTGGTCCCCGGCCGCGCGGTCGACCTCGTAGTTGTCCTTGCCGCCCAGCCAGTAGTTCCAGATCCGGGCCGTGTGCGGCTGGGAGGTGTTGATGCGCTCGCGCAGGGAATCGGCCACGCCGTCCGTGGTGGGCGGGTTCTCGGTCACGGGATCAGCTCCTGGGATGCCGGAATGCGTAGGGACGCGGTGAGCGTCAAGGAGCAATCTAGACGGACCAGTTGATCATTGCCGATCCCCCTGCACGTTTTGCCGGACCCCACCGGCTCTTAGGGTGTGCGCATGACCAGCATCCCGCAGGAGACGACCGGAGCCTTCAATCCGCTGCGCGTGCTCGGCCTGGACCGGCTGCGCCGCCGCACGAGTGTGAAGTGGCGCGCGTACCCGCAGGACGTGCTGCCGCTGTGGGTGGCCGAGATGGACGTCCCGCTCGCCGAGCCCGTGGTGCGCGCGGTCACCGAGGCGCTCGCACTCGGGGACACCGGCTATCCCGGCGGCACCGAGTACGCCGAGGCGCTGGCCGCCTTCGCGGCGCGGCGGTGGGGCTGGGACGGGCTGGCCGTGGAGCGGACCGCGCTGGTCCCGGATGTGATGCTGGGCGTCGTCGAGATGCTGAAACTCGTGACCGGCCCCGGGGACGCGGTCGTGGTCAGTCCGCCGGTGTACCCGCCGTTCTACGACTTCGTCACGCACATGGACCGGCGGGTGGCCGAGGCCCCGCTCGGTTCCGGCCCGCGCCTGGACTTCGACGTGCTGGAGGCGGCCTTCCGCGAGGCGGCCGGGGGCGGACGACGGGCCGCGTACCTGCTGTGCAGCCCGCACAATCCGACCGGGACCGTGCACACCGCCGAGGAGCTGTCCGCAGTCGCCGACCTCGCCGAGCGGTACGGGGTGCGGGTCGTGGCCGACGAGGCGCACGCCCCGCTGGTCCTGCGCGGCGCCCGGTTCGTGCCGTATCTGAGTGTGCCCGGGGCCGAGCGCGGGCTGTCGCTGATGTCGGCGTCCAAGGCGTGGCACCTCGCCGGGCTCAAGGCGGCCGTCGCCGTCGCGGGTCCGGAGGCCGCCGCCGATCTGGCCCGGCTGCCGGAGGAGGCCGGCGACGGATGCAGCCACCTCGGCGTCATCGCGCACACCGCCGCGCTGCGCGACGGCACCGCCTGGCTGGACGCCCTGCTGGCCGGGCTGGACGAGAACCGGCGGCTCTTCGCGGACCTGCTCGCCGAGCACTTGCCCGAGGTGGTCTACCGCCCTGGCGACGGCACCTATCTCGCCTGGCTCGACTGCCGTGCCCTCGGCCTCGGCGACGACCCGGCGCAGGCCTTTCTGGAGCGCGGCCGGGTCGCCCTGAGCTCCGGCCTGGCGTACGGCACGGGCGGCGCCGGGCATGTCCGGCTGAACCTGGCCACCTCACCCGAGGTGCTCACCGAGGCGGTACGGCGGATGACGCGGACGGCGCGGTGATCGGTGAGACACGGCCGCCCGGAATCGCGGGCACGGACGAGACGCCCCAGCCGATCGGGGCGCGGGACGGCCGGCATCCGGCTGACGCCCCGGGCCGTACGACCCGTCCGGGCCTCGCTCAGCTCCAGGCGCGGTAGGGCTCGTCGACCAGCTGGAAGACGGGCTCGCCGCGCACCGGGTCCTTCGCCGTGGACAGCCGTACCCGGTCGCCGCTGTGGATGCCGATGGGCGGGCCCATGACCCGGCCCCGCACCACGAAGCCCTCCGCCATCTCTATCAGCGACACATTGCGCGCGGCCGGGGTGTTGCGGTGCACCACCGTGGAGTGGCGGACCGTGCCCGTGCCCTCGCTGCGCTCCGTGCGCAGATCGCTGCCCTGGCACACCGGACACAGCAGCCGGTGGTACATCGCCGTGCCGCACCAGGTGCAGCGCTGGAAGAGGATGGTCTCCTCATCCGCCGCCCGGTGCTCGATCGTGGGGGCGAGGACCCCCGCCGCGGAGCCGGCTCCCTGCTGAGCGGCGCTTCCTGAGTGGTGGTACACGCTGGTCAACTCCCTGCGCTCGGCCGGAATCCCGCGTGCGCGGTTCACCGTGCACGCCTGTGCCCGGTTCGCGGTGCCACCGTGCACGCCGCCAGGCTATGGCACTGAGTGCCACACGTAAAGGCACTCCGTACCCCGAATTTCGGCCGCGCTCAGTCCCGGCCGAGCGTGGTCTCGATCTCCTGCACCACCCGCCACAGCGGCGCCCCCCGCCGGGAGACGACCACCACCACGTCCTCGGGACGTTCGTCGGCGGGCGGCGCCGGGGCCGCGCCGAAGGCCGACTGCACAAAGCCCAGCGCGTGGTCCACGGCCGCGCCCGCGTCGCCCTGCCCGTCGGAGCGCAGCCAGGACCGCAGCGCGTTGTTGTGCGCCGCCACGACGGCCGCCGCGATCACGTCGGCGCGCAGCGTGCCGTCGCGCCGCCCGGCGAAGCGCCCGCGCAGATAGTCGGCGAGGGCCCGCTCGTAGCGCCACACCACCGACAGCTCGTAGGCGCGCAGCCCCGGCACCTTCTTGGTGAGCCGGTAGCGCTGCACCGAGAAGGCCGGGTTCTCCGCGTACATCCGCAGCACCAGCCGGGCCGCGTCGCAGACCCGGGCCACCGGCTCGTCGTCCTCCTCGCCGGCCGCCAGGAAGGCCTCCATGTCGGCCAGGCAGCGCTCGTGGTCGGGGAAGACCACGTCCTCCTTGGACGGGAAGTAGCGGAAGAACGACCGCCGCCCGACCCCGGCCAGCGCCACGATGTCGTCGACGGTGGTCTGTTCGTAGCCCCGTTCCAGGAACAGCCGGAAGGCCGCCGCGACCAGGGCGTCCCGCATGGGTGGTTTCGCGCCCGCCGCCCGCGCCTTCTCGCCGCCCCCGGACGCCGCACTGCTGGAATTCATGGACGGGAACGTTACACGGCGATGGCACTCAGTGCTGTGCGGAAAGGGAACTGAGTGCCCCGGTCGGCCCTCCGCATACTCTTTCCGCACCTCAGCGCCGTCCTACCCGAGGAGCCCCCGATGCCGCGCGCCCGCCTGCTGTACATCACCGACCTGGCCTATCCGGCGCGCGGGCGGCGCTACTGCGACGAGGACATCGAGCTGACCTCCCGGCTGCGCGAGGACTTCGACCTCGCCCTGTGCCATCCACGGGACGCGCTCGCGCTGATGGACGCCTTCGACGCCGTCGTCGTCCGCAACAGCGGCCCCGTCCTCGCCTACCAGGACGCCTACGACGCCTTCCGCGCGCACGCGCTGCGCACCGGGGCGCGGGTCTACAACCAGCTGACCGGCCGGGCGGACATGGCCGGCAAGCGGTACCTGCTCGACCTGAGCGCGGCGGGCTTCCCCGTCATCCCCACCGTGGACCGCGCGGCCGACCTGGAGCGGCTGCCGCGCGCGGAGCGCTATGTGGTCAAGCCCAAGCTCGGCGCCGACTCGATAGGCCTGCGGATCGTCACCGCGGGGGAACTGCCCGGCCTCGCCGACGGCACCGTCCTCGTCCAGCCGCGTGTCGACTTCGCCTACGAGGTGTCGTTCTACTTCGTCGACCAGGACTTCCAGTACGCCCTGTACGCTCCGGACCCCGAGCGGCGCTGGGCTCTCCAGCCGTACGAACCCAGCCCCGAGGACCTGGAGTTCGCCCGGCGCTTCATCGAGTGGAACACCGTCGGGCACGGCGTCCAGCGGGTCGACGCCTGCCGTGCCCCGGACGGCGGGCTGCTGCTGGTCGAGCTGGAGGACCTGAATCCGTATCTCTCCCTCGACGCGCTCCCGACGGACCGGCGCGAGGCGTTCGTCGGGGCGCTCAAGGCCGCGTTGCACCGGTTCCTCCGCGCCGCCTGACCCTCGGCCGCCGCGACTCAGTCGGCCTCCTCCGCCCCGGCGGCGGAGAACCGGGCCACCGCCGCGGCCACCTCCCGCCGCAGCGGCTCCGGCAGCGGATCGCCCTGAACGGCCTCCACCAGACCGTCCGCGAGCCGGTACAGCTTGGTGTTGGTGCGCTGGGAGACGGCGACCAGCACCTCCCAGGCGTCCTCCGGGGTCAGTCCGAACGACGCCATCAGCACCCCGCGCGCCAGGTCGATGGTCGGCCGGGTCTGCATGGCCCGGCGCAGCTGGACGACCTCCACGCCCAGTTCCGGCCCGTCGCCGGGTTCCCCGGCGGCGGGCGCGAACAGCGACTGAGTGCCGGTCAGGGAGAGCAGCCGGTCGACGATGGGGGAGACGGCCCGGAAGGTGACCGACTTGCCCTCGCCCCGGGCCTGCTCGCGGAGGGCGAGCAGCACGTTCAGGCCCGAGCAGTCGCAGAAGCCGACGCCGCTCAGATCCAGATCGATGCCGTCGTGCGTGTCCGAGAGGGCGGCGCGGAGGGCCGCGCGCAGTTCCTCGCCTACGTCCAGGCCCAGTTCGCCGGAGACGGCCACGTGCGTCCGGCTTCCGTCGGGACGGGTGCGAACGGTCAGTCCAGGGCTCCCGACCGTCGCCGACGGGTGGTCCTCAGACATCGGCATGGCCGACTCTCCCTCGGATCTCTGCCTGCCTTCCGTTACAGGCTGTATCCCGACACGACATACGTCAAGAGATACATGAAATGCGTTTCGCGTTTTTGTGTACGGGAACCGTTGGTCCTATGATGGCGGCATGGGTGGAGTGCCTGAGCCGCATATTGGATGGACGTTCCTCACCAATCACGCACGAGTACTGGCCGCCATCGCCGATGATCGCAACGCGCGGATCCGCGACATCGCCGCGCACTGCCGGCTGACGGAACGCGCCGTGCAGAAGATCATCGCCGACCTGGAGCAGGCCGGTTACCTCTCGCACAGCCGGGAGGGGCGCACGAACACGTACCGCATCGAGCCGGGCAAGGTGCTGCGGCACCCGGCCGAGGCGGGGCTGACGGTCGCGTCCCTGCTGTCGGTGCTCGCCCGGGACGAGGCCCGTCGCAGCCGGCCCGCGGACGCCGGGGCGACCGTGGGTGACCGGGTCTGACGGCCGGAGGCCCCGCGCGGCCGCTTTCCTCCTGCGCGGGCCCACTCGCCACCCCGGCCCCACCAGCCACCCGCGAGCCGGTCCGTCGCGACGCTGGGTGCGACCGCGGCCGGGTTTCCTCACACCGTCCCGGACGCCTCTGCCGGGACCCGGATGTCGAGTACGCACACATCGTCGCGCCGCTCGCCCTCCAGCATCGCCGCGAGCAGCGGTTCCAAGGAGCCCGGCTCGTCGCGGTGATAGGACGCGGCTGCCTCCGACAGCCGCTCGAGCCCACGGTCGATGCCCTCCCCGGGGCGCTCCACCAGGCCGTCCGTGTACAGCAACAGCCGGTCGCCGGGCCGCAGCAGGCACTCCTCCTCCTCGAACACCGGCTGGGTGCTCGCCCCGAGCAGCACACCGCGCGGCCGGTCCAGGAGTCGCGCCCGGCCGTCGCGGAGCAGCAGCGGTGGCGGATGCCCGGCCTGCGCCCACACCAGCCGCCGTTCCCGGGCGTGATAGCGCGCCAGCACCAGGGTCGCCGTGCCGTGCGAGTCGCGCGAGTGCAGCAGCAGCGTGTTGAGCCGGCCGAGCGCGCCGGTGAGCGACGAGCCCGTGATCACCATGCCCTTGGCCGTGAACCGCAGTTGGGCCATGGTCGCGACGGCGCCGACGCCGTGCCCCGCCACGTCCCCGACCACGAACAGGGCGCCGTCGGGCAGTTCGATGGCGCTGAACCAGTCACCGCCGACCTGGATCCCGGACTGGGCCGGCAGATAGGCCACTTCGACCCGCAGATCGGCCAGTCGCAGCGGCTTGTCCGGCAGCGGCAGCAGCGCGTGCTGCAACCGCCCGGCCAGCGCCCGCTCGGCGCGCAGCGCGCCGTGCTGGGTGAGCATCGCGCGCTCGCTGGCGACCAGCGCCAGCTCGGCCCGGCGCTGGGCGGTGAGGTCCTGGAGGAAGCCGTGCACCTCGACCGGCGTGCCCCGCAGATCCGTGACCGCCTCCGCGACGAGTCGCAGATGCTTGACCCCGTTCGCCGTCCGGACCCGGAACGGCACGTCCACGGGCAGTCCCGCGTCCAGCAGGTCGTCGAGCGCGCGGGAGAGGGCCGGCACGTCGTCGGGCAGGGTCGGTTCCGGCAGCTCGGCCAGTTGGAGCGGGCCGCGCCCGGCGTCCCGGCCGAGCACCGTGAAGACCTGCGCGGACCAGGTGACCTCCCGGGTGACCAGGTTCCAGTTCGCCCAGCCCAGGTTGCCCAGCCGCTGCACGTCCTCCAGCCGCCGCTCCTGCTGGGCCGAAGGGTCGTTCCGCAGCCAGCTGACGACCAGCCCCTCGCTCAGCCGGGCCACCCGCACCCGGTAGGTGGACAGCTCCGTGGCCCCGGCCACCTCGTCGCGCTGCCCGTACGGCTCGCCCTCGTACGGCTCCCCGGTGGCGAGCGTGCGCGCGCAGCCCCGCCACAGCGCCTCGTCCGCGATCGGTGGCCAGCACTCCAGGATGCGCAGGCCCACCAGCCCGACTCCGCCGCGCCCGACGACGTCGACCGTCTCCGGGCTCGCGGCGTCGATGCGGTAGTCCTCGACCTCACCGGTGGGCGCCCGCAGCGGGGTGAGCAGCACGGCCGCGCCGGGCAGCGTGTCCAGGACCGCCTGGACGGCGTCGGCGCCGCTGCCGGTCGCGGATTCCGGCCGGGCGCCGAACGCCCGCAGCCGGCCGGCGCAGAGCCGGACGACGGCCCGCAGGTGTTCCCGGGCGCGCGGCGAGAACCGTCCCGGGCGTCCGCGCAGCACCCCGAGGGAGACCTCGGCGGTGTCACCGGTGATCACGGGCAGCCAGGCGCGCGACAGCCAGCGCTCCGGCGGATCGCCGATCAGCAGATGGCGCGGCCCGTACTGCCGGATGTCCTCCAGCCAGCGGGGCTCCCGGGCGCGCAGCGCGTCCAGCGCGGCGATGCCGGCCAGCGGCGGGACCCGGTGCCACTGGGCGGCGAGCGTGTCGTCGATCCCGGCGTGCCCGATCAGTTCCAGCCCGCCCTCGGGCAGCCGGGCGTAGAGCATCACCGCGTCGGCGCCCACGCCGGGGCCGAGATGCTCCAGCAGGCAGCGGGCGAGTTCGCGCGGTGAGTCCACCCGGACGAGCGCCGCGCCGAGCAGCCCGAGCGCGGTGCTCTCCTCCTGCGGCCCGGCGGGGGCGCGGGGCCGGCAGACGGGCACGGGGACGGGGCGGCCGGGCGGGCCGGCGGGAAGATCCGACGGCCACTCCGGCGCTGTGCCGGTCAGGTTCCCGAGCGCGAGCCGGCACTCCTCGATCAACGTGCGGCGGCCCGCCTCGGCCCGCTTCAGCAGCTCCTCGTGCGCCGCTTCGGCGGAACAGCCGGTCAGCGCCATGAGGGCGCCCTTGGCGCGCTCCAGCACCGCCGCGGTGGCGGCCGGATCGCGCAACCGGTCTCGATCCGCGCGCTGCCTGGCGACGAGCCCGGGCGATCCGGGCGCGTCGGGTCCGGCGCCGGGCCGGGTGGGACCCGCAGACTCGCTCGTCACGCGATGAGCATGGCACATCGCGGGGACTGCGGGCGCGGCCTCGTGGTCGTGAGCGAGGCGGGGGAGGAAGCGGTTACGGCGGGCGCGCTCAGCGGCCCGCGGTGTGGTCGAGCAGGGCCTGGCTGACGGCGCGCACGCTGCGGGCGATGTGCTGGAGTTGCAGCACCTCGGCGGCGTACAGCTTGATCGTGTGTTCGATGACCGACTCGGGCATGCCGAGGCGGGGGAGATCGGCGCGGGCGGTCTGCAGGGCGGTACGGGCGACGCGGATCTCCTGCTGGACCTGGATCTGGGCGTGCCGGGCGAGCAGCACGGGGTGGCGGATCAGGGCCGGGTAGCTGGCGTACCGCGACGGCACCAGCTCGCGCAGCCACTTGGCCGCCGAGCGCTCCCAGTCGTAGCTGCCGGGTGTCTTGACCTGGCACGGCCAGTCCGGGCTGATGCGCGTGGTCGTCAAGGTCATGAGCATCGCTTCCAATGTGCTGCGTCGCTGAAGGAGGGACGACGGACGCGGCGGGCCCCCGGCCTAGGGGATGACCGGGGGCCCGCCGCCGTGGGCGCGCGCGGTGCGACGCCCGGCCGGACTCCCGGGCCGTCGTGGGTGGGAACGGCGGCTCCGGGGGTTCCTGATGGTGCGGGATCCGCGAGCAGTATTTATATATGCCGTCGGCTTTGCAAGACGTATGAAAACATTCATGCGCGCTTTCGGCGGAAGCGTCCCCTTCTGTCACGGTTCGGAAGGGGGGTGGTTCGGAGCGGGTGTTCAGTCCCGCAGGAAGAACTGGTGCTGGTCGGAGATCTGCTCGTACGACTCCAGCCGGGCCTGCGTCCGCTCCGGGTCCGCGTCCGTCATCGCCTGGAGGAGGGCGGCGGCCATCACGCCGGGCGCGGCGTACGAGTCGAAGACCAGCCGGGAGCCGGTCCCGGTGGCGAAGGTGATGTCGGCCTCGTCGGCCACCGGACCCAGCGCGAGATCCGTGATCAGGGCGACGCGCAGCCCGGCGCCGCGGGCCACCCGCACGGCGGTCAGGGTCTCCTGCGCGTGCCGGGGCAGCGAGAACGCCAGCACCCAGGTGCCACCCGCCTCCCGGGACTGCAGCAGGGCGTCGTAGGCGACGGTGCCGCCCAGGGTCACCAGCCGCACGTCCGGGTGGATCCGGCGCGCGGCATACGCGAAGTACTCGGCCAGCGACGCGGAGATGCGCAGCCCCAGCACGGTCAGCGGGGTCGACCCGGACAGCTCACGGCCGATCGCGATGACCCGGTCCGGGTCGGCGAAGTCGCGCCGCAGGTTCTCCAGGTTCTCGATCTCGGCGTCCACCGCCGCCTGGAGCTCGTTCGCGCGGTCCTCCTCGACCGGCCCGCCGGCCAGGGTGCCGAGCGCGATCGACTGGAGCTTCTCGCGCAGCGCCGGGTAGCCGCTGAAGCCGACGGCCGCGGCGAACCGTGTCACCGACGGCTGGCTCACTCCCACCCGCTCCGCGAGATCGGTGATCGACAGGAACGCCGCCTCGGTGATGTGCTCGATCAGGTACTGCGCGATGCGCCGCTGCCCCGGGGACAGCCGAGGCCGGTCGAAAAGCGCCCGGAGCTGGGAAGTCGGGGCGGCCTCCGCCTCCGGTGCGATCTTCCCCGAGGTGATCGCGGATGCCTGTGCGCGTGCCTGCTGCGGCGATGGCACCGGTGCGCCTCCTTTGCTTCCCACAGAGTTTCAACATAACCCACGCGCCACGCCCACCCGGGCCGCGCACAGCCCTCACCTGCGGCTCGCCGCCGGAACCGCGTAGCGCGCTAACCGGCGAGGTCCGCGACCGGCACCACCAGGTCCGCCCGGTCCCGGGTCCCGGCGACCAGTTCGGCGTTGTGCTGGTCGGTGGCCCGCACCCAGGCCACCGCCTCCTCGTGCGCCTTGCCGAACTCCTCGTGCCGGGCGACGAGTCGGCGGACCCGTTCCGGCTCGTCCAGTTCGCAGAACCAGACCTCGTCGAGCCGCGGCCGGACCCGCGCCCACGCGCCGGTGTCCAGCAGCAGGTAGTTCCCCTCCGTCACGATCAGTCGGGCCGTGGGCTCCACCGGCACCGCACCGGCGAGCGGCTGTTCGAGGCCGCGCTCGAAGCCCGGCACGTACACGATGTCCTCGCCGTCGGCGTCCTCGCGCAGCCGGTGCAGCAGGGCCGCGTACCCGGCCGCGTCGAAGGTGTCCGGCGCGCCCTTGCGGTCCCGGCGCCCGAGGCGTTCCAGTTCGGCGTCGGCGAGGTGGAAGCCGTCCATGGGGACGTGGGCGACCCATGGGTCCCCGGCCCCGTTCAGCTCGCGCACCAGGCGTTCGGCCAGCGTCGTCTTGCCCGCGCCGGGCGCCCCGGCGATGCCCAGCAGGGCCCGTCGGCCGTCCGCGGCGAGAGCGAGGGCGCGGGCGCGGGTGAGGAGGTCGTCGAAGGTCAGCGGCACGCAGCAGAGTGTGTCATCGCCCCGGGCGGCGGTGACACCACGGGCACGGTGCCGCCCGCGCCCAGGCCCGCCGGCCCGCCTGCCGCCTGCGGCCTGCGGCACGCGCGAGGAGCGACCGCCGGACCCGCCCTGCCGAAGAGACGGCCGCGGCTGACGCCCCGGCCGGGCACGGAGGCGGACGCCTGGGCGGCACTCCTGGGGGCCCTGCCCGCGCTGCCGCACCGGTCTCGGCGGGCGGCTTGTCGCAGCTGCGCCGGTGTCGTCCTGCCGGTCTCGGCGGGCAGCCCGTGCCGGCCTCGCCCGGCACCTCCTCACCGGCTCCACGGCCGACTTCCTCCCGCCACTCCCAGCACCCCCTCGCGGCACCCGCCGCACCGCGGTGTGCTTCTGCTCGGCGGCTCCGCGCGGGCCGAACGTGGCACAGTGCGTGGCCTGTGGTGTGTGCCACCCGCTGGTCGGGCGGATGCGGGGAACCGTGTTCCGTATGACGGAGTTGACGCAGCTCGGCCTTCCCGCGGCCATCCAGGCCTGCCTGTTCGACCTCGACGGTGTCGTCACCAGGACGGCCGTGGTGCACGCGGCCGCCTGGAAGGAGACGTTCGACGCGTTCCTGCGACAACGCGAGGGCGAGCGGTTCCGGCCGTTCGACGCCGTCACCGACTACGACGAGTACGTCGACGGACGCCCCCGCGCCGACGGCGTGCGGACCTTCCTCGCCTCCCGGGGGATCCGGTTGCCCGAGGGCGACCCCGGCGACCGGCCGGACGCGGAGACCGTCCACGGGCTCGGCAACCGCAAGAACGAACTGCTCCTCGAGCGGATCCGCACCGGCGGGGTCGAGGCGTACGACAGCACCCTGCGGTATCTGCGGACCGTCCGCGCCCACGGCCTGGCCACCGCGATCGTCTCCTCCAGCGCCAACTGCGGGGACGTGCTGCGCGCGATCGACGCCGAAGACCTGTTCGACGTACGGATCGACGGGGTGGTGGCCGCCGAGCGCGGGCTGCCCGGCAAGCCCCGCCCCGACACCTTCCTGGCCGCCGCCCGCGACCTCGGCGTGGAGGCGAAGCAGGCGGCCGTGTTCGAGGACGCGCTGGCCGGCATGGACGCGGGCCGCGCCGGCGGCTTCGGCTACGTCGTCGGCGTCGACCGCGCCGGACAGACCGACGCGCTGTACGCGCACGGCGCGGACGTCGTGGTGCGGGACCTCGCCGAACTGGGGGACACCGAGTGATATCGCAGCGGTCGTACGCCGTCGAGCCGTGGACCGTCCGCGAGACGGACCTCAACCTGGACGTCCTCGCCCAGAGCGAGTCGGTGTTCGCGCTCTCCAACGGACACGTCGGCTGGCGCGGCAACCTCGACGAGGGGGAACCGCACGGGCTGCCCGGCTCCTACCTCAACGGAGTGCACGAACTGCACCCGCTGCCCTACGCCGAAGCGGGCTACGGCTACCCGGAGTCCGGCCAGACCGTCATCAACGTCACCAACGGCAAGGTGCTGCGGCTGCTGGTCGACGACGAGCCGTTCGATCTGCGCTACGGACGGCTCGTCAGCCATGAGCGCACCCTCGACCTGCGCCGGGGCGTCCTGGAACGGGTCTGCGAGTGGACCTCCCCGGCCGGTTCCACGGTCCGGGTGCGCTCCACCCGCCTCGTCTCGCTCACCCAGCGGGCGATCGCGGCCGTGGCGTACGAGGTGGAGCCGGTCGACAGCCGGACCCGGGTGGTCATCCAGTCGGAGCTGGTCGCCAACGAGAGCCTGCCCGAACCGAACGGCGACCCGCGCGCCGCACGGGCGCTGAAGTCGCCGCTGGAGCCGGAGGAGGACTTCGCCTCCGGGCTGCGGCTGCGGCTGGTGCACCGCACCCGGCGCAGCGGACTGCGCGTGGCCGTCGCCGCCGACCACACCGTCAGCGGCCCCGGGCGCACCACGACGTCCGCCGAGAGCAACGTCGACGTGGCCCGGCTGACCGTCACCTCCGTGCTGGAGCCCGGTCAGCGGCTGCGGGTGGAGAAGCTGGTCGCGCACGGCTGGTCCGGCGCCCGCTCCCGGCCCGCGATGAGCGACCAGGTGGAGGCGGCGCTCGCCGCGGCGGGCCACGGCGGCTGGGCGGGACTGCTCAGGGACCAGGAGGCGTACCTCGAGGACTTCTGGGCGCGGGCGGACGTCGAGGTCGACGGCGACGAGGAGATCCAGCAGGCGGTCCGCTTCGCCCTCTTCCACGTCCTGCAGGCCGGCGCCCGCGCCGAGCGGCGCGCGATCCCCGCGAAGGGCCTGACCGGGTCGGGCTACGACGGCCACGCCTTCTGGGACACCGAGATGTTCGTGCTGCCGCTGCTCACCTACACCGAGCCCGGCGCCGTCGCCGAGGCGCTGCGCTGGCGGCACAGCACCCTGCCCGCCGCCCGGGAGCGCGCGAACCAGCTGGGCCTGTCCGGCGCCGCCTTCCCGTGGCGGACCATCGAGGGCTCGGAGGGCTCGGCGTACTGGCCGGCCGGGACCGCCGCCTTCCACGTCAACGCCGATATAGCCGACGCCGTGACCCGCTACACGGCGGCCACCGGAGACCTCGACTTCGAGCGGGACACCGGCGTCGAGCTGCTGGTGGAGACCGCCCGCCTGTGGCGCTCCCTAGGCCACCACGACCACCAGGGCGTCTTCCACATCGACGGCGTCACCGGACCCGACGAGTACAGCGCGGTCGCCGACGACAACACGTACACCAACCTGATGGCCCGGCAGAACCTGCTCGCCGCGGCCGAGGCCGTGGGCCGCCACCCCGAGCAGGCGGAGCGGCTGAGCGTGGACGAGGAGGAGAGCGCCGCCTGGCGGGCCGCCGCCGAGGCCATGCACGTGCCGTACAACGCCGAACTCGGCGTGCACGAGCAGCACGCGGGCTTCACCCGCTACCAGCGCTGGGACTTCGCCGCCACCCGGCCCGACCAGTACCCGCTGCTGCTGAACTTCCCCTACTTCGACCTCTACCGCAAACAGGTCGTCAAACAGGCGGACCTGGTCCTGGCGATGTACACCTGCGGCAGCGGGTTCGACGAGGAGCAGATCTCCCGCAACTTCGCCTACTACGAGCCGCTGACCGTACGGGACTCCTCGCTCTCGGCGTGCTGCCAGGCCGTCATCGCGGCCCAGGCGGGCCATCTGCGGCTCGCCTACGACTACACGGCCGAGGCCGCCCTGATGGACCTGGCCGACCTGGAGCACAACACCCGCGACGGACTGCACATCGCCTCGCTGGCGGGCACCTGGATGGCCCTGGTCGCCGGCTTCGGCGGGATGCGGCGCGACGGCGACACGCTCCGCTTCGCCCCCCGGCTGCCCCAGCAGTTCAGCCGGCTCGCCTTCAGCCTTCAGCTCCTCGGCCGCCGTCTGCGAGTGGAGATCACCCCGGAGAAGGCCACCTACACCCTGCTGTCCGGACCGGCCCTGACCATCGGCCACCACGGCGAACCGCTGACGGTGAGCACCGACGGCCCGGCCGTCCGCATGGTCCCGGCGACCCCCGACCGCGTGGCCCCGCGGCAGCCCCCGCACCGCCGCCCCAACGCCCGCTGACCTCCGGCCGGGCGGCCCCCCGCCCCGGGCCGGCCGCCCACCCGGCGGCGGGAGTGCCCGTGTGCCGTGCGGGTGATGCCCGCCGTACGCCCTGCCGCACGCACCGGCGCGGGCTCTTGCAACCGGGACGAGGGGCCGCCGGAACGGCCCGGCTCGCCACGGGAGCGTGCGCCACCCGCTCCGTCCTGCGCCCCACGGCGTGGTGGGTTAGTTTTTGGATGCTTTTCCGACAATGCCCCCGGCGCACCGGCTGCGGGGCGTCAGAAGCCGCCCCGCACGCCGCCGAGGGAGAGACGAGACGATGGCCCAGAGTGTGGGTATCACCCGGGCGGGCGCCCTGCGCCTGGGCACACCGAGCGCGATCGCCGTCGTGGCGGGCGCGTTCACCGCCGTCCAACTCCTCCTCGTCCCGCCCGCCATGGGCCTCGGCTGGGACGAGATCGTCTACGTCAGCCAGGTCGGCGACCACGCCCCCGCCGCGTTCTTCAGCGCGCCCCGGGCCCGCGGCGTCACCGTGCTGGTCGCGCCCATCGCCTCCTGGTCGTCGTCCACCGCGCTGCTGCGGGTCTATCTCGCCGTCCTCTCCGGCCTCGCCCTGTACCTGGCCCTGCGCACCTGGGGCGGCCGGTTCCCGCCGCGCGTCCTGGCCACCGGCGGCGCCCTGTTCGCCACCCTGTGGGTGACCCTCTTCTACGCCCCGAGCGCCATGCCCAACTACTGGGTCGCCATGGGCGCACTGGCCTGTGTCGGCTGCTTCCTGCGCGCCCGCGCCGACGACCGCGACCGGGCCGCCCTGTGGGGCATCGCCGGGAGCGCCGCGCTGATGGCGCTGATGCGGCCCACCGACGCCGTGTACGTGACCGCGCCGCTGCTCGTCCTCGCCGTGGCCACGCGCCGGTGGCGTCCGCTCGCCGTCCTCGTGGCCGGCCTGGCCGCGGGCGGCGCCCAGTGGGTCGTCGAGGCCTACCTCAGCCACGGCGGCCTGGCCCAGCGGCTCGCCGAAGCCTCCCGCATCCAGGGCGGCCTCGGCTGGCACTTCGCCGTCGACGACCAGTTGCGCGGCCTGATCGGCCGCACCCTGTGCCGGCCCTGCACCGGCCCGCTGCCCAACCCGGTCATCACCCTGTGGTGGTTCGCGCTGTGGGCGCTCGCCGCGGTCGCCCTGGTCGTCGCCGTCCGCGCCCGGCGGACCGGGCCCACCGCGCTGCCGCTCGCCTGCGCGGCCACCGCCGCCGTGCCGTACCTGTTCCTGATCGGCTACGCGGCCCCGCGCTTCCTGCTGCCCGCCTACGCGCTGGCCGCGCTCCCCGTCGCCGACGCGCTGTGGCACCTGGTCAGCACCCCCCAGGGCCGGTGGCGCCCCGTGGCCGCGGCGCTCGTCGCGCTCGGGCTGGCCGGGCATCTCGCCGTCCAGTTCGTCGTCCTGGACCGCACCGTGCAGCGCACCGTCGACGACCGCCGCGCCTGGGCGCACACCGCCGGGGAACTGCACCGGCTCGGGGTCCGCCCGCCCTGTCTGCTCACCGGGCACACCGCCATCCCGCTCGCCTACTACACCGGCTGCTCCTCCGCCGCGACCGGCGGCAACAACGCCAACATCACCGTGCCCGCCATCCTGGACGCCACCCACCGCATCCCGGTCGCCGCCCTGGGCACGTCGAACGGTTCCCCGCCGCCGTACGCCCGCTCCTGGGCGCCGTACCGCTTCGACCGGCTGCACCTGTACGTGGCCCCGGCGCCGGCCCGCGCGGGCGGGCCGGCGTGACGCCCGAGGCGTACGCGCCGTCGCCCACCCGCCGCCGGACGTACTGGCAGACCCTGCTCACCCTGGCCGTGCTGACCGTCGCGGGGTGGCTCGCCCACCGCCACTGGCCGGTGCTGGCGGACGGCGCCGGGCGGCTCGCCGTCGCCGACCACGGATGGCTGCTGGTCGCCGCCACCGCCGTGACGGCCACCTGGGCGTGCTCCGCGCTCGCCCAGCAGGGAGCGGTGCCGCGCGCGCTGCCCGCCGGGCGGCTCGTCGCCGCGCAGTTCGCCGCCTCCGCCGCCAACCACGTCCTGCCCGCGGGGGTCGGTGCGGGCGCCGTGATCCTGCGGTTCCTGATGCGCTGCGGCCTCCCGGCGGGCCGCTCGGCGACCGCCCTCGCGGTCAAGGCGACGGCCGGGGCGGTGGTGCGCGGCGCGCTGATCGCCGTGCTCGCCCTGGCCTGCCCCGGAGTCCTGCGGTTACCGTCCGGCTCGGCCGGGCGGGTCGCGCTCGCCCTCGCCGTGTTCCTGGCCGTGCTGGCGGCCGTCGCCAGGCGGTGGCCGCGCTGCCGCCGGGCCGCGGCGGCCGTCCTCGCCGACGTACGGGCGGTGCACGCCCGGCCGCGCCGGGCGGCGGCCCTGTGGGGCGGCTCGCTGGCCTTCGCCGGGCTGCACGCCGTCGCGCTGATCGCCGTCACCCAGGCCGTCGCCCTGCCCCTGCCGCCCGCCCGGGTCGCCCTGCTGTACCTCGCCGCCAGCAGCGCCGCCGCGCTGCTGCCCACCCCCGGCGGCCTCGGCTCCCTGGACGCCGCGCTCGGCCTCGCCCTCACGGTCGGCGGGGCCCCGTCGGCCGCCGCGGCCTCCGCCGTGCTCGGTTACCGGCTGCTGACCGTCTGGCTGCCGCTGATCCCGGGCCTGCTGGTGCTGGCGGTGCTGGTGCGGCGCCGGGCCCTGTGACGCGAACAGGTGCTTCCCGAAGGCCGGCCACTGGCAGGAGTCGGGGTGCCGGGCCGGCAACAGGGGGGCGGCAGGGCGTACGGCACGAGCGAAGACCGGCTGGGGGAGGAGTTCCTCACTCCTGGGAGCGCGTCCTTCACCGAGTCCCGGCGGCCCACCACGGAGCTGAGCCGCACGATGGCCGAGCAGCGCCAGGGACGTCCGGACGGCCCGCACACCACCCCCCGAGGCGGCGGTCGCCGGCGGCCGGGCCGGGCGGCCTCCCTCCGGTGTGACGAGAACCGCCAGGTTGGAGGCGGCGGATCGGGAAACGCGGAGAGGACAACGACATCGACGAGCCGCATCCCGGCACGACAGGGAGACAGTCATGGCCGACACGGACCGCACGCAGCCCGACGCGATGGCGGACGACGCCTACCAGCCCACCGGAACCAACGAGGAACAGGAGGACGCCGCGCCCCTGGACCTCCAGGACGCGGTCGACGAGCGGACCTACGACGACATCCTCGACGAGGGCTACTCGCCGCCGGAGAAGCCGCTGGGCGTCACCAAGTACGGCACCACGGCTGCCGAGCAGCACGAGGGCGAATCCCTCGACCAGCGCCTCGCCCAGGAAGTGCCCGACGCCCCGGAGGCCGCCGGCGACGACATCGGGGACCTGCCGGGCGGTGACGGCGAACCGGTCGACCCCGAGGCGGGCGGCGCCCGCGCCGGACGCCTGGTCGCCCCGGACGAGGGCGCCCACACCGACACGACACGGGAGGAGATCGCCGAGGACGTGGGCATCGACGGGGGCGCCGCGGGCGCCGAGGAAGCCGCGATGCACATCATCGACGACGACACGACGACGCCGGTGGACGACGAAACCCCCTGACGCGGACGGAGGGGCCGGCCCGCGCCAGGGGTGGTGACGGCCGGGCGGCCGGTCTAAGGCAGCAGCTTGTCGAGGGCGGCCGGCCCCTCCTGGTCCAGCTTGCGCTGGGCCCATTCCAGGTTGCGCGGGGTGAGGTCCTTGCCGGAGGCCAGAACCAGGTCCTCCGGCGACACATCGGTGCCGGTGCGGGCGTGGAGCAGGCTGTCCGGGGTGGCGCGGTCCTGGGACGGCTGGGACGCGCCGGAATGTGAAGTCGACATGATCTCCGCTCCTCGGTCCGGATCGTTGTTTCGGCCCCGGTGCTGGCAACGGGTCTGATAACACCATTCACCCAGGGAGCGCGCCCTGCATCCGGAAGCGCCGGGGGCACCGCTCCACGGCCGCCCGCTCCCGTACCGCGAGGAGTACCTTCCCCGGCCCGGACGTAACCTCCCGCCGCGCTTCTCGCGGCGCTGCCGGCGGCGGGTGCCACGAGGACGCGCGCCGGTGCGCCGGGGGGCGGCCGGGTGCCGGTCAGCGCGCTGTGAGCAGGTTCTCCGCCTCGGCCAGGATCTCCGTCACCCGGAGGCCGAACGCGGCGTCGCACGCGTGCGGGCGGCCGGTGTCGGCCGCCTCGCGCAGGGCGTCCACGGCCCTGGTCACGGCCGGGACGATCCCCTCGGAGCGGTCCGGGAGGACCGCCACTCCGGCGGTGCCGCGCAGTTCGACGGTGACTCCCGCGGCCCCGGGCGGCGCGGTGAGGCTCAGGGCGAGGGTGCTCGACGCGCCGCCGGTGTGCTCGAGGACCAGGTGCGCGGTGTCCCCGGGACCGGGGGCCGCGGCGCTCACCCGCCGGGCGTCACCGAGCACCGGCAGCAGTACGGACAGCGCGTGCGGCCCGACGTCCCACAGGGCGCCCTTCTCGCGTCGCCACGGGGAGGCCGCGAACGGGCTGTCCGATGTCTGTTCCCCGCCGGGCCCGGCGGGGAACAGGGCGGCGAGCCACTGGGCGCGTGCCGTGAACCACCCGCCGGTGGCCGAGTGCCGGGCGATCCAGGCCTCGGTGCCGGCCTGGAAGCGGGCGGTGAAGAAGACCACCGATGCCACGCCGGCCTCCCGCGCGGCCTCGGCCACCGCCCGCGCCCGCTCCGGTGTCACGGCGAGCGGCTTGTCCAGCAGCAGATGACGGCCCGCCCGCGCCGCCCGCACGGCGAGTTCCGCCTGTACGTCCGGAGGCAGGGCGACGGCCACCGCGTCCACGTCGGCGAGCAGCGCGTCCACGGCGTCGTAGGCGCGCACCCCGTGCCGGTCCGCGAGTTCCTTCGCGGCGTCCGGCCGTCGTCCCCACACTCCGGCGAAGTCCAGTCCGTCGTGCCCGGCGAGGGCGGGTGCGTGGGCCATCTGCGCCCAGGGGCCGGTGCCGAGCAGTCCGATGCGCATTCCGCCGCCTCTCCACGGTGCCATGACGTCCTGACGGCCGGTGTCCTCGGGCGGCCCGGCCGCGGTGAGCGTCCCCTACCCGCCGGGCGTCCGCGCAAGCCGGGCCCCGGGGTGCCCGCGGGGTGAGGGGCGCGGGTCGGCCCGTGCCACGAGGCCGGTGATTTTGCCGGTGCCCGTCGTGCCGTACCGCGCCGACAGTGGGCGAGCCGTTCCGACGGCACACCCCACATCCCCGAAGCGCACGACAGAGAGGACGACTCGACGTGCAGCAGCTTCCGCAGCACCGGACCGACTCCGCCACCCCGCGCCGACGCCGTCGCACGGGCCGCCTCACCGGGCTCGCCGCCGCCACCGCGGCCGTGATCGGGCTCGGCACCCTCAGCGGCACCGGCGCCCACGCCGCCGACAACCCCTACGAGCGCGGCCCGGCGCCGACCCAGTCGAGCATCGAGGCCCTGCGCGGCCCCTACGCCGTCTCGCAGACCTCCGTCTCCTCCCTGGCGGTCACCGGCTTCGGCGGCGGCACCATCTACTACCCGACCAGCACCGCGGACGGCACCTTCGGCGCCGTGGCCATCTCGCCCGGCTTCACCGCCTACGAGTCGTCGATCGCCTGGCTGGGCCCGCGGCTGGCCTCCCAGGGCTTCGTGGTCTTCACCATCGACACCAACACCACGATGGACCAGCCGGACTCCCGTGGCGACCAGCTCCTCGCCGCGCTGGACTACCTCACCCAGCGCAGCTCCGTGCGCGGCCGGGTCGACGCCACCCGGCTCGGCGTGATGGGCCACTCGATGGGCGGCGGCGGCAGCCTGGAGGCGGCCAAGGACCGGCCCTCCCTCCAGGCCGCGATCCCGCTGACGCCGTGGAACCTGGACAAGACCTGGCCCGAACTCAGGACGCCCACCCTGATCTTCGGCGCCGACGGCGACACCATCGCCCCGGTCTCCAGCCACGCCGAGCCCTTCTACACCAACCTGCCGTCCTCGCTGGACAAGGCGTACCTGGAGCTGAACAACGCCACCCACTTCACGCCCAACAGCAACGACACGACGATCGCGAAGTACAGCGTCAGCTGGCTCAAGCGGTTCATCGACAACGACACCCGCTACGAGCAGTTCCTGTGCCCGCTGCCGCGCCCGAGCCTGACCATCGAGGAGTACCGGGGCAACTGCCCGCACACCTCCTGACCTCGCCGCGTCCCACGGCACCACGGCGGTCGCGCCCTTCCCGGCGCGGCCGCCGTGGCCGTTGTGGAGGCGTTGTGCGCCCGCACGTGGCGCGGCCCCGGCGGTTGGGCGGCGGCACAGACGCCCGCCGGGACCCGGACGTCCGCCTTCCGGCTGCCGTTACTCGCGCGTAACGTCGCGGGAATGACCGGACAGACGACCGTGCCGACGGCTCCGCCGATTCACGGGCGGAGCGCGGAACGGGGCACGGTGGCCGCGCTGCCGGACCGGCTGCGGACCGGCAGCGCCGTGCTCGTCCTGACGGGCGAGCCCGGCGTCGGCCGTACGACCCTCCTCGACGAGGCCGCCCGTTCCTTCCGGGCCGGACCGGTGCTCCACCTGCGCTGCGACGCGGCCGAGCCCCGGCCGTACGGCGGGGTGCGCGCGCTCGTCACGGCCGCGGGGCGCGCACCCGCCGGTGCCCTGGACACCCTGAGCGCGCCGCAGACGCTGCTGGACGCCTTCCGCCGTCTGGCCGGGGACGGCCCGCTCCTGGTGTGCCTGGACGACGCGCACCGGTGGGACGCCCCCTCCCGCACCGCCCTGGCGCGGGCCGCCCACCGGCTGCCCAGGGCCGGACGTGTCGGCCTGCTCCTGACCGCCGCCGCGCCCGGGCCCGCCGACCGGGACTTCGCCGCACTGCCCGCCCTGCCGCTGCACCCGCTCCCGCCGCCGGCCGCCGCCGCCCTCCTCGACGAGGTGACGGGCGGGGCCGTCGACCCCGCCCTGCGCGACGAGCTGCTGGAGGAGGCCGAGGGCAACCCGGCCCTGCTGCTGGCCATGGTCCGCCGGCTCACCCCCGCCCAGCTGTCCGGCGACCGGCACCCGCCCCGGCCGCTCGCCGACGCCCGGGTCCTCACCGGCGTCACGGGGGAGTGGCCGGTCGCGCCGACACCCGCCGCCGACGACCTCCTGCTCCTGACGGCCGCCGCGACCCGGGGCGCGGAGCACGCCGAGGCCGAGGCCGCCCTCGTCCACGCCGCGTGGCGACGCCTGGCGGGAGGGTCCGGGCTCACGGCGGGGTCCGGGCTCACGGCGGTATCCGGCCTCACGTCACCGCGCGACACGGTGCCCGACGCACCGTCCGGCATCCCGCCGGACGTCCTGCCCGACGCCTTGTCCGACGTGCTCGTCCACACCGAGGGCGGCCTCCGCTTCGCGAGCCCGCTCTCCCGAAGAGCCGTCTACGCCCGCGCCGCCCACGACCGCCGCCGCGCGGCCCACCGTGCCCTCGCCCACGCCCTGCGCGCCCAGGGGCAGGAACTGCCCGCCCTGCTGCACACCGCCTGGGCCACGACCGCACCGGCTCCCGCCCGCGCGGCGCAGCTGGCGGCGGTCGCGGCGGCCATGCCCTCGCACCGGCTGCGCGCCGCCGCCTTCGCCCGCGCCGCGGAGCTGACCCCCTACGGCCCGCAGAGCCGCGAGCGGTACACGGCCGCCGCCGAACAGGCACTGCTCGCGGACAGCCCACGGCGCGCCGTACGCCTGCTCGCCGAGGGCGGCCGGGGCCCGGCGCCTGACCTGGTGCGCGGCCGGGCCGAGCTGGTCCGCGGTCTCGCGGAGCTGCGGGACGGGCCGGTCGCGGACGCCCGGGCCGCCCTGCTGTCCGCCGCCGCGCTGCTCGCCACCGAGGCACCGGCCCAGGCGGCGTCCGCCGCGCTCGCCGCCGCCGACGCGGCCTGGGCCGCGGGCGACATGCAGGCCTGCCGGGAGGCACTCGGCGACTCCCGCGAGCAGACCTCCGCCCCGCCCCCCGGGCCGCTTCCGCACCGCGACCACCCCGACCACTCCGACCACCCCGACCACTCCGACCGCCCAGACCACTCCGACCGTCCAGACCACCGCGATCACTCGGACCACCCCGACCACTCGGACCACCCTGACCAGCACGACTACCGCCTCGGCCTGGGCGCCCTCCTCGACGGCCGCCTCGACCTGGCCACCGCACCCCTGCGCCGGGTCGTGGAACGCGCCCGCACCGCCGAGGAACCGGCGGATCTGCTGCGGTCCGCCGCCGCCGCGCTGATGCTCGGGGACATGGCCGCCGCGGCCCGGGCGGGTGCGCGGGCGCTGGTCGCGGCACGGCTCCGCGGCTCCGCCGCGCTCGTCCCCCAGTCCCTGGAGTACCTGGCCTACGCCGAACTTCGCGTCGGCCGCCACGCCCAGGCCCGGACCCACGCCGAGGAGGGCCTGCGCGCCGCGCGGCGCGCGGGGCAGCGCAACACGGCCGCCCACCACCACGCCGTACTGGCCCTGGCGGCGTCCATCGAAGGCGAGACCGCCGCCGTCGAGGGACATGTGACCGCCGCCCTGTCGACGGCCCGCGCCCACGGACTGGCCCAGCCGGCCACCCTCGCCCAGTGGGCGGCCGCCCGCGCCGACCTGGGCCGGGGCCGCCCGCTGGAGGCGGCGGACCGGCTCGGCCCGCTGGTGTGTCCCGGCCCCCGGCGCGGGCACTTCGCGGTGTGGATGCTGGCCGTCCCCTGCTTCGTGGAGGCCGCCGTGCTGGCCGGCCGGGCCGAGGACGCGCGGCACGTCGTACCGGACTTCGCCGCCTGGGCGGGGTTCGGTGCCGACCCGCAGGCCCCCGCCCAGCTGCTGCGCTGCCGCGCCCTGCTGGCCCCGCCGGACCGGGCCGGCGAGCTGTATGTCCGCGCCCTCGCGCTGCACGACCAGGCGGGCGGCGACTTCGAACGGGCCCGCACCGAGCTGCTGTACGGCAAGTGGCTGCGGCGGCGGCGCCGCCCGCGCGAGGCCCGCGACCGGCTCGGCGCCGCGCTGGTCGGCTTCGACCGCTGCGGCGCCGGGGCCTGGGCGGAGCAGGCGCGCGCCGAACTACGGGCGAACGGCGCCGCGGCGAGCGTCGCCCTCCCGGGCGGTGCCGGGCCGGGCGCGGGCGCGCTGGCGCGGCTGACCCCGCAGCAGTGGCGGATCGCCCGGTACGTCGCCCAGGGCGCCACCAACCGGGAGGTGGCCCGGAGCCTGTCCGTCAGCACCCGCACCGTCGACTATCACCTCCGCAATGTTTTCGCCGCGCTCGGTGTACGGTCCCGGGTGGAACTGGCCCGGCTGGTCGAACGGGCGGAAAAGACCCGTGCACAGCTCTAGGGACCGACCGGACGGTATGTCATCCTTCCGGGCAGGACGAGTCAGGCGGCGGCCACCGCACGGGCCTCGGGGAGCAGGGGTCCGGCACCGGGCGCCGCCATGTAGCCCGACCCTGGGGGAGGACCGCGATGCACCCTGCCGTACGGACCCGAACGGCGGCGCCCCGCCCGGCGGCGACCGCCGCGCCGCAGCCGCGCACCCGGCGCGTGCGGTCGCTGATCGACGCCGAGGCCATCCGCGTCCTGCACCGTGCCGCACGCGTGCTGATGGACGACCTGGCCGAGCTGACCGACCGGCTGCTGGCCGTCGTACAGGACCAGGAACCGGCCTACCGTGCCGCGGTGGAGAGCGATCCGGTGGGCGTGTGGCAGGAGACGCACCGCTCGCTGCGGCACAGCGTGGCCTCCCTGCTCGACCCGCGCGGCGCCCGTGACGCGGCCCGCCGCTGCTCCTGGCGGATCGGCGCCACCCGCGCCGAGCAGGGCCTGCCGCTGGACGCCGTGCTGCACGCCTTCCGGCTCGGCGGATCCCTGGTGTGGCAAGAGCTGGTCGAGGAGACCTCCCGGCGGGCACCCGAGGACGTCCGGCTGCTCGTCCACGTCGCGGCCGACGTGTGGCACTTCGTCGACGAGCACTGCACGATCGTCACCGACGCCTACCGGCAGGTCGAACGGCAGCTGACCTGGCGGCGCGAGAACAACGTCCGGCTGCTGGCCGCCGCCCTCCTCGACGGCACCAGCCGCATCGCCGACCTGCCCGAGACCGCGCGGGCCCTGGACATGCCGGAACACGGCCGGTACGTCGTCGTGGCGGTCGCCGACGGCGGCCTCACCGGCGCCCGGGGCGCGGCCGTGGTGCGGGGCGGGGCGCGGGTCCACTGGCACGCGGGCGTGGAGGTGGACTACGGCATCGTCCTGCTGGGCGAGGACGGCGCGTCCGGCGAGGACGGCGCGTCCGGCGAGGGCGGCGACGACGGCCTCCCCGACCCGACGGGCGATCCCGGGGCCAGGATCGGCGTCGGCGGCGCCGTCGACGGACTGGCCTCGGTGGGCGAGGCCCGCCGGCTCGCCGACACCGCGCTGCGGATGTGCCCCCCGGACGGCGGCACCATCCGGCTCACCGAACACCTGCCGGCGGCCCTCGTCGTCTCGTCCCCCGAACTCGGCACCACCCTCGCCGCCCGGGTGCTCGGCCCGCTGGAACGGGTGGAGCCCGCCGACCGCGAGGTCCTGCTGGACACCGTGGCGACCTGGCTGGCCTGCGACGGATCCGCGCAGCGGGCGGGCGAACGCCTGTACTGCCACCGCAACACCGTCCTCAACCGCCTGCGCCGTTTCGAGCAGCTCATCGAACGCTCCCTGGCCCGCCCCACCGACCTGGTCGAGATCAGCCTGGCCCTGACGGCCCGCCGCCTGCTCACCCGCTGACCCACCGCCCCGCCGGCGCACGGTCCCGCCACCGGACGGCGGTGGCCGTGCGCCGCGTCGGTGTGCCGTCCCCGCCGGCTTCGCCGCTCGCGATCCTCCCGCGCGGCGCGATCCGCTCACGCACCCTCCCGCGTGACGCGCCCGCACGCCCACGCCCCGGCTCCGCCGACTCCGGCCCTGCCCGCGAACGCCGGTGCCGGTGCCGGTGCGCGAGGTGAGCGCCCTGGTCAGCCCCACCCCCTGGGCATCCGCACAACCCCCCGGCCGCCTCGCTGGGACCGCGCACCCAGCAGCCCGGGAACCCTGTACCGGCCTCCGGCGCGCGTGCTGTCGTGAGCTTCCTTCCACCGAACGCCCGTGCCCGTGCGGCACGGATCCGAGGAGCCGCGATGCCTGAAAGCCCACCGGACGAGGAGCCCGCGCTGCATGTCGAGGGCCTCGACGTGACGTACGGCCGCTCCCTGTCCGCCCTCCGCTCGGTCTCCCTGACCGTCCCGCACGGCGGCGTGGTCGCGCTGCTGGGCGCCAACGGCGCCGGAAAGACAACCCTGCTGCGGGCGGTCTCCGGCACCCTGCGCCTGCACCGCGGGACGGTCACCGCCGGCCGGATCCGCTACGGCGACACCGGCCTCGACGGCCAGGACCCGGTCGCCGCGGTCCGCGCCGGAGTGGTCCAGGTGCCGGAGGGCAGGCGGGTGTTCGCCGGACTCACGGTCGACGAGAACCTGCGCACCGGCGGGCTCGGCCTCGGCCGCCGCAGCCCCGCCCTGGTCCGCGAGTCCCGCGACCGCGTCTTCGCGCTCTTCCCCCGGCTCGCCGAGCGCACCGGCCAGGCCGCCGGCCTGCTCTCCGGCGGTGAGCAGCAGATGCTGGCGATCGGCCGTGCCCTGATGGCCGCCCCGCGTCTGCTGCTGCTGGACGAACCCTCCCTCGGCCTCGCCCCGCTCATGGTGAACCGGATCGCCGAGGTGGTCCGCGAGATCAACGAACAGGGCACCGCCGTGCTGCTGGTCGAGCAGAACGCCGGGATGGCGCTCGCGCTCGCCCGGCACGCCTACGTCCTGGAGGTCGGCGAGATCCGCCTGTCCGGCCCCGCCGGCGAACTGGCCCGCACGGACGCCGTACGCCGCCTCTACCTGGGCGAGTCCGAAGACGGGCGGGGGGCCGCGTGACCGACCGCGCCACACCGCCCCCCGAGCTGGCCGTCCGGGACGTCACCGTCCGGTTCGCCGGTCTCACCGCGCTCGACGCCGTCTCCTTCACCGTCGCGCCCGGCTCGGTGCACGCGGTGATCGGACCCAACGGGGCGGGCAAGTCCACCTGCTTCAACGTCCTGTCCGGCCTGTGCCGCCCCGCGTCCGGCACCGTCCGGCTCGACGGCACCGAGCTGACCCGGCTCGCCCCGCACCGCATCGCCCGCCTGGGCGTGGCCCGCACCTTCCAGAACATCGTCACCACCGAGGGCACGGTCGCCGACAACCTGATGCTCGGCCGCCACGCCCTCACCCGCGCCGGCTTCGCCGCCAGCGCCCTGCACCTGCCCGGAGCCGTACGGGAACAGCGCGCGCACCGCGACCGCGCCCGCGAGATCGCCGAACTGACCGGACTGGGCGACCTCTTCGACACCCCCGTCGCGGTCCTGTCGTACGGCGACCGCAAGCGCGTCGAGTTCGCCCGCGCCCTCTGTCTGGAGCCGCGCGTGCTGCTCCTGGACGAGCCGGTGGCCGGCATGAACGGCGCCGAACGGACCCGTACCGCGGAGGTCATCAGGGACGTCCGCGCCCGACTGGGCCTCTCCGTCGTCCTCGTGGAACACGACATGGGGCTGGTCATGCGGCTCGCCGACGAGGTCACCGTCCTCGATTTCGGCCGCGCCATCGCCCACGGCACTCCCGAGGAGGTCCGGCGCGACCCCGAGGTGCTGCGCGCCTACCTCGGCACCGACGACACGGGGGAGGACGCGGCATGACCGGCTTCCTGGACCACCTGCTCAACGGCCTCGCCCTCGGCGCGGTCTACGCCCTGGTCGCCCTCGGCTTCGTCGTCATCTTCAAGGCGTCCGGCGTGCTCAACTTCGCCCACGGGTCGCTGCTGCTGCTCGGCGGCTACCTCACCGCCGTCCTCCACGACGACCTCGGCTTCGCCGGCGCCCTCGCGGCGGCCGTCCTGGTCACGGCGCTCGTGGCCGGGGCCATGGACCGGCTGCTGCTGCGCGGCGGCGACCGGGACCCGCGGGCCGCCCATGTGCAGACCATCGTCACCATCGGCGTCGACATCGTCCTGGTCACCGACCTGGCCCGGCGGATCGGCGGCGATCTGCTCTCCACCGGTGATCCGTGGGGCGACTCGGTCACCCGGATCGGCTCGGTGACCGTCGCCGACAGCCGCCTCGCCGCGATAGCGGTGTCCGCCGTCGTCATCGGCGCGGTGTTCGCCCTGTTCCGGTACACCGCCTGGGGCCTGTCCCTGCGGGCTGCGTCCGAGGACCTGGAGGCGGCGGCCCTGATGGGCGTACGCCTCACCCGGGTGCGCATGCTCGCCTGGTGCCTGGCCGGCGCGCTCGCCGCGCTCGCCGCCGTGTTCCTCGCCGCGTTCCCCGCACCGGGCCTGGAGCGCACCACCGGACAGATCGCCCTGAAGGCCTTCCCCGCCGCGATCCTCGGCGGCATGGCCTCCCCGCCCGGCGCCCTCGCCGGCAGCCTGCTGATCGGCCTGACCGAGGCCCTGGTCGCCGGCTACCAGTCCGAACTGCACGTCCTCGGCGAGGGCTTCGGCGACGTCGCCCCCTACGCGGTGATGGTGCTCGTCCTCCTCGTGCGGCCCACCGGGCTGTTCGGCGCGAAGGGAGCGGTCCGTGTCTGACCTCCTCAAGCGCGGCCGGCTGCTGCCGCTCGTCCTGCTCCTCGCCGCCCTGCCGTTCTATGTGGACGCCTTCTGGCTGCGGATCGGCCTGTTCGCGATGGCCGCGGCCATCGGCGCGGTCGGCCTCGGCCTGCTGGCCGGGACGGCGGGCCAGCTTTCCCTCGGCCACGCCTTCTTCCTCGCCGTCGGCGCCTACGGCTACGCCTGGCTGGCCGGGGAGCCCGGACCGGGCCTGCCGCCCGCGCTAGCCCTCGTTCTCGCGGTCCTCCTCGCCGGAGCCGCGGGCGGCCTGTTCAGCCCGGTCGCGGGCCGGGTGAAGGGCATCTACCTGGGCGTCGCCACCCTCGCCCTGGTCTTCCTCGGCCACCACGTGCTGCTCACCGCGGACTCCGTCACCGGCGGCTTCAACGGCCGCTCGGTCCCGCCCCTCACCCTCGGCGGCTTCGCCTTCGCCGACACCGACCCGGAACTGGTCGTGCTCGGTGTGCCGTTCGGTGCCGAGGAGCGCCTGTGGTATCTGGGCCTCGCCCTGTTCGCGCTCACCTGGTTCACCGCCCGCGGCATCCTGCGCGGACGCCCCGGGCGCGCCCTGGTGGCGGTGCGCGACAGCGAGACCGCCGCCGCCGTCATGGGCGTCGACGTGGCCCGCTACCGCTCGGCCGCCTTCGTCGTCTCCTCGATGTACGCGGGCCTGGCCGGGGCGCTGCTGGCGCTCGGCTTCCGCCGGATCGTGCCCGACTACTTCGGGCTCGCCCTCTCCGTCGACTACCTCGCCATGATCGTCATCGGCGGGCTCGGCTCGGTCGCCGGAGCCACCGCGGGCGCCGTCTTCGTCACCGCGCTGCCGCTGCTCATGACCCGCTACGCAGACCATCTGCCGCTGGTCGCCGCCCCCGGCAGCACCGAGGGAGCCGTCGGTCCCACCGAGGCCGCCCGCTACCTCTACGGCGCCGCGATCGTCCTGATCCTCCTCTACGCCCCCGACGGCCTGCACGGCCTGGCCCGGCGGCTGCGCGCCCGCGTCACGGGCCGCCGTGCGAAAGCCGCCACCGCGACCGTCCCGTCCGCCGCACCCGCACGACCCAAGGAGCACACCCCGTGAACACCTCCCGCACCACCAAGACCCTGCTCGCCTCCGCCCTGGCGGCACTGCTGATCGCGGGCACCGGATGCAGCTCCAAGGCGGAGGGCGACAAGCCCGCGGACGCCGCCGACGGCGTCAAGGCCGGCCCCGGTGTGACCGACGACCGCATCCGGCTGGGCGCTCTGACCGACCTCACCGGCCCCTATGCCACCCTCGGCAAGAGCATCGTCCAGGCCCAGCAGATGTGGGCCGACGAGACCAACGCGGCCGGCGGCATCTGCGGCCGCAAGGTCGAGATCGTCGTCGAGGACCACGGCTACGACGTGCAGAAGGCGGTCACCGCGTACGCCGACCTCTCCACCGACGTCGTCGCCCTGCCCCAGGTCATCGGCTCCCCGGTGGTCGCCGCCCTGATCGACGACATCGAACGCGACCAGCTGCTGACCTTCCCGCAGGCCTGGGCCGCCTCCCTGCTCGGCAAGGACCCCGTCCAGGTGCTCGGCACCACCTACGACGTCGACATGATCGCCGCGGTCGACTTCCTCACCCGCGCCAAGGGCCTGAAGAAGGGCGACACGGTCGGTCACGTCTACTTCGAGGGCGACTACGGCGCCAACGCCCTGGAGGGCTCCACCTGGGCGGCGAAGCGCGCGGGCCTGAAGATCGTCGACCAGAAGATCAAGGCCACCGACACCGACCTGTCCGCCCAGGTCTCCGCGCTGCGCGAGGCCGGGGTGAAGGCCGTGCTGATCAGCGCGGGCCCCGCCCAGACGGCCTCCCTCGCCGGGGTGGCCGCCTCGCGCGGCCTCCAGGTCCCCATCGTCAGCAGCGCCCCCGGCTTCGCGCCGCAGCTGATGAAGACGCCCGCGGCGAAGGCCCTGGAGGCGATGCTGCACGTCGTCAGCGCCGCCCCGGCGGTCAGCTCGGACCTGCCCGGCGTGAAGAAGATGGTGACCGCGTACGGGAAGAAGTACCCGGGCTCGCCCGTCGACTCCGGGGTGCTCTCCGGCTACAACGCCGCCCAGCTTCTCGGCGCGGACCTGAAGAAGGCCTGCGAGGCGGGCAGCCTGACCCGCGAGGACGTGGTCAAGACCCACCGCTCCCAGAAGAACGCCGACACCGGCCTCGGCACCCCGCAGAACTTCTCCGACGTGAACCGCCCCGCCAGCGTCTCCACCTACGTGCTCAAGCCGGACGCCCAGGCGGTCGGCGGCATGGTGATCGTGGAGGACGCGCACGAGGCGCCGGGAGTCGAGGAGTACCTCAACTCGTAGACACGACAGGGCGCTTGGGAAGGTGGTCCCGGCCGGATCACCTTCCCCGGCGGTTTGCCCCACACACTGGCATCGGCGACCGGCCGATCCCTAGGATGTACAGCCTGTGAGGCCAGGCGGCTCTGCGCGGCACGAAGCTGGGGGATCCATTGAACACCGGTAAGCAGCTCTCCACGGAGATCGACTCCAACGTACCGACAGCCGCTCGGATGTACGACTACTACCTCGGCGGCAAGGACAACTACGCCGCGGACCGGGCGGCCTGCGTGGAACTGGACAAGGTGGTGCCCAGCACCCGCAGGCTGGCGGTGAACAACCGGCGCTTCCTCCAGCGGGTGGTGCGGACGCTCGCCGCCGAGCACGGCATACGGCAGTTCCTCGACCACGGCTCCGGCCTGCCGACCCAGGACAACGTCCACCAGGTCGCCCAGCGTCACGACCCCAGCGCCCACGTCGTCTACGTCGACAACGACCCGATGGTGCTCGTGCACGGCCGCGCGCTGCTGGAACAGGACGAGCGCACCACCGTCATCCACGCCGACATGCGGGAGACGGAGGCGATCTTCGATCACCCGGAGACCCGCCGGCTGATCGACTTCGGCCAGCCGGTCGCCGTGCTGTTCAACTCGGTCTTCCACTGCATCCCGGACAGCGACACCGACGGGCCGCTCGCCGTGGTGCGCCGGGTGACCGAACGCCTCGCGCCCGGAAGCTTCCTGCTGATGTGCCAGCTCGTCAGCGAGGACCCCGAGGTCCGCACGTTCGTCACCGACTTCATGGACCAGGCGACCCAGGGGCACTGGGGCCGGGTCCGCCAGGAGAAGGACGTCGCCGAGTGGTTCGAGGGCCTGGAGATAATGGAGCCCGGTCTGGTGGAGGTGTCCACCTGGCGTCCCGACTCCGAGGTGGTGCCCCGTCAGCTCACCCACGAATGGATCGAGTTCGGCGGCGTCGCCCGCAAGCCCTGACGGCCGGAACCGTCACTCGGCGGGGTAGCGCCGCTCCAGCGTCTCCCGGAGCAGCGTCATCGACTCCTTGGGCGTCAGCGCCTCGTCGGCGAGGCGGTCGAGGACCACGCGGTACTCCTCGGTCTCGTCGAGGTCTTCGAGGAAGTTCGCGCTCCGGATGTGCTCCAGGTACACGACGTCCGGGAGATCCAGCCCGCCGAAGCGGAGATAGGTGACGGGTATGGCGGGCGCCGAGGCGTCCGTGACGTCCAGCGGCACCACCTGCACGGTGACATGCGGCCGCTGGGCCATCTCGATCAGGTGCTCCAGCTGCTCGCGCATCACGGCCTTGCTGCCGAGCACCCGCAGCAGCACCGACTCGTCGACGATCGCCCACAGCTGCGGCGCGTCCGGCCGGTGCAGCAACTGCGCCCGCCGGGTGCGCAGTTCGACCCGGCGGCGGACCTCGCTCTCCGACGAGACCGGCAGCCCGCGCCGGACCACCGCATGGGTGTACGCCGGAGTCTGGAGCAGCCCGGGCACGTACTGGATCTCGAAGGTACGGATCGCGGCGGCGGCCTCCTGGAGTCCGACCAGCCGCTCGAACCACTCAGGCATCAGCCGTTTGTCGTACCGCTGCCACCAGCCCGGCTCCCCGGCCCGGCGCAGCAGCTCCAGCAGGACGGAGGCCTCGTGCTCGTCGGCCTCGTACAGCTTCAGCAGGGCCCGGACGTCCGCCTCGGCAGGCGGCCTGCGGCCCTTGCCCGCCTCGATCCGCGAGAGCTTAGCGGCACTGAATCCGAGGGCCCGCGCCGCCTGGTCCTGAGCCAGCCCGGCGTCCTCGCGGAGACCGGCCAACTGCACGCCGACCAGCATCTTCAGCAGTGTAGGGGCGGGTTCGGCCCGGTCCAGATAGGGCCGGAGGCGCACCACGCGTTGCGACTCGGCGGACATCCCGACTCCCGGAAGGCAGGCAGAGGAGATGACCAGATTAACGCAGTACCGCTTCTCCGTGCCGCATCGGCCCGGAGATCACGGTGAGTTGACAGTGGTGCGGAAGTGCGGCGCACTCCGGCGCGCGCCTGACGTCCGCGCGCCTCACACCAGGTGGTCGAACTCCCCGTCCTTGGCGCCCGCCAGGAAGGCGGCCACCTCGGCGGCGGTGTAGACGAGGGCGGGGCCGTCGGGGTCACGGGAGTTGCGCAGGGCGACGGCGCCGTCGGACAGCGGGGCGACCTCGACGCAGTTGCCCTCCGCGTTGCTGTGGCGGCTCTTGATCCACTGGGTGTCCAGCGCGCTGGCCCGCACTCCGTTCGGTACAGGTGACATCGACCGCTCCTTGGGGTTCCTGGGGTGCCGTTGGGTTCGCTGTGGTCTGTGCCCACGCGTCGACTGTCTACCCGGAAATGCGTGCAATTTCTCGTGCAATTGCACGCGGCAGTCGACGGCGTGGATAATAGACCGCGCGTCAACCGTTGGGGAGACGCACCCTCATGACGTCGCATCAGGGAGATGCCGTGCCGTCACCCGCGCATCACACCTCCGGGCCGCTCGGCGCCATGGCGCCGGAACAGGCCGGAGGAGGTGCGGCCGGCCCGGTGTCCGCCGCGCTGCGCATCATGACCAGCGAGGAAGGCGTGGCCCAGGCCCGGGCCTTCACCCGGCACACACTGCGGGACTGGTCGCTCGGTCACCGCGGCGACGACGCCGTCCTCGTGGTCGCCGAACTCGCCGCCAACGCCGTGGTGCACGCCGTGCCGCGGGCCCCGGCGGACGACTCGGAGGTCTGGCTCGGCCTGACCCGCGCCGACGACCACCTGACGCTCGCCGTCTCCGACCCCGGCGACACCCCGCCGGTGTACGCACCCCACGCCACCGTCGCCCTGGAGGAACACGGCCGCGGCCTGTTCATCGTCGACGCCCTGTCCGAGGAATGGGGCTGGACCCCGCACGCCCCGGCCGGCAAGACCGTCTGGGCCAGGCTGTCGACCACTTCCTTACTTCCATGACCGCTGCGGAAAGGCCCCACGCCATGCGCACCGCTCCGACGGGACAGCCCGGCACCGAGCGCACCCACCACCGGACCATCCTGGGAACGCTCGACGAGGTGCCGTGGCACGAGATCCAGGACTCCACCGGCTCCGCCGACGCCATTCCCGGACTGCTCGACGACATCGCCCGGGGCAGCGCCGACACGGCGACGGCCGCGCTCGGCGAACTGCGGAACCGTATCTGCCAGTACGGCTTCGTCGTGGAACAGGCGACGGCCGCCACCGTCCCCTTCCTGTGGGAGCTGGCCCAGCTGCCCCAGGTCACCTGCCGCGCCCAGATCATCCGGCTGCTCGCCAGCATCGCCGAGGCCCGGCAGTGGGAGGACACCGCCAGCGCCTATCCCAAGCTGCTCAACCACCGGGAGAACCCCGTGGCGTGGGAGCGCGCGGCCCGTCAGGCCGTGCGCGCGCGGCGCGGCACCCTCCGGTCCCTGGTGCACGAGCAGGACACCGAGGTGGCCCGCGCCAGCGCCGAACTCGCCCGCAGCCTGGGCGTGTAGGGCGACGGCCGGGCCTCACGTCGCGGACACCCCGGCCCTCCCGCCGTGTCGTGGTGTACCTCTGGCCGAACGGGGCAGAAAGCGCTTCCTGACCGGTCACAGGAGAGGACCACCGCCTATGGCGTCGCCGCCCGAGAAACCGCTCGACCACCGCTACCGGGGCGAGCACCCCATACGCACCCTCGCCTATCTGTTCCGCGCCGACCGCAGGCGCCTGGCCGCCGCCGTCGGCGTCTTCACCTTCAAGCACAGCCCCATCTGGCTGCTGCCGCTGATCACCGCGTCGATCATCGACACGGTCGTCCAGCACCAGCCGGTCACCCGGCTCCTCACCAGCACCGGGATCATCCTCTTCATCCTGCTGGTCAACTACCCGCTGCACGTGCTCTACGTCCGCCTGCTCTACGGCAGCGTCCGCCGCATGGGCACCGGCCTGCGCTCCGCCCTGTGCACCCGGATGCAGCAGCTCTCCATCGGCTACCACTCCCGAGTCAGCGCCGGTGTCCTCCAGGCCAAGGTCGTCCGGGACGTCGAGACGGTCGAGCAGATGGTCCAGCAGACGGCCGAACAGGGCCTCGGCGCCACCACCGTGCTCCTCGGCGGCCTGATCATCATCGCCGTCCGCACCCCCGAGTTCCTCCCCGTCTTCCTGATCGTGGTGCCCGCCGCCGCCCTGCTCGTCGCCCGGCTGCGGTCACGGCTGCGCACCCACAACGAGCACTTCCGGCACGAGGTGGAGACCCTGTCCTCCCGGGTGACCGAGATGACCCGCCTGATCCCGGTCACCCGCGCCCACGGCCTGGAGGGCAAGGCGCTGCGCCGCATGGACCGCACCCTGCGCCGGCTGCTCACCTCCGGGATGCGCCTGGACCTGGTCAACGGCCGCTTCGGCTCACTGGCCTGGGTGGTGCTCAACGTGGTCGGCGTCCTGGTGCTCGCGGGCGCCGCGCTGATCTCGTACTACGGCGTCTGGGGCGTCACCCCCGGCGACGTCGTCATGCTCAGCGCGTTCCTGACCACCCTCACCAACTCCGTGACCACACTGGCCGGGCTCACCCCGATCATCTCCAAGGGCCTGGAGTCGGTCCGCTCGGTCGGCGAGGTGCTCCAGGCACCCGAGCTGGAGGACAACGAGGGCAGGACGGAGGTCACCGCGCTGCGCGGTGCCATCACCTTCGAGGGCGTCGGCTACGCCTACGACGGCGGACGCGCCGCCGTGCGCGACGTCACCCTCGACGTCACCCCGGGGGAGACCATCGCCCTGGTCGGCGCGTCCGGCGCGGGCAAGTCCACCGTGCTCAACCTGGTCATCGGCTTCATCCGCCCCACCTCGGGGCGGCTGCTGCTCGACGGGGCCGACATGACCGGCATCGACCTGCGCACCTACCGGCGATTCGTCTCCGTCGTGCCCCAGGAGTCGATCCTGTTCGACGGCACGGTCCGCGACAACGTCGCCTACGGCATGGACGACGCCGACGAGGAGAGCGTCCGCGCGGCGCTGCGGGACGCCAACGCGCTGGAGTTCGTCGACCGGCTGCCCAAGGGCCTCGACACCCTGGTCGGGGAACACGGGGCCCGGCTGTCGGGCGGGCAGCGGCAGCGGCTCGCCATCGCCCGCGCCCTGATCCGGGACCCCAGGGTGCTGGTCCTCGACGAGGCGACCTCCGCCCTGGACACCCGGTCCGAGGCGCTGGTCCAGCAGGCGCTCGCGAGGCTGCTGCACGGCCGTACGACCTTCGTGGTCGCGCACCGGCTGTCGACGGTGCGGGGCGCGGACCGGATCGTCGTGATGGGGGACGGGCGGATCCAGGAGATCGGCACCCATGAGGAGCTGCTCCGCCGCGGTGGTGCCTACGCGGCGCTGCACAGCGGCCAAGCGGCGTGAGCAGACTTCCCGCACGCCCGGCGCACGCCCCGCGCGCGCCGGGCGGTAAGCAACGCTATTGCGTCAATTGCGCATAGCGCCTCCTGGAGGTGATTGGTCCGGCATGGACCGGGCATACGCAGCGAAAAACCGAGAGAGGGGCGCCCCGTGCTTGTACCGGACCCGAAGGTCGTCAGAAAACTGCTGACCCGGTACGCGACCCTGCGGATCGCTCAGGCGGAGCGGGAGAGCGCGGCCACGGCACGCGAGTTGGAGGACGTCAGTTACACGCTCTGCGTGATGATGGGGACCACGGATATCCATGAGGCGATCGCCAAGGCGGACGCCCTGCTGCTGACCGACGGCCGGGCGGCGGATCCGGACGAGGACAGCGGCCTGTCGCTGGCGGTCTGACCCCGCCCCGCGACACCGCCGTACACCTGGCGGCGCCGGTGCCACGGTCACGACACCGTGGTACCGGCGTCGCACGCCCGCTCCGGCCGCTCCGGAGCGGGTCCGGCCAGCCACTCGGCGATGGTCCGGGCGATCGGCTGGCCCGTGTCCACCTCCACGAATCCGAACTGACCCGACTGGTTGCACTCCAGGAACCACCAGGTCCCGTCGGCGTCCTCGACGAAGTCGAAGGCGCCGTACGCCAGCTCCGCCTCGCGCAGATACGCGTGCACCCCGTCGGCGGTCCGCGGCGGGACCTCGGCCGCCGCCCAGGGGGCGGCGGGGGCGGCGAACCGTACGTCGACCTCGTCCGGGTCGGCGTCCGGCGGGGTCTCCTTGCGGGCCGCCAGCAGCCGGTCGCCGACCGCCGTGAGCCGGATGTCGGCCCGCTTGGCGATCCGGCGCTGGAGCAGCGTGGGGCCGAGCGCCACCGCGGCGAAGTCGGTGCCCGGCGCCACCCTGCTGGTCGGCACCGCGCGCGGCGGCTCCTGCGGATGCGCGCCCGAGACCGGCTTGACCACCAGATCCGGGAAACGCTCCGCGAAGTCCCGGGCCGCCTGCGGAAGCGTCGTGATCAGCGTGGCCGGCACCGGCAGCCCGCTGCGCTGGGCGAGACGCAGCTGCCACGGCTTGTGACGGGCCCGGCGGGCCGCGTCGGGATGGTTCATCCAGCGGGCGCCGGTGCCGCGCAGCATGCCGTAGAGCGCCTGCGAGGCCTCCTCGGTCAGCCACGGGGACGGCGCCGCCGCGCGGGCGGCCGGAGCGCCCGGCCGGCGCACCCAGACGGATCGCAGCCCGTCCATGCCCACCAGGCGCCCGGCGGCGCGGAGATGGCCGCGGAAGGAGCCGTGCACATACTCCCCCGAGAGGGAGACCCCGCCGGTCAGATCGGCGGGGTCGAGCCGGACCACCGGCACCCCGGACGCGTTGAGGTGCACGACCACCATGTCGGCCGTCACGTCCTGGTCGCTGGTCAGGATCAGTACGGTCATCTTCGACGGTCCGTGATCAGTCGTCGAAGTGGGTCTTGGAGCCCGCCGTGGACGTCGTGGTCCCCAGTTCCCGGAGCAGGGCGTGATCGGTGGCGGCGATCCGGCCGTCGAAGAGCACGTTCAACTGCCGTCCGGGGTCATAGGCGTAGGGGGTGGCGACGTCCAACTCCGCCGCCGGGCGTGCGTAGTGGAGCGCGAACGGTTGCATCGTCTCTCCCTCGTCGGTGCTGCCCCGGCGAAGCCGTCGGCGTGCCGCTTCCTGACATCGCCCACCGGATCTCCAAGGCCTTCATGGAACTTATACGAATCGAACGCCTGGTTGGTTTCCTTACGCTCCGTAGTTTTTCTGCGAGCGAGGCGCCCTGAACCTGAGACGGTTCAGGGCGCCCGGCGGTTGAGTCCGGCGAGATACGAAAAGGGCGACCGGCCTGATGTCCGGCGACGGCACGGAGCGTACGGGGGAGCGCGTGGTGGGGCCGTTCCCTCTCCCCATTCCCTGATATGGCCCCGCTATGGCCTCACCGGTCCCGACCTGAGCGCGGGCGGGACCGGATCCGGACAGGCCGGCGCTCGGGACGGTGGGGGAGGCCGGTGAGGTGTGTGTCTTCCCGGGCGGAACGAGATGTGGGGCTGCCGTCCCGGTCCGGCGCCTACGGCTTGTCGACGCCCGGCGTTCCGGTGTCCGGGGGTTCGATCGCCGAGGTTCCGGTGTCCGAGGTTCCGGCTCCGGTCTTCTCGCCGTGGCCCGAAGCGGGCTCGGGCCGCCGGGGCCGGCCGATGGGCCTGAGGCGTTCGAGGGTGCGGGTGAGCTGCTGGAACGGGGAGACGGGGCGGGTGTCCGGCTTCCGCTCCGGCGCCGACGGGGCGGGAGCGGGCAGGTCGGCGGACTCCCGGTAGGCGGCCAGCGCCTCATTGGCCCGCTCGGCGGCCTCCCGGTACAGGTCACGGGAGCGGGTCATGGCTTCCAGCGCCTCGGCGTACATGGCCACGAGAGCGCGCTGCCGCTCCAGTTCCTCCTCCAGCGTCAGCAGGTGCCAGTCCTCGCGCAGCGCGGTGAGGACCTCGTCGGCCCCCTTCGGCAGCGGCCTCGGCGCGCGGGCGAAACGCGTCACCGCGTCGATCAGCTCGGCCGGCCGGGAGCCGTCCAGGAAGACGGTGCGCACCGAGTATCCGCCCCGGTCGTAGCCCTCGGGGGCCGGGATGCCGGGCAGCACCACGGCACCGCCCCGCGGGACCTCCACGCCGAATTCGCGCAGCGCCCAGTTCACGGCACGCAGCTGGTGCGGCGCGGCCCGGTGCTCGACCACACGGTGTCGCAGGCCGGGCGGCAGCAGCGGGGTGAGCGGGCGCCGGCCGCGCTCGTCGGGGGTCATGGCCTCGTGCACCACGACATGGATGGTCCAGGTGTCGGGCGCGGCGTCGCGCAGCACGCGCCGGAGGTCCTTGTCGTCCGCGGGCAACGGGTTGATGTCCCGCAGCCGCAGCTCGGACCCGCTCGCCCGGTCCCAGCCGGTCTCCTCGGCGATTCCGGCACTGCCGGTGGCTCCGGTGCTCTCGGAGTCCCCGTACTCCCCGCCCTCCCCGTACTCCCTGGAGTCCGCCGAGCCCGGGGGGCCCTCGGGCCAGAACATCGTCGCCGGTGACGGCCACGTGAGGTCCCACGGGGCCTCCGCCTCGGCGGCGAGGACCCACTCCTGGCCGCCGTCCGACGGAGCCGCGACCGTCAGCCGCGCCCGCACGGTCACGTCCCCGCCGGCCGCCCAGCGCGCCTCGAAGACCCGCTCCAGGTCACCCTGGGCCTCCGGCGGCTCCATGTGGTCGTGGATCAGGCCGCGCTCTTTGAGGTCGCGCAGATTGCGCCGCAGCGCCTCTTCGGCGGCGGCACCGGCGTGGCGGCCGCGAGCCAGCCACACCGTGGGAGGGGTCGTGGGGCGGTCGGTGGTGGAGGTCGGCATGGGTCCATCTGTGAGTGGGGTCGTCGTGCGTTGCCAGTATCGGTGCCCAGGCCGGATGTCGATCAACCGGGGTGCCTGGCCGGTGTGTGCTTCCCGCATCCCAGCAGGTCCGCAGGGGCCGTGTCGAATGCCGTTCACCCCTGTCGGGTGTCTCGTCCCCGCGATATATATCGCAATCCGAGATATCATGCCCGCATGGCATCGAGGAGCATGACGCAGGCGGCGTTCTTCGTGCTGACGGCACTGGCCGATCAGCCACGGCACGGCTACGGGATTCTGCGCGACGTCGAGGAACTGTCGGACGGAACGGTGCAGCTGCGGGTCGGCACGCTGTACGGCGTACTGGACCGGCTCACCGCCGACGGACTGATCGTCCTGGACCGCGAGGAGATCCAGCAGGGCCGCCTCAGGCGCTACTACCGCCTCACCGACGACGGCGTACGCGCCCTGCAGGCCGAGGCGGACCGGCTGGCCGCGGGTGCCGGAGCCGCCAAGCGGCGGATCGCCGAGGGCCGCCGTGCCCCCGGAGCCACCGGCACCGGCCTTCCGCCCGCCCCGGGACCCGGACTCGCCGGAGGCCTGGTATGACGACCCTGCTCGAAGCCCGCTACCGCGCGGCCCTGCGACTCCTCCCCGCGTACTACCGGGAGGCCCGTGAGGAGGAGATGGTCGAGACCTACCTGTGGGGGATCGACCAGGAGACCCAGGAGCAGAGCCGCCCCGCGCTCGGCGAGATCGCGAGCGTCGCGGCGCTCGCCGTACGCACCCGGCTCGGCGCCCCGGGAGCGCCCCGGAGCTACGCACGGCTCGGCTCGGCCGTGCGCGTCTTCGCTCTCTGCGCGGTCCTGCTCCAGGCGGCCTCCGCCGTCGTCGACTGGGCGCTCGCGCTCACCTGGGCGTCGAGCCGTGGTGACGGCGAAGGCGCCCTGTTCCTGTTCGGTTTCACCGGGCAGGGGCCCGCGCGGGGCGCGCTCGCCGTCGTCCAGTGGACGCTTCCGCTGTTGTGGACCGCGGGCTGGTTCGCCCTCGTCCACGACCGCAGGCGGCTCGCCCGCGCGGCCGTGCTGACGGCCGCGCTCCCCACGCTCTGGCCGCTCGTGGCACCACTGGCGGACGCGTCCGCGCCGCCGCACCCCGGATACGCGGTCACCGCCGCGCTGTTCGCCTGGCTCCCGGCGCTCGCCCTGTGCGCCGCCCACCACCGGGACGCCCCGGCGGCCACCGTGCCGGGCGGCTCTCCGGGGCTGCTCTTCCTGGCCTCCTGTGTCGTCACGGGCGCCTCGATCGTGCTCGTCCCCACCGCCGCCGACGCCGTCTGGGCGCCGGCCGCCTGCTTCGCCGCCGGCGCGCTCACCTGGCTCGCCGGGCGGATCCGCAGCGGGGGGACGGGCGATCCCGGCCCGGCGTTCGCGCTGGCCGCGCTGGGGTCGCTGCTGCTCGCGGTACGGGTCGCCGCGGTCTACCCGTGGCTGGACGTGGCACCCGCGGTGATGACCGGCGGGGCACTGGCCCAGGCGGCGGTCCTCGGGCTCCTCGTGACGGCGCTGGTGGTCGTCGGCGTACGGGAGGCCGGCCGGGGTGCGAGGGACGACGCGGCGGAGTCGGCGCGGGGCTGAGCGGCGGTGTGGGAGAGGGCGGCACAGCGCTGAGCGCAGGTCGTGGGGAGCCGCTCCGTTTGTGCGGCCGGAACCGATCTGTGTGCTCAGGCGGGCTGACGGAGCGCGCTGACCAGCGCGCGCGGGTCGTCGGCATGGAAGCGGATGGTGTGGGCCTCTTCCGTCGCGCCGAGCGGGCGGGTGAAGGGGAGTGGCCGGTTCAGCTCCAGGGTCACCGAGGTCTGGCTGCCCACGATCAGGTCGAGGACCCCGTCCTCGGAGAGGGTGATCAGACGGCCCTCGGGACAGCGCCGGTCGACCCGGACCGAGGCGACCGCGTCCGGCGGTACGGCGAGGTCGAAGAGGGCTCCGTAGCGGATCCGCAGAGAGCCGTCGGGGCGTACGACGTGCGGTCGGGTGACGCAGGCGGCGTGCAGTGCCAGTACGAGGACGACGCCGTACAGGTCGAGCGTCAAGGTCAAGCGCTGAAAGTATCGTCGGGCGCAAAAACGGTTCAAGCGCGTCTACACACCGGAGTGGTACGTCTTCGCCAGCGCACGTATCCGGCCGGAGTCCGCTCCCGCTACCCCTCGTCGCCCTCGTCGAGTTCCACTAACGGCCCAGGACGTTGAGGTTGCGGTGCTTGAGCGGGGACAGGCGGGCGATGTCCTCGTCCCCGATCTCGTGGCCCTCGGCACGGAGTCGGGCGACGGCGGCGTCGATGTACCGGGTGGTCCAGAGCACCACGGCGCCGTACGAGGCGTACCGGCCCGAGCCGCATCCGGGCACCCTGACGGCCCTCGCCGCCGACGGACGACATCTGCGCGGAGGGATCGACGAGGATCTGCAACTGCTGGCCCTCGCCCGCCCCACCGACGCCGCCATCCGCCGCTGGAACGGCTGGACCACGGCTCGTCACAGGCCGGCCCAGGCCGAGCTGGTGGCCGCGGGTGCGGTCCTGACCGGCCGCCGGGCCAGGGCGGGGCGTACCGCCTTCGTGCCCGGCGAGTGGCCGGACGCCAAGGCACCGCACCTGCCGCCGGAATTCCGGAACCTGGCCTCCCACTTGGCGACCGCCTCGGGGAAGGACCTGCACGCGCCCTTCCTGCGGCTGCTGCCGCCGGTCCCGCCGCACGAGCTGTTCGAGCGGGCCCGTGCGGGAGCGGCCGGACATGGTCTGAGCACGCGAAGGGGCCCGGCGGACAGCCACCGGGCCCCTCGGCCGGGCGCTCGAGACGGCGTCGGCGCGTCGCCGACGTCCGTGTCTAGGCGCCGCTCGCCTTGAGCATGTCCTCACGCTCGACGATCTTCACGCGTTCGCGGCCCTGCGGCTCGCCCAGCGCCTTCTCCGCGGCGTCCAGCCTGTACCAGCCCTCCCAGGTGGTGAAGCGGATGTTCCGCTCGGCCAGGAAGGCGTCCACGGCCTCGGGCGCGGGCGCCTCCGGCGTCTGGAGACGGCCGCCCGCGAAGTCGTCCAGCAGGTTGGCCACGGTCTCGTTGGCGTCGCCCTTGGTGTGGCCGATGAGGCCCACCGGGCCGCGCCGGATCCAGCCGGTGACGTACACCGACCGGAGGTGTTCGCCGCCCTCCTCCATGACCCGGCCGCCCTGGTCGGGGACCGTGCCCGAGTCGAGGTCCCAGGGCAGCTTCGGCAGCTTGTCGGAGAGGTAGCCCACGGCGCGGTAGACCGCGGTGACGTCCCAGTCGGTGAACTTGCCGGTGCCCTTGACGTTGCCGGTGCCGTCGAGTTCGGTGCGCTCGGTGCGCAGGCCCACGACCTTGCCGTCCTCGCCGAGGATCTCGGTGGGCGACTCGAAGAAGTGCAGGAAGAGCTTGTGCGGGCGGTCGCCGACATCGCGGATCGCCCAGTTCTCCAGCGTCTTGGCGACCATGTCGGCCTGCTTGTTGCCGCGCCGGGTCGCGATGGAGCCCTCGTCGTAGTCGATGTCCTCGGGGTCGACGATGACCTCGATGTTGGGGGAGTGGTCCAGCTCGCGCAGCTCCATGGGGCTGAACTTCGCCTGCGCCGGGCCGCGTCGGCCGAAGACGTGGACCTCCAGGGCCTTGTTGGCCTTCAGGCCCTCGTAGACGTTCGGCGGGATCTCGGTCGGCAGCAGCTCGTCGGCCGTCTTGGCGAGGATGCGCGCGATGTCGAGGGCGACGTTGCCGACGCCGAGGACGGCCACCTTCTCCGCCTCCAGCGGCCAGGTGCGCGGCACGTCCGGGTGGCCGTCGTACCAGGAGACGAAGTCGGCGGCGCCGTAGGAGCCGTCGAGGTCGATGCCGGGGATGGGCAGATCCCGGTCGGCCGTGGCGCCGGTGGAGAAGATGACCGCGTCGTAGAAGGAGCGCAGGTCGTCCAGGCTGATGTCGGTGCCGTAGTCGACGTTGCCGAAGAGCCGGATCTGCGGCTTGTCGAGCACCTGGTGGAGGGCGGTGATGATGCCCTTGATCCGGGGGTGGTCCGGGGCGACGCCGTAGCGGATCAGACCGAAGGGCGCGGGCATCCGCTCGAAGAGGTCGATGGACACACCGGGTTCGGCGGCCACGTCGGACTTGAGCAGGGCGTCGGCGGCGTAGATCCCGGCGGGGCCGGCTCCGACAATGGCTACCCGCAGAGGCCGGGGCATGATCAGGTTCCCTTCGAGCGGTGAAAAGCGACTCGCCGGGAAGCCTAAGCTAAGGCAAGCCTAAGTCGGTACGCGGGTCCGGTCTATGGGCTCATAAGGCTGCCTTATGAGATCAATAAGTGAGTCTTCAGGGCGCCAGGTCGGCGCGGAGGCCCCCTCTAGGCTGTACGCATGCCTGCTCGCGAGCCCGTGTCACCCGCACTCCACGCGCATCTGCGCCCTCCGGACGGCGCGCGCCTGGCGGAGGCCACCGAGGTGTTCGCGATGCTCGCCGACCCGACGCGGCTGCATCTGCTGTGGCTGCTGGCGCAGGGGGAGTCGGACGTGGGCTCGCTGACCGAGCGCTGCGCCGCCTCGCGCACGGCGGTCAGCCAGCACCTGGCCAAGCTCCGGCTCGCCGGGCTGGTGGACTCCCGCCGCGAGGGCCGGCACATCCACTACAGCCTGCGCGACGGCCACCTGCGCCGCCTCGTCATGGAAGCCCTCAGCCACGCCGACCACCGGGTCAGCGGACAGGCCCCGCACGACTGACCGGCGCGGCCGACGCCCGGCGGGCCGCACGGAGGCCGGTGGCCTGCCCGGGCCGTCGGGCCCGGGCAGGCCGGTGGGACGCGGTCGGTCAGAGCCGGTCGAGGATGTCCCGCAGGTGCTTCACCTCGGCGGTCTGGCCGGTGACGATCTCGCCGGCCAGCTTCCTGGCGGCGGCGTTCTCGCCCTTCTTCCGCTCGTCCCGGGCCATGCGGATCGCGCCGTTGTGGTGCTCGATCATCATCTCGGCGAACGCCTTGTCGAAGGCGGTGCCCTTCAGACCCTCGAGTTCCTCCATGTCCGTGTCGGACATCATGCCGTCACCACCGCCGTGGCCCCCGTGGTGCGTGCCGGGCAGGGATGGCGCGGCCGTCGGCTGCTCCCAGGACTCCAGCCAGCCCTTCATGGTCCGGATCTCGGGGTCCTGGGCCCGCGCGATCCTCGTGGCCAGGTCCTCGATCCCGGCGTCCGCGGCGCGGCCGTCGGCGAGCCGGGCCATCTCCAGGGCCTGCTCGTGGTGCGGGATCATCAGCTGGGCGAAGGTGACGTCGGCGTCGTTGAAGTCCCCCGTCCCGGTCGTGGCTCCTGCACCGGCCCCGGCTTCCGCGGTCGCGGACGGGGCGGCGCTGTCGCCGCCGTGGTCCATGCCGCTCATGTCGTCCCCGCCGCAGGCGGTGAGGAGCAGGGCGCCGGCGGTGAGCAGGCTCGCGGCGGCGCCGTGGCGGAGGGTCGTGGTCGTGCGGCGCGGAGCGCGCGTGAAGGCAGTCATGGTGGATCTCACCTCGTGTGTCGGTTCTGTTGCTGTTCTGCAGGCCGCTTTCGGCGTACGCGAGATCGCGGGGGCCGCATGGGTGCGCCCCCGCGTGCGCGTCGGCCTACAGCCGCAGCACCGACAACCGGGTGAGATCGGGCCCGTGCGGCGGGGGATGAGAGCGCCGTACGACGGTGATCCTGCCGGGCAGCTCGGCCGACCACTCCGGGCGCCGGGCGAACGCGGCCCGCAGGAGCGTGGCGAGCACCCACCCGCCGAGCAGGACCGCCAGGCACAGCGAGGCCATGTCCATGGCCGTGCCGGGCCCGTGGGAGGCCGGCGGGTCCGGGTCCGAGGGGGCCGGAGGGTGCGGGTCCGAGGGGGCCGGCGGGTGCGGGTCCGAGGGGTCCGACGGGTGGCCCGCCGAGGCGTGCCCCGGCGTCCGGTCGTGGGACACGGAGTGCGAGGTGGCGCCGGACGAGTCGTCCGGATGCCCGAGGGTGTGCATCACGAACACCCCGAGCGCGAGCACGACGACGAGCAGCAGCTGCCCGAAGGCGCCTCCCGTCCGCACGCACCGGCTCGCCCGCACGCTCGCATCCCTTCTCCGCGGTTCCGGCATTGCCCCAGACGGTATCCGGAGGCGAGCCCGCGGCCGGTGAAGGGGGGAGCCCGCGTGTTTGCCCAGGCCGACGGCGGCTAGTCGGCAAGGGTCCGACTGCCCCCCGGTATCTGGAGGAGAGGGCCATGACCACGGTCGAGGACATGCTCGCCACCTACCCGGCCGACCTCGGCGAGGTCGACCGCGCCAAGCTCACCCGGTGCATCGAGGAGTGCATCGCCTGCGCCCAGGCGTGTACGGCCTGCGCGGACGCCTGCCTCTCCGAGGGCATGGTCGGCGAGCTGACCAAGTGCATCCGCACCGATATGGACTGCGCGGACATCTGCACCACCACGGCGTCCGTCCTGTCCCGCCACACCGGCTACGACGCCAACATCACCCGCGCGATGCTCCAGGCGTGCGCCATCGCCTGCAAGGCCTGCGCCGACGAGTGCGGCACCCACGCCGACCAGCACGAACACTGCCGCCTGTGCGCGCGGGCCTGCCGCTCGTGCCAGCAGGCGTGCGAGGAACTCCTCGGCGCCCTCGGCTGAGCGCGCGGCCCTCGGCCGACCGCGCCGCCCGTACTCAGCCGCTCGCGCCCACGGGGGCCCGGCCCAGTCCGTCGAGCAGGCAGCGCGCGAGGCGGGCCGCGAGGGCGCCGTCCGGATCGAGCCGCGGATTGAAGATCGTCACATCGAGGCCGACGGCCCGCCCGCCCGAGAGCGCCGTGCGCAGCACCTCCGTCAGCTCGGCCCACGACAGCCCGCCGGGCAGCCGGTAGTCGACGGCCGGCATCAGCGCGTCGTCGAGCACGTCGACGTCCAGATGCACCCAGTACGGGACGGGCGCGAGCCGTGCGAGCGCCCGCCGCGCCGCCGTCCCCGCGCCGACGGCACGCACACCGTCCAGGTCGACCGCGTACAGCCCCGGCGGCAGCGGCTGCATGCCCGCCCCGGCGGACTCGCCGGCGTCACGGAAGCCGAGCACGGCGACATCCTCGTCCCGCAGCAGGGGCCCGCCCCCTTCGAGATCGGTCAGGAGGCGGGGGCCGCGGCCCGTGGCCAGGGCCAGCTCCATCGAGGCCGCCTCCCCGGCCGGCTCCGCCGACGGCTGGTAGAAGTCGGTGTGGCCGTCGAGGAAGAGCAGACCGTGCCGTCCCCGGCGCCGCAGCGCGAGCAGGTTGCCGAGCAGGATGCTGCAGTCGCCGCCGAGGACGAGCGGGAAGCGCCCGGCGTCCAGGACGGCGCCGACCGCGTCCGCGAGCCGTACGGCGTACTCCGCCAGGCCGGCCGCGTTGAGCACACCGGTCGACGGGTCCCGCCGGGCGTCGTAGAGCGGCGGCTCGACCCGCCCGGCGCGCACCGCACCGGGAAGGGCCGCCAGCCCGGCGCCCAGCAGCGCTGCCGGCAGGTCCTGCACCCCGGTCGGCCGCAGCCCGAGCACGGACGGGGCCTCCACGATCGCCGTCTCCCGCATGGCCGGACCCTTTCCCTGGCGTCACGGCCATCGTCCCGCCGCGGGCGGTGTCAGGCGCGCCGGGCGTACAGGAACAGATGCGGCTCGGGTACGGCCTCGGGGTGGGCGGGCGTGAAGACGGTCTCCTCGGCGCGGAGCACCTCCAGGCCCGCCGCCACCGCCAGCGCGGTGAAATCCCCTGCGGAGAAGCTGGTCACCCGGACCGGCTGCCCCATGAACACGGCGTCGGCGCCCTCGATGTCGAGGTGCACCGTCGCCAGCACCGTGTGCCCGCCGGGCCGCAGTGCCCGCGCCAGCCGTGCGACGAGGGCGGACTGCTCCTCGCGGGACATCTGGAGCAGCGAGAAGTACACGCAGACCGCGTCGAAGGAGCCGTCCGCGAGCGGCATCCGGCGGATGTCGGCGCACCGGAACTCGGCGTCGGGCACCTGCCGCGCGGCCAGCTCCACCATCACCGGTGAGACGTCCACCCCCAGCACCCGGTGGCCCGCCCCCGTGAGCGTCTCGGCGGTCGGCCGCCCCGTCCCGCTGCCCACGTCCAGCACCCTGCTGCCCGGCTCCAGCCGTTCCAGCAGCCACTCCAGCGACGCCCGATGCGCCTCGGATCCCGCGAACGCCTTCTCGTACGTGGTGCCGAGCGCGTCGAACACCGCCGCGGCGTCCGGGCGGTGGTCCCCGTCGGTCACGCTGCCTCCTCCGGCTGGTCGTGGCGGGCATCGTCCCACCCGGGAACCGGCGTGACAACGGGGGTTAGGGTTCCGCCGTGGCCACCTTGCTGATCGTGCATCACACACCTTCGCCCAACTGCCAGGCGATCCTCGAAGCCGTCCTCGCCGGGGCGACGGCCCCGGAGATCGAGGACGTCCGCGTCGAGCGGCGCGCGGCCCTGTCCGCCACCGCGTCCGACGTGCTCGCCGCCGACGGCTGTCTGCTGGGCACGCCCGCGAACCTCGGCTACATGTCCGGCGCGCTCAAGCACTTCCTCGACCAGGTCTACTACCCGTGCCTGGACGAGACCCGCGGCCGGCCCTTCGGCTACTACGTGCACGGCGGCAGCGATGTCACCGGAGCCGTGCGGGGCATCGAGGCGATCACGACCGGCCTCGGCTGGCGCCGCGCGGCCGAGCCGGTCACCGTGACCGGCGAGCCCGGCAGGGCCGACCTGGAGGCGTGCTGGGAACTGGGGGCGACGGTGGCGGCGGGCCTCATGCCCCGGTGAGCCGCCCGCGGCCCCGCCCTCACGGCTCGCCCCACCGAGCCGCCCGCACGCTGCTGCTCCTGCGGCACCCGGCTCACGCCCGCCCCGCTGGCCTCGCCGGCCCCATGACCCGGCGAATGTGGGCGAAGCCACGTCCCGGACGAGGCGCCGGCCATGTCCCTCACCGCGGGCACCGGGATACCTTTTTCGCCCATCCCCGTTCCCCGGCAGCTCGGACGGCCCGCCAGTGCTCACAGATCTCTCCCCGCTCATCGCGGCGACCGCCCAGTGGCTCACCCGCGCCTATCCGGCGACCGGCGGTGCCCTGGCCGCGGCCCTGTGCGAGGCGCAGGCCCGGCAGGCGGTCACGGTCGCGGCCTGGCTGCGCTACCCGACGCCGACGGACGCCGCGCTGGTCACCCTGGCCGGCCCCGGCGGCTCGGCCCGCCTGGACTGGGTCACCGGCGCCGACGCGGCGGGCGGCGCGGAGCCCGAGGACACCGCCTGGCGCACCTGGGTCGACGAGGTCGTGGCGAGCTGGGCCGCCTGCCTGCTCACCGATCCGGAGCTGGCCCGGCTGGCCGTGACCGCCGTCACCGAGGGCGCGCCGGGAAGTACGCCGGTCGAGTTCCGCCGCCTGATCGAACCCGATGTGCGCGATCGGCAGGCCGCGGCTCTGCTGCGCCACCCCGACCTGCTCGCCCCGGTCGCGGAACTGCACCAGGACCACCTCCTGGACCGGCTGGGACCGGATCAGGCACTCATCGCCTGAGCGGCGCCGGTTCAGCCCCGCCAGCCGTACCGCCGCTCCGGCCGTCCCGCCACGCCGCACCGCAGCGACACCTCGGCGCTGCCCGTCGTACGGAAGTGCTCCAGGTAGTGGCGGGCGCTGACCCGGGACAGGCCGGTCAGCGCGGCGCACTCGCCGGCGGAGAGTGTGCCGTCCGCGTCGCGCAGCGCGCCCTCCACCAGTTCGGCGGTTGCCACGCTCATGCCCTTCGTCAGGGTCCCGGCGACCGGTGCCGGTGGCGCCGCCCCGGCGAGGACCCGGTCGACGTCCGGCAGGTAGAGACCGAGCAGGACCAGGCCCGGACGCAGGGCGTCGACGGCGCGGACGGCCTCCTCGCCGCTGCCCGCGACGCCCAGGACCCGGAACGGCCGGACGCGGTCGACATGGGCGCGGTGCACCTCGGCCACCCGGAAGTCGTCGTCGACGACCAGGACGCCGATCGTGGCCGTGCTCGTGGCCGCGGCCTTGTCCGGGTCCGTGGCCGCGCCGCACGGCTCGGCGACAAGGGTCCTGCTCGACACGCAGTGCTCATCGGTCCGCTCCTTCCGCCACCGTGTCGAGGGTGGCCGACGGTCGGGCGTGCCGGGAGCACGGCGTCAAGGAAGCGTGATCCCGCCGCCGTGACGTTCGCGGACCGGCCGGCCGGACGCCGGAGGGGCGACGTGCTCAGGGCGCCTCGACGAGCGGCGGCTCACCCCAGTCGGCGGTCAGCGCCGCCCGTACGGCGTCGACGCCGGCCCGGCCGACGCGCTCGGCGAGCACCGACTCGACGAGCGCGATCACGGCCTGGGCCCGCTCGTGGACGCGCTGCCCCTCGGCGGTGGTGCGGATCAGCCGGCGGCGGGCCGAGCCGGGGTCGGGGACCTGTTCCAGGAGCCCCATGCCGATCAGTCCGTGCACGGCCTGATGGACCGTCTGGCGGGTGACGCCGATCCGCCGGGCCAGTTCGGAGACGGTGGTGCCCTCGGCGTCGAGCATCGCGAAGACGGACGCCTGCGCGGTGGTCACCGGTTGTTCCCCGGCGGCCTCCATGCTGGCGAAGAGCGCGTCCTCGAACCAGCGCCGGGCTTCACCGAGCAGTTGGGGCAGATTGGCGGCGCGGTGACTCATGGCTCCCCGGGGCCTCGACAGAACGGCGGACGCGGGAATTATCCCCTTACCGCCCGGGCCGCGAAGTCGAGGGTCGCGGAGAAGCAGTGCTCGACGTCCTCCTCCGGCAGTCCCACCCACAGATGGTCGCCAGCCCTCGACCGGCCGGAACTCCACCCGGCCGCCGGCCGCCCGCAGCGCGCGGACCAGCCGCTCGCCCTGGGCGAAGGGCACGATCGTGTCGGCGGTGCCGTGCGGTACGAGGAAGGGCGGCGCCGTGGCCGTCACCCGGCTCACCGGGCCGGCGGCGCGAGCCCGTTCGGGTGCTTCGGTGAGCGCGGCGCCGATCAGCAGCGCCTCGAAGGAGGAGGTGTCGGCCGGGTCGAAGGCACCGGCGGGACGGTCCTCGGCGAGCCGGGTGAGGTCGGAGGGGGCGTACCAGACGGCGCAGCCGCGCACGGTGGGCGTCCGGGCCGCGGCGGGCGGGAGGTTCACAGCACCGCCTCCAGCACCGACTGCCCCACCACCATGCCCAGCAGCCCGAACAGGGCGACCGGGGGAGGGGCGGGCGACGCCACGCGCAGGGCCCCGTAGACCACCCCGACCAGCGCGCCCGCCAGCAGCACCTGGACGTAGGTCATGGCTGCCCGTCTCCGGTGCGCCACCGGTGGCCGGGCAGGAACCGCACGTCGTACCGCTGCGGCACGGTGGCGAACTTCTCCGGTTCGGGCACGAACGGCCGGGCGGGCAGCCCGAGTTCGTCGGTCGGGGTGCCCAGCGTCTCGAAGAACCGCTCGAAGGTGCCGCCCGGCCCGGCGGCCACGCCGACGACGAGCGAGTGGTGCCGCTCCATGCGGTAGGAGTGCGGGCAGTTCTTCGGTACGAAGCCGAAGTCGCCCGGGGTGAGCAGGCGTTCCTGCTGCTCGCCCTCCAGGTCCTCGACGAACAGGCGCACGGCGCCCTGGGCGACGTAGAAGACCTCGTGGGTGTCGGGGTGCGAGTGGGCCGGGACGAGATTGCCCTTGGGGCCTTCCACGGTGAAGAAGTTGAAGGTGTTCTCCGTCTGTTCGCCGCCCGCGTAGACCGTGACCAGGTCGCCGAAGAGGTGGGCCCGGTCGCCGAGTCCCTTCTCGATGAAGTACGGCTTGCCCGGCTCGGGCGGGATGAACGAGCGGGACCGGTACGGAGTGGCGTACTCGATGGTCATGCGGAACCTCCTGCGACAATGAATGTCAGGTTACCTGACATTGAGGTCGCGTCAAGAGGCGGATCCGCCCGCGCAGTGCCCGGCCCCGCGCGGGCGGAACCAGGGAATGCGCGGCCCCGCTGGGAGGACTCAGGCGCCGGCGAAGGCCCCGCCGTCGCCGAACACCAGCCGGGCGAACCGTTCGCCCATCCGGTGATGGGGGGGCTCGCGGCGTCGGAACCGTGGCTGATGGAACTGCCGTGGTGCAGCCACACCGGGCGGCCCGGGTCGGCCGGGACGGGCTCGACCGGGGCGTCGGTGCGCAGCGCGACGAGTTCGGTGGTCTCGTGGTGCGGCAGCCAGATCTCGACGACCTTGACCCGGCCGGGCAGCCCGTCGAAGCGGACGGTGCCGGCCGGTCCGGTCCGGGACTCGAAGGAGCCGGTGGTCATGTCGATGGTCAGGGTGTTACCGCCGGCCGCGGTGGCCTGCTGCGTCAACTCGCCGTCCACGAGCAGGTCGTAGACACCGTCCGGGCGCGGCGGGGCGCCCACGTAGACCCGCTTGGTGGGCAGGGTGTCCAGCTCCACGGCGGTGGCGCGGGTGCGGAAGGCCAGCCGTACGCCGGAGGGCTGGGACTCCGCCATGGCGAGCTGAGGGTCGGTGTACTGCGCGCGGGCCCGGGCGGGCAGCCGGTGCGGCAGGAGTCCGTGCGCGGTGCGCTCCAGGTCCAGGGCGCCGCGCACCAGGTCCGCGGTGAGGGGAGTGGTGGTCCAGGGGGTGTTCATGAGCTCCGCCGGTGAGGGGTTCGGGGTCAGCGCGCGGGCCAGTTGCGCAGCAGGGCGTCCAGGGCGTCGAGGACCCGGGACCAGGTCTCGGACCCGGGACCAGGTCTCGTCGGGGTCGGGTTCGCTGTGGCTGAACCCGCCGCTCAGCTCCAGGCTGACGTAGCCGTGGAACACGCTGCCCAGCATGCGGACGGCATGGGTCTGGTCCGGTTCCGTCAGGTCGTAGCCGCGCAGGATCGCCCGGGTCATCCGGGCGTGCCGGACGCCCGCGCTCGCCGCCGCCGTCTCCGGGTCGAGGCGCAGCCGGGCCGCGGCGTAGCGGCCGGGGTGTGCCCGGGCGTAGTCGCGGTAGACGTTCGCGAACGCGGTCAGCGCGTCCTTGCCGGACCGCCCGGCCAGCGCGTCCGCGGCGCGGTCGGCGAGCTCCTCCAGGGCCAGCAGGGCGATGCCGGTCCGCAGGTCCTGCGAGTTCTTCAGGTGGGAGTACAGGCTTGCGACCTTGACGTCGAACCTCCGGGCGAGCGCCGAGAGGGTCACCTGGTCGAAGCCGGCCTCGTCGGCCAGCTCGGCGCCCGCCCGGACCAGCCGCTCGGTGGTCAGTCCCGCGCGTGTCATGGGCCTCCTCCTGCCGCTCCGGCCAAACTAAGTGCATTACTTCTGGCTGACCGGACGAGTCCTGGATCGCCGTCACCTCGGTGCTGGGCTCCTCCCGCCGTTCGGCGCCATCCCGGCGGGCGGGGCGGAGATCCCCACCTTCCTGTCGCACGTTGCCGGTCCTGCCCGTCGTCATCGGCGCCATCCTCGGCCCGAACGCCGAGCAGCAACTGCGCCGCGCCCTCCAGATCAGCGACGGCAGCGCCACGGGCCTGGTCGGCACCCCGTTCGCGATGACGGTGTACGCGGTGACCGCCGTACTGCCGGCCTGGCCGCTGCTGCGACGGCTGGGGCGCCGGGAGGACTGGGAGGACAGGGAGGACAGGGAGGCCCGTGCGGATCGGGCGGACGCCTCGGCGCCGCCGCGTGAACGCCCTGGCGCCGCTTCAGGCCAGGCGACGCACCAGCTGGCTGGTCAGCTCGTACCGCGCGCCGACGATCGCCAGCCGCCCGTCCGCCACCCGCTCGGCGAGATCCGGCTCCGACGCGAGCCGGGACCGCACGAGCCGCACGTGGGCGTCGATCGTCGCGTCCACGCGGGCGTCGCCCTGCGCGCTCCGGTCGATGGCCGGAGCTATCTGATCGGCCAGGTACTGGATGTGCGCGGGCAGCCGCCCACCGGACCTGTCCGCCTCGACGGCGGCCCGTACGGCCCCGCAGGACTGATGGCCCAGCACCACGACCAGCGGTATCGCCAGCTCCAGGACACCGTACGCGATGCTGCCGAGCACCGCCTCGTCGAGCACCTCCCCGGCGCTGCGCACGGTGAGCAGATCGCCCAGCCCCTGGTCGAAGACCAGCTCGGGCGGCACCCGGGAGTCGACACAGCCGAGCACCAGCGCGAACGGGTGCTGGCCCGAGGTCAGCGCCTGCCGCACGTCCGGGGTCTCGTCCGGGTGCCGCTCCCGGTAGGTGCGCCAGCGCTGGTTCCCGGCGGCCAGCTCGCGCAGCGCCTGCGGCGCGGTGGTGGGCCGGGGCCGCCCGGTGGGCGGGGCGGCGGCAGCGGGGGAGACGTCCAGGACGAGTCCGGAGCCGGCTGCAACGGCACCGGTCATGGCGGCACCGGTCATGGCGGCACCGGTCACGGCGGCGCGCAGCAACGAGCGGCGCGCGGGAGCCGCCTCGTCGGCGGCTCCCGGCGGAGTGTCATCGAGTTTCACGGCGAGGAACGTATGCCCGAAGGGACGCTTGTTCGGCCGCGCTGCCGAATCATGGCCCGGCATGGGCGATTCATGGGCCGGTGTTGAGCAGTTGTTGGCGCGGACCGGGGCAACTCTTGGCGCGGGGGGCCCGACCCCGACGAGACGCCCCCTAGCGTTCGCCGGGCGGGTTGTCGTCGTCCCAGGTGCGGGTCGAGCGGGGCTCGGTGTACGGCTCCTCCTCCGGCGGATGGCCCCCGGCGATGGCCCGCTGGCGGACGGTCTCGGCGTCGAACTCCAGACCGAGCAGGATGGCCAGATTGGTGATCCACAGCCAGACGAGGAAGATGATCACGGCGGCCATGGTCCCGTACGTCTTGTTGTACGAGGCGAAATTCGCGACGTAGAAGGCGAACCCGCCGGAGGCGATCATCCAGATCACCAGGGCGAGGAAGCTGCCCGGCGTGATCCACCGCCAGCCGCGCACCCTGGCGTTGGGGCTGGCCCAGTACAGCAGCGCGATCATGAGGGTGACCAGCAGCACCAGGACGGGCCACTTGGCGATGGCCCACACCGTGAGCGCGGTGTCGCCGAGTCCAAGGACGTCACCCGCCCGGCGGGCCAGGCCGCCGGTGAAGACCACGATCAGCGCGCTGATCACCGCCATGATCATCAGCGCCACGGTCAGCCCCAGACGCACCGGCAGGATCGTCCACACCGGCCGCCCCTCCGGGACGTCGTAGACGGCGTTCGCCGCGCGCATGAACGCCGCCACATATCCGGACGCGGACCACACCGCGAGGACGAGGCCGACGATCGCCATCAGGGAGCCGGTCCCCGCGTTGCCCTGGAGCTGTTCGACGGCGCGCGTGATGATGTCGCGGGCCGAGCCGGGGGCCAGCTGCTCCAGGTTCTCCATCACCTTGTCCGTGGTGGACCTGCCGGAGATGCCGAGCAGCGAGACCAGCACCAGCAGCGCGGGGAAGAGGGACAGGACCCCGTAGTACGTCAGGGCCGCGGCGCGGTCGGTGAGCTCGTCGTCCTTGAACTCCCGGACGCTGCCCTTGAGCACCGCGCCCCAGGCACCTTTCGGCAGCTTGGACGGTGTCTCGGGAGCCGCCCGCTCCACCTCCGGGCCGGGCCCGGCCTCCTCCGGAGCCGGCTTCCGGTCCTCACGCTGGTCCCTGTGCCCCGGGCGCCCGGGAAGATGCAGCTTCATGGCCTCCGAGTAACCCGCTGCCGCACCGCTCACTCACTCCCGCGTGCGCGCCGTGTCCAGCCAGCGGTCGTCGTGGAATTCGGAGGCGATCCCGTCGCTCCGGGGATCGGTGGCCCTGCGTTCGCGTTCGTCGAACCACCGGTCCCGCCGGGACTCGGGCAGAAGGGGTCGTCGTGCCGGTCGCGGTGCCGCTTCGCGCGGATCGCCATCCGGGCGCGGGAGTGCCGGTCGTGGCAGTGGGTCACGACCCACCAGGTCCGAGCGCGGACCGCGGCGCACCTGCGTGGACGGCGGGGCACCCGTCAGGTGTCCCGCCGTCCACGCGTCCGTCCGCTCGCCCGTCCTCAGTCCTCGGCGATCAGCGAAGGCGTCGCCCGGGTGAGGGTCCTGCCCTGGAAGAACGCGGGGTTGTGCCGGCGCATCGCGTACATGATCACGACGCCCAGGAGGAGCAGACCCACGCCGATCACGAACACCGAGCCCATCCCGAAGACCGAAGAGCCGCTGCCGTACGCCGGGTCCCACATGTCGATCAGGGTCTTGGTGAAGACCGCGCTCAGCAGCAGGCCGCCCACCAGCGGGAACAGGCCCTTGAAGAGCAGGTCGCGGCCGGAGCGCAGCACCTCGGCGCGGAAGTACCAGACGCAGGCGAAAGCGGTCAGGGCGTAGTAGAAGCAGATCATCAGGCCGAGCGCGTAGATGGTGTCGACCAGCACGTGCTCGCTGACCAGGGTCATCACCGTGTAGAACACGCCGGTCGCGACGCCCGCCATCACCGTGGCGCGGCCGGGGGTGCGGAATCGCTCGTGGACCTCGGAGTACGACGCGGGCAGCGCCTCGTACGCCGACATCGCCAGCACCGTACGGGCCACCGGGATGAACGTGGTCTGAAGGCTCGCCGCGGCGGAGGCGAGGACGGCCACGAAGAGCAGGACGCCCAGCGCCGGGCCCATCACCGGGCCGGCCAGCGCGGCGAAGACGTTGTCGGAGGTGTCGGGGTTGGCCAGGCCGAGCCCCTTGTCCCCGGAGCCGACGACCATCTGCGCGGCCACACCGGTGGCCAGGTAGGAGCCGACCAGCACGATCATGGCGACGAGGGCCGCGCGGCCCGGGGTCCTGGTGCTGCCGCTGGTCTCCTCGTTGGCCGTGAGACAGGCGTCCCAGCCCCAGTACATGAAGATCGACAGGGACAGGCCGGCGGTGAAGGCGCCGAACGACTGCACCGCGAACGGGTTCATCCAGGACCACGAGAAGTCCGTCGAGGTCGGGAAGCCGGCGCTGCCGGCCTTGCCGAAGGCCATCGCCACGAAGACGGCGAGCACCACCAGCTGCAGCCCGACCAGCGCGTACTGGACGCCCTTGGTCGCGGTCATCCCGCGATAGCTGATCACGGTCGCGATGGCGACGAGCGCGAGACAGGTGACGATGTGCACCGCCTTGTTCCCGTCGAGCGCCGCCACGTCGTCGCTGCCGGTGATCTCCCCCGCGAGCAGCCAGAAGTACGACGTCGCCACACCGGCCAGGTTGGAGAGCACGATGATCGTGGCGATCACCAGTCCCCAGCCGCACATCCAGCCCACCTTCGGGCCGAACGCCTTCACCGTCCAGGTGAAGGAGGTGCCGCAGTCCGGCATCACCTTGTTCAGCTCGCGGTAGGCGAAGGCGACCAGCAGCATGGGCAGGAACCCCGCGAGGAACACCGCCGGCATCTGCAGACCGACCTCACCGGCGGTGGACCCGAGGGTCGAGGTCAGGCAGTAGACCGGGGCCACGGTGGAGACGCCGATCACGGCGCTGCCGAGCAGCCCGACGGAGTTCCCGCTCAGGCCTTTGGCACGCATGCCGTCGGCGGGGCCCCCGTCGCCTGTGTTTCCGGCCATGGGCCGTGCGTCCAGCTGAGTCATGAACAGGACGTTAAGTGCTGCGGTTTCCGCGCCAACGGTGCGTGACATTCAGGGGTGTGAGCCTTCATGATCCAGCCATTCACGGGCGAGACGCAGCTCACTTCCTGCGATTCAAAGGTCGTTCAGGGCGTGGAGCTTCTCTTTCAAAACGAAACAGCCGGTGTTCGATATTCGGTAATCGCAGCCGGGCCCGGAATGCCCGGTTCCAAAGCTTCCGCTGTGACCTGCGTCACAGGCTCAGCGTGGCTGATATTTGACGTCCGGTCAAGCGATGCTCTGGAGCCCGGCATCATTCGTAAAACGCATGGCACATGCTTTCTGGGTGATACATTGCGCGTTATGCGGATGACTCTGGAGGAGCGTGTTCGGGCCGCCGTGGCCGCGTTGATGCACGCCACCGGCGAGTCCCAGACGGACATCGCCGCCGCACTGGGCGTCAGTCAGGCCCAGGTCAGTCGTCGGCAGTCCGGCAGCGCGGCCTGGAGCCTGGCCGACTGCGACGCCGTCGCCGGGCACTTCGGCGTCGACGTACTCGACCTCATGGCCGGCCCGACCCGGGCCTTCGAGGCGCTGCCGGAGGAACGCCGCCGACGGCCCGGCCGCCGCGGCGGAGCCGCACCGCAGGCTTGAACCGCCCCGGCGGCTCCTGCGTTAACGGCAGCTGACGTACAGGCGTATCCCTTGTGCTCGCGTGTACAGATCACGGCCCCCTGTACGCAAGGTTCTCCCCGCACCATCGGCATGTCCTCGACACCGACGAAGGAAGCGCTTGTGAGAACGCACCGCACGCCGCGCAGGGTCGCCACCCTCGCTCTGGGCGCCACCCTGCTCGCCCTCGTGACCGCCGCTCCCGCCGGGGCCGACGACGACGCGGGCCTGCCGACGGTCACCCCGACGAGCGAGACCCCCGCCCTCTACGACGACGAGGCGGGCGGCAACTCCGACGCGGACGACCCGGCGATCTGGCGCAACGCGGCCGACCCCGACCGCAGCCTCGTCATCGCGACCGCCAAGGAAGGCGGCCTGCGGGTGTACGACCTCGACGCCCGCCTGGTGCAGTCGCTGTCCGCCCCGCGTCCGCCCGCCGAGGACGACGCCCCGGGCCGCTACAACAACGTCGACCTCGTCACCGGTCTGCGCACCTCCACCGGCCGCGCCGACGTGGCCGTGGTCAGCGACCGCGGCAACGACCGCCTCCGGATCTACCGCATCGATCCCACCCGGCCCGGCGCGCCGCTGACCGACATCACCGCCCCGGCCGCCGCCCCGGTGTTCTCCGCCGACCAGGCCGAGATCAACGACCAGCGCACCGCGTACGGCCTCGCCACCTGGCAGGACAGGGCCACCGGCCGCACCTACGCCCTGGTCAGCCGGCGCGAACGCACCCGCGTCGCGCTCGTCGAGCTGACCCCGGCCGCCGGCGGCACGGTCGGCTACCGCACGGTCCGCACCCTGGACCTTCCCTCCTCCTTCCGCCTGCCGAACGGCACCACCTGGTCCCCCTGCGCGGAGCCCGGTGAACTCCCCCAGGTCGAGGGCATGGTGGTGGACCCGGCGACCGGCACGCTCTACGCCGGTCAGGAGGACATCGGCATCTGGCGCGTGCGCGCCGACCTCACCACCAAGCCGGTCCTGGTCGACAAGGTCCGTGAGTTCGGTGTTCCCGGCGTCTACGACGAGGCGACCGAGGAGTGCACGGCCGGCGCGGACCCCGGCTACGGCGGCGAGCGCCTGTCCGCGGACGTCGAGGGCCTGACCCTGTTCCAGGAGCCCGACGGCGACGGCTACCTCCTCGCCTCCAGCCAGGGTGACGACACCTTCGCCCTGTACGACCGCGAGGTGAGCGAGGACAACGAGTACGAGGGCGGCTTCCGCGTCGGCGCCGCCTCGGCGGTCCTCGACGGCTCGGAGGAGTGCGACGGCGCCGCCGTCCTCAACGCCCCGCTCGGCAGCCGCTACCCGAACGGCCTGCTGGTCGTCCAGGACGGCCACGAGACCCCCGAGGTCCCGGACGGCGAGGGCGGCACCCGCACCGCGACCGGCTTCAAGTTCGTCGACCTCGGCGACGTGGTGGACGCCGCCGGCATGTGAGGTCCGCTCCGCCGTATCCGTACGGCCGCCGGGTGCCGCTCGTGCCCGGCGGCCGTACCCCGTTCCGCCCCCGCCGACGGTTTGCGAACCACATCGACGCCGGCGAGGACGCCACCACCCCGCACGGCACCGCTCAGGTGAACGCCCCGGCGCGGCCGGTTGTCGGTGGCATGTCTTAGGGTGCGCCGAGTCCGCACCGCACCCCGGGAGAGCCACGTGCCGTCCTCGTCCACCCGACTCGTCACCACACTGCGGGCCCCGGTTCCCGGCCCGCGAGGCTCCCTGGAACTCCTCGCGCGGGCCGGAGGCAGCGCGCTGGTGCAACGCGACGACAGCGCCCTCGTCGTCCACCGGCTCGACAGCGCCTTCCGCGCGACGGGCGGTCCCGTCCGCCGCTTCCCCGCGCCGTGGCCGCGCCGGTTCGGCTCGTTCGCCGTGGCCCCCGACGGCGACCTGGCCGTCTTCACGGGCGTACACGCGGTGCGCGCCGTCGACCCGGCGGGCGCGGTGCGATGGGAGGTCCGGCACGGCTGCTGGTACGGCGCCTGCCGGGAGACGCACCGGTCCTTCGAGGAGTACGCGGACGACCAGGACCACCGCTACCCGGACGGTGGGTCCGCGGCCTTCTCGCCCGACGGCCGGCTGGTCTGGGCACACGTCCGCGGTCCGCTGCCCGAAGGGGAACTCGACTCCGAGACAGTGGACGAGTGGCTGGTGCTCGACGCCCGCGACGGGCGGGTGCTGGCCCGGGCCGACGCCCGGGCGGCGGCCGCCGGCAGCGTGCACGTGCCCCACCCGGATCCGCGCCAGATGGGGCTGACCATCGGCGAGGGCCAGGACGGAGCACCGCTGCGCTGGGGACGCTGGGACGGCGAGCGTCTGACGGTGGAGCACTTCGCCGACCAGGACCTCGTCCTGATCGGCGTGAGCCCGTCCGGCGACCGCCTGCTGACCGTCGACCACGACCAGGGCACCCTTGCCGTGCACCGCACCGGGGACGGCTCCGTCCTGGACCGGTGGGACGCCGAGACCGCCGTACCGCCCCATCCCGACGTCGACCCCGACGACGACGAGAGCCGGACGTTCTGGGACTGGGCGGGCGGCTTCCTCGACGAGACCACCCTCGTCACCGGCACCGTCGAGAGCGACGAGGAGTGGGGGGCCGGCCGGCACTGGCTGCTCCGTACCTCGCCGGCCCGCCCGCCCGAGGAGATCGCCTACCCCTTCCCGGTGTCCGGTGTCCCCACCGCGCTCGGCGACGGCACCTGGTACACGACCGAGGAGTCCCGGCTGCACGTCTGGGCCCTCGCCCGAGAGTACTGACGCCGGAGCAGAGGGCCGTGCTGCGGAAGGCCGGGAGCCGCGCGGGCGGCGGGGCGTGCAGCGGGTGCGGGCTGGGACGGCCGGCGAGCAGGACGTGGAGCGGCCGGCGGGTGGCGTCCAGGCCGAGCCGCCGCACCGGCGCCGGGTCCGCGAACGCGCCGGTCTGCGCCGGGCCCGGACCGAGCGCGGTCGCGTCGAGGGCGAACGTCCGCCCCAGCTCCATGGCCGCACCGTAGGAACTCGGCCAAGGCCGAGGTCAAGGAGGCGGGGACGGACCGCTCACGGCCACGTACGGGGTCGCCCGGGCGACGGCGCCCTTGCCGTCCTGAGGGGCCGGCGATCACGGCCTCCGGTGTGACGCAGTGATCACCGGGGTCCCGCATCGACACCGTGGGTCCTGGGAATGCATCGGCCGCACCGCACCCAGCCCCCACTACAGGAGCGCCGAGCACTGTGAGCACTCAGGCATCCCCCACCCCCACACCGACAGCACCGGGCGGCCTCCCCCTGATCGGCCACGCCCACCACCTGGCGCGCACCCCGCTGCCGTTCATGACCTCGCTGCGGGAGCACGGCAGCGTCGTGCGCATCAACATAGGCCCCACAGCCGCCTACGTGGTCACCGACCCCGCGCTCACCCGGCGGGTGCTGGTGACCGACGCCGCCCACTACACCAAGGGCGGCAAGATCATCGACGCGCTGCGGGTGTTCTTCGGTGACGGACTGGCCACGGTCGCCGACGGCGACACCCATCTGCGCAACCGGCGGCTGATGCAGCCGATGTTCAACAAGGCGCACATCGCCACCCGCGGCGAGGCGATGATCGCCCAGGTGCGCGAGACGGTCGCCGCCTGGCCGGCGGACCGGCCCCGCGACGTCTACGCGGACATGAACGACATCACCCTCGCCGCCTTCCTCGTCGCCCTGTTCGGCACGGACCTGCCCCCGCACCTGCGGACCGAGTTCACCGCCCTGATGCCCGCCATCATGAAGGGCACCATCCGCCAGACCGTCCTCCCTTCCTGGATCACCAAGCTGCCGCTGCCCGCCAACCGCGCCCACGCCCGCCGTGTCACCCGGCTGCGCGCCCTGATCGACCAGGCCATCGACCACCGTTCGGCACCGCCCCCCGGCGTGGTGGCGGACGCCGCGGCGGCGGGCTGCCCGCACGCCGCCGCCCGCACCGCCGACGAGGCGGACGGCCTCTTCAGCACCCTCCTCAACGCCGAGGACCCGCTGACCCGGCAGCAGTTGCAGGACGAGGCGATCACCCTGCTCACGGGCGCGATCGAGACCACCGGGACGACCCTCGCCTGGACCCTGTACGAGATCACCCGGAACCCCGAGGTCGAGGACCGGCTGCGCGCCGAACTCGACGCCGTCTGCGGGGACCGGCCCCTGCGCTACGACGACCTCGAGAAACTGCCGTACGCCCGGCGGGTGTTGCAGGAGGCGATCCGCAAGTACGGACCCGCGTGGATGGTGACCCGCACCGCCACCCAGGACATGGACCTCGGCGGCCATCGCATCCCCGCCGGCGCCGACGTCGTCTGGAGCCCCTACCTCCATCAGCACGACCCCGCCCACTTCCCCGACGCGGACACCTTCGACCCGGACCGCTGGACCCCCGAACGCGCCCCGGCCACCCGCGGATCCTTCCTCGCGTTCGGCGACGGCCGCCGCAAATGCATCGGCGAGAACTTCGCCTGGGCCGAACTCCAGATCATCCTCGCGACGGTCCTGCGAACCTGGCCGCGCATCACCCTCGCCTCCCGCCCACCCCGCCCCCAGGCCGTGGTCACGGTCAAGCCGGACCACCTGGCGCTGGTTTTCCACGCGCGCGGCGAGGGTGCCCGGCCCGGCGGCGAGCGCCAGGTCGCCGCCGGCTGAGAAGATCTCCGCTCACCCGGTGCAGACGGCTCAGCGGTGCAGACGGTTCAGGCGGTTCAGTGAGGCGGCGAAGAAGCCGCTGGTGGCCCATGGGTACCAGCTTGGGTTCGGGCCCGCCCGTTGGGTCGCGGCACCCGGGCGGAGCTGGACAACCGCATAACCTCCCCGCTGCTCGGCGGCGAGGCCGAGCCCGACGACGCAGTGCCGGAAGTCGACCGACCGGCTGGCCCCGCGATCGCCCTCGACGTGGCCGGCCAGGTACCCCGCCCGCCGTGACGGCGCGGCAGCGCTGCGACGGGGGCGGGGCAGTGGCGGCGGTTCGCGCACGGGCGGCCGTGAACCGATGGCCGGGTGCTGCGCGACGCGCAGGGCAGCGGCCCTCGGGGGTGCCGGGCGGGGACACCGACGCGTCCCCGCCCGGCGGGCCCGTCAGATCCCGAACGCGGCGGCGTAGCGGACGGTGCCGCCCGGCAGCGAGTGCCCCGCGTCGAGGGCGAGGGCCATGAGAGCCTCGTCCGGGACGTCGATGCTCAGCTCGATCCCGTAGGCGGAGGCACGGGTGAAGCCGAACCGGGGGTAGTACGTCGGGTGCCCCAGGACGACGACGTACCGCTCGCCCGCCTCGGTGGCCGCCTGGAGGGCGGCGCGGACGGCGGCCGAGCCGGCTCCGCTCCGCTGCCGCTCGGGCCGCACGGCGCAGGGGCCCAGGCACAGGGCCGGGACCTCGCCGATGTGGCAGCGGGTCAGCAGCGCGTGACCGGCGAGCTGTCCGCTCCCGTCCGCCGCGACGATCGACAGCCCGTCGATCCACGCGGCCGGGTCGGCGCGCAGCGCGTCCACCAGGTCGGCCTCTTCCGCCGTCGGGAAGGCGGCGAGGAGGATCTCACGGATGGCGGTGCTGTCGCCGGGGGTCTCGGCGCGGGTGGTCCAGATGTCGCTCATGGCAGGTACGGATCCGTTCCGTGGAAGGTTCGTGTGAGGGTCCTCGCGAGCTCACGCTCCCGGCGAGGACGGACGGGACGAGGTCAGGCCACGACCCGGGACGTGAGGGGGACCCGGGCGCCGGACGCGGTGGCCTCGAACGCGGTCATCAACCTCACCTCCCTGCTTTCCTCGTCCTGATCGACACGAACGGCCCCACGGTACAGAACCTCACTCCACACGCCAAGAGGCTCTTCCCGGGGCGCCGGGGCGCGCGGACGGTCACTCCCCGCCGGGCTGGTCCGGCTCCTGGTGCCGGGACCTGCGCCGTACCTCCGCCTCGACCTCGCTCCGCGGCGTGCCCTCTGCCTCCGCGTGCTCGGTGACGGCCAGTTGCACCTGGCGGGAGAGATCGCTCCAGGCCCGCCAGGCCGTCTCCCACTCGGTGTGCTGCTCGGCGGCCCAACGGCCCTCGGTGGGCTTGCCGAAGGCTTTCTGGACGCGCTGCAGCTCGGCCTGTGCCGCGTCGGCCGCGCGCTGGAGTTCCACGAGCTCGTCGATGGTGTGTGCCACGCCGGGATCCTATGGGCGAAAACGGTCGGGCCCCGGCCTCGACACGGACGGCGCGAAAGGCACTCCTGGCGCCCCCGCGTGCGCGGGGTGGCGTCCGGGGGCCGCCTCACCTCCGGGCGGGCGCCGGGGGAGGGCGGACAACCTGAGGGTGCAGGGCGCAGACGGGCGAGGGGCTCGCGAGCGTGGTGGCGCCCCCGCCACCGGGTGCGAGGGTCGCGGCCCCCGCGTGGGTGTGCGGGGCCCAGCGGAGCGCGAGGGGACGACGGTGGGCCCCCGGCATTCCTGTGGGGTGGACGCCCGCCGGGGACCTGACCACGTCTCACTCACCGGGCGCCCAGCGGCAGCTGCCATGATCGTCCCATGGACATAGAGATCACCCAGGCCCGGCCTGCCGACCTCCACCTGGTCCTGGCGGAGCACTCCCGTTACTGGGGTGAACGCGACCTCCGGTCGCTCCACCTCGTCGCGCTGGTGCAGGAGTTCCCCGCCACCTGTCTGGCGGCGCGCGCCGGTGACGGCATCCGCGGGTACCTGATCGGCTTCGTCACTCCCGACGCGACCGGCTACACGCATCTCGTCGCCACCCGGGACGACAGCCGGGGCGTGGGGCTCGGGCGGCGTCTCTACGCGGAGTTCGAGCGGGCCGCGCGGCGGCAGGGCGCACGGCGGATGAAGGCCATCACGTCCGTGGGGAACACCGGTTCCGTCGCCTTCCACCGCGCCCTCGGCTTCGAGGCGCGGATCGTGGAGGACTACGACGGCCCCGGCCGCACCATGGTGGTCCTCGAACGGGAGCTGCCCCCGGTCCGCTGACAGCGGTGACGGGCGGCTGCACGGCTCGTCGCAACACAACCGTTGCACTGGAGCCGCGCGGCACCTGCGTCGCAGGTCACACGGCCGGGGGGCGCCACCCGGGGGAACCGCGCCCGTTGTCCGGCGTCGCCGAGCGCGACGTACCCGCGCCGAGGGCCTTGACGCGCACTTCGCGTGGCTATTAACTCACGCCATAAATTAAGTCGGTACGGCCAGCAGGGGCGCGCGTCGTACCGGTTCCCCTCGCGTCCCCCGGAAGGGTCCCAGGAGCATGCGCAGATTCAGAGCCGCAGTCACCGGTGCCGTCACCCTGTCCCTCGCGCTCGCCGCCTCGGCCTGCGGCGGCGGCTCCGCGACCGGCGGGGGCGACGACTCGCCCAAGACCCTCACGTACTGGGCCTCCAACCAGGGCGCGAGCATCGAGGTCGACAAGAAGGTCCTCCAGCCGGAACTCGACAAGTTCGAGAAGCAGACCGGCATCGAGGTGAAGCTGGAGGTCGTGCCCTGGTCCGACCTGCTGAACCGGATCCTCACCGCCACCACCTCCGGCCAGGGCCCCGACGTCCTCAACATCGGCAACACCTGGTCGGCCTCGCTCCAGGCGAGCGGCGCGCTGCTGCCCTGGGACGAGAAGAACTTCGACAAGATCGGCGGCAGGGACCGCTTCGTGGAGTCCGCGCTCGGCTCCACCGGCGTCCAGGGGCAGGACCCGGCCGCCGTGCCGCTGTATTCGATGGCGTACGCCCTCTACTACAACAAGAAGCTGTTCGCGGAGGCCGGGATAGCCAAGCCGCCGGCCACCTGGGACGAGCTGGTCGCCGCCGGCAGGAAGCTCACCGCCAAGGGCAAGAACGGCATCGGCGTCGAGGGCTCCAACCTCTCGAACAACATCCACCAGGTCTTCGTCCTCGGTAAACAGCACGGCGCCGACTTCTTCACCCCCGACGGCAAGCCGGACTTCACCTCGGACGGCGCGGTCACCGCGGTCAAGCAGTACGTCGACCTGATGGCCGAGCACAAGATCGTCGCCCCGGGCAACGCCGAGTACGCCCAGAACCAGTCGCTGAGCGACTTCTCCAAGGGCAAGACCGGCATGGTGCTGTGGCAGACCGCCTCCGCCACCTTCAAGGCCCAGGGCATGAAGGACGAGGACTGGGGCGTCGCCCCCGCCCCCGTCCAGTCCGGCGAGCCGGGCACGGGCACGGCCACCAACTCGATGGTCGCCGGCATCAACATGGGGGTGTTCAAGAACACCGACAACCTCGACGGCGCGCTGAAGTTCGTGAAGTTCATGACCAGCGACGCGGAGCAGAAGATCCTCAACAAGGCCTACGGCTCCATCCCGCCGGTCAAGAGCGCCCAGTCCGACCCCGCCTTCAGCGCCCCGGCCGTCGCCGTCCTGCGCGACACCCTCGCCACCAGCGCCGCCGCCCTGCCGCAGGTGCCCGAGGAGTCCCAGTTCGAGACCGTCGTCGGCACCGCCGTCAAGGAACTGTTCGCCGACGCCGCCGCCGGGCGTGCCGTGACCGAGCAGTCGGTGCGCGAGAAGCTCGAGAAGGCCCAGCAGCAGATGCCGAAGAAGTAGGCGCGAACCCCGCCATGACCATCACCGTCGCATCCCGCCACGCCACGTCCGGGCCGGGGACGAAGCGGCGGCAGAACCGCCCCGGAGCCAAGCGGACCACGCGCCGCTCCGGGCGGCTGCGCCACGTCTCACTGCCCTACCTGCTGCTCCTGCCCGCCCTCCTCCTCGAACTCCTCGTCCATCTCGTGCCGATGCTCATGGGCATCGTCATGAGCTTCAAGGAGCTGACCCAGTTCTACATCTCCAACTGGTCCGAGGCGCCCTGGGCCGGTCTCGACAACTTCCGGATGGCCGTCGACTTCAACGCCCCCGTCGGCGAGGCGCTGCTGAAGTCGTTCCTGACCACCTGCCTGTTCACCGTCTGCTCGGTGGGCCTGTGCTGGCTGCTCGGGACCGCCGCCGCCATCTTCCTCCAGGAGAACTTCCGCGGCCGCGGCCTGCTGCGCACCCTCTTCCTCGTCCCGTACGCGCTGCCCGTCTACGCCGCCGTCATCACCTGGGTGTTCATGTTCCAGCGTGACAACGGCCTGGTGAACCACGTCCTCCACGACCAGCTCGGCATCGGCGACAACCCCGCCTTCTGGCTTGTCGGCGACAACGCGTTCTGGGCGCTGCTGACCGTCTCGGTCTGGAAGGGCTGGCCGTTCGCCTTCCTCACCCTGATGGCCGGGCTGCAGAACATCCCGAGGGACATGTACGAGGCCGCGGCCCTCGACGGGGCGGGCGTCCGGAAGCAGATCCGGCACATCACCCTGCCCTCGCTGCGTCCCGTCAACCAGGTGCTCGTGCTGGTGCTGTTCCTGTGGACCTTCAACGACTTCAACACACCGTTCGTGCTGTTCGGCAGGGCGGCCCCCGAGTCCGCCGACCTGATCTCCCTGCACATCTACCAGTCCTCCTTCCAGACCTGGAACTTCGGCACCGGCTCGGCCATGTCCGTCCTGCTGCTGCTGTTCCTGCTCGTCGTGACCGGCGTCTACCTGCTGGTCACCAGCCGGGGAAAGAAGGCGAAGGCCCGTGCCTGACACCTCGAAGCGACGCGCCGTCCGCTCGCCGATGGCCGCCCCGCCGTCCTTCCTGTGGACCCGGCGGATCTTCCTCACCGTCCTGACGGTGTTCGTCCTGCTGCCGGTGTACGTGATGCTCTCCAGCTCGCTGAAGCCGCTGGAGGACGTCTCGGAGAAGTTCCAGTGGATCCCCTCCGGGCTCACGCTCCGGCCGTACCTCGACATCTGGGAGACCGTTCCGCTCGCGGACTACTTCGTCAACTCCCTGATCGTCTCGGTCGCCGCCACCGTCTGCTCGGTGGTCATCGCGGTGTTCGCCGCCTACGCCGTCAGCCGCTACGACTTCCGCGGCAAACGGGTGTTCACGGTCACGGTCCTGTCGACGCAGATGTTCCCCGGCATCCTGTTCCTGCTGCCGCTGTTCCTCATCTACGTCAACATCGGCAACGCCACCGGCATCGCCCTGTTCGGCTCGCGCGGCGGCCTGATCCTCACCTATCTGACCTTCTCGCTGCCGTTCTCCATCTGGATGCTCATCGGGTACTTCGACTCCATCCCGCGCGACCTGGACGAGGCCGCCAAGGTCGACGGGTGCGGTCCGATCGGCGCGCTGTTCCGGGTGATCGTCCCGGCGGCCGTGCCCGGCATCGTCGCGGTCGCCGTCTACGCCTTCATGACCGCCTGGGGCGAAGTCCTCTTCGCCTCCGTCATGACGAACGACACCACCCGCACCCTCGCCGTCGGACTCCAGGGCTACTCCACGCTCAACGACGTCTACTGGAACCAGATCATGGCCGCCTCCCTCGTGGTGAGCGTGCCCGTGGTCGCCGGCTTCCTGCTCCTCCAGCGCTACCTGGTCGCCGGACTGACCGCCGGCGCCGTGAAGTAGCGCCCCGCACCGCCACGACAGCGTCTCAGCCGCCCGCTTCGCCCACTCCCGAGAGGTTCCTCCGTGCCCGAATCCGCAGCCCCGCACGCCCTCGACCTGGCGGCCTTCCCGGCCGACTTCACCTGGGGCACCGCGACATCCGCCTACCAGATCGAGGGCGCGGTGGCCGAGGACGGCCGCGCCCCGTCCATCTGGGACACCTTCAGCCACACGCCCGGCCGGGTCGACAACGACGACCACGGCGACGTCGCCTGCGACCACTACCACCGCTGGCCCGAGGACATCGTCCTGATGAAGGAACTCGGCACCGACGGCTACCGGATGTCCGTGGCCTGGCCCCGGGTCATGCCCGGCGGCGACGGCCCCGTCAACCCCGCGGGCCTCGACTTCTACGACCGGCTCGTCGACGGCCTGCTCGCCGCCGGCATCACCCCGTCCGTCACCCTCTACCACTGGGACCTGCCCCAGGCCCTCCAGGACCGCGGCGGCTGGACCGAGCGCGACACCGCGGAACACCTCGCCGCCTACGCCTCCGCCGTCGCCGGCCGGCTCGGGGACCGGGTCACCCGGTGGGCCACCCTCAACGAGCCGCTGTGCTCCGGCTGGATCGGCCACCTGGAGGGCCGGATGGCCCCCGGCCTCACCGACCTCACCGCCGCCGTGCGCGCCTCCTACCATCTGCTCCTCGCCCACGGCCTGGCCATGCGAGCGGTGCGCGCCGCCGCGCCCGGCGCGCAGATCGGCCTGGTCACCAACCACTCCACCGTCGAACCCGCCACCGCCCGTCCCGAGGACGCCGCCGCGGCCGTCCGCCTGGACGGCCACACCAACCGCTGGTGGCTCGACCCGGTGTACGGCCGCGGCTTCCCCGCCGACATGCGCGAGCTGTACGGCGTCGAACTGCCCGAGCGGTCCGGCGACCTGGAGGTGATGGCGACCCCGACCGACTGGCACGGACTCAACTACTACTTCCCGTCCGTCGTCGTCGACGACCCCGACGGCCCCGTGCCGTACGCCCGCGAGGTCAGGGTGGCCGGCGTGCCCCGCTCCGGCATGGACTGGCCGGTCGACGCGGCGGGCCTGGAGGGCATGCTGATGCGGCTCACCGACGACTACGGGGTGCGCCGCATCTACGTCACCGAGAACGGCTCCGCCTACCCGGACACCGTCGCCCCCGACGGCACCGTCCACGACCCCGAGCGCACCCGCTACCTGGAGGAACACCTGGCCGCCTGTGCCCGTGCCCTGCGCAAGGGCGCCCCGCTGGCGGGCTACTACGCCTGGTCGCTGCTGGACAACTTCGAGTGGGCGTACGGCTACGACAAGCGCTTCGGGCTGGTCCACGTGGACTACCCGACCCAGAAGCGCACCATGAAGAGCAGCGGCCGACGCTACGCCGAGATCATCCGAGCGCACCGGAACGCCGCGTCCGCCGCAGCCTGAGCCGGGCGCGTGCTGCGGGCGGGCGCGTGCTGCGGGCGGGCGCGCGGCCCGCCTCCGGCGCGCCGCTCCCGGGCCGGTGAGGCGCTCGCTCCCGGCCCCGCCCGGCCGGCCGGTCAGGCGGACTCGCGTACCACCAGCTCCGGCTCGAACAGCACGCGGGAGCCGTCCTCGGCGGTGCCCCGGAGCCGGTCGACCAGCAGCCGGGCCATCGCCGCGGCCATCTCCTCCACCGGCTGCCGCACCGTCGTCAGTCCGGGCCGGCACTCCGTCGCGGCCCGGGAGTCGTCGAAGCCCACCACGGCGATATCGCCGGGCACGGCCAGCCCCCGCTCCCGGAGGTGCTGGCACGCGCCCTGCGCCATCAGGTCGTTGGCGGCGAACACTCCGTCCAGACCGGGATGCTCCCGCAGCAGGCGGGCCATCGCCGCCCTGCCGCTCTCGGCCGTGAACCGCCCCCTTACCACGGCGACGTCGGTGATCCCCGCCTCGGTCAGCGCGGCGCGGAAGCCGTCGAGGCGGTCCCGGGCGGCCGGGGCGGAGGTGGGGGCGCCGATGGTGGCGAGGCGCCGTCGGCCGCGCGCGAGGAGGTGTCCGGCCGCGAGCCGGGCGCCCGCGGCGTTGTCGAGGTCGACGTACCCCACCCGCAGGGGGCCGGGCGGACGGCCGAAGAGGACGGTGGGAACACCCGCTGCCACCAGCATCGCCGGCAGCGGGTCGTCGGCGTCCAGGGAGACCACGAGGGCGCCGTCCGCCGCGCCCTGCCGCAAGTACTGCACGACCTGGACCCTGGCCTGCTCGGACTCGGCGACCAGGAGCACCGGCTGGACGGTCCGCTCGCGCAGGAAGCCCAGCGCTCCGTCCACCACGCGTCCGAAGAACGGGTCGGCGAAGACCCGTGCGGCGAAGGCCTCGCCCGTCGCGGAGAACACGAGTGCCACCGCGCCCGTGCGGCGGGTCACCAGTGAGCGGGCCGCCTGGTTGGGGGTGTAGCCGGTGCGGGTGATCGCCCGGCGCACCGCTTCCTGGATGCGCGGGTCCACGTTGCGCACGCCGTTGACCACGCGCGACGCCGTCGCACGGGAGACTCCGGCCTCACGTGCGACGTCTTCCAGAGTCGGTCCCCTCTTGGTCACTCCCGCACCCTAACGCGCTGTCGCCGAGCGGGTACGCGCAGGTGCCGATCACTCCTCGAAAGGCTTAAGGCAAGCCTAAAGAAAAGCGTGACGGAATGCTTGACCGTTCACTGACAGGCGGGCAAGGTTCCCGGGAGAGCGCTCTCCCGCTCTCTCGCAACCGTTCCCCCTCCCCACACGAGGAGACCCCATGCCTTCAGTCGGGATACCGCCGGTCTTCCGGCGATCCAGCCCGGCCGTCAGACGCGCCACCGCCGGAGCCCTGGTCTCGTCCCTGGTCGGCACGCTGCTCGCGCTCGTCCCGGCGGCCCCGGCCGCGGCGGCCGAGACGCTGCTGTCGCAGGGCAGGCCGGCCACGGCGTCGTCGACGGAGGGTGCGGCGTTCGCCGCCCCGGCCGCCGTGGACGGCAATCTGACCGGTACGCGCTGGGCGAGCCAGTGGAGCGACAACCAGTGGTTCCAGGTCGATCTGGGTCAGAGCACCGCCGTGAGCCGGGTGGTGCTGACCTGGGAGGTGGCCTACGGCAAGGCCTATGACATCCAGCTCTCGGAGAACGGCACCGACTGGCGCACGGTCAGGTCGGTCACGGGCGGGGACGGCGGCACGGACGACATCGCCGTCTCCGGGACCGGCCGCTACGTTCGTCTCCAGGGCGTCACCCGCGCCACCGGCTACGGCTACTCCCTGTGGGAGTTCCAGGTCTACGGCGGCACCGGCGACACCCCCCAGCTCCCCGGCGGTGGCGACCTCGGCCCGAACGTCCACGTCATCGACCCCTCCACCCCCGACATCCAGGGCAAGCTGGACGCGGTGTTCAAGCAGCAGGAGTCCGCGCAGTTCGGCACCGGCCGGCACGCGTTCCTCTTCAAGCCGGGCACCTACAACAACCTCAACGCCCAGATCGGCTTCTACACCCAGATCGCGGGCCTCGGCCTGAAGCCCGACGACACGCTGATCAACGGCGACATCACCGTCGACGCGGGCTGGTTCAACGGCAACGCCACCCAGAACTTCTGGCGCGGTGCCGAGAACCTCGCGGTCGACCCGGTCAACGGCACCAACCGGTGGGCGGTCTCGCAGGCCTCCTCCTTCCGCCGCATGCACGTCAAGGGCGGCCTCAACCTCGCCCCGAACGGCTACGGCTGGGCCAGCGGCGGCTACATCGCCGACTCCAAGATCGACGGCCAGGTCGGCAACTACTCGCAGCAGCAGTGGTACACGCGGGACAGTGCCATCGGCGGCTGGTCCAACTCCGTGTGGAACCAGGTCTTCTCGGGCGTCGAGGGCGCCCCGGCGAACAGCTTCCCCGAGCCGCGCTACACCACCCTCGCGAACACCCCGATCTCGCGCGAGAAGCCGTTCCTCTACCTCGACGGCACCGAGTACAAGGTGTTCGCGCCCGCCAAGCGCACCGGCGCCCGCGGCACCACCTGGGCGAGCGGCACCCCGCAGGGCCAGTCCATCCCGCTCAGCCGCTTCTACGTCGTCAAGCCCGGCGCCACCGCCGCCACCATCAACCAGGCGCTCGCCCAGGGCCTGCACCTGCTGTTCACGCCCGGCGTCTACCACGTCGACCGCACGATCCAGATCAACCGGCCCGACACCATCGTGCTCGGCCTCGGCCTCGCCACCATCATCCCGGACAACGGTGTGACCGCCATGCGGGTCGCCGACGTCGACGGCGTACGGCTCGCGGGCTTCCTGATCGACGCCGGGCCGGTCAACTCGCCGACGCTGCTGGAGGTCGGCCCGCAGAACGCCTCCGCCGACCACTCCGCGAACCCCACGACCGTCCAGGACGTGTACCTCCGCATCGGCGGCGCGGGCGCCGGCAAGGCCACCACCAGCATGGTCGTCAACAACGACGACACGATCATCGACCACACCTGGGTGTGGCGCGCCGACCACGGCGAGGGCGTCGGCTGGGAGACCAACCGCGCCGACTACGGCGTCCGCGTCAACGGCGACGACGTGCTGGCCACCGGTCTGTTCGTGGAGCACTTCAACAAGTACGACGTGGAGTGGTACGGCGAGCGCGGCCGGACGATCTTCTTCCAGAACGAGAAGGCGTACGACGCCCCCAACCAGGCCGCCATCCAGAACGGCACCACCAAGGGCTACGCCGCCTACCGGGTCGACGACTCCGTGAACACCCATGAGGGCTGGGGCATGGGCAGCTACTGCTACTACAACGTCGACCCGACGATCCGCCAGGATCACGGCTTCAAGGCACCGGTCAAGCCCGGCGTGAAGTTCCACAGCCTGCTCACCGTCTCGCTCGGCGGCAACGGCCACTTCGAGCACGTCATCAACGACACCGGCGCCCCCACCCAGGGCAGCGAGACCATCCCCTCGACCGTCGTCTCCTACCCCTGACGGTCCCTTCCGGGCGGCGTCCTCCCGGTCCCCGCCGCGCCGCCCGGAAGGCGGAACCGACCTCCCTCCTCCCGCCGCACATGGAGCCGCCATGCACACCGCCAGGAGAAGAAGACACACCCGAGCCCGTAGACAGCCTCCCTCGTGACCCTGGGCGCCCTGCTCGCCGGATCCGTCACCGCGCTGACGGCGGCCCCGGCCTCGGCGGCCGAGACCCTGCTGTCGCAGGGCAGGCCCGCCACCGCGTCGTCGGCGGAGGGCGCGGCGTTCACCGCCCCGGCCGCCGTGGACGGCAACCTCACCGGCACCCGCTGGGCCAGCCAGTGGAGCGACAACCAGTGGCACCAGGTCGATCTGGGCCAGTCCGCCGCCGTCAGCCGGGTCGTGCTGACCTGGGAGGCGGCCTACGGCAAGGCCTACGACATCCAGCTGTCGGACAACGGCAGCGACTGGCGCACCGTCAAGTCCGTCACGGCCGGGGACGGGGGCACGGACGACATCGCGTCTCCGGAACGGGCCGCTACGTCCGTCTCCAGGGCGTCACCCGCCCCACCGGCTACGGCTACTCCCTGTGGGAGTTCCAGGTCTACGGCGACGACACCACCCAGCCGGCGCCCGGGGGAGCCGTCCGGGTCACCGGCGGCCAGGGCGACTGGCAACTGACCGTCGGCGGACGGCGTCTGCCGGCACCTGGTCTCCCCGGCCGCGACCGGCCTCTTCGACCGGGCCATCGCCCAGTCCGGCTGCGGCTTCCCCCTGCCCACCCAGGAGTCACAGCAGAACAACGGCAAGGCCTGGGCCGACTCCCTCGGCTGCGCGGACCTCGCCTGCCTGCGACGAGGGCCGGCTCACCGTGGCGACCACCTACGACCTCACCGGCCGGCGGCTCACCGCCGAGGGCTACCCGGCGGCGGTCCGCGCGCTCCACGGCGCACGGGCCGACGAGATCCTGGCCCGCTACCCGCTGTCCGGCCACGGCAGCCCCGCGGAGGCCCTGGGCGCGGTCCTCACCGACTCCCAGTTCGCCTGCCTCCAGTCCCGCACCGCCGGCCTCATGGCGGAGCACACCCGCTCCTACCCGTACGAGTTCGCCGACCGGCACGCCATGGACTATCTGAACCCGCCGCTGAGCTTCCCGATCGGGGCACCGCACGGCTCCGAGATCCGGTACGTCTTCGGCGGCGTCACGGGAACCCCGGGCCAGGTCGCCCTGACGGACACGATGCTCGGCCACTGGACGAACTTCGCCAGGACGGGCCTGCCGTACGCGGTGGGCGCCCCGCGCTGGAATCCGTACCCGAAGGTCCAGACCCTCGCCCCGGAGGCGATCACCCCCACGGTCACCTTCCCCCAGGACCACCACTGCGACCTCTGGAACCGCCCCGCCGCCTGACGGCCTCACGGCCTGACACCGCCGCGCTGCCCGGTGCTTCCCCGGCGGCGCGGCGGTACCGGGTCACCACCCGGCGTACGTCTCGTACTCGGCCACCTGCGGTGTGCCGTTCGAGCCGGTGATCTCAAAAGTGATCTTGCTCAGTGTGGTCCGGGGAACGGCGATCACCCCGGCTCCGCTGCCGGTCGCGAGCACGGTACCGGTGTCGGCGTCGAGGACCCGCCAGGAGCCGATGCGGCCGGCGGCCGCCGACGTCTCGCGGATGTGGACCGTGGAGACGGTGGTGGGGGAGCCCCACTTGACGGAGACCGAACCGGTCGTGCCGGCCGGCGACCAGTAGGTGCTCATGTTGCCGTCCCGGACATTGCCGTAGCTCGTCCCGTCGGCCTTGCTGGAGCCGTCCGCGCCCGCTCCGATGCTCAGGTTGGTCCCGGCGGGCTGGGTCGGCGTCGGGGTGGGCGCGGGCGTCGTCGGGGCCGGGGTGGGGGTGGTCGGCGTGGGTGTGGGGGCGGGCGTCTGCGGTGAGCAGTTGCCGTCCGACACCCGCAGGCCCTTGTTGGCGCCCGCCGTCTGGCTCACGACGCCCGGCACGCAACTGGCGGCGTCGAGGTTGTAGGAGTACGGAATGCCGACCGTGGTGTTGGACTGCGGATTCGGCCCGGCCGGGTTGTGGTCGCCGCTCCGGCCGGACCACGTCACGTTGTCGAAGATGTTGCCGGCGACCTGCCAGTAACCGGCCGCGTCCGTGTAGAAGGTGCCCAGGACGTCCTTGGAGTCCTCGAAGTAGTTGTTGTCCACCTTGGCGCGGGCGCCGGCCCGGGAGTTGATACCGGACTCGTTGAGGCGCGTGTAGTGGTTGTTGTAGATGTGGGCGATCCCGCCGCGCAGCAGGGGCGCGCGGGAGTCGATGTTCTCGTACAGGTTGTGGTGGAACGTGACGTAACCGTTCGAGGTGTCGGTCTCGCTGGAGCCGATGAGGCCGCCGCGGCCGGAGTTGCGCAGGACGCTGTACGACAGGGTCACGTACTGGGTGTTGTCCTTCATGTCGAAGAGGCCGTCGAAGCCCTCCGACTCCCCGCCCGACGCCTCCAGGGTGACGTGGTCGACCCAGACGTTGCGGACGTCGCTCTCCATGCCGATGGCGTCACCGCCGTTGGACGTGGGCGAGCCGGACTTCTTGACGTTCCGGACGGTCACGTTCTGGATGATGATGTTCCTGGACTCCCGGATGTGGATGCCCAGTTGGTCGAAGACGGCACCACTGCCGACCCCGACGATCGTGACGTTGCTGATCTGCTTCAGCTCGATCACGCCGTCGGCGGTGCTGCAACTGCCGCCCGACACCTTGCTGGTGTTGCCGTGGTTGATGGTCCCCTCGACCTGGATGGTGATCGGGGTGCTGCTGCTGGCCCGGGTGCACAGGGCCTGGTGGATCGCCGTCCCCGTGGTGGCCCGCACGGTCTGCCCGCCGGCGCCGCCGGTGGTGCCGCCGTTCTGGGTCGCGTACCCCGTGGCGCCGCCGGTGGCCGCCGATGCCTCGGGCGCCGACAGGACCGCACCGGTCGCGGCCGCGAGTGCCAGCGTGGCCAGTGCCGCGTGGAGCCGCAGCGCGGCAGGTCGTCTCATCCTCGTCTCCCCATTCGTCAGTCGTCCTCGAACGCCGGGTGGTGCTGATGCGTGGTGCAGGCGTGCAGGCGTGCAGGCGTGCAGGCGTGCAGTGGTGCGGTGGTGCCGTGCGTGCTCGCTGTGCGGTGACCGCTGCGACCGGCGGGTGGCGTACCGGAAGTGCGGCTCTGGCCGGATCAGGAGCGGCCCGCACCCGCTTGGGAAAGCGCTTTCCGTGCGGCGAGGATAGGGTGACCTCAGTGCTGTGACAAGGCTTCGCGCAACCACAGAAAGCGATTTCATGCAGAAGCCGAATCCGCTCCAAGACCCACGGAAGGCGCCGGACGGTGCCCCGGACGGAAACCCGGGTGCGATGCCCGGCCGGAGCTTGGTCATCGCCCGGTCGATGGCCGGCACCAGCACGCTCGCCGCGTCCGCCGGAACGGCGAGCGGTGAGTCCGGACGACATGATCAGGCCGCACCCGGACGTCGGAGGGGATTGCTGCCGGCCGGTGCGATCGGCGCGACCCTCGGCCGACTCGGGTGGCCCGCCTCGGCCGTACGGGCTGATGGGGGGCGAGGCGCGTACGTGCGGCCCGCGAGGGCGGTGCGCCGCGTCACGGCCCCGTACGTGGCGGCGGTGGCATCATCCGTCCGCCCCGCAGCAGCGGGGCGGTGCCGTTGCCGTGGGGGTGGTGCGGCAGAAGCAGGACGCCTCGACGGGGACGTCCGCCAGGGCGGTGGCGACCTCCAGCTGCTGGGCGACGATGCCCGCCTCCGCCGTTCTGCCCTGCCGGAGCAGGCATTCGTGGAAACCGTGCAGGGACCAGACGTTGCCGGGGTGCCGGCAGGCGCGCGGCAGGGTGTCGTCCAGGCCCAGGTCGGCCCGGTAGACGGCCTCGGCCTCGACGACCCGCCCCTGTTCCAGCAGCAGGGCGCCCAGGGCGTGCCGGGTGGGCTGCATCCAGCCCCACGGCTCGTCGTACGGCAGGTTGTCGTCGAGGGCGACGGACCGCTCCAAGGCGGCGAACGCCTCGTCGAAGTGGCCTTTGCGGTAGGCGAGTTCGCCGTCGAGCATGGCGGAGGCGATGGCCAGGATGTCGGCGCAGGTGTTGTTGAACAGGGTCCGCGTCCCGGGGACCCGGTCGAGCGCCGCGTGGAACAGCTCCCGCTCGGTCTCGGCCTCGGCGACCCGGCCGGTCGCCGCGAGGGCGACGCCACGGGCGTAGCGCAGCATGGCGGTGGTCACGCAGTACAGATCGCGGTCCTCGGGCAGCGGCAGACCGAGGATGTCGGCCCAGCGGCCGAACCGGATCAGCACATGCACCCGCATGGCGAGGAAGCCCTCCAGCCAGTCGGCCATGGGCGGGCTCTGCACCCGCAGCAGTTCCTCGGGGATGGACGCCTCCAGCCGGGCGGCCGTCTCCAGGGCGACCTCGGACCGGCCGAGGAACATCGCGCCGTAGATCTTGAAGTGGTAGTTGTGCGACCGGTACAGCGTGTAGAAGTTCATCGCCCCGGCGCGCGCGTGGAACTTCTCGTCGGCGGCGATCGCCGCGCTGTTGTCGGACACGACCCGCCGGTAGTCGCCGCACAGTACTTCGATGTGCGAGGGCATGTGCTGGAGGTGGCCGGCGTCCGGCACCAGGCCGCGCAGCCGGTCGGCGACGGGCAGGGCCGACTCGGGTGTCGGGGACATCTCCATCAGGTGGATGTACAGGTGCAGGACGCCCGGATGGTCGCGCCCGCCCGGCGTGTCGATCGCCCGTTCGAGGACGGCCCGGGCTTCGAGCGTGCGGGCGCCCTCGGCGGGCTCGCCGGTGCGCAGGTCCCACAGTCGCCACGGCGTCAGGTTCATCAGCGCGTCGGCGTACAGGGCGGCGACGTCCAGATCGTCGGGGGCCAGCTCGTGGGCGGCGCGCATGCTGCCGGCGTACGGCTCGTTCCACACCGAGCAGTCCTCGACCGGGCGGGACCGAGGGTAACGGGCGCGCAGCGCGCCGATCAGCGCCCGTTCGACGGGTGTGGCACCGGCGGCCTTCTCGTGCGCCCGTTCGACGGCGGCATGGGTGCGCTCGACGGTCCGGGTGAGGTCCTTCTCGTCGAAGAACTCCCACGGCTTGTTGTAATTGGGACCCAGGGCGTAGGCGATGCCCCAGTGGGCCATGGCGCACTCGGGATCGGCCGCGACCGCCGCCTCGAAGCAGCGGACGGCCTCTTCGTGGTGGAAGGCGTACGTCCAGACCAGACCGCGGTCGAACCAGAGCTGGGCCTCGGCCGACGTGGTCGTCACCGGACGGGTGTGAGTGCCGAGATCGTAGTAGTCCATGGGTGCCTCCCGAACGGTACGGCCGCCGCCCGGTCACGCGGGCCCGCAGGTGCGCCGCGCCGGGCATCCGGCACCCAGCGTAGTGGTGATCTCACCGCGCTCGACAGTGCGCGCCGCGCGGAGCGCCTGGTGGGGGAGGGGGCGCTGGGGGAAGGAGTGGCGGTGGGGAGCGGCGCGCCCCACCCTCATGCCCCTGGCCCCGTCATCCGCTTGGCGGTGTTCGGGCTCACCCGACTGATCGCCCCGAGTAGCGGCGGGCAGGCGACTGTCCGACGGTTGAGGACGTCGAGGCCGGGTTGGTCAGCTGACTGAGTGCCAGCTGCCCGGCCGTCGGCGGAAGGAATGTCAGATGCGCTCTGCTCGCATGCTCGTGGCCATCGCGGGGGCCTCGGCGGCCCTCGCCCTGGGTGCGCCCGGCGCCTACGCGACCGGCCCCGGCTCGGACCACGAAGACTCCTCGTACAGCAAGGAGCAGGAGAAGGACGGCGGCCACGACTCCGGGTCCCACAAGGACGGCGGCGAGGAGTCGGGCTCGCACAAGGAGGGCGGCCACGACTCCGGGTCCCACAAGGACGGCGGCGAGGAGTGGGGCTCGCACGAGGACGGGGGCCACGACTCCGGGTCGTACAAGGACGAGCACGACAAGGACTCCTGGAAGGAGAAGGACTCCTGGGGCGGTGACCACGAGAAGCCCCGCGGTGGTGTGCACACCGGAGGCGGCGCCCTCGCCGGACAGACGGTGACCGCGGGCGGTCTGGCCGCCCTCGCCGTCGCCGGTACCGGCCTGTACGCGATGCGTCGCAGGAAGACGGCGGAGAGCGCGCGCTGACCCGTGCCCGCTGCGATAGCCGCTGCGGTCGCCACGCGCGCGCCGCGTGGCGGCCCGGCCGGTGGCTCTTCCGTCACCCCGTCCCCTGCGCTGCCGTGCCCTAGCGAGGTGGTTTCCTATGGCAGCTGGTTCGCCTCATCACGCTGATCACGACCCCGCCCCGAGCGGGCGGGGATCCCGCGTCGGCCTGCTGCCGATGAGTGCCGTGGCCGTTCTGATCCTCGTCACGAGCCTGATGGGCCGGCAGGACACGCCGTCCGGTACGTCGTCCGACTCCCTCCCCGCGCCGCAGGACGTGATGGCGTCCGCCGCGTCGGCTCCGCCCGCCGGGCAGTCGGCCCGGAAGCATCTGCCGCGCTCGAAGCCCGTACGCCTGCTCATCCCGAAGATCTCGGTCGACGCCCCCTTCACGGAGCTGGCCATCGGCCCCAAGGGGCAGCTCGAAGCCCCGCCCGCCGACGACGTCAACCTGGTGGGCTGGCACGCCGACGGGCCGTCGCCGGGGGAGGCCGGTACGTCGGTCATCGCCGGGCACGTCGACACGGCGAAGTCTCCCGCCGTGTTCGTGAACCTCGGCGAGCTGAAGAAGGGCGACGTCTTCCACGTCAAACGAGCCGACAGGCGCAAGGCGTCCTTCGTGGTCGACAGCGTCGAGACGTTCGACAAGGACGACTTCCCCGACGACCGGGTGTACGCCGACACGCCCCAGGCCCAGGTCCGGCTCATCACCTGCGCGGGCGACTACGACCGTGCGGCGAAGGACTACACGGACAACCTCGTGGTCTTCGCCCACCTCATCTGAACCGGGCGGCTCAGCGCAGGGCGGCCGCCACGAGCCCGCGCGCGTCCCGCTCGCCGACGTCCCCGCCGTCGACCAGGCGGTCGAAGACCAGTCCGTCCACGCACGTCAGCAAGGGACGGTGCGTTCCTCGGGGTCCGGGACCCTGGGCGGCGAGGAAGCCGCGCACGGCCGCGCGCCCCGCGTTCTCGCGTGCCACGAGGACGTCCCGCAGCTCGGGACGGTGGACGGGCGGACGTGGTCCCGGACGGGAGGCCGGCCGCCCGGTCCACGGCGCGGTGGGTCAGCCTCCCATCCCCGTGTCGGCGAGCACGCTGATGACGTCATCTCTCGCATGCGGGACGGTGGCCCAGGTCTCGCTGCGTGGAACCGAGAGACCGGCCACTCCACGGGGGGACAGCCCCCGGCGACCGCCCGACAATGCGCTTGTCCGGGCCCGGACACCGCACTAGCGTGCCGAGGTGGATCTCTTCTCACACGCGTGGACGGCGTTGCGCACGGCCGTCGCCGGGCTCTCGGACGAGGATTTCGCGCAGCGGTCCGGCTGCACCGGCTGGCTGGTGCGGGACCTGGTGTGTCATCTGGTCATCGACGCGCAGGACGTCCTGATCACCCTCGTGACCCCCGCCGCGACGGAACCGACCCGCGACGCCGTGACCTACTGGCAGGTCTCCGAGACACCGCCGGCCGGTGACGACCCGCTCGACGCGCTCACCGTCCGGCTGGCCGCCGCCTACCAGGATCCGGGGCTGCTCAAGTTCCACCTCGACGACGTCGGCTCCGCCGCCGGCCGCGCCGCGGAACTCGCCGACCCGGCCCTACGGGTGAAGACCCAGGAGCAGGTCCTCACCGCGGGCGACTACCTCTCCGCGTACGTCCTGGAGTGGACACTGCACCACCTCGACCTCACCGCACACCTCCCGCACGTCGCGGGGCCGCCCGCGGAAGGGCTCGCCCGGTCCCGCGAGATGCTGGAGAAGATCGCCGGAACCGCGTTCCCCGCGTCCTTCTCCGACGGGACGGCGCTGCTGGTCGGCACCGGACGGCGCGCCCCGGCCGACACGGAGCGGGCCGAACTGGGTGAGCTGGCCGGGAGGATCCCCCTCGTCCTCGGCTGACGGGTCCGGCCGGCACACCCCGGTCTCCGCGTCCCCGACAGCTCCCCGACCGGTCCCGAGGCGCCATGCCCGCTGCTGAAGCTGAGCGCGATCCCCTCGACTGCGCCGACCCGCTCGTCCTGGCGGCCTTCTACCAGCAGGCCACCGGCCTCGCACCGCACCCGAAGTCGAACGCCGAGTTCGCCGGGCTCAACCCGCGCCGACGGACTCCGCGCTTCTTGGCCCGGTCGGCGCCCCGCTGGGCGAGCGACGCGGCCCGGAGAGTTCCCGCGACACCGGTGATCGCAATCGGTACGGCCGTCACGTCCATCCGAACACCCTGGACCGCGTCATGTGCCGGCCGGGCGGCAGCGATGACAACTCGCCGCCTCGGTCCCCGCGAGAGCCGATCCGTGGGAAAGGCCCTGGAGGAGCGACGAGACACCCCCTAGGACGACTCCCGCACCACCAGCTCCGTGGAAAGCGTCAGCCGCCGCGGGGACCGGTCGGCCCCGGTGATCTCGTCGAGGAGTATCCGCGCCATCGTCCGGCCGAGTTCCTCCACGGGCTGGCGGACCGTGGTCAGCGGCGGGTTGGTGTGACGGGCGAGGACGGAGTCCTCGAAACCGACGACGGCGACATCACCCGGCACCTGCCGTCCCTGGCGGCGCAGTTCGGCCAGGGCGCTGACGGCCATGAGGTCGGACGCGGCGAAGACGGCGTCCAGATCCGGCGCACGTTCAAGAAGCGAACGCATCGCCCTGCGACCGCCCTCCTCGGTGAAGTCGCCGACCTCCACCAGGGACGCGTCGGCGGCGACCCCGGCCTCGCGGTGGGCATCGTGCCAGCCGGCGAGCCGGCTGCGGCCGACGTCCATGTCGAGCGGCCCGGCGATGGTGGCGATCCGGCCCCGGCCGCGCTCCAGCAGATGCCGGACCGCCGCGGCGGCGCCCCCGGCGTTGTCGGAGGTGACGTGGCTCAGGCGTTCCCTTTCGTCACGCCGCCCGGCCAGCACGGTGGGCAGGCCCAGCTCCTCCAGCAGGCCGGGGAGCTGGTCGTGGGCGTGGACCGAGACCAGCAGCACTCCGTCGACCCGGCGGGTCGCCACCGACGCGGTGAGCTGGTCCCGCTCGGCCTGGTCGCGTACCAGCATCAGCTGGAGCTGGGTCCGGGTCTCGGAGAGCGCGCCGCTCACGCCGCGGATCAGGGCGGCGAAGAAGGGTTCCGAGCCGAGCCGGCTCTCCGACTCGGGGATGACCAGCGCGACGGCGTTGGTGCGGTTGGTGACCAGCCCGCGGGCGACCGAGTTGGGGACGTAGTTCAGCTCCTTGATCGCCGTCAGGACCCTGGCGCGCGCGTCGGCGCTGACGAGTTCCGAGCCGTTGATGACGCGGGAGACCGTCGTCCGCCCCACCCCGGCACGGGCGGCGACTGTTTTGATCGTGGGGCGGCGGGTCCCTGGCATGTGCTCCTCCCGGCGGCAACCGCGACGGCACCGGCCGCGGACGTGACCAGCGGCAATTGTGGCAGACCCGGGGGTGGGGAGAGCACCGGTCGGGCGTCGTGAGGCGAACGGCCGACTCCCCGTCCCGGCGTAAATTGTTTACAAGTCATTGACATGGCCGAGCGCTGCCATCAGTCTTCACTCCACTGGTGGGCACGTTCCCACCCCTTGGTGGGAACGTGCCCACCTACAAAAGCCACCTGTCGTAGTCCTCGGCGTACTCCCCGCACCCCACGCTCCGGTGCGTCCGCGCCGCCCCTTGGAGGAACACACCATGGCAACCCCGCACAGCTCATCGCGCAGAAGAACCGTCGCGGTCCTGGCGACCGCCGGGGCGCTCTCCCTCGCCGTCGGCTGCGGTGGCGAGGACGACTCCGCGACGGGCGGTGGCAAGAAGGACGGCAAGGTCGTCATCACCATGGGCATGTACGGGGTGATGGGCTTCGAGGAGACCGGCCTGCTGGAGCAGTACGAGAAGGAGAACCCGAACGTAGACATCAGGGCCGAGATAGCCGGCGACGAGCAGACGTACTACACGGCACTCCAGACCAGACTCGCCGCCGGCAAGGGCCTGAAGGACATCCAGGGCATCGAGATCGGCCGCGCCAAGGAGATCGTCGACACCCAGGCCGACAAGTTCGCCGACTTCTCCGACGTGCCGGGCACCGACCACTTCCTGCCGTGGAAGCAGTCCCAGATCACCACCGAGGACGGCAAGGTGCTGGGCCTCGGCACCGACATCGGCCCGATGGCCGTCTGCTACCGCAAGGACTACTTCGAGCAGGCCGGCCTGCCCACCGACCGCGAGGAGGTCGCCAGGCTGTGGGAGGGCGACTGGAAGAAGTACGTCGAGGTCGGCCGCACCTTCGAGAAGGACTTCAAGGGTGGTGACGTGGCGTACATGGACGCGGCCAGCGGCCTGTTCAACGCCATGGTCTACGGCTATCCCGAGCAGTACTACAACGCCGAGGGCGACCTGATCTACGACAAGAACCCGGCCGTGAAGGAGGCCTGGAACCTCGCCGCCGACGCGGCCGAGGCCGGTCTGACCGCCAAGCTCCGCCAGTTCCAGCCGGGTTGGGACCCGGGCCTGGCCAACGGCACGTTCGCCACCGCCGTCTGCCCGGCCTGGATGCTCGGCCACATCGGCGAGAAGGCCGGCGAGGCCAACAAGGGCAAGTGGGACGTCGCCAAGGCGCCCAAGGGCGCCAACTGGGGCGGCTCCTTCCTCGGCGTGGTCGAGCGGAGCCCGGTCAAGGAGGAGGCCAAGAAGCTCGTCGCCTGGCTGACCGCTCCGGAGCAGCAGGCCCACATCTTCAAGAAGCAGGGCAGCGTCCCGTCCTCGCAGCAGGCGCTGGAGAGCCCCGAGGTGAAGGAGGTCACCTCGGAGTACTTCGACAACGCCCCGATCGGCGAGATCTTCGGCGCCGCCGCCCAGGAGATCCCGGACAAGCAGGTCCTCGGCCGCAAGGACGGCACGATCAAGGACACCTTCTCCCAGGGGCTGACCCTGATCGAGCAGCAGGGCACCGCACGCGACGAGGCCTGGGAGACCACCGCGGAGCGCATCGAGAAGGCGGTCGGCTGACCGTCGCCCGCACCGGCCGCCCGGGCCCGCGTCCGCCGACGGGCCCGGGCCCCCGGCCCATCCGTACGCTTCCAGGAAGGAACCCCTGCGGTGGCCACCTCCACCACCCGCCCCCGGCGCCGCGGCGCGCTGCTGCACCGCGTCGACGTCAAAGGCGCGCCCTACGCGTTCGTCGCGCCGTTCTTCATCGTCTTCGCCGCCTTCAGCTTCTACCCCCTCGTCTACACGTCGTGGATCTCCCTGCACCGGGTCGAACTGGCCACCCTGGACGTCATGGAGTGGGTGGCGTTCGACAACTACGCCGAGCTGTGGAACGACTCCCGGTTCTGGAACGCGCTGGGGAACACCATCACCATCGGGGTCATCTCCACGGTGCCGCAGCTGCTGATGGCACTCGGCCTCGCCCATCTGCTCAACTACCGGATGCGCGGCTCGCTGTTCTTCCGCGTCGCCTCGCTCGTGCCGTACGCCACCTCGGTCGGCGCCGCGGCCCTCGTCTTCACCATGCTCTTCGAGCGCGACTTCGGCATGATCAACTGGGCACTCGGCTCGGTCGGCCTGGACCCGGTGGACTGGGAGGCCGACAAGTGGCCCGCCCAGATCGCGATCTCCACCATCGTCATCTGGCGCTGGACCGGCTACAACGCGCTCCTGTACCTGGCCGCCATGCAGGCCATCCCCGCCGACCGCTACGAGGCCGCCGCCATCGACGGCGCCTCCCGCTGGAAGCAGTTCACCCACGTCACCGTGCCGGGGATCCGCTCCACCATCGTCTTCACCATCGTGCTCTCCACCATCGGCGCCACCCAGCTCTTCGGTGAGCCGCTGATCTTCGGCCAGGGGCCCAACGGGGTCTCCGGCGGCGCCGACAACCAGTACCAGACGCTCGGCCTGCTGCTGTACGAGGAGGGCTGGAAGAACTACCAGATGGGCCGCTCGGCGACCGTCGCCTGGGCGATGTTCCTGCTGCTCGTCCTCGTCTTCGTGGCACAGCGCCTGATCCGGCGGCTGCGCTCGGCCCGTACGTCCTGACCAGGAGCCCGCCATGACCACCGAAAGCCTCCCGGTCCGGACGGACGCCCCCGCCCGGACCCCCGCCAGGAAGAGCACCGTCCGCGGTGGCCGCCGGCTGCTGCGCCAGGGCGCCGGACGCCAGCACCACGCCGGCCCGCTCGCCTACGTCCTGCTCGCCGTCACGGCGATCCTGTCCATCTTCCCGCTCTACTGGACGATGGTGGCGGCCTCCACCGACAACACCCGCGTCAGCCAGACCCCGCCGCCCTTCCTGCCCGGCCCGAACCTGTTCGGCAACCTCGCCCGCGCCTGGGACGAGGCGGCGATGGGCAAAGCCATGATCAACAGCACCATCGTGGCCGGGGTCATCGCCCTGTCCACGGTGATGTTCGCGACGCTCGCCGGATTCGCCTTCGCCAAACTCCGCTTCAAGGGCCGCAACGTCCTGCTCATGCTGGTGATCGGCACGATGATGGTGCCGCCGCAGCTCGGTGTCGTCCCGCTGTTCATGATGATGTCCGAGCTGGGCTGGTCGCAGCAGCTGCCCGCGGTCATCTTCCCGACGCTGGTGAGCGCGGTCGGCGTCTTCTTCATGCGCCAGTACCTGTCCGAGGCGCTGCCGGACGAGCTGGTCGAGGCCGGCCGGGTGGACGGCGCGCACTCGCTGCGCGTCTTCTGGAGCATCGTGCTGCCGGTCGCCCGCCCCGCGATGGCGGTCCTGTTCATGATCACGTTCGTGCACGCCTGGAACGACTTCTTCTGGCCGTTCGTGGTGCTCGACATGACCAACCCGACTGTCCCCGTCGCCCTCACCCAGCTCAGCGCCGGCTACATCCGCGACCAGTCCCTGATCATGGCGGGCGCGCTCCTCGGCACCCTGCCCCTGCTGGCCATGTTCCTCGTCTTCGGCCGGCAGATCGTCAGCGGCATCATGCAGGGCGCCGTCAAGGGCTGACCCCCGTCCCCCCCCACACCCCTCCTCACCGAAAGGACCTCCGTGGCCACCGCAGCACAGCAGCAGACCGCGTCCGCCCCGGACGCCTCCCGCACCTTCCCGAGAGGCTTCCTCTGGGGCACCGCGACCGCCGCGTACCAGATCGAGGGGGCCGCCGGCGAGGACGGCCGCACCCCGTCCATCTGGGACACCTACGCCCGCACCCCCGGCCGGGTACGCAACGGCGACACCGGTGACATCGCCACCGACCACTACCACCGCTGGCGCGAGGACGTCGCCCTCATGGCCGAACTCGGCGTCGGCGCCTACCGCTTCTCCCTCGCCTGGCCGCGTATCCAGCCCACCGGCCGGGGCCCCGCCGTGCAGAAGGGCCTCGACTTCTACCGGCGTCTCGTCGACGCGCTGCTGGACAGGGGCATCCAGCCCGTCGCCACCCTCTACCACTGGGATCTGCCGCAGGAGCTGGAGGACGCGGGCGGCTGGCCGGAACGCGCCACCGCCGAGCGGTTCGCCGAGTACGCCGCCCTGGCCGCCGACGCCCTCGGCGACCGGGTGCGGACCTGGACCACGCTCAACGAGCCCTGGTGCAGCGCCTTCCTCGGCTACGGCTCCGGCGTGCACGCCCCCGGCCGCACCGACCCGGTCGCCGCCCTGCGCGCCGCCCACCATCTCAACCTCGGCCACGGTCTGGCCGTACAGGCCCTGCGCGACCGGCTCCGCGCGGACGCCCGCTGCTCGGTCACCCTCAACATCCACCACGTCCGCCCGCGCACCGGCAGTGACGCCGACACCGACGCCGCCCGCCGGATCGACGCGCTCGCCAACCGGGTCTTCACCGGCCCGATGCTGCGCGGCGCCTATCCGGAGGACCTGTTCAAGGACACCGCCGCCCTGACCGACTGGTCGTTCGTCCGCGACGGCGACCTGGCGACGGCCCACCAGCCGCTGGACTTCCTCGGCGTCAACTACTACTCGCCCACCCTCGTCTCACGGGCCGACGGCAGTGGCACCCACACCTCCGACGGGCACGGCAGGAGCGCGTACAGCCCCTGGCCGGGCGCCGACGAGGTCGCCTTCCACCAGCCCCCGGGCGACACCACCGCCATGGGCTGGGCCATCGACCCGAGCGGCCTGTACGAGCTGCTGCGGAGGCTGTCCTCCGACTTCCCGCACCTGCCGCTGATCATCACCGAGAACGGCGCGGCCTTCCACGACTACGCCGACCCGGAGGGCCACGTCGACGACCCGGAGCGGATCGACTACCTCCGCGGCCACCTGGCCGCCGTCCACGACGCGATCAGGGACGGCGCGGACGTACGCGGCTACTTCCTCTGGTCGCTGCTGGACAACTTCGAATGGGCCCACGGCTACAGCAAGCGCTTCGGCGCCGTGTACGTGGACTACCCGACCGGCACCCGCATCCCCAAGGCGAGCGCCCGCTGGTACTCCCGTGTGGCCCGCACCGGCGTCCTCCCCGGCGCCTGACCCGGCGGACAACGCTCAGGAGACGGCCCGGGGGAGCCGGAGGCCCTCCCAGAGCCCGCGCGTCGCAGCGCCGGGGTCGTCGTGCACGGCGGGCGCGCCGTCACCCAGCCGCATCACCGACCGCCGCCCGCCGTACGCCGGCCAGTGCGGCAGCGCGCCTCCGAACGCCCCGCCACCGCCGGGCCGGCCGGTGCGGGCGAAGGAGACCCATGCCCGGCGCATACGGTCGGACAGTTCCGGTGGGGCGCCGGAGCCGACGAGCGGGCCGGTGAGATTGCCGAAGACGAAGCCCACGTCGGCGAGATGGCAGGCACCGAGGGCACCGTCCAGCGCGGGTGACGGCCACGCGAACTCGTACACGAAGGTGTCCGCTCCGCGCGCGGCACGGGCCTCGGCCACGCGCAGGGCGGGAATCCGGTAGGCGTGGTCCGACATCACGGCGGAGAACAGATCGCCGGGGGAGGCGCCGGGGTTCGCCGCGCCGTAGACCGCGCGGGCCCGGACGGGGTCGAGGCCGAGCCCGGCGAGGAGACCGTGCAGGACCTCGTCCGTGATGCGCGGTGCGATGCCCAACGGGACGAGGAACAGGCGGAACTCCTCCGTCGTCGCACCGGTGAGGAGATCGATGCCGCCGCCGGCCCCGTCGGCGATGGCGTCGATCGGCCGCCGGGGGAGTGTGGTGCCGTCCACCACGGGCAGCACGGTGGTGCCGCCGCCCGCCGACTCGCCCCACTGACCGGGGTCCTCCGCCCGCGCGATCTCCATGCCGAGGGCGCGGTCGGCGGAGATCAGCCGCTCGGGCGGTACGGCGGCCAGCCCCTCGCGCGTCGGCTCCGCGCCGGCCAGCGCGGCCAGCCGCTCGGTCACGCGCCGGGCGATCTCCTCGGGGTGGCTGTGGTGCCCGGCGCCGCTCTGGGTGATGGCACGGCGGAACAGGCCCCGGGCCTGCGGCATGGTCATCAGGGCGGTGATGCTGATGGCACCCGCGGACTGGCCGAAGACGGTGACGTCGTCGGGGTCGCCGCCGAAGCCGGCGATGTTGTCGCGGACCCACTCCAGGGCGGCGATCTGGTCCAGCAGACCGAGGTTGGCCGTACCGTCGGGCAGCAGCAGGAAGCCCTCGGCGCCGAGCCGGTAGTTGAGGGTGACGCACACGACGCCTTCGGCGGCCAGCCGCGCACCGTCGTAGGCGGGCAGCGAGCCGGAGCCGTTGCGGAACGCGCCCCCGTGGATCCACACCATGACCGGCAGCCGGCCTCCGGTGCGGCCCGGGGCGGGCGTCCACACATTGACCCTGAGACAGTCCTCCCCCTGCTCGCCGGCCTCCCCCAGCAGCGCGGCCATGGCGGGGAGGTAGCCGGGCTGGGGCGCGGCCGGACCGTGGGCGAACGCGTCGCGTACGCCCGCCCACGGCTCCGGCGGCTCCGGCGGTCGCAGGCGCCGCGGCCCGAACGGCGGGGCCGCGTAGGGGATCCCGGCGAACACCGTGACCTCGCCCGTCCGGCGTCCGCGTACCTGGCCTGCAGTGGTGGGCACGGTGACGTGCATGGATGAGCCTCACAACCTGGTCGATCTTCCGAGCCTCATCCTCACCACGCCCACCGGCGCGGAGCAACTCGTTTGTCCCTGGTCAGCCTTGGACGACCGGCGCCTGGAGCTCCGTCACCCAGTCGTCACGGTTCTCCGGGCACTCCAGGTTCACCTCGCGGGGATACCCCGTCGTCCGGTACCCGTTGGCGTCGATCCAGTGGGCCAGCGTCTGGGCCGTCGGCAGGACGGCGTCCATCGAGCCGCGGTGCACGACCGTCGCCGCCCGGTCGACGGCCGGGAGGTCGAGAACCCGGAAGTCGCCGTCCCGTAGCGGGGCGGAGACCCGGACCGCGGCGTGGACCCGGATCCTGCCGCCTCCCTCCGGGGCGTCCTCGTAGTAGGCGACGCCGGGTCCCGTGGGCGTGACACCGGCCGCCTCCAGAAGCCGGAACAGCTCCTCGTAGAGCGGGCCGATGACCGGGCCGATGTGCTCCGGCTCGTAGCTCTCGGCGGTCGCGGTCAGCTCGGCCACCCGGACGGCCGGGACGCTCTTGATGACGACATCGTTCGTGGGCATGTGCCCCTCGCTCTCGATCGCTCGGAGCCTCGCCTCGACCTGGACCAGCCGCGCCCGCGCGGCGGCCACGGCCGTCTCCAGTTCGGCCCGGCGCAGCCGCAGCATTCCCCGCAGCTCCTCGGCGCTGACCTTCTCGTCCAGGATGTCCCCGACCTGCTGAAGGGTGAAGCCGAGGTCCTTGAGGGCGATGACCCGGTTGAGGCGGGCCAGCTGGGCGGCGGTGTAGTAGCGGTAGCCGCTGGCGGGATCGACATGGGCCGGGCGCAGCAGCCCGGTCGCGTCGTAGTGACGCAGCATCCGGACCGAGACGCGACCGTGGCGGGCGAAGTCTCCGATGGTCAACATGATGTCTCCGAGCTGACCGCCTGACACGGTGTGAGGGTCAAGAACGGTTCGCCCGCCGCGGGGAATGTCGTTGCGGCAGAGCCCCGGTCCGCCCTGCGCGCCGCCCAGTCGTGGACGGACGGCGCGGCCGGCCTCACGCAGACTGATCAGGCTGTTCGGTGACCGCGGGCTGCTGGGGCTCCGGTGCGGACGGGTCGGCGGCGGTGTAGTAGACCGAGCTGCCCTGCTTGGACCGCTGTGCCTGGCCCTTCGCCACGAGCCCTTCGAGCGTGGTGCGCACGACGGCGGTCTTGACGTTCCGCTCGGGGTGGGACTGGCCGAGCGCGGTGGCGACCTCGGCGGCCGAGCGGGGCTCGCTCACGTCGGTGAGGTGGCCGCGGACCAGGTCGACGAGGGTGGGCTGGTCCGGCTTCCGGCCGGTGGCCGGGGCCTTGCGGGTGGCCTGCTTGGCCGCCTTGGCACCGGCGGGCGCGGCAGTGGTCTTCTTGCCTCGCGTCCGCTTGGTCTTCGTGGAGGCGGAAGCGGAGGCGGAGGCGGAGGTGGAGGCCTTCTTGCGGGGAGCGGGCACGGTGGCCGCGTCGGACGCCGGCTCGGTCTCGGCGGGGGCCGGCGCGAGACCGAGCGCCCGCTGCATGGTCACCAGCACGGCGTGGTCGCGCTGCAGCACGGCCAGCTGTTCCTGAAGGGCGTCGATTTCCGCGCTGATGCGCTTCTGTTCCTCGGTGTTGCGTTCGAGGTCGGTCGTTACCTGGGCGGCGTACTGCGACGCCAGGTCGCTGGGTGCCGTGGTGTTCTCGGGCATGACGGTTGAACCTTTCCTCGGCTGCGGCAGTGCCTGCCCGCACAGGCGGGTAGCGCCGAGAGCGTCTCTCGACGCGCTGGTGGCCAGTTGGCCGCACATGCTGCCATGCAGCGTGAGATAGCGATAGTACGGCCAGATCCTGTACGTCGCCGGGCCGCCGAGCCGACGTAACCCTTCAGTGTCCGTGTCCGACGTTGTGCCGCTCGCACCATGGCAGGCACCCGACTTTCCTTCTCTCACAGAAGAGAAACCGGCTCAGCCGGCGGCGGCACCGAACCACCGGGCCAGGCCGCCTTCCAGGCCCCGCTGCTCCTCACCGACCCACGCCACATGGCCGTCCGGCCGCAACAGCACCGCGGGCACGTCCAGTTCGTCGCTCATGTCGACGACATGGTCGACCCGGTCCGACCAGCCCGTCACCGAAAGCCGTCCGGTCCGGTCGAGCAGCAGCCCGCGGCCGCCGTGCATCAGCTCGTAGAGGCGACCCCGCTTCAGTGCTACGTCCCGCAGCCGCCGGCCGAGCAAGTCATGGCCCTCGCCGAAGTCGTAGCGCACCCCGACCGCGGTGATCACCTCGGTCACGTAGCGGTTCACCTCCTCGAAGTCCAGCAGCTTCGAGAACAGTTCCCGCAACGCCGTCGACCTGGGGTCGTCGCTCATCAGCGCCATCTGGGCGCGGGTGTGGGACAGCACCTGCGCGCCCACCGGATGCCGTTCGGCGTGATAGGTGTCCAGCAGTCCCTCCGGGGCCCACCCGTTGACCTCGGCGGCCAGCTTCCAGCCGAGGTTGAACGCGTCCTGGACACCGAGGTTGAGCCCCTGCCCGCCGGCCGGCGGGTGGATGTGGGCCGCGTCGCCGGCCAGCAGCACCCGGTCGACCCGGTAGCGCTCGGCCTGCCGGGTGGCGTCACCGAACCGGGACAGCCAACGCGGCGAGTGCACTCCGAAGTCGGTGCCGGCGTAGGCCCTCAGCTGCCACTTGAAGTCCTCCAGCGTCGGCACGGCCGCCCGGTCCTCGCTCACTCCCTCGGCGGGTACGACGATGCGGTACACCCCCTTGTTCCCGTCCACGTCGGGAACGGCACCGAACCGCAGCTGGGTCTCGCGGACCTCCGCGACGACGGCGGCGATCGTCGCCGCGTCCTCGGTCACCTCCATGTCCCCGAGCAGCGTCTCGACCTCGGCGGGCTCACCGGGAAAGCCGACGCCGAGCAGCTTGCGCACCGTACTGCGGCCGCCGTCGCAGCCGACGAGGTAGCGGGAGCGCAGCCGCGTGCCGTCGGCGAGTTCGGCGGTCACCCCGCGCTCGTCCTGGTTCAGCCCGGTCAGTTCGCTGCCGCGCCGGATCTCGGCGCCGAGCTCGACGGCACGCCCGGCGAGCAGCCGCTCGGTGTCGATCTGCGCGGTCGCGAGACCGTAGGGGTGCGCGGTGTCCAGCCGGTCGGGCCACGGCTTGGCCACGCCGGCGAAGAGACTGCCGACCTTGAACCGCTCGCTGACCGCGAGGAACCGGTCGAGCAGTCCTCGCTGGTCCATCACTTCGACGCTGCGCGTGTGCAGGCCCCGCCCCCGGGACTGCCGGGTCGGCTCCGCCAGCTTCTCCAGCACGAGCGTGCGCACACCGTGCAGCCGCAACTCGCAGGCCAGCATGAGTCCGGTCGGTCCACCACCGACAATGATCACGTCAGTCACGACAATCCCATTTCTGCAGGTCCTGGCTCAGGCCGGTGATTCTGCGGCATCGATGGGGCCTTGCCGCAAGCCCCCGGTGCGCTATACGTTGAGAGTGGCAAGGAGTCCGTACGCGACCTCCTTGCCTTGTTTTTTGTCTCTCGCGCGCACCACTCCGGCTCATTGCCCGTGCGCATCACCCGCGCCGTCACCCGAGTTCATTACCTGCGGGGTAATCGACCCCTGCTCCCGCGTCGCGCAGGATCGTCCGTGTACCCCTGGATCGGTCCGCAGCAGCGAGGAGAGCGTCATGTCCGTGAATTCCACCGCCGCCGAGGCGATGTCGTCAGCCCCTGAGCGAGCGGTCGCCGACGCCACTCGGGCCGTCGTGGGGGAGTTCCTCGCGGCCCGGCTGGCCGGGGACACCGCGAGACTCGCCGAACTGTTCGCGGACGAGGTCGACTGGCAGCTCGCCGAGAACCCCGGCGTGCCGTGGATACGCCCGCGGTCCACCGCCGCGGAGTGCGCCGCACAGTCGGACGAGTTGATGGCGCACACCGTGCCCGAGGACGCGCGCGCCTGCGTCGAGACGTTCCTCGTCGACGGCACCGACGCCGTCCTGATGGGCCACGTGTCGGGCACCGTACGGGCGACGGGGAAGTCTTTCGAAGGCCCGTTCGCGCTGCGCCTCACCGTCGAGAACGGCCGGATCACCCGGCACCACCTCTACGAGAACAGCCTGTCGATCGCCGAGGCCTGCGCCCCGTAGAGGCCGGAGAGCGACGAGCGCCGCCCGCCGCCCCCGGTCATCGGCGTGGGGCAAGCGGGCGGATCGCATGGCGGCGTGCTCAGGTGTCGGCCGTGCGAAGGGCGGCCGCTCAGTGCTTCGGGGCCTCCACCGAGGGAGCCGAACCCGGCAGCGGACGACCGGCCGACTCGGCCATGCGCCACACCGCGAAACCGCCGATCACGGCAGCGGCCATCATGTAGTACGCGGGCATCATCATGTTGCCGGTCGCACCGATCAGAGCCGTCACCACCAGCGGGGTCGTGCCGCCGAACAGGGAGACGGACACATTGAAGCCGATCGACAGGGAGCCGTAGCGGACCCGGGTCGGGAACAGTGCCGGGAGCGCCGCGGGCATGGCCGCGGTGAAGCAGACCAGCAGCAGACCCAGTGCGCCCATGCCCAGGCCGACGGCGGCCAGACTGCCGTCCCGGATCAGCAGCAGCGCGGGGATGGACAGGAACAGAAAGCCGGCGCAGCCCGCCGCGATCACCGGGCGGCGTCCGACCCGGTCGGTCAGCGCGCCCACGAACGGCTGGGCGATCATCATCAGCGCCATCACGGCGAGGACCACGAGCAGCCCGTGCGTCGCGTCGTAGTGCAGCTCACTGGTCAGATAGCTGGGCATGTACGACAGCAGCATGTAGTCGGTCACGTTGAAGACCAGCACCAGGCCGACGCAGAGCAGCAGCGCCCGCCACTGGCCGGTGATCATCTCCCGCAGCGGCACCTCGGGCCGGGCGGCCTCCGCCTTCTCGACCTCGGCCGCGAAGGCCGGGGTCTCCTCCAGGCGCATCCGCAGGTAGAGGCCGATCATGCCCATGGGCCCCGCGATCAGGAACGGCAGACGCCAGCCCCACGACACCAGGTCGTCGGCCGACAGGACGGCCGTCAGCAACGTCACCAGTCCCGCCCCGCCGATGTACCCGGCGAGCGTGCCGAACTCCAGCCAGCTGCCGAGGAAGCCACGCCGCTTGTCGGGGGCGTACTCGGCGATGAATGTGGAAGCCCCCGCGTACTCGCCGCCGGTGGAGAAGCCCTGGACCAGCCGGGCCGCCAGCAGCAGGACGGGCGCGCCGACGCCGATCGCCGCGTAGGACGGGATCAGGCCGATGGCGAAGGTGCCGGCCGCCATCATGATCATGGTCAGCGCGAGGACCTTCTGCCGGCCGACGCGGTCGCCGAGCGGCCCGAAGACCATGCCGCCCAGCGGACGGACCAGGAAGGCCGCGGCGAAGGCGCCGAATGTGGACAGCAGCTGGGCGGTGGGGTTGCCCGAGGGGAAGAAGACCTTGCCGAGCGTGACCGCGATGTAGCTGTAGACACCGAAGTCGAACCATTCCATGGCGTTGCCCAGCGCTGCCGCCTTCACGGCGCGCCGGACGAGCGCGGGGTCGGTGACCGTGGCCTCGGGGGTGCGCGCGGGGCGGGTCTGCGATGCGGACGGGGGAGCGGCGACTGTGACAGTCGACAAGAGTTCGCTCGCCTACCTTTCGACGGGAACAGGGACGGGTCCGCGCGGCGGCGCTGTCGGCGGGCCGAAAGGCGACGATAGGCGCCGTTTGCCCGCTCGCGCAGAGTGGGAGATCTGTGACCCTGTGTGCCGAAATGGCGTATGTCCAGGCACGCCCGCCCGTCTCGGGGCGGCTCGTCCGCGATCTCCGTGTGAGGCATCTCGCGCGCAGGACCCGCCTTCACCGTCCGCGGCGCGGTGCGCCAACTCGCGGCGGAATCCCGTGGCGGTGCCGGTCGCCCAGGCGGATGGGTGCCTTACCCGGCGCTTGCCTCCGCGGTCCGCTACGGCTTCGTCGACTTCGCCGGGCCGTTCCCGCGCTCCTCGGACTCACTGTCCTGCGGGAAACGGTCACTCGCGCGCGGGCGGTCGGCTCGGTCGGCTCGGGCGTTGCGGTGCCGGCTGGGCCGTCGCGGTGCCGGCTCGGCCGTCGCGGTGCCGGCTGGGCCGTCGCGGTCGACCTGCTGAGCCTCGGGTGGCGCCCGGCCCTGCCTCGGTGGGTCGACGTCCGAGGCTGATGCAGGTCTAGACCTTGACGTGCACATGGCGTCTCGCTAGCTTCCGGAGCCAGCAGGTCATTCACAGCTCCAAGCATTGTTCACGAACGTGAACACCATGTCGGCAGAAAGGCCTCCCCTGTGCGCATCAGAGCTCTCAAGCCCGCCCTTCTCGCCGCGATCGGCGCCCTGCTCGCGGGCGTCCTCGCCGCACCGGCCGCGGCCGGCCGGACCGCCCCGGGCCCCGGTGTCGAGACCGCCTCCGCCGCCGAGCCCACCCCCGGCGTCCTGAAGGCCGCCGAGTCCGCCATCCCCGCGTCGCAGGCCGCCCCTGCCGTCTTCGCCCACCCCGGCGTGGGGGTGAGCCGGGTCCAGCTCGACACCCTGCGCGCCCGGGTCGACGCGGGCGCCGCCCCGCAGGCCGCCGCATTCCGTCAGATGATGAACTCGCGGTACGCCTCTCTCTCGTACCCACCGCACCCGCGCGCCGTCGTCGAATGCGGCTCGTACTCGAACCCCAACTACGGCTGCACGGACGAGCGTGAGGACGCCATCGCCGCGTACACCCACGCCCTGGCCTGGTACGTCACCCGCAACGCCGCGCACGCCGCCAAGGCGATCCAGATCATGGACGCCTGGTCGGCCACCCTTCGCGACCACACCAACAGCAACGCGCCGCTGCAGACCGCCTGGGCCGCCTCCTCCTGGCCCAAGGCCGCCGAGATCATCAAGCACGCCTACGGCAACTGGCCGAACGCCGGCCGCTTCGCCACCATGCTCCGCACCGTGTACTCCGGAGATCCAGAACGGCTCGAACTCCAACGGCAACTGGGAGTTGAGCATGATCCAGGCCATCATCGGCATCGGTGTCTTCCTCGACGACAAAGCCGTCTACGACCGGGCCGTGGCGCTCTTCCGCAACCGCGTGCCCGCCTACGTCTACCTCACTTCCGACGGTGCCCTGCCCCGCACCAAGCCGGGCGACGGACGTGACACCCGGGACGAGATCATCGGCTACTGGCACCACCAGACCACGTTCGTGAACGGGCTCTCCCAGGAGACCTGCCGCGACTTCACCCACACCGGTTACGGCATCGCGGCCATGGCCCAGGTCGCCGAGACCTCGCGGATCCAAGGCCAGGATCTGTACCCGGAGTTCGGCGAGCGGATCCGGCACGCCCTCGGCTTCCACGCCACCTACGAACTGAACGACCCGCCGTCCTGGCTGTGCGGCGGCACGGTCGAGCGCGGCCTCGGCCCGGTCACCGAGGTCGGCTACAACGCCCTGCACAACCGGCTCGGCAACGTCATGACCAACACTCAGGCCTACACCCTGGTCCGGCGCCCGATGGGGACGAACGACCTCTTCGTCGCCTGGGAGACGCTGACCCACGGCGACAACGTGTCCTGAGGCGCGGAGCGCCGGACGGACCCGGCGGGGTGGCGCGCGTCGCCGCCCCACCGGAACGCGGGCCCGGGCACCGGTTTTGACAGGGCATTGACAAATCATTCGGCCCGCCGCCACAGTGCAAGGGATACGCAGAGCATGGCAATCCCATGTGCGACACACGCAAATACTCTGCAAAAGAGCACCGCTGATGCACGCGGCAAGCGCGGCCGGCGCGCGCCTTGCCTGACTTCCCCCACGTCAGGAAGGAAAGCTCTGTCATGTCTCAGCGCCCTCGCGCAGGGCTCGGATGGCTCACCGCACTGGCCCTCGCCCTGTCCGGATCCGCCATGGCCCTGCCGCCGCTCGCGGCAGCCGCCCCGCAGGTCATCCCGCCCGCCGATTACCAGCAGGTGCAACTGGCCACCGGTGCCGCCGAGTTGGGTGAGCCCATGTCGCTCACCGTACTGCCCGACCGTTCCGTCCTGCACACCGCGCGCGACGGCACGGTCCGCCACACCGACGCCGCCGGCAACACCAAGGTGGCCGGCAAACTCGACGTCTACACCCATGACGAGGAAGGCCTCCAGGGCATCGCCGCCGATCCCGGGTTCCGCACCAACCGGTACGTCTACCTGTACTACTCGCCGAAGCTCGGCACCCCGGCGGGCGACGCCCCGGTCACCGGAACCGCCGCCGACTTCGCCCCGTGGAAGGGGCACCTGAACCTCTCGCGCTTCACGCTCAGGGCCGACAACACGCTGGACCCGGCCAGCGAGAAGGTCGTCCTCGACGTGCCCAACGACCGCGGCCAGTGCTGCCACGTCGGCGGTGACATCGACTTCGACGCGGCCGGGAACCTCTATCTGACCACCGGCGACGACACGAACCCCTTCGACTCGGCCGGGTACGCCCCGATCGACGAACGCGCCGGCCGCAACCCGCAGTTCGACGCCCAGCGCAGCTCCGGCAACACCAACGACCTGCGGGGCAAGCTGCTGCGCATCAAGCCCACCGCCGACGGCGGGTACACGGTCCCGGCCGGCAACCTCTTCGCCCCCGGCACCGCGAACACCCGGCCCGAGATCTACGCGATGGGCTTCCGCAACCCGTTCCGCATGTCCGTCGACCGCGCCACCGGAATCGTCTACCTCGGGGACTACGGCCCGGACGCCGGCGGCACCGATGCGAACCGCGGCCCCGGGGGCCAGGTCGAGTTCGACCGGATCACCGGCCCCGGAAACTACGGCTGGCCCTACTGCACCGGCACCAACACGGCCGCCGAGACGTACAACGAGTACACCTTCCCCAGCGGTCCCTCCGGGGCGAAGTACGACTGCGCGGCCGGACCGGTGAACAACTCCTTCCGCAACACCGGCCAGTCGAAGCTGCCCCCGGCCGAGCCCAGCTGGATCAAGTACGGCCTGGACGGATCGCCCCCGGAGTTCGGCGGCGGCTCCGAGTCCCCGATGGGCGGCGAGGTCTACCGCTACGACCCGCACCTCAGCTCACCCGTGAAGTTCCCCCAGTCGCTGGACGGGAGGTTCCTCGCGGCCGAGTACGGACGCCAGTGGATCAAGGCGGTCGAGGTGAAGTCCGACGGCTCCTACGGGACGATCGAGGACTTCCCCTGGAACGGCACCCAGGTCATGGACACCGACTTCGGCCCGGACGGCGCCCTGTACGTCCTGGACTACGGCACCGGGGGCAACAACCAGGCGCTGTACCGCGTCGAGTACATCGCGGGCAGCAACCGCAACCCGGTCGCCAAGGCCGCCGCCGACAAGACCTCCGGGGCGCTGCCGCTGACGGTGCGGTTCTCCTCCCAGGGCAGCGCCGACCCCGAGGGCAAGGCCCTGACGTACCACTGGAACTTCGGCGACGGCGCGAGCTCCACCGAGGCCGACCCCAGTCACACGTACACCGTGAAAGGCACCTACCGCCCCACTCTCACCGTCCGGGACCCCGAAGGGCTGACCGGCACGGCCAGCCTGGTGATCACCGCGGGGAACACCGCGCCGACCGTCACCCTCCAGGCACCCGCCGACGGCCGGCTGTTCTCCTTCGGCGACACCGTCCCCTTCCGGGTCCAGGTCACCGACCCCGAGGACGGCACCGTCGACTGCGCCAAGGTGAAGGTCACCTACCTCCTCGGCCACGACAGCCACACCCACGCCATCACCTCCGCGAACGGCTGCACCGGCACCATCACCGTCCCGCAGGACGGCGAACACGACAGCGCGGCCAACCTGTACGGCGTCTTCGACGCCGAGTACACCGACGGCGGCGGACTGACCGGCCACTCGGTGCGCACCCTCCAGCCCCGCCACCGCCAGGCCGAGCACTTCAGCGCCCAGTCCGGCATCCAGACCGCCGCGCACGGCGCCGCCGAGGGCGGCCGGACGGTCGGCTTCACCGACAACGGCGACTGGATCTCCTTCAAGCCGTACGCGCTCGCGGGCGCCACCAGGTTCACCGCCCGCGTCTCCTCCGCGGGGGCCGGCGGCAGCCTGGAGGTCCGCGCCGGCTCCCCGGCCGGAACCCTCCTCGGCACCGCCACCGTGCCGGTCACCGGCGGCTGGGACACCTTCACCGACGTCTCCACCGGCCTGACCACCGCCCCCGCGGGCACCACCGAGCTGTACCTCGTCTTCCGGGGACCGGCCGGCCAGGGCAACCTCTACGACGTCGACGCGTTCACCTTCGCCACCGGCGCCACCGGCGGCACGACCCACGAGGCGGAGTCGTTCAGCTCCGGCTCCGGAGTCCAGGCCGCCGCGCACGCCCCGGCCAGCGGCGGCCGGACCCTCGGCTACATCGACAACGGCGACTGGGCCGGATACGCCGGCGTGTCCACCGCGGGCGTCTCCGCCTTCTCCGCCAAGGTCTCCTCGGCAGGGGCCGGCGGCACCCTGCAGATCCGCTCCGGGTCGGCGACCGGGCCGGTGCTCGGCACGGTGGCCGTCCCCGTGACCGGCGGCTGGGAGACGTTCACCACCGTCGGCACGCCCCTCTCCGGCACCGGGTCCGGACCGCTGTTCCTCACCTTCACCGGCGGCAGCGGAGCCCTCTTCGACGTCGACACCTTCACCCTCACCACCGCGGCACGAAAGGGGCGATGACCATGTCCAGCCCGACCCGACGGGCCGCCCGTCGCGGCCTGACCGCCCTCGCGCTCACCCTGAGCTGCGCGCTGGCCGCGCCCGCCGCCACGGCCCAGGCGGACCAGGACGACGCCCAGGCCGCCTTCGACGTCCTGGTGTTCTCCCGCACCGCCGGATTCCGCCACGACTCCATCCCCGCCGGCATCGACGCCCTGCGCGCCCTCGGCACCCAGGGGGACTTCACCGTCACGGCCACCGAGAACCCGGCCGCCTTCACCCCCGCGAACCTCGCCTCGTACGAAGCGGTGGTCTTCCTCAACACCACCGGCAACGTCCTCGACGACACCCAGCAGAGCGCCCTGGAGTCCTACGTGGACGGCGGCGGCGGCTTCGTCGGCGTGCACGCGGCGGCCGACACGGAGTACGACTGGCCCTACTACGGCCGGCTCGTCGGCGCCTATTTCAAGAGCCACCCCGCCGTCCAGCAGGCCACCGTCCGCACCGAGGACCGCACCCACCCGGCTACCGCGCACCTCGGCGCCACCTGGACGCGCACCGACGAGTGGTACAACTACCGCACCAACCCGCGCCCCGGCGTCCGCGTGCTCCAGACGCTCGACGAAAGCACCTACGGCGGGGGCGAGATGGGCGCCGACCACCCCATCACCTGGTGCCACACCCAGGGCAAGGGCCGCGCCTTCTACACCGGGCTCGGCCACACCGCGGAGTCCTACGGCGACCCGGCCTTCCGCACCCTGCTGCTCGGCGCCGTGCGCTACGCCGCCGGGCAGGCACCGGCCGACTGCTCCGCCCCCTCCGGCCCCGCACAGGTGGAGGCGGAGTCGTTCAGCTCCGGCTCCGGAGTCCAGATCGCCGCGCACGCCCCGGCCAGCGGCGGCCGGACCCTCGGCTACATCGACAACGGCGACTGGGCCGCCTACTCCTCCGTGTCCACCGCCGGCGCCCGGTCCTTCACCGCCCGGGTGTCCTCGGCCGGTGCGGGCGGCACCGTCGAGATCCGTTCCGGCTCGGCCACCGGCACCCTTCTCGGCTCGGTGCGCGTACCCGTGACCGGTGGCTGGGAGACGTTCACCACGGTGTCGACCGCGCTCACCGGCACGGCCTCCGGCCCGCTGGTCCTGAGGTTCACGGGCGGCAGCGGAGCCCTCTTCGACATCGACACCTTCACCCTGTCCACCCAGCCGACGACGACCCTCAACCCGAGCGTGCACCTGTTCCACTACCCGTGGTACGGCAGCCCGGCGGTCAACGGCGGCTGGCGGCACTGGCAGCAGGGCGGCCACACCCCGCCCGACGCCGTCGGCGCCGACTTCTACCCCGCTCTCAGCCCCTGCGACTCCGGCGACTTCACCGGAGCCGTGGCCCAGCACATGAAGTGGGCCGCCCGCTCCGGTGCCGGTGTGGTGGTCACCAGCTGGTGGGGGAGGGGCAGCTACGAGGACCGGCTCGCCCGGGGGATCCTCGACGCCGCGCAGAAGGAGGGCGTGTCGCCTGACACCTGGAGTACGGACGGCGCCGCCTACGACCGCCAGTGGACCAACGCCCTCGATCCGGCCATCGGCGGCTCACCGACGTGGGTGTCGGTGACCTCCTTCAACGAGTGGCACGAGGGCAGCTCCATCGAACCGGCCGACTCCACCCCGCCCGCCGGCCACGGCTACCGGACCTACGACGGCGCCTACGGCCGCACGGGCCCGGCCGCGGAGACGGCCTACCTGGACCGCACCGCGCACTGGGCGGCCCGCTTCCCGGCACCCGCACGCCGCTGACCCGATCCCGTACACCCCGTGGGGGCGTCCGGCCCGCGTCGGCCGGACGCCCCCACGGTCCGTCCGCCCACACGCCCTGATCGCCGTGTCCCCCTGCTCTGTCAACGATGATTTTCGGCTGGTAAACGATCGTTGAGGGAAGTCGCGACGGCACGTAGAGTGCGGGCAGCGCCAGAGATCTCGTACCTCCATGGCCCGAGGAGCACCTTGGTGGCGGCATCACCGCAACTCGCGGACACGGTCCGGCGATTGGAAGAACTCATCCAGGAGCAGGACCTGGACCGGTCCGCGCTCCTCGACACCCGGGACCTCGCGGCCAGGACCGCGCTGCCCGAGCCGACGGTCCGCGTGCTGCTCCGGGGAGCCGCCCCGCCCGACGACACCGTCCCGCAGCGGTTCTCCGCGCGCATCCGCGTCCTGGCCGAAGCCAACCTGCGCCGCACCGGCAGGAAGATGGCGGCGCTCGCGGCCGAGGTCGGCGGCGACCTGAACGTCTCGGACGTGTGGGCCCGCCTCATCCTCGAAGGCAAGAAGGTGCCCAACATCGAGCACCTGCACAAACTCGCCGAGTTCTTCGGCCTGGAGGACGGCGAGGCGTTCTTCACCGCCCCCGCCGACAAGGCGCTCAACCGCGCCCTGCTGCCCGTCCTGGCCGAGCTGGAGAACCCGGAGAAGGACCCCGTCGAAGCCCTGCTGAGAAAGTACGGAGTCCGGGCCGCGGACCTGCGCCGGCACGGCTCCCTGACACCCGAGGCGCTGGACCGGCTGCTGGAGGGAGTCATCCATTCGGTGCTGCCCAGAAAGGAGGACACCGACCGGTGAGCACCAGAGCGATGAAGGCTCTCCTCGCCTACCTCGGCAAGGAGGCCTCGAAGATCATCCAGCGCCCCGCGGACCCCCCGACCGTCATGCACGGCTTCTGCCGGGCGATGAGCGTCCGCCGCGGCCGGCCCGTGCAACTGGCCCTGCGCGCCTTCCCCGACGACCTCCCCGTCTCGGGCATGCGCCTGGACTGCGGGGACCGCTCCATCATCGTCGTGGAGGAGCGCGCCGTCCCGGAGGCCCAACTGGTCATCCTCGGCCACGAGTTGTGGCACGAGGAGCAGGGAGAGTGCCCGCACCACATCGCCGGCCTGCCCGCGGCCACCCGCGCGTTCGCCGCCCGGCCCGCCACCCCCGACCTCCTGCGGCGGGCCGCGGAGGCCATCCTCGCCTCGCAGGAAGTCCCGCGCCACGCGCTGCTCACCATCGCCGGACGAGCCGGATCCGCGGACGACCACGAGGTGGACGCCGAGACGTTCGGTCTGCTCTTCGGCCGCGAGGTCCGCGCCTGGATGGCCGGCCGGCACGCGAGAGGCCCGGTCAACCCCACCACGGTGGAAGGCCGGATCAACCTCTCCCTCAGCCACCGCGGCGGGCAGATCCTCGGATGAGCCTCACCGAAGTCCACCTCCCCTACGCCCTGCCCACCGTGCTGTTGCTGGCCGGGCTCGGCGCGAAGTTCCCCACCTTCGTACGGTCGTGGCGCAATCCGGACGCGCGCGCGACCTGGCTGGTCCTGCTGTGGGCCTCCGGCGTCTTCCTGTCCGTGGCTCCCGCGAGCATCCACGCGATCAACACCGTGACGGGCGTGCCGAACTTCGCGGCCCCCTGGTCGTACTCGCTGCTCACCGGATTCTCCGGCGCCTGCCTCGCCATGATCATCACATGGCGGGAAGAACCGTCCCCCCGGCGCCGCCGCCGCGTCCGCTCCGTCTGGGCGATCCACGCGGGCACCATCACCGCCCTGTGGATCACGTTCCTTCTGGCCGACGTGTCCGAGGAACGCATCTACGACCTGGACACCCACTACGCCACCACCCCGTGGATGCGCGAGCACATCCTGCTGTACCTGCTCGCATTCCTCATCTCCACGCTCGTCGCGACCTACATGATCTGGACCTGGATCTACCAGGTCAGCGCCCGATGGCTGAAAACGGGACTGCTCTTCCTCCAGACCGGCTACGCCTTCGGGGTCGTCTACGCCCTGGCCAAACTGACGGCGGTCGCGGCGCGCTGGACGGGCACCGACTGGGACTGGCTGTCCACGTACCTCGCTCCTCCCTTCGCCATCCTCGGCGCGACCCTGGTGGCCATCGGCTTCATCCTTCCCGTCATCGGGCCCTTCCTCCAGACCTGGCCGCGCGAACAACTCGCCTACTGGCGGCTGCGATCCCTCGCCCGGGTCATCGACGACGTGGCCCCGTCCGCCGTCCGGGCCCGGGTGAGCAGATTCGCCCCCCTCGACCTGCGCCTGCTGCAACGCCAGCAGCACATCCATGACGGCCTGCTGCGTCTCGCCCCCCACCTCGACCACGACCTGTACCGCAGGGCCCACCAGGCGGCGTCCGCCCGCCACGACGAGACACGAGCCCGCGGCCTCGCCGGCGCCGTCGCCCTCCAGGCGGCACTCAGCTCCTACGGCAACGGCGCCCCGCGCGAGCCGGGCGAGCGGCCCTCCCAGGTCGGTCACGACATCACCGACCACCTGGAGGCCATCTCCCGCAGCCTCAGCCGCCCCCGCGCCCTCGAGGACGTCCGCCGACAGGCGGTGCGGGCCGGGCCGGCGGTTCGGCCGGACAGGGCCGGCCACATCGATGAACAGAAAGCGTGAACGCACATGACCGACAGATCCACCAGCCGCCGGCCCACCGCGGTCGTCATCGGCGCGAGTGCCGCCGGCCTCTTCGCCGCGGCCGCCCTCGCCGAGTTCGCCGATGTCACGGTCGTCGAACGTGACATCCTTCCGGCCTGTCCCGAACCCCGGCGCGGTGTCCCGCAGTCCCGTCACGCGCATCTCGTGTGGAGCGGCGGCGTGAAGGCCTTCGACGAGCTGCTTCCCGGAGTCACCGACGAGATCGTGGCCCGGGGCGCCCGCCTCGCGCACATCATGGGCGACATGGTCTCGCGCGCCCCCAACGAGGTCTGGTTCCGGCGCTTCACCGCCACCCATCACCGCAACCTGGTCTGCTCGCGTCCGCTGCTCGACGCGGGCCTCGGTGCCCGCGTACTGCGCGACGAGCGCATCACCCTCCTGCCCCGCGCGAACGCCCTGGAACTCATCGGGGACGCCTCTCGCGTCACCGGCGTCCACGTGCGCGTCGAGAACGAGGAGCGCCCCCTCACCGCCGACCTCGTCGTGGACGCCTCCGGCCGCGGCTCCCGCGCCCCCCAATGGCTCACCGCGCTCGGCCTGCCGCCGGTCCCCGAGCGGGAAGTCAACGCCGGTGTCGCCTACGCCACCCGCCTCTACCGCGCGCCCGGCGCCACGGCGGACACCGTCTTCCCGCTCGTCAACGTGCAGGCCAACCCGGCCAAGGCCCCCGGCCGGGGCGGCATCGTGCTGCCCGTCGAGAACGGGCGGTGGATCGTCACCCTCTCCGGCACACGCGGCGCGGAACCCACCGGCGATCCGGACGCGTTCGTCGACTTCGCCCTCGGGCTGGGCGACCCCGTGATCGGGGAACTGCTCAAGAACGCCGAACCGATCGGCGACGTCGCCACCACGCGCAGCACCGCGAACCACCGCCGCTACTACGAGAAGTCGGCCCGCTGGCCGGACGGCTTCACCGTCCTCGGCGACGCCATAGCCAGCTACAACCCCGTCTACGGACACGGCCTCACCGTCGCCGCCCAGTGCGCGCTCGCCGTCCGCGCCGTCCTCCGCACGACGGACATCACCGCGCCCGGCACGGCGCGCCGACTGCAGCGCGCCGCCGCCCGCCCCGTGGCCGCGGCCTGGGACCTCGCCGTCGGGCAGGACATCTTCTACCCGGGCGCGGCCGACACCCCGCCCACGGCGCTGGAGAAGTACCTCGCCGCCTTCGTCGACCGCTGCGTGGAGACCGGCGCGCGCAACCCGCGCGCCCTCGCCGCCCTCCTGGACGTGATGAGCCTGGAGAAGCCGCCCGCCCGGCTGTTCTCACCCGGCATGATCATCCCCATGCTCTTCGGTCCGAAGAAACCTTTCCTCCAGGGCCCGCCGCTGACCGAGCCGGAACGGCGTGCCGCCGTCGGATGACCTGCCGGGGGTGGGGGGCCGGCCGGCCGACGTCGGCCGGCCAGCCTTTCGCCAGGTCAGCGGGTCTTCTTCAGGGTGATCTTCCCGGCCTTCTTGGTGAACAGGGCACCGCCGGCGCTCATCGACACGAGCACGCTGTACCTGCCCGCCGGAAGATCCGATACGTCCACTCCGCCGGGCCCCGTGGTGAAGTATCCGGAGTCGTAGTTACCGAGGTCGCCGGGCTGCTTGTGCGGCCGTACGGCGTCCGGGTTCTTCTTCACGCTCAGGGGGAAAGAGTGACATCCGGTCTTCCCCTGGAGAACCAGGTAGTAGAAGGCGTGCGCGTCGCGGTCGGCATTCCTTCCGGGCACGAAGAAGACACCTTCCGCGTGGAGCTTCCGGTCCTTCTCCTCCAGTTTCTCGGCGGAGAAGGACACGCCCTCGGAATCGAAACCGATGATGCTCCGCTTGACCAGCTTGAGGCCGCCCTTGCCACCTCGGAAGAGAAGCTCCGAGTCGCCGCAGACCTGGCGTCGGTCCACCGCGTTCTGTGAGATCAGCCGGGTCCGCCGCTCGATCCCCTCGTCCTCGCTGGTGATGCAGACGGACACGTCGTAGGTGCCCTGGGGAAGCTCGGTGAAGGTCAGATCTCCCTGGGAGGCGAACCCGCCCATGGCGTACTCGCAGAAATACTCGTCGAAGTAATCCCGGTAGAGCCTGATCTCCTTCGTGGTCTCCAGCGGGTACACCCAGGTCTCGCCGTCCTTCTCCAGGACGAGCCGCTTGGTCTCCTCCGCCGGGCCGTCGGGCGACTCGCCCGGCAGGAAGGCGTGCCCCTTCAGCTCCAGACTGCCGTCCGTGAACACGGCGCGGTTGAGCGTGGCCAGGGCGGTGTTGCGCTGCCGCAGCTCGGCCAGGTACTCGGCGGCCTCCTCCGGGTCCGCGGAGTAGTTCCCTGTCCGGACGTCTCCCCACCGGGGTGCGACGCCCTCGGTGAGGGAGTACACGATGCTCAGGATCGACGGCAGCGCCTGCCGGACCACCTCGTCGTGCCGGCGCACCGTGGGCGATTCCACGAACAGGAAATTGAAGTTCTCGTATTCCCGCAGCGCCGGGAGATAGTGCTTGACTTCCTGCTCGTACTGGTAATCACCGGGGGAGGAGACCAGATAGATGTTCCGCTTGAGATCCGCGTCCTGGTCGAGGAGATCCTTCATGACGGCATCAAGGACGGCCACGTTCTCATCGGGCTGGCCCTCGCCCAGGACGGCGTCTCCGAGCTGGCCGTGACCCTTCGAGTAACTTCCCAGAAAGTACTGCGGAGTCGACGCCACAATGTTCTTGTAGTCGTACTTCAGGCCGTAATAGAGCGCGGCGCTGCCGCCCTTCGAAGCGCCCAGGAGAGTCACCTCGTCCCGGGTCACCCGCAGCCGCCGCATATAGTCCTCTATCAGCGCCTGTATGGAATCCGTGACGCTGAAGTCCATGTTCCTGGCCACATAGTACGAGGCCCCGTCGTCGAAGTGATCGCGAATCCTGAGGATGTTGCACTTGACGCTCTCGAGCGCGTTGCCGAATCCGTACTTGCTGCCCACGGAGGAGAAGACCACCAGCAGGTGCCGGCGGTCTCCCTGCGCCGGGCGGAACTGGAACTCCACCGGCCACTTCCCGTGCACCTCCACGCTTTCCTTATAGGCTCGGTTTTTCTGCGTCGCGTAGTTGGGAGACAGTGGAGGCAGGGAATTCTTCATGACGGCAGGCGGACTCTCTGGCCGGGTGTGCGGACGGATCGTGCTCCGGCGGAGTATACGGAGTGGCCATCTGATGGTCATCCAGATGTCAGGACGGCGAACAGTCCCCGCGCGCGGGAGCCCTCCGGCGTGCTCCAGGCACCGGCGACATGGCCGGTCGCTCCCTGGGGGAGGACGGGACGGCCGTCCGGGGCGGGCCGCAGGACCCGGTGCAGGCGCAGGGTCGTACGGGGCGCGACAGTCAGCTCGGTGCCCTCCCGGTCGTCGGCGGTGGTGGCGGTCGCGGAGAAGTCCGTGAGGAGAGAGCCGTCACCGGTGCGGGAGCGTGTGACGTCCCGGTCGGGGGTGTCGCTGGCGTTCTGGTCCTGGGCCTGCGCGTGGCCCTCGATCAGCGCGAGCAACTGGGCGACCAGCACCGGATCGTGGCAGCCGTCGTAGGCCCAGCGCCGTCCCAGCACTCCGTGCTCCATGGTGCCGACCAGAGCGTGATCCGCTCCGTCGAGCCGCTCGCCTCGATAGGTCAGCGGCACCAGGTAGGCGGCCGGATCGGCGCCGGCGGTGTCGGTGACCACCATGAACTCGATCCCGACCGCACCCCGTGGATCGTCCAGCCGGAACCCGCCGGCCTTGGTCAACCTCGGTGCGCCCGCCCCGCCGCGGTACCACGGCCGGGAGGGCAGCCAGGAGGTGAGCAGTTCCAGCTTGCTCGGCTTGAGGACGGTGTGGTGGATGACGGCCATGCGAATCGGGTCTCCCTGTGAGCAGAGGTGAGAGCTTTTCAAGGGGCGCCGCCGGCGCTCCGGCCGACCTACTCATTGTGACCGTCGCCGACTCTCGGTGGGGGCCCGGCTCCGTGATCGATTGGTGGGCCGTTCCGCCGCGGCGTAGGGTCGGATCTGGCGGGAACCAGTCACGATCCACCGCCCCCACGGCGCGATGCCATGAGCAATCCCGAGCCCACTCGCGCAGCACGGGCCGCCCCGCAGGACAAGGAGCGGGGCGAAGGCCGTGGGAGGGGCATGGCGTTGCTGGTCATCGCGTCCTGTCAGCTGATGGTGGTGCTCGACATCACCATCGTCAACATCGCGCTGCCGGACATCCAGCGCTCGCTCGGTTTCTCCACGACCAGCCTGTCCTGGGTGGTCAACGCGTACACCCTCACTTTCGGGGGACTGCTGCTGCTCGGCGGCCGGGTGGGCGACATCCTCGGCAGACGGCGCGTCTTCGTCTTCGGCGTTCTCCTCTTCGTCCTGGCCTCGTTGCTCGGCGGCCTGTCCCAGAACGACTGGCAACTCCTCGCCGCCCGTGCCCTGCAGGGCGTCGGCGGCGCCATCGCGTCCCCGACCGCCCTCGCCCTGATCAGTACGACGTTCCGTGAAGGGCCCGAACGCAACAGGGCGTTCGGGGCGTTCGCCGCGGTCTCGGCGGGCGGCGGCGCGATCGGGCTGCTGGCGGGCGGGATGCTGGTCGAGTGGCTGAACTGGCGCTGGGTGCTGTTCGTCAACGTTCCCATCGGGCTGCTCATCGTGCTGGCCACCCCGCGCTGGATCCGGGAGTCCGAGCGTCACCCCGGGCACTTCGATCTGATCGGCGCGCTGACCTCCACCGTCGGCATGGTGCTGCTCGTGTACGGCTTCATCCGGGCCGCGCAGGACGGCTGGCGGGACGGGCTCACCCTGGGGGCGTTCGGCGCGGCCGTCGTCATCCTGGTGACGTTCATCCTGCTCGAGCGGCGCTCCCCGCAGCCGATCACGCCCCTGCACATGTTCGCGGACCGCAATCGGGCGGGCACGTACGGCATGATGCTCAGCCTCGCCGCCGCGATCTTCGGCATGTTCTTCTTCCTCACGCTCTTCGTCCAGAACGTGCTGGACTTCAGCCCGCTCCAGGCCGGGCTGGCCTTCCTCCCCGTGAGCGCCGTCATCGCGGTGGGCGCCGGGCTCGCGTCCCACCTCCTGCCGAGGTACGGGCCCAAGCCGTTCATGGTCACGGGCGCGCTGCTGGCCGCCGTGGGCCTCGCGTGGCTGACCCTGACCGATGTCCACTCGACGTACGCGGGCAGCGTTCTCGGCCCGATCCTCGTCTTCAGCCTCGGTATGGGCATGGAGTTCGTGTCCCTGACCCTGATGGCGCTGTCCAACGTGGCCACCCATGAGACGGGCGCCGCCTCCGGCCTCCTCAACGCCACCCAGCAGGTGGGCGGCTCCCTCGGCCTGTCCATCCTGGTCACCATGTTCGGCACGGCCAGCAGCAACGAGGCGGCCAAGCAGATCCCCGCATTCCTCGCCCAGGCGACCCCCGCGGAGCGGCTGCGCTTCGAGCGCACCGGGCAGCTCCCGCCGCCGTGGGCCGACGAGATCCTGACCTCGGGCGTCTCCGCCGCCTTCAGCACGGCGGCGATCTTCACCGCGCTCGCCGCGGTGATCGCCCTCCTCGTCATCCAGGTCCGCCCCTCCGACCTGGAACGGCTCCAGGGCGGGGGAATGCCGACGGTCTGACGCACCGCCGTCGCGTCACGACCCCGCGACGCGGTTCACCGCGCTGTGGTGCCGTCCGTGCGGAAGGGGGTGAAGTGCGCCGGGGCACGGTCGATGGGCAGATCCGGGCGCCAGGCGGTGAGGATCTGCGCGGAGCAGACGAACAGTCCTTGAGGGAGATCGTCCAGGTGATACCACCTCCATTCTCCGACGCTCTCGTCCGGTTGGTCGGCGGGCTCGCCCTGCCAGGCCGTGACGACGGCCCCGACGGTGACGCGCGGCACCTCGCCCACCCGGTCGACCAGTGTCCCGAGGAGCGTGACATCGTCGCGGCGCGCCTGGAGTCCCGTTTCCTCCGCGAGTTCGCGCACGACCGTGTCCTCGAAGCTCTCGCCGGGCTCCACGCTCCCCCCGGGAAGCTCCCAAGTCCCTCGGCGGTGGCGGCCGAGCAGCAGCCCCCGCTCGCCGTAGACGATGGCTCCGGCCCCCACGGCGGCATGCGGGACCGGCGGACGGTGCGTGCGGGGGCGGCTGGAGACCCGGGACGGTCCCGGGCGCGGCAGACGCCTCGCCCTGACGACCTGGACCACCACTGGATTGCCGGACTCCGGCGCACGCAGCAGCTCCACCGCCTCGACGACGAAGCAGTGCTCGGCGAGCAGGTCCTCCCACACCTGCGGGGTGAGCACCCACATGTCGATCGGGATCGGTTCCTCCTCCCGCAGCCGGATGACCTGCCGGCGCGGGGCGACGGTGCCGGACGGGCCGTGGCCCTCGTTGTCGGTGTGCAGGGCCGAGAAGACGAGGGGCGCGCCATCGGCCAGGCCGTCCCGCAGCGCGGGCAGCAGATGGTGCGGATCGATACAGCCGAAGGACCGGACACCGTAGGCCGCCTCGTACGGCTCCGCATGACGCAGATGGTCGGCGACGTCGGCGCGGAAGAAGCGCACACCGGGTTCGGAGCCGTGGCCGGCCATGGCACGCCGGTGCTGAGTGGGGGACAGCTCGATCCCGTCCACCAGGGCGCCATGGGCGCGGGCCAGATGCACGGCGTGGTGACCGGGCCCCGACCCGACGTCGAGCACGCGCTTGCCCCGCAGGTCACCCAGGATCTCGGCACCGGGGCCGACACCCGGCTAGAACGCCCAGTCGAGGCGATCCGGCACCGGTGGCGCGTACCCGTGATCCAGCTGACGCTGGCCATAGAGGATCCAGCTCTGCTCGTTGGTCGGCTGCGCAGTCATGTGCGCATTCTCTCCGCCGGGCCCGCACTCCGATCAGCACCCGTGCGGTCCGGACCGCCCCAGACCACGAAGGCCGCCGGGGCGGGCGGACGACGTTATGCGGACGGACTGGGTCTCGCCAAGCCGGCCGAACTCTTGACTCGTACGGGCGTATGCGTGAGCCGGAGATCACCTGGTCGGGGGAGTGGCGGGACTGAGACGTAGCGGGCCCCGGCGCGCCGGCGAAGGATCGAGACGAGTCATGACGTGCTGATGATCGTCCCGTTGGAGTCTCCGGTGACACGCAAAATCCACACGCGGCGGGGTGCCTCCGGTATCGAGAGGCGCTTGTGGGATGCCGTAGTGCCCGGCGAGGAAGTGGTCGCTCGACCGGCCGAGGAGGTGCCGGCGGACCTCATCCGTCAGCTGGCGATGGGCATCCATCTCCCGGAGAAGCCACACCGTCTGCGTTTGCGGGGAGCTCGGATCACTGGAGAGCTGGATTTCGAGGCCGCGACGCTGCGGTGTCCGCTGGAACTCACGGACTGCGAACTCGGATCAGTCAATCTGGAACAGGCGCACGCACCGGCGATCTATCTCCTCGGATGCCGCTTCACCCAGCTCAGGGCGTTATTTTGGGCTGGGTCCTTGGAACCGTGGTGGCGGTCGGCATCGTCAATATGATCAAGCGCCCCGCCTGATCGCCGCTGGGCGTCGGCGGACCCCGGACGATCCCATCGCCGGCGGTGGCGGCTAGGGCACCAGCGCCGCCATCACGGACAGCGGCAGGGACGGGTTGGCCGCTGCCGCTTCCGCCACCGACCCCTCCTCGTCGCCGAGCAGGTCCACGATGATGTGCGGCGGCAGGGCGGGGTGGCGGGCGGCGAGGGGTCCGGCCCGGTCGTCCGTCAGGCAGGCCAGCAACGCGGGCGGCGTGGCGTGACGGTGCCGGGCGATCTCCCTGAACGCCTTCTTCACCGGGGGCTGGTGGCGCGACAGGTCTTCCAGCAGCGCGGGGGAGGCGTCCGGATTGGCCGCCACGCGGGCGACCACCTGGACGCCATGCCGGTCCACCATGGCGCGCAGCCGGGCCTCGGACAGGCCCGGGTGCGGTGCGACGGACTTGACGACCTTCGCGTCGGGGTCGGCGGCCAGCGCGTCGCGGATTTCGGCGGGCAGATCTCGGCGTGTCGCCACGAGTGTGCGTACCGCCGGGTTCGGTGACGCGGCCAGCTCCACGACCTCCGCCGGGGAGGCGGCGGCGATGCGGGGCAGCAGCGTCGGGCCGATCCGTACGACACCGGCCAGGCCGACGAGGACGTCGAGTGGCACACGCGGGTTGTGTGCCAAGCTCCGTCGCACGTCGGCACCTTGGTCGGTGGCCAGGGCGCGCATCAGGGCGTCGTCGATCGCCGGATTCCCGGCGACGGTGGCGCGGACCCCAGGAACGGGATCGTCGGCGAGGCGCCCGGCGACGTGTGGCGGGAGGTCGGGCCGGGCGGCGAGTTCAGTGCGCAGCAGGGCCGAGCGGTGGTCGGCGAAGCCCAGGACCGCCGCGGTCGGTGTGGCCGGGTTCCGGAGGGCCGTCTGCTGGATCTCGTGCACCGTGGACCGGTGCGAGCCGTCGCAGGCGGCACCCGCGCGAAGGCCGCAGTCCCGCCGCGGGCAGTGGGGGTCGTGGACGAACGGCGGCTGCTCACGGTCACAGACCAGGCACTGCCGGGCGGGGGCGAGCCCTTCCCCGGTGATCAGCATCCCCAGTACGGCCGAGGGCGTCGCCTGGTTCGCCGCCACCGCGCGCCGGACCTCGGCATGAGGGTGTTCCGCGAGCCGTGTGATGACGTCCGCTGTCGTCCACAGCGCCAGCTCCGTGACGACGCGCGGGTCCGGGTCGGCGGCGAGCGTCTCCACCACATCGGCCGGGAGACCGGGGCAGGCGGCCAGCTTCTCCCGGTGCACGACGTCCGGGTCCGACGCGAACAGCCGCGCCCACTCGGCCCGGCCCGCACCTTCGTCGAGAAGGGCGAGCGCGGCCCGCGGCTGCTTCACGGGGTCGACGTCGTCGGCCCGCAACCCGGCCGAGTAGGCGAGTTGTACGGCGGCCTCCTCACCGCGTGCGGCCAGCGCGCTCGCCTGCGCCCGGCTGAGGTCCGTACGGCCGGCGAGGTCGCCCGCCAGGCCGGCGTCCGCGATGTCGATCAGCCGGTCGATCAGCTCGGAAGGCAGGGCGGGATTGGCGGCGAGTCCGCACAGGACATGGACACGATTCACAAGCCCCCATCCTGTCCGGCCGCCGCCGCAACGGCTCCCGGATTTCGTACCCCCGCGGGGCCGACTCACCGCAGTGCGCCGGGACTTCAGGAGCGGAAGCCGATGACGCCGAAGCCCGGCCGCTCCGCCGCGTGCCGCATCCAGCCGAGACACTGCATGACGGCCTCCACGACCTCGGGCTCCAGCGGCGGCGCCTGCCCCGATTCGTCGACGGCCCGCTTGGTGGCCTCGAACTGGTCGAGCGCCTGGGATATCTGATCGGGCGTCCACTCACCGCACCCCGGTGTGAACGTGTACGGCAGCGGAGCGGGCAGACCGCCGTACCCGAACTCCTCGACGGACACGGCGGTGATACCCAGAGCCTTCAGCCCCTGGTCGACCACCGACAGCCAGTCTCCCCGGTGCGGCGTGAAGCAGTCGTTGTCCAGGAAGGAGCCGGTGAGCGAGCACAGGCGCTTGTAGGCGTAGCCGTACTGGAAGGCGTGGTCCTCGTCCGAGCTGAACGGCCCGCCGTGGACGACGGCGTGCAGCGCCTCGTACGCCGTGGGGGCACCCTGGGCTGTCGCGTGACTGAAATAGTCGTCGTCGCGGGCCAGGTCGTCCCCGAAGGTGTCGCGGATCACCTCCAGCAACTGATCGTCGCGGGAGCCGACCAGGGCACGCGTGGCGGCGACGTCGAGCAGGTAGACGCTCAGAGAGGAACTCATGGGGCGAATCTAAGGCACGCCACTGACACTGCCGTCGGCCGCGGTCGACCGCCGCGGTGTCATCGAACCGGCGCGGAGACTCAGGCGCCGCCGAAGCCGGACTCGGCCAGGGCCAGCATGGCGGCGGCCGTCAGCTCGTTCCCCGGATCGGCGGCGGTGGCGAGCAGCCAGCGGGCCGCCGCCACCGGCTCGGCGGGCGGGACGACCAGCAACTCCCAGCGCCCCACGGTGCCGCAGTCCAGCGTGATGGCGTGCGCCTCGGTGACCACCCCCGACAGGGACACGGCGATCACATGACCGGGTACCAGCACCGTACGCGGGGCATCCGGCCAGGCGGCCGTGTCGACGGTGACCCTGGTGACCCTGCCGAGCCCGGGATCCAGCGCGCCGACCAGCGCCGGCAACTCCAGCTCCAGCGCGTCGCAGCGCGGCCACCAGGCCCCGTCGAGCGGGCCCTGGCCGCCCCTCGCGGTGAGCAGCAGCCGGGGCTCCGGCATCCGGTACGTATGCGCTCCCCCCGGAGCGCTGCCCGCTGCCGGCTTTCCGGTGACGTCCATGATGCGATCCCGTCCCGGACGGCACGGGCCGTCCGCCTCTGTCGTTTGCCGGGAACGGCACCGCCGTGGACGCGCTGCCCGAAATGTTCTCGGTGGCAGCAAGGGTACGTCCGGCCCGCCGTCGGGGCTCACTGGTCGGAGTAGCGGATGTCCCCGATGGTCCAGGCGCTCACATCCTCCAGGGCTACGCGGTACATCCCACCCGTGTCCGGGATGCCGACGCTGCCCTGGAGGATCCGGGCGAGATGGAAGTGGAGGTGGGTGGGCCGGCCGGAGCGGGGCGGCGAGTCGTCGCCGTCCGGTGCGGAGAACACCCCCGCGAAGTGCCGCAGGTCCGTCGAGTCCCGCAGTACCTCCGCCACGCGCTGCTTCCACAGGGCTTCGGGGGCCAGCCGTCCGGTGATGACGGCTCCGGGGACCACCACGGTGAGGGACATCCGACTGCTGTGCTGAGACTCCACCGCTTCGGCGATGCCGAGAAGCAGATCGTCAGGGTGCGCCATGCCTGTGGAGCCTAGCCCAGGGAGACGCGCTACGAGCCCTGCGGACCGCCGACGTCTCGGACATTCCACGGACTCGGTGCGGCGACGGGGGCTTCGTGGCAGACGAAACCGAGCCGGGTCAGCGCTCTGCGCACCTCGTCCGCGGTGAAGTCACGGCGGTCCTGCTTGGTGATCACTTCCCCGACCTGTTTCACGGGGTAGGTGCGACGGCCGATGGTCACGGACACACCGGTGACGGGTTCGGGCTTGATGCCCTCCATCGACTGCTCGACCTCGCTCTTGATCAGGTCGAAGGGGAAACGGGCGATGACACAGCGCATGATGCCTCGACAGGGTTGGGTGAGAGACGCCGATTTGGGGGTGGACGAAGGGGGTCAGCGGGGCAGGGCGAGCACGCCCAGGGCGTAGCCGTGGTCGTCGATGACGGGGGAGACGTCGAGCGTACGGATCCGCATGGCGGCTTCCGCGTCGTCCAGGACGGCGGTGGAGGCGGTGAACGGCCCGCCGTCGAACGGGATGTCCCGCAGCCGGGTCCGGTCGATGAACCACGATCCGCCACGGTGGGCGGCGAGCTGGGCCCGGGTGACCAGGCCGGAGCAGCGGCCGTCGTCGTCCCGCAGCAGCAGGTGCGTGACACGGGCGCCGATGAGTACGGACAGCGCCACGTCGACCGTCGTGCGGTCGTCGACCTGCGGCACGGAGGCGTCCATGGCGTCACCGGCGGTCAGGCCGGTGCCGAGGATCGTGCGGGGCTGGGGAGGGACGGGGGGCAAGGGCTTCTCCTCTTCGACGGCCGGGCGTCTCTGCTTCAACTCGTCAACGGCGGGCCGACTCCACTCGGATCTTCCGGTCTTCCGTGCTTGCTGGTCTTCGGATGCTCAGGGCTGGCGGGGCGCGCGTGCGGACGGGCGGCGGCCACGCCCGCCCCGACCGCGCCTGGCGGCCCCGGCGTGCCGGGGCGGCTCCGCGACCGGGGTCGCGAGGACGACCGGTACGCCGGACGGCGTCCGGGCGCCGGTGATGCGATGCAGCTCGGCGTCGCCCGGGGCGACCCGGGCGGCGTGCGGCCTGATGCCCGCGTCCGCCATCAGGCGGTCCACCGCGCGACGCTGGTGGGGCAGGACCAGGGTGACGACGGTGCCCGACCGTCCGGCGCGGGCGGTGCGGCCGCCGCGGTGCAGATAGTCCTTGTGGTCGCCGGGCGGGTCGACGTTCACGACGAGGTCGAGGTCGTCGACGTGCAGGCCGCGGGCCGCCACGTTGGTGGCCACCAGGACGGTGACGAGGCCGTCCTTGAACTGGGCGAGCGTCCGATTGCGCTGCGGCTGCGACTTGCCTCCGTGCAGGGCCGAGGCGCGTACGCCCACGGACAGCAGCTTCTTGGTCAGCCGGTCCGCCGCGTGCTTGGTGTCCAGGAACAGGATCACCCGTCCGTCGCGAGCGGCGATCTCCGTCACGGCGGTGTGCTTGTCGGCGTCGTGGACGTGCAGCAGGTGGTGCTCCATCGTGGTGACGGCACCCGCCGCCGGATCGACCGAGTGGACCACGGGATCGTGGAGGTAGCGCCGTACGAGAAGGTCGATGTTGCGGTCGAGCGTGGCCGAGAAGAGCAGTCGCTGGCCGTCCGGCCCCACCTGGTCGAGCAGCGCGGTCACCTGGGGCATGAAGCCCATGTCGGCCATCTGGTCGGCTTCGTCCAGGACGGTGACGCCGACCTGGTCCAGACGGCAGTCGCCGCGGTCGATGAGGTCCTTGAGACGGCCCGGCGTCGCGATGACGACCTCTGCGCCGTCCCGCAGGGCCCGTACCTGCCGGCTGATCGAGACGCCGCCCACCACCGTGGCGAGCCGCAGGCGCAGGGCCCGGGCGTACGGCGTGAGGGCGGCGGTGACCTGCTGGGCCAGCTCCCGGGTGGGGACGAGGACGAGGGCGAGCGGCTGCCGGGGCTCGGCCCGCTGGCCGTCCAGCCGGGCCACCAGGGGCAGGCCGAAGGCGAGGGTCTTGCCCGAGCCGGTGCGTCCTCGGCCCAGCACATCGCGGCCGGCCAGCGCGTTCGGCAGGGTCGCGGCCTGGATGGGGAAGGGCGCGGCCATCCCCCGGGCCTGGAGGGTGGTGAGCAGACGCTGGGGCATGTCGAGTTCGGCGAACCGCTCCACCGCCGGCAAGGCCGCGGTCGATGTGGTCGGCAGGGCGAACTCGGTCCGGTGGGGGGAGCGCAGGGTGCGGAAGCGGCTGCCGTGACTACGGGTGCGGTTCATACGAACCTTCCTCGATGCGGCACGTATCGAGGAATTCCACCCGGGCGGCGTACGGCCGCACGAGGATTCACAAGAATGAGCCGGAGAAAAAGTACTGGCGCGCAGCGGGAGGAGATGTCGGACCGCTCGCGCGGGAACGTGAATGCGCCGGGGCCCGCACCCCAAGAGTGCGGGCCCCGGCCACGTTCGGTTCGCGTCAGCGTCAGGCGGGAACGATGTTCTCGGCCTGCGGGCCCTTCTGGCCCTGCGTGACGTCGAAGGTCACCTTCTGGCCCTCCTGAAGCTCGCGGAAGCCGGAGGTGGCGATGTTCGAGTAGTGGGCGAACACGTCAGCGCCGCCGCCGTCCTGCTCGATGAAGCCGAAGCCCTTTTCCGCGTTGAACCACTTCACGGTGCCAGATGCCATATTGAATCTCCCTTGGGGGCAGTGCCGGAATCCGCACTTTGCGAACTCCGAGTCGCCGCGATGATCACCCCTCCGGAAAGATTGGAAGGTCCCGGAAAGCTCCGTACAGAAAACAAGTCTCTGGTAACCAAAACTGCAACTGCGACTACGCTAACACAGGTCGCCGGGAAATCCCATGCCTGATTAATCCTCGTCCCGTCCGGCGCGGTAATTCTGCAGCGGCGACGTTAGATATCCCTACCGTCATCCGTCAGGTTCCGCCGCATTTCGTCGTTCTCGCGGTGGGTGTCGTCGAGCCGCTCCTCGAGCGTGATGATCCGGCAGGCGGCCTCGACGGGGGTCCCCTGGTCGACGAGTTCGCGGGCGCGGGCGGCGATGCGCAACTGGCGGCGGGAGTAACGGCGGTGGCCGCCCTCCGACCGCAGCGGCGTGACCAGCCCGGCCTCACCGATGGCGCGCAGGAAGGCGGGGGTGGTGCCGAGTATGTCGCGGCTCGCCCCATGGTGTAGGCCGGGTAGTGGTCATCGTCGAGGTTGCCGGCTACGGGCGAGTTCTCGGCGGGCATGGCACCTTTGTTCCGCGGACGTGGCGGGGGAGGGCGGGCGCATGGACACCCGTTGCTCCGATGGCTGAGCGCCATCCGCCTGAGAGGACGACCCTATCGCTCCCGAACCTGGATATGTGCTCCGGCGGGCGAAGATTCCCGCCGCCCGCGGCGGCGCGCTCGTCCGCTGAACCGAAGGCCGTCGCCACGGCGCGATGACGAGGCGGAGGCGTGTGCAGTCCGCCAAGCCGGCGATCGATGCGAAGCCGGGCGCCCGAGCGGGGCCGCGCTCCTGTCCTTGCGGGAGCTGGAGGTCCGGGGCGGCACGCCGGCGGCGGGACCGGCCGAGCCGAGGACGCGCGGGGCCGGTTCCACGGCGGGCGTGTGCCGCTGTTCGTCGCGGCGATGGGTCCGCAGGCGCCGCGGGCCGGTGGCGAGCCGGCGCACGGGATTCCGCCGCCTCTCGCCGGGCCGCGCGCGCCTGCCGACCACACCGCCCCGGCCGTCCCGGCCGTCCCGGCCGTCGGCCGGGACGCGCCCCGGATCGCGTCCCCACTGGTCCCCACTGGTCCCCACTGGTCCCCACTGGTCCCCGCTGGCACCCGCGAGCAGATGGAGCCGGACGGCTGAGCGGCGCGAATGCCGGCCGCGGACGCCGGGTCAGGCCCGGGTGCCGCCCTGCTCGACGGCCTCGTCGGTCATGTCCGTCACCTGACGCGCCGGCGGGGCGTCCGCTTCCAGCTCGGTGCCGAAGTCGCTGAACTCCAGCACGGTCCGCACCGTCATCCGCTGTGGTCCGGTCGCGGTCTTCGCGCCGGCGCCACTCTTGGGGGTGGCCGGCGCCTGCACGGTCATGTCCACCTGCTGGCGGCGGATGCGGCCTTCGTCGTCCAGCCAGATGTCCATCGGGAGGGCCGGGCCGAGCTGCTTGCTCAGCTGGGCGCCGTCGGGCAGCTTGGCCACGTCGACCGTCACGTGGTACCGCGTGGTGGCGACGCCGCCGATCTCGGCCGACCCCTTGTTCGTCACGTCCCTGTCGTCGATGGCCCTGGCGAGCGCCGCGGAGCGGGCCGGGTCGTTCATGGACTGACCGCCGGCTCCCTGCTGGGCGGCGACCTTCTTCAGGTCGATCTTGATCCATGGCTTGCCGCCGGGCGCCTGCCCGGCCGGAGGCTTCTGGTACAGCACCTGGTCGATCACGCGCTGCTCGATCCGCTGTCCCTCCGCGGTGACCGTCATGACGCTGTCCCCGTCGTCGAGGTCGACCGTGCCCTTGCCGTTCGCGGTCACCGAAGTGCCCTCGGCGGAGGTCCGTACCTTCAGCGTCACCCGCGCGGTGTCCTCCTCGGCCGTCTTCTCGTAGGCGGAACGCACCGCCTGCGTGCCCGGTTCCCGAGCGCCGGCGCTCCCCGGGGTGGGGGAACCCTTCGCGGGTCCGGCCGTGTCGCCGCCCTCGTCACCGCAGCCGACGAGCACCGTGCCGGCGAGAATTCCGGCGACGGATAAGGCCCCGATCCTGCCGCCGCTGACTGACCTGGCCATCAAGAGGCTCCTCTCAGCCTGTGTCTGTATGTGTTCGTTGCCCCAAGTGCCCTTCTATGAGGGGAACATGCGCGCTTCCGCAGTCAGCAGCGCACGCCGGATCAGACGACCGGCAGCCGCCGGGGTGATCGGCCTCGTGGCCGCTCGGGGCAGGCGTGGAGGTAACGTCGTACGCGAGGAGGACTTTCCGATGCAGGCCGGGCGGTGATGTGATGGGCTCGCTGGTGTTCGACAGCGATGACCTGGAGGCGACGGAGGCGTTCCTCTGCCAGGCGTACGCCCGCATGACGATCAGCAGCGGCACCCCGGAGAGCAGTCCCGCCCGTATCCGCCGGGACACCATGCCGTCGGTCAGCGTCGACGAGCTGGAGCTGGGCTTCGACATGAGCTACGCGGTGGAGCCCCTGGGACGGATCTGCCTGTGCCTGGTGCACGAGGGGACCCTCCAGGACCATGTGTACCAAGGGGTACGGGACGACTTCGGCCCCGGGGACATGGTGCTCCTCGCTCCCCCTGACCTGCCGTACGCGGGGCGGGTCTGCACGGCCCGCTACAACATCACGATGCTGGACCCGGCGCTGCTGGACCAGGTCGCCGCCGGCGGGCCGAAGCCGGCCCCGGGGCCGGTGCGGCTGACGGGACACCGGCCGCACTCGCCGGCCGCGGCCCACCAGCTGAAGAACACCATCACGTACCTGCGCGACCATGTCCTCGGCGACCCGGCCACCGCCGGTCAGCCGCTGATCGCCTCGGCCGGCAGTCAGCTGCTGGCCGCGAGCGTGCTGGCCGCCTTCCCGAACACCGCGCACACCGATCCGACCGCCCAGGACCGGACCGACGCCCACACGGCGACCCTTCGACGGGCGGTCGCGCACATCGAGGACCACGCCGACCAGCCCCTCACCGTCGCCGACATCGCGGCCGCCGCCCACGTCACCATCCGCGCCCTGCAGTACGCCTTCCGTCGCCACCTGGACACCACGCCGCTCGCCTATCTGCGCCGTGTACGCCTCGCGCACGCCCATCAGGAACTGCGGGAGGCGCACCCGCTGGGCGGGGTCACCGTCGCGGAGGTCGCCGCACGCTGGGGCTTCCCGCACGCCGGGCGCTTCGCCGCGCTCTACCGGGAGGCCTACGGCACCGGCCCGTCCGACACCCTCCGCGGCTGAGCCCGCTCCTCCGACCCGCACCGGAGGGGGCCCGGCCCCGCGGAGATCACCGTTCGTCTCCCGGCTCGGGCGTCCGCGGCCGGTGACGCTCCAGCGAGGCGTCGAGGGCCTGCCGGATCTCCGGCGGCAGCCACGCGCACCGGGGCCACTGCACGATGTGTTCCGCCACTTCCCGCAACTTGGTGTTCGTGTGCTGGGAGACCTCCTTGAGCACGTCCCACGCCGGCTCGGGAGGCAGACCGGCGTAGGCGATCACCACTCCGATGGCCTGGTCCACGACAGCGTGGGAGACGACGGCGTGCTTCAGCTGCTCCACTTCCTCCTGGAGAGCGATGATCCTGCGCACGGAGTCCTCTTGCTGACGCATGGTGGGCCCGCTCCCTGCTGAGTCGGCCTGTCGTTCATCGCGCTGATGCCCTGATCAGGCGGTGGCAGCGGCCTCCAGAACGAAAAGATTCCGGTTCGGCGATCCGGAAAACGAAACGGAGGCCTGCCCGACCGCTCAGCGGTGATCAGCCGTGATCCGCTTCGTTGAGGGACACCGTGGCGGTGACGTCCTTCCCGGTCGGCCGCGGCGTGGCCTGGAACCGGAGGCTGAGGGAGCGCACCAGGTGAAGCCCGTGTCCGCCGATCCGGCCGGGGTCGCGGGGCTGCACCCGTGGCAGGCTGGGGGAGGTGTCCCGGACGGTTATCCGCAGCCATCGGCCGTCCGGGCTCACGTTCAGCACCAGGGAGCAGGGCCCTGGGGCGTGGCGTACGGCGTTGGTGACGAGTTCACTGACGACGAGACAGGCGTTCTCGGCGACCCGCCGTCGTGGCGGCCGGCCGACCTGCCGCAGCAGGTCGGTGACGGCGCGGCGCGCCTCGGCGATGTCGGGGACGGTGTGCTCCCAGGTACAGGTCAGGCCCAGGGGGCGGCGATCGCCGGCCGCCGCCTGGACTTTCCTCGCCTGCTGCTTGAGCGAGTTCTCCATGCAGAGTTCCTCGTGTGCGGGTGGTGGCTCTTGGTTTTCGCGGGTCGCTGTGCCGTCCCTTCCGCATACCCCGAGCGCCGCGAGCCAGGGGTGTCACCGGAGAAACACATCCCTCCGGCTGTCGGACATTCGTGGCCAATGTCCCGGTTACGCCGTGTCCCGTCCGGATCCCGCCCCATTTGTGAACCTGTGTTCGAAGTTGATCCCGGCGGCATGGGGCCGAGGGTTGCGGGTAGGCGCCGACAGGACAACCGGAATCTCGGATGGGCGGACGATGACGACGTCGGTGACGACTGACAGGGGAGCCACGGCGCTGCCGGACGCGCGGGATCTTGTCTTGGCGGTGCCGCGGGGCATCCCGGCCACCGGTGCCCGGCCGCCCTGTGACGGCCGCCCCTCCTCCTCGCCGGCGGCACCCATAGGGCAGGGTGAGGGCCGGCGGTCCGACCTGCCCGTACAGTGAACGCACTCACGGAAGCGCGCGGTCCGCTCGGCGGGCCGGGCCGAGTCCGTCGGTCGGCGACCCCCCGGGCCGGAGAGTCCTTCGGCTCCGGTGCGTCGCCGCCGCGCACTGCGGGCCCTCGGGAGTCCGCCGCTGAACCCTCCCGGATCCGCCGCCTCATGGCGCGGGCCGGGGGCCGGTGATCGCGGCGCGGGCAACCCGGCGATCATGTGGGTGACTGGTGAAGATCGAATCGCCGCTCTGCGTATGCTCGACCGCCGTCGGGCGGGAAAGCCGTACGACAGGCGGCGGGCACGGGGCGGGGAAGGTCGGGACGATGGTGACGTCACAGGCTGGGGCTGCCGATTTGGTGAGAGCGGCCCAGGCGGATGCCGAGGCAGGGTGGGAACGGCCGGAGCCGTCGGTCCTCCTCGTGGAGGACGACCCCGGCGACGCGCTGCTCGTCGAGGAACTGGTCGCCGACAGCGCCCTCAAGATGCGCCTGCGGTGGGTCCGGTCGCTGACCGAGGCCTCCCAGGTGCTCGCCACCGAGGTGCCCGACTGCGTCCTGCTCGACCTGCACCTGTCGGACGCCCGGGGCCTGGAGGCGGTCTCCCTGCTCCAGGCGCGCGCCGAGCACGTGGCCGTCGTGGTGCTCACCGGGCTCGCCGAGGAGGACACCGGGCTCGCCGCGGTCGCGGCCGGCGCGCAGGACTATCTCGTGAAGGGCCGGGTCGAACCCGAGCTGTTCGGGCGGGCCGTGCGGTACGCGATCCAGCGCAAGCAGGCCGAGCAGGCGGCGGTGGCCCTCCAGGCCAGCCAGATGCAGGCACAGGAGAACGCCCGCCTGGAACGGGGATTGCTGCCGCGCCCACTGCTGCACACCGAGGAAGGCGTCCAGGTCGTGGCCCGCTACCGGCCAGGACGGGCGCAGGCGCTGCTGGGCGGTGACTTCTACGACATCGTGCAGCGCGCCGACGGCACGGTCCACGCCCTGGTCGGCGACGTCTCCGGGCACGGGCCGGACGAGGCGGCCCTGGGCGTGGCCCTGCGGATCGCCTGGCGCACCCTGGTGCTGAGCGGCATAACCGGTGCGGAGCAGATGAGCCGGCTGGAGGAACTGCTGGTCGCCGAGCGGGCCCGCGACGAGGTCTTCGCCACCCTGGTCAGCCTGGCCGCCGTCCCGGGCGAACAACGGGCCCGCGTCGTACGGGCGGGCCACCACGGTCTGCTCCAGCGCACCGGCGACGACGTGGAGTGGGTCGAGGTGCCCGGCGGGCCGGCGCTGGGGATGCTCCCCGGCGGCGCCCGCTGGCCGACCGCCGAACTGCCGGTGCCGTCGGGGGGCTCGGTGGTCCTCTTCACCGACGGCCTCTTCGAAGGGCATGTCAGCAGGGGACCGCAACGTCTCGGCGAGGAGGGCCTGCTGGACCTCGCGCGCAAGGCGGCGGGCCTGCCCGCGGAGGAGTTCGTGGACCGTCTGATCGGGAGGGCCGAGGAACTCGCCGAGGAACGGGGCGGCCTGGCCGACGACGTAGCCGTTGTCCATCTGAGCTGGAACTGAACGAGTGGGACGAGTGGTGTCTGAGAGAGCGGTGGAGACGGTCGGCATGTGGAGCGGGCGCCGGCTGACGGTGCAGGGCTGGTTCTATCTGGTGCTGTCGCTCATGACGTTGCTGGTCGTGGTCGGCACCGTGATCGGCGCGAACCTCCTGGACCGGACCGCCGACATGACGGACCGGCTGCTCGAGCGGGTCCAGCCTGCCCAGACCGAGGCGTACCGGCTCCAGGCCGCCCTGATCGACCAGGAGAGCGGCATCCGCGGCTACGCGATCACCGCCGACCCGCAGTTCCTCACTCCCTACACCGAGGGCGAGCGGGAGGAGAGGAACGCCGCCGCCCGGCTGCGCGCCCTCATCGGTGACCGGCCCGGGCTGCTCGCCGACCTGCGCGCGGTCGAGAAGCAGGCGGCCGACTGGCGGCGCGTCTACGCCGAACCCCTCGCCGCCTCGGTGACCCCCGGCGAGCGGGCGCCGATCGACCAGCGGATGGCCGAACGGGGCAAGAAGGAGTTCGACCACGTGCGCGGCCGGCTGGCCGAGCAGAGCGCCCGGCTGGACGATACGGTCCGGGGCCTCCGGGACCGCCTCGCCCACGAGCGGACCCTGCGCGACTCGGTGCTGGCCGGCATGGTGGCCGTCTTCCTGCTGACCGGTGTCGCCCTCGCCGTCCTGGTGCGGCTGCTGGTGACCCGCCCGCTGGAGGCGCTGCGCGGGGCGTCGCGGCGGGTGGCGGGCGGGGAGTTCTCGTACGTCATCACCGGCGGAGGCCCCGTCGACCTGACCGCGCTGGCCAACGACGTGGAGGGCATGCGCCGGCGTATCGTGACCGAACTCGACGCCTCCCACGACCAGCAGAAGACGCTGACCCGGCAGGCCGCCGACCTGAACGCCCAGGCCGTGGAGTTGCGCCGGTCCAATGTCGAACTGGAGCAGTTCGCCTACGTCGCCTCGCACGACCTCCAGGAGCCGCTGCGCAAGGTGGCGTCCTTCTGTCAGCTGCTGGAGAAGCGGTACGGGGACCAGCTCGACGACCGCGGCCGGCAGTACATCGACTTCGCCGTCGACGGGGCCAAGCGCATGCAGGTGCTCATCAACGACCTGCTGACCTTCTCCCGCGTCGGGCGCCTCAACGACGCACGGGTCGGCGTCGGCCTGGGCCCGGCGCTGGACAAGGCCCTCGCGAATCTGGGGGCGGCCGTGGAGGAGTCCGGTGCGCGGGTCGACCGTCCGCGGGAGATGCCCGAGGTGGTCGGGGACCCGACCCTGCTGACCATGCTCTGGCAGAACCTGGTGGGCAACGCCCTCAAGTTCCGCCGCCCGGAGGCCGCCCCGCACGTGACCATCACCTGCGAGCCCGACCCGGACGATCCGGCCCATCTGAGCCTGAGCGTCACGGACAACGGCATCGGCATCCCGGAGGAGTTCGCCGAGAAGGTTTTCGTCATCTTCCAGCGGCTGCACAGCCGGGACGCCTACGGTGGTACGGGTATCGGTCTGGCACTGTGCAAGAAGATCGTCGAGCACCATGGTGGCAGAATCTGGATCGACACCGCCTACACCGGCGGCACCCGCTTCTGCTTCACCCTGCCGGTCACCGCCGACACTCCGGCAGGCTTGCTCACCGAGGAAAAGGCCCTGACATGACCACCCCCGCCGCCACCCCCGTCGACGTCCTCCTCGTCGAGGACGACCCGGGCGACGAGCTGATGACCCGCGAGGCGTTCGAGGACAACAAGATCGGCAACACGCTGCACGTGGTCAGGGACGGCGAGGAGGCGCTGGACTTCCTCTACCGGCGCGGCGACCACACCGAGGCACCGAGGCCCGATCTCATCCTGCTCGACCTGAACCTGCCGAAGTACGACGGCCGTCAGGTGCTGGAGCGCATCAAGTCCGACCCGGACCTCGCGCACATCCCCGTGGTCATCCTCACCACCTCCGCGGCCGAGGAGGACATCCTGCGCAGCTACAAGCTGCACGCCAACGCCTATGTGACCAAGCCGGTGGACCTGGACCAGTTCATCGCCGCGGTCCGCCAGATCGACGACTTCTTCGTCCAGGTCGTCCGCCTGCCCGGCCGCATCGGCTGATACGGCTGTTCGCGGAACGGTCACCGTCACCGTTCCGCGAACCGCCTCCCGCCGCAGGTCAGGCGCTGCAGGCCGAACGGATCTTGTAGAAGGTGGACAGGTACTTGGCGTGGTAGGCCGCGCTGGTGATCCGGACAAGCGATTCGTCGGCGGAGCGCAGCGAGGAACCGATCAGGTTGGCGCTGCCCGTGTACACCCGCGGCGTGATGTCGCCGTTGTAGTCGCCGTCGATCAGTATCTGTTTGTTGTGCGGGCGTACGTCGATCCCCGGCCCGTTGGGGATCATGCAGGCGCGGTGCTGGATGTTCGCGCCGGTCAGCGTGGACTTCACCTGCGACTCGGCGGACGCGTAGACGATGTCGATCCAGCAGCCCTGGGCGCGCAGTGCGGCGAGCTTGTCGGCCACCTGGATGCGTGAGTCGTTGAAGTACAGCATCACGATCCGGATGTCCGTCTGGTGGCGCTTGCCGTCGGTGCCGGTGTAGGCGCAGGAGACCTCGTCGAGCGCGTTGACGATCGTGTCCGTGGCCGGGTTGTTGTACGAGGAGTCGCCGCGCGGGAAGAAGTAGCCGCGGTAGGTGGAGCCGGTGGGCGTGGAGAAGTACACGTTGTTGTTGCCGCTCGCCAGATGGCGCCCGGCGCGCAGCTTCTCGTGGTAGCTCGCGTACCCGTCGTACACGGCGCTGTCGGAGAAGGTGACGGCGTCGTTGAACGACTCGACCTTGTACCAGTTCGACAGGTTCGACGACGTCTGGAAGACGACCTTGGAGTACGAGGTGCCGTCGTCGAAGGGACCGATCTTGGAGAAGACGAAGAACTTGTTGTGGTTGTACGCCGGTCCCGGCGGCGCCACGGCGAGGCACCCCCGCTTGACGTCGTCCACACCGTCGTTGTCCTCGAACCGGTCGTCGCAGACCACGACCCAGGAACGGGCGGTGTCGTTGGCGCCCAGCCCCGACTTCAGGGACTCGTAGGCGGGGTTGGCGTACTGCTTGCCCGCGCTGTCGACGTACGTCGAGTCGTCCACGACGAGCTTCACATCGACGCCGCGCCGATGGGCGGCGAGCAGCGCGTCGGCCACCTCCTGGTCGCCGAACTCGAACATCGAGCCGCGGATCGTCTGGCCGGCCGGCGTGGCGTCGATCAGCGCGATCAGCTGGGTGAAGACCGCCTTCTGCTGGTCCGCGGTGCCCAGCGGGTCGTTGAAGACCGGTCCGTTGATCACCGGTTTGGACAGGGCTGTGGCCTGCGGAGCGCCGCCGAGCACCAGCGCGACCGCCATCAGCAGGGCCGTGGTGAGGGCGCGGGCGAGAAGGCGCGGGCGAGCGCCGCGGCGTATTCGGAACGTGCGTGCGTGAGACATGGGTCAACCTCTTGGAGATCGATCGATGAAGTCACCTCGGTGACGCGGGTGGTCGGCGCACGCACGGCCGCCACCGTCGCGGCCCGCGCGGGCCCCCGCGCCTCCCCCCGACACGGAGATGCTGACCGTGAGGTGTACATGTCGGTTGGATGGTCATTCGGCATCCTGGCCCGTCGCCCGCGCCGCGTCATGCGCGCTGAGCGCCGAACGATGTGCACTCAGCGCCAGCCGGGAACCGGCCGATCCGCCCCACGGCCCCCGCCGAGTACTTGACGCAAAGGCCCCTGTCCTCTGCGGATCTCCTGATTCACACTTCGTGCGACCGTTATGTACCGATGAGCGTCGGGGGATCTCACGATGAGGACGGTGCTGGACACGACCGACCTGCCGTCGGCCGACCGGACGACGGCCTGGACGGAGACCGCGGCACTGGCGATGGTGACGCAGCGCTTCCGGTTCCCGGACCCGGAACGCTTCGGGGCCCGGATACGGGCGATGGAGCTGGGCGCGGTTCAGCTGTCCACGATCTCGTACGCCCCGCTGGTCTCCTACCGTTCGGCGCGCCTCATCCGCCAGTCGGACCCCGAGTTCTGCCAGCTCGCGCTGATCAGCTCCGGGCGGCAGGGAGTGGAGCAGGCCGGTCATCAGTCGGCCCTGCGGCCGGGCGAGATGGTGCTGTACGACAGCTCCCGGCCGTTCCAGGGCTGGGTCGACGTCGGCCCCTGGTCGAGCTGTGTGCTCCTGCAGTTCCCCAGGGGGCTGATGCCCTTACCGGACCGGGTGGTCCGACAGGTGTGCGGAATCGCTCTGCGGCCGACCCGAGGCATGGAGCTGGTGTTCCGTCAGATGCTCACCACACTGGCCGCATCGCAGGCCGAGCTGACCGGCAGCGACCGGATCCGGCTGGGAACGACCGTGGTGGACCTCGCTGCGGCGGTCGTCGCGGGGCATGTGGAGGAGGCGTCGGCGCTGCCGGCGGAATCCCGGAGCTCGTCGCTCTACCACGAGATGGTGGGGTTCATCGTCCGGAACCTGCCCGACCCGGACCTCAGGCCGGTTGCCGTGGCCGAGGCGCACTGCGTCTCCCCGCGCACGGTCCATCGGGTCTTCCAGGCACACGGAACGACGGTGGGCGACGTCATCCGGCGCGAACGGTTGTCCCGCTGTCGCAGGGATCTCGCGGACCCGCACGACACCCGGCCCGTCGCGGCGATCGGCGCGCGCTGGGGCTTTCCCCGCGCCTCGGAGTTCACCCGCGCGTTCCGCACGGCGACCGGCATGACGCCGACCGAGTTCCGCGCCCTTGCGCAGGATCGTTTCTGAAGCGGGATCGCGCGCTCGCGCCCACGAGCGCGGCTGAGACCAGGAGCCCGGCAGCGGTCCGCGGCGTGGGTTCCGCGGGGCCGGGTCCAGCGGGACGGGGACGGGCTCGCCGGGTTCCGGGGCGCGCGGGAGTTCCCGTACGAGCAGGATCGCCGGGATCGTCCTACCCGTGCCGGGGTCGCCCAGGACGTCCCGGCCGGAGACCGTGCGCCCGGCCCCCGGACGTGGTCGCCGGCCTCCGCCTGGCCGCTGCCTCCTCGGTCCACCCGCGGCGCGATCGGTGCCAGGTGCAGGTGAACAGCCCGGCGGCGGCCGAGATCAGCAGGCTGAGGGAGGTCGCGGCCGTCCCGGCGTCCGCGCCGGCCACGACGGTCACGACCGTGACGAGCACCCACGGCCGCCTCGGTCGGTCACGTCCCACAACGGAGTGTGCACCGAGGGAGAGGGGGCCGTGGGCTCGGCCTGTTGAGTGACTGTCAGCCCTGTTCCCGCTCCACCGGGAGCCACAGCTCGGCGTCGGCCTCGGTCTTGTCCGGGGAGAGCCGGGTGCGCAGGATCTCGGGGCCGGGGCGGCTGCGGTACGGGTTGGCCGGGAACCACTCCGTGAACACGTCCCGCCACAGCTCCTGGATGGCCCGCGGCACCGGTCCGGAGGTGGTGAAGACCGCCCAGGTGCCGGCCGGGACGGACAGCACGGTGGTGCCCGCCGGGGCGGCCGCCGTGGTGATCACCCCGTGGTAGTAGTCGAGTTCGGTGCCTTCGGCACGGCTGGGGTCGAGGTCGTCGCAGACCGCGAGGATGCCGTGCGGCTCCGTGTCCGACAGCTTCTCCAGCCGTTCCAGCACCTGCGGATCGATCCCGCGGACGAAGTCGACGATCGCCTGGTTCGGTCCGCTGTGCACCAGCGGCACCCGGGTCTTGAGGCCGACGACGTCGAAGTCCGGCCTGTCCACTACGCGGTAGCGCATACTGCTGCTCCCTTCGATGGTGAGGCGGAAGGACAACCGGGGCTGGGAGACGAGCGTGGCGCCGCTGCGCCGGGCCTCGCCCGGACCGACTCCGTGCATCGCGCGGAACGCCCTGCCGAACGCCTCGCCCGAGCCATAGCCGTAGCGCACCGCGATGTCCAGCAGGGACTCCCGCCCGGCGAGCACCTCGGCACCCGCGACGGTGAGCCGACGGCGGCGTATGTACTCCGACAGCGGCAGCCCCGCGAGCGCGGAGAACATCCGGCGCAGGTGGTACTCCGACGTGGCCGCGATGCGCGCCAGCTCGGCCACGTCGACCTGCTGGTCCAGGCGGCGCTCGATGTGCTCCAGGGCCTGGTTGAGACGGTCCAGCACTCCCGGTCCCCTTCCTCTTTCGTGATCACCACGCTAGGCGGCGGGCACGTCGCCGGACCCGACATCCTGTGCCCGATCAGGTCAGGTGCGCGGGCCGCCCGGAGACTGAGGAGCAGCGGTGCGCGAGCGGAACGGCCCGGCCGTCCGCGCTCCGGGCGGCCGGGCCGCTGAGCCCGCCCCGGCCGGCGCCGGGAGCGGTTCAGCGTGTCATTCGCCGTCGAGGGCGATGGCGGCGGAGGGACACACGGCCGCCGCGCCCTGTACGGCCTTGAGCTGGTCCGCCGGGGGCTCGGGGACGAGGAGGACGACGATGCCGTCCTCGTCGCGCTGGTCGAAGACGTCCGGCGCGGCGATGACGCAGCCCCCGGAGCCGCAGCATTTGTCCTGGTCGACGGTGATCCTCATGGTCGTCCTTTCTCCTCGGCCGGCTGCCTTCGGCCCGGCCGGCACGACTGACGGGTTCACCGTGGGTTACCACGCTCTCCGCGCCGCCGACGGTGTGCGCACCGCCCATGGCGGCGAGGAAGACCCGGTAGGCCGAAACCGCCGCCTGACGAAAACCCCTCGCGCGATGGCCGGGCGCGGCGGAGACTCGTCCCATGGCGGACATGGGGTCGTTCCGGGACGCGGTCGTCGCGTGGGCGGCCGGCGGGCCCGGTGACCCCGCGCGCGACCTGGCCGCGCGGCTGCCCGCGCGCGCGGTCGTCCTGCTCGAAGGTCCGAGCGACGCGGCGGCGGTCGGCGCGCTGGCCGCGCGGCACGGCCGGGACCTGGCGGCCGAAGGAGTCTGCGTGCTGCCGATGGGCGGTGCGATGAGCGTGGGGCGGTTCGCCCGCCTCCTCGGCTCGCCCGGCCTGGGCCTTCGCCTCACGGGCCTGTGCGACGAGGCGGAGCGCCGCTACTACACGCGCGGCTTCGAGCTGGCCGGAGCGGCACCGCAGGGCTTCTTCGTCTGCGCGGCGGATCTGGAGGACGAACTCATTCGCGCGCTGGGCGCGGCACGGGTGGAAGAACTCGTACGGGCGGAGGGCGACCTGCGCGCCCTGCGGACCTTCCTGCGCCAGCCCGCCCAGCAGGGCCGCACCGCACAGCAGCAGCTGCGGCGCTTCCTGGGGACGAAGAAGGGCCGCAAGATCCACTACGGCCGTGTCCTCGTCGAAGCACTCGACTCCGACCGCGTACCCGCCCCACTGGACGGTCTGCTCACCACCCTCTGACCTGGTGGACGCGGATGTCAGGGAAGGATCGAGTCGGACACCGAGGCTGTTGACGAGGACGTCCACCCGCGGGAGCAACTCCCGCACCCGGGCCGCGCCTTCCTCCCGGGAGACATCCGCGGCCACCGGCACCAGGTCGGCGCCGGGCGCGATGTGCACGGGCGGAGGGGTTCCCGCCGCGGGCCGGTGGATGCGGGATCCGTTCAGCCTGGCGTCAGCGCGGGCCCGCCGCCTGCCCGGACCTGCGGATCGGAGGGCCGAGCACCTGGTCGACCTCCGTCGACACGGCGTCCAGGAGCTCCGCACCGAACAGGCAGAGGGATTCCTCCCAGGGGTGCCCGAAGCTGCCCGTGCGGAAGTCTTCCGAGAGGTAGACGCAGTAGTCCCCGTCGGGGTAGGGGCTCAGGGGCCAGGGGGGCTGCCCCGGGCCGCCGGTCTCCATCGGGGCGAAGCGGTACGACGTGTGCTGCCAGTCCAGCGCGTACAGCGTGCCCCGCGGGCCGGCGCAGGTGGCCAGCCCCTGCTTGACGACTGCGGTCAGGCGGTCCAGCCGCGCGTGGCCAGGGTCGTCGTCAAGCGGGGCGAGGCTCCAGGTGATCGACGCGGGGGGTTCCTCGATGGCCGGCCAGGTGAGCGGACTCATGCCGGGCTGGAAGCGGAAGTCCGCGGAGAAGCGCTCCCAGACACGTCGATGCTCGGCCTCCGACAGCACGCTCACGGAATCTTCCCTCATCCGATGATCGTATCGAGGCCGGCGGGGGTCATCGGTCAGACGGTGAGCAGGGAGTCGTCCTCCGGGCGGGCACCGGGCAGTCGATGGCGGGCGGCGATGAGAGCGGCGTCGATATCACGGGTGCCGGTCGCCACGCACAGCGTGTAGGCGACGTCGTCCATCCGCTGCTGCACCTCGGGGCTGCCGTCCTCGGCGTGCAGGATGCGCAGCGTGTCGTACTGCTCGATCAGGTTCTGCAGAACCGCGGGGTGTGCCATCAGCATCGGGTGTCTCCCTTGTCGCCGCCACTCACATGGGTCGTACAGCGACCCGTCTGCCCCGCGCCCCGGCCGGTAATCCCCCGCACGCGGATCGACCGGGACCGCCACCCCTGCTGACCCGGCCGGGGGAACCACACCCGCCTGGACCAGCAGGAGTGACCGGAACGCGGCGGGCACGACGAGACTCGGGGCGAACCTGTGCTCGGCGTCCGAGGCGGGGGGACCCGCCGGCGCACGAGCTGCCCTGCCTCAGGAGGCACCCCTCATGACCTTCAACCCGCTCGAACAACGCGGCATCCCCTTGGACCGCCAGCTGCGCAACTGGCGCGAGCTGAACGTCCAGCCCATCGACCCCGACCGCTGCGACCCCTACACCCGGTGCCGGATCATCACCATGAACGGCATCGAGGTGGAGGCGATCCTCTTCAGCCACCAGCTCGCCCGCAACACGGTCGACCCCGAGGTCAAGCGGCAGCTCGCGCAGACCCGCTACATCGAGGCGCAGCAGCAGAAGGTCGTGAACTGGCTGCTGCCCGGTGTGTCGTCGGTGCTGGAGACGACGATCGCCTATGAGCAGGTCGCGGTGGACCTGACGGCGTGGGTGGCCCGGATGGAGCCGGACCCGTACCTGAAGCAGGCGTACGAGTTCGGCGTGCTGGAGGACTTCGACCACCTGTACCGGTACGCCAACCTGTACGAGATGATCGAGCACCGCAAGGCGGAGTCGATCGTCGACAACCTCACCGAGGTCATGCCCGGCCGGCCGACGAAGTACCACCACCGCCACCCGGCCGACAACGTCCGCGATCCGTACGCCAAGGACGAGACGAACCCGCTGTCTAAGCTGCACGCGCTGACGATCCTGTCGGCGGAGCAGCAGACGATGAACTTCTACATGAACACCGGTCCCACCTACATGGAGCCGATCGCCCGCCAGCTCTACCAGGAGATCGGGCTCATCGAGGAGGAACACGTCACCCACTACGAGTCGCTCGTCGATCCGGGCGAGACCTGGTGGGAGCAGCTGGTCAACCATGAGTACAACGAGTGCTACCTGTACTACTCCTTCATGGAGCAGGAGAGCGATCCGAAGGTCAAGGCGATCTGGGAGCTGCACCTCAACATGGAGCTGGAGCACCTGCACACCGCCTGTGACCTGATGCGCCGTTTCGACGGGCGGGAACCGCAGGAGGTCCTGGCCCCGGAGCTGCCCAACGTGCTCACCTTCGAGCCGAACAAGCAGTACCTGCGCGAGCTGCTGGACACCCAGATGGACCTGACCACCCTGGGCGCCGGCTATGTGCGGGAGGCGCACGAGCGGTTCGAGAAGATGCAGGAACAGCTCCACGGCGGCGAGGAGCCGCCGAGCGAGCGGGTCATGGCCGAGCACCAGGAGATGTTCGGGCGCGAGTACCGCGTGCAGTCCGAGGGCGAGCACCCCGATCCCGCGATGCGCGAGAAGTGAGGCGGCCCCCCATGTCCCAGCTCCACACCCCGCAGGGCGGCGCCGACCACGCCGACGACCTGGACGTCGTCGCGCTGCTGATGCGCCAGCACGGCGACATCCGCAACCTCTTCGACGAGGTCGAGCGGACGCAGGGCGAGGAACGCCGCGAGGCCTTCCGGCACCTGGTGCGTCTGCTGGCCGTCCACGAGACCGCCGAGGAGGAGGTCGTCCACCCCTTCGCCCGGCGGTCGATGCCGGGCGGTCAGCAGATCGTGGAGGACCGCCTCGCCGAGGAGAGGGCGGCCAAGGAGACCCTGGCCGCCCTGGACGAGATGGACACCGACGACCCCGAGTTCCTGCCGCGGCTGCGGGCGCTGCGCACCGAGGTGCAGGAGCACGCCCGCAAGGAGGAGCGCTACGAGTTCTCGTACATCCGCCGCAGCACCGATGTCACCGACCTCGCCGCCATGGCCAAGGCCGTGAAGGCCGCGGAGGCCATGGCCCCGACGCGGCCGCACCCCGGTGTCGAGTCCGGCGCGGCCAACCTGGCCCTCGGACCCGTCGCCGCCCTCATGGACCGCACCAAGGACGCCGTCCGCAAGGCCATGGGCAAGGGCTGAGACACCGCCCGCCCGATGCCGAGAGGCTCACCTGCGGGAGCACCCCTGCTGTTCGGTGTTCCCGCAGGTGAATCCGGGCGGCGCGGGTACCCGGTGCTCCGCGGACAGCTCAGCCGGCCCCGGCCCGCGCGTCCGCGTCCGGCAGCGAAGGGAGTGGGCGGTGGCAGGCAAGCGTCGGCGGACGGAGCGGGACCGGGCGGCGCGCCTGCGGGCGACCGCCGCCGAGGTCTTCGGCTGGGACACCCTGCTGCCCGAGCAGCTCACCGCCATGGAATGGGTACTCCAGGGCGAGGACACACTCGTCGTCATGCCGACCGGGTCCGGCAAGTCCGCCGTGTACCAGGTCCCCGCGCTGATGCTGTCCGGGCCGGTCGTGGTCGTGTCGCCCTTGCTGGCCCTCCAGCGCGACCAGATCGCCGGGCTGCCCGACGGTGACCGTGCCCCGCGTGCGGTCGCCGTCAACTCCGACCTGGGCGCGGCGGACACGGAGGCCGCCTGGGAGGCCGTACGCCACGGCGAGGCCCGCCTCCTGTACCTGGCGCCCGAGCAGCTCGCCAAGGACGAGGTGGTGGAGCGCCTGGCCGACACCGGCCCCGCCCTGTTCGTGGTGGACGAGGCCCAGTGCGTGTCCTCCTGGGGCCATGACTTCCGCCCCGACTACCTGCGCCTGGAACAGGCGGTACGCCGGATCGGCAGACCGCCGCTCCTGGCCCTCACCGCGACGGCCGCGCCGCCGGTGCGCAGGGAGATCGCGGAGCGACTGGGCATGCGCGATCCACAGGTGATGGTGACCGGTTTCGACCGGCCGAACATCAGGCTGGAGGTCCGCCGCTTCCAGGACGACGACGACCGGCGCCGCGCCGTCGTCGAGGGGGCTGCCGCCCAGGCCAAGCCGGGCATCGTCTACGCCGCGACCCGCAAGGACACCGAGTACTACGCCGGGGAGCTGGCCTCCCTGGGCCTGTCCGCCGAGGCCTACCACGCGGGACTGCGGGCCGCCGAGCGCGCCCGGATCCACGACGCCTTCCTCGCCGGCTCGGCGGACGTCGTGGTGGCCACCTCGGCCTTCGGGATGGGCATCGACAAGGAGGACGTACGGTTCGTGCTGCACGCGGCGCTGCCCGGCTCCCTCGACGCCTACTACCAGGAGATCGGCCGCTGCGGCAGGGACGGGCACCCGGCCCTCGCCGTCCTGCACTACCGCCCGCAGGACACCGGGATGCAGACCTTCTTCGCCGCCCGCGCACCCGGCCGCGACACCCTCTCCGAGGTGGCCGACGCCGTCCACGACCACCGCGAGGACCCCGCCGATCTGGACGAACTGCGCCAGGACACGGGCCTGTCCAGAAACCGGGTCACCGCCGCGGTCAACCTCCTGGAGGAGGCCGACGCCGTCGCCACGGGGGAGGAGGGCGAGGTGCGCCCCGCCCCGGGCGTGCCGCCCGGGCAGGCGGTGGAGCGGGCCGCGCGGACGGCGCGGGCGCATCGGGAGACGGAGCGCTCGCGGGTCGAGATGGCCCGCGCGTACGCCGAGACGACCGGCTGCCGACGGCACTTCCTGCTCGGCTACTTCGGCGAGGAGTACGAGGGGCCGTGCGGGAACTGCGACCTCTGCGACGAGGAGGGCGCCGAGCACGAGGGCCGGGAGCGGCCCGCCCACCCCGCGGCTGCCGCGTTTCCCGTCGGGTCCGAGGTGCGGCACGAGCGGTGGGGGGAGGGCACGGTGCTGAGCGAGGACGGGGACCGCATCACCGTCCTGTTCGACCAGGCCGGCTACCGCACGCTGGCCTTGGACGCGGTGGCCGGACGCGACGACCTGCTCACGGTGGTGCGCGGGCCCCGCCACGACGGGCCGGCCGCCTGACCCCCCGTTTCGTACCGACGGGCCGGGTAACTCGCCGCACGACAGCCGACAGCCACGTCCCGAGCGGAGACCTTGTGATGAAACGCGCGTCGTGGATCCTGCCCCTGGCCGGTGCCGCGGTCGTCGGTGTGCGCAGGGCCGGGCCGGGGCTGTCCGGCGACAAGTTCCCGCTCGGCGCGGTGGTCGACAAGGGGCTCACGGGGCGCGGCGCGCAGATGCGCGGCCAGCGGTACATCCCCATGCTCCCGGAGCGCATGGCGGCCGGAGAGCTGACGACCGCGCACCTGGCCACCCCCACCCTCCCGCGGGAGCAGGCACCCAAGGCCTACGGCATGTTCAAGCACAAGACCGACGGCTGCGTGCGGGCCGTCATCCGCCCGACGTCATGACCCGGCAGCCCACCCGCGTCCCCCAGCGGACCGCCCGGACGACCGCCCGGACGAGAGCGGCCTACGCGCTCGCCCGGCGCGTCGCCCGGCGCAGGGCGGCACCGGCGCTGCACCCCGCCGGGGTGACGTGCACCGGAACGCTGGAGGTGCCCGGCGACGGAGGATGGCGGGTCCCCTGGCTGGACCGGCCGGGCACCTATGCCGTGACCGTGCGCTGGTCGCGTGCGCTGGGCCTGCCCGGGCGGCTGCCGGACGGCCTGGGCCTCGCCCTGCGGGTCGAGAACGCCGACGGCGCCGGTGCGCCGCTCGACCTGCTGCTCACCTCCAGCCGCGCGGGCCGCCTGGGCCGGCACCTCCCGCTGCTCCGGCACGACGCCCTGACCGGTCCCTACTCGACGCTGGTCGCCTACCGGACCGGGCACCGCGCCCGCGTCCTGGCGGCCTTCCCCGTGCGCGGCGGCCACGGGCCGGTGGGTGTCTCCCTGCCCGACCTGCGGCAGGCGCTGGCCCGCGCACCGCTCCGCTTCGACCTGCGGGCGGCCGCCCCCGGAGAACCCTGGCGCTCCTTCGCGACCCTCACCCTCACCACCGCGCCGCACCCCCTGCCGGAGAGCGGCACGGTGTCGTACGACCCGTACCTGCACTGCCTCCCCGAACTGCGTCCCACGGCCTGGCTGAGCCGGTTGCGCGAGGCCGCCTACCGCGGCTCCCGCGAAGGACGCCAAGGGCGGCAGCCCGAGTGACCGAGCGCGATGAGTGACCAGCGTGGCCAGGGGTACTCCGTGCACCCGGAGGAACCGGGAGACGAGCGGTGGACGGGGCGGCCTCCCACCCCGCCCGGACGGGACGGCCATGACCGGGATCACGGACGACACCACCGACGGCGCGGTCGGCATCCGCCTCATCGGCAACGCGACCGTCCTGCTCCGCTACGGCGGGCTCACCCTGCTCACCGACCCCAATTTCCTGCACCGCGGACAGTACGCCTACCTCGGCTACGGGCTCCTGAGCCGCCGCCTGACCGAACCGGCCCTGGACATCGGGGACTTGCCCCGCCTGGACGGGATCGTCCTCTCGCACCTGCACGGCGACCACTGGGACCGCCGGGCCCGCAGGCACCTGGACCACTCGGTGCCGGTGCTGACCACACCGCACGCCGCCCGCCGGCTCCGGGTCGCACACCGCTTTCCCCGCACCGCGGGGCTGCGCACCTGGCACGGGCTCACGCTCCAGCGCGGCGCCGCCCGGGTGCGGGTCACCGCGCTGCCCGGCCGCCACGCGGGGCACGCGCTGCTGCGCGGCCTGCTGCCGCCGGTGATGGGCAGCATGCTGGAGTTCGGCCCCGCCGGGGGGCCGGTCCGGCTGCGGCTGTACATCTCGGGCGACACGCTGGTGTACGACGGCCTGGACGAGATCGCCCGCCGCTTCCCGGCCGCCGACCTGGCCGTACTGCACCTGGGCGGCACGCGCCTTCCGGGTGGCTTTGTGGTGACCATGGACGGCGCCCAGGGCGCGGAACTGGCCCGGCGCCTCGGCCCCCGCAGGGTCCTGCCGGTGCACTACGGCGACTACACGGTGATGCGCTCGCCGCTGTCCGCGTTCCTCGGCGAGATCGACGCGCTCGGACTCGGCGACCGTCTCGTCCACTGCGGGCACGGCGGGCGGGCGTGGATCAGCCCCGCCCCCGGAGCGGCCCCGACGGTCGTCGACCCCTCGCCCTGAGACCACCGGCCGGCGGACGGCCGGCAGGTCGGCTGCCCGGAGGACGCCACCGGCCCCCGCTCCGTGGAACCGGCCCGCCCGGACGGGCCACCCGTTCTGGCGTATGGAAGCACCCATGGGGCACTCGCCGAGCGGTGCGGAGTGCCGTGCGGTGCTTGAGTGGCACATCCGACGGGTGTGGAAGACGGGTGCGAAAGGGGCCGACATGCGTGTGCGTGATTCCGTGGTCGTGATCACCGGTGCCTCCAGCGGCATCGGACGGGCCACCGCCCTCGCCTTCGCCCGCAAGGGCTGCGCCGTGGTGCTGGCGGCGCGCCGGGCCGACGCGCTGGAGGCGGTCCGGCGCGAGTGCGAGAGCCACCGTCGCGCGGAGGCTCTCGCCGTACCGACCGACGTGACGGACGCCGCCGCAGTGGACGACCTCGCCCGGCGCGCGGTGGAGCGCTTCGGCCGCGTCGACGTATGGGTCAACGCGGCCGCCGTGACCGTCTTCGGCCCGTTCGAGCAGGTGCCCCTGGAGGACTTCCGCAAGGTCCTGGACGTCAACGTCATGGGGTACGTGCACGGCGCCCGCGCCGCCCTGAGGCTGATGCGCGAGCAGGGCCGGGGCACGCTCGTGAACGTCTCCTCCATCGTCGGAGTCGTGAGCCAGCCGTACACCCACGCCTACGGCATGTCCAAGCACGCCGTCCGGGCGCTGAGCGCGAGCCTGCGCCAGGAACTGCGGCTGGAGAAGGCGAAGCACGTCCATGTGTGCACGGTGCTGCCCGCCACCGTCGACACCCCGCTGTTCCAGCACGCCGCGAACTACACGGGACGCAGGCCGCGGGCCATGCCCCCGGTCCACAGCCCGGAGCGGGTCGCGAGGACGATCGTGGACCTGGCACGGGCGCCCCGGCGGGAGGTCGTGGTGGGACCGACGGGCCGGTCCCTGGTCATCCAGTCCCGGATGTCGCCGGGGCTCGCGGAGCGGATGATGGCCCGGCAGGTCGACCGTACGCACCTGTCCCGCGAGGAGCCCGCTCCGGCCGGCCCCGGCAACCTGCACGTCCCCGCGGCCGGCGAGGGCGCCGTGCACGGCGGCTGGGACGGACGCCGCCGCACCGGGCTGCGCCGACTCACCGCCGCCACCGTGCTCGCGCTCGCGGCGGCGGGTGCCGCACGGCGGGTCCGCACGCCTTGAGCGGCTGGGACGCGCACGAGTTCACGGCCGCCGCGGGCACCCGGGTCCACGCAGCCGTGCTGGGGCCGCCCGATGCCCCCGAGGTGGTGTGCGTCCACGGTCTCGGCTGCTCCTACCGCTACTGGCTGCCGTTCGCCCGGGCCCTCGCCCCCCACGCCCGGACCGTCGCGGTGGACCTCCCCGGGTTCGGCCGGACCCCCGGCCCGGCGCGGGCGCTGGACATCCGCGGATTGTCGAGCGCGTTGGCCGACTGGCTGCGGGCCACCGGACGGCACCCGGCTCTCCTGGTCGGCAACTCGCTCGGCTGTCAGGTCGTCGTCGACCTGGCCGTCCACGCGCCCGAACTCGTCGGCCCCGCCGTCCTCAACGGCCCGACGTTCGACCGCGCCGCCCGGTCCACCCCGATCCAGGTGGCGCGGCTGCTGCGTGACGCCCGCCGGGAGCGCCCGTCGCTCGCGCCGGCCCTGCTGGCCAGCTACCTGGACTGCGGCGTACGCCGTGCCTGGCGCACCTACCGGTACGGGCTGCACGACCCCGTCGAACGGAAACTCCACCACCTGCGCACCCCGGTCGTCGTGGCGCGCGGAACCCGTGACCCCATCGTGCCCCGCGCCTGGGCCGAGGAAGTCGCGGCCCTGCTCCCGGACGGCCGCTCGGCCTCGGTGCCCGGTGCCGGGCACGCGCTGAACCACGGGGCGCCGAGGGAGCTGGCGCGCATCACCAGGACGCTGCTGCCGGCGGCCGGGCTCCGCTACGAGGCGGAGCGGACACGGGAGGAGCGGGAGCAGGGCAGCGTCGGCCCGACGCGGACCCGCCGCACCCCGTCCGAGTAGTGCACCAGCGGCTCGCCCGCGGGGGCGTGGAGGCCCACCTCGGTGGTCAGGGTCTCTTCCAGTGCGTCGATCGTCGCGTCCGCCAGCGGCCAGGGCTCGTGCTCGACCGGCGTCTCCCAGAGCAGGCCGAGCCGCCGGGTGTACGCCCGCCAGCGCGAGGTCAGCCAGATGTCCCGCGCCGCCGGGCGGAGGGAGGCGCCGGGACGGACGAGCAGGCGGTAGGACGGACCGCCGCCGAGCCGTGACCCCTCGTAGCGGACGGCGTCGCCTGCCGTGGAGGCTCGCAGGATGCCGGGGTGGTACGGAACACCGACGGCCTGAGCCGCCAGCATCAGCGGGCAGGCCACCTCGATGGTCAGGAACCACAGTCCGTCCCGCCCGTCACGGTCCCGGACGTAGGTCCGCAGATTGGTCTCCGCGAACGGGGGAAGACCCGGCACCACCGCCGGCACCAGGGCAGGACGTACGCCCGTCATGACGAAGGGGGTGAGACCCACCCAGGCCGCATCCTCGTACTCGTCCACGACGAGCCCCTCGGGCAGCAGTGCCTGGACGACGTCCGGCGGGTACCGCCAGTGGACGAACGTCTGCCGCACCCAGCCGGCCCGCAGCACCGGGACACCCACGCGCTGCTCCGCCTCCTGCTGTACCACGCTCGCCGAGTCCCCCGCCATGACCAGCGGAAACGGTCATGGAGAACCCCGCCCTCCACGCGGTTCACGCGGGGAGGGCGGGGCGGTCACAGCCTGGTTCCGGCAGGGGGAAGGCGGCTCCTACTTCTCGCAGGCGTCCTTCCGGATCCCCGCCTCTTCCATCGCCTCGCGCATGGAGCGGCCGGTGGCGCCGGGCTGCCGTGACTCCCGGCCGGTGTCCTTCGACTCCACGACCTTGTCCGTCGCGGTCGTCTTCGGACGGTTCTCCTCGGGCACGGTCACCGTGCTTCCTCCTTGGTCTGTCGGGTTCGTGCGAGGGCCGGTCGGTGTCGGCGCGGCGCCGTTCGTTCAGGCCGTCACCTCATCCGGTTCGACCCGGCTGAGCGCGGTGCACGCGCCGCGGCACTGGCGGCCAGCCCCAGCAGCAGGGCGATGATGCCGACGATGACGTTGTTGACGATGCTCCTGGTGGTGCTGACGTCACCGGCGACGACCCAGGGGGCGACGATGGTCCACGCGCCCAGGGCACAGGCGGCCCACGCCATGCTGTGGGTGCGCTCGTAGGCACGGCCGAAGCCACCGCTCATCAGCAGCGCGTACGCGATGCCGACGATCAGGTTGGTGACGGCCAGCGTGGAGAGGCCGCTGAAGCCGGCGATCCACGGCGATGCCGCCAGGTAGAGACCCGTCAGGAGCGCCATGGTCTCGACGGCCTGTGCTTTCGGAGTGGTCGCCGCGCGCTCGGCCATCTCGTGGCGCGCACGCATGTCGATGAGGTCCGGGTGGGTCTCCATGGACGAGTGGGGAGAGGTTGTCATTCCTGTCACCTCCGAGGCGCAAGGTCCCCGAGCCCTGGCCGGGTACCCACCCTGCGCGCTCCGACCACTCCCCGGCCGAACCCAGAACGCGCGCATTCCGATCGTGCGCGGCGAAAGCTGTGCGTCGATCAGGCGGCGGCCCGTGGCTCACACACCAGCCGGTCGAGCGACCGCAGGGCCCCGGTTCCGCCGCACGCGGCGGTGAGGTGCCGCGCTCACGCCGCGCCGGGTCCCCTGCCGTGCGGACTACGGACGACAACGGTGTCACGGTGGACGGGGCGCCCGGTGCGACCTCCCGGCGGGCAGGAGGGCGAGGGCGGACATCGGGCGCCCCGCCGCGGCCGTCAGCCGGTGTGTACCTTCAGGGCCGTGCGGACGGCGGATTCGAGGGCGCCCTCGATCCAGGCCGGCTTGATGGAGGTGTGGTCGCCCGCGAAGTGCAGCGGCCCTTCCGAGGTCGGGATGTCGGGGAACAGCTCCGTGTGCTGGCCGGGGAACAGCACCGACGCCTCACCGTAGGCGTAGTGGTCACGCATCCACGACTGCGTCTTGCACTTGGTGGTGAAGAAGACCTCACAGCGGCGGCCGAACACGGCCTGCACTCCGGCGAGCGCCCGCAGATACCGCTCCTCGTCGGCGTACGCGTCCCACTTGAGGGCGTCGTCGGCCCAGCTGTAGGAGGCGAGCATGATCCCTCCGTCGCTGCCCTCCATCGGATGGGCGTGCTCGAAGTACATGAAGCGGTTGGCGTTGTCGCTCACCGAGCCGCCACCACGGACGTGGGCCGCTTCCGGGTCGTCACCGGCGGCGGGCCGGAAGGCGGCGAAACAGCTCTTGTACGCGTCGGGGACCGTGACCCCCAGGTCCTTCACGGACTTGTGCGCGCCGAGATACCTGCCGTCGTCGACCCGGCCCGCCCGGTACTTCTCGTACAGGCCGTCCTCGATGGAGTTCAGTGCCTGCTTCCACTGCTTCTCGGTGAACTCCCACCACCGCTGGGAGAACTCCAGCAGCACCTTCGTCGCGGCGTCGTAGTGCAGTTCCGTGATGGCCCGGCGCTTGCCGTAGCCCAGCGGAGGGTCGAAGGCCACATGGCGCAGCCCGGAGAAGGGAACCGTGATGATCGCCTCGTCGCCCTCGAAGACCTCCGTGACACCGCCGTGCCCGGTCTGGCAGTCCTCGGAGACCGTGTGCACCCTGACCTTGCCACCGCCGCGTTCGATGCGTACGGCGCGCCTGTCGAGCCGCACCTTGCTCTTCACGGGTGCGTACAGCGCGTCGACGAACGACGCGGTGCCGCCCTTGATCTCCCAGAATCTGGTCTTCGGGTCGATCAGCGCGCTCGACAGGAAGCTGTGCAGGAAGGACAGATGCAGGCGTGAGGTCAGGTTCTGGATGGTGCCGATCAGGTCGATGGTCCTGGTGTCCAGCTCGGCGACCTCGGTGAGGTACCGGTACATGGACCAGTGGCCGTACCTCTTCAGCACCTCCACCCACCCGTTGACGAGGGCCGTCCCCTCCTTGCCCCGGATGAGCCGGTGCGCGGGTTCGAGGGCGTCCGCGAGGATGGCGGAAGCGGTCTTCGTGCGGTGGGGGCCGGTGATGCCGAAGGTGTCGTTGACCTTCTCCGGGTTCTTCTCGTAGTCGGCCCGGCGCACATGGACGCCGTTGACGTGGATCCAGGTCCGGTTGGCGCGCTGCGTGGGGTTCTCGACCTCCACGTCCACCAGCAGGAACTCCTGGCGCGGCAGGTCGAATTTCCTCAGCAGCGTCATGAGCAGCGGATGGCTCTCGGGCAGCCGCATCGCCCCGCCCTCCGCGTACTGCCTGGGGTCGGCGAAGGGCTGCACCCCGTTCTCGTGACCGCCCTTGCGGAACGTCTTGATGCGTCCGCCGACACGGTTGCCGTTGGCCTCGATCACGACGACATCGTGGCCCGCCCGGTTGAGCAGGTCGGCGGCGAGCAGCCCCGCCGGCCCGGCCCCCACGACCAGGACCCGCTTCGTCCCCTTCCCCCGGCTGGGCGGCAGCCCGTGCTCGACGACGTTCACGTACGCGGGGGTGAGGGGCTTGTCGTGCTGGTCGTGGACGACGATGGCGCGCGCGACCGTGGTGTACGCCTCGCTGCCCACACCGGGTGGTGACGCGGCCGGTGCGATCGAGGGCGCGGTGCCAGGGCTGAGGGCGGTCGCGGGAGCGGCGGAGGCGGCGGTGAGTCCGGCGGCCAGCGCGGAGGCACCGGCGGCGGTGACCAGGGTGCGGCGTGAGGGGAGCGGGCTGTCGAGCGACGTATCCGAAGTGTGCTGCTCATCGCTCGTGGCGTCATATGGGCTCATGGCGCACCACTCTTGGGGGACGAGCCGTACCCGGGAGCCGCCTTCACACAGACGAGAGTTCCAAACCACTCGACCGGCGGTTGTCGTGACCGCGCTTCTTGACGTCCGGAACGGGACCGGCGGGTGCCGCGTCGGTACCGGGGCGGGGTGACGCGGTCGCGGACCCCGCCGTCATGGGCTGCCTCGCCGAGCACGGCCCGCCGGGCTGGACCGGGCCACGTCCGTCCTGATCCCGGCCCAGGTGGCCTTGTCCGCCCGGACCCTGGCCCAGGTGGCCGTGTCCCCCGCGTCCGAGGCGCCCGGGGTCCGAGAGGAGGACCCGGACCCCGCGTTGCCGCCGGAGCTGGACCTGGACGCTCGCGCCGGCCGGGCGCCGGAGGAGAGACGCGTTCTCGGGACCGTGGGGATCAGGGCTGCACCGGCATGGTGGGGCAGTTGGACCCGGTGGGCTTGCCGGCGAGGCGGTCGGTCAGCCAGGACACCGCGTCGCCCTGGTCGGTGATCAGCGGGGCGATATGGTTGGTGAGGATCTTGTCGCCGAGGTCGGGCAGGATGACGGGCTTGTAGGTGACGTCACCGCCTCTGCGGCACCAGTCCACCGCCAGCCGGCGGGACTGGGCATGGGGGACGATGTCGTCCTGGACGCCGGTGGCCAGCCGGACCGGACCCGTGGGGGTGAGTGCGCCGAGGCGCTGTTTGTCGAGCACCGCCTGGGCGCGGGGCTCGCCCGCGATGACCTCGGCGAGGGACTTCCCGCTCGACGTCCACTTCGTGCTCTTGGTGAAGCCGTAGGCGAGGATCGCGTCTCCCACGCAGGTGGTCTCGATGTCCTTGAGCGCGGCCCGGCCCGTCGCGTTGACGTTGGCCTCCATGACCTCGCGCAGGTCGGGTTCGGCCTGCGCGAACCCGTTGATCGACCAGCCCAGGGCGCCGGCCAGCGCGCTGCCGTCGATGCCCTTCATGACCTCCGTCAGGTCGGCGGGCGGCGCGCCGCTGTAGGTGCCGGCGAGAGGTACGTCGGGGGCGTAGGTGCGCTGGAGTTCGGCCGCGGCGGCACTGGCGCCGCCGCCCTGGCTGTAGCCGTACATGCCGACCCGGGAGCCGGCCGTGACCGACGCGCCCGGCACGGAGCGCGCCGCGCGTGCCGCGTCCAGCATGGCGTGTCCCTGGTCCAGCCGGTTGACGTAGGTGTGCAGCCGGTCGGTCGCGCCGAGGCCGACGTAGTCCGTGACGACGACGGCCGCGCCGGTGGCGAGGAGGCGGTAGACCGCCAGGATCTCGTAGCCCACGGAGAGGGTCTGCCCGTTGAGGAGCAGCGGGTGCTGGAGGGAGAACGACGGCGCGCACTGGTCGCCCTGGCCCATGGTGCCCGAGCCCACCACGACCAGGGGGCGGGGGCCGTCGCCCCGCCACGCCGCGGACGGCTCGATGTAGGCGCCGGTGACGGCGACCCGCTCGCCGTTGGAGTCGGTGGACGTGTACATCAGGCGGGTGGCCGTGCCGGGCAGCGGGCGGCCGTCGAGACCGGGCAGGGCGAGGCTCAGCGGCAGTGGCTCGTGCCGGATCAACGTGCCGTTGCCGGTGGGGAGTTGGGCGGGCGGGGTGTAGAAGGCGGGGATGGTGATGCCGCGGGACACCACCGGGTCGCTCGCGGCGGCGGGCGGGGCGGACACGCAGACACAGGCTGTGGTGACGACGGCGGTCGTCAGCACGGTGCCGATACGGCTCACGGTTCACTCCTCGCTCGGTGGCAGGTGAGTGAACCGGAAACTAGCACTGCTCATTTACCCGCGGTAACGCCTGTGCAAGTTACGGGCTGGTAACTATTGGGCGGGGGCGCGCGGTCGCCGTGCGCAGGCAGAGGCGGGCCCCGCCGGTCGCCCGGCAGGGCCCGCTCGCTGCGTGCCGCCCGGTCAGGCCGTGTGCAGTGTCAGCCCGTAGCGGTTGAGGATCTCGTTGACCGGCTGGAACCAGGTCTCACCCCCGCCGGAGCAGTTGCCCCAGCCGCCGGAGGTGACGCCCTGCGCCTGGTCGCCGCTGATGAACGACCCGCCGGAGTCGCCCGGTTCGGCGCACACGCTCGTCTTCGTCATCTGGCGCACCGCGCCCTGGCTGTAGTTGACGGTCTCGTTCTTCGCCAGTACGGCCCCGCAGTGCCAGTGGGTCGTCGAGCCGGAGCGGCAGACGGAGGCGCCGATCGGAGCCTCGGCCGAGCCGCGCACCAGCCGGTCCGGGACGGTTCCCCAGCCGAGCACGACGGGCACCGTCCACCAGCCGCTGCCCACGTTGACCCACGCGTAGTCGTTCTCCGGGAACGAGGAGCCCTGGAACGTGCCGATGTGGGAGCCGTCCCAGCCCCTGACTCCGGCGCCGGTCCCGCCGCAGTGCCCGGCGGTGACGAAGCCGCCGTGGACCGAGAAGCCGATCGAGCAGCGGACGTTCCCGGTGTAGTAGGGGTCGCCGCCCACGGTGCCCGCCGCGAAGGTCCGTGCGGCGGCCCGCACGGTGCGCACGGTGACCGGACCGGCCTTCCGGGCCTCGGTGACGAACCGGCGGACGCCGGAGTCGGCCCGCTGGTCGCGGACGACGTTCACCACCACGGTGTTGGCTGCCGGGTCGACCGACCAACTGCTCACACCGGCAGGGGCGTTCAGGCGGTCGATGCGCGATTTGACCGCGTCGAGCAGGCGCGCGCTGTGCTCGACGACGCGGACGTCCGCACCGGAGGCGCGCAGGGCACGGACCGTCGAGTCGCCGGCGTCCGAGGTGACCGCGACGATCAGCTTCCCGCTCTCCGCCTCGAACCACGCGCCACCGTACGCGGCCCCGGCGGTCTCGCGGGCCTCGGGCACCAGCTCGGTGGCGCGGCGCTCGGCGGCGAGCCGCGCCTCGGCCTCGGCGCGGGAGAGCCCGAAGTCCCGCTGCATGGCCCGCAGCAGGCCGGGGGAGGCCGAGGCGGACCCGGTTGAGGCCGCTGAGGCGGCTGGGGAGGGGGCGTCGCTCGCCGAGGCGGGCAGGGCGCCGGCCGCGGACCAGCTGCCGATCAGCAGGAGCGCGGCCACGCAGGCTTGCGCGAATCTGTTGCGTGTCATGGAAGTCGCTGCCCTTCGTCGTTCCCGTGGGGTGGGGGTGGAACAACCGCAGTCTGAGAGCGCTCTCATGTGATGCGGCCAGAGCCTAGCGAGGGATGGCTATCAGGTCCATGCCAATGCGCGAACTGCCTGGGCTGGGGGCTGTGCTGTTGCCCGTTGGGGGAGGACGAGGAGGGGCATGGCTGTTCCGCCGCAGCGGCTGCCCAGGCGGTGGGCACGCCGAGCGTCAGCCCGGTCGCGCTCCCGCCCGCGCCCTCGGTGCTCGCGGCCCGCTCGGCGAGGGCGCGGTGCACCGTCCGGGACGCGCCCGGCGCTTTGGAGTCAAGCACCGCGGCACCCTCGCGGACGCGGTGCCCTGCGCCCCCTCGTCCGTCTCCCGGCAGCCCTCCCGGCTGGAGGCCGAAGTCGGCGTCCAGCTCCTCGAACCGGTCGGACGGCGGGTACGGCCGACCGAGCAGGCCGGGATCACTCCCCGACCTCGTCCGGGACGGACGGCCGTCGGCCGTGCTCCTGCGGCAGCTACCCGCGGGCCAGGGCTTTCGCCCGTGTCTTCACCGTCGTACGGAGCGGCCGCGGCAGGCATCACGTCGTCCGCGCGTGCCCGTGCCGCGACGCCCTCCTTGACTCCGTCACCCCGCGGGTGCGCCGCCCTCCGGGGATGTGACGTCTCTCGCACGGACGTACGAGCGGAGTCCGCGTCAGGAAAAATCTGTTATCCCGGGCCCACCGGCCGATCTCCCATGCAGCGGACAGCAACGTCCGGCGTCGAAGACGAGGAAGCTTGCCATGAGTACAGAGCGCACGAGGGAGTCGGCGGCACTGGTGACCGCTGCGCAGAGCGGTGACCCGGCGGCCCAGGACGCCCTGATCAGTGCCCACCTCCCGCTGGTCTACAACGTCGTGGGGCGTGCCTTGAACGGCTCCGTCGACGTGGACGACGTCGTGCAGGACACCATGCTGCGAGCACTCGACGCGCTGGGCGGTCTGCGCGCCCCCGAGAACTTCCGCTCCTGGCTCGTGGCCATCGCGATGAATCAGGTCCGGGCGCACTGGCACGGCCGGCGGTCGGCCCCGGGCGCCGTCGAGGAGGCAGAGGATCTCGCCGACCCCGGGGCCGACTTCGTCGACCTGACCATCGTGCAGCTGCAGCTGTCCGGTCAGCGCCAGGAGACCGCGCGGGCGACCCGCTGGCTGGAGCCCGACGATCGAGGGCTGCTGTCGCTCTGGTGGCTGGAGTGCGCCGGTGAGCTGACGCGCTCCGAGGTGGCCGCCGCTCTGGAGCTCTCGCCCCGGCACACGGCGGTGCGGGTGCAGCGGATGAAGGCACAGCTGGAGGCGGCCAGAGTGGTCGTCCGCGCGCTCGACGCGCGCCCGCGATGTGCGGAACTGACGGGAGTCCTGGCCACCTGGGACGGCCGCCCCTCGGCGCTGTGGCGCAAGCGAATAGCCCGGCACGCGCGTGGTTGCGCGCTCTGCTCCGGCCTGTGGAGCGGGCTGATGCCGGCGGAGGGCCTGCTGGCCGGGCTGGCCCTGGTCGCGGCGGCGCCCGCGCTGTGGGAGAGGCTGCTTCCCCCCTCCGGCGGGATGGCCGCGGTCGGCTCGGCGTCCCCGCCGGCCGCCTCTCCCGGCCATGGCCGCTCGGCCCAAGGCGCCGGACACCGCGCGGCGCCGGGCCGGACTGCCTCCCGCAGCCAGGTGCGTCGGCGACGGCGCGTCCGGCGGCGCGCCGTCGCCGGTGCCGTGGTGGTGTCCGGTGTAGTGGGCGGCGGTCTGTGGTACTTCGGCACGGACTCCGGGACCGGTCCGGAGCGGGCGAGCGCCGCGCGTACGGCCGGTGCCCGCGCGGTGGAACGCCCGGACCCCGGCGCCGCCGAGGCCTCCGCGTCGGCCGTCCGGTCTCCGTCAGCGTCTGCGTCTGCGTCTGCGTCGCCGTCCGCGTCACCTTCGAAGGAGGCGGCCCCTTCCAAGAGCCCCGCCGAGAAGACCGCGCCGTCGGCCCGGCCGTCCGCCGCCCGACCGGCTCCGAGCGCGCCCAGCACCTCAGTGACGCGGCAGGCCCCGACGGGAACCGTCGCGCAGGTGGTCGCGCTGGTGAACAAGGAACGGGCGGCCGCCGGCTGCGCTCCGCTCGCGGAGGACCCCGAGCTGAACCGGGCCGCCCAGGGCCACTCGGAGGACATGGCGGCCCGCGACTTCTTCGACCACACCAACCCGGACGGCGCCGATCCCGGACAGCGCACCACCGCCGCGGGGTACGCGTGGTCCACCTACGGGGAGAACATCGCCCGCGGCCAGCAGACTCCGGAAGCGGTGATGGAGTCCTGGATGAACAGTCCCGGTCACCGCGCCAACATCCTCAACTGCTCGTTCGAGGACATCGGCGTGGGCGTCCACGACGGCTCGGGTGGGCCTTGGTGGACCCAGAACTTCGGTGCGGAACAGGGCAGTTGAGGAGGCCGGCGGCGGGGGAGGGGGAGGGGGGTGGCGGGAGGCGCGGCCGCCGAGAGTCCATGACTTCCTGAATTCAGGTTTTCGTGTACTCTCCTGGTGTGCTGACCCTCGCTGACGACATCGACGTGCTGGCCCGGTTCGGCCGCGCGCTCGCCGACCCGATACGCTGCCGCATCCTGCTCGCCCTCCGCCGGGCCCCGGCCTACCCGGCGGACCTCGCCGACGCCCTCGGGGTCTCCCGGACCCGGTTGTCGAACCATCTGGCGTGCCTGCGCGACTGCGGTCTCGTGGTCGCCCTCCCCGACGGTCGTCGTACCCGCTACGAGCTGGCCGACGTACGTCTCGGGCAGGCGCTGGACGACCTGCGGGCGGCCGTGGTCGCCGTCGAGTCCGACCGCACGTGCCCGGACGCCGACGAGGAGGACTGCTGCCGATGACCGCGGACATATCCCTGTCCCCGGGGCCCACCCCGGCCCGGCGTGACGCGCTCGCCCGCCGGATACGGCTGCTGGTCGCCGCGACCATCACGTACAACGTCGTCGAGGCGGCCGTCGCCCTCACCGCCGGCGCTCTCGCCTCCTCCACCGCGCTGATCGGGTTCGGCCTCGACTCGATCATCGAAGTCTCCTCCGCCGCCGCGGTCGCCTGGCAGTTCTCCGCGGGCGATCACCAGGTGCGGGAGGCCCGTGAGAAGACCACCCTGCGGATCATCGCCGTCTCCTTCCTCGCCCTCGCCGCCTATGTCGCCGTCGACGCCGTCCGCGCGCTCGCCGGCACCGGGGAGGCCGAACGCTCCATCCCCGGCATCGTCCTCGCGGCCCTCTCCCTCGCGGTGATGCCGTTCCTGTCCGCCGCCCAGCGCCGTGCCGGACGCGAACTCGGCTCCGCCTCGGCGGTGGCGGACTCCAAGCAGACCCTCCTGTGCACCTATCTGTCCGCCGTGCTGCTGCTCGGCCTGGTCCTCAACGCCACCCTCGGCTGGTCCTGGGCCGACCCGGTCGCCGCCCTCCTCATCGCCGCCGTCGCCCTCAAGGAAGGGCGTGACGCATGGCAGGGCAAGGGCTGCTGCGCAGTGCCCGCGGGGGCGGCGACGCCGTCCACCGCTGCCGAGACCGACTCGTGCGGCTGCTGTTCCGGCTGCGACTGAGGATGTCCCGCCCGCCGGAGACAGCGCCGGCTGCGTCGGACGAGTCACGCACCGCGAGGCGGGCAGAACTCGGCCGAGACGACGTTCTTGCCGCCGCCGACCCAGTCGCCGTTGAAATTCAGGGTGATCATGTGGCGGCCGTCCCTGGTGCCGAAGGCCTGAGTCGTCGAGCCGTGGATACCGCCGGAGTGGCCCCAGACCTTGACCCCGCACGTGGTCTCGTACTCGATGAGGCCGAGACCGTAGCGCTGGCGCGGCAGGTTGCCCTCGGTCGAGAGCGTGGTGGTCATCTGCCGGAGCTGGGCGGGGGGCAGCAGACCGCCGCGGAAGAGGGCGGTGTAGAAGCGGTTGAGATCGGCGGTGTTGCTGATCATCTCGCCCGCCGCACCGGCCCAGGACGGGTTGAGCTCGGTCACGTCGTAGGTCTTGCCCGGGTCCTCGGCGAAGGTGGAGTAGTGCCGGGTGGGCGCGGGGACGTGCGGGTCGGTGCCGGGGAAGCGGGTGGAGCGCATCCCGAGCGGCCGGGTGACGCGCCGTTCGATCTCCTCGGCGTACGGCCTGCCGGTCAGCTTCTCGATGATCAGGCCGAGCAGGAGGTAGTTGGTGTTGGAGTACTTCCAGGAGGTGCCGGGCTCGAACTGGGGCGGGTTCTCCAGGGCGAGGGCGATGACCTGCTGAGGAGTCCAGTCGTCGTAGCGGGTCTCCAGGAATTCGATGCCCATCACCTTCTTCGCGAAGGTGGTGTCGTCGGTGAAGTTGTAGATGCCGCTGGTGTGGTTCAGCAGCTGTCGGACCGTGATCTTCGTGCCGTCGTGGCCGTTGCCCCGCACGAGTCCGGGCAGATAGTGGTCGACCGTGGCATCGAGGTCGGCCTTTCCTTCCGCCTGGAGCTGGAGCATGACGGTCGCCACGAGCGTCTTGGTGACGCTCCCGGCCCGGAACTGGTCGCGGTGGCCGCGCGGCTGCCGGGTGGAGAGGTCGGCGACGCCCGAGGAGCCCCTCCACACCCCGCGGGTGCCGCGCACTTCGGCGACGATTCCGGGCACGCCCGCGGCGACGGCCGTGTCCATGGCGGCCTGGGTGGCGCCGTGCCCGGGCCTCCCCGTGCCGGCCGCCCCGTCGCCCGCCGCGGCCGCCGGGGTGGTCAGCAGGGCCGTACCCGCCGCCGCGATCACGGTCACGCCCACCAGCGCCGTCCGCAGGCGTCTCGACATGTGCACCAGCCTCCCTCGGTACGCGGGAGACACATCGGTGCCGACCGCTCCTGACGAACCACCAACATCCCTGGGCAATCGATCATATGGCGCACATGCGGAAATACGACCGGGGTGTGGAAGGTCAGTCGGAAGACGGATCGCGATCCCCGGCGGCATTCCGAGGGGGCGTCGACGGTTCCGCGCCGGCGGTCAGGGCGGCCAGGTAGTCGTCCAGCAGTTCGACCTGCCGTCGGGGTGGGAACGTCACCGGGTCGAACAGTGACTGGACCACCAGGCCGAGAATGAACGACTGGGCGCCGGCCGCGATCCGCGCGGGGTCGCCCTGGGGCAGTTCGCCGAGTTCCTGGGCCGCGGCCACCCGCTCGCTCAGCCTGTCCCGGCTCCGGGCGTACTTGCGCGCGTACTCGGCGCTCAGGCCGGGGGCGGACAGCGCGGTGTCCCACGAGGAGACCCAGATGCGATTGCTGTCGGTGGCCTCGGGGGTCAGCGGCAGGATGTCCAGGAGTGCGTTCCGCAGGGCGGCCACGCCTTTGCCCGCGTGGCGGCGGGGGCGGGAGGCGGTGCGCTGTTCCAGCAGGTCGAGGGCGTATGCCACGAGGGCCTGCTTGGTGGGGAAGTAATGCGTGAGCAGGCCGGTGGTCGCGCCGAGTTCGGCGGCGACGGCGCGCAGGGTCAGACCGGCGAAGCCGCGCGTGGCCATCACCTGCCAGACCGCTTCCGAGACGTCGCGCCGACGGGCCTCGTGATCTCCCTTGGAGCGTGGCATGCCGCCAGGGTACATTGCCGTAACGCTTGTTATGTGAATGGAGAGGCCCTATGTTCTCGCTGCCACTGCGCGACGGCGCCCGCCTCGGTCCGCTGGAGGTCTGGCATGCCGAGGAGTTCGCCGAGCACCTGGACCGGGCCCGTGAGCACATACGGCCATGGGTCGGGCCCGCGTTCGTCACCGACGACCTGGACGGGGCGCGGGCCACGCTCCGGCGCTATGCCGAACGCCAGGCCGGCGACGGCGCCCGCCTCTACGGCATCTGGCGGGGCGGGGTGCTGGCCGGCGGCGTGATGTTCACCCACCTCGACGCCGCCGCCGGATCCTGTGAGATCGGCTGCTGGCTGGAGCCGTCCGCCGAAGGCCACGGCCTGGTCACCCGCGCGTGCGGCGCGCTGCTCGACTGGGCGTTCACATCCCGGGGCCTGCACCGCGCCGAATGGCATTGCCGGGCCGACAACGACCGCAGCGCGGCGGTGGCCAGGCGGCTCGGCATGACGCTGGAGGGCGTACGACGCGAGGCATGGCCGTACGAGGGCGTGCGCCACGACACGCAGCTCTGGGCGGTCCTCGCTCCCGAATGGCACGCCCAGGCGGAGAAGAGCCACCTGTGAACGGTGGCCTGTACGCCCTGACGGTGGTGATCTGGGGTTCGACCTGGCTGGCGATCAAAGGGCAGCTGGGGGAGGTCCATCCGACCGCTTCGATCGCCTACCGGTTCGCGCTCGCCGCCGCGGTGACTCTGGCGTGGGCCGTCCTGCGCGGCCACCCCCTGCGCTATCCGCCGCGCGTCCACGCCTGGTTCGCCGCCATGGGCGCGCTGATGTTCTCCACCAACTTCGTCTGCTTCTACTTCGCCGAGCAGCATCTCACCACCGGACTTGTCTCCCTCATCTTCGCCATGTCGCTGCTGGTGAACACGGTGTTCGCGCGCCTGTTCCTCCACCGCGCCGTCGCGCGACGGGTCCTCGCGGGCGGTGCGGTGGGACTGCTCGGCATCGGCACCGTGTTCTGGCCCGAACTCAGCGGCCTGGACCTCTCCTCGGGGACAGGCCGGGGCATCGCTCTCTCGCTCCTGGGCACCGTGGTGTTCTGCCTGGGCAACGTGCTCTCCGGCAGAACCCAGGCCGCGGGTGTCCCGGTGATCCCGAGCACGGGGTACGCGATGGCGTACGGGCCACTGCTGATGGCGCCGTTCGCCGTGATCCTGCAGGACGGGCCCGCCTTCGAGCCCACCCTGCGGTACACGGGCTCACTGCTCTACCTCGCCGTCGTCGGTTCCGTGATCGGCTTCGGTGCCTACCTCACCCTGCTCGGACGCATCGGCGGCGAGCGCGCGGCGTACGCCACCCTGCTCTTCCCCGTCGTCGCCCTGCTGCTCTCCACCGTCTTCGAAGGCTTCCGCTGGACCGGACGCGACCTGGTGGGCGTGCTGCTGATCCTGGCGGGCAACGCGGTGGTCCTGACCGGCCCGGCCCGGCCCGGCTCAGCAGGCGGTCGAGGAACGGCGTGCCGAAGGTCCTGTGGGGGTCGCAGCGGTCGAGGACGGCGACCGCTACGACCCGGCCCTGACCGCCGCCCGCCCGATGACTGCCGGGCACGCGGCGGGTGATCACCGCGCGATCGGCCCAGGCCGCGTCGTCCGTGGACAGTGAAGCAGCGCCCGGGACGGCTCCCAGAGGCCCGAGCGCAGCCCGCCGGCCACCAGGTGGGTGAGCACCTCACCGCGACGATCCGGCCGACGAGGCGCGCCAGGGGTCCGGAGACGCTGTCGGAGAACGGGTAGTTGTACGGTTCGGTGACGGCGCGGGAGGACAGCGGCCGGGTGGGCGTGACGCTCCAGACCTTGAGCCACGGCTTGTCGGTGAAGGCGAACCAGATCGCCTCGGCCCCGCCCGCCGCGGTCCAGGAAGTCGGCGAAGGGGCGGCCACCGCGCGCATCGCACCCGCCGGGCCGGGGACACGAACGTAACGACCGGAGCCCCGCGGTCATTTCACGCCAGCGGTTGTAGCAAGCTCCAGTCGTCGGCCGAGTCCTGGATTCGGTGAAATATGTGCTGACGCGGCCCTGACAGTCGAGAATTTCCGTGGCACGCTGCCACACGCACGTCTATCCGCACCGCTCTTCGTACCCCCACCCTGCCCGGACACCCACGTCAGGGCACGGCAGAAGGAGACATGCGTGAGACGCCATCGCACCGCCCCGGGCATCCTGCTGGCTCTGGCAGCCCTGTTCACGGGCGGCCTCGTCCAGGCCGGGTCGGCCAACGCGGCAGCCCCCGACACCGGTTCGGCCACCTCGGGACGCTCTCTACCGGCCCGCACCATCCCACTCGCCGAGCAGCACAAGACCCGTACCTTCTGGACTGCCGAGCGCATGCGCGGCGCCACCCCCCTCGATCTCCTGCTGACCCCGCAGGCCGCCCAGCGGCTGAAGGCCCCGAGGGCCGCCGAGGGACGGACGACGACCGTCGAACCCACGGCCGCCCCCGCTTCCTTCCCGCAGGCCGGCGGTGCGTGGACCGGTGGCGGCGCGGTCGTGAAGACGTCGGGCCGGGTGTTCTTCACGTTCCAGGGCCGTACCGCCTCCTGCTCCGGCAACGCCGTGACCAGCCAGAACGCCAGCACGGTCATCACCGCCGGGCACTGCGTCAAGTACCAGGGCAGCTGGCACACCAACTGGGTGTTCGTGCCCGCCTACGACAACGGCAGCGCGCCGTACGGCCAGTGGACCGCGACCAAGACGCTCACCACCCCGCAGTGGGAGGCGAGCGAGGACATCAACTTCGACATCGGCGCCGCGGTCGTCGCCCCGCTGAACGGCCAGACGCTCACCTCGGTCGTCGGCGCGCAGGGCATCCAGTTCAACGGCGGCTACAACAAGCCCATGTACGCCTTCGGCTTCCCGGCCGCCTCGCCGTACGACGGTTCCAAACTCATCTACTGCAGCGGCAACAGCTCGAAGGACTTCCTCTTCTCCCAGGACCACAGCCTCGCCTGCAACATGACCGGCGGCTCCAGCGGTGGCCCCTGGTTCACCGGCTTCAGCGAGTCGACGGGCGCGGGCCTGCAGGTCTCCGTGAACAGCTTCGGCTACACGTTCCTGCCGAACCGCATGTTCGGCCCGTACTTCGGCAACGACGCGAAGGCCCTGTACGACAAGGCCCAGACCTCGTAGGAGCCGCTGACCGGAGTACGCACACGAACACCGACCCGGGCGTGGAGCCGGCCCGGGTCGGCGCCTGTTCCGGTACGGGCTCACCGGATCCCCAGCGGTCCGACGAAGGCTCCGGGTTCCGGGCCCGGGCTCAGGGCCGGCCTCCCGTGCGGCGTGCTGCGCCGACTGGGGGTGTGCGAGGCTGGGTCATGAGCGGACAGGCGCGGACAGAGAGGCGAGGCTCATGAGCGACATGGAGGAGAGGGCGCTGCTGGCGGGCGGGTGCTTCTGGGGCATGCAGGAGCTCATCCGGTCACTGCCCGGAGTGGTGCGCACGCGAGTCGGCTACACCGGCGACAACGACAAGCCCCGTCCCACCTACCGCGACCACGGCAGGCACGCGGAGTCGATCGAGATCGTCTTCGATCCCTCGGTCACCGACTACCGCACGATCCTGGAGTACTTCTTCCAGATCCACGACCCGACCACGAGGAACCGGCAGGGCAACGACGTGGGTCTCAGTTACCGCTCCGCGATCTTCTACGTCGACGAGGAGCAGCGGCGCGTCGCGCAGGACACCATCGCCGACGTGGAGGCGTCCGGGCTGTGGCCGGGACCGGTGGTGACCGAGGTGGAGCCGGCCGGGGAGTTCTGGGAGGCCGAGCCGGAGCACCAGGACTACCTCCAGCGCTACCCGGACGGCTACACCTGCCACTTCCCGCGCCCGGACTGGCGCCTGCCCCGGCGCGACGAGTCCTGACCACCGGCGCACGTGCGGTGGCCGCGGGCGGAGCCGTCGCCGGGCGGGCCGTGGACGGGCGGGTCTTGGACGGGCGAGCCGCCGGCCGGTCGGTCGCGCTCGGCCGGCGGTCCCGCCGTCACCCCTTCGCCCGGCCGGACTCCTCGAGCCGCCGGTGGTCCCCACCCCGGTTGCGCAGAGGCGCTTCCGCCTCGGTGAGGACACGGTGCACGAACCCGTAGGACCGTCCGTGGGCCTCGGCGATGGCCCGTATGGACAGACCCTGTTCGTACTGCTTCTTCATCTCGCGCGCGAGTTCCGCACGAGCCGTACCCGTGATCTGCTTCCCCTTGTCCACGACACGTCTCCTTCGGTGATCGACGTCCGGGTGTGATCGTCGACTACCCCGGAGAGAAGAGAGAAGTCACCAAGCGGCAAGGACGCCGCGGGTGTCTGCCCGCCCTCGGCCCGATCCGATCAGCGGCCGGGGCCGGTCGTCCTGACGGGCGCGCTGCTGCGTCCCTGGCTCCTGCCGCTCAGCTCGGTGTCGAGCGTCTCCTGAGCCACCCGCATGCCCTCGGCGTACACGGGATCCTGGAGCCGCTTCCACATCTCCTCCTCGGAGACGTCCTCGAGGTGGCTGAGCACCCACCAGATGTTGCCGAACGGGTCCCGGATGCGCCCTCCGCGCTGTCCGAAGGCGTTGTCCGACAGAGAGGTGACCACCTGGGAGCCGGCGGAGAGGGCCCGGGAGAACGTCTCGTCCGCGTCGGCGACGAACACGCGCAGCAGGCTGGGCAGGGCGGGCCAGTCGGCGCGTCGGTCGAAGGCCAGTACGACGGTGTCGCCGACCCGGATCTCACCGTGACCGATCGAGCCGTCCTCCGTCGGTACCCGGGCGAGCTCCGTTCCGCCGAACACCTGGGTGACGAAGTCGAGGAAGGCCCCCGTGTCGTCGGTGACGACCCAGGGCGCGACGGTGGTGTAGCCCTGAGGTGTCGAGCCGGTCTGCTCAGGCATGGCGGTCCTCCTGTTGGGATTGGCTGTCAACGGTGACGATAGGCGCCGTACAGGTCAGAAACTGTCCTAGAGGGGGAGCCGGTCGCGCCGGGTATCGGGTGTCACCGTGCGGTCGGTGGGACGGCCGGCGCGGCTGCGGTCCGGACGGATCGGCCACCACAGGCTCCGGCCGAGGAGCGCGGCGAGCGCGGGCACCAGGACGATCGACAGGACGAACGCGGAGAGCAGGATGCCGAGCGCCGTCGCGAAGCCGATCTGCTGTGTGGACGGCGCCGCGTTGACGGCGAGGCTGCCGAAGGACGCCGCGAGGACGACACCCGCCGTGGCGATCGCGGGAGCCGTGTGGCGCACCGCGCGGGCCACCGCGGCGCGGGCCGGGCCCGGGCGTTCCATCTCCTCCCGGATGCGGTCGCTGATCAGGATGTTGTAGTCGGTGCCGAGGGCGACCACGAACAGGAACAGCACCAGCGGCAGAACGAAGTTGACGCCCGGTTCGCCGAGGAGGTGCTGGAAGTGGAGGGCGGAGGCGCCGAGGGTGGCGGCGAAGCCGAGGCCCACGGCGACCATGAGGACGGCCGGGGCCAGGAGGCTGCGCAGCAGGAGGAAGAGGATGAGGGCGATCAGCGCGGCGGCGACCGGGAACACGATCCTCAGGTCGTGGTCCACGGCGTCGGAGATGTCCGCGAAGATCGCGGCCGTGCCGCCGACGTGGGCCTGTGTCCCCGCGGGGGTGTGCTCGGCGACCGTGTCGCGCAGCGGGCCGGAGACGAGGTCGCGGGCGCGCTCGCTCTGTGAACCGGCGGTGAGGTAGACGTCGACGCGGGCGGCGGCGCGGTCCTTGCCGAGCACGGTGTCGCCGACCCGTCCGACGCCGTCGACCCCGGCCAGCGCTCGGCGCAGGGGGCCGAGGTCGCGGTAGGTGAGGGAGCGGCCGGTGTCGGTGACGACGTAGACGGTCGCCGGGTCGGACACCCCCGCGGGCAGGGCGCGGCCGATCTCGGCGGCGGTGGCCGCCGCAGGGGTGTCGTGGGAGGCGGGCGCCTGGCCGAAGTCCATCCGCAGGCCCGCCAGTCCGGCGGCCAGGGCGCCGAGCACGGCGAGGCAGGCCAGCACGAGCGGGAACGGACGGCGGGCGACGAGCCCGCCGACGCGTCCCGCGGCGCCGGCGCGGGGTTCGCCCTCGAGGGAGCGGGAGGGCCAGAACATGCCCCGCCCGGTGACCGAGAGGAGCGCGGGCAGGAAGGTGAGGGTGGCCAGCAGCATGACGAGCACGGCGACGGCGATGGCCGGGCCGAGCACCCGGAACTGGCCGAAGGACGCGATGCCCAGGGTGGCGAAGGCGGCGACGATGGTCAGGGCCGCCGAGGTGATCGCGGTGCCCACCCTGGCGCTCACGTCCGCCGCGACCGTACGCGCCGACGACTCGGGGCGGGACCTCAGCTCCTCCCGGAAGCGGAAGAGGAGGAAGAGGAAGTAGTCGACGCCGATGCCGATCAGCACCACGTTGATCAGGCTCGGGGTGGAGGTGTCGAGCGTGATGCCCGTCAGCAGGGCGCCGCCCACCACCACCCCCGCGGCGGCTCCCCCGACGACGCTGACCGCGAGCAGCGGCACCAACGCCGCCAGGACACTGCGGAACACCAGGACGTGGATCAGCGCGATGAGACAGACCATGACGAGGCCGACGACCGTCGCGGTGGTCTCCTCCGCCTCGGTGGTGTCGACGAGGTCGGCCAGGCCGCCGGTGAACCCGGTGCGCATCCCGGCCCGGGCGAACTCGTCCTCCGCCCGGTCGCGGACGGCGCGGTAGAGGTCGTGCATGCCGGGATCCGTGGAGTTGCCGGTCAGGTGCACCGAGAACAGCGCGAAGCTGCGGTCGGGCGCCACCATGGCGGGTGCGACCCGGGGGGTCTGGGAGTGATCCTCGGCCAGGAACGTGGGCCGGTCGTCCGACGGCTTCGGCATCTCGACGTGGCGCCTGCCCAATTGCCCGGCGAGCGCGTCGATACGCCGTTCGTCGGCCCGCGTGAGCGGCTCGCCGTCGGACCGGCCGACCAGCATGGTCGTCGCATTGCTGTCGGGCTTCACCCCGAACCGCTCCTCGGCCGTCTTCAGCGCGGCCGCCGAGTCGTACGTCGCGGGCAGGAAGTCGCCGCTCTGCGCCTGTGTGACCCGGTGGACCAAGGCCTGGCCGAGCACGGTCAGGGAGATACCCAGGACCGCCCACAGGGCGATGACCTTCCATGGGCTGCGGGTCGAGAACCCGGTCAGGGCACGGATCACGTCGTCCTCCGGCGGTGGCGGTGATGCCGGGCTCCCGGCACCCGTTCAGCTCATCAGCGCGGATCGCGTGCCTCGTCGGTGCGAGGGACGAGATACGGCCCGGGAGCAGGGCCCGGCCGGATCCGGGACCAGGACCCTGGTCCTGGCCGGGGTTCGTTCCGAGGGCCTGGATGCGTGCGGGACACCGGTGCGAGACTTGATCCGCAAGGACAGTCGTGGCGCACCGGCAGCGGTCGGCGGGGACGGCTGGGGGAGAGGACCACGATGCCGATGACGCGCCCCGGGCCCGGGGCCCCGGGGACCCGGCGGCGCGGTGACGCGCTGCCGTGGACCCGCAACGACGCCTTGGTGGCGGTCGGCGCGGCCTGCATCGACCTGATCGGATTCACCCTGAGCAGCCAGCACGACCTCGGGCACGTCCCGGTCGGCGGATGCGTGCTCACGGTCGTGTCGGCGCTGCCGCTGCTGGCCCGGCGGCGCGCGCCGCTGCTGGTCCTGGCGGCCGTTCTGCTGCTGGGCATCGCCCTGAACCTGACGGTTCCCATGGCACAGCACTTCAGCGCCGCGGTCACCGTCGGGCTCTACACGGTCGTACGCGGCCACCGCCCGGCCGTCGCCGCGGCGGCGGCGCTCGCCGCCGTGGCGGGACCGATGGTGGGCCAGAAGTCGTGGCCGCGACCGCCGCTCGTGGACGTGCTGGGCACCGTGGCCGCAGCGCTGCTGGTGGTGCTCGCCGCGACCGTGGTGAACCGCTGGCACCGGGACGCCGAGGCCCACCGGCGGCTGCTCGCCGACCGGGCGGTGGCGGCGGAGCGTCGGCGCATCGCGCGGGAGCTGCACGACATCGTCGCGCACCACATCACCACCATGCAGTTGATGGCGGGAGGCGCCCGCAGCGTCCTCGCCCGCGACCCGGAGGCGGCCAGGGAAGCGCTGGTGACGCTGGAAGGGGCGGGGCGGATGGCGCTGCGCGAGATGCGGCAGCTGCTGGACGTCCTGCGGGCCGGGGACGAGGCGGACGAGGAGCCGACGGCACCCCAGCCCGGCGTCGCCGACCTGGACCGGGTCGTCGCCGAGGCCCGCCGGGCCGGGCTGCCCACGGTCCTGGAGGTGCGGGGCGAGGACCGCCCGCTGCCGCCGAGCCTCGGCCTGACGGTGTTCCGGATCGTCCAGGAGGCGCTCACGAACGCGCGCAGACACGCGGGCTCCGGAGCGCGGGCGGTCGTACGGCTGACCTATGCACCGGACGGCTTGGTGGTGGACGTCGCGGACGACGGCCGCGGCGCGGACGCCGGCTTCACCGACGGGGCCGGCTATGGCCTGATCGGCATGCGGGAGCGGGTGATGCTGCACGGCGGGGCGCTGCGGGCGGGGCCCCTGGACGAAGGCGGGTTCCACGTGTCGGCCCGGCTGCCGCTGACAGCCGACGAGAGGGCGCCGCTGTGACCGGGGCGCCGCTGTGACCGGGGCGCAGGACGCAGCGACGGCCCAGGCCGGGGCCGACGCGGGCGACGAGCGAAGGGGCGATGTGCGGGAAGTGCGGAAAGAGCGGAGGAGCCGTGTGGCGGACGGGGAAACGGGCGGCATGACGGACGAGCGGGCCATCGGGGTGCTGATCGTCGACGACCAGCCGCTGGTGCGCCGCGGACTGGCCCTGATCCTCCGCTCCGATCCCGCCGTCGAGGTGGTGGGCGAGGCCGGCGACGGCGCGGAGGCCGTGGCCCTCGCCCACCGGCTGCGCCCCGATGTGGTCGTGATGGACATCCGCATGCCGGTCCTGGACGGTGTCGCCGCCACGGAACGCCTCGCTCGCGAACTGCCCCGCTGCCGGGTCCTGGCGCTGAGCACCTTCGACATGGACGAGTACGTGGTCGCCGCGCTCCGTGCGGGCGCCTCCGGATTCCTGCCGAAGGACGTCTCGCCGGAGGATCTGCTGCACGCGGTCCGTGTGGTGCACACCGGCGAGGCGGCCGTGGCCCCGCGACTCCTGTCCCGGCTGATCTCCGAGTTCGTGCGGGCCCCTCGGCGCCCCGATCCGCCCGTCGCCCGCGGCGTGGCCGAACTGACGCCGCGCGAGACGGAAGTGTGGCGGCTGATGGCCACGGGACTCGACAACGCGGAGATCGCCCGGACCATGGACATCAGCGTGTCGACCGTGAAGAACCACATCACGAACGTCTTCGGCAAACTCGCCGTCCGCGACCGGGCCCAGGCCGTGATCGCCGCCTACGAGACGGGGCTGGTCGAGGCCGGGGGAAGAGGCTGAGCGCCGGCTCGGCGGGCTGACTGCCGGGAGCGCGGGTCGAGTCCCGTGGTCAGCTCGTCGAGGATGACCGCTCACGGGTTGCCGACGAGAGCGAGGGCCACGAACAGCCGCTGCTTGCGTCAGGATTCGTCCGTGGCGGCCGCCGGGGGCATCGGCCATCACGCTCGTCCGCGACCAACCGATCGGTTGAAGCGTTCCCGGAAGTCGCAGGGGTCCTCCTCGGCGAAGCGCTCAGCGCAGTACGGCCGCCAGCAGGTCGGTGCCGAGCGCCGTCAGGTCGGGCAGGTTGAGGGTGTAGCGGACGTAACGGCCGTGCCGTCGGGAGGTGAGCAGGCCCGCGCGGCGCAGAGCGGCGAGGTGGCGGGAGACCTCGGGGGCCGACAGTTCCCAGATGTGGGCCAGCTCGCCGGTGGTGTGCGGGCCGCGGGCCAGGGTGCGCAGCAGCCGCAGCCGTACCGGGTGGGAGAGTGCTTCCAGCCGTAGCGTGACCGTCTCCAGCGACACCGGCTCCGACGGGGCCGGCTCGGTCACCGGATACTGCACCACCGGCTGCCAGCCGGGAGCGTGGACCACCACCAGGTGCGGGTGGTTGAAGACACTGGGGATGAAGGTGACGCCGGTGCCGTGGGCGGCGGTCGCCTTGTCCTGCAGCTTGTCCACGATGACGCAGTCGCCGTCCGGTGCCAGGGTGATGGCGCCGGACACCGCCGCGAGCGCCGCCCCGATGCCCTGGCGTGCCAGCAGGTCGTTCTTCAGGCGCAGATCGGTGGCGAGCCGTACCGCGGCGCCCGCCCAGGCGGCGTCGAAGAAGGCCTCGCCGCACTGTTCGAGGGTGCGGCGCACCCGCGCCCGCACCGCGGCCGGGTCCGCGAGCAGCCGTTCCGCGAACGCCTCCTGCCGAGCGCCCCGGGCCTGCGCCAGTTCCAGGGCCCGCTCGCGCGCGGTCGCGTCGGTGAGCGGCGACGGCGCGGCCGAGTGGGCCCGGTTGCCGCCGCATGTGGTGACGAGCGCGGCGGTCACATACGTCTCGTCGTCGATCCGGTCCACGTCGTCCAGCTCCTCGGCGAGGGTCGGACGGGGCCGGGCGGGGAAGAGGAAGTCGGCTTGTGAGGAACGCCAGAGGAACTCCGCCTCCCGCAACCGCTCGGCCAGTTCCGGCCGCAGCCCGGCCCAGACGTCGGCGGCCCAGCCGGCGAGCTGCGGATGATGCCCGGGTTCGGCCAGCACGTGCAGCATCGCGGTCAGCTCGGCCAGCGGGGATGCGGCGAACCGCAGTCGCTCGGGCGGCAGGCCGCTGATGTCGATCCTCAACGTCATCCGCTCATCATCGCGGGCCGCGCGGCCGACCACGGCGTGGGTTGACGGAGTCCGTCAACCCACGTGCCCGGCCCGGCGGCCGAGCCCACCGTCTGATCGCATGGCACCCCTCACCAAGATCCGGCCCCGCGCCCTCGTCCGCGCCTCGGGAGGCCCCCGCTACGCCGTCGCCCTGGCCGTGGACGCCCTGGGCACCGGCTTGCTGCGGCCCTTTCTCCTGCTCTACGGGGTGACGGTGCTGCGGCTGTCCGCGCCGGTCACCGGCACCGCCATGACGGTCGCCGTCGTCGCCGGTCTGGTGTGCACGCCCGCTGTCGGCCGATGGCTCGACCGGGGCGCGCGCAGCACGGTCGTGGCCGCGTCGATGCTGGTCCGGGTACTGGGCGTGGCGCTGCTCCTGGCCGCGCCGGCGGGGCACGTCTGGCTGTTCGCGGCGGCGGCGCTCTTCCTCGGCATCGGCAACCAGGCCTGGCCGGCCGCCCACGCCGCTCTCGTGGCCACGGTCACCCACGGCCGCGAACGCGACACCGCCCTCGCGGCGGGCCGCGCCCTGCGCAACGCCGGGCTGGGCGTGGGAGCGCTCATCGCCACCGTGTGCCTGGCGGGCGGCACGACCGCCTTGCGGGCGCTGGCAGCGGTCACCGGGCTCGCGTATCTCGCGGCGGCGGCCCTGGCGTGGTCGGTTCGCCTGCGCGCGCGTACGGCCCCTGCCCCCGCCGGGGAAGAGGGCGACGGGCCCGCGCCCGCGATGCGCGCGCTGCTGGCCGCCAACGTGGTCTACGTCTTCTGCCTCAACGTGCCCGAGATCGCACTCCCGCTGATCCTGGTGACGCAGTTGGACGCCTCCCCGGTGTGGTCGGCGGCCATCTTCGTGGCCAACACGGTGCTCGTGGTCACCCTCCAGGTTCCGGTCACCGTCCTGCTGTCCCGCTACTCCCGGCGGACCGTGCTGGCTCTCGCCGGCGTCGTACTGGCCGCCTCCTACGCCGGTTTCCTCGCGGCCACCTCGCTGGGACCCGGCTGGGGCGCCCCGGCCGTCGCCGCGGTGTCCGTGGTCTGCACCGCCGGTGAGATCATCTACGCCGGCAGTGCCACCGCGCTCGTCACCGCCCTCGCCCCGGACCGTCTCCTGGGCCGCGCCGTCGCCCGCTTCGAACTCTCCACGGGCTTCGGCCTCGCCGTCTCCCCGGCGGTCATCACCACGCTCGCCCCCCGCGGCCCGACCGCCCTCTGGGGCAGCCTGGCCGCCGTGACGCTCCTCTCCGCCGGCGCCGTCGCCCGGACGCGGGACAAGAGTGACGTGCCCGCCGCCGACGCCATGCCGCCGCTGTCCGTCAAGTGATCGAGCGGACTTGCCACCGCGGCCCGGTACGCGGTCAGGGTGCGCGGTCGTACACCACGGTGCGCGTGCGGTCTGGTCGGTCCTGAGTGTGCTCCGCTTCACTCGTCGTGTGGCGCGGTGGTGCGCCGGAACGAGCCGACGGCGTCGGCGAGGTGGCCGAGCACCCGGGCCCAGCCGGTTTCGATGCCGGCGATGAACGGCACGGCGTCGACGGCCGTCCCGGTGATCCGCAGTCCTAGGATCAGGCGGGTGCCGCCCTCGGCGTCGGTGAGGGTCACGTCGTAGTGACCGGTGAACGCCACGGCGCCGGCCTCGATCACCGACAGGTCGAACACGAGGCGCTGCGCCTCCTCGGCGGCGTGGACCCGGCCCTCGGAGTGGTACTGCCCCTCGGCGTCGCGGTAGTCGAGGACGGCGCGGCCACCCGGCTCGGGTTCGAGGACGCAGTCGGTGACCGTCAACGGCGGCGGCGCCCACCAGGACGCCAGGAGGTCCGGGTCGACCCAGTGACGCCAGACGACGTCCCGGGGCGCGGTCAGTACGCGTTCGAACGAGAAGGTACGGCCGTCCGCCCAGCGCTCCCGGTCCGCGACCGCGGAGTCCGCCTCGACGGCGGCGCGGTACCGGGCGATGACGTCCCGGTCGCCCGCGTGCGCCTCGATGGTCTCGGCCAGTTCTCCGAGACGGCGTCCCAGCGCGGCGAGGGGGGCCGCCTCCACCGCGTAGACGCGGCGCTGGCCGAGGGGGAAGACGGTGACCAGGCCCGCGCGGGCGAGGGTCTGGAGGTGCTTGGTGGTCTGCGGCTGCCGCAGCCCGGCGAGTGCGGCCAGTTCACCCACGGAGCGGGGCCGCTCGGCGAGAAGCTCGACGATGCGCCACCGCGCGGCGTCCCCCAGCGCTGATGCGATCCGATCCATGGCGCAGAGTATTCACTTACCGGAATATTCCCGTCAAGGAATATTCCGGTATTGATCATCCGGGCTCAGCGGTCGGAGGTCTCCGTCGCGCGCCACCACCCGGCGAGGTCGTCGATGATCGGCAGGACGGAGTAACCGCGCGGCGTCAGCCGGTAGCGCACCCGGGGCGCCGAACCGCCGACGTTGTGGACCGTGCGGTCGACCATGCGGGTGTGGAGCAGGCGGTGCAGGGCCCGGTCCAGGGGCTTGTTCTCCGGCATGCCCGCCGAGCGGGCCAGGTCGTTGTGGTATCGCGGGCCCTCGGCGAGCTGGAGCAGGACGGCGAACACCCACTTGCCCGACAGAATCCGGGCGGCCTCGTAGGCGTCCTCGAAGTCCGCCTGCCCTTTGGGCGGTGCTTGCGTGTCCGCCGTGGCGCAGGATTCCCTTTCCGGCGAGGTGCCGCCCTCCGGGACTTCCCGTGTCGTGGAATCCATGACGCTGTGTTCCGCGGCGCCGGAATCAGGGAATCCGGGGGAAAGCGCGACGCCTCCGGAATCCGGCGCCTTTCCGGTGCCGCGTAATTCGGTCGGATGGATCCGGTCGGCCCGATTCCGCGGGCGCGGCGGTGCGGGGCGTGGCTCACCCGTCCGCCTGCCCTCCGTGGGTGCCGGGAGCGCGCGCGTCACGTCCGTCCTGCTCAGCCCAGACACAGAGTTCCCCCTCGCGATCGTCCTCTTCGGGCCCGCCCGGTGAGCGGGCGCGCCGTGGGCGGGGGCGGCCACTGGTTCTCGGGCGGTGGCATCAGGGCCTGCAGCCGTCGTGAACGACGTTCGTGAACGACGCTGCAACGAGAAGATGTGAAATTGCCGTCGGGCATGGAGAATTGGGGCTGTCGTTCTGGTCACGGTAGACAACGATGGGGCGACGGTCCAGTGCGCCGGGCGGGTTGACCGAATCCGAACGGTGAACGCGCGGAACAGTGCCTCGCCGGCCATTCGCGGGAATTCCGGTCCCGGGTCAACGCGCCGAAAACAGGGCGACCGACCCGACGACCGTCACCTCATGGTCGCTGAAGACCTTGCCCAGGGCGGCGTCGAGGTCCTCGAGCCGGTCCCGCCGGTTGCACATGATCCCGCGCCGGTTGGCCAGGGACAGCTGCCAGCGCGCCGATCGGTTGTGGCGGACGCCCGTCCCGGGGATCGTCGCGCCGAACAGCGTGCCGCCCGGGCGCAGCACCTGCCGGGCGTGCTCGAAGACCACGGCCTTGTCCTGGAGCGTCCCCGGCAGGCAGTGCAGCAGGTGGAACATGCCGACGGAGTCCACGAGCCCGGCCGGCAGCCCCCACGGCCGCAGCACGTCCGCCCGGTGGAGCCGGGGAGCGTAGCGGCGCAGGCGGTGCGAGGCGGTGGCGAGCGAGTGGGGGTTGAGGTCCATCAGCGTGAGGTCCGGCATCGGAACGGGGAACCGGCACTCGTCGAGCAGCACTCCGGTGGCGACGCCGATGTCGAGATGGCGCGCCGAGACGTGCCGGTCGTACAGCGCGACGAGCCGGGCCTTCGGACAGCGCCAGGTCAGCGGGGAGTTGACGCGGTACACGAGGGTGTCGTACGCGCGCAGGAACGAGCGCGTGTACAGCGCCTGGCCGGCCCGGACGGAAGGATCGGCGGGAACGGACGGGACGGAGGGAACCGTGGGGGAGGAGGGAACGGTGGGTTCCACGGGGACGGGCACCTCAGTCCTGCTCCGGCCGCAGGGACAGCCGTACCACGGGGAGCTGCCGAGTGGTGCGGCGCTGGTACTCCTCGTACCCCTTGAAGCGGCGCACGACGTGCCGCCACGCCGCGGCCCGCTCGTCCCCCTCCAGCACGCGCGCGCGTACGGCCCGCACCCGGTCGCCGACGCGCAGGACCGCGTCCGGGTCGGCCAGCAGATGGCGATACCACCTGGGGTCGCCGGCCGACCCTCGGTACGACGCGACGACGATGACGTCGGGCCCGTCGGGGAAGGTGAACAGCGGCACGGAGTACGGCTGCCCGTCGCGGGGCCGCCGGGTGGTCAGGATGCCGACCTGGTTGCCCAGCATGCGCGTGCCCAGCCGGCCCCCGGTCCGCTCGTACAGGGCGATGTGCACGGCGTTGTTCGCGAGCTGCACGAACCGGCTCCACCGGGTCACTCGCCGCCCGGCCCGGCCCGCGCGCGGCATCGTCGTCATGCTGAGGTCCTCCTGGTCGGCGGTGGTGGTGGCGGCGGTGGTGGTGGCGTGGCGTGGTGCGGTACGGCCGCGGTGGGTGCCCTCGGCGCGCCGCAGACGCTCGCCCAGCAGTGTCGGCACGACCCAGAACGCGTGCACGAGTGCGAGACGTTCGAGGCTCGCGCCCCGGGCACGCAGCAGCGACAGGCCGCCGCCGAGGCCCGTGGCGGCCCCCGTCACCGCCGCGTTGCCCGCCGGCACATGGGCCAGGCCGTACAGCACGGTGGTCACGGCGGCGGCCCGCCCGGCGCCCAGCCGCCGGGTGAGGCGATCCTGCACCAGGCCCCGCCAGAACAGTTCCTCGGCGGGGGCGACCACCAGCAGCAGATGAGCGCACATCCGCACCGGTCCGGCGGTGACGGTCAACGCGCGCAGGGCCGTCGCATCGGCGGCGAGCCGAGGCACGGCGCGCCGCGCCACCGCGTCGACGAGCGTGCCCGCCGCGACCATCCCCGCGCCGACCCGGAAGGCCACCGCGACGTCGTCCCGGCTCGCCGGCCGGTGCCGCGCGGACGGCTCCACGACGGCCGCGGCCAGCCCCAGCGCACCGTGCGTCAGCGCGAGCGTGCGCCAGTGCGCCCGAGCGGGCCCGCGGAACGCCATGGCCAGCCCCGCCGCGCAGAGCGGCACCCCGGCCACCGCCAGCCGGGAACCCCTGTCGCCGTGCCGTAGGAGGGACCTGAGCCGGGCGGCTTTGGCGCGTACCGCTCGGAGGTCACGGCCGGGTCGTGACGTCGCCGTCACGGGCGGGTGCCGTCGAGCGCCGGGGGCCGGGCGGGCCGGGGCGCGGGGCGGCGCATCGAGGGGAACTGCTTGCGCACCCACGCCGTCCAGACCCGGGCGGGCAGCACCCGGCTCAGCGGCAGCAGGACATGCGCGTCGACGCCCACCCGGTAGCGCAGGCGCGGGCGACGGTCGGTGAGCGCGCGCAGCACCACCGAGGCCGCGTACTCCGCGGAGGCACCGCGCGGCAGCCGTTTGGCCATCTGCTCCGCCATCTCGGTCACCAGCTCGCCGTAGGCACCGGAGGCGTACTCCTTCAGGGCCGGGACATTGTCGCCCCAGCGCGAGTTCACGGCACCCGGCTGCACGAGACTCACCTCGACACCGAAGCGGCGTACCTCCAGCCAGAGCGCCTCCATCGCGGCCTCCAGGGCGAACTTGCTCGCGTGGTACGCGGCGCCCACCGGCAGCACCAGCTCGCCCGCCATGGAACTGACGCTCACGATGCGGCCCCGCCCGCGGGCCCGCATCCCGGGCAGGACGAGCTGGGCGAGCGCCACCGGACCGTAGACGTTGGTCCGGAACTGCTGGTCCCAGCGGTCCAGCGGGACCTCCTCGAACGGCCCCAACTCGCCGTAACCGGCGTTGTTGACGAGCGCGTCGACCCCGCCGTACGTCTCTTCCAGCTCCGTGACCACCCGGCGGCGCGCCGCGTCGTCCGTCACGTCCAGGGCACGCACCACGCAGCCCGCCGCCTCCAGCTCCCGCAGTGTCTCCGGGTTGCGGGCCGTCGCGACGGTGGTGAAGCCGGCGCTCACCGCCCGCTCGGCGACGGCCCGGCCGATGCCGGAGGAACAGCCGGTGATCAGTACGACCGGCGGCGCGCCCCACGCGCGCGTGGACGCGAACGGACCTCGCTCGTCCTTCACAGGACCACCCCCAGGGAGAAGTCGGCGCTGACCCCGGGACCGAACCCGGCGACGACACCGCGCGCACCCGGCACCGCCGCTCCGTCGTCCCAGAACCGCGCCAGCGAATCGAAGATCAGCACACTCGCGGTGTTGCCGTGTTCCGCGAGCGCCGCCCGGCTGAAGCGGTGCAGCGCCGGGTCGAGATGCAGGAACCGCGTGAGGTCGTCCAGGATGCGCGGACCGCCCGCGTGGGCGAGGACGAAGTCCAGCTCTCCGGTGCTCCAGCCCGCCTCCTCCACGAGTTTGGTGATCGCCGGCGTGACCTCGCGCATCGTATGCCGCACCCGGCTGTCCAGCCGGAAGTGGAAGCCGGTCTCCCGGACGTCGTAGGAGATCCACTCCGCTGTGTTCGAGACGGTCTCGGAAGCGGACCGCTCGATCCTGAGGCCCGCGCGGGCCGTGCCGCGCATCACCGCCGCCGCGAAGCCGTCGCCGAAGAGGCCCGCCGAGAGCAGCGCGCCGACGTCGGTGTCGGTGGGCTGGTAGCACAGCGAGCACAGCTCGAAGGCGACGATCAGGACGTTGCGGTCCGGATGGGCCCGGCAGTACCGGGCGGAGGCGCTGATCGCACCGCTGCCCGCCGCGCAGCCGAGCTGGGCCAGCGGAATCTGGTCGAGGCGGGTGGAGAAGCCCAGCTCGTTGATCATCCAGACGATCGGCGACGGCATGGTGAAGCCCGTGCACGACACGAAGGTGACCGCGTCGATCTGGTCACGGGACACCTCCGCCCGCTCCAGCGCCTCGGTGACCAGGCCCGGCAGATGGGTCCGCACCGCCTCCCAGTACAGGCCGGTGCGCACGACCACCCCCGGGTGGCGGAGCGTCAGTTCCAGAGGCTGGAGGACACGCCGGGTGCGCACCCCCGTGTTCTCGATGAGACGCAGCGCCGTGTCCAGTCGTGGATGGTCCGCGTGCAGCCGGCGTGCCGTCTCCAGTGTGTCCTTGAGAGTGACCTCGTGCTCGGGGAACCGCACCGCGGGACGGCACAGGACGGACATTCGGTAACCACCTCGGCCTCGTCGGAACGATGGGGACGGTTGAAGCGGTGCGCCCGTGACGGGAGGGGAGTCAGACCCACGCGGCCAGCGCGAGGAGGGCGAAGAACGACGCCAGGAGCCGTGGCAGGTTCATCCACGAGGGCATCGTGCCCCCGAGCCGGGACCGCGTGACCCCGACCACCAGCCAGACTGCGTGGGGAAGCGTGAGCAGAGGCGCCGCGAAACGCAGTGAGTCGAACGCGTACGCGATGAGCGCGACGCACGGATAGGGCGCGAGCACGAACACCGCGTACCACATCTTGGACGCACGCGGTGAAAGCGCGTGCGCGAGGGTCCGCTTTCCCGCCCGCAAGTCCTCCACGCTGTCCCGTAAATCGTTGTGGAACATCGTCGCGGTGAACAGGAACCCCGCCGCCGTGGCCGCCATCACGGCCTCGAAAGTGAATTGGTGCACATTCACCCAGATCACGACGGCCACCACGTAGAAACCGTTGATGACGAAATCCATGAGCTCGCCGAGCCCGCGGTGCCCGAGGGGAACGGGGCCACCGGAATACACCAGCATCCCGAAGGAAAGCGGAAGCACCAGGAGCGACCACGGGTTCGTCGTGTACAGCAGCCAGCCCAGCGCCACGATCCCCGTCACGAAGCACACCAGACCGACCGCCCGCACCCGCTCCATGGACAACCCCAAGGCCAGGGCGCCGCCCCGCCGGGCCGTTTCCGGCACGTCCACGCCGCGCTGGTAGTCGTCGTAGTCGTTGAGCAGCCGCCGGGCGATGGACTCCGGCACGAACAGCGCCAGCGTCAGCAGCGCGCGGCCCGTCGAGAGCGTGCCGAGCTGACGGGCCACGGCGAGCGCGAACATCACCTGCAGCAGCACCACCACGGTCATCTGCAGCCCCATCGCCGATATCCAGGCCCGCACAGGGGCGGGCCGGCGCGCCACCACCGGCGCGACGGACGGGAGCGCGGAACCTTCCGACCGAAATTCCGGCATGCCGAAATCTCCCCCTGTACGGCGGACACCCATGGGAAAGGGATCCGTGAGACATGTCGGCGAGCGTGGAAAAGCGGCGACGGCGGCGACCCTGCCGACTTCCGGACGCCTATTCCGATTGAAGTTGCGCACCGTCCGCACGTCCAGAGACACCCGTGTCCGGTGGGGACAACTCTGTCCCTGTGGGCGCCCCGCACCGACTGTTAATATCCGCCGCGATCGACCCGGTGAAAACGACAAGTGAACTTCCGGACAATGGAGGTGAGGCATGAGCGGCGGAAGGCACGGCGACGCGGTCCGTGTGGAGGAAACGGCCGAGCGGGAGAAGCCGGGAGGGGAAAGGCCCTATCCGTTCACACCATGCACCGCGCTCGATGTGCACCCGCTCTACGAGCACCTGCGGAAGAACGAACCCCTGTGCCCGGTGCGCATGCCCTACGGCGACCCGAGCCTCCTCGTCACCCGCTACGAGGACGTCAAGTCGGTGTTCGCCGGCCCGCGTTTCCGCCGGTCCGTACCGGAAGGCCTCGACCAGCCCCGGGTCACCCCCGACCTGGTACCGCTCGGCCTGATGGACATGGACCCGCCCGGCCACACCCGCATCCGCCGCCTCATCGCCGCCTCGTTCACCGCCTCGCGCGCCGAACGGCTGCGCCCGGCGACCGAACGGCTGGCCGACTCACTCCTCGACGCGATGATCACCGCCGGACCGCCCGCCGACCTCGTCCGCGACTTCGCCGTACCCCTCCCCATCGGCGTCATCTGCGACCTCCTCGGCGTCCCCTACGAGGACCGCCACCGCTTCCACCACTGGATCACCGAGGTCAACCGGCTCGTCGGCGGCGACGGCGGACAGGCACGGACGGACAGCATGTCCGAACTCCTCGCCTACATGGGCGAGCTGGTCCAGCGCAGGCGCGCCGAGCCCACCGACGACCTCATCGGCGAGCTGGTCCAGGCCCGCGACGAGGACGACCGGCTGTCCGAGGACGAACTGGTCTTCCTGTGCATGGTGCTGCTCATCGCCGGCTACGAGACCACCGCCAACGAGATCGCCGACTTCGCCTACGTCCTGTTCACCCACCCCGGCCAGCTGGCGCTCCTCAAGGAACAACCCGCACTGCTCCCCAACGCCGTCGAGGAACTGCTCAGGTTCACCCCGCTGACCGTCTCGGCCGCCTATCCGCGCTACGCCACGGCCGACGTCGAACTCGGCGGCGGCATCGTACCCGTCGGCCGGCCCGTGCTGACCTCGACCAACGCCGCCAACCGCGACCCCGAGGTCTTCGACGAACCCGACCGCCTCGACCTCACCCGCCCCGCTCCCCGCCACCTGGCCTTCGGCCACGGCCCCCACCACTGCGCCGGCGCGCCCCTGGCGCGTATGGAACTCCAGGTCGCGCTCGGCCTGTTGCTGAAGCGGCTGCCCGAGCTGCGGCTCGCCTGCGAGCCCGAGGCCGTGGAATGGCAGACCGGCCTGCTCTTCCGCGGGCCCGAACGGCTGCCCGTCAGCTGGTGACGCCAGTGACCACCTCCGGACAACGACGAACAGGGAGGCCGCCCCACTGTGGACGCCGCCACCGAGAACACCGCGCCGCACCCGCTCCACCGACGCGAGGACGAGGACGACGGCGCGCACGCGGACGGACGCACCACGCACGCGGCCCTCGCCGCCGCCCGCACCGCGCTGGCCGACCAGCAGGACAAGGAGGGCGGCTGGACCGGGGACGCCGCGGCGGCCACCACCCGGTGGGAGGCCGTCGACGTCCTCGTGCACCATCTCCTCGACGCCGTCGACCGGGGCCGCGTCGCGGAGCAGCGCGCCCGGATCGTCGTCCGGCAGAACGACGACGGAGGCTTCCCCCTGCGCGCGGGCGAGCCCTCCGACCTCTCCTCCACCCTGCTCACGCACGTCGCGCTGCAACTCATCGGCCACGCCGAGGACCGCGCAGCCCTCGACCACGCGGCGCGGTTCGCCCGGCGGCACGGCGGCATCGACGCCGCCGACGCGGAACCCGCCCGCTTCTGGCTGGCCTTCACCGGAGCCGTCGGCTGGGACAGGACCGCGCCCATGCCCCCGGAACTGCTCCTCCTGCCCTCCTGGGCCCCCGGTGCCGCCGACGACTCCGACCCCCCGCTCCGCGCCCTCGCCGCCGCCGTCGGCATCCTCGGGGCCGTACGCCCCGTACGCGAACTCCCCGTCGACGTGACCTCGTTACACGCCGGGAAGAGCACGCTCACCGCCCTCCGCGGGGCCGCGGCCACCACCGTGCTCCGCACCGCCCACACCCTCGCCCGGCTGTCCCCGCGCCCGCTGCGTCGCAGGGCACTGAGCGCGGCGGAGCACCTGCTCCTCAACGGGCAGGACACCGACGGAGGATGGGGCGGCGACGGCCCCGCCACGGCGGTCTGCGTACTGGCCCTGTGGGCCCTGGGCCACAGCACCCGGCACCCCGCCGCGCGCGCGGCGCTGGACGCCCTGGCCCGACCTCATGACTCCGGGAACGACACCCACCACGCGCCCGCCCACCCCTCCACCGCCGTGGACACCGCCCTCGCGTTGCGCGCCCTGGCCGCGGCGGGTGACCGGGCCGGTTCCGACCCCGTCGTGGACCGCGCGCTCGACCGGCTGGGCGACCGGGGCGTCCCCGCGCCCCGTCCGGACGTGGACGCCACCGCCCTGGTGCTCACCGCCCTCCACCGGGTCGGCGCGCCACGCTCCCGGGAGACGGACACCGCCGTCTCCCGAAGCGTCCGGTGGCTCCTGGAGCGGCAGTCCGCGAACGGCGGCTGGTCGCGCCGGGGAGTCCGCCAAAGCTCCCTGCCGACCCGACGGGCCCTGGCCGCCGGACCGGGAGCCGCCGACGACGTCCCCTCGCCGTCCGTGACGGCCCACGTCATCGAGGCGCTCTGCGCCGAGGGATACGCCTGGCACCCCGCCGTGCGCCGGGCCGTGCGCCTGCTGCTCGCGGAACAGGCCATCGAGGGGTTCTGGGAGGACCACCGCGACGGCCGCCTCCACGCCACCACCCAAGTCCTCCTCGCACTAGACGCGGTGGGGTTGCGAGCCGGGCACCTCGCCGTGGAGGGCGCGATGGAGTGGATCTACCAGCGGCAGAACCCGGACGGAGGCTGGAGCGACGGCGCCTCGCCCGCCCCGGGCGCCACCGGACGGGCCCCGGGCACCACCGCGGTGAGCGGCCCGAGCGCAGTGGCGCAGACGGCCCGGTGCCTGATCGCCGCCCACACCACCGGAGTCCGCGACACACCGCGCCTCGACGCGGCCGTCGCCTTCCTGCTGCGCCGCCGGAGCGAGGACGGCGGCTGGACCGGCGCGGGGGAGCGCCCGGCCACCGCTCACCCCCACGCGGACATCCGCACGGACGCGCACGTCCTCTGGGCGATCGCCCTGCACGCGGCGGAACAGGAGGGACGACGGTGACCAGCACCCCCACCACCCCCGAGGCCCGCACGGCCACCGGGACACGCGAGGCGCCCGAGCCCGCCGAGTACGACACCTGGTCGTCCCTGTGGTGGCAGCGCCGGGGCCCGCTCGCCATCCTGCACTGGGGCGCGCGGGCCCGCGCCGAGCACGTTCCCCCGGCGAGCAGCCCCGGCGCCGTACTCCTCGACGTGGCCTGCGGCGGCGGGCTCCTCCACCCGCACATCAGGGACAAGGGCTACCGGCACATCGGCGTGGACGTGTCCACCAAGAGCGCGGAGGTGGCCCTGCGGCACGGTGTCGACGAGGTCCTGATCCACGACATCCACGACATCCCGCTGCCCGACGGCTCCGCGGACGTCGTGGTGGCCGGCTACTGCCTGGAACACGTCGAGCGCCCCTTCGACGTGGTCGCCGAGTGCTGCCGCCTGCTCAAGCCCGGCGGCACCCTCGTGATGGACACCATCTCGAACACCCTCCTGGCGCGGATCGCGGTCATCACCCTGGGCGAGGGCCTCCCCCTGACCTGGGCCGCCCCCAAGGGCACCCACGACCACCGCTTCTTCATCGCCCCCGACCGGCTCGCCGGGGCGTGCGCGGCCAACGGCGTCCCCGTCGACGTCTTCGGCGTCGTACCCCACGTCCGCGACCTCGTCTCCTGGTCGCTGGGCCGGGGTTACGACGTGCGCCTGCGCAGCGGCACGTTCACGAAGATCCTGTACGGGGTCTCCGGGGTGAAGCCCCAGGCCGACTAGGAAGTTCCGGAGAGACGGGGCCGACCGCCCGCGCCGGACGATGCTCCAGCGGACACGCGCGGGAGCACGGTTCCACGGTCGAATGCCTATACGAGTGTCCTCGCACCGGTGTACGGTCTCGGGCCGATGGGTTTTGGGAGCGCTCCCATTCCGATTCCGCTTCGCACGAGGAGGAACGCTGTGCAACGCACCCTCGCACTCTTGGCGACCTGCGCGACGGCCCTGGGTCTCACGACACTGGCCACCCCGCAGGCGGAGGCCGCCACCGGCTGCAAGGTCGAATACACCGTCACCAGCCAGTGGACGGGCGGCTTCCAGGCCGGCGTGAAGGTCACCAACCTGGGCGACCCCGTCTCCGGCTGGACGCTCAGGTTCACCCTGCCGGACGCGGGACAGAAGGTCGTCCAGGGCTGGAACGCGACCTGGTCGCAGTCGGGCTCCGCCGTGACCGCCACCAACGTGGACTGGAACCGCACGCTGGCCACCGGCGCGGCGACCGACCTGGGGTTCACGGGCACCTTCACCGGCGCCAACGCCAAACCCACGGCCTTCACCCTCAACGGCGTGACGTGCACGGGCTCCGTCGGAGGCGAGGAGCCCCCGCCCGGCCCGGACCCCGGCCCGGGCACCCCCGTCGGAATCAACGGGCAGCTCCACGTCTGCGGCGTGAACCTGTGCAACCAGTACAACCGCCCTGTCCAGCTGCGCGGCATGAGCACGCACGGCATCCAGTGGTTCAGCAAGTGCTACAACAGCGCGTCCCTGGACGCGCTGGCGAAGGACTGGAAGTCCGACCTGTTGCGCGTCGCCATGTATGTGCAGGAGGGCGGTTACGAGACCGACCCGGCGGGCTTCACCAGCCGTGTGAACAGTCTCGTCGACATGGCCGAGGCGCGCGGCATGTACGCCATGATCGACTTCCACACGCTGACGCCGGGCGACCCGAACTACAACCTCGACCGCGCCAAGACGTTCTTCGCGTCCGTCGCCGCCCGCAACGCCGGCAAGAAAAACGTGATCTACGAGATCGCCAACGAGCCCAACGGCGTGAGCTGGGCGGCCGTCAAGAGCTACGCCGAGCAGGTCATCCCGGTGATCCGGGCCGCCGACCCGGACGCCGTCATCATCGTCGGCACCCGCGGCTGGTCCTCGCTGGGCGTCTCGGACGGCTCCGACGAGACGGAGATCATCAACAACCCGGTCAACGCCACCAACATCATGTACGCGTTCCACTTCTACGCCGCCAGCCACCAGGACAACTACCGCGCCGCGGTGAGCCGGGCGGCCACGAAGCTGCCGCTGTTCGTCACCGAGTTCGGCACGGTGACCTACACCGGCGGCGGAGCGGTGGACCGCGCCAGCAGCACGGCCTGGCTGGACCTGCTCGACCGGCTGAAGATCGGCTACGCCAACTGGACCTACTCCGACGCGAACGAGGGCAGCGCGGCCTTCAAGCCCGGCACCTGCAACGGCACCGACTACAGCAGCGGCGGTGTGCTGACCGAGTCCGGGGCACTGCTCAAGAGCCGGATCAGCACCCCCGACACCTTCCCGACCAGCTGACCGGTCACCCTTCGCACCATGGGAGCGCTCCCGAAACGGGAGCGCTCCCGAACCCGTCCGCCGACCGGGACGGACGATGATGTGTGTGAGGCTGGTGAAGGTGTCGACGGACGTCGGATTCTCCGACGATGCTCCTTGAGAAGGGACTTGACTCACCGTCACAAAGGACTCGCCACTCGCCGGGGGGAGCGTTGAGGAACCGGACCACGCTCCGCGTGCGTGCCCGTACGGGCACGCACGCGCGACCGCCGACGCCGCCGGACACCCCCGAACCGTGGTGGAAGCGGCATACGAGGCTGCTCTGGCTCGGCGTGTTCATCCCCGTGATCGGTGCGGTGCTGACCGCGCTCGCGCTCGACGTACTGGGCCTGAGCGGCGAGTCCGCGCCGAGCCCCACCCCGACCGGGGCGGGCGCGCCGTCGGGAACCGCCTCCCCGGCGCCGTTCGACGTGACCGCCCGGCAGGAGAGCGAGGCGGGCTGCACGGCTCTGCCGCGGCGGGTCTCCTCGCCGGAGGACCGCGCGGAGCTGGCGTCCGGCGGCGATGTGCAAGCCGTCGTCCAGCGCAACGACGGCGCCCGAGCCGGTGAACTGGTAGTCGGTCTCACGCTCGAAGGGGGCGCGAGGTCGCTCACCGTCACGTCGATCGACATCGTCCCGACGACGCCCCGGGCCGGCCCGCCGTTCGCCGGAACGCTGCTGTGCGAACCCGGCGCCGGAGGAGAGTCCAAGATCCAGCTGTTCGCGGACCTGGACCGCCCGGCGCCCGTCTTCATGACGGACAGGGACTCCGCGAAGCCGTACTTCCGGGACAAGGTCATCACGCTCCGGCCGGAAGAACAGGTGAATCTGTCGGCGACGTTCCGGGCCGAGCGCGGCTCCCGGGCGTTCGGGCTGCTCATCCGGTATGTGCGGAGCGGGAAGGAAGCGACGCTGACCGTCCCCGCCCCGCGGGGCGGCCGGTACGCGGTGACCGGTTTCGCCGCGCGGTACGGCGCCGTATACGAGGGGTCACCCGGCGGCGTCTACCGCCGGGCCGAGGACCCGCGGCCCTGTCGTTGGTCGCCCGCGGCGCAGGGATGCTGACCGATCTGGAGAAACGGGGAGCGGGATGGCGCGTGAGCGCGCTCGTGACATCTGGCAGGCCGGGTGCGGACTCGTGCTCGGCGTCGGCCTCCTGGCGACGCTGGCCGGTGACGGCGGCAGCGGCACGTCGGACGGGCCCCTGGAGCGCCCGAACACCCTGGAAGTGGCGTGGACGTCGCAGGTGCCCGGCAGGGCGCTGGACGTCGCCGACATGCCGGCAGCGGTGAGCGACCGGCTGCTGGCGATACCGCGGGGCGAGACCATCGGCATCGTGGACACGCGCGACGGACACCGCCTCTCCACCCTGAGAAGTACGGCGGCCCACTTCGCGCCGGTGGGGTTCTCCGACGGCGTGGTCCTCGCCGCGGAGCAGGAGTTCCGCGGCGCGCCGTCCCTGAGCGCCTACGATTCCGGGACCGGACGAAAGCTGTGGCAGCGGAGGGCGGACCCGACCGCGCGGGAGGGAGGAGGCCGCGGCTGGCCGGGGAACCTGCCCTTCCTGCCGGGTCAGGGGCCTGTCCTGGAGACGGCCGACGGCCGGCTCGTGGGCCTCGCTCCGCGGACGGGGACGGCCCGCTGGAGCGAGCCCATGCCGGTGCCGAGACGGTGTGAGAGGTACACGTACGACGAGTTCGGCTTGCCCAACCGCCCCTACGAGACGGTCACGACGCCGACGCGCATCGTCTTCCTCAGCAGCTGCCCGGGTACGTTCGCGGAGCTGAAGGTGATGAACCCCGCCGACGGGAGGATCCTGTGGAAGAAGCGGGTGGGCCGTTGGCGGGAGTCCGTTCGCCTCAACGCCGCGGGCCACGCCATCGGCGTGCTCCTCGACAACGACACCCGGGTCTTCACCGACTCCGGTGAGGAAGTCCTCCGGCGAAAGGGGAACCGGCAGACGGAAATGTGGCCCGTGGGACGGGCACAGGGGGTGGTGTATCTGTCGGAGCAGCCCCGCAGAACGGCCACGGCGGCCTCGGGGTCGCGCGCACATGCCCTGCACGCCGTACGAGCGGGCACCGGGACGCCTCTGTGGAAACGCACCCAGGGGTTCGCGTACGGCAACGATCTGACCAGCGAGGCGATCGTCGGTTCCGTGGACGCCGACGGCGCGTACGGCGGGAACACGCGCTGGTCCGTCGGAGACGCCCGCCTTCAAGGGCCGGGCGCGAGCAGCCTCACCGACTTCGCGGGACGGCAGAGCGCCCGCGTTCCCTGGCCGGTGGCGGGGACGTTCGTGGGCATGAGCGGGGATCTGCTCATCGTCCGCAGCGAGGAGCGGGACGGCACCGTCTACACGGCCCTGCGGCCCGCCCACCGGGCGATGGCCGCGGAGCAACTCGCCGCACTGGCAGGAGCGAAGCGGGAGGACTGGCCCGACGCCTGCCGACTGCTCGGCGCCGGTTTCCTCTCGGAACTGGGCCGGGACTACGTCAGGCTGCCTGTGAAGGGGAGCCGTACCGTGTTCGGCACCCGGCTTCCGCACCCGAGCGAGTGCCGCTTCGCCACGGAATCCGGAGCCGAGGGCGACATCTTCACCGTCACCGTGCGATGGGTGGCGCCCGACGAGCGCGCCGCCCGGACCTACGCGGCGAGCGGCGTGCCCTGGGGCTGCCACCCCGCACTGGGGAGGTGCGCCACAGCGGAGATCACTCAACCGCGGCGGGGCGTCTATCTCTACACCAACCGAGTGGGCCTCGAAGCGGTCCCGGTCGCCCACGCGACGGTGGCGTCGGGCCGTCATGTCTTCGGAATCAGCGCGGTGAAGGCCGAAGCGCATCAGAAGCGGCTGGTGCGGCGCGTGGCGCTGCACCTCTCCCGATTCGCCGCCGCCGACCGGACGTGACCCCTCACTGATGTACCTGGTTTCCCCGGAAATGGGGGGAAGCTGCAAACGGGTTATAAACTGGATGACCCTGAAATCAGGGCTCCTGTCGGCCTAATTCAGCGCGTATGGTGGTGAATTGATCCGGCGTCATCAGGTGTGCCTGCTTCTGGGCGAGAACAATGGGAGACCACATCGCGGCCGACGACTAAGGCTCACGCGCGACGGCCGCGGGCGACGAACGCCCGCGGCCCGCTGGCCCGTCGGCCACCCCCGCCATGGCACGGACTCCGGGACGAGCACGGTCAGGCGGTCGCCAGGGCGCGCCGATAGCCAGAGACCGGCGCGGGAAAGGCGGACCGCCGGGGAAGGGGGCCGGGGGACGGCTGCCCGGGCAGCGGATCGTGGCCGGGCAGGGCGAGGAGCACCGGCGGGCGGGTCCAGTCCTCCGGCTGGACCGCCATGTCCAGGCGGACATGGGTGCCGCCGGTGATCTGTACCGGACCCACCGTGCCGACCAGGAGCGGACGCCCGCTGGAGAAGTCGTCGGCGGTGTGGGCGCCCAGGGCGACGGCGTGCAGGTACCAGATGCCCGGGGGCACGCTGTTCAAAGAGAAGGGCCCGGCGCCGTCGAGCGTGGACCAGGCCACCGGCCGCCCCTGTACGACAGGGCTGTCGAAGGCGCCGATGCAGAGAGGGGAGAGCGGTGTGCCCATCACGTGGACGGTGCCGGAGACAGAACCCAGTGGGCCGGCCGGCGCGACCGGGGGAAGGATGCCCGGATGCTCGGAGCGTTCCCCTTGGGACATCCTGCGGTACTGGGTGGGGGAGAGGCCGACGGACGCGGTGAACCGGCGGGAGAACGTGCCGGTGCTGCTGTAGCAGACCTCCGCGGAGATGTCGGCCACGTTGAGACAGGTGTCGGCCAGCAGACGCTTCGCCTCGTGCAGGCGGACGGCGCTGAGAAAACGGCCGGGGGTGACACCGGTGATACGGCGGAATACCCGAAGGAAGTGGAACTTGCTCGCCATCACAGAGCGGGCGAGGTCATCCAGGCTGAGGGGTTCGTAAAACCGCTCGCGGATGGTGATGACCGCGCCTTGTGCGAGGTGTTCCATTCTGTGGGCTCCCTCTGTGATGGCTGGGTGATGTGGCCGCATGTCTGACTGATGGAGCTTCGGAGAAAAGCCCTCAACGCGGCGTGCTGCCATGTCTTCCTCGTCCTTCGATGAGGTGGGGAATGTGTGAGCCTCGGCGCACATCACGGGCGTCTCGGCGCGCAGCCGGGCGGCGGCCTGCGCTCCGCGCCGCGCGTGTTCGCGCGCTGCGACGTACCCGTTGCCGCCTTTGCCGCCGGCCGCCACGCCCAGTGGCCGGGACTGGTCGTCCATCCGCCCCCCTGCCCAGGACAACATCCCACGCGTCGAAGAACCGGACATGCCGATCGCTCTCCCGCCAGCGGCCCCGCTCAACTCCTGCTGGTACAGGGTCCTTGATTTCGACGGCGGGACGGGAAGAAGGAAAGACCCGTGAATGAGAAAGCCGCGGCCGGGAAAGCGGAGCACGGCGCACGGCGCATCCCTCGTGCTGCGAGTCGCCAGGTTTTCGAGAGTGGAGCTTCCCCGGGCGGCCTGGTCACCGGAAAAGCGCTGTCCCAGGGATTGCGAGCCGCACGTACTGGAACGCCCTGTGCGGCCGGGTCCAAGCGTTGGACGACGTCGCCACCCGGGACGGGGCGTTGGCGGTTCCTTCCGCAGGTCGCGGCAGTTCGGCCACCCGGAGCGCCGTGCCGCCCGCGCCCACGACCCGCTCCCCACCGCGCGAAGTCGAGCAATCTCGAAGTCGCGGCGGGGCGGGGCGGGTTCCTACGATCGTCGCGACGGCCGACGCGAGGCGATCAGGCCGGTCTCGCCCCTGCCCTGCCGAAACCCGGAGGAGACGCTGTGCCCCAGGACACGGCAAGGCCGCGAGAGCGAGTCCGAGCCGACGGGTGCGCCCTCGGCTCCGCCGGCACCGTGGGGCTGATCGACACCATCGCGCCGGCCGAGCGCGGACGGTCGCAGGTCCGCATCGACCGGACCGGGGACAAGCCGCAGGCGGCGCGCGGAGAGCCTGCAGAGCCGGTCGGGCCGACGGCTGGAGATCGGGGTCTGGCCGTCGGCGGCCGAGACGGTCGAGACGGCCGAGGCGGGCAAGGGGGTCAAGGCGGTCGTGCGCGCCCACGTGGTGCCGCCCGGGCTGTGGCGGTTGCCGATCGGCGAGCGTCTCACCGTGGTCGTCGCCCGCACGCAGCCCGCCTCCCCGGCGAAGGAGCCACAGTCGCCTCAGGTGAAGGGGTACGAGTACCGGCCCGTCAACAGGGCGGTGACCGGCGCCGCGCTGTTCGTCCCGGTCTCCGCGACCGTGTCCCGCGCGGTCCCCGATGTGTAGTGTGGTTAGACATGAAGGCGGAAACCCTGAGAGGGAACCTGGAAGGGATGCTGCTGTCCGTGCTGGAGCCCGGCCAACTCCACGGCTACGCGGTGATCGAGGAGCTGAAGCGGCGCAGCGGGGACGCGATCAACCTGCCGACGGGCACGGTCTATCCGGCCCTGCACCGGCTGGAGGCCGCCGGTCTCGTCGGCAGCGAGTGGTCCCGCCACAACGGGCGGCGTCGCCGCAACTACCACCTCACCGCCGCGGGCCGCCGCGCGCTCGCCGACAAGCGCACGGCGTGGCGGGAGGTCTCCTCGGTCATCTCCGTCGTACTGGGAGGCGAAGCCTGATGGAGGCGGGAGTTCTCGAGGGCTACACCGACCGGCTGGCGAAGCACCTCGTCGGCGACGGCTCGCGCCGGGCCGCGATCCTCGACGAGGTGATGGACGGCCTGCAGTGTGCGGTCGAGGGCAACATGGAGGACTGCGGCGATGCCGAGGAGGCCGCGCGACGGGCGGTACGGGAGTGGGGGCCGCCCGGAGAGGTGGCGCGCGCGTACAACGACGCCACGCTCCGGCTGAGCGCGCAGCGCCTGTCGCTGCGGGCGGTGTGCGTGCTGCCGCTGCTCGCGGTCACCTGGGCGGTCGCCCTGCTCGGCGGGCCGGCCGGTCCCTGGGCGGTGCGTCATCCGCCGCTGTTGCTGATGGGCATCTCCCTGGTGGCCTTCGGCTGTGTGATCTGCCTGGCCGGTGCCTTCTCCGGGCTCCGCAAGGGCGCCGGCATCCGGGCGGCGGTCGGGCGGCGCGACGACACCGTCACCACGGGTACCCTCGCCGCTCTCTCCGGGCTGCTGTGCACCCTGGGCGCGCTGGTGCTGCTGCTGCTCAACCGCGGTCTGTCGCACCCGGAGTCGCTGGACTGGCCGATGGTCTCCGTACCGGCGACGCTGACCGTCCTGTCGGCCCTCTACTTCGGTCTGCACTTCAAGCGCTTCGTCTCGGTTGTGCGGGGAGTGGACACGGTCTGACGCGCCCGCGCCTAACGGCTGACGCCGCCTTCCCCGAGAGCTCCCCGTGCGGGGCGACCTCCCTGGTCGCCCCGCACGGGGCTCTCTGCTGTCGGGGGTCAAGTGCTGTGCGCGAAAGGTGAGTTGAGCCCGTCAGGGAGCGCCTTCGCGGTTGCGGTGCCCTGATCAGGCCGCTACGTTGGGCATCGATAAGTAGCGTGGCTACAGAATAGTGTCACTACAGGAGGTCGGTGCCGTGGAGCGCATGACACGGTGGGTGCTCGCTCACCGATGGGCCGTGGCTCTGGTGTGGGTGGTGCTCACCCTCGCCGGGGGAGCCATGTCGGGCAGTACGATCGACAAGCTCACCTTCGAGTCGCGGCTCCCGGACAAGCCGGCCCAGGAAGCGAACGACGCGCTGGCCCAGCGCTTCTCCCAGACGGGCGGCAAGAACGCCCCGCTGCTGCTCGTGGTGACCCTTCCCGAGGGCACGACCGCCGACAGCTCCGAGGTCCGCCGGCAGTGGGGCGACCTGGTGGCCCGGGTGACCCCGCAGGGCGGCCGTAGCGTCTCGTACGCGACCACGGGCGGCGACGCGCTGCTGTCGGAGGACAAGCGCACCACGGTCGCGCTCGTCTACCCGCCGGCCAACCCGTCCAACGCGCCGTACGAGCAGTCCCTCCCGGCCATCAAGAAGACCGTCGAGCAGACGAAGATCGCCGGCGCCCAGGTCGAACTGACCGGACAGCCCGTGCTCTCCGGCCGCGACAGCGGAGCCCAGCGCAGCCCGGTCTACGAGACCCTGATCGGAGCCGTGGGCGCGCTGGTCGTGCTGGCCCTCGTCTTCGCCAGCGGTCTGGCGATCGTGCCGCTGCTGATGGCCGCCGCCGCGATCCCCACCACGTTCCTGCTGGTCCGCGGGGTCACCGGCATCACCGACGTCTCGTTCATCGTCCAGTACCTGGTGGCCCTCATCGGCCTCGGCATCGCGATCGACTACGCGCTCCTCGTCGTCACCCGCTGGCGCGAGGAACGCAACAAGCCCGGCGCCGACGGCCCCGAGCCCGAGGCCCGCAAGGAGGCCATCGTGCGCTCCGTGGCCAGCGCCGGCCGGGCTGTCGCGCTGAGCGGCGCCACCGTCGCGATCTCCCTCGCCGCACTCGTCGTGCTGCCCGTGCCCTTCCTGCGCAGCGTCGGCTACGCCGGTCTGCTCATCCCGCTCGTCAGCGTCGCCGTCGCGCTCACCCTGCTGCCCGTGCTGCTCTACTCCTGGGGCGACAAGCTCGACCGGCCGCGCCGACGGCACCGCCCCGACAGCAAGATGTGGACCAAGATCGCCCAGCTGACCACCCGTCGCCCCGCGCTGTCCGCGCTCCTCAGCGGCGCCGTGCTGGTGGCCCTGGCCGCGCCCGTGCTGTCCCTGAGCCTCGGCCAGCCGGCCACCACGACCCTGGCCCAGGGCGGACAGCCCGCCAAGTCCTTCGACCGGATCGTCGACGCCGGTTTCGGCGAGGGCATCGCCCGCCCGGTCGAGGTCCTTCTCGGCGCCGACGGCGCGGACGCCATGAACGACAAGCTCAGCGGCATCGACGGCGTCGCGGGCTCCGTCGCGCCGTCCGACTGGACGCGGGACGGTCAGCGGATCGTCGACGTATGGACCACCGAGGACCCGTCGAGCGACAGCGGCCGTGACACGGTCACCGAGGTCACGGACACCGCGCGGGACACGCCGGGCGTGCTGGCCGGCGGCGGCCCCGCACAGGACGCCGACTTCATCGACGCGGTCTACGGCGGGCTCGGACTCATCGTGCTCTTCGTCGGACTGATCACCTTCATCGTGCTGGCCCGCACCCTGCGCTCGGTGGTGCTGCCGATCAAGGCCCTGGTGCTCAACGCGCTGTCCACCTGCGCCGCCTACGGCGCCGTCGTCCTCATCTGGCAGAAGGGCTACGGCAGCGAGCTGCTCTTCGACACCCCGGCCGTCGGCGCCATCACCATCTGGGTCCCCATGGCGGTGTTCGCGTTCCTCTTCGGCCTCTCCATGGACTACGAGGTGTTCATCCTGCACCGCATCCGGGAGACCCATCTCGACCTGACCAAGGAGGGAGTGCGGGACACCGTCGTGCCGTCGGTGGTGACCGGCATCAGCCGCACCGGCCGGCTCGTCACCTCCGCCGCGCTCATCCTGTTCCTGGCCTTCACCGCCCTGGCCAGCATCCCGATCACCGACGTGAAGGTGTTCGCCACCGCGCTGGCGGCGGGCATCATCGTCGACGCAACCGTCGTCCGGGGCCTGCTCACCCCGGCCCTGGTCACCCTCCTCGGACGATCCAACTGGTGGTTCCCGCGCTCCTTGGGCCGGCTGCTCGTCACATCCCCCGCCGAGACAGCCGGCCCAAGGCCCACCTCCGCCGATGAGGCCGACGCCGCGGGGCGGGGCGTCGCGCGGGCGCCGGAGGACCCCGCCGCCAGGACCCGGGAGCAGGGCCGGGTCTGACCGGGCGAGCCACCGCGCCCCGGCGCGGTGGCTTGCACATGCTTTCTCCGGCCTTCATCGGCGTGGGTCAAGGTGGTCGCGCGGACGCGAGCGCACGGCGCCGTCCGTCATCCGCCTCCTGCGAAGGGAACCGACACGTGTCCACACAACGGCCGAGTTACGACGTGGTGATCCTCGGATCGGGGATCGCCGGATCCACCCTGGGCGCCGTCCTGGCCCGCAGCGGTGCGAAGGTGCTGCTCGCCGACGCGGCCACCCACCCGCGGTTCGCGGTGGGGGAGTCGATGATCCCCCAGCTCGTCGCCTGGCTCCAGGTGCTCGCCGAGCGGTACGACATCCCGGAGTTCGAGGCGCTGGCCGACGCCACCACCATCAACGAGCAGGTGAGCAACACCTTCGGCCGCAAACGGCACTTCGGCTTCATGCTGCACCGCCCCGGCCAGGAGCCCGACCCCACCGAGGCCCACCAGTTCGTCATCCCCGACGCCCTCACCTCGGCCAGTCACCTCTTCCGGCAGGACAGCGACGCCTACCTCTTCCGGGTCGCCGTGGGGTACGGCTGCGAGAGCCGCCAGCAGTGGCGCGTGGCCCACCTGGAGTTCGACGCCGCCGGGGCCACCCTGACCGGCACGGACGAGCACCGGGTCCGCGCCCGCTACGTCGTCGACGCGAGCGGGTTCCGTTCGCCGCTGGCCGAGCACTTCGGGCTGCGTGAGCAGCCGGCGCGGTTCCGGCACCACTCGCGCTCGCTGTTCACCCACATGATCGGGGTGCGGCCCTTCGACGACGTCGTACGGGCCCCGGAGGGTACCCGCCCGCCGGTGCCCTGGCACGAGGGCACCATGCACCACCTCTTCGAGCGGGGCTGGTTCTGGATCATCCCCTTCGACAACCACGAACTCTCCCGCAACCCGCTGTGCAGCGTGGGAGTGACGCTCGACCCGCGGCTGTACCCCAAGCCGGACGACATCAGCCCCGAGGAGGAGTTCGCCCGGCTCGTGGCGCGGTTCCCCGCCGTGGAGCGCCAGTTCCAGGGGGCGCGCAAGGTCCGCGAGTGGGTGTCGACCGGCAGGCTCCAGTACTCCTCGCGGCGCACCGTGGGCCCGCGCTGGTGCCTGATGTCGCACGCCGCCGGCTTTCTGGACCCCCTCTACTCGCGCGGCATGTCCAACACCTTCGAGATCATCCACGCGCTCGCCCCGCGGGTGCTGCAGGCCCTCGCCGACGACGACTTCGACGAGGAGCGCTTCCGCTACGTGGAAGAGCTGGAGCAGGGACTGCTCGACCACAACGACACCCTCGTCAACTGCTCCTTCATCGCCTTCTCCCACTTCCGCCTCTGGGACGCGGTCTTCCGGGTCTGGGGCAGCGGCAACACCCCCGGCACCCTGCGCATCAACAACGCCCTGCGCCGTTTCCGCGAGGACCGGGACGCCACCGTCTTCGAGCGGCTGGAGAAGGCGCCGCACACCGGCCTGTGGTGGCCCGACAGCGACGCCTTCAAAGAGCTGCTCCAGGGAACCGAACGAGCGTGCCTCGACTACGAATCGAATCTCATCGACGGCGACACGGCCGCCGACCGCGTACTGCGGCTCGTACGGGAAAGCGAAGCGGTCTCCCCGGGATTCGGATGGAAAGACGTCGACCGCCGGTTCATCTATCCCGACCGCCGGGACGTGAGGGCATTCCTGGAATGGGCGGCCGCGTCCCCCCTGCCCGAACTCGGCTCGCTCGGCCGAGAGAGCCTGGCCGCGCTGCGCCGGGCGGGCGCCCAGTCCCCGGCCACGGCCGGCAACCGGTGAGGGAGACGGCCGTGCGGAAGGACGTGACCGTACAGGACGCCAACAAGGCGCTCGCCCGCTACTGGTTCGACGAGGGATGGACCCGCGGCAATGTCGACGTGGCCGATCGCGTCTTCGCCCCCGGCTTCCTGCTGGGCGGCGAACCGGTCGGCCCCGAGGGCCCCAAGCGGAGCGTACGGCGGCGGCACGCCGCCTTCACCGGCCTCATCGTCGAGGTCGGGCTCCAGATAGCCGAAGGGCCGTGGGTCGCGACCTGGTTCACCACCCGGGCCACACATGTGGGCGAGTTCGCCGGGATCGCCCCCACCGGGCGCCCGATCACCTCGGAGGGGGTGCAGTTGTGGCGGATCGAGGACGGCCTGGTGGTGGAGGACCGCAATGTGTTCGACCTGTGGAAGGTCGTGTCCCAACTGCGCGCTACGAGCCAGAATGAATGATGTTTTTCTCGTAGGCGAAAATGACCGCGTGCACGCGGTTGCGGAGCCCCAGCTTCTCCATTACTTTCTGAATGTGGGACTTCACGGTGCTCTGACTCAGAGTCAATTCCGCGGATATCTCGGCATTTGTGTACCCGCGGGTGATGAGCCGGAACACCTCGAGTTCCCGGTCCGTGAGCTGTTCCAGTGGGGAACTCCGCCGGCCCGGGCGGGCCGTGGGAATCAGCAGCGAACGCCCGGTGGCCATGATGCGGACCGCGGCGGCCAGTTCCTGCGAGCTGCTGCGGCTGGAGAGCAGACCCTTGACCCCCGGCAGCGGCATCCGCTCCGCCACCGTGGCCACGTCGTCGATCAGGACGAGCATGGTCGGAGTCGCCCGCGCTGACGCCTGCGAGCCGGCCGGCGCGCCGACGCGGCGGACGACCTCCGCCGCATCGGTGTCCGTATGGGAGTTGATGACCACGACGTCGGGCCGCAGTTCCAGGTACCGGGCGGCCGCCGTCTCGCCGTCCGTCGCCTCGCCGGTCACCTGGAGATCAGGATAGTGCTCGAGAATGGTGCGCAGTCCGGTGAGCGAGATGGGGTGCGAATCGACGAGCAGGACGGTGGTGCGAGCCGAGCCTGACATGTATTCCCCCGGATGTAATGGACAGTGCCGACCTTGCAGACAGAATAGAGTGGCCCCGCCCCGTCGGATCCACATCGGCGCTTATCCCAGATTGGCGAATCCGCGCCCGCCGGAAGCTGCCGCGCCCGCCGCGAGAGCGGCGCGTACGCGACGCGCCGGCCCGCACCGCCCGCGCCGTCAACGCGCTCGGGCCGGGATTGCGGTCCCCGGGCCGGAAAACCACGAACCCAAGCACGGGCGGATGCGCCCGCTCCCGCCCCGGGACCTCTTCTGTCCCGGGGCGGGAGCGGTCTGCGTGCGGGCGGGTTCAGTTCTTGCGGGCCACCACCGCGGTGGTGAGCGCGGGCAGCGAGACGGTCCGCTGCACCGTGAACCCGGCCCGCGTCACCCACTCCCGGCACTGGGCCGGCGAGAAGCCGCCCGCCTGAGCGGACTGCGTCATCATGACGAGGCTGAGCAGCAGGGACTCGGGCCGGGACCGGTCGTCGTCGAGCATCGTGTCGTAGACGACGAGGCAGCCGCCGTCGAGCACGGCGGCGTGCGCCCGGCGCAGCAGTTCCAGCCGTCGCTCGTCCGGCCAGTCGTGCAGCACGCTGCCGAGGATCACCACGTCCGCCGGCGGCAGGTCGTCCACGAAGAAGTTCCCGCCCACGAAGTCCAGCCGGTCCCCGACGCCCCGTTCGGCCACCAGGTCCTCGAAGTGCGCCTTCATCGCCGGCCGGTCGAGCACCGTGCCGGTGAGCGAGGGGTGGGCGGCGGCCAGGCGCGCGGCCAGGTTGCCACGCGCCCCGCCGATGTCGCTGAAGGTGCGGTACCGGGCCCAGTCCAGGCACGCGGCGAGCCCGTCCGCGATCGCCGTGCTGAAGGAGTCCATGGCGGAAAGGAACAGCCGCAGCCGTTCCGGGTCGCGGAAGATCCGGGTGAACGGCACCTCCCCGGCCGTGTTCTGGCCGCGTGCGTTGCCGGTGCGCAGCAGCCCGGTCAGCGCCTGCGGATCGTTCCCCATCAGCTCGCTCGTCATCCGCAGGAAGCCGCCCACGAAGCCGTCCCGGTCCGGCAGCAGATGCCGGGCCGCGGCCGGGCTGTTGCCGTACCGCCCGTCCGTCCGGGTGAGCAGCCCGATCGCGGCCAGCGCGTCCAGGAAGTCCCGGGCGGCACGCGGATGCAGACCGAGCCGGGCGGACAGCTCCGCGCCGTCGAGCGGCCGCTCGGCCAGAGCGGTGAAGACGCCCAGCTCCGAAGCGGCGGTCAGCAGTCTGCTCCGGAGGAACGACCACCCGACGAGCATCACGTCGTAGGGGTCCTCAAGTGCTCCCGGCCGGCGGGCGGCACCTGGTTCCGGCATGGTCATCCCCGCTCATCCTCGCTTTCCCTGTGTCGTTCGGGGCGGCCGCTCACACCGGATTCCGCTGGGGCTCCAGACCGGTGGATTCGACACGCGGTGCGTTTCTGCGGCCTATGCGGACACGCAGCCAGAGTTCCAGCGGACGTTCGTAGAACCGGTACAGAAGGGCACACAGCGCAGTGGTGATGACGAGGGCGAGCAGCGCCCATCCGGCGTTCGACCAACTCGCCTCCACCGGCACCATGTAGAACTCGATGAGGCTCTTCCGGTCGAAGACCGCCGACGCGATTTCGAAGAGCACGGTGAAATGCAGCAGATAGAACGCGTACGACCATTCACCGAGAAAGACCATGGGTCGCGTGCTCAGCCACGAGGACCGGCCGGACAGGTCCCGCTGCGCCACCGCGACCACGACCAGGGCGTACAGCGGCGCGGTCACCTGGCCGAGCGCGTCGTACACCACGAAGGCGCGCCAGGTCTCGTCGCGCAGCAGCCACAGCACCAGCAGTCCCGCCGCCAGCACCCCGGTGGCGGCACCGGTTCCCAGCGGCGAGCGCCAGCCCTTGCGGACGGCCGCCGCGGCCACCACACCGAGCAGGAACTCCCAGACGCGGGCGATCGGTGAGTACACACCGAAGATGAGCCCGTCCATGCCGGTGAACGAGGGGCGCGCCTGCGGCGGATACGCCTCCCAGAGCCAGACCTTGATGCCCCAGCCGATCAGCACCAGGACCACGGCCGCCCCGGCCAGCCAGCGCAGGGACCGGCGCAGGGTGGCCTTGGCGATGAACGGGAAGAGCGCGTAGAAGAACGCCTCGCAGGCCAGCGACCAGGTCACCGGGCTGGTGCCGCCGAGGATCCAGCTGGGCACCCACGCCTGGAAGAGCAGCACCGCGGAGACCGCCATCAGGACGGCCCTGTCGGTCTCGCCGTCCGGCACGCCGGGCAGTTGCAGCAGGAGCGGCAGCAGCGCGCCGACCGCGAGCACCGGCCAGATCCGGGCGAAGCGGCGCCCGTAGAAGGCGCCGGCCCGGTCGCCCTCGAGGTACGTCCAGGTCAGCACGAAGCCGGAGAGCACGAAGAAGAACGTGACCCCGGAGGCACCCAGCGCGAACACGGCATCGGTGTGCGGCAGCGGCAGCAGGGTGGTGAGGTGGTTGAGGAAGACGGCGAGCGCCGCGACCCAGCGCAGGCCGGTCAGCGAGTTCAGCCGGGTGCCCGGCGGGGTCGCGGGCGCGGTGGCGGGCGGAACCGGCGGGGATCCGGGCCGCGAGGCGGATGAAGTCATGGCACCAGCCATTCGGTGACGGTGAAGGGAGCGGACTGGCCGTCGGCCCCCGGAATTCCGGGTGGCGACGGATAAAGTGGCCGTACACCGGCCCAAGCGTGCAGCAGCATTGCAGCACCGGCCGATGAACCCGCCGTTAAGCAGCCATAAAACCGGCCTCGGCCGGTAATTGACCGACTGAATTCCCTTTTGATGTGAGGGCGCTGCGGCTAGTCTCGTGCACGTACCTCAATTTCCGGACGAATCGAGGGGCGGCATGCGGGAATTCCCTTACAGGACGGCGATGGTGACCGGGGCGTCGAGCGGAATAGGCGAGGGATTCGCGCGCCGGCTCGCGGCGGCAGGCGTGGATCTCGTGCTCGTCGCGCGTCGCGGTGACCGGCTCGAAGAACTCGCCGCGGAGCTGGAGTCCGGGCACGGCGTCCGGGTCGAGGTGCTGGCGGCCGACCTCACCGACGAGGGCCGGCTCGCCACCGTGGAAGAGCGGCTCACCGACCCGGCGCACCCCGTCGAACTGCTGGTGAACAACGCCGGATCGAGCGGCTCCGGGGCGTTCGCGGAGCTGCCGGCCGAGCGGGAGCTGCACACCGCGGTGCTCAACGCCGTGGTCCCGCTGCGGCTGACCCGCGCCTGCCTGCCCGGAATGATCGCCCGGGGCGCCGGTGGTGTGGTGAACGTGTCGTCGCTCGTCGCCGTGCTGCCCAAACCGCGCTCCGCGACCTACGCCGCATCCAAGGCGTTCCTCTCCTCGTTCGGGGAGAGCCTGGCCATGGAGGTCGAGCGTCACGGCGTCCACGTCACCACCGTGCACACCGGCCTCACCCGCTCCGAGTTCCACCAGGCGGCCGGGGTGTCCGCCGACACCCTCCCGGACATCAACTGGCTGACGCCGGACGAGGTCGCGCGGGCCGGCCTGGAGGCGGTGGCGGCCGGGCGGCAGTCCGTGGTCCCCGGTTTCGCCTACCGCGTCCGGCTGCCGCTGATGCGGGCGATGCCGCGCTCCGTCGTGCGCGCCGTCATCCGCCGCGTCCACAAGGCGTGACCGCTCCGGTCCTCGGCGCTCCGGGCGCGAGGCCGCGGCCAGGCTGCCCGGTCTCCCTCGCCACCCCGGGTGGCCCGCGGCCCCGCCCGCACGAGCGGTGGCTCCTCGACCGGTCGGGTTCCTGAACAGCACGAGCGGGTGGCTTCCCGACCGGTCGCCGGGGAGCCACCCGCTCGTTCGTCCCGTCACGGACGGGACGCCGTCCTCACTGCGGAACCGGCGCCATCTCCCCCCGCGGCGCCGACGGCAGGGCGACCCCGCGCACATCGACTCCCGTGGTCAGATAGCGCAGTTCGTCCGGGCCCTCGTGCCGCAGCCAGTGCGCCATCCGCCGCAGATCCTCCGGCTTGGGGTAGACGAAGCGGCAGGCCGGGTCGCGCAGCCCGAGGTGGTCCAGCACCACGGGCGCGTCCGCCACGGTCCGCATCAGTTCACGGCCGGCGTCGGCGGCGGCGCGCTCGCCCCGGTCGACGGCGTCGCAGACCCGCACCATCTCGTCGAAGAGCGCCTTGTAGCCGTGCGACCCCGGCACCGGCAGACCGGGGTACGCCGCCTGCTCCATCGCCCGGAGCACCCCGTCGTCACCGGAGTCCATGAACCGCTCGGTGAACCGGTCGAAGCGCAGGTTGACGGGCACCTCGGCCGCGCACCAGACGCGGTAGACCGCGTTCCACAGGGCGTGGTCCGCGAACGAGACGAACGAGCAGTTGACCAGCTCGTCGTTGTATCGGATCAGCCCCTGCTGCAACTCGTCGACGTAGCGGAACCGCTCCTCGTCGAAGTCGTCGTCGGCCAGCGCCTCCAGCAGCCGCCACGCCAGCGAGTTGATGACCTCGCCGGTGTTGGTGAGACCGCGCGAGTACAACGGGTCGATGAAGCCGGCCGCGTGCGACATCAGGCACCAGCGGTGCCCCACCGTCTGCTCGGACGCGTACTGGATCCGGCCCGCCGACACCCACGGCCGTACCGTACGGGCCTCGGTGAACAGCCGCTCCACGGCGGGGAACCGCGCCGCGAAGCGACGGAACTCCTCCTCCGGGCTCAGGTCCTCCGACTTGGGGTACAGGCGCTCGTCCAGGGTGAGCCCGACGCTCACCAGGGGGTTCTTCGACCCGGGCGCGTTGTTGAACGGGATCGACCAGAACCAGCCGCGCTCGAAGATGTGGTGCATGGTGCCCTCCACCCAAGGGATGGGCGGGGCGTCCTCGGGGCCCACGCGCAGACAGGCATCGGTCGGCCGGACCCCGATCATGTGCGTGAACATCGAGCGCGAGTGGTGCTTGAGCGCCCCCGGCGGCTTGCGCAGCCCGAGCCGGTGTGCGACGGGGGAGCGGAAGCCGCTGGCGTCGACCAGGTAGCGGCCCTCGTGGCGCTCCCCGCCCCTGCCGACCACGGCCACGTGGTCGCCGGCGAGTTCGACGTCCTCGACCTGGAACGCCTGGCGCACGTCGCAGCCGTAGCCGATCGCGGTGTGGAAGAGGTAGGCGTCGGTGTCCTGGCGGAACAGATGACTGGTCTGGAGCACCTTCGAGGGCGGACTGAACTGCAGGAACTCGGCCGGGTCCGGCTCTTTGCCCTCCTCGTGCCGGATGAAGCCGAAGTGCCGCTTGGTGCCGCACGTCGGGGCGATCTCGTCCCGGCAGCCCTCGTACGACGTCAGCGCTTCCAGCTCGGGCACCTGGTAGCGGCGGGCGAGGAGCCGGAACACCTTCAGCGTGTAGAGCGTCGTCGACTCGCCGACGGCGAAGCGGGGATGGGTGCCGCCGTCGAGCAGCAGGACGGAAGCGCCCTGCCGGGCCAGGATGGCACCCAGGGTCGAGCCGGCGATGCCCGATCCCAGGATGATCACGTCGTGCCGGCGGGGCGCGACGACGCGCGGTCGGGGGCGGTGACCGGACAGCGGTCCTGGCATGTGGTCCTCCCAGGTCGGTGGAGTGGGGGTGAGGGTGTACACGGAAAGGGGCACCGCGCCGCACCGCGGTGCCCCGGACAGGGCGGGTGCGCGCGCCGGGGCACCCGCGCCGCGAGAGGGGTCAGCCCCGGTCGCCGCGGGCCGCGCCGGGCGGCGGGCCGCCCAGGTCGCCGTGGGCCCCCGGCGGCGGCTGGAACCCGCGGATCTGGTGACTGTTCGCCAGCTCCTGCATCTTGGCCCAGTCCGGCCGCCCGTTCGCGACCAGCGCGGACAGCCCGCGGAAGAAGTGCTCGACACCGCCGGGGGTGTGGATGACCAGCAACTGCCCCGCCTCGTCACCGACGTTCAGGAACCGGTGCGGCACCCCGCGCGGACCGTAGACAACGGTGCCGGCCGAGATCACCTCCGTGACGCCGCCGACCTCGAATTCGTAGCGCCCCTTGTTGACGAAGAACGCCTCGTCGGCCGTCTCGTGCACGTGCAGCGGCGGGCCGCTGCCCGGCTGGGTGGTGATCTGGTAGAAGCTGTACAGCCCGCCGGTGTCCTCCGCGTTCAGCAGGAACCGGCCCTCCTCACCGAACCAGCAGACGGGTTCGGTCTTGTCCCGGTCGACCACTTTGCGTTCGGTCTTCGACACGTTCTTCCCTTCCTTTCGCGGATGCGCTTCTCGCGCGCGTGCGTCCCTCTCGCGGATGCGTTTGTGGGCATCGCCCTCAGCAGTCCCCGCCAGCACACCAGCGGCCGATAAAGAGCCGGATAAACAGGGGAAAAGCCCGGTCAGACGAGCGCCGTGCCGCCGTCGGCCAGCAGACAGCCGCCGGTGAGGTAGGACGCGCGGGGGGAGGCCGCGAACGCGATGAGTTCGGCGACGTCCTCGGGCGTCCCGTTGCGGCGCACCGCGGCCCGCTCGGCGGCCGCCCGACGCTGCCGCTCGGGGATGTGCGCCGCCAGCTCGGTCAGGATGAGGCCCGGCTCGACGGCGTTCACCCGCACACCGGCCGGCCCCGCCTCCAGAGCCAGTGTCCGCACCGCCGCCTCCACACCCGCCTTGGCGACGGCGAGCGGCAGGAACCGCGGCGCGGGCCGCCGGGCGAGCGCCGCCCCGACCGCCACGATCGATCCGTCGCCCCGCTCCGTCATGCCGGGCAGCACGGCGCGCGTGGTGAGGAAGAGGGCCTTGAGCTGCTGGGTGACCACCCGCTCCAGGTCCGCCCACTCCAGCTCCGTCGCGGGAGCGATCCGTGCCTCGTGAGCGCCGAGACCGGCCGCGTTCAGCACCAGCACGTCCAAGGGCCCCAGTTCGGCGGTGACGCCGGCGACCAGGTCCCGGACCTGCCGGGGGTCGGTGACATCGGCCCGCACCGCCACCGCGTGACCTCCCCTGCGCCGGATCGAGTCCACCACCTCGCGAGCCCGGTCCGCGCTCCTGTGGTAATTGACGGCCACCCGCGCGCCGCGGGCAGCGAGCAGCCGGGCGGTGGCCGCGCCGATGCCACGGCTCGCGCCGGTGACGAGCGCGACCCGGCCGCTGAACTCCGCTCCCGTGTCGGTCACCTCGCCGCGCGGCACCGACTCCTCGCCCTCACTCTCGGCGTGTGCCGTGTTCACCGGATCATCTCCTCCGCTCCTTGGCCCTCGCTCGTCGATCGGTCACTCATCCCCATGCCAGCCAGCAGCCCCCGAGGGCCGCGCAGAAGGCGAGCACCGCGCAGGCGGTGCGCCGCCGGTTGGCCCGGGCCCAGTCGGCGCGCAGGGTGTCCCAGCCGTCCGGGATCTCTCCGGCCTCGGCCCACGCGTCGATGCGCCGGTTCATCCGTACGTTGCGCAGTTCCGACACCAGGGCTACGCCCCCCACCGAGGCCAGCGCGGCGGCGAACGCGGCCTTGGCCGCCGCCGAGGGGGCGAGGAAGGACAGCCCGAGCCCGGCGGCCAGGGCGACCTTGTTGACCGTCGGCATCAGCGGGTCGAATCCCGGGTCGAGCAGCCGGTGCACCTCGGACCACGTCCGGCGCGGCAGGCGCAGCAGCATCGGTACGACGGCCCGCTCGACCGCGACCAGGGCGCCGGCCAGCACCCCGGTGCACAGCACGAACACGGTGGCCAGCGCAGGGGTGAGCATGAGGCGCGCTCACCCGGCCCCGCCGGTGGCGCCGGCCACCGGCAGCTCAGGGCCGCGCTCCAGCCGGTCGTCCAGCATCAGCCCGTAGCTCTGGCCGCGGGCGACGGTGTCGAAGAAGACGTACATCATCAGGTCGCGCAGCCGGCACAGGGGCGTGCTGTGCACGAGCCCCAGTGTGCCGATCCGCCACGACGTGCTGACCATGTCCGCGGCCCGCTCCCGGCGGGCGGCCTCGAACGCGCGCAGGGTCCGCGGGACCTCGTCCGGTGGGGTCCGGCCGAGCATGCCGGCCAGGACCACACCGCTCTCGATGGCCTGTCCCGCGCCCTGACTGAGGTTGAGCGTCATCGGATGGGCGGCGTCCCCCACCAGGACGACGCGGCCGTGCGCCCAGCCGCCCCCCGGCGGACGGTCGTGGATGGCGACCGGCAGGATCGCCTCCTCGTCGGTGGAGGCGATGATCCGGCCGACCGGCTCCGGCCAGTGCCGGTAGGCGGCGGCCAGCTCGTCGCGACGGTTGTTGCGCAGGGTGTCGAGGCCGGTCGCGGCCCGGTCGCTCGTGATGGCGTCCCAGTAGACCTCGTTCTCGTTGAGCCTGCAGTACAGGAAGCGCAGGCCGCCCTTGCCCCACAGGTTGAAGAACGTGCCCGTGGGCACCAGGGACTCGCCCGGCAGCCGGGTGATGGCCTGCCAGGCCGTATAGCCCGCGTACCGCGGCGGCGGTTCGAAGCCGCGCCGCATCCGCGCGCGCACGGTCGAGCGCAGCCCGTCCGCGCCGATCAGCACGTCACCGCGGGCCGAGGACCCGTCCGCGAAGCGCGCGGTCACCCCCTCGTCGTCCTCGGCCCAGCCGGTGAGGCGGGAACCGAACCGGATCCGGTGGTCGCCCACGGCGTGGGTGAGCACCTTGTGCAGGGTGGAGCGCCGCAGGGCGCAGGCCGGCGCCCCGCAGCGCTCCGACGGCCCGTCCAGGTGCCAGCGCGCCAGCCGCCTGCCGGTGTCCGAGCGGAACTCGTGGAAGCGCATCCGGACGGAGTCCGCGGCGACGGCCTCGTCGAGCCCGATCCGGCGCAGGGCCAGGAACGCGTTGTGCCAGAGCATGAAACCGCCGCCGGTCAGCAGCAGTCCCGGAGTCCGGCGCGCCTCGAACACCTCCGCCTCGATGCCCTGCCTCAGCAGGCCCGCCGCCGTGGTGAGCCCGCCGATGCCGGCCCCGATCACCAGTGCCTTGCGGATGGTCGCCATGACAGCCGTCCGTCTCAGCCGTGCGACGGAACGCTGTCGAGCCGGACGCGCAGATCGTAGATCCGCCGCTCGATGCCGCCGCCGCTCCAGTAAGGGAACATGGGCGCCGCCGTCTCCCGGTGGCCGGGGGCGTCCTCCCAGGCGCGGAACGCCTGCTCGCTCTCCCACTCGGCGAGCAGGACGTAGCGGCCGGGCTCCTCGGCGTCGCGCAGCAGTTCGTCGCGGAGGTGGCCGGGGGTGCCGCGGACCGCCGCGGCCACGGAGCGGTACGCCTCCTCGAAGGCCTCCCGGTCCTTCTCCTCGATGCGGGCGGACACCATGACACGTACGGGCATGACGGTTACCTCTCCTCGGTGGGCGGGGCGGGGACGTGGGCGACGGTTTCCAGCACCCGCTTGTGGGCGAAAGCGCGGAACGCCTCCAGGCGGGCGCTGAGCTCCGCGCGTTCAGGACTCCTCTGGAAGGCCTCCAGGGAGGCCGGGTCGGCCCAGTCGGCCATGATCAGATGGGTGAGCGGGTCGTCCGGGTCGCGCAACAGGGTCTGTCCGACGCTGCCGGGCAGCCGCGCCGCCGCCCGGGCCGTTTCCAGCCAGGCGGCCCGGAACTCGCCCTCGTGTCCCTCGCGGACCCTCATCTCCAGTACGGTGCGCAGCACGGGCGCGGCTCCTTCGGTCAGATGCCGCCGTCGGCGTCGAGCGTGGCCCCGGTGACGTACCGGGAGGCGTGCGAGACCAGGAACAGCACCACGTCCGCGATCTCCTCCGGCCGGCCCAGCCGGCGCAGCGAGATCATCTGCTCGTAGCGGGCCCGCCCCTCCGGGGTGACCGCCTGCATCTGGTCCGTCTCCACCAGGCCCGAGGCGACACAGTTGACCCGCACCCCCCGCGGCCCGAGTTCCTTGGCCAGCGCCCGGGTCAGGCCCATCACCCCGGCCTTGGACGCCACGTAGTGCGCGGCGCCGGGCATCCCGTGGTGCGCCACGGCGGAGCTGACGTTGACGATCGAGGCGACCTCGGCGAGATACGGCAGCGCCGCGCGGATCACCTGGTACATGCCCGTCAGGTTGGTGTCGAGGATGCGGTGCCACTCCCCGGGCGACAGCTCCTCCAGCGGCAGATGGCTGATCACCCCGGCGTTGTTCACCACGGCGTCGATGGACCCGTGCGTCTCTCGGGCGGTGGTCACCAGCCGCTCCACCTGCTCGGGTTCGGTGATGTCACAGCGCACCAGGGACCCCTGGAAACCCTGCTCGTCCAGCTCGCGCCGCAGCGACTCGGCCTGACGGCCCTCCCGTACGTGGCAGGCGGTCACCGAGGCGCCCTGCGCGGCCAGCGCCAGCACCGTGGCGCGCCCGATGCCCCGGGTGCCCCCGGTGACCAGCACATGACGGCCCTTCAGCGCGTAGTCCACCGCGCTCACCGTCCCGCCGCCGCTCCGGCGCGGCTGCGGGCCGCCGACTCCACCCGCTCCTTGATCAGCGCCAGCTGCGCCTTGGAGTTGGTGTTGATGCGCGCGGCCATGCCCTCGTCGTCGAGGGGGGCCTCCCGCTTCATGTGGAACTCCTGCACCCAGCGCATCTCCACCCCGGCGCCGGTCTCCCGGTAGTGCCAGTGGATGTTCATGAAGGCGAACGGTCCCGGCTCGACGCGGTGGGCCTTGACGTACTTGTTCGCACGGTCCATGACCCGCTCGGACACCCAGCTCCAGACCTTGCCGTCCTCCTCCGGGTGCAGGGCGAGCCGGAACCGCACGGTGTCGCCCTCGTGGTGCAGGATCTCCGCCGAGGCGTACTCGCTGAACAGGTTCGGCCAGTTCGCCACGTCGTTGGTCATGTCCCACACCAGGTCGAACGGCGCGTCGATGACGATGCTGTTCTCGGTGCGGGCGGCGGCCGGCCGCAGCTGCTCGTTGATCAGGGTGTGGATCTCGGGGAAGCAGGTGACGCCCTCGGCGTCGAGCCGGATGTCGTAGCGGTTCTCGACCTCGGTGAGGACGTTGAGCAGACCCAGCGAGTCCACCCCCATGTCCTCGATGGTCATGGTGGGGTTGTCCACCCGCAGCACCTCGGTGGGAACGCCGGTGCAGCGCTGGACGATCGTCAGGAACTCCTCGTAGGTGAGGGGCGGCACGGTCATGGTCGGTCCTTTCGCGCGTGGAAGCGTGACTGGGTGGGGTGGTGCGGGGCGGCCCGTCACCGGGCCACCGCCCGGACGACGAGCGCGGAGTTGAAGCCCCCGTAGCCGCGGGCGATCACGAGGGCGGTGCGCAGCGGCGTCTCCCGTGGCTGCGTCACCAGGTCGATCCGGTGGCCGGAGTCCGGCACGACCTCGCGGGGCGTGGGCGGGATCACCTGCTCCCGCAGGGCGAGCAGCGCGGTCACCACGTCGAGCGGCGCGCCCCCCGCGTACAGCCGGCCGTAGCCGGCCTTGGGCGCGGTCACGGGCACACCGCGCGGCCCGAAGACCTCCGCCAGACACCGTGCCTCGGCGCGGTCCGCCTCGGGGACGCCCGCCGCGTCGGCGAACACCACGTCGACGTCCCCGGGTACGACCCCGGCGTCCGCGAGGGCCAGTTCCACCGCCCGGCGCAGCGCGGTGGGACCGGACGACGCAGTTCCCGGCCGGGGGTCGAATGTCGCCCCGTGCCCCGCGACCTCGCCGTAGGGCCGGTCCGCGCCCCGCTCGCGGGCGGCGTCGGCGGCCTCCAGGACCAGGAGCGCTCCGCCCTCGCCGGGCACATGGCCACGGGCGGCCGCGTCGAACGGCAGATAGGCGCGCCGCGGGTCGGCGCCGCCGCTCAGCCATCCCGACGTGGACTGGCACGTCAGCGCGTACGGGCTGAGCGGTGCCTCGGTGCCCCCGGTGAGGACCATCGCGGCATCGCCCCGCACCAGGGCGCTCCGGGCCTGGGCGATGGCGTCGAGTCCGCCGGCCTGCTCGGCGACGACGACCCCGCAGGGGCCCTTCATGCCGTGCCGGATCGAGAGCTGGCCGGTCGTCGCCGCGTAGAACCAGGCGATCGACTGGTACGGGCCCACATGGCGCGGGCCCTTGGACCACAGCGCCTCGATCTCCCGCTGCCCGAAGGCGTTGCCCCCCGACGACGAGGCCGTGATGACGCCCATGCCGAAGGGCGGGAGGTCGCCGGGCCGCACCCGCGCGTCGCGCAACGCCTCCTCGCCGGCCAGCAGCGCGAACTGGCTCCAGCGGTCGGTCTGGATGGTCAGCCGGGGATCCACTCCCGGCACCGGATCGTCGACGGCCACCTCCCCGGCCACCCGGACCGGAAAGCCGGCCGCGTCGAACCGGCTCAGCGGAGCGAGCGCGTTACGGCCCTCCAGCACCGCGGGCCAGAACTCCTCCGCTCCCGTGCCGGACGGGGCGATCGCCGAGATCCCGGTGACGACGGCGCGCCGCCCGGCCGTGACCGTGTCAGGCATCGCGCACCGCCGGACGGGGAGCGGTCAGCACCACGGCCGTCTGGAAGCCCCCGAATCCGCTGCCGACACTCAGCACGGTGTCGGTACGGTGCTCACGAGCCATCAACGGCACGTAGTCCAGGCCGAGTTCGGGGTCGGGCGTACGAAGGTTGGCGGTGGGCGGCACGGTGTCCGTCTCGATCGCGAGGGCGCAGGCCGCCAGCTCCAGGGCACCGATGGCACCCAGCGAATGGCCGACCATGGACTTGATCGAGCTGACCGGCACCCGGTACGCGTGCTCCCCGAGCGACGCCTTGAAGGCCGCCGTCTCGTGCCGGTCGTTCTGCCGGGTGCCCGAACCGTGGGCGTTGACGTAGTCCACGGCCTCGGCCGGCAGCCGGGCCCGGTCCAGGGCCACGCGCACCGCCTCGGCGAGTTCCACGCCGTCCGGGCGCAGCCCCGTCATGTGGAAGGCGTTGCCGCGCTGCGCGTATCCGGCGACCTCGCAGTAGACCCGGGCGCCGCGACGGCGCGCCGCCCCGGCCTCCTCCAGGATCAGCACGGCGGCGCCCTCGCCGAGGACGAAGCCGTCGCGGTCCCGGTCGAAGGGGCGGGAGGCGTGCGCGGGGTCGTCGTTGTTGGGCGAGGTGGCCTTGATGGCGTCGAAGCAGGCCACGGTGATCGGGGACACCGGCGCGTCGGTGGCACCGGCCACGACCACGTCGGCCTCTCCGTCCTCGATGAACCGGGCCCCCTGCGCCACGGCGTCCAGCCCCGAGGTGCAGCCCGTCGACACGACTCGTACCGGGCCCTCGGCACCGGCCGCCCACGCCACCTCGGCGCCGAGCGCACTGGGCACCAGCGCCCGGTACAGGTGTGCGAAGGGGTCGGAGGCGTCCACCACCCAGCGCCTGCCGCCGTCACTGACGCGCACGTACTCCCGCTCCAGGGTCACCGTGGAACCCACCGCGCTGCCCACCGCGACACCGATGCGGTGCGCCGGCACGTCGTCCGTCGCCGTACCGCTGTCGGCCAGCGCCTCCCGGGCCGCCACCACCGCGAACTGCGAGCAGCGGTCCATACGGTGGGCCTCGTCGGCCGTGAGACCGGCCGCGGCGGCGTCGAAGTCGCACTCCGCCGCGATCCTCGAGCGATAGCCGGAGGCGTCGAAGTGCGTGATGGCACGGGTCGCCGTCCGCCCCTCGGTGAGCAGCTTCCAGAACGCCTTGGTGCCGATGCCACCGGGCGCGACCACGCCGATGCCGGTGACGACGGCCTTGCGGTGGCTCATACGGACTCCTGATCCGGCAGGGGCTCGGTGTCCACATGCCCGAGTTCGGGGCGTGGCGCCAGCGGGCCCAGCTGGAAGACCATGAAGGCCGGGCTCGTCCCGTGGTTCTCCAGCCGGTGGCGCACGTTCTTCCGCAGATGCAGCGCGTCGCCCGCGGTGAGCGGGACGGGGGCGCCGTCGATCAGCGCCGTGATCTCACCACTCACGAGGTACAGGAACTCCTCGGAGTACGGGTGGTGGTGCTCGGTGACCACCTCGCCCGGCTCCAGGGTCAGCACGCCCATGAAGCCGGAGGTGGTGCCCGCCGTGGCGGGGCTCAGCAGCGTGCGCAGATCCCCGCCACGCCGCCGGTTGGGCGCGATGTCCTTCGCCGAGATCTTGGTCATTCGTTCGCCGGCTGCCATGCCGGCCTCCTCTCCTCGTGCCCGCGCTCCCCCCGGACCGGCTTCTTCGTCGTCGCCGACGCGGGCGAGAGTCACGCGGCGGTCAGCCGTCCGCTCGCCAGGTGTAGAACTCGTGCGCCATCGCGTCCTCGGGACCGCGCCAGGTCTGCGGGTCGTACGCGGTGATGTGCGCGCTCAACCGCTCGTTGACGTCCTGGAACAGCGGATGGTCACGCACCTCGGCGAGAGAGGAGCGGACCTCGTCGTCCGACGCGATGTAATGCATATAGAGGTCGTGGAAGCGAAACAACCGCCGCTCCCGCACGCCGATCAGGTGGGGCAGGTCACCGGCGTCGGAATCGGCGAATATACGCTTCACATCGGCAGCCGAGTCCGGCTTCATGCGGGCCACGATGAGGGTGCTGCGCATTCTCTTTCCCTCCGGTCTGGGGACACCGCTCGGGGCGGCCGCATCAGCGTCGCGCAGGCCGGTAAAGCATCGATGAGGGCAGGAAAAAGCCGAAGGGGAACGGGGGCATTCGGTTCACCCGTGCACCATGAAGGGGTGTCCGGCGGCCGGGAAGAGCGCCGCGAGCCGCGCCCCGGCCCGGCGCCGGCTCTCCTGGATTGCCCAGTCGGCCCCGTGGGAAGACCGGCGCCGGCCCCGCCCCGCACCGGCGCGACCAGCGGCGATGCGACACCGACCCCTGCTGAGGTACGGGCCCTTCGGACGAAAGTACCTCCCTCTCTCATCCCTTGGGACGTAGGCGATCCGAACAACCCGTAGTTAGGCTCCCGGTAGCCGCATCGCTCTTGCTCAGGTTCCGCGCAGTGCTCTGTACGACGCGACGTATGCGGTATTCATAGGGGGTAGAAGTGGACAGTCTGACCGTTCCCGGTGCCAAGGAAGAAGTCCCCGCATCCATTGACGGAGAGACGCTCCGCGAAGTGTGCGGACGGTTTGTGACCGGCGTGGTGGTGATCACCTTCCAGGGGGCGGAACGGGAACCCACGGGACTCACCGTGAATTCCTTCACCTCGGTGTCTCTGACGCCGGCGCTCGTCCTGTTCTGCGTCCACCGGAATTCCCGGGCGCTCACGGCGGTACGGGAGGCCGGGGCGTTCGCGGTCAACATCCTCGCCTCCGACCAGAAGGAGCTGTGCCGGGCGTTCGCCGCCCGCGACACGGCCCGCTTCGCCGGACTCGCCCACCGAAGCGGCGCGACCGGATCCCCGCTGATCGCCGACTCACTGGGCTACCTCGACTGCCGGGTCCACGACATCGTCCCCGGCGGCGACCACGCCATCGTGCTCGGCGAGGTCGTCGACCTCGGACTGCTGCGCGAGGAACCACCACTGGCGTTCTTCCGCAGTGCCCACCCGCGGCTGGAGGTCCCCGCATGACCGTCGTCGTCGACCACTCGCCGGCCGCCGGGGCACAGGACATCACCCCGCGCACGGTCGCCCTGCGGCTGCTGGGCCCCCTGGAGATCATGGTGGACGCCAAGGAGGTCCCGCTCCCGCAGCACAAGCTGCGGCAGCTGCTCGCCACCCTGCTGATCCGGCCCAACGCGACCGTCTCCAACGAGACGCTGATCAGCGAACTCTGGGGCGACCACCCGCCCGCCACCGCGCTGGCCGCCGTCCGGGTCTACGTCTCCCAGCTGCGCAAGTTCCTCATCCAGCACGGCCTCGACGGCCGCTGGTGCACGCTGCGCACCCGGGCACCGGGCTACCAGCTCCAGGTCAACGACGGGGTCCTGGACACGGTGTGCTTCGACCGGATGTGCGCGCTGGCCGCCGAGTCCGCCGAGGCCGGCCACCACGAACTGGCCGCGCGGCAGTACCGGGAGGCGCTCGCGCTGCGCCGCGGACCGGCCCTTCAGGACCTGCGGGAGAGCCCGGCGCTGCTCGGGACCGCCGTGCAGTACGACGAGGCGTGGATGACGGCGCTCAAACGACGCGTCGACCTCGACCTGTTGCTCGGCCGGCACCTCGAACTCGTCGGCGAACTCAGCCGCCTGGTGGCCGAGGAGCCATTGAACGAGGGCTTCTGCGCCCGCCTCATGGTCGCCCTGCACCACAGCGGACGCAGCGGCGACGCCCTCGCCGCCTACCGGCTGACGCGCGGCCGGCTCATCGAGGAGCTGGGCATCGAGCCCGGTCTCGAACTGCGTCTGGCCCACCAGACCGTCCTCAACGGCGACGCCGCCCTGCGGCTCCGGGCCAGAGCCACCGCCTGACGGCAAGTGCAGCAATTCGGGATAAGACAGCGCCGTCCCACGGTGCGAGACTCGCGGTGGTCGCGCCTCGCGAGGTGCCGCACGCATGCGGTCCGGGCGCGCCCGCCCGTCAGGAGAGTTCGAGGACGGGACCGACGGCGGCCGTGACGGGACGGATCCGCGACCCACGCCGTGGTCCGCCGCCGTGCGATCCCGCCCAGAAAGCGGAGTGATGACGAACTTGTCCCCTCAGGCGCGGGGCGCGCACCGAGCCCGTGCGTCCCACCGTGCCGCGGCCACCCTGCTCGCCCTGGCGATGCTGCTGCAGGTCGGGCTCGCGGGAGGCTACATCAGCGGCGACTACGACTCGCTGGAGATGCACGACATGAACGCCGGGGTGATGATGGTCGCCGCGCTGCTCACGCTCGGCACCGCCATCTGGCTGCGGCGCGCCGGAGGGCCGATACGGCCGGTGGCCACCTCGGTGGCGATGCTGGTCGCGCTGGTGCTGCAGATGTTCCTCGGCATGGAGCGGATCGTCGCCGTGCATGTGACACTCGGCGTGCTGATCGCGTGCGCCGTCACCGTGCTCGTCATGCGGGCCTGGACGATGTCCCTGCCCGCCGGGCCCCGCAGCGCCACCGAGGCCGGACGTGAGCCGGAGCCCGTCTCATGAGGCGACGTCAGTTCCTCGGCGGCACGGCGGTGGGCGCCGCCGCGCTCGCCGCCGTCTCCGTGCCCCTCATCGGCAGCGCCCTGCGCCGGGCGGAAGGTTCCAGCCCGGGCCGGATCCTGGCCTCGCGGGCCGAACTGCCCGAGCCGTACCAGGTGCCGCTGCCCGTCCCCGACGTACTGGACCCGGTGAGCTCCGGCGGCGGCACCGACGTGTACGAAATGACCCAGCGGGTCGCGGACCTGGAGATCCTGCCGGGGCTGCGCACGCCCGCCTGGACGTACGGCGGGACGTTCCCCGGACCCACCGTGGTCTCCCGCTCGGGGCGGCGCACCCAGGTCCGGCACCGCAACGAGCTCCCCCAGCCGAGCGTCGTCCATCTGCACGGCGGTCACACCCCTGCCGACAGCGACGGCTATCCCATCGACGTGATCCTCCCCGCGGACGGCAGGATCAGCGCCGAGCAGGCCATGAAGGCCATGATGGAGGGCATGCCCGGACACGGTGGTCACAGCGGTCACACCGGTGACAGCGGCGTCAGCGGCATGGCCGAGGCCGAGCGCACCTACACGTATCCCATGCGGCAGCGCGCGGCCACGCTCTGGTACCACGACCACCGGATGAGCTGGACCGGCCTCAGCGTCTGGAGCGGGCTCGCCGGCTTCCACCTGGTCCGCGACGACGAGGAGGACCGGCTGCCGCTGCCCCGGGGCGACCGTGAGCTGCCCCTGCTGATCACGGACCGGTCCTTCGAGGAGGACGGCTCGTTCCGTTACCCCCTGATCGACCCGGACCTCGGCCGGCCCGGGGTGACCGACGAGTTCATGGACGGGGTGCTGGGGGACGTGGTCCTGGTCAACGGCGCGCCGTGGCCGGTGCACCGCACCGAGGGGGCGCGCCACCGGCTGCGTCTGCTCAACGCTTCCAACGCCCGCCCGTACCGCCTGGAGTTCGACCCCCAGCCGTCCGGCGGTGACGCGTTCGTCCAGATCGGCAGCGACGGCGGTCTGCTGGAGCGGCCGGTGCGGCACGACGCCGTGCGCCTCGGCCCCGGCGAACGCTTCGATGTGGTCGTCGACTTCGCGCGCTGGAAGCCGGGCACGCGCGTCCGGCTGGTGAACACGCTCGCAGACGGCACCGCCCACGACGTCATGGCGTTCGACGTCGTCCGCGCCACCAGCGCCGACGACTCCCGCGTCCCTGACCGGCTCTCGCGCATCGAACGGCTCGACCCGGCCAAGGCCGTCACCACCCGCCACTTCCACTTCCGGATGGGCGAGGACGGCTGGACCATCAACGACGAGGGCTACCGGCCGGGCCGCGCGCTGGCCCGCCCCAAACGGGGACAGCTGGAGATCTGGCGGTTCACCACGAGCCTGCAACACCCGGTGCACGTCCACCTGAACCACTTCCAGGTGCTCTCCCGCAACCATGGCGATCCGGGCGCCTACGACGTGGGCTGGAAGGACACCGTGGATCTCCTTCCCACCGAGGCGGTGGAGGTGGCGATCCGCTTCACCGACTACGCGGGGACCTACATGCTCCACTGCCACAACCTGGAGCACGAGGACATGGCGATGATGGCCGATTTCGTCGTGGAATGACCGCGACGGACCGCGACGGACCGCGATGGCCCCATGACGCGGTGACACCGGGGCGGTTGTTCCCCCTCGACGAGGGGGAACAACCGCCCCGGACCACGTTTTACCGGCGCTTTTGCTGACTGGGACACCATGGCTCGTGGTGTGTGATCCCCTGCGCGGCCTGCTGCGATTCCTCGCGGATGCGCTCATCGCGTACGGCGAGGTGTACATGTACCCGCCGGCACCGGAACTCGCCGGACCCGCACCAGGACATCCCGAACGCCTCTGCCGCGGCGTACCGTTGACCGCGACGGAGTACGCCCTCGCCCACCGGCTGGCGGAGGAGCGGGATCCGAAGGGACACGGACGGGCCGAGCGGGGATGAACCGCGCCGCAGCGGCCCACGCCCCGTCACACGGCACTGTCTGCGGGCGCCACCCGCTGTTCCTCCTCGCCCGGCGGACGCCGGTCCTCGAACCGGCCGACGGCCGTGATCACCAGCAGCACCAGCGCCAGGACCGCGGACAGCGTGCGCAGCTGGTTGAACATGTCCCACCGCTCCAGGATCTCCACGTGGTCGGCCGGCGGCGAGGACACGGCCCACTCCTTGATGCGGCCGTTGATCGGCACGTTCCCGAACCGGGTGAGGAGGAAGGAGGCCAGGGCCAGCAGCGTCGCCCCGCCGGCCAGCAGCCGCTCCCGGCCGCGGGTGACGAACGCCAGCGCCAGCGAACTGAGCATCGAGGTCACCATGGCGGTCTGCATGACCGGCGAGTTCATCTTCATGAGTTCGGCGTGGAAGGACAGCCGCATGTCCATCGGCACCTCCCAGAAGGTGGGTGCGAGATTCACCGCCCCATAGCCGAAGGCACCGGCGAGAAGACCGGTGGCGGTCAGCGCGATTCCCTTCACCCAGCGCACACGCAAGACGTCTCCCTCTGCCGGATTCCATTCGGTCCGGGACGGAAGGATATCCGCCGCGACCTCAACTCTCGTTCCACCCACGCCGGTTCACGAAATCGGTGCCGACATGGCGGAGGGCTTCGCGTATCCCTCGCGTCAGGAGATCAGCTTCGCGCGACGACGCGACCGAGTTCCTCCGCGGCGCCACCCGGCAGGTCGGTGACCGCCGCCTCAGGCAGAGCCCTGATCGCTGCGCGCGCTGCTGCGCGGCGAGGTCGGGCAGCATGGCCCGGGCCGAGGCCGGAGCTTCGACGGCCGAGAACGAGCAGCCGCAGACCTGCACCGCGACGTCCCGCCTGTTCACCCGTTCGGCGGTAAACGATCAGATCGCGGGCACACGCCGTGAGTGGTCTTCGTTCCGATACGAGGGAGGAATGAGATCGGTGGCCGTGCCCGAGCGCCCCAGGCGCTTCCCTTACCGTGAGCGCCCCTTCGACCTGCGGGCGACCGCCGTCTTCTTCGGCTTGAGCGCCCTGGTTCTGGTGTTGGCGGGGCTGCTGGCTCGTGCGGCCGTGGACGTGGCCGAGCGGCGGCCCGCCTGGGTGGTGATCCTGTCGCTCGGCGGCGTCGCGTGCGTCCTGGTGTGGCGGCGCAACCGGAGACGGATGTCCGTGTCACGCATCGCGCGCCGCACCACCGAAGCCCTGGAGGAGGCAACGGTGACCGCGCTGGACGCCTTGGACGACGACGCAGCGTACGACACCGGGAGGGTCGTCCACGCACCGGGCGACGGGGGAGGGGGCGACGCAGAGGGCGGCCTGGGCGAGGCGACGACCGTGGTCGTCGACTATGCCGCCCTGAGCGCCGACGCGTTCGAGCAGGCCATAGCGGACCTGTGCGTGCGGGACGGCTGCTCGCAGGTCCAGGTCGTGGGCGGGGCGGGGGACTTGGGCGCCGACGTGGTGGCGGCGGCGCCCGACGGCCGCCGCCTCGTCATCCAGTGCAAGCGCTACGGGGCCGACAACAAGGTCGGTTCGCAGGAGCTGCAGCGCTTCGGCGGCACCTGTTACACGGTTCATGAGGCGGATGTGGCCGTCGTCGTCACCACCAGCGAATTCACCGCGCCGGCCGAGGAGTACGCCGAGCAGTGCGGAATAGTGTGCGTGAACCACCGGTTCCTGCGGGACTGGAGCGACGGGCTGGTGGCGGGACCGTGGGCGGTCGTGCCGGGCGGCAGCCCCGGTGAGTGCGGCTGAGCCTCACCCGGCCGAGCCCGCCGCCGACGGCGGAGATCCGCGGCACGGTGGCGCTCGGCCAGGACGGTGACCATCTGTGCGGCCAGGACGGTGACCATCTGTGAGCGAACCTCCCTGGAGCGAGCGAAGAGCATGATCAAGCCGTTCCGCGTCACTGAGCGGGGCGGCCTTCCCGGCGCTCGGCTCAGCTGTAGTAGGCGATCTTCTCGTCCAGGACTTCCATGGCCCGGCGCAGTGCCGCCACCCGCTGTTCCAGGGCAGTACGGTGCTCGCGGAGGAAGGCGACGCGGTCCTGCGGAGGCCGCTCGGCGCGCAGGATGGCGACGAACCCCCGCAGGTCCGCGATGCCGAGACCGGCCTCGCGGAAGCATGTGACCAGGCCGATCCAGAAGACATCGTCCTCGGTGTACACCCTGTGCCCGCCGGCGGAGCGCCGAATCGGGCCGATGAGTCCTTCGCGCTCGTAGTAGCGCAGCGTGTCGATGGAGACGCCGGTGCGGTCGGCGGCCGCTGCCGGGGTAAGGGTGGCCATGGGACTCCTCGTGTGACTGCCTACCGCGCTTCGGCGAAACGCGCCAGATGTTCGTCGTCAAGTCGCACATGGCGTGCGGCGAGTGCCTGCTCGATCTGCTCCACCCGGCTGGCGCCGACGATGGGATCGACTCCCTGCCGCATCAGCCAGGCGAGGACGACCTGGTTCCTCGTGGCCTGGAGTTCGCCGGCGACATCGTCCAGGACCGCGAGCACCCGGGCCGTTCCGGGGTGATCATAGGTTGGCGGAAGCGGCTTGTCCGCGCGCACGTAAGAACCCCACATCAACGAGCTGTACGACCACACGGCGAGCCCTTCCGACCGTGCGAGATCCAGGTCCTCGGCCGTGAGCATGCGGTGGCCGGCCTCCGCGAGCGGGGTGAGCGGGCGAGGCTGGACGAGTGAGTGCCGCAGTTGCAGGGCTGTCCACGGTTCCACGCGCTGCTCGCGAGCGAGCGACCGGGCGCGCTCAACGCGCCAGGCGGGATGGTTCGCCGCCCCGACCCGCAGGGCCACCCCCTTCGTGACCAGCTCGCCGAAGGCACCGACCGTCTCCTCCAACGGCACGGTGCGGTCCTCGGCGTGAGCCCAGAGCAGATCGACGTGGTCGACTCCGAGACGCCCCAGGCTCTCCTCCGCACCGGCGTGGATGGCGCGCGCCGAGAGTCCTTCCGCGCTTTCCGGCCAGGAGTGCGGGACGAGCGGGTTGTGCCGGACCTTCGTCGCGATCCGCACCGCGTCGCGCGCCCCGGGGCGGGCTCTGAGCCACGAGCCGATGACGCGCTCGCTGGCACCGCCGACGCCACTGGGGTCGGTCCAGAAGGAGTAGCAGTTCGCGGTGTCGAGCCAGACACCGCCGCCGGCGACGAAGGAGTCGAGGATCGCGAAGGCCCGGTCGGGGTGGACGCGGGTGCCGAAGTCCATCGTCCCGAGGACGATCTGGTGGTCTGTGGTGTTCATGTGGTCCATCCTCGGATCTGGAGCGCGCTCCAGATCAAGAGCGGTACGCCGTCCACATCCGACGCTGTCGGCGAGCGGCGGAGTGACCGAGACGTCTGACGTGCCCGCTCGACCCGTCTCCCAAGTGGCCCGGCCAAGGCGGCGCGACGCAGGGCCGGTACCTACGCGCCCGGCATGGCCCAGCGCCTGGGCGTGGCCGGGGCGCTGCTCGGCGACCCGGCCACGCCGATGAGCGAGATGCAGCTGACGGCCGACCGCCTGGTGATCATCGGTACCGTATCGACGGGCCCGGGTCCGGCCGGGGCCGCTCCGGTTTCGGGCGGCGTCACGGACGACGTGCCTCTGCTCTTCGCCGGGAGGCGCGGCTGAGGACCGGGGACGGGCGGGGCCAAGCCCGTCCTTGCGCGGTCCGCGTTCGCTTCGGGCCGGCCGACGTCAGCGTCCCCGCCGGATGGCCAGGACGATCCCGATCGCGGCCAGCACCATGACGAGGACGGTGAACCACGTCGGCATCAACCCGAGCCCTTTGTAGGCGACGGAGTCGGTCATGGGCATCGAACCTCCTTGGCTGGGATGGGTGTTCGAGTGCCCGTCATCGAGGTCTGAACACGGGTCTGTGTCAGCCGCGCCCGGCGTCGACGACGTCGGGCACCGATGGCTGGGACGCCTGCTGCGGAATGAGAAGCTCCGTATCGCTGGCGGACGTGGCTTTCGATTCCCACCGGGTGGTGGTTCGCGCGTAGCCGTAGATCACCGAGGCCATGGCCAGCAGGAGGAGGGGCCCGTACAGCCACGGATGCCTGGCCATCTCCATCGGCAGATAGCGGTACGACGCCAGGAGCGCGACGAAGACCGCGGTGCCGTAGGCGACCAGCTGGAGTCCGGATCGGTCCCAGCCGCGGTCGTACGAGCGCAGGGCCGCCTCGATCGTGAGCACGAAGACCACACCGGCGATGAGATCGGCGCCGTAGTGGTAGCCGAATCCGAGGGTGGCGCAGAGCGTGGCCACCAGCCAGAACGTGCCCGCGTAACGCAGGGCGCGCGGGGCTCTGCGCGTGTGCAGGAAGATCGCGGTGGCCCATGCCGTGTGCAGGCTGGGCATGCAGTTGCGCGGGGTCATCTCGTCGAACGGGATGGGGTGGGGGATGCTGATCGGCGGCGGCGTCGCCGGCCAGAGGTGCGCGACCGCCCATTGCCGGGTGGGCCACGCGTCCGCCCACACGCTGACCGCGGCCCAGTGCTCGGTGCCGGTGCCGTAGGCGAAGATCGGCCCGACCACCGGGTAGATCATGTAGACGGTCGGTCCGAGGAGGCCGATCACCAGGAAGCTGCGCACCACGTGATGACGGGGGAAGCGGCGTTCGATGGCCACGTGCCGCAGTTGGTACAGGGCGACGAGGACCCCGGCCACCGGGAGCTGACCATAGACGAAGTCGAGGAAGTTGAAGCCGATCGCGCCCGTGGCTTCGACGGCCCGGCCCACCAGCCAGGACGGGTTGCCCAGCGCGTGATCGGCGATCGCGACGTAGGGGTCGAGCACGTCCGGGCGGGTCTTCGCGGTGATGAGCAGCCAGGTGTCGCCGGTCTTGCGGCCGGTCATCAGCAGGAGGCCCAGCCCGACGCCCTTCAGCAGCAGAGCGCGATCGCGGCCGGTGCGGCGGGTGACGGCGATGACCGCGCAGCCCAGCATCACCCACAGGGCGCCGTTGCCGAAGGGGTGGCCTTCGGTGATCCTGATGTCGGCCGCCCATCGGACCAGCGAGAAGGTGACGTCGATGCCGATCGCGGCGGCAAGCGCGGCGAACCGCTGCCGCCAGGTGAGCACCACCATCATCAACGCCATGCTGGCGTACAGCAGGCCGCCCGATTTGGGTGGGAATATCACTTCTCGCGCCTGGTTGGTGATCGGTCCTGATACGCCGTAGCGGCGCGCGGCCATCTCCAGTGCGACGAGGAATCCGAGGGTCACCACGCTCGCTGTGGCCCACAGGACCACCCTGGGCCGATGCCATGCGGAGAAGGTGTTTCTGCCTGTTGTGCGCGAAAACACCCGCGATGCTCTAGGTATCAATTGTTTGACCAATTTTTCGGTTAGGGGCGGGTAACAGGGGGTGTCGTCGCGAGTCCGAACATGTTAACGGAGGGGCGTGGCGGTGTCCGGGTGCGTACCAGGGTCTCTTCCTTAGAGGGCGGATGGACGGTCACGGTTTCGTAGCCCGGAACGGAGCCGTTGGAGCCGATCCGGCCACCGCCCGAGAAGATACCGAGGCCTTGGCTCCTGCCGGGTGGCCGGTCGGTGACGTCCGGCCCCCGCGCGCTGGGGGGACGCCGCGCCAAGATCACGCGGCGCGAGATCAGGGACCGGCCGCGGCAGCTCGGCCACCAGCACTGAGGCCCGCCGTCGCCGCCGCGATCAGCGTGCGGGCCGGGCCGGGCGGCGGACTCGGTGAGCCCGGCCTGATCCGTTCACCCTGCCGGCCGCCCTCACCGGCGTGGCGGTGTTCGCGGCGGTGGCCGCGGTGGTTGGCTTCAGCAGGTGCCGGCGGCAGGAGGCTGACGTTCGAGCCGGCCTCGATTCGAGAGACCTGATCGACATCGCGATGTCGTGGGTACTCGACTGCAGGCCGTCATGTACCGGGAACCACACCGGTCGAACCTGCGGACAAGGAGGCTTACCCCGTGACCGAGCAGCAGCAGGACCCCACCGAGCAGCACCCGCAGCCGGACTTCCCCGATCAGGAGCAGCCGCACCCCGGCTGGACCGGGCCCATGGACCCGCCCCCGGACCACGGAGAGGACTCGTACCGGGGCAGCGGCCGGCTGACGGACCGCAAGGCCGTGATCACCGGCGGCGACTCCGGCATCGGTCGGGCGGTCGCGCTGGCGTTCGCCCGGGAGGGGGCCGATGTCCTCATCGCCCACCTGGAGGACGAGAAGGAGGACGCCGCCGAGACCGTCCGGCTGGTCGAGGAGGCCGGGCGACGGGCCGTGGCCGTCTCGTGCGACGTGCGCGAGGAGGAGAACTGCCGGGCCCTGGTGGACCGCGCCGTGGACGAGTTCGGCCGGATCGACATCCTGGTGAACAACGCGGCGTACCAGATGTCGCAGCCGGACGGCATCGAGGCGATCTCCACCGAGCAGTTCGACCGGGTGATGCGGACCAACCTGTACGGCATGTTCTGGCTGTGCAAGTTCGCTCTGCCGCACATGCGGAAGGGCGGCAGCATCATCAACTCCACCTCGGTACAGGCCTACAAGCCCAGTCCGCACCTGCTGGACTACGCGACGACGAAGGGCGCGATCGTCACCTTCACCCAGGGGCTGGCGCAGATGGTGATCGACCGGGGAATCCGCGTCAACGCCGTGGCGCCCGGGCCGGTGTGGACTCCGCTGATCCCGGCGACCATGCCGGACACCCAGGAGTTCGGCAAGCAGGCGCCGATCGGGCGGCCCGCCCAGCCCGCCGAGATGGCCCCCGCTTACGTCTTCCTCGCCTCCCAGGAGGCGTCGTACATCACCGCGGAGATCGTCAACGCGACGGGCGGCACGCCGTTGCCGTAACGCGCGGAAACCACTGCGCCGACTGGCCGGCCGCCTGGCCGGCCAGCCGGACCGCGTCCGCGACGAGTAGGGCCCCACGCGCCACGCCGTGGTGGAACTGGTCGGCTCATGGGCTCCGCGACCCCGATCCTCTACATGCGGGCCCGCGCCCCCCGGGGCTGGCCGGCCGCGCCGACGCCTCGTGCCGCGGCGGTCATCCGCCGCAGACCGGCGTACTCGAGCGTCGCGTAGACGGTCACGACGATCGCGCCGATCAGCATGAACACGACGCCGAAGCCGGTGAGCGGCACCATGTCACCGAAGGCCACCGCTACGCAGGCGACAGCTGAGGCCGCGTTCACCGCGATCACGGCCCGGACCAGCCCGGGCGGGATCACCGGATAGGCCGCGATCAAGGCGAGCGCGGCCGCCCCGCCGAGCTGGTAGATGCCGAACGCGACCGAGAACGCCACCGGCATCCCCGTGGCGGAGCCGAGCGGTACGCAGGCCGCGATCAGCACGAGCCCCATCACGGCGGTGCTCACGCTGTCGACCCGCAGCACCAGGCGCAGAAATCCGGCCTCGTCGGACGTGGGCGCGGCGGTGGCGGTCGTGGGCACGGTGTGCGTCATCGCTGATCTCCTCCTGGTGGATCGACGCACCCACCGTGGCACGGCACAGATCACGGGATCCATGACCTCTCAGGTCATGTCCCTGCTCATACACGCACTACCGTGCAACCATGCAGACGGACGAACCGCCCCGCGTGGGCCTGCTGCTGAGGGAGTGGCGGCAGCGCAGAAACCTCAGCCAGCTCGATCTGGCGCTGAAGGCGGGCACCTCGACCCGTCATCTGTCGTGCGTCGAGACCGGCCGCGCCCGGCCCAGCCGCGAGATGGTGCTACGGCTCGCGGAACACCTCGACGTTCCCCTGCGCGACCGCAATGGCTTGCTGCTGGCCGCCGGTTACGCTCCCGCGTACGGGGAGACGCCCCTGGACAGCGACCGCATGGCGATGGTCCGCTCCGCGCTGACGACCATGCTGGCGGGCCACAACCCCTACCCGGCGGCCGTGATCGACCGAATCTGGAACGTCGTCGACTGCAACCTCGCCATGTCCGTCCTCCTCGACCTCGTCCCGACGCACCTGACCAAGCCCGGTGCCAACGTCATGCGGCTGATCCTCCACCCCGACGGCCTGGCGTCGCACTGCCTGAACTTCGCCGAAGTCCGCGCTCACGCCCTCAGCCGTCTCCTCCACCAGGTCAATGCCACAGGCCACCGCGACCTGCGGGACCTGTACGAAGAGGTGGCCGGCTATCCGGCCCCACCGGGCATGACGTGCGAAACCAACCGCGTCGATGTCGATCCCATGGGCATAGCCGTACCGCTGCGGGTCCGCACACCGTACGGGGACATGTCCTTGTTCAGTGTGATCGCCACCTTCGGTGCCCCGGCGGACGTGACGCTGTCCGAGCTGGCGGTGGAAGCGTTCTATCCGATGGACGAGCCCACGGAAGCCCTGCTGCGCCGCAGCCGAGTCTGAGGCGTACGGAGGACTTGCCGGAGCGACCGCACGGCGAACCACGCGTACGGGGCGGGTGCGCCGGCGCTGGTCGCGTACCCGGCCGAGGACGTCCAGGAGGCCCCGCGGAACGCTACGGTCAGGGAGACCGTGGGGCCGGCGGGCACCGGCGAGCCGGCGGGCAAGGGGACCGATCGGGTGACGTGGACAGCGGCCCGGCGGCGCCAGGGAGTCCCGCCGCCCGGATCGGTCACCATCGGGGCATGGAGACGCCTTACGCCTGCTATCTGCAACTTCCCGATCTCCTCGACCTTCAGCAACCCCGAAGCCCGAAGGACCGGCCCGCGCAGTGGGCGGACGAGCACTTCTTCATCACCGTCCACCAGTCCGCCGAAGTGCTGGTGAGCCAGGCGCTCGTGGACCTGGACAGGGCCGCGCGGCAGGCGCGTTCCGGTCAGGACGCCGGGGCCGCCACGTCGCTGCGCCGGGTCACGGCGGTCGTCGACGTCCTCGCAGCACACCTCGCGCTGCTGGACCACCTCGCCCCCGACAGCTTCGCCTCGTTCCGCCCGCTCCTCGGCAACGCGAGCGGAGCCCAGTCGAGCCAGTTCACCGAACTGTTCCGGCGCATCGCCATGCCGGACTGCCTCGGCTCCGCGGGCGGCGAAGGGCAGACACAGAGCGGCGAAGGGCAAGAACAGAGCGGCGACGGGCAGACCGAAGGGCGGCAAGCCGCTGACGCACTCTGGTCGCTGCGGGCGGCGGTGACCCGCTGGCGGACGAGGCACCTCCTCCTCGTCGAACGCATGATCGGCGACCGGCCCGGAACAGGCGGAACCTCAGGACTGGCCTACCTGCGCTCCCGGATCGACCTGCCACCGCGCGGGTAGCGCGGAACCCTTCTCTCACCCACTCCGCGCGGGGAGTATGAGCGCTGCTGGATGCACGAGGTGCGAGGCGCGCCTGCGCCCCTGGGACCGGCGCCTCTCGCCGGCATACTGCTGCCGGACTCCGCTCAGGTCACCTGCGTCGTGGGTCCCCTTGTGCTTCCGGACAACTCCCATGATCCCCGGAGGACTTCGTGCAGCTCCTGCCCCGCTCCCCGTCCGGCTGGACCATAGCCGTGTTCGGCGTCCTCGCCGCCGCTCTGGGTGTGGTGGGGCTGATCGCCCCGGACGCTCTGCTCGCGCTCATGGGCTTCGCCCCTCCCGCGGGATCCCGGCGCGCGGAGGGCGACCACACTGTGGTCTTCCTGACCGCGTCCTCCATGGCGGCGCTCAACATGGGCGTCTACTACGTGCTCGCCTCCCTGGCCGACTGGAAGGCGTTCTTCCGCTGGACCGTCCCCTTCCGCCTGCTGACCTTCGCGGTCTTCACGCTGGCAGTGGTCACCGGCCGCGCCCCTTCCGGTTTCCTCGGGGTGGGCCTGTGGGAGGGGGCCGGCGCGGTGGTCACGGGGGCGGCGCTCCGCTACGAGCGGCGCCGTTCTTGATCTCACCCGCCTCGACGCGGACTGACCGCGCCGATCCGGAGCCATGGTTCCGCGCGGGAAAAGCGGTTGCGACCGGATGGGGTCCTTCCCCGAGGATGACTTCTGTGCGAGTCGGAGTCGTAGGCCTCAGGATGGGACTCCACCTGGCGATGTGGTGTCGCAGGGTGGGCATGACGGTGGTGGCGGCGTGTGACCGCGACCCTGAGCGCCGCACGGCGGCCCGGGCGGAGCTGCCCGGCGCCGCGGTGGTGGAGACGTGGGCGCACCTTTTGGACCATGATCTCGACGCGGTGGTGCTCGCCAACGACTTCGACGAGCACGCGCCGCTCGCCATCGCCTTCCTGGAACGGGGAGTGCACGTCCTGTCCGAGTCCGCGGCGTGCGCGAGTCACGAGGAAGGCCGCGAACTCATCGCGGCGGCGGACCGGTCGCGGGCGACATACTCGTTCGCCGAGAACTACGTGGCTCATCCCCATGTCCGTCTCATCCGGGAGGCGGTCGACGCGGGCGAGTTGGGCCGGATCAGCCTGATCGAAGCCGACTATCTCCACGGTATGTCCCCGCAGGATATGAACGCGCTGGTCGGCGACCCCGCCCATTGGCGCGGGCGGATCCCGCCCACGGCGTACTGCACCCACACCCTCTCACCGGTGCTTGCGCTCACGGACGCGTCGCCGGTGGAGGTGACGGCGTTCGTGGTGGACGAAGCGGACCCGCGTGCCGCGGTCGTCATGGCGACCCGGCTCTCCTCGGGGGCGCTGGCCCTCACCCGGCACGGTTTTCTCCAGGGCGAGCCCGACAGCCACTGGAGCTGGGTGTCCGTGCGCGGTACCAGGGCGCTGGCCGAGTCGGTCCGCGCACCCGGCGAGCGAGCCTGGGCGGTGCGGGTCAGGACCGAGGGCTGGGCGGCACCGGACGGCCGTACCCGTGACGAGGAACGCCTCCCGCCCCGGCACCTGCTCGACGGCGAGCCGGTGGACCGCGCATCCGAGGGGACGGTGCGGTTGCTCCAGGCGTTCCGGGCCACGGTGGAGGAGGGCAAGCCGCCGCTGGTTCCCGTACGGTCCGCTGTCGCCGCTTCTCTGGTGGGTGTGATCGGCGCGCGGTCACTGGCAAACGGCTCCCGCCCGATCCCGATGCCCGCCCTTCCCGGGCTGTGACCGGCCAGTCGCTCCGGGGTGACAACGGTGATCCGGCCGAGCCGCAGGTCACTGGGACGACTTCGAGATCACCACCGATGCCGGAGGGCCGGCACGGGCCGCGGAGGTGAGGCTGCACCGCACCACGAACGGGTGGACCGCCACCTGCGAGGGCGACCAGATCCGCGCGGGGGAGAGGTCCAAGGTGATCGTCAGAACATCCCCTGTCTCCGCCGGCGGTCGGCGTCGATGACACCTGGAGGGCAGTGAGACCGGGAGCGGGACGGAGGGTGACCTTCTCGGCCTGGCGGCAGCGCGCGACAGACCGCGTCGCGAGCCGTTCAATGGAGATGTGAGCCCTCTCGGATGGATTGCCGCGGCCGGGTTGACGGCGCTGCTGGGCGTCACCGCACCGGGACCTTCGCCGCCCCCGCCCCAGCCGCCGCCCCAGCTCGACGACGCGGAGGTGCAGCGGGCCGTAGACCGGCTCGACGGTGTGGTCGAGGCGGCCATGAAGCGCACCGGCGCCCCGGGCGTGGCTGTCGCCGTCGTCCACGACGGCAAGGTGCTCCACCTGAAGGGTTACGGTGTCCGGAAGGCCGGCGAAAGGGCCGCCGTCGACGCCGACACCGTCTTCCAGCTCGCCTCCGTCTCGAAGCCGATCGCCTCCACCGTCGTCTCCGGGGCCGTGGGCGTCGAAGGCTGGACCAAGCCCGTCGCGCCGAACGTGCCGGACTTCCGCCTCAAGGACCCGTGGGTCACCTCCCACGTGACGGTCGCCGACCTCTTCTCGCACCGCAGCGGCCTCCCCGACCACGCCGGGGACCTCCTCGAAGACCTCGGCTACGACCGCGCGTACATCCTGTCCCACCTGCGCTACGAACCCCTCACGCCGTTCCGCGCCGGCTACGCCTACACCAACTTCGGCCTGACGGCAGCCGCCCAGGCCGTCGCCGACGAGAAGGGCGTGCCCTGGGAGAAGCTGGCCGCCGACACCCTCTACAAGCCGGCCGGCATGAACTCCACCAGCTCACGCTTCGAGGACTACGCGCAGGCCGCCAACCGGGCCCGGGGCCACGTGAAGACCGCCGACGGCACCTGGAAGGCGGAGTTCCTGCGGGACCCGGACGCGCAGTCCCCCGCCGGCGGCGTCAGCTCCACCGCCCGTGACATGGCGACCTGGCTGCGGCTCCAGCTCGCCAATGGCACGCTCGACGGCAGGCAGATCATCGACGCCGAGGCCCTGGAGCGCACCCACTGGCCCGAGGCGGTGGCCAACCCGCCCCACGCCCCGGCCGGCCGGACCGGCTTCTACGGCCTGGGCTGGAACGTCAGCTACGACGACCAGGGCCGGCTCAGGCTCTCACACACCGGAGCGTTCGCCCAGGGCGCGCACACCAACGTCACGATGCTGCCCGGCGAACAGCTCGGCATCGTCGTCCTGACCAACACCTCACCGGTCGGGGTCGCCGACGCCGTCGCCCTCGACTTCTTCGACATCGCGCAGACGGGCGAGATCAGCCGCGACTGGATCCCCCTGGTGGACGCGCTGTACCAGCAGGAGGCGGACGCGGGCCGCTCGAAGACCGACTACGCCCACCCGCCGTCCGACGCCGCCCCCGCGAAGGCCGCCGACACCTACGCGGGCACGTACGAGAGCGACTACTACGGGCGGGCCCGGATCGTCGCCAGTGAGGACGGTGCCCTGACACTCGAACTCGGTCCGCGGCCCCAGACGTACCGGCTCGCGCACTACGACGGCGACACGTTCAGCTTCCGCACGGCGGGTGAGAACGCCGTCGGTCTCACCGGGGTCACCTTCACCCCGGACGCGAAGTCCTTCACCGTCGAGTACCTGAACGCCGAGGGACTCGGCACCTTCACCCGCACCGGCGCGGTACCCAGGTGACAAGGAGGGTCCGGGGGTTGATCAGGAGGACGGTGCGGAACCGGGGACGTCCGGCAGGGGCGCACCGGCAACGGACCGGCGCCGAGGGCTGTCCGTGAAACCCGGTCGACGGTGGCGACCGCGGTACCCGATCATACGTTCATGCCGTTGAGAGACACCCTTGCCCGAGTCGATGCGGATCTGGCCGCCGGCCGGATTCCCGTCGCGCGCCAGCGTCTGCGCGGGCTGGTGTCGTCCTATCCGAACGATCTGACGCTTCGTCGCCGCCTGGCCGAGGTCTACCGTCTCCACGGAGAGCCCGCGGAAGCGGGCCGTTGGATGTATCTCGAGCAGGACCGGGACGCGGCGGAGACGTCCGCCTTCGAAGCGAGGTATCGCACAGCTCCGCAGCGCATGCGGGCACTTGCCTGGCGAGGCCCTGAGTCGCTTGCCCAGACGGCCTTCGCCGAAGAGCAACTGGCAGCCGTACGAATGGCCTGCTCGGAGGCCGTGGGACACCCCGTGGACTGGGACACGACGCCGTCCGCCTGGAAGGAGGAAGGCAGCGGAAGCTCGTTCGCCGGCTTCCTGGCAGGGGCCGGATGCCTGGTAGCTCTTCTGGCGTTCCTCGCGATCTGGGTGAACGGCCTCGTTGCCCTCTTCGACTGACGCCCCGGCAGGGCAGAACCACCGGCCTGGCGGTGGCCGGCCACAAGGGAACTCCCGAGGAGCAGCAGGAGACCGCGTGACCGGAGGCGAGCGCGTACTGAGTCGCGTCCGCTGGTCAGCGCACTTGTCGGGACATGAAGAGCGCCTGTTCCCCAGCCGACCGCGTGCCCTCGTAGAGCGAGGTGTCCAGCCCGCAGAAGACGAATCCCATCCGGAGGTAGGCGCGTATGGCGGGAGCGTTGATGTTGCTGACCTCCAGCCAGACATGCCCCGCTCCGCACTCCCGCGCGAAGTCGAGGGCGTGACGCATCAGAGTCCGCCCCACCCCTTTGCCTCTCCACTCCGGTGCCACCTCGATATCGGAAATGGTCAGACGACCGTTCCACGGACTGAAGGCGGTCTCGACGAACCCGCACAACTCCTTCCCGTCGAAGGCGACCACTGTCCGGGTCAGGCCGGGATCGTCTTCTTCGTCCCCGCTGTCCTCTTCATCGGGGAAGACCTTGTCGATCGGGGGATCCACCGGCGTCTCACGGATCCTGAACCCTTCGCCCGTAGCCGTTACTTCGAACACGGAATCCGTCGTGAACGACCCGTCCAGCCGCTCGATCGGTTCGCTGTCCTCGGGCCGCGCCAACCGGTAGACGATGTCCCCGGCCACGCCTGGCTCACCCACACCTGCCACAGCTTCCTCCATGCCGCGAGCGTACGTCAGGCCGGTGCTCGCCGGATCACCTCGGGCAGGTGGCTGCGGCAACGACAGCGGCCGGTGCGGCGGCGGCCGTCGTCGTGCGACACCACGCCTTCCGGCCTGGCGTCCGGGCCGAGCGACGGGTACGGGTGCCGGCCATATGAGGGTAGGCACCTGTGGCAGTGTTCCCATGCGGGAACACTAGGTCGACTCGATCGACGCAATCGATGGGGAGCACCTGAGGATCCGTGATGGGGCTCTCCCCCCTTCCTCCGCTATGCCGAGGTAGTCGCCTGGTGCGCCGACCGCCCCGGTGGTGGTGTTGCGAGGCGCATCGTGTGGTGGTCGTGTCGACGGCTGTGCACGTGGGCTCGCACGGGAGGCCTGGGGAGGGGGCAGTGCTCCCCGGGCCTCCCGTCCTTCACGACCACACATTCCTTCGGCGCCGACCGTCGCCCGCGTCGGGTCTGGGCGGCCCGTGCTGAGCCCCGGCAGTGTGCAGCTCAGCCGAGCCCCTCAGCCGCAGCCGTCAGCCCGTTCACGCCCTGCCCTGCTTCACAGCTGCCTCGGCCCACTCCTGCGCCCACGGCTCACCCTGCGCCCACCCACTGCGCACGGCCTCGAGGAATGCCTTCTCCTGGGCATCCGCGTCATCGGGATGCTCTTCCGTCAGACGGGCCCGTAGATCGAGCACGTACTGGGCGGTGAGCTGAGTGAGTCCGTACCTTCGTGCCAGTTCGGGAACCGACGATTCATTGATCATGCCTGGTTAACGACGCGCAGCGCCGCTGGTGGTGGGGGCAGGGTCTGAGCCGGTGTCGTGAAATTCGGCGAGCGTGTCAAGAGATCGACCACCGTCCCCTCTTCCCGGTCTCTATCTGATTCCCGGCCCTCCCGGCCCCTCGTTCCCCGTCCCTTCCCCGCCCGCCTGCTCCTCGGCTGACCGAAGCATCCAGATCACCGCGTACGTCTCCCCGTCCCTGGGCGGCCGTGTCCAGGACCGGGTGGTGAAGGTGTGCAGCCGCCCGTTCACGATCGCGTGACGCGGCAGGCGGGCACCGAACAGTTCGGTCAGCGTCTCCAGCAAAGGCCGTTCCGCCTCGGCGCCGTTCTCCAGGCCGTCGAAGAACCGGCTCGGGTGGAGCGCCCGAGGTATTTCTCCGCTGTGCCGGATCTCTCCGTCGGCGTAGGTGAAGGCGTATTCTTCGGCGCCGTCGCGGGCCACCGAGAGGTGGAAGAACGGCTCCCCGTGGGATGCCCTCAGGCCGCTCCAGACCACCACCGCGCGGGTGCCCGCGCTGGCGGAAGCGGCTGGGGAGACGAACCGTTGAGGGTCGAACGGGGCAGGGTCGCCGTCGAAGGCGAAGCTCCAGCCGGTGCCGGCCCGGCCCACCGCCATGAGTGCCCTGTCGTCGTACGCCGAGAACTTCCTCCGGTTGTGCCGCGACCTGTGACGCGCCTCCCAGTAGGTCATGGGTTCGGTCAGCACCGTGCCGTCCGCGTCCGTGAGACGTCCTGGCAACTCCTCCGGGGCCACTCCCTCCACGAGGACGAACCGGTAGGACGTGCGGTTGTTGCCCGGGTCCGGCTCCGCCAGCCAGGACAGGTCGCCCGGGTCGAGTCCGGCCGTCGGTCCCGGTGCCTCGCCCGTCTGCCCGCCTCTCGGAGTGGACAGCAGCTCGCGGCCCCGCTCAGCGGTGAGCAACGGCCCGAGCACGGGATCGGCCAGCCACCCCAGCGGCGCCAGGTGGTCCGGGCCCAGCGGCTCCCAGCGGGGCAGAGCGTTCCTCAGCGTTCGCCATGCCCCGTCGGTGTCTCCCCACCGCGCCAGCTCCCGCGCCCGCTCGACCGCTTCGCCGAACGGTCCGGCCGGCGCGTACCGGTACGTGCCGTTCCGCACCTGTTCCAGCGTCGCGTACGCCAGTGCCATCAGGTCGTCGTCGGCGCCTCGCAGATGGAACGACAGCGTGGAGTCGTGCCCGTACGAGTGCGCCGCGTGCTCGGCGACCAGCGGCGGCAGCAGATCGGGCGCGTACCGCGGGTCCGTCACCACGTCCTCGAAGTACACCATGTGGGTCTGTCCGAGCAGGCGGCGTATCTGGTCACCCAGGCCGGCGGCCCGCGGTCTGCCGTACTCCTTGGCCTCGTCCAGCGCCTGCACGGCCCGTTCCCAGCCGCCGCGCAGCGCCTCCAGCCGCGCCTCCTCCACCAGGGCGTCCAGCTCCCGCGTCGTGTCGTTGGCGAACTCCGGCTCTCCGTCCCTCCCGCGCGCCCGCAGGCTGTGGGTCTCCCGGTACATGTCCCGCATGAACGCGAGGAAATTCGCGTGCCGCTCGGGCGGCGCGGCCCGCCAGCTCGCCCATGTGTACACGGCCCACTCACCGTCCTCGTCCACGTCCTCGGGATCCATGAGGACGTGGGTGATGTCGGACTCGACATCGAGCTGGAGCCCGCGCCGCCAGATGTCCGCCTCCCGCCGCTCCTCGGGCCCGGCGTCCTCGTCCAGGTACTCCTCGAACACCTCCGCGAGTCCCGACTCGTTGTCGTGCCAGTGCGCGTCCGCGGTCCCGGCCAGCAGCCACACGAACCCGCCCGCGTGCCGCCACCCGTCGCTGACCCTGAGGAACTCCCGGTACGACGGTGGCATCCGTCTGCCGAGGCGCTCCTCCATGGCCGTGATCCGCTCCTCGGTGGCGGGCGGGAACCCCAGCCACCGGGCCTGCCGCGCGGCCTCGTCGCCCTCGCTCCGCGTTTCGCTGTCCGGCAGGGAATCGGCCCACTCCGCGCTCCACCTGAGCAGGAAGGACCGCCAGTCGAATGCCGTGGTGTCCGTCATGAGCCCGATGTTGCCACCCGGCACTGACAGTGCCACGAGCCGAACGCCCCCCGGGTGTCCGGCCCATGGTCTTGCCGCACGCGATCACAGGCGCTTCAATGCACCCACCCCCACAGGAGGAACACCCGATCCACACCCAGCGAAGGGGTCCTTCTTGACCGCCATACGCGCCACCGCCGTCACCGCGGCCGCCTGCGCCACCGTCCTCGCCACGGCGTTGCCCTCGTCCGGGATCAACTCCTACAACGCGGCCCCCGCCCCCGAACGCACCGAGGTCGGCGCCCTCGTGGCCACCTGGGACGACGACGGCGATCCGGCCACCCCGGACCGGGTCGACTGGGTCTGCTCCGGCACCATGATCGACGCGGACACGTTCCTGACGGCCGCCCACTGCACGACGGACTGGCCGGACAACGTACGGTTCCACGTCTCCCTCGACCAGGACGTCCAGGCCGGACTGGACGCCGCCGCGAAGAAGTACCCCGGCGACCCCGCCGCCCAGGCCGGAGCCGTAGCCGTCGAGGGCACGGCCCGCAGCCACCCCGGCTACCCCGGCCCGGCCGCCGACACGCACGACATCTCTGTCGTCGAACTGCCCGCCGCGAAGATGAAGGCCCGCTGGTCCTTCACGCCCGCCACGCTGCCGAGCGCGGACCAGCTCGGCGCGCTCGGACCACAGCGGCTCGACTCCACCGACTGGGTCGTCGCCGGATACGGCACCCAGGAGGCCGTACGCGGACCGGGCGGCCACACCCACCCGGGCGGCGGCGTCCGGATGAAGGCACCGGTGGGCTTCCACGCCCTCAACGACGCCTGGGTGCGCCTCGCCATGACCGCACCGCAGGGCAACGGCGGTGCCTGCTACGGCGACTCGGGCGGACCCAACTTCGCCGTCATCGGCGGCAAGCGCGTCCTCGCGTCGACGACCATCACCGGCGACAGCCCGTGCTACGCCACCAATGTCACGTACCGCCTGGACACCGCGGGCGCGCGCGACTTCCTGGCCCCGTACGTCGAACTGCCGTAGACGCCGAAGTACTCCGGGCCGCGTGCCGGTGGTGGGCCGCGCCCGCGGGGTGCCCCGGCGCGGCGCACGGTGCTGCGGGGCGGATCTGCCGGCCCCGGCCGCTTCCTCGCGGCCGGGACGCCGCGGCGTAGGATCAACCGGTCCCCGCCTCGCAAGGAGTACCCGTCCGGTGACCGCCGTGCTGCCCCCGCCCCGCCCTGCCATCGGTCTGCCGCGGGTGCGGCAGCTGACCCGCGTCGAGAGCGGCGAGCGGCTGCACAGTCTGCTGTGGCGCGCGGGCGACGGCTGGCGGATGATCAGCAGCGCCGTGCTCGGCGGGGGGATCGGGGATCGCTCCTGGGTTCTCAACGCCCAGGTGTCGCACGGCTACCGGCGCACCGACCCGGACCGGCACCTCGCCGAGATGGCACGCGATGCCGGTGTGCGCGGGCCGGGAGTGGGGCTGATGACGGCCGCCGACGTCCGGGCGTACGGTCACGCGTGCGACGGCGGTGTGGAAGCGGTCGTCACGGCGGGGCTCGGGGTGCGCGGCTGGGCCGCCTCCCCGGCGGAGGGTACGGCCACCGCGGCGCCGGGCACGATCAACATCGTGGTCGCGGTTCCGGTGGCGCTGACCGACGCGGCGCTGGTGAACGCCGTGGCCACCGCCACCGAGGCCAAGGTGCAGGCGTTGCTCGGTGCCGGGTACGACTGCTCCGGGACTCCCACGGACGCGGTGTGCGTCGCCGCCCGGACGCCGGGCGGCGGCGACGAGGTCCATGGGTTCGCCGGTCCCCGTTCGGTGTGGGGTGCGCGTGTGGCACGCGCCGTCCACCGCGCCGTACGCGCCGCCGCCCGGCCTAGCCTCGGCTCCATGTGACGCACGATCGCTTCGCCGCGTACCCCGGCGGTGGTGCCGGACCTCCGGTCCGCGGTGAGGCCGCCGCGTCGCAGCGGGCCGAACTCCTCCCACTCACGGGTACCGGTGTCGCTGTGGCCGGCAGGCCGGCGCGCTCGGCCGAGGTGAGCCGGACGATGCCGAGGCTGCCCCGGGCGGCCTCGCCGGCGGTGCTGCGGCCGGGAGCGAGGGCCTGGCCGGCCGCTCTCACGTCGCGCACGGCGTTGCGAAGCGGTCGTACTCGCCGGTGCAGATCTGCCCGCCGGGGGCGCGCCGCAAGTGTTGGTCCTGCCGGGCGGGAACGACCCCTGCCGTGTGTGCCGGCTGCCGCTAGTCGAGGATGTGCCGCAGGTAGGACCGCGGGTCGGCGAGATAGCGGCGCCAGTGGTCGACGAGGGCCAGCTCGTCCCACGCGACGCGGCGCATGCCGTGCTCGCCGACCTCGATGACGTCCGCACCCGGCAGCGCGGTCAGCAGCGGCGAGTGGGTGGCGCAGACGACCTGGCCGCCGGCCTTCACCAGCTGATCGACATGGCCGAGCAGTTCCAGGCAGGAGGCGAAGGACAGCGCGGCCTCCGGCTCGTCCATCACATACAGCCCCGGCTGGTGGAACTTGCCTCGGAACGCGGCGAGGAAGCCCTCTCCGTGGCTGAGCGAATCGGGCGCGAACCCTTCCCGGTCCGGCGCGTCCAACGCGGTCTCGGCGCGCAGGAAGAAGCCCTTGCGGGCGGACCAGCTGCCCAGCATGGAACGGCCCCGCGGCGCGGCGTCGAAGCGCAGTCGTTCGCCCAGCACCGATGTGGGCCGGTGGCTGGCGTAACGCCAGTCGTGCGAGCCACCCCAGGAATCCAGGCCGAACCCTTCCGCGAGGGCCTCGACCAGAGTCGATTTGCCGGAGCCGTTCTCACCGACGAGAAAGGTCACCGGCCTGGTGAAGCGCAGTCCCTCTGCCAGGAGCTGACGCACGCAGGGCACGGACCATGGCCACTCCCCGTCGTCCCGGCCACCTCCGGATGCGTACGCACGTTCGATGATCACCTGGAGAGTCTCTCACAGAGCGCGTCGGCCGCGCCGCCCGCCGACTCGGACGCCCGACGGGAGGTCGCGGTCAGTGAGCCGAGCAGGGTGAGCGCCTCGCTGCTGGGGGGGGGCGGGCTCGGCGTGGTAGACGACCGGCTCCTGGCCCGGGGCCGAGCGGACGTCGAAGGTCTGCATGACACGGCTGCCTAGCCCTTCGACGCCTGCTTCCACTCCTCGGCGAGGAGCCCGAGCAGCACCTCGTCCAGGAACTCGCCCATCACCCAGGCCGAGGAGCGCAGCACGCCCTCGCGGACGAAGCCGTTGCGCTCGGCGGAGCGCAGCATCGCGGCGTTGTCCGACAGCGTCTCGATCTGCAGCCGCTGCAGGCCGCGTACGACGAAACCGTAGTGGCACAGCACCGCGACCACATCGGTGCCGTAGCCCTTTCCGCGGCAGGACGGCAGCAGCCCCAGCCCGATGTGCGCGGACCGGTTGTGGTTGTCGATGCCCCACAGCGTCGCGGTGCCGGCCAGCGTGCCGCCGTTCAGCTCCACCACGGAGAACTGGACGAGCCCTTGGTTCTTCTCGTCCACCACGAGCCGCGGATCCTTCGAGCCGGGCGTGATCGGCCGCCACGGCCCGCCTTCGGCCCGCGCGGCGTTGACCACGTCGTCGTAGAGCTCGGCCCGCAGGACCGGGATGTCGTCCTCGTGCCGGGCTCTGAGCCCGACCTTGCTGCCTTCAAGCATGCGAGCTTCCTATCCGACCGGGCCGGCCGGCGGCAAACCAATAAGGCTTCTGCCGTTGCGGACGCGACCATGGGGTCGTCTCCAGTGGTGTCCCAGCGGGCGGGTCGGTTGTGCGGGAGGGTGTATGCCGGAGGGGAGGACCGGAGGGGAGGACCGGAGGGGAGGACCGGAGGGTGTCGTTCCCCTTTCGGTCCGCCGAAGGGGGTGACGCTGATGGTGACTCCGGGCGGCTGGCGGCACGGCCTTCGAACCGCGGGCGGCGGGCCCGTCCGCGGCGCGGCACCACGTGGAATCGCGGCCGACGCCAGTGCCGATGTGGCCCGGGACGCCGAGCGAGGTGTGCGCCAAGTGCCGTACAACCAAACGCATTCCGGATCAGTCGGACCTCTGCGACGGCTTCCGTGCCTTCGTTCCCGCACATCTCGATCAGAGGACCGCATGAACCCAGCCAGACACTCGACCGTCGCTCTCTCCACCACGGTCGTGCTCGCCACCGCGGGCGGCCTGCTCACCGCCGTGGCCGCGCCCGCCGCCGCCGCGACGAGTTGTGCCTCCCCCGTCTTCACGCGGCAGTTCTTCGCGAACACCACGTTCGCCGGCACGCCGAAGAAGACCGACTGCGACAGCGCCATCAGCCAGAACTGGGGCACCGGAGCCCCCGCCACCGGGCTGCCCGGCAACGACTTCGGCGTCCGCTGGACCGTCACCCGCGACTTCGGCTCCGGCGGCCCGTTCACCTTCTCCGCCGCCGCGCAGGACGGTGTCCGCGTCTACCTCGACGGCGTCCGCAAGATCGACCTGTGGAAGAACGTCTCGACGACGGTCGGCAAGACGGTCAACGTCACGATCCCGTCCGGCAAGCACACCCTGCGCGTCGACTTCGTCAACTGGACCGGCACCGCCAACGTCAAGTTCGCCTACGCGCCGCGCACCGGCGCCACCGTCGACAAGGTCGCCCCCCTCACCCCCACCGGCGCCAAGGTCACCTACGACTCCGCCACCAACAAGGCGAAGCTCACCTGGTCCAGGAACATGGAGATGGACCTCGCGGGGTACGGCGTCCACCGCCGGCTCAAGGGCACCAGCACCTGGACGAAGCTCACCACGACCACCGCCACGTCCTACACCGACACCACCCTGCCGGCGACCGGCGCGACGTACTACTACGAGATCCGCGCCCACGACAAGGCCGGCAACACGTCGAAGGGCACCGCTGACCAGGGCGTGACCACCGCCGACCGCACCGCGCCCGGGGCCCCGCGGAACCCGGCGGCGACCCCGGGCCGGGACTTCAACTCGCTGGCCTGGACCGCCGTGGCGGGCGCGGTCTCCTACGAGGTGGCCCGCGCGACCGCCGAGAGCGGCCCCTACGAACGGATCGCCACGGTCCGGGAAACCGCGTACACCGACCTGGACGCCCCGGTCGACGTTCCCGCCGCCTACAAGGTGCGCGCACTGGACGCGGCCGGGAACGCGTCGGCGTACTCGTCCGTCGTGTGGGCGACCCGTGACACCGTCGCGCCTCCCGCGCCGAACAACCTGGAAGCGGTCTCCCAGGACGACACGGGGGTCACCCTGGGCTGGTCCGGCAGCAACCCGGACACCGTGCGCTACTCCGTCTACCGGGCCTCGTCGTCGGCCGGCCCGCGAACCCGGCTCGGCACCACGACCACCTGGAACCACCGCGACATCACGGGCGACCCCGGGCAGCCCTACACCTACTACGTGACCGCCGTGGACGCGGCCGGCAACGAGTCGGCGTCGGCGCGGGTGACCGCCGCCCGGTCGGTCGGCCCGAACGCCGCGCCCAAGGCGCCCTCCGTCGGCCTGGCCCGGATCGTCGGTGACCACCTCACCCTCCTGTGGGACCAGGGCGGCTACGTCCCGGTCTCCGGCTACACCGTGTACCGCTCGCGCAGCGCCACCGTGGACACCGGCGACCCGGCGAACGTCTACGCCACCACCACCGCCAAGTCCCTGGAGCGCACGGTCGCCGCCGACGAGCGCGACTACCGCTACGCCGTCGTCGCCCACTCCGCGTATGACGTACGGTCCCCCGCCTCCGCCCCGGTGCTGCCGACGGTGAGCGCGCCGCAGCCACCCCCGTCCACGACGGTGTACGAGGTCGACGCCACCGCCACGCAGGTCCACCTGGTCTGGGCCGCCGTGCCGATCGGCCCGGGAGACCCGGCGATCACCGGATACCGCGTCTACGTCTCCACACAGCCCGGCGTCACCAAGGACAACGCCGAGAACGTCCACACGACGCCCAACACCGACCTGTGGGTGCGGACCCCGGAGTACGGCCGTCCGTACTACTTCGCCGTGTCCGTGGTCAACGCGGCCGGCCTGGAGTCGGAGCTGTCGCCGGAGGTCTCGGCCACACCCGGCACCTGATCCGGAAACGCCAAGGGGGCCGGAGGCACGACCTCCGGCCCCCTGTCGGCGTGACGGGTGCCGGCACCACTGGGAGCTGGACGAGACGGAGCCGGGGAGCCGGGTGTCGGGTGTCGGGTGTCGGGTGTCGGGTGTCGGGTGTCGGGTGTCGGGTGTCGGGTGTCGGGATACACTCCCGGGCGCCCGGCGATGTCCGCAAGGCCGTACCCGAGCAGGCACGCTATCCCGATTAAGGACCGCGCATGACCCTCGCTGAACAGCGCTCCGGCGTCGACCAGGCCGGCATCCAGCGGCTGCGCCGCCGCCTGGAACGGCTGATCGGCGTCGCCGCCACGGAGGGGAACGACCTCGTCGCACTGCGTAACGGCGATGAGATCTTTCCCGCCATGCTGGAAGCGATCCGGGCGGCCGAGCACACGATCGACATGATGACGTTCGTGTACTGGCGCGGGCAGATAGCACGCGATTTCGCCGCCGCCCTGGCCGACCGGGCCCGGGCCGGGGTGCGGGTACGGCTGCTGCTGGACGGCTTCGGCGCGAAGGAGATAGAGAAAGGCCTCCTGGACGAGATGGACGCCGCCGGGGTGCAGCTCGCCTGGTTCCGCAAACCGCTGTGGTTGTCGCCGTTCAAGCAGAATCACCGCTGCCACCGCAAGGCGCTCGTCGTCGACGAGCACACGGCCTTCACCGGTGGCGTCGGTATCGCCGAGGAGTGGTGCGGCGACGCCCGCAACCCCGGTGAGTGGCGCGACACCCACGTCCGGGTGCGCGGCCCCGCCGTGGACGGCATCGCCGCGGCCTTCGCCCAGAACTGGGCCGAATCCCACGACGAGCTCTACGACGACCGGGACCGGTTCACCGAACATGCCCAGCCCGGGTCTTCCATCGTCCAGGTCGTGCGCGGCTCCGCCAGCTTCGGCTGGCAGGACATGCAGACCCTCATCCGGGTCATGCTCACCTCCGCCGAGCAGCGCTTCCGCCTGGCCACCGCCTACTTCGCGCCGGACACCTACTTCGTCGACCTGCTGTGCGCGACCGCACAGCGCGGAGTGCGGGTGGAGATCCTGCTGCCCGGACCGCACACCGACCAGCGGGCCTGCCGACTGGCCGGCCAGTACCATTACGCCCGCCTGCTGGGCGCGGGCGTGGAGATCCACCAGTACCAGCCGACCATGATGCACGCCAAGATCATCACCGTGGACGGCGTCGCCTCGCTGACCGGATCCACCAACTTCAACCGGCGCTCCATGGACCACGACGAGGAAGTCATGCTCGCCGTCCTGGACCAGGAGTTCACCGCCGGCCTGGACCGGGACTTCGACGCCGACCTCGAACGCAGCACCGCCATCGATCCGGCGCGCTGGAAGCGCCGCGCCGCCCTGCAGCGCCTGCGGGAGACGGCCGTCCTGCCCATCCGCCGGTTCCTGTGAACCGGCGGGCAGGTCGCAGGACGCGGCGGGCGAGCGGTTGGGCGGCACCGGCCTCGGCCGCGGGCGGCGGTCAGGACGGAGCGCCCAGCGACCATCCGCAGATGTCACTGACCCGTCCGCGCCACACCGGTGAGGTGGGAGCGCCGGGAACGGACATGAAGGTGACGTCCACCAGGTGAAGGAACCGGTGCAGGCCTCGGTCCGAGGCGTCGCCGTGCGGTTGTGCCGCCTGCACCATCTGCGGCAGCTGCGCCATCGGCGCGGCCTGCTGGGTCACGCCGGACTCCCGCACCGCATCCTCCCAGCGCTCCGCCCACGACCGGGCGGCGACCAGGTGTCCACCGATGATGCCGCCCGGGGTGGTCAGGCAGATCGCCATCCTGGCATCGGGCTGGGCCTCGACCAGTCGCAGCAGGATCTCCAGGTGTGTGTCGACGGCGGGAGCAGTGGTCTCGTCAGCAGCCTGGTTCGGGCTTTCCGTCACCGCGGACTCTCCTTCTTCTGACGTCAGTGGTCGTACAGCGCATGGAGCCGGTCAAGGCGGCTTCGTCGCCGTCGCTGCCGCTCGAGGCGGCCCGCCCGATACCCGCCGTCACCGCCATGCTCGGTCCCTCCCTCGGCAGACACTCCGGCACCCGCCTGTGGGCCGACGACGCACCGGCTACCCTTCTCCGCACCGCCCACGCGTCCCCGCGCATCGGCCGGCCGGCGAGAGGTCGGAGAAGGATCAGCGGGACGCCGAGGCGGGAGCCGTCGTGAAGGCCATGCCCTCCAGGAGGAGGCGCAGGCTCTGCTGGAGTTCGTCGGCGAGTGACGAACTCCTCGCTCCCGGCGGCTGGTTGACCCACCGGGAGAGGGCTCCGGGGCAGACGTCGCGCAGCACGTTGCCGACGCCGATCGGCGACATGGCCGGTGGCAGCCCTCCCCGGGCCATTCCGAGCCGCAGTGGGTCGGAGAACGGCAAGTCTGTTGCACCTCAACTGTCTCTCATTGCGCTGCCGTCGTCTCGTGTTTCCAGATCTCTCCGGCAGGGGAGGGCGCCACGGCCGTCGTCGACTCAGCGCGTCCAGACGTCGGGGCCGCCCCCGCGCCACTCGATCAGCGCGCTGCGGACCACGTCCATCTCGTCCCAGTGGTGGAGTCCGGCCTCCTGCATGAGCCGGGCGATGTCCTGCACCGAGTACGCCAGCCCCAGGATGGCCCCGCCCGCGCGTACCCGCCGGCCGCCGGACTCGTCCGGCGGATACACGGTGACAGGCTGATCGGAGGCCATGCCACCAGGGTGTGGCCAGACGCTCGGAGCCGCCCGCCGAAAGGGCCGGTCGAGGTAGGCGACGTCGCGGGGGCGGCCGTGGCCGTGCGCCGTAGACCAGACGCGGCGTTCTGGCGGCCGGCGCCGGCGACGGGAACTACGCATTCCTCGCTGCCGGTGTGCTCGCGACGGCGGGCGGTGTGACGCTGACCGCACTGGCGATCCCACAGAAGCACGGAGCTGCCAGGCGGGCGCTGAGGCCCGGTCACTGGCCGGGCGGGGAGCGGGCCGGCCACCATGAGGGCGGGGCGGTGACCGGAACGCTCTCCGCTTCCGCCAGTGCGCTCGTATCCGGGGAGGCTGTCCGCTGCCGTCGGGCTGGCGGCAGGCTGCCTGTCAGGCCTGGCAACTGCCGGGTGGCGGCCCGGCCGCGCTTCACCGGGGCCGGGCCTGGGGCGCCGTGGCGAAGCGGACGTAGCCGGCGATTCGCGGGCTGAACGTAGGCGCACACTGCTCACCGAGCGCCGCACGCACGCCCGCCACCACATCGGCATCCGGCTCACCGAACACCTCGAAGCGCTCCACCCGGCAGTGCCTCATCACCTCTTGGATGTACGGGTCCGCCAGCTTCCAGTGCGTGCGGACCGCGTCGGAGTCCCGGTAGAGCTGGAAGCTGTGGGCAAGCATCCGCTCCTCGTCCAAGAAGGTCTGCACCATCAACTGCGGCCCGTGCTGCTCTGCGAACGCCACAGCTCGGGCGATGGCAAGGCGGAACCCCTCCACATGCCCCTCGGTGATGCGCATGGTGTTCCGGAAGAGGAGGATCGTGTCGTCCCAAGTGGTCATGGCACAACCGTTCTCCCTCAATCATGGTTGAGGTCAAGTGCGGTCCCGGCCCGGTTCCCCCTCACCCCGCTCGGCGTCCGGCCGGAAGCGGCGGCTCGATCCGCGCACACCTGGAAGTGGCCGCCGAAATCCGGCCATCGGGTGGGCGAGCGGCACTACTGGGCGACCGGTTCCCTGACGCGTTCGGTCTCGTCCTGTACGAGCAGGGAGAGCAGGGAGGCCACGGAGAGGCCGGCTTCGGCCGGGTGGCGCAGCACCTTGCCCGGCTCTATGCGGTAGGTGTTCGTTCGCCCGTCCCGGGTGTGGGAGAGGTAACCGTCCCGTTCGAGATCGGAGATGATCCGCGCCACGGCGCGCTCCGTGAGTCGGCAGCGGGCAGCGATGTCACGGATCCGGACGTGCGGATTGTCGGCGATGGTCGCCAGTACGCGCGCGTGGCTGGTGATGAACGTCCATCCGGTGTGAGATTCGGGCACTCCAACCATGCACCGCATTCTAGAAGACGTCGTTGCCTGAACCCGGATGCATGACATAGTTTTCGTGTAACATCTGACCTGCTTCCGCGGGGGAGAGTCACAGAAGGAGCCCGAGGTGTCCTGGGATGAGGCCGTCATGCCAAGGCTGATGAGCGACGTCGGTGGGAAGCCGGTGCCGGAGCAGGCCACCGAGCACGCCCCGGAAGGGGCCGCGGTGATTCAGTACGAATGGCGCGGTGCCTGGGTCGTCGCCGCGCACGGCTCCTACGACATCCACTCGATCACGCCTCTGGCGGATGCGCTGGGAGCCGCGGTCAGAAAGCATCCGAAGGTGGTTCTGGACGCCTCCGCCATCACCTTCGCCGACTCCACGCTCCTGAACCTGCTGATCCTCACCCACCAAACAGGCGCCCTGCGCGTGGCTGCGCCGTCGCGGCAGCTTCAGCGACTGTGCGCCATCACCGGAGTCGACACCGTTCTGGTGATCCGAGAGACGGTGGACGAAGCCGCCGTCTCCTGAGCGACGGTCCGAGCGGTCGGCGCAGCCCTGACCACCCTCCCTGGCCCCCGAGCGCTGACCTGGTGGACGCCCTGGCGTATCCGTCACGGACCCGGCGCTCCGCTGGTCATGGTCACGGGCGACGTCGATCCGTTTGACATGGAGCGCGCTCTAATCTCTAGCGTCTTGGGCAGCAGACCTCGCGACGAGCCCAGGAGCAGCAGTATGACCACGATCCCCACCCGGCACCTCGGCGCGCTGGCGGTCTCCGCCCAGGGCCTGGGCTGCATGGGAATGAGCCACGGTTACGGCGCCACGGACGACGCGCAGTCGATCGCGACGTTGCGTCATGCCCTCGACCTCGGGGTGAGCCTCCTGGACACCTCCGACTTCTACGGCTTCGGGCACAACGAGGAGTTGATCGGACGGGCGATCAGCGGGCGGCGCGACGAGGTGGTACTGGCCACGAAGTTCGGCTTCGCCAACCGCCTGGGCGAGCCCACCCTGATCCGCGGTGACGCCGCCTATGTGCGCGAGGCGTGCGAGGCATCGCTGCGTCGTCTCGGAGTCGACCACATCGACCTCTACTACCAGCACCGGGTCGATCCGCGGGTGCCCATCGAGGAAACCGTCGGCGCGATGGCCGAGTTGGTGCAGGCGGGCAAGGTCCGTCACATCGGGCTGTCCGAGGCCGGCGCGCAGACCATCCGGCGGGCGCACGCCGTGCACCCGATCGCCGCGCTGCAGAGCGAGTGGTCGCTGTGGACCCGCGACCTGGAGGCGGAGATCGTCCCGGTCTGCCGCGAACTCGGCATCGGCATCGTCCCGTTCTCCCCGCTCGGGCGCGGTTTCCTGACCGGCCGCTACCGGTCCGTCGAGGGGATGGCGCAGAACGACGTGCGGCGAGGCCAGCCGCGTTTCGCCGACGGCAACCTCGAACGCAACCTGGCGATCGTGGCCAAGCTGAACGAGCTGGCCGAGGCCAAGAAGGTCACCGCCGGCCAGCTCGCCCTGGCCTGGGTGCAGCACCGGGGCGACGACGTGGTGCCGATCCCCGGCACCCGGCGGCAGCAGTACCTGGAGGAGAACCTCGCGGCCCTGACGGTCGAGTTGTCCCCCGAGGACCTCGCCGCCGTCGAGGCCGCCGCCCCGACCGAGCATGTCGCGGGCACCCGCTACGACGCGGCCAGCCTCACCTTCGTCAACCGCTGACCCCACGACGGGGAACCCGAGGCGAGGGTCCCGGCCAGGCCGCGCTCGCCGCGCCCCGCAAGGCCTTCCCGACTCGCTCCGGAGGGGTTCCCCGCCCGGTGAGCCGGTCCCGAACGGTCGGCGGGGTGCGGCCCGGGGTGCGCCGCGGACGGAACTGCCCTATAGTGGATCTTGCGAGACGGTCCGCTGCGGCGGCTGTCCTCCGGCGTTGGTCGTCTAAGGAAAGACACCCCGCTTCCTGCGGGGAAATGCAGGTGCAAGGCCTGCCCGGCGCTCCGCACGAGAACCCCGCCCCTGGCCGACCAGCGGCGGGGTTTCTTCACGTCTGCGCCGACCAGCACACCTCGCACCTGGACGCCGTCGACGAGACGGTGCTGACCCAGGCGCTGAGCGCGGCCACCCGGCACTGCGCGGCCCTCGTCATCACCCACCGTCTCGCCACCGTGCGGCACGCCGACCGGATCGTCGTCCTCGAAGACGGCCGCACGGTGGCCTCGGGCCGCACGACGAGCTGCTCGTCACCGGCCCGGCGTACCGTGAACGGGCCGCCACGCACGTCCTGCGCGGCCTCGGCCCCGAGAGCGTGGGGACCTGATCCGCCGAGCCGTCGGGCGGCCTCGACAGGCGGCGCTGCCGGCTCGCGCCGTCACTGCCCGGGACCGGTGCCGACGCACTCGCGTACCGCCGCGTCGCACCGCTCCACCGCCGCCTGCGGATCGAGCGCGTACGAGCCGTCGCCGAACAGCTCGAAGGTCATCCAGCCGTCGTAGCCGTGCCGTTCGAGGGCCTGGAGGTAGTCGCACAGGGGCAGTTCGCCGTCGCCCCAGGCCAGGTGCCCCATGGGACGGCCGTCGATCAGGTGCACATGGCGGATACGGTCGCCGAGCGCGGCGAAGGCGTCGTCGACGGCTTCACCGGCCACGGCCATCGTCACCGTGTCGAGCACTGCCCCGAGCCGGTCGGCGTCGATCTCGTCGAGCATCGCGGCCAGCGTGCGCGAGTCGTTGACCAGGTTCGACTCGACGCGCTGGAGCGGTTCGAGTACGCATGTCACGCCCAGCCTGTCCGCATAGGCGGCGATGTCACCGATCGCGTCGACCGAGCGGCGCCAGGCGGCGTCCACGGGCTCGTCCTCGCCGCCCCGGCCGGGCGTCAGCAGCAGCTTCTCGGCGCCGAGTTCGGCGCAGAGTTCGGCCGCCCGGCGGAACATGGCGATGCTCTGCGCGCGCAGCCAGCCCGCCGGGGAGGCCACGTTGACGGGGTACATCACCTGCTCGGGCGTGAGGCAGTACACCGAGAGGCCACGTGCCTCGATGCGGCGGCGCAGGTCGCGTGCCTCCCCGGTGCCGACCTGCGGAATGTGCAGGTGCGGCGCGACGCCCCACAGTTCGAGTCTCTCGCGGCCGAGGGCGACCGCGTCGTCCAGGAACGTGTCGAACGGCAGGTGCTGGTAGGCGAAGTTGGATCCGGTCAGCCGCGGCGGACGGGCGATCGGCACGCGGTTCTCCTTTCGTGGCGGGGAGTCGTTCACTTGCCGATGCCGTCGGCCAGTCCCTTGACGATGTAGCGCTGGCCGAAGAGGAACAGGAGCACGACGGGGACCGCGGCGATCACCATGCCGGCGAACACGACGGGGAAGTCCGTGCCGTGCTTGCTCATCAGGCTCGTCAGGCCGACCGGCAGGGTCTGCACGTCGCTGCCGTTGGTGAACACCATGGCGAACAGGTACTCGTTCCAGGCGAAGAGCACGTGCAGCAGGACGGTCGAGGTGATGATGGGCTTGCACATGGGCAGGATGATCCGCCAGAACGCCGTCCAGCGGCCGGCCCCGTCGAGCTGTGCCGCCTCGTCCACCTCGCGCGGCAGGTCGATCATGTAGGCGCGGATGAGGAAGGTGGTGAAGGGGACGCGGAAGGCCGTGTACAGGATGAGCAGCGCCCAGAAGCTGTTGTACAGACCGAGCGACTGGAACATCCGCACCAGCGGGACCAGGGCGACGGTCGGGGTCAGCATGAGGCCGCCGAGGATGACGGCGGTGAGCACCTTGTTGAGCGGGATGTCCACCCGCGTCAGTCCGTACGCCGCCCAGGCGCTGATGAAGACGGTCGCGACGGTGGACGTCACGGTGACGAGGAGGCTGGTCGCGAGGTAGTCGCTGACGCCGCGGTTCCACGCGTCGCGGTAGTTGCCGAAGCTGAGGTCGGTGGGAAGCGCGAAGGGGTTGCCGAAGAGCTCGGCGTTGGTCTTGAACCCGTTCAGCACCATCCACAGGAGCGGATAGAGCACCACCACCGCGAGACTCAGCAGGAAGGCCCACATGAACAGGCGCGCGAGCACGCCGAGGAAGCCGAGACGGCTCACCATTCCACCCTTCTTCTGCGGGTGAACCACAGCTGCGCCATCGCGATCGTGAGGGTGATCACGAAGATCACCGTGCCGATGGCCGCGGCGTAGCCGAAGTCGTTGCGTACGAATCCGTTGCGGTACAGCCACGTACCGAGCACGTGGGTCGAGTTGTCGGGTCCGCCGCTGGTCATCACCATGACCTCGTTGAACACCTGGAAGGCACCCGACACGGTGACCATGACCATGAGGCCGGTCATCTCCCGGACGAGCGGGAGCGTCACCTGGAAGAAGCGGCGGACCGGCCCGACGCCGTCCAGGGCGGCCGCCTCGTAGAGCTCCGCGGGGATGCGCTGGATGGCGACGGCGAACAGCAGCGTCGAGTAGCCGAAGCCCTGCCACTGGCTCATCGCGATGACCGCCGTCATCGCGGTGCTCTCCTGGCCCAGCCAGGCGTGGTCGAACGTGCCGGGCGCGACCGCCTCCAAGACGTGGTTGAGCAGGCCCAGGTTGGGCTCGTAGACGAAGTAGAAGAGCAGTCCCGCGACGGTCAGGGAGATCGCCGAGGGGATGAAGTAGATCGTCCGGAGGGCGCGTTGCCACCGCGTACTGCGGATGCTCTCGACGAGTGCGGCGAGCAGCAGGGCACCGAAGACCTGGAAGACGACCGACAGCAGGGCGTACCAGAGGTTGTTGGTGAAGGAGGTCCAGAAGACCGGGTCACCGAACAGGTCGCGGTAGTTGTCCAGGCCGACGAACTCCTGGCTGCCGCTGTAGATGTCCCACGTCAGCGTGGAGTACCCGAAGTTCTGGACGAGCGGGAGATAGACGAAGACCGCGAGCAGGACGAGGGCCGGTACGATCCACACCAGCCCGGCTGCTCTTCGGTACAGAGTGCGCACCGGATTGATTCCCTTCAGCCCGCGCCGGTCACTGGGCGGAGTCGGAGGCCCGGCGCACGCTGTCCATGACCTGCTCGGGCGACTTGCTGCCGCTGATGAGGGCCTCGCCACCGGCCAGCCACGCGTCGGCGACTTCCGGCGCGGTGACCATGTCCAGCCAGCCCGCCAGTCGCGGGGCCTCGTTGACCAGGGCGATGCCCTCCTGGACGGCCTTGCTGGACGTCTGCGGCGTCACCGCGCCGACCACGGTGCTCGGCTGGCCGTAGGGCGGTGCGGACAGGGTCTTCGCGTTGGGGGTGCTCGTCACGAACTTCATGAAGTCGACGGCGAGAGCCGCCCGCGGCGACCGTGCGTTGACGAAATAGCCCTCGGGTGCCCCTTCGACGACCTTCGGGTCCCCCTTGGCCCGCGCGGCGGCGGGCAGCGGGAAGATACCCAGGTCCTCGGGCTTGAGTGTGCCGCCGGACGTGGTGCTGTCGAACTCCAGGATCTCCTGGTAGTACATGGCGGCCTTGCCCTGCCCGAACGCCTCCTGCGCCGAGGTGTAGAGGACGCCGTTGGTGCCGCGGCCGGTGTCGGTGCAGCCGGACACCAGGGTCCTGAACTGCCCCAGCGCGACCAGGTAGCCCGGGTCGTCCCAGGTGGCGGTCCTCGGGTCGTAGTCGGCCTCGCGGACCTCGGCCGGCACGTTGTGGGCGAAGAGCTGCTGGAGGTAGTGCAGGGCGGGCCAGCCGTCCTTGTTGCCGAAGGCGATGGGCTCGTAGCCGGCCTTGCGCAGGTCCGGGCAGGTGGCGATCAGCTCTTCGAAGGTCTTCGGCACGTCGACGCCGGCCTTGTCGAAGGCGGACTTGTTGTAGCCCATGAACTTGCCGTTGTTGTACAGCGGGACGCCGTAGTAGCGGCCGTCGCGGGCGAACGCCGACAGGGCCGGCCCGCCGAAGGTCCTGCCCCACGCGGTGCCGGGGCCGATCACCTTGGTGAGGTCCGCCGCGCGGCCTCCGCGGATGAAGTTCTCCGCCCAGTTGCCCGTCCAGGTGAAGTAGATGTCGGGCAGGGCGTCGGACGCGGTGAGCGTCTTCGTCTTGTCCTTGATGCTCTGGTCGGTCTCCTGGATCAGTTCGACGTTCACCTTCGGGTGCTTGCGCTCGTACGCGGCCGCGAGGTCCTCGAAGTACGGCTCCAGGGGTTCGCCCGCGAACTTGGTGAGGACGCTCAGGGTGCCGGAGTACTCCGGCTTCGCGGTCACGTCGGCCGCGGGACCCTTCGCCGGTCCGGCGAAGCAGCCGGTGAGGACGAGTGCCGAGGCCCCGAGGAGTGCCGCGGACCGCGTCAGTGCACGTACGCGCATGGGCGTCCTTTCGTCGATGGGAGGGCCCGCCGAAGGCGCGGGCACGTCGGATCCGCTGCGGGTGTCCGGGAGACGGCCGCTGGCGTGCGGCGACTGTACAGAGAATCTGATACCGGTACCAGGGTGAGAGTGAAGATCTTCTGTGCAAAAGCGCGGGGGTGGGTCGGCCCTCGGGGTGCTTCGCTTTCTTCGGGTGAAGAAACGTGCAGGTCAACGGCGACTGCCGAGCAGGTTGCGAACCGATGGGCCGCGCACCGCTGTTGACGCCGCCGGTGCGCTGTGTCAGCGTGTGGCCCGCGTGATACCGGTATCAGGTCGCTCAGCGCCGCCGGCCGCACCCGTTCCCGAAAGGACGCGAAGATGCTCGGATTCGACGAGCCGGAATTCCTCTCCCAGCTGGCGAGCACGGTGGCCCTGCGCCCCCGGATCGAGGAACTCGCCGACCGCCTCACGGACGAAGGCTTCGACAACCTCTTCCTCGTCGGCGCCGGCGGCACCTACGCCCAGATGTGGCCGTACGAGCGGCTCGCACGCCGCATCTCGACGCTGCCCGTCCACGCCGTCATCGCCGCGGAGCTGGTCACCGGCGCCGAGGCGACGCTCGGCGAGCGCTCGGTCGCCGTCTTCACCTCGGTGTCGGGCACCACCGAGGACAGCCTCCGGGCCATCGAGTACTGCAAGGCGAAGGGGGCTCGCACCGTCGCGTTCACGGGCTACGCCGAGTCCCCCGTCGCGCGGAGCGTGGACGTGGCCCTCGTCTCCGAGCCGAAGGCCTGGCCCTTCGACCCGCAGATGCTGCTGTTCATGGGCCGGTTGCTCGCACGCCGGGGCGAGTTCGACGGGTACGAGAAGCTCGCCGGCGAACTCGCCGGACTGCCCGGCATCCTCCTCGACGTGGCCCGGCAGGCCGAGCCGACGGCCGCCGCATTCGCCGAGGCCCACAAGGACACGGACTACCACTTCCTCGTCGGCGGCGGAAACCTGTGGGGGTTCACCTACCTGTACTCCATGTGCATCCTCGAGGAGATGCAATGGCTGCGCACCACCCGGGTGCACAGCGCCGAGTTCTTCCACGGCTCGCTGGAACTCCTCGAAGAGGACACGAGCGTGCTCGTCTTCCAGGGCGAGGACGAGACGCGCGCCCTGACCGACCGGGTCGAGGCCTTCGCCAAGCGCGTCTCCCGTGACGTGACCGTCTTCGACACCCGCGACTACGCGTTGCCCGGCATCAGCCCGGAGTTCCGCGGCCTGCTCGCACCCCTGGTGCTCGACACCGTGATGGGCCGGGTCAGCAAGCACCTGGAGCGGGTGCGCGGACACTCGCTGGACCTGCGCCGCTACTACCGCGTCATGGACTACTGAGACGCGCGGCCGGCCGCTGCCGCATCGGGGAGAACTCCGGCGGCAGCGGCCGGCGCGACCCGGCGCGGCGCCCTCGTCCCGCCCGAGGACTCCGGCGCACGGCCGCCGTCCCGCTTCCGCAGTCCGCATCCGCCCGGCACCGAGTCCGGTGCCGGGCGCCCGTCCGTGCCCCCGCCCCGTGGCGTCCCGGGCCAGCGCACAGGAGAACCCATGAGAGTCCTCGGCTTCGGCGACAACATCGTCGACCGGTTCGTCGACCGCGGCATCGACTACCCGGGCGGCAACAGCGTGAACGTGGCCGTCTACGCCAGACGCCTCGGCATGGAGGCGGCCTACCTCGGGGTGTTCGGCGACGACGCCCTCGGCCGCTTCCTGCGCGAGGCCATCGCGGACACCGGGGTGGCCGTCGACCGCTGCGCCGTGCGCGACGGCGAGAGCGGCGTGTCCACCCTGCGGGTCGACTCCGGCGACCGTGTCTTCCTCGGCTGGAACGGAGGCGGCGTCACCGTGCGCGAGCCGCTGGTCCTCGACAGCGGCCTGCTCGCCTACGTCTCCTCCTTCGACGTGGTGCACTCCAGCGTGTACTCGGGCAGCGAGGGCGAGCTGCCCAAGCTCGCCGGCCTCGACACACTCACGACCTTCGACCTCTCCAGCGAGGAGGAGTACCGCACACCCGGTTACCTGGACCGGGTCTGCCCGTACGCCGACCTCGTGCTGCTGTCCTGCTCCCACCTGGACGAGACGGCCACCCGGGACCTGCTGGCCGAGGCGGTGCGGCGCGGCGCCGGCCTCGCCCTCGCCACCCGCGGCGCCGAGGGCGCCGTCGCCCACGACGGCCGCACGACCGTGGCGGCGCCGGCCCGCCCCCTGAACGACGGGGCGCCCATCATCGACACGATGGGCTGCGGTGACGCCTTCCTCGCCGGTTTCGTGGTCTCGCTGCTGCGCTCGGGTTGGCGACGGCCGACCCCGCCGGACCGCCACCAGCTGGAGCGCGCGTTGTACGACGGGGCGGAGGCCGCCCATGACCAGTGCTTCACCGAGGCGGCATTCGGCCGTGGCCGGCCCACCGGCTGTGTCTAGCATGTGGACAGCCGTCGATCACGAGAAGCGAGGTACCGAGCGATGTCAGGAGAGCGGCCCCGCCCATCGGCGTCCCCGACGATCTCCGAGGTGGCCGCGGAGGCCGGGGTCGGCCGGGCGACCGCCGCCCGCACGCTCGGCGGATACGGATACGTCAGCCCGGAGCTGAAGGAGCGGGTGCTCGCCGCGGCCGAGAAACTCGGCTACCGCGCGAACGCGCTGGCCCGCAGCATGTCGACAGGGGTGACGCACACCCTCGGAGTCATCGTCGCGGACATCGGCAACCCGTTCTTCGCGGGAGTCGTACGCGGCATCTGCGACACCTCCCGCGCCCGCGGATTCGACACGCTGGTCGTCAGTACGTACGAGAGGGTCGACGAGGAGGTCGCGGCGGCCAACGTGCTCATCGACAAGCGCGTCGACGGCATGATCGTCGCGTCGGCGGCGGTCGACCGCTCCTCGGTCGGCCACATCCGCACGGCCCTCGACCGCGGGATTCCGGTGGTCCTCGTCGACCGCGCGGTGCCCTCGCTCGATCTGGACGCCGTGGTCATCGACAACCGGGACGCGGCGCGCGAGGCGGTCGAGAAGCTCGTCGCGGCCGGTCACCGGCGGATCGGATTCGTCTGGGGGCCGCCGGTGGACAAGGCTCCCGCGACCCGGCGGGAACTGATCGCCGCCGCCTCCCGGAACCTGTGGACCGACGGGGAGCGCCTGTGCGGATACCTCGACGCGCTCGACGACGCGGGCATCCCCTTCGACCCCGAACTGGTGATGGTGGGGCCGAAGGTGGAGGAACGGGCGGCCCGGGAGGTCGCCCGGATGCTCGACCTCCCCGACCGTGTCACCGCGCTGTTCTGCACCGAGACAGACGGCGTCACCGGCGCGCTGCGCGCGATCCGCGCACGGGAGTTGACCTGCCCCGGTGATGTGTCCCTGATCGGGTTCGACGACAGCGCCTGGGCCGCGGTCATGTCGCCGCCGCTGACCATGATCGAGCAGCCGGTGCACCAGCTCGGGTCCACGGCCGCCGAGGTGCTGCTCGACGTCCTCGCGGGAGCCGAGCCCCGCCGCGAGATGCACACACTGCGCACCCGCCTCGTGGAACGCTCGTCGGTGGCTGCGCCGCCCGGCCCCGGTCCGAGGGCTCCGGTGAGCGACGGACAGAGCAGGTCGCCGGCCGGTTCTCGTCGGCCCCGTCGGTACGGCTGACCAGTTGGCCGGATCGGTCACGCTGTCAGGCTGGGCCGACGACCGGACACGGCTGCGGCGACCGGGCGGATGACGAACGCGGCGCACCACCGCGGGCAGCGGTTCGATGCCGACGAGTGGGCGACGGACGTGTTCGCGCGCCGCGAGGGCCGCCGGCGGTGTGCGCTCACCCACCTCACGGCGACCGGCCCTGGCTGGACCCCGGGGGACAGGGGCAGGCAGGCCTGCCCTCCGCCGCCGGGCGGGCGCCGTTCACGCGTGGGACAGGGCGAACGAGACCAGGAATCCGCTGACCGTGACCAGCCCGATGGCCAGGTGGGCGTCTGCGAAGGCTTCCGGGATCATCGTGTCGGCGATCATGGCGAGGATGGCTCCGGCCGCCACTGCCGTGACGGCAGCGATCACGGCAGGGGAGAAGGCGCCGACGACCGTGTAGCCGAGGACGGCGGACACGGTACTGGCGGCGGCGATCGCGCCCCACACGGCGAAGACGTACGTCCTGCTCCGGCCTGCCCGTTTCATCCCCGCGGAGCTCGACAGCGCTTCCGGGACGTTACTGATGAACACGGCCACCACGGTCACCAGGCTGACCGCGCCGCCGTCCAGCAAGCTCACTCCGATCACGGCCGACTCGGGCACCCCGTCCAGCAGTGCCCCGAGCGCCAGCGCCAGCCCGGAGCCGCCCTGCTGCGCCTCGGACGGCTGCGCGTGCGACAGGTGCCGGCCCGAGCGCTTGCGGTGCCGGGCACCACGACGGGCCAGCCACAGGTTGCCGAGGGTGTAGGCGCCCGCGCCGATGATCGTACCGATCGCTGCAGGAGCCAGCCCGGCTTGATCGTACGCCTCGGCGACCAGCTCGAAGGAGACCGCGGAGATCAGCACCCCGGCGCCGAACGCCATCACCATGGCGATCACCGTCTGCGGCACCCGCAGCCCGAAGCCGATCACCGCGCCGAGCAACAGCGCCGACCCCGCCACGAGTCCCCACAGTCCCGCCTGCACCACATCGATCATGCGCTACCAGTACCCAGCGGCGGACCACTGGATGTCGGCATCGGTACGGCGCCCCTGGCGTGGATGCCAGAGGCGCCATGCTGGGTGAGGCCGGCGTCAGTCCCGCAGGCTGCCCGCCGTCTCCATCGGCTTCCCGCCGTCGCCGTCGCCGTCGGCGATCACGCCGCCGGCCGCGAGGTACGGGTTGCGGCCCTTCAGGACCGCCCAGCCGATGGCCAGGCACACGGCCCAGCCGGCACCCACGTACAGCGAGACGCGGCTGTCGGGGTCGATGGCGATGAGCACGGTCACCATGAGCAGGAACGCCACGGCGATCCAGCTGCACACGGTGCCGCCCGGGGCCGGGAACGACGAGGCCGGAAGGCGGCCGGCGACGACCGCCCGGCGGTAGAGGATGTGGCTGACGAGGATCATCAGCCAGGTCCAGATGCCGGCCGCGGTGGCCACCGAGGTGACGTATCCGAAGGCCTTCTCGGGGACGACGTAGTTGAGGACCACACCGATGCCCATGAGCGCGGCGGAGAGGGTGATGCCGATGGCCGGCGTCTTGGTGGAACTCAGCTTCCCGAGTGCCTTCGGCGCCTCGGAGTTGGCCGCCAGGCCCCGCAGCATACGACCGGTGGAGTACATGCCGGAGTTGCAGGACGACAGCGCGGCCGTCAGCACGACGAAGTTGACGATCGCCGCGCCCGCCGGGATGCCGATCTTCGCGAAGGCCGCGACGAAGGGGCTCACGCCCGCCTCGAACTCGGTCCACTTGACCACCATGAGGATCACGCTGAGCGCGCCGACGTAGAAGACGATGATCCGCCACGGCAGCGTGTTGATGGCCTTGGGGAGGGTCTTCTCCGGGTTCTCCGACTCGCCCGCCGTGACACCGACCAGCTCGACGGCGAGGTAGGCGAACATGACGCCCTGGAGGGTCATCAGGCTGGAGCCGATGCCCTTGGGGAAGATGCCGTCGTGCGCCCAGATGTTGGAGACCGCGGCGGTGTCACCGGCCTGGCTGAAGCCGAGGGTCACCACGCCGAGGCCGATCACGATCATGCCGACGAGAGCGGTGACCTTGACCATCGAGAACCAGAACTCGACCTCGCCGAAGATCTTCACCGAGATGAGGTTGGCCAGGTACAGGACGACCAGGAAGACCAGGGCGGTGACCCACTGCGGAATCCCGGGGAACCAGTAGTTCACGTAGATCGCCGCGGCCGTCAGCTCCGCCATGCCCGTGACGACCCACATGAGCCAGTACGTCCACCCGGTCACGAATCCGAAGAACGGACCGAGGAACTCACGGGCGTACTCCGCGAAGGAGCCCGACACCGGTCGGTACAGGAGCAGCTCGCCGAGCGCCCGCATGATGAAGAACACGATCACGCCCGCCAGGGCGTACATGAGGATGAGGCTGGGGCCGGCCTTCTCGATGTTCGCGCCCGCGCCCAGGAAGAGGCCCACGCCGATGGCGCCGCCGATCGCGATCATCTGGACCTGACGGCTGCCGAGGCCGCGCTCGTAGCCCTCCTCGGGAACGCCTCCCGGGGCTCCGTCGCCGTTGCTGTGCTTGTCGACCCGCACTGAGGTCATGGGTGGTGCGCCTTTCCGCTCCATACCGACCCGCGCCGTTCTCGGCGGCAGATCGGGTTCCGATCCCCCGGACACTGCTGGAGTTGCATACCGGCGGTCGGCCGGCTCAGCGCCCCTGCGCGGTCATGGGTGTCGTCCGGCAGGCGGTCGGGAAGGTGTATCACGCGGAGTGACGACTGCCTGTGACCCCGACCGCGCAGGGCAACGGACAAACTCCCCTGATTCCGGAGAATGGTGCAAGGTGGTGACCGGATCGTTATCCGGATCTGAGGATCCGCTGAGCGAACCCCACCCTGAGCTTCGGCCCGGCCGACGCACCGCCCCTCGCCGCGCGCCCCGTGCGTCACCTGGGTGCGCCCATCACCACGCCGGGTGCGACGTGCGTGATGGTGCGTCCGGGGTAAGTACACCCGCACCTCGTACAGGCCCATCACGCCGCTGATGAAGTCGGGCTGCCCGTAGTGCCAGATCTGGAGCCCGAGCCGTTCGAAGTACGACTGGGCCAGTGACCGCATGGTCTCGTCGCGGGTCTCCTGCTCCACCAGGCCCTGGAGCCAGCCCGCGCCGCCGCGGATGTCCGTCACGGCCGCGTCGAGATTTCGGTCGTTCCGGTGGCGGCAAGGCGCTCGTCGGTGACGGCGAAGAAGTGGTTCCCGAGTGAGGTGAAGGTGTGGCCCGCCACGTTCGCCGCGGTGCGGGCCAGGGCGACCGCGACCGCCTCCCGCGGCCCGTACGCGGCCAGGTCGAGCCGCTCCTCGGACAGTTCGGGCAGGTCCTCGGCGTCCATGGGGCACTCCGCGCGGCGTTCTGCGTCGATGCCGGAGAGGACACCTCCATCGCCGCCATCGACGCCGGCTCCTGGGCCGACACACGTTTCGCCGACAAGCACTTCACGTTCCGGGAGACCCCGGACGGCATTCCCGTCTCCTTGGCGGGCTCCACGTCGATGGTCGGCGGCATGGTGCGGGTGGACCCCGTCCACACCCCGGGCCACCTCCGGGGCCGCGGCTACGCGGGCGCCGAGACGGCCGAGGTGAGCGGGGCCGCGCTGACCGCGGGCGCGACGGACGTCGTCCTGTTCGCGGACCCGGCCGATGCCACCGGCAACGCCCTCCACCAGCGCCTCGGATACGTCCACGTCGCCGACTTCACCGGATACGAGTTCTCCTACGGCGCATCAGGAGCCGGTCAGGCAGGTACCTGACCGGCGCTCGGCGTCAGCCGCGGCTCGGCGGCACCGGGTCGTACGAGCCCCGGCGTCGGGCGGCGCCGGGGCGGCAGCGCAGCAGACGCGCCAGGATCAGCCGGCTGCCGCGGAGGGCGCCGTGGCGGTGGAGCGCCTTGACCGCGTAGGTGGAGCAGGTCGGGGTGTACGGGCAGCACGCCGGGCGCGCCGGACTGACCGCGACGCGGTAGTGCCGCACGAACCGGTACATCGCGGCGGCCACCCGCCCGCCCGGAACGGGCGCGGCGGGGTCCGCGCCGTGGCCGGCGGCCGCGAGCGAAGGACGCAGCACCGCGAGCAGCACGGCGGCCTGCGTCCACACGCCGCCGCAGCAGCACGGGTGTGTCAGGGTGTCCAGCGTCCCCGCGCAGCAGCCCTCGTCCTTCTCGCCGTCCGCGTCGTTCCTGCGGCCCTGTTTCCGGTTTCGCGCCATGATGTTCCATCCTCCCCGTCACGGTCGGAAGATCATACGAAGGGGCGGCCAGGGGCATCCGGAGGTGGGCCGCAGGTGACCGGTCGGCTGGACCCCGGCCCTCGGCGGGGAGTTCGCCCGGCCGTCAGCACACCGGCACCCCGGGCACCTGATTCTCCGGCGAGGTGAGGCAGAGGTTGCTCATGAAGCCGCCGTACTGCGGCAGGCAGGCCCACCATTCGTTGACGTAGGGCGGCACGCTGACCTGCTGGCCGCGCTTCTGGCGGCAAGTACTACCTGCGGCGCGGCGACGACGGGATCGCCGAGCCGCTCCTGGACGCAGACGGCAACCCCAGCGCCGTCACCTACGGCTGCCACGTGTGCCGGCAGGAGTTCGAGCGCCCGGACGTGGCCGCCTGCCCGACGCACGACGCGGTCGTCTGCTCCCTGTGCCTGAGCACCGACACCACGGGCGACCACGTGCTGCCGGCGGCTCCAGCGGTCGCCCGACCGCCGAGCAGCACTGCGGAGGCGCTGTCCGAGGGCCCGCGGACCGGCCGGGCCGCCCGGCCGCGCATCGGTCAGGCCTGCCCGCCCGTCGTGGACGCCCTACTGCTGAGCACAGGGTGAGCCAGGCCCGAGCCCGGGAGGGGTGAGACGGTAGCCGTGCCGTGGACGCGCACGCGCGGTGTGCTCGGCGGGCCGGCGGAGGCCCTTCTCGGCCCGGCGGCCGAAAAGTTGTGGTGCCCCACATGGCGCGCCCGGATTCGCCTCGCCCCTCGCGCGCCCGTCCCGACGCATGCCTATGCCACGTCCTCGGGGAAGTCCTCCTCCGGGAGGCCATCCCCGCCGCCACCCTCCGCTTCCATCATCGCGGCGCCGAACCCGCCCATGATCTCGTCGATGTTCAGCTCGGTGGCGCCGGCCGGGGCCGTGGGGGTCCAGCCCTCGCTCATCCGCACCACCAGGCCCAGCTTCTTCACCTTCGCGTTCTCGGCCAGCTTGGCAAGGTCGACGCGCACCTCGGTCAACTCGCCGTTCTTGAGCGTGAAGTCGGCCGTGACCTTGGTGTTCGGGGCGTCCTTCAAGTCCTTGCCCGTGGGCAGTTCCGCGCCCGGCGGCAACTTCTTCGCGAACGGACGGATCTCGTCGAAGAACTCCGTGACCAGCGTGCGGAACGGAGCCGTGGCGGTGATGTGCTCGGAGCCGTCCTTGTCACCGGCGCTCTTGAAGTCGACCTCGCGGGCGATGGTCTCGCGCAGTGCCTCCAGCAGTTGCTGCTGAGTCTTGGCGTCGAGGGTGGGCTCCGGCGAGGGCTTCGCGCCGGGCTCCGCCCCCATCTCGGCGGCGGTCCTCTCCATCTCCTTCATGTCGATCTTCACCCACTTGCCCTCAAGGACATCCTTGAGCCCGCCCGCCTCCGGGGGCAGGTCCTTCGCCGACGGCAGGGGGGCGCCCATCGCCTTGCCGAGGGAGTCCATGTCGGAGCGGATGTAGGTGTAGTCACCGATGACCCGGTACTCGATGAGGTCGCCGTCCTTGGTGCTGACCTTCATGGCCATGCCGACGTAGTCCTTCTCGCCGGACTCGTCGAGCGGCTTCTTCGACTGCACGGTGACACTGATCTTCGCGCCGGTGAGCAGGTCGGCGACCTCGTCGGGCAACTCGTCGCCGGGCTCCGAGCCCGTCGAGGAGTCCAGCGCCCGCAGGCTCTGCGCGTCGGTGTCGAGGCCGAACTCGAAGGAGATCGACTTCTCGTTGCCGAGCTTCTCGAAGGCCTCGTCGAGCTTCTTCCCGGCGGACAGCTGCTCCACGGTGCCGCAGGCGGCCGAACCCGCCAGGACGGCGCCGACGACTGCGGTGGCGGTCAGGGTCTTACGTATCGCGGTGATGATGGTCTCCTCGTCAGTGCGATCACGGCGTGATCGTTGGCAAGACCCGTGACGCCGCCGAATGGTTGCCCCGCCGATTCGACGCGGTGGGCCGCGGGGCCCCGCGTACCCCGCCGACTCCGCCGGCCGCGGCCGCGACCGCGGGACGACGCCCGTCCAGGACCGTGGTCCTCCGTCCTGGTCCGCCACCGGCCCTTGGCTGTGCCCGGCCCCGGCCGGATCCCGCCCGTGCTGGGCGTGTTGGGCGCTCCCGGGCGGCGTATGCGGAGCCTTCGGGGTTACCAGGAAGATATGGCGAGGCTGCATCTTCCAGGGGACCACGGCGGCGACGGGGCGCGGGCATCCAAGGTGCCGACGCCCGAGGAGGCCGGTCCCGGGCCCGAGGTGGAGCGTCGGGGACCGGATGCGCCCACGAAGCTGCCCAAGCGGGCCTGGGGAGCCGTTCTCAGGGGCACCGCGCGGGAGTTCAGGGACGATGGCCTGACCGACCGCGCCGCGGCTCTGACGTACTACGGCGTGCTGTCGCTGTTCCCGGCGCTGCTGGTGCTCGTCTCCCTGCTCGGCATCGCCGGCGAGTCGGCCACGGACACCGTGCTCGACAACCTTGAGCAGCTCACCCCCGGCGCGGCCCGCGCCATCATCACCGGGGCCGTGGAGCAGCTTCAGGGGAACGCCGGCGTCGGGTCCGTCATGGCGATCGCGGGCCTGGCACTGGCCGTCTGGTCGGCCTCCGGTTACGTCGCCGCGTTCATCCGGACCTCCAACGCCGTCTACGACATGCCGGAAGGCCGCCCGGTGTGGAAGATCCTGCCGATCCGCGTCGCGCTGACGGTCGCGCTGATGGTGCTGACGGTGATCAGTGCGCTGATCGTGGTCTTCACCGGCGGTCTGGCCCGCCGGGCCGGGCAGGCTCTCGGCATCGGGGACACCGCGCTGACGGTGTGGTCGATCGCCAAGTGGCCCGTCCTGGTCGTCCTGGTCACGATCATGATCACGATCTTGTACTGGGCGAGCCCGAACGCCAGGGTCAAGGGCTTTCGGTGGATCACCCCCGGCAGCGCTCTGGCCCTGGTGCTCTGGATGATCGCCTCGGCCGGGTTCGCGATCTACGTCGCGAGCTTCGCGTCCTACAACAGGACCTACGGCACCATGGCCGGCGTCATCGTCTTCCTCGTCTGGCTGTGGATCACCAACCTGGCCATCCTGCTGGGCCTGGAGTTCGACGCGGAGATCGTACGGCAGCGGGCCATCGCGGGCGGGCTGCCGCCGGGCAGGGAGCCCTACACCGAGCCGCGCGACACCCGGACGTGGGACGAAGAGGATGTGCGCCGGCTGGACGACGCGTGACCGGCGCGCGGCACGCCGGGCGAGTTGATCAGGCCCACGGCGGCTTGCTTCGGCGCACTGTGGGATACACGCAGTTCATGAGAATGCCGATGGAGCTGGGCGAGGTCGACCGAGTGGTGACGCAGCGGGCGGCTTCCCGTATCCCGCCGGGCGTCGGCAAGGCGCTCTCAGCGGTGGAGGAGGCCGCTGAGAGCACCAAGCTGTGGTGCGGCGCCGCAGCGGTGATGGCATCGCTGGGCGGATGGCGCGGGCGCAGGGCGGCGGCCGCGGGGGTGACCGCCCTGGTGGTCGCGCAGCTGATCTCGAACGGCCTGTGCAAGCAACTGGCCGACCGGCCCCGGCCGCCCAAGGAGTGGTTCCCTCACGACGAGGTCGACGACCGCCCCGACTCCTCCTCCTTCCCGTCCGGGCACACCGCGGCCGCGGTGGCGTTCACCGCCGCCGTGGCACCCGCATGGCCCGCCGCAGGGGCGGCGTGCGCGGTGCCCGCCGCCATGGTGGCGCTCGAGCGGGTGCAAAGCGGCGCCCACTACCCCAGCGACGTCGCCGCCGGAGCCGTCATCGGCCTGGCCACCGCCTGGCTCACCCGCCGTGCTCCCCGCCTGATCCTGCGCCGCTGGATCCGGCAGTCCCCGGCAGGTGGGCCGAGTGGACTCGAAGAGATCTTGCCGAAGCCACGGTGACGGGACTCCGTGGCCGATGCCGGCGGTGTGCCGATCCGGTGTGCGGCCTCCCGTGGCCGGCGGGGCAGCCCCCGAGGGGGCTGCGGTGTCGTCGGGGGACGGGTCACCAGTAGTGCCGGCGGCCGCCGACCGAGTGTCCCAGGGATCCCGCGATCCACAGGATCGCGCCGATGACTACCAGGATGATCCCGATTGTCCACAGGATCGATATACCGGTGAGGAATCCAACGACCAGCAGGATGATTCCGAGGAGGAGCATGACCGCCTCCAATGACGACAGTGCTGCTACCACTGTGGACCGCAGTACCCCTTTTGGGAAGTTTTTACCACCACGGGTGTGCTGGAGCGGGTGTCAGGACTGTACGGCGGCGTCGAGGAGGGGGCCGAGTTCGCGGACGGCTGTGGTGAGGGGCCGTACGTCCCGTTCGGCGCGCGCCATCAGGATCGCGCCCTCCAGGGTGCTGATCATCAAGGTGGCCAGCGACTCCGCACGGGCCGCGGGCACTCCCATGTCCGTCAGCGCGTCGGCGAGGGGTGCCCGCCAGGTCGCGAAGGCGGCTGCCGCCGCCGTGCGGGTGGAGTCGCCGGAGGACGCGCAGTCGACGGTGGCGGCGGCGACCGGACAGCCCGCCTCGAAGCCGTCCGTGGTGTACTCGTCGGTCCACTGGGCGGCCATCGCCGCGAAGAGGCCGCTCGGCGTCGGCTGGTCGAGCCCCGCCTGGAAGCGGGCGATCCGCTTGCCCGCGTACCGGCCGGCCCACGCGAGTGCTTCGTTGACCAGCTGTTCCTTGCCGCCCGGGAAGTAGTGCTGCAGCGAGCCGCGTGGTGCGTCCGCGTGTGCGGCCACCTCGCGCATACCGGTCGCGGTGACCCCGCCCCGCCGGATGAGCTGGGCCGCGCTGAAGACCATCCGTTCCCGCGGTCCGGGCCGCGTCCGAGTCATCACCGGCCTCCCTTCCTCTTGCTCCGCACTCTATGACCGCCGTCATAGAGGCCGCTACTATGACGTCTGTCATAGTCGGCGCGTGGCGCGAAGGGGGCCTGTCGTGCCTGTCGGATTCATCGGTCTCGGAGTGATGGGCCGGCCCATGGCCCTGCGGCTGGCGTCCGCCGGCACCCCACTGGTGGTGTGGAACCGCACTCCGGAACGCGCCCAGCCCCTGCGGGCGGCCGGGGCCGAGGTCGCGCCGGACGCCGCCGAGGTGTTCGCGCGGACGCGAACCGTGCTGCTGATGCTCGCCGACGAGCCCGCGGTGGACGCGGTGCTCGCCCGGGGCACACCCGGGTTCGCCGCCCGGGTCGCGGGCCGGACCGTCGTGCACATGGGGACGACTTCGCCCGAGTACTCGCAGGTTCTGGAGGCCGGCATCCGCGCGGTCGGCGGCCGGTACGTCGAGGCGCCCGTCTCCGGTTCCCGGGTGCCGGCGGAGCGGGGGCAGCTGGTCGCCATGCTCGCCGGCGAGGAAGGCGCTGTGGCCGCCGTACGGCCGCTGCTCGCGCCGATGTGCCGGGAGACGTTCGTGTGTGGACCGGCGCCGAGGGCGTCGCTCATGAAACTGTCGGTGAACCTCTTTCTGATCACCCTGGTGACGGGGCTGGCCGAGGCGTTCCACTTCGCCGAACGGCAGGGTCTGGACCGCCGGCTCTTCCTGGACGTTCTGGACGCGGGCCCGATGGCGAGCGGCGTGTCCCGGATGAAGTCGCCCAAGCTGTGCGAGCGCGACTTCGCGGTGCAGGCGGCGGCGCTGGACGTGCTGAAGAACAACCGGCTGATCGCCGAGGCGGCCCGCACGGCGGGCCTCGCCTCACCGCTCCTGGACGTCTGCCACTCCCTGTTCGAGGAGACGGTGGCGCGGGGGCACGGCGGCGAGGACATGATCGCCGTGCTGCGGGCGATCGAGGCACGGACCGCCGAGGCACCGTAGGCGGGCGCCCCCTGGGCAGCACCTCGGCCGGGGAGCCGATGGATCGGTGCTCATCCGGGTACGTGCGAAAGCCCCTCGGCGCATCGCGCTGAGGGGCCTGCCACACGCCGGGAGGCGGTAGACGGTCAGACGCCGGCGATCGACTGGATCCAGGAGCGGTACGCCGTCACGTTGGTGTACGCCGTGGTGGTCTGGCGGTCGCTGGTGGATGCCACACCCACCTGGACGCCGCTCGCCATCATCGGGCCGCCGGAGTCGCCGCCGGCGGTGATGCCGTCACCTCGGCGGGCGCAGATCGCCGAGCCGCCGTAGGCGTCACCGCAGCCTCCGGTGACCGTGACGTTGGCGACCTTCAGGTACCGCGACTGGCAGTTGGCCTCCGAGCCGCACTGGGAGGTGGCGCCCCAGCCGTACACCTGCACGTTCTGACCGACCCTCACCGACCCCGGCTGCCCGAGGCGGGCGTAGGTCGTCGACACGGAACGGTCGAGACGGACGAGCGCCAGGTCCGCGCTGTGGGTGTACGTCTGCACGCCGTTCGCCACTGTGCCGCCGCTGTACTGGTCCAGGCTGCCGATGCGGAACGACAGCCCGCCGCCGGTGACGCAGTGCTTGGCGGTGAGGATCCACGTCGGCGCGATGATGGTCGCCGAACAGGTCTCTCTGCCGTTCGACAGGAGTCGGGCGGCCCACGGGCCGCTGGTGGCCTGGCCGCCGCCGATGATGGGCTGGGCAGCCGTGGTGGCCGGGGGCGCCGGTGCCGCGGTGGCGGTGGGGGCGAGAAGCCCGAGGGCGGAGATCGCTGCGGCGGCGAGAGCGGGCACGAGCCTCGATATGCGCAAGGTTCCTCGATTCGGAAGACACGTCGGGGGGCGTGTATGTGTGGGGAGTGACGGCCCACCAGGGCCGTGACCACGGCGAACGTCCGCGTCGAGGGCGGCGGTTCGAGGTGGACGCGACTCAGCATCCCGAAGGATCGGTGAAAGCGGGACTATCTCTTGGCCATAACGTGGTGTTATGTCCGGCACCCGGCGGGGGAGATGAAGAGGGCCGCCGGGGGACGGGCTCGGCCATACGACGAAGGGGCGGAACGCCGATGGAGGGCAAGGACCCTTGGATCAAGCCGCTGCGCGGTGCCGCGGAGCCTCGCGCGCGTGTGTTGTTCCTTCCGCACGCCGGAGGCGCAGCCTCGTTCTACGCGCCGTTCGCGTGGCGGTTCCCCGACGGGTACGACGTCGCGGCCGTGCAGTACCCGGGGCGGCAGGAGCGTTTCGGTGAACCGTTCGTGACGACCGTCGAGGGCCTCGCCGAGCGGTTGCTGCCCTCCCTGCGGCGCTGGGCGGCGGAGCCGGTGCCGCTCGTGCTCGTCGGTCACAGCATGGGGGCGTCCGTCGCCTTCGAGTCGGTGCTTCGGCTCGGGAGCGACCGGTTGACCGCACGCTGCCGCCTCGTCGTCTCCGGCCGTGCCGCCCCGTCGGCCGGGCGAGAGACCCCGGCGTTCGATTCCGACCAGGATCTTGTCGACCACCTCGCGCGTCTCGGCGGGACCGACGCGGCGATCTTCAGCAGTCCGGACCTGATGGAACTGGTACTGCCCGCCGTACGCAGTGACTACCGGGCGGTAGCCCGGTATCGGCCGGTCCCCGAGGCGGTGGTGGACACCCCCGTCCTCTGCCTGACCGGGGACGGGGATCCGCAGGTGACCCCGGAGGAGGCCGCAGCCTGGAAGAGTCACACCACGGCCGGCTTCCGGCTGGAAATCCTCCCTGGCGGACATTTCTTCCTGACGGACCATCCGGACACCGTCGTGGGGCTCGTCACCCAGTGCGCCGACATCGGCGATCGGTGACCGGCGGCGAGCCTCCGGCGTGCCGGAGGCTCGCCGAGCTGCTGTGACTCCGCTGATGGGCGCCCGCGCGCGCGGGTGACCGCGCGCGGCGGTGGTTTCCTGCGCGCGCCGGGTCGGTCTCGGGCCGTGGCACCTCCGAGGACCGGGAAACCGGGCGGGGATCGGCGGAACGATCACCTGACTTGTCCGAAAACCGGCGGTGCGTCGACCGGCGATCCAGGCGGAGGACGCGGGGTTGACGGCGGCCGAACGCCGAGGTGCCGAGGCCGTGTCAATTCACTTCCGCGCCAACAGGTTTGGTCGTGGCACGACGGGATACACGCCCTTCTCAGGGGGTTGCCCGAAGGGCCGTCTCCCCTTCGATTTCGGGGGGTTGCCATCGCGTGACCCAACGTGAAAACTGTGAGCGCACTCGGCCCGGATGGATCGAGTCGAAGCGCGTTCTTGGCACCTGAAGTGCTGAATCGTGGGACAGGGGAGTTCCGCGCGGGGATGCTGCGCGGGAGAAGTCACTGGGGGATGTGGTGGTGTCTGTTTGGTGCCCGGGGCACGTGCTGCCAGGCTGCGCACGTGCGGGCCTGTCCGCCGCTCGGCGGGCGTCCGGACCGCTCGGAACCGCCGCACCGCCGTCCGGAATCTGCCCTCAGGTCTGCTGACCTCCCAGGGGTCGGCCTTCCACGAGCGGGCGGCCCGGCCGGGTCGCTCCCGAGCCGGCCGGCCCGGCCGGGCCACGCATCGGCCACCTGGCGCGGAGCGAGAGCTGCCCCGCGGTGCCACGCCGGCCGTTCCCATGACGGCCGGCGCTGCCCGCGGCGAACCACGGCACCGTCGGTGACCCACCGCCGGGCCCGCGCGTTCTCACCCAAGGAGAAACGGTGACAAGCACACAACTGACCGCGGCCGAATCGCCGCTGGACGCGTTACCCGGGCGGTGGCGGACCTTACGCGACGCGGGCCCCGTGACGTACGACGAGGACCGGCGGCAGTGGCATGTCGTGGACCACCAGGGTGTCTCGGCCGTACTCGCCGACCCGGCGACGTACTCCTCCGACATGACGCCGATCGCCCCCACCCAGGAGGACTTCGAGGCCTTCCGGCAGGGCAACTTCGTCGGCATGGACCCGCCGGAACACCGCCAACTCCGCACCCTGGTGAGCCAGGCCTTCACCCCCAGAGTGGTCCACGGGCTCGCTCCGCGCATCGAGGCCGTCTGCGCGCGACTGCTCGACGGCGTCGCCGACCGCGACCGGTTCGACCTGGTCGACACCCTCGCCTACCCGCTGCCGATCATCGTGATCGCCGAACTCCTCGGTATCCCCGCCGAGGACCACAGGCTGTTCCAGGAGTGGGCAGCCACCCTCTTCGGCGGCGACCAGCTCGGCGACAGCCTCGACATGGCCGACCTGGAACGCGCGCTGGAGGCCATCGCCCCGACCGTGCGCGAGATGAACGGTTACGTGCTGGACCACATCCGGCACCGCCGTGCCCATCCCGGCGACGACCTCACCAGCAGGCTCCTCACCGCCGAGGTCGACGGAACGCGGCTGAGGGACCAGGAGATCGTCGGGTTCGTCGCCCTGCTGCTGGTCGCCGGGCACATCACCACCACCGCGCTGCTCGGCAACGCCGTGGTCACCTTCGACCGGCATCCCGGCACGCTCGCCGCACTGCGGGAGAACCCCGATCGGATACCGGACGCCGTCGAGGAAGTCCTGCGCTGGCTGCCGCCCTTCCCCGAACTGGGGCGGCGCACCACCCGGCCGGTGGTGCTCGGCGGCCATGACCTCCCGGCCGACACCCTGCTCATGGTGCACCTGGGGGCCGCCAACCGTGACCCCTCCCGTTTCACCTCCCCGGACGTCTTCGACGCGGCCCGCAGCCCCAATCCGCATCTGACCTTCGGCCACGGCATCCACTTCTGTTTCGGCGCCCCCCTGGCCCGGCTGGAAGCGCGTATCGCGCTGCAGATGCTGATGGAACGTTTCTCCACCCTCGCGGTGCCTTCGTATGACGACGTCACGTACCAGAACCCGGCCGTCATCGTCGGCGTACGTCACCTGCCGATCGCCGTCACCAGGCCGTAACGCGTCGACGCGCACGTCCCGCACCGCTCACCCGCGGGCCGGCCGCGTCCCCCCGCACCCGCACTCACCAGGAGTCACCTCCCCATGCCGTACCCGACCGCCGCTCCGGCCGCCGACAGGCCGTCGACCTCCCCGCACCTGGAGTTGAGGAACCGCCTCGACTCCCTCGCGCGCGCCCACCGCGTGCCCGGCGCCCAGCTGGCCGTCCACACCGGCACGCACCTGCTCAGCGTGCACACCGGGACGGCCGACGCCCTGACGGGTTCCCCGTTCACCGCGGAGACGGCCGTCCCCCTGGGCTCCGTCACCAAGGTCGCCACGGCCGCGGCGCTCCTGCTCCTCGCCGACGACGGGGACCTGGACCTGGACGAGCCCGTCGTCGAACTGCTGCCCGTCTTCAGTGACGTACCCGAGGTGACCGTGCGTCACCTGCTCAGTCACACCGCCGGCCTGCCCACCGGACCCGACTCCGACAGCGCCGCGGGCGCCACCGTCTCCCGTTACCTCTCGGCGGTCTGCACCGCGCGAAACGCCCTGTTCCCGCCGGGCAGCGGCTTCTCGTACTCCAACGCCGGCTATGTCGCCGCCGGCCGCGTCCTGTCCGAAGTGACGGGCATGACCTGGCAGGAGGCGCTCGGAGCGATGCTCCTGGAGCCGCTGGGCATCGTCCCCGCGTTCCTCGGCGACACCACCTCCGCGCGGCCGGTCGCCACCGGCCACGCCCTCAACACGGCCACCGGCCTGGTGCGCCCGGCCCACCAGAACCTCGCCCCGGTGGAGGCCCCGGCCGGAGCCCTGCTGGCGAGCGCCGAGGATCTGGTCGCCCTGGGCCGGGCCGTGGTCGGCCGGTCCGCCGTGCTGCCCGCCACCGTCGCCGACCTGATGCGCCGACCCGAACCCGCCGCCGACCCCGGTGCCCTGGCCGACTCCTGGGGCCTGGGCCTCGCCCTCTTCCGGCAGGACGGCCGGATGTGGTGCGGCCACGACGGGAACGCCCAGGGGACCTCCTGCCACCTGCGGGCGGACCCGGACAGCGGCGTCGTCGTCGCCTTCACCGGCAACGCCGGCGCTGCCACCGCCCTGTGGCGCGACCTCACCGCGGAACTCGCCCGGCTCACCGGCATCCGGGTGCCCGCCACCCCGGCCGCCGACGTCCACCGCGGACCCGCCGTACCGCTCCCGGACTGCGCCGGAACCTACCGCAACGGGAGTACCGAGTACGCGGTCAAGCTCGACGGGGACGGCAAGCCGACCCTGTCCGTCGACGGGGACTACCCCATCCCGCTGCTGTGCCACGCGGACCTGTCCTACGACCTGGTGGACCCGGCGACCGGCCGGGTCGAACCGGGCGGTCGCTTCCACCGGGACCCCGCCACCGGGGCCATCGACCGCCTGCAGATCTCCGGACGCACCGCGCGCCGCACCGGCTCCGTCTGACCGCGCCGCACCGGCACCGTCCGACCGCGCCCCGCGCCCCGCACCCGCCCCCGTACGCAAGGACCCCCGCACCCCTCCCATGTGCCCCGATGGCCGCCCGAGACCGGCGCGCCGGGTCCGCGCGCCGTCCCACGCCGAAGGACTGCACCCCGATGACGGACCTGCACGCCCAGCGCCCCGCCGTGCCCGCCTCCGCGCCGCCCGGCACCGTCCCGCCGGCCCGCGCGGACCACGCCACCCGTCACACCCCGCTCGGTGAGCTGTTCACCGGGTGGGTGACACGCGACCCCGACGCCCCCGCGGTGACCGACGGCGGGAGCACCTGGTCGTACGGGGAACTCGCGCGGAGGGCCGGCCGGCTCGCCACCCACCTCGCCGCGCGCGGCGCCGGACCGGAGCGGACGGTGGCACTGGTCCTGCCGCGCTCGATGGAACTGATCGCCGCCGAGCTGGCTGTGGCCCTGACCGGTGCGGCCTTCCTCCCCGTGGATCCCGGCTATCCGGCCGAACGGCGGGCGCTGATGCTCGCCGACGCCGCGCCGGCCGTCGTCCTGGACGACCTCGACCGGGTCCGCGCGCTGCTGGACGGCGGCGGCCAGGACGCCGACCCGCTCCCGAACCGCGCGCTCCCCGACCACGCGGCCTACGTCATCTTCACCTCCGGCTCCACCGGCACTCCCAAGGGCGTCACCGTCACCCACCGCGGCATCGCCGGATTCGCCACCGCGGCTGCCGAGCGCTACGCCGCCGGCCCGGGCGACCGGGTGCTCCAGTTCTCCTCGCCCAGTTTCGACGCCTCCGTACTGGAGCTGTGCGTCTCCGTGCTGTCGGGCGCCCTGCTGGTCGTCCCGCCGCAGGGGCCCTGGCTGGGCGAGGAACTCGCCGCCGTCCTGGACGAGCACCGCATCACCCACGCCCTCATACCCCCCGCCGCCCTCGCCACGCTGCCCGACCCGGCGCGCATCGGCGGCCTGCCGTTCCTGCGCACCCTGATCGTCGGGGCCGAGGCGTGCCCGGCCGCGCTCGTCGACCGGTGGGCACCCGGCCGCCGCATGATCAACTCGTACGGGCCGACCGAGGCCACCATCGTCGCCACCTGGACGGGACCGCTGACCGCGGGCAGCGGAACCCCCGGCATCGGCGGCCCGCTGCCCTGCACCGAGGCCCACGTACTGGACGCGACGCTGCGTCCGGTGTCGCCCGGCACCGAGGGTGAGCTGTACGTGGGCGGGGACGGGCTGGCCCGCGGCTACCTGGGCCGTCCCGGCCTGACCGCGGCCCGGTTCGTCGCCCACCCCTTCGGACCGCCGGGAGCCCGGCTCTACCGCACCGGTGACCGGGTGCGCCAACGGGCGGACGGCGAGCTGGAGTTCCTCGGCCGGGCCGACCGCCAGGTCAAGGTGCGTGGCTTCCGTATCGAGCCCGGCGAGATCGAGGCCGCCCTGATCCACGACCCGGACGTCCGCGAGGCCGTCGTCGTGGTCCGCGACGAGGAACCCGCCCGCGGCCGGCTCGTCGGCTACGTCACCCCCGCCGACCCGGCTCGCAGGCCCGAGCCTGCCCGCCTGCGAGCCGCCCTCGCCGCCGCCCTGCCCGCCCACATGGTGCCCTCCGCCGTCGTCGTCCTCGACGCGCTGCCGCTCACCCCGCAGCACAAGATCGACCTGCGGGCGCTGCCCGCCCCCGGCGGCGCACGGACCGAGGAGCACGTCGAGCCGCGCACCGACGACGAACGGACCCTGGCCGCGATCTGGGCCGATGTCCTCGGCGTCGACTCCGTCGGTGTCACCGACGACTTCTTCGACCTGGGCGGCGACTCGATCCTCGCCGCCCGCACCCTGACGCGGATCCGGGAAGCCCTCGGCGCTCGGCTCTCCCTGCGCGACGTGTTCACCGCGCGGACCGTCGCCGCGCTCGCCCCGCTGGCCGCCGAGCCGGCCGCCGCCGCCCCGCCGGAGCCGATCCCCCCCGCCCCCCGCGGCGAGCCCGTCCCGCTCTCCAGCGCCCAGCGGCGCCTGTGGTTCCTCGACGACCTCACCGGAGGCGGAACCGAGTACAACACCGGTGTGGCGCTGCGGCTGCGCGGCCCGCTCGACACGCCGGCCCTGGAACGCGCTCTGCACGGGCTCGCCGCCCGGCACGACTCGCTGCGCACGACCTTCGCCACCGTCGACGGCCAAGGCGTCCAGCTGGTCGCCGCCGAGGCGGTGCTGCCCCTGCGCACCGCCGACGTCGGACACCTGCCCGCCGACCGGCGGGAGCAGGCCGTCGAGCGCCTGCTGACCGAGGAGCTGCGCCGCCCCCACGACCTGACGACCGGACCCCTGACCCGGGCGCTGCTCGTCCGCCGGGCACCCGAGGACCACGTGCTGCTGCTGGCCCAGCACCACATCGTCACCGACGGCTGGTCGGTCGGCGTCCTGACCCGGGACCTGGCGGCGCTCTACCGCGCGGAAGCCTCCGGTGAACCGGACGGCCTGCCCCGGCCGGGCGTGCAGTACCCGGACTTCGCGCTGTGGGAGCGCGAGCGGCGCACCGCCGACGCCGACGCCGACGACCTCGCCTACTGGAAGCGCCACCTGGCCGGCCTCCAGCAGCTGGAACTGCCCACCGACCGGCCCCGCCCCGCCGTGCGCACCACCGCGGGCGCGGCACACCGCCAGGACATACCGCGCCCCCTGGTGGACCGGCTGCGGCAGCTGGCCTCAGGCCGCGGCACCACCGTCTTCACCGTGTTCGCCGCGGCGGCGGCCGTGCTGTTCTCCCGCTACTCCGGCCAGCGGGACGTGGCGTTCGGTACCGTCACCAACGGCCGGGACCGCCGCGAACTGGAGGACGTGACCGGCTTCTTCGCCAACACCGTCGTCCTGCGTGGCGAGGTCGACGACGCCGTCACGGTCGACCGGTTCGTGGAGACCATGCGCGCGACCGTGCTGGACGCCTTCGCCCACGACGGCGTGCCCTTCGACCGGGTGGTCGAGGAACTGGCCCCGTCGAGAGACCCGGGCCGCACCCCGCTCGTGCAGGTGCTCGTGGTGCAGCAGGCGGCGCCCGCCCGGCCGGCGCCGGCGGCCGGGGTGCGCGTCGAGGAACATCCGCTGCCCCGCCCGGCCGCCCGCTTCGACCTCGTGCTGGAGTTCGCGCCGCGCGCCGACGGCGGCTGCGAGCTGACGGTCGAGTACAACACCGACCTGTTCGAGGCGGCGACCGTGGCCCGGATGTGCGGGCAGCTGCACCGCCTGCTGGACGGTATGACGGACAGCCCGCACCGGACGCTGGCCGAACTGCCGCTGCTGTCCGACGAGGAGCTGCGCACGCTCCTGGACTCCTGGAACCCTCCCACGCCCGCCGAGGACGGGGCCGACGGTGCCACGCTCCCGGCGCTGTTCGAGGAGCAGGCGGCCCGGACGCCCGACCGGATCGCCGTGACCTGCGGCGGGACCCGGCTGGACTACGCCGGGCTGAACCGGCGCGCCAACCGTCTCGCCCGGCTCCTCGCGGCGCGCGGCGCGGGCCCGGAGTCCCTGGTGGCACTGTGCCTGCCGCGCACCGCCGACCTGCTGCCGGTGCTGTGGGCCGTACTGAAGTCCGGCGCCGGATACCTGCCCGTCGACCCCGGCTACCCGGCCGAGCGCATCCGCTTCATGCTCGCCGACGCGGCCCCCGCCCTCGTCCTCGCCACCCGGGAGACGGCGCACGCGCTCCCCGACGACCGCGAGCCGCTGCTGCTGGAGGACCTGGAGTCCGGCGATGCCGGTGCCGATGCCGGTGCCGTTGCCGACGCCGCCTACGCCTCCGACCTGACCGACACCGACCTGACCGACGCCGACCGGACGGGACCGCTGCACCCGTCGCACCCCGCCTACGTCATCTACACCTCCGGCTCCACCGGCCGGCCCAAGGGCGTGGTCGTCACCCACCGCAGCGTGGCCGCGCTGGCCGCCTGGGCGCGGGAGACGTTCGGCGCGAGCGGCTTCTCCCACGTCATCGCGTCCACCTCCCTCAACTTCGACGTGTCCGTCTTCGAGCTGCTGTGCCCCCTGCTGGCCGGCGGCAGCGTCGAGGTGGTCGCCGGCCTTCCCGCCCTGGCCGATCTCCCCGCCCTCCCCGACGGCCCGCGCCGGGCCGGACTGCTCAGCGGCGTCCCGTCCGTGCTCTCCCGGGTGCTCGGCGGCGACGGCGCCGTCGAGGCGGACACCGTCGTCCTGGCCGGCGAGGCCCTGCCCGCCCGGACCGTACGGGACATCAAGGACGCCATGCCCTCGGCCGAGGTGGCGAACATCTACGGCCCCACCGAGGCCACCGTCTACGCCACCGCGTGGTTCGCCGACGGCACCGTCCCCGACCAGGCCCCGCCCATCGGCCGTCCCGTCGCCCGCACCCGTGCCTACGTACTCGACCGTCTGCTCCGCCCCCAGCCGCCCGGCGTCACGGGCGAGCTGTACCTCGGCGGCGGCGGGCTGGCCCGCGGCTACCTGAGACGCCCCGGCCTGACCGCCGCCCGGTTCGTCGCCGACCCCTTCGGCGCCCCCGGGGACCGCATGTACCGCACCGGCGACCTGGCGCGCTGGAGCGCCGACGGCCAGCTCGAGTACCTCGGCCGCATCGACCAGCAGGTCAAGGTGCGCGGCTTCCGCATCGAACTCGGCGAGGTCGAGGAGGCCCTGCGCGGCTGCGCGGGCGTCGCCGAGGCCGCCGCCACCGTCCGCGACGGGGACGGCCACCGCCGCCTGGCCGGATACGTCGTCCCCGCCCCCGGCGCCCGCGTCGAACCGGAGGCGGTACGCCGTGAACTCGGGCGCACCCTGCCCGACTACATGGTCCCCTCGGTCGTCGTGGTGCTGCCCGTCCTGCCGCTCAACCCCAACGGCAAACTGGACCGGAGCCGGCTCCCCGACCCGGCGCCGGCCGAACCCGCGACACGCCACGTCGCGCCCCGCACCCCCACCGAACGCACGCTGGCCGCCATCTGGGCCGACGTCCTGCACGTCGAGCGGGTCGGCGCGGACGACAACTTCTTCGCGCTGGGCGGCGACTCCATCCTCAGCATCCAGGTCGTGTCCCAGGCCCGGCAGGCAGGCCTGACGATCACCTCGCGGGACGTCTACCGGCACCAGACGGTCGCCGCCCTGGCCCGCCGCGCCGACGAGACGGGCAGCCGCAGACCCGCCGCCCCTTCCGCCCCCGTCGAGGCGACCGGCACCGCGCCGCTGACGCCCATCCAGCACTGGCTCTTCGACAGCGCCGCCGAGCGGGCCGGGCACTTCGCCCAGACGCTCTCGGTGGAACTGCCCGCCGACGTCGACGAGAGCGCGCTCGAAGCCGCCCTCGGCGACGTGCTCGCCCACCACGACGCGCTGCGGTCCCGCTTCCTCACCGACGACGCGGGCGTACGGTGGCTGATCGACGGCCCGGGTGTGCGCTGCCACCTCACACGCCACACCGGCCCGGACACCGACACCCCGCACCTCGGCCCGTACGACCTGAGCCGCGGCCCGCTGCTGCGCGCCGTCCTGCACGACCGGGGCCCCGGACGGCCGCCCCTCCTGCACCTGTCCGTCCACCACCTCGTCGTGGACGGAGTCTCCTGGCGCCTGCTGCTCGAAGACCTCGACCGCGCCTACCGCGCCCGCCGCGAGGGCCGGGACGGAGCGACCGCGCTGCCCCGTAAGTCGGCACCGATGCGGCAGTGGGCCGAGCGCCTGGCCGGGCACGCCGCCGCCGGCGGCTTCGACGACGAGAAGGCGTACTGGACCCGGGAGACCGAAGACGCCCGGGCCGCCCTGCCCGCGGACCGGGAGGGCACCGGCACCTACGCCTCCCAGCGCTCGGTGACGGTGCGTCTGAGTCCCCGGGACACCGAAGTGCTGCTGAGGACCCTGCCCGAGACGTACCGCACCCAGGCCAACGACGTCCTGCTCGCCGCCCTCGGCCGGGTGCTGTGCGGCTGGAGCGGGCACGACCGGGTGCTGGTGGACGTCGAAGGCCACGGCCGCGAGGACCTCTTCGCGAGCATCGACACCAGCCGCACCGTGGGCTGGTTCACCACCCGCCACCCCGTCGCCCTGGCCGTCCCGCCCCAGGCGGCCTGGGACACCGTGCTCAAGCAGGTCAAGGAGCAGCTGCGCGCGGTGCCCCGGCACGGCATCGGCCACGGCGCCCTGGCCCTGCCGGGCCGCGACGGCGTACCGCTTCCGGCGACCAGCGCGCAGATCAGCTTCAACTACCTGGGCCGGTTCGGCCTGTCCGAGACCTCCGAGGGCCTGTACCGCGGGCTGGCCCGGCCGCTGGAGCTGGACGCCGACCCGTCGGCGACGCGCCCGCACCCCCTGGAGGTCGTGGGGCGGCTGGACGACGACAGCCTGGAGTTCACCTGGTACTACTCCGACCAGCTGCACCGTGCGGAGACCGTCGCGGACCTCGCGGAACGCTACGCCGACGCGCTGGCCGCTCTCGCCCGGTACGCGGCCCGCCCCGGCGCCGCCGGACGCACCCCCTCGGACTTCCCGCTGGCCCGGCTCGACCAGACCCACGTCGACCGCATCGCGGGGGAGGACCCCGCCGGCGTGGAGGACGTCCACCCCCTCACGCCCACCCAGGCCGGCATGCTCTTCCACCGGCTCTCCCAGGACGACCGCGGCGTGTACTTCCAGCAGCTGACGTTCGTCCTGGACGGCGTGACCGACCCGGCGGTGCTGGTGGACGCCTGGCAGCGGGTCACGGACCGTACCCCGGTGCTGCGCTCGCGCGTGGTGTGGCAGGACGTGCCCGAGCCGCTGCTCGTGGTGCAGCGCCAAGCCGCCGTACCGGTGGAACTGCCCGACTGGCGCGGCCTGTCCGAGGCCGAACAGGACGAGCGGCTGCGCGACCTGCTCGACCGCGACCGTGCCCGGGGTGTCGACCTGACCCGCGCCCCGCTCCAGCGACTGGTGCTGGCCCGCGTCTCCGACCGCGCGGTGCGCGTCGTGTGGTCCTTCGACCACCTGATCCTGGACGGCTGGAGCCTGTTCCAGGTCCTCTCCGACGTCTTCGCCTGCCACGCAGGACTGTCCGGCGCCGCGCAGACCGCGCTGCCCGACCGGCGCCCCTTCCGTGACTACGTCGCCTGGCTGCGCGAGCGCGCCGACGGGGCCGAGGCCGAACGGCACTGGCGGACCCGCCTGAACGGCCTGAGCGAGACCACCGCGCTGCCCTTCGACCGGGAGCCCCGCGAGAGCCACCGCGCGGAGTCGACCCGGGCGGTGCGCGTCACCCTGCCCGAGGCCACCACGAAAGCACTGGAGGGCCTGGCCAGGACGGCGGGCCTCACGATGAACACCCTCGTACAGGGCGCCTGGGCGCTGCTGCTGAGCCGTCAGGCCGGCCGGGCCGAGGTGGTCTTCGGCACCACCGTCTCCGGGCGGCCGCCCGAGCTGCCCGGGGCCGACGCCATCACCGGTCTGTTCATCGCCACCCTGCCCACCCGCGTGACCGTGCCGCGTGACGAGCCGCTGCTCACCTGGCTGGCCCGGCTCCAGCAGGAGCAGAGCGAGGACCGACGCCACGACCACGTGCCGCTGCACCGGATGACGGCGTACACCGATCTGCCCGAGCGGGCCGCCCTGTTCGACAGCATCGTGGTGTTCGAGAACTACCCGGTCGACGACGATCTCGCCGCCGCGCACGGGCTGCGGCTGACCGGCCTGGACGGCATCGAGACCACCAACTACCCGCTCAGCCTGGTCGCCTACCCCGGCACGGAACTCGCCCTGCGCCTCGGTTACGACCCGGACCTCTTCGACGCCCCCACCGTTGAGCGGATGGCCGAGTACCTCACCGTCCTGCTGGAGGGCTTCGCCGCGACGCCGCGGCGCACCCCCGCGCGCCTGCCCCTCCTGACGGCCGCCCGCCGCGAACAGGTCCTCCACGAGTGGAACGACACGGCCACCGGCACCCCCGCGGCGACCACCGCGGACCTCTTCGCCGCGCAGGTGGAGCGCACCCCCGACGCCGTCGCTCTGCTCGCCGGTGACGAGCGGCTCACCTACCGCGAACTCGACGCCCGCGCCACGGCACTGGCCGGCCGGCTGGCCGGGCTCGGGGTGCGCCCCGAGGTCGCCGTCGGCGTGCTGATGGACCGCTCGGCCGCCCTCGTCGTCACCCAGATCGCCCTCGCCCGCCTCGGCGGCGTGTACGTCCCGCTCGACGGCCGGGCACCACGGGAACGGCTGCGCACCATGCTCGCGGAGGCCGGCGCCCGCCTGCTGCTCACGGACGAGGAGTGGCAGGAGACGGCCGCTGATCTCCTCCCGGAGGGACGCGTGCTGCGCCCGGACGACGACACCGCCGCGGCCACGGACCTCACGACCGTGCCGCGCGCGCACCCGGACAACGTCCAGTACCTCATGTTCACCTCCGGCTCCACCGGCACCCCGAAGGGAGTGGCCGCGCGGCAGCGGGACGTCGCCGCGCTCGCCCTCGACCGTGCCTTCGCCGGGCACGACCGCGTCCTGGTGCACAGCCCGCACGCCTTCGACGCCTCCACCTACGAGCTGTGGGTGCCCCTGCTGCGCGGCGGCACGGCCGTCCTCGCCCCGCCGGGCGACCTGGACGCCGCCGCCGTACGCCGTGCGATCACCGAAGAGGGCGTGGACTGCCTGTTCCTGACGGTGGGCCTGTTCCGCCTGCTCGCCCAGGAGGACCCCGCCTGCCTGCGCGGCGCCCGGGAGGTGTGGACCGGCGGCGAGGCCGTGCCCGGCGCCGCGGTGCGGCGGGTGCTGGACGCCTGCCCGGACCTCACCGTCGTCGACGTGTACGGCCCGACCGAGGCCACCACCTTCGCCACCCGCCGGGTCTTCCGCCCCGGTGACGCGCTGCCCGCGACGCTCCCCATCGGCCGCCCCCTGGACGACACCCGCGTCTACGTCCTGGACGGCGCCCTCCAGCCGCAACCGCCCGGCGTGCCGGGAGAGCTGTACCTCGCGGGCGCCGGACTGGCCCGTGGCTACGCCGGACGCCCCGGCGCCACCGCGGCCCGCTACCTCGCCGACCCCTACGGGCCGCCCGGCGGGCGCATGTACCGCACCGGCGACATCGTGCGCTGGAGCGCCGACGGCGAACTGCACTTCGTGGGACGCGTCGACGACCAGATCAAGATCCGCGGCTTCCGCGTCGAACCCGCCGAGATCGAGGCCCGGCTGACCGCCCACCCGGCGATCGCCGAGGCGGTGGTGTCGGTGTCACGGCACGAGGGACGCAAACGCCTGGTCGCCCACCTGGTGCCGGCCCACGGCGCGGCCGTGCCGCAGGCGGACGGGCTGCGCGCCCACGTGTCCGGGGAGCTGCCCGACTACATGGTCCCGGCCGCGTTCGTCACCCTGGCGGAGCTGCCTCTGACCGCGAACGGCAAGGTCGACCGGCGACGGCTGCCCGAACCCGAGTGGTCGGCGGCGGCCGGCACCGCCTACCGCGCGCCGCGCACCGACGCCGAGCGGGTGCTCGCCGGCATCTGGACCGAGCTGCTCGGCGTGGAACGCGTCGGCCTCGACGACCACTTCTTCATGCTGGGCGGCGACTCGATCGTCAGCATCCAGGTCGTCTCCCGCGCCCGCACCGCCGGGCTCGCCCTGACCCCGAGAGACCTGTTCCGCCACCCCACGCTCGCCGCCCTGGCCGCCGCCGCGACCGGCGCCGGCACCACCGTCGCGGGCACCGGCCCGGTGTCCGGGGAGGTCGCGCTCACCCCGATCCAGCACTGGTACCTCGACGCCCAGCCGCCCCGCCCGGAGTACTTCAACCAGTCCGTGGTCGTCGAGACGCCGGACGACGTCGACCCCGGCGCGCTGCGCGCCGCCCTGGCCGCGCTGTGGGCCCACCACGACGCCCTGCGCGCCCGCTTCAACCGCGCGGCGGACGGCACCTGGCGCCAGGAGTACGCCGCCGCGGACACCGAGGTTCCGGAACTGCTGCGGGTGCACGACCTGAGCGGTCCGGACGCCCACGCCGCCGAGCAGGCCGAGGCCCGCCTCTCCCACGAGGCGCACACCGGCTTCCGGCTGGACACCGGCCCGCTGATCGCCGCCCGCCTCTTCACCGGCGAGGGCCGGACCCCGCGCCTGCTGCTGACGGCCCATCACCTGATCGTCGACGGTGTCTCCTGGCGCATCCTGCTGGAGGACCTGGAGACCGCCTACCGGCAGGCCCGGTCCGGCGAGCCGGTACGGCTGCCGCCGCGCACCACGTCGGTGCGCGAATGGGTGCGGCGGCTCACCGGACGCACCGGCGAGGCGGACCTCGCCGCGCAGCGCGCCCACTGGGACGAGGTGTCGCGGCACTGCGCCGAACCGCTGCCGGTGGACCTCGACGGCGGCAACACCGTCGCCGACCTGCGCGCCGTGACCGTACGTCTCGACCGGCAGCGCACCGACGACCTCCTGCGCCAGGTCCCCGGCGTCTACCGGACCCGCGTCGACGACGTCCTGCTGACCGCCCTCGGCCGCGTCCTGGCGGACTGGACCGGCCGCCGCACCGTGGCCGTGGGACTGGAGGGGCACGGCCGCGCGGACCAGCTCTTCGACGACCTCGACCTGTCCCGCACGGTCGGCTGGTTCACCAGCCTCTTCCCGGTCGCCCTCCAGCTGCCCCAGGGCGACTGGGGCGCCGCGCTGAAAGCCGTGAAGGAACAGCTGCGGGCCGTGCCCGACCGGGGGACCGGCTACGGCGCCCTGCGCCACCTGGCGGGCGACGAACGGCTCGCCGCCGCGCCGCTGCCCGGCATCAGCTTCAACTACCTGGGCCGCTTCGACTGGTCCGCCGCCGACGCCGCGCTGGTCCGGGCCGTTCCCGGCGGTCTGGGCGGCGCGGAGGACCCCGGGGCGCCGCGTCCGCACCTGCTGGACGTGGTGGCCCGCGTCGAGGACGACCAACTGGAGATCACCTGGCACTACAGCGGCGGCCGCCACCGCGCGGAGACCGTCGCCTCCCTCGCCGAGGGCATGCTGCGGTCACTGGAGGAGATCGTCGCGCACTGCGCCGCCCCGCGGGCCGGCGGCCGCACGCCCTCGGACTTCCCGCTGGCCCGGCTCGACCAGGCCGCCGTGGACCGGGTCGTGGGCGACGGCCGCGGGGTCGAGGACGTGTACCCGCTGACGCCGATGCAGGCGGGCATGCTGTTCCACAGCCTCATGGACCCCCAGGGCCGCACCTACGTGAACCAGGTGCAGGTCGTGCTGCACGGTGTCACCGACCCGCACGCGCTGGCCGAGGCCTGGCAGCGCACGGCGGACGCCAACCCGATCCTGCGCACCCGCCTGGTGTGGCAGGAGACCGCCGAACCCCTCCAGGTGGTGGAGCGGCGGGCCGTCGTGCCGGTCACCCACCACGACTGGTCCGGGTGGACAGCCGAGCGGCGCGCGCGGGAGACGGAGGCGCTGCTCGACGCGGACCGGGAGGCCGGGATCGACCTCGGCGCGGCCCCGCTGACGCGGCTGGCGCTGATCCGGCTGGCACCGGACCGGGTGCGCATGGTCTGGACGTTCCACCACGTGCTGCTCGACGGCTGGAGCGCCGCCCAGGTGTTCGACGAGGTGTGCGAGCGGTACGCGGCCCTGACCGCCGGCCGTCGCCCGCAGGTGCCCGACCGGGCGCCCTTCGCCCGCTATCTGGAGTGGCTGGCCGCCCAGGACACCGGCGGGGCGGAGCGCCACTGGCGCCAGACGCTCGCCGGATTCGCCGTCCCCACCGACCTGCCGCGCGACCGGCGCCCCGCCGACGCCCACCGCGCGTCCTCGTCGGGCACCGTGCGGGTGGCCCTCGGACAGGAGGTGTCGGCGCGGCTGAGGGATACCGCCCAGCGGGCCGGACTGACCGTCAACACGGTGCTCCAGAGCGCCTGGGGGCTGCTGCTGCACCAGTACGGCGGCGGCGACGACGTCGTCTTCGGCACGACCGTGTCCGGGCGCCCGGCCGAACTGCCCGGCGTGACCTCCATGGTGGGCCTGTTCATCAACACCCTGCCCACCCGGCTGCGGATCGACGGGCGGCGTCCCCTGCTGGAGTGGCTGCGCGAGGTGCAGGCCGCCCAGTCGGAGTCCCGGCGCCACGACTTCGTCTCCCTCGCCCAGCTGCAGACGTGGAGCGAGGTGCCCGGCGGCACCAACCTGTTCGACAGCATCGTCGTCTTCGAGAACTACCCGTTCGACGCGGGCGCCCTGGCCCGGCACGGACTCGCCGTCGAGCAGGAACGCGACGTGGAGCCCACCAACTACCCGCTCAGCGTGGTCGTCGCCCCCGGCGACGACCTGACGGTGACCCTCGACTACGACCCGGCCGTCTTCGACGCCGCCACCGTCGAAGGGCTCGGCGCGAGCCTGCGCACGCTGCTGGCGCAGTTCGCCGCCGCCGATGCCGCCGGCCGCCGCCTGGCCGACCTGGCACCGCTCGAACCGGCCGACGGACGCCGCCTGCTGGACCGCCTCGCGGGACCGGTGACGAGGCTGCCGCGGCGCACCCTCCCGGACGCCTTCAAGGCCCAGGCCGCCCGTACCCCCGACGCCCCCGCCGTCAGCGCCGGCGCCGACCACCTCACGTACCGGCAGCTCGACGAGCGCGCCAACCGCCTGGCCCGCCTCCTGATCGAGGCCGGAGCCGGACCGGAGCGGTTCGTCGCCCTGGCCCTGCCCCGCACCGCCGACCTGATCGTGGCGCTCCTCGCGGTCCTCAAGAGCGGCGCCGCCTACCTGCCCGTCGACCCCGGCCACCCGGCGGAGCGCATCGCGTTCCTCTTCGAGGACGTACGACCCGACGCGGTGATCACTTGCGCGGAGACCTCCGCACGGCTGCCGGACGGGCCGTACACGCGGATCGCCCTGGACGATCCGGCCTGCGCCGGGCGGCTGGCCGCCGCGTCCGCCGCGCCCGTGAGTGACGGCGAGCGGCGTGCCCGGCTGCTGCCGGACCACCCCGCCTACGTCATCCACACCTCCGGCTCCACCGGCCGGCCCAAGGGTGTCGTCGTCTCCCACGCCTCGGTGGTGGCGCTGACCGACTGGGCCGCCGCCGAGTTCACCGGCCGCGGGCTCGCCCACGTGGTGGCCTCCACGTCACTCAACTTCGACGTGTCGGTGTTCGAGATCCTCTCGCCGCTGCTGGCGGGCGGCCGGGTGGAGGTCGTCCGCGACCTGCTGGCCCTCGCCGAGCGGTCCGGGCCGTGGCGCGCCGGGCTGCTCAGCGCCGTCCCCTCCGCCCTCGGCCGCCTGCTGGCCGAGGACACCGTGCGGGTCGGCGCCGACACCGTCGTCCTGGCCGGCGAGGCGCTGCCCGCCCGTGCCGTCCGCCAGGTGCGCGCGGCGATCCCCGGCTGCCGGGTCATGAACATCTACGGCCCCACCGAGGCCACCGTCTACGCCACCAGCTTCATCTGCGACCCGGCCGACCCCGACCGGGTCCCGCCCATCGGCCGGCCCGTCGGCGGCGCCCGCGCCTACGTCCTGGACGCCCGCATGCGGCCCGTGCCCGTCGGGGCGCCCGGAGAGCTGTACCTGGCCGGGACCGGGGTGGCCCGCGGCTACCTGAACCGGCCCGGCCTGACCGCGTCCCGCTTCCTCGCCGATCCCTTCGGCCCGCCCGGCAGCCGTATGTACCGCACCGGCGACCTGGTCCGCTGGACCGCCGACGGCGACCTGCTGTACCTCGGCCGGACCGACGACCAGGTGAAGGTGCGCGGGTTCCGCATCGAACTCGGCGAGGTGGAGGCCGCGCTGGCCCGGCACCCGCGGGTCGCCGAGGCCGCCGCGCGCGTCGTGGAACACGACGGCCACAAACGCCTGGTGGGTTACGCCGTGCCGCGCCCCGGCGACACCCCGGCACCGGCCGACCTGCGGGCCTTCCTCGCCCGGACGCTGCCCGACCATCTGGTCCCGGCGGTCGTGGTGCCGCTGGAGCGGCTGCCGCTGGGCGCCACCGGCAAACTGGACCGGCGGGCCCTGCCGGAACCCGTGTGGTCCGCGGCCGTCACCACGGAGGACACCCGGCCCCCGCGCACCGCCGCCGAGCGGACCCTCGCCGCGATCTGGTCGCAGGTGCTGGGCGTGCCCGACGTGGGCGCGACGGACAACTACTTCGCGCTCGGCGGGGACTCCATCCTCGGCATCCAGATCGTCTCCGCGGCCCGTCGCGCCGGACTGGCCCTGACGCCCCGGCACCTCTTCCAGCACCAGACGATCGCCGAACTCGCCGCGGCGGCCGGTGAGTCGCCGGCCGCCACGGCCACAGCCACGGCCGACCAGGGCCCGGTGGTCGGGGACGTTCCCCTCACGCCCGTACAGCACTGGCTGTTCGACACCCTCACCGGCGACCCGGCCCGCTTCACCCAGGCGGTCGCCTTCGAAGTGGCGCCGGACACCTCCGAGACACTGCTGCGCGCCGCCCTCGCGGCGGTACTGGAGCAGCACGACGCGCTGCGCATGCGGTACGAACGGGACGGCGACGGACGGTGGCGCCAGCTGGGCACCCCGCCGGGCGCGGACCCGCACCTGGAGGCGCACCACCCCCCGAAGGAACCGGCCGCCGTGGCCGCCGACCTGTGCGCCGGGTTCGACCTGGCGCGTGGACCGCTGCTCAAGGCCGCCCTGTGCCACCGGGACGGCGACCGGGCGCCCATCCTGCTGCTGGCCGCCCACCACCTGGTCGTCGACGCGGTGTCCTGGCGGGTGATCCTGGAGGACCTGGACACCGCCCACCGGGCCCTGCGCGCCGGTACGGCCCCCGACCTTGGGGCGAAGACGACCTCCTTCCGGGACTGGGCCCGGCGCCTGGCCGCGCACACCACCGACGGCGGCTTCGACGACGAGATCGCGTACTGGAGCGGCCTCGACCCGACCGCCCTGCCGACCGACCTCCCGGGCGCCAACACCGCCGCCGACGAGGAGACCGTGACGGTGACCCTCGACGCCGAGGAGACCCGCCGGCTCCTCCAGGAGGTGCCGGACGCCTACCGCACCCGCGTCAACGACGTCCTGCTGTGCGCCCTGGGCCGGGTCCTGGCCCGCTGGACGGGACAGGACCGGGTGGTGGTCGCGCTGGAGGGCCACGGCCGCGAGGACCTCTTCGACGACGTCGACCTGTCCCGCACCGCCGGCTGGTTCACCACCATGTTCCCGGTGGGCCTCGACGTGCCGCGGGACGCCGGCCTCGGGGCCGCGCTGAAGACCGTCAAGGAGAACCTGCGGGCCGTACCGCGCGGGGGAGTGGGCTACGGCGCGCTGCGGCACCTGCACCCCACGGCGGGACGCGAGCTGCCCGGCCTGCCGCAGGTGGGCTTTAACTACCTGGGGCAGCAGGACTGGAGCGCGGCTGACGGCGGTCTGCTGCGCGCACCCCACGGCGGGCTGACCGGCGGCATGGACCGCTCGGCGGAGCGGCCGCACCTGATCGACGTCCTCGGCCGGGTCACCGACAAGCGGCTGGAGTTCACCTGGTCGTACTCCCGCCGGGTGCACCGGCACGACACCGTCGCCCGCCTCGCCGAGGAGACGGCGGAGGAACTGCGCGCGATCGTCCGGCACTGTGCCCAGCCCGGCGCGGGCGGCCGCACCCCGTCCGACTTCCCGCTGGCCGCCCTGGACCAGGCCGCCGTCGACCGGCTCGTCGGCGACGGGCACGACGTGACGGACGTGTACCCGCTCACCCCCACCCAGACCGGCATGGTCGTGCACGGCATGGACGAGCCCGGCGAGGGCCTGTACGTCGAGCAGATCACCTTCGTCGCCGACGGCGTGCGCGAGCCCGCCCTGCTGGCGGACGCCTGGCAGCACGTCGTGGACGCGACGCCCGTGCTGCGCACCGCCGTCGCCCTGGGCCAGGTCCCGGCCCCGCTGCAGACCGTGCACCGCCGCGTCACCCTGCCCGTCACCCAGCTCGACTGGAGCGGTCTGGACCCGGCGCGGCGGGACACCGAACTGCGGCGGCTGCTCGACGAGGACCGCGCCCGCGGCATCGACCTGGACCGCCCCCCGCTGCTGCGCGTCACCCTGATCCGGCTCGGCCCGGACGAGGTGCGCGTGGTGTGGACCTTCCACCACGTCCTGCTGGACGGCTGGAGCGTCTTCCACGTGCTGTCGGACGTACTGGAGGCGCACGCCGCGCTCACCGCCGGGACCGGGCCGCGACTGCCGCGGCGGCGGCCCTTCGCGGACTACGCGGCCTGGCTGGCAGGCCGGGACACCGCCGCCGCCGAGGAACACTGGAAGGCCGCACTCGCCGGTCACGCCGCGCCCACCCCGCTGCCGTACGACCGCAGGCCCGCCCCGGGCGCCGCCGCCCGGTCGGGCACCTGGCTGTCGCAGCGGCTCGACGCGGCCGGCACGGCCCGGCTGGCGGAGTACGCCCGCCGCCACCGGCTCACCCTCAACACCCTGGTGCAGGGCGCCTGGGCGCTGCTGCTGGCGCGCTCCAGCGGCGAGCGGGAGGTCTGCTTCGGCACCACCGTCTCCGGCCGGCCCGCCGACCTGCCGGGCGCGGACACCATCACCGGCCTGTTCATCACCACCCTGCCCGCGCGGGTCACCGTGGACGAGTCCACGCCCTGCGCCGCCTGGCTGCGGCAGGTGCAGGCCGCCCGCGCGGAGGACCGGCGCTTCGACCACGTGCCGCTGACGGACCTGCACCAGTGGAGCGAACTCCCGCCCGGCACCTCCCTGTTCGACAGCCTGCTGGTGTTCGAGAACTATCCGGTCGGCGACGCCACCGCAGGCGCGCACGGCGTGCGCGTGCACGACCTCGACGCCCGCGAGGCGACCAACTACCCGCTCACGGTGGTGATCTCGCCCGGCGACGAGCTGAGCGTGGAACTCGGCTACGACCCGCGGTACTTCGACGAGACCACCGCCCGCGCCTTGGCCGACCGGCTGACGCACGTCCTGACCGCGCTCGCCGGCACGGACGACCGGACACCCCTGCACACGGTCGACGTCCTGCCTCCCGGCGAACGGCACCGGCTGCTGTACGGCCCCGCCCGCCCGCAACTGCCGCCGCCGGTCCCGGCGACGCTGCCCGCGCTGATCGAGGCCGCGGTCGACCGGTGGCCCGAGCGGACCGCCCTCGACACCGGGGAGTCGACGCTGACCTTCGCCGAGGCCGAGGCCCGCGCCAACCGGCTGGCGCACCGGCTCATCGCACGCGGGGCGGGACCCGGCGACATCGTCGCACTGGTCCTGCCGCGCTCGGCGGACATGGTCCTCGCCCAGCTCGCCGTGGCCAAGACGGGCGCCGCCTTCCTCCCGGTGGACCCAGGCCACCCGGCCGAGCGGGTCACGCTGATGCTGCGCGACGCGAACCCCGCCGTCACCCTCACCGCCGAGGAGGTCGCCGGCCTGCTCGCCGCGCCGCCCGACGGCACACCCGGCCACCGGCCCACCGACACCGACCGCGTCCGCCCGCCGCACCTCGACGACCCCGCGTACGTCATCCACACCTCAGGCTCCACCGGCACCCCGAAGGGCGTCGTCGTCACCCACCGGGGACTGGCCGCGTTCGCCGCCGCCGAGGCCGCGCACTACCAGGTCCGCGCCGGGGACCGCGTGCTGGCCTTCGCCACGCCCAGCTTCGACGCCTCCGTCCTGGAGCTGTGCATGTCCCTGCCGCACGGCGCGGCGCTCGTCGTACCGCCGCCCGGCCCGCTGCTCGGCGCGGAACTGGCCGGCGTCCTGTGCACCGCGCGCATCACGCACACCCTGCTGCCGCCCGCCGCGCTCGCCACCCTCCCGCCGGACACCCCCGGCACCCTGCCGCACCTGCGCACCCTGGTGGTCGGCGCGGACGCCTGCCGGGCCGAACTGGTCGCCCGGTGGGCGCCGCAGCACCGCATGATCAACTCCTACGGGCCCACCGAGGCCACCGTCGTCGCCACCTGGTCCGACCCGCTGGAGCCGGACGGCAGCGCGCCGCCCATCGGCCGCGCCCTGCCCGCCACCGCCGCCTACGTCCTCGACGCGCGCCTGCGCCCCGTCCCCGACGGCGTGCCCGGCGAACTGTGGCTCGCCGGACCGGCCCTGGCCCGCGGCTACCTGGGCCGCCCCGGCCTGACGGCGACCCGCTTCACCGCCGACCCGTTCGGACCGCCCGGCACCCGGATGTACCGCACCGGTGACCTGGTCCGCCGCGACGCCCGAGGCGAACTGCACTACCTCGGGCGCACCGACCACCAGCTCAAGCTGCGCGGCCACCGCATCGAGGCCGGCGAGGTGGAAGCGACCCTGGTACGCCACCCGGCGGTGCTGGACGCCGTGGTGAGCGTGCGGGAGGACGAACCGGGGCTGCCGCGCCTGGTGGCCCACGTCCTCGTCGCGCCCGGCGCCGAACCGCCCGCCGCCGCGGACCTGCGGGCCTTCGCCGCCCGCACGCTGCCCGGCCCCATGGTGCCCTCGGCGTTCGTGACCCTGGACCGCTTCCCGCTGACCGAGAACGGCAAGACGGACCGGGCCGCGCTGCCCGCCCCCGTACCCGACACGGGGGAGCGGACCGCCGGGCACGTGCCGCCGCGCACGCCCACCGAGGAGGCCGTCGCCGCCCTGTGGGAGGAGGCGCTGGAGACCACCGTGGGCGCCGAGGACGACTTCTTCGCCCTGGGCGGCGACTCCCTGCGCGCCCTGCTCATCGCCTCCCGCGCCAACGACACCTTCGGCGTGACCCTCACGCCCCGCGACGTCCTGGTCAACCGCACCGTGGCCGCCCTGGCGGACCTGGTGGAGGAACAGGTGCTGAGCGAACTCGAAGACGCCGCACGCGGCGACAGCGACCACGAAGAACGGTGAGGACCGGACGACCATGACGTCTTCGAAGCGAAACCGTGCCGAGGCCCTGCCGCAGGACCTCCAGGAAGCGCTCCGCCGCCGGCTGGCCGGACGGGCCGCCGCAGGCGCCCCCGGTGCCGCCGCCCGGCAGGCCATCCCGCACGCCGGCCGCACCCGGCCGCTGCCCCTGTCCTTCGCCCAGCAGCGACTGTGGTTCCTGGACCGGCTGCGCCCCGGCGACGCGCGCTACAACAGCGCCGTCGCGCTGCGCCTCACCGGAGCCCTCGACCACACCGCCCTGTCCGGGGCGCTGGAGCACGTGGTGACGCGGCACGAGGCGCTGCGCACCACGTTCCAGGAGACCGACGGTACTCCCGCGCAGACCGTGCACCCCGCCGGGCCGCTCCCGCTGCCCGTCCGGGACCTGACGGCTCCCGGCGAGGCCGGGGCGGACCTGGACGCGGCTCTGCTGGCCGAGTACGAGCGCCCCTTCGACCTGGGGAGCGGCCCGCTGCTGCGCGCCCTGCTGCTGCGGGAGGCGCCCGACGCGCACGTCCTGCTGCTGACGGCCCATCACATTGTCACCGACGGCTGGTCGATGGGCGTCGTGCTGGAGGAGCTGTGCGCCGCCTACGACGCCCTCGCCCGGGGCGCGCGGCCCGCACTGCCCCCGGTGGCCACGCAGTACCCGGACTTCGCCGTCTGGCAGCGCGAGCAGCTGTCCGGCACCCGGCTGGAGCGCCACCTGGCGCACTGGAAGGAGAAACTGTCGGGGGCGGTCGCACCCGAGCTGCCGCTGGACCGCCCGCGGCGCGGCGAGGAGTCCGGCGCCGGCGCGGTGCACACCTTCGCCGTCCCCGCCGCCACCACGGCACGGCTGCGGAACCTGGCGGCCGAGCAGCACACCACCCTGTTCACCGCTCTGGTCGCCGCCTGCCAGACCCTGCTGGCCCGCTGGTCCGGGCAGGACGACATCACGGTCGGCTCGCTCACCCCCGGACGCGGGCGCACGGACCTGGAGCGGGCCGTCGGGTTCTTCGTCAACACCGTCGCACTGCGCACCCGCGTCGAGACGAGCGCTTCCTTCCGCGAGCTGCTCGCCGCCGCCGCGGACACCGTCAACGACGCCTTCGCGCACGGCGACACGCCGTTCGAGCGGCTGGTGGAGGCCGTCGGCGCGACCCGTGAGGCGGGACGCAACCCCCTGTTCGACGTGATGGTCCTGCTGCACCCCGCGCCGCCCGCCGCACCCGACCCGCACGGCCTGACCGCCTCCCCGGTCGCCGTGCCCCGGCGGGCCGCCACGTTCGACCTGAGCGTGGAGTTCGTCCCCGACGGGGACGGACTGACCGGTCTGCTGGAGTACCGCACCGACCTGTTCGACGCGGCCACCGCCGAGCGCATGGCGGACCAGCTGCTGCGCGCGCTGGACGGCGTCGCCACCGACCCCGACCGGCCGCTCGGCGCCCTGCCCCTGCTCTCACCCGAACAGGAGCGGCAGGTGACACGGGACTGGAACGCCACGGCGCGCTCCGTTCCCGGGGAGACCCTGCCCGAGCTGTTCGCGCGGCAGGCGGCCCGCACCCCGCACGCCACCGCCCTCGTCGCCGGGGACGTCCGTCTCGACTACGCGACGCTCGACGCGCGCGCCGACCGCCTGGCCCGGCACCTGGTGGCCCGCGGCGCGGGCCCCGAGCGCCTGGTCGCCCTCGGACTGCCGCGCACCGCCGACATGATCGTGGCCATCCTCGCCGTCTGGAAGGCAGGCGCCGGCTACCTGCCCCTGGACCCCGCGCTGCCGGAGGACCGGGTGCGGTTCCTGCTGGACGACGCGCGGCCCGTGCTGGTGCTGGACGAAGCCGCACTGCGGGAGGCCGGCGACACCACCGGTGGCCCGCTCACCCCGCCCGACCCCGACACCACCGCCTACGTCATCCACACCTCCGGCTCCACCGGCCGCCCCAAGGGCGTGGCGGTGGCACACAGGTCTCTGGCGAACCTCCTGGCGGGCCACCGCGAGGGCTTCGTCGCCGAGGCGGGCGGCGGGCCGCTTCGGGTGGCGCTGACGGCGTCGTTCTCCTTCGACACCTCGCTGGAGGGCGTGCTGCTGATGGCCGACGGCCACCCGCTGCACCTGGTCGACGAGACGACCCGGCTGGACGCCGCCGCACTGGTCGAGTACGTCGTCGAGCACCGCATCGACTTCCTCGACCTGACCCCCACCTACCTGCGCCAGCTGCTGCCCGCCGGACTGCTCACCGACCCGCGCCACCACCCGCGCGTACTCATGCTCGGCGGCGAGGCCGTCGGGCCCGCCCTGTGGCGGGAGCTGGCCGCGCGGCGGGACGTGGCCGCGTACAACTTCTACGGACCCACCGAGTGCACGGTCGACGCCCTGGCCTGCCGCATCGAGGGCGACGGCCGCCCGACCGTCGGCCGGCCGCTGGCCAACGTGCGCGCCTACGTCCTCGACGACCGGCTCCGGCCGGTGCCGCCCGGTGTCGGCGGCGAGCTGTACCTGGCCGGTGCGCAGCTGGCGCGCGGTTACTCGGGGCGGCCGGGGCTGACGGCCGCGCGGTTCCTGCCCGACCCGTTCGGCCCGCCCGGTGCCCGCATGTACCGCACCGGCGACCTGGCCCGCTGGACCGCCGACGGACGCCTGGACTACCTCGGGCGCGCCGACGACCAGGTCAAGGTGCGCGGCCACCGCATCGAGCCCGGCGAGGTCGAGGCGGCCCTGACGGACCTGCCCGAGGTCGCCGCCGCCGCGGTCGTCGCCGTCACCGACCCGCACGGCCACATCCGGCTCGCCGCCTACCTCGTCCCCGCCGATCACGCCGCGCGGCCCGCCGCGGGCGAGGTGCGGGCGGCGCTGCGGCGGGTGCTGCCCGACCACATGGTGCCGTCCTCCTTCACCGTGCTCGACGCCCTGCCGATGACCGTCAGCGGCAAGGTCGACCGCCGCGCCCTGCCCGCCCCCGACCTCGACGGCGGCGAGCGCGAACGGGAGTTCGTCGCCCCGCGCACCCCCGAGGAGGAGACGCTGGCCCGCGTCTGGGCCGAGGTACTGGGCGCCCGCCGGGTCGGCGTCACCGACAACTTCTTCGAGCTGGGCGGCGACTCCATCCTCAGCATCCAGGCCGTCTCCCGCGCCCGCGCGGCCGGCCTGCACCTGACCTCGCGGGACGTCTTCCGCCACCAGACCGTCGCCGACCTCGCCGCCGCCGCGTCCGTGCGCACCGCCGAGGTGCCCGCGCCCCGGCCGCCGGCCGAACAGGGCCCGGCGCCGCTGACGCCGGTGCAGGAGTGGTTCTTCGCCGCCCACGGCCCGCTGCGCCACTTCAGCATGTCGATGCTGCTGGACCTGCCGTACGACCTGGACGAACCGGCCCTGGAGCGCGCCCTGCGGGCCCTGGTCGCCCACCACCCGGCGCTGCGCACCCGTTTCGCCCGCTCGGGGGACACCTGGCGCCAGCACCCCGTGGAGGGAGCGGCCACCGGCCTGCTCACCCGCCACGACCTCTCCCACGCCGCCGACCCGGCGGCCGCACGCGAACAGGCCGCCGAGGCCGCCCGCGCCGCCCTCGACCCGCAGACCGGCACCCTGCTGCGCGCCGCCCTGCTGTCCCGTCCCGGCGAGCGACCCCAACTGTTCGTCACCGCGCATCACTTGGCGGTGGACAGCGTCTCCTGGCGCATCCTCCTCGCCGACCTCGCCGAGGCCTACCGGCAGGCGTCCCAAGGCGAGACGATCCGGCTGGAGCCCGTCCCCACACCGTTCACCGACTGGGCCGCGCACCTCTCGCGCCGGGTGCGCGACGGCGACCTCGACGCCGACCTGGCGCACTGGACGGCCGAGGCCGCCCAGCCCCGCACCCCACTGCCCGTGGACCGTCCGGGCACCCCGCTCGCCGGCTCGGTCCGCACCCTCGGCACCCGCGTGGACCGCGCCACCACCGAGGCCCTGCTGCGCCAGGTGCCCGCGGTCTACCGCACGCAGGTCAACGACGTGCTGCTCGGCGCGCTGAGCCGGGTCCTGGCCGACTGGGCGGGCGCCGAGCGGGTGACCGTCCTGCTGGAGGGCCACGGCCGCGAGGACGACACGCTGGACCTGTCCCGCACGGTGGGCTGGTTCACCGCCCAGTACCCCGTCACCCTCGCGCCCGCCGGTCCGGCGGGGGCGCCGGACTGGGGTGCCACCCTCAAGGCGGTCAAGGAGCGGCTGCGGGCCGTTCCCCGGCACGGCCTGAGCCACGAGGCCCTGGCCCGCCTCGGCTCGCCCGACCCGGCCGCCCGCGCCCTCCGAGACGTGCCGCTGCCGCAGATCAGCTTCAACTACCACGGCCAGTGGGAGGCCTCCGGCGGCGGGGACTTCGCCCCGGCGGGCGAGGCCCCCGGCCGCGACATCGCCCCCGGCGAGCCGCTGGACCACCTGCTGGACGTCTCCGCCGTGGTGACCGGCGGCGAACTGGAGATCACCTGGCACTACAGCGACCAGGTGCACGACGAGGACACCGTCCGCGCCCTCGCCGACGGCATGACCCGCGCGCTCGCCGCGATCGCCGAGCACTGCGCCCGCCCCGGCGCCGGCGGCCGCACCCCGTCCGACTTCCCGCTGGCCCGCCTCGACCAGGACCGTCTGGACCGGCTGGTCGGCGACGGCCGGGACGTGGAGGACGTCCTGCCGCTGACCCCGCTCCAGGAAGGCATGCTCTTCCACCGGCTGGTCGGCGGCCCCGACGACGTCTACGTCGACCAGGCGGGCCTGCTGCTGGACGGCGTCGCCGACCCGCGCGCCCTCGCCGTCGCCTGGCAGCGCGTCACCGACCGCACACCCGCCCTGCGCACCTGCGTGGTCTGGGAGGACGTGCCGGTGCCCCTCCAGGTCGTGCGCCGGGACGTACGGGTGCCGGTGACCCACCTCGACTGGCGGGACCTGGACGAGGCCGAGCGCGCCGAGCGCCTGGCCCGGCTGCGCGCCGACGACCTGGCCGAAGGCATCGACCTCGCCGCCGCGCCGCTGATGCGGCTGACTTTGATCCGGCTGCCCGGCGCGCGGCTGCACCTGCTGTGGACCTCCCACCACCTGATCCTGGACGGCTGGAGCCTGGCCCAGGTGCTGACCGAGGTGTGCGAGGAGTACGCGGCGCTCACCGCCGGGGCCGAGCCCCGGCCGCCGCTGCGGCGCCCCTTCGGTGACTACGTGCGCTGGCTCGCCGAGCAGGACCCCGACGCGGTACGCGCCCACTGGCAGGGCGTCCTCGCCGGCTTCGCCGCCCCCACCCCGCTGCCCGCCGACCGCCCCCTGCGCGACGCCCACCAGGCCCGCTCCGCGGACGTGTACGCCGCCGGACTGAACGAGGAGACGTCGGCCCGGCTGGCCCGCACCGCGCGCGAGACCGGACTCACCCTCAACACCGTCGTGCAGGGCGCCTGGGCGCTGCTGCTGGCCCGCTACGGCGCCCAGGACGACGTGGTGTTCGGCACCACCGTCTCCGGCCGGCCCGACGACCTGCCCGGCGTCGAGTCCATGGTCGGCATGTTCATCAACACCGTGCCCACCCGCGTCCGCGTCGACGCCGCACGCCCGGCCCGCCAGTGGCTGCGCGAACTCCAGGACGCGCAGGCCGAGTCGAGACGGTTCGCGGCCGTGTCGCTCGCGGAGCTGACCCAGCTGAGCGACGTGCCGTCCGGCAGCCCGCTCTTCCACAGCATGGTCGCCTTCGAGAACTACCCCTTCGACGAGGCCCGCACGGCCGGGTCCGGGATCCGGCTGGCCGAGGTGACCTCCCGCGACGCCACCAACTACCCGCTCGTCCTGCGCGCCTACCACGGCGAACGCCTCGGCTTCGACCTCGCCTACGACCCGGCCCTGTTCGACGCGGCGACCGTCCGCGCGCTCGCCGACCGGCTGTGCCTGCTGCTCACCGAACTGGCCGACGGCCCCGACCGGCCGCTGCGCGCCCTGGCCTGGACGACGGCCGAGGAACGGCGGCGGATGCTCACCGACTGGAACGGCACCGAACGCGGCCGCCCCGCCGAGACGCTGGTGGACCTGTTCGAGGCGCAGGTTGCCCGCACACCCGGCTCCGTCGCCGTCACCTGCGGAACCGAGCGTCTCGACTACGCGACCCTCGACGCACGCGCCGGGCGCCTCGCCCACCGGCTCGCCGAACTCGGCGCCGCGCCAGAGCGGTTCGTCGCCCTCGCCCTGCCCCGCTCCACCGACCAGGTCGTCGCCGTCCTCGCCGTGCTGAAGACCGGGGCGGCCTACCTGCCGATCGATCCGAACTCGCCCGCCGAACGCATCGCCCACCTCCTCGCCGACGCCGCCCCGGTGACCCTGGTGACCACCACCGGCACGGCGGCCCGCGCCGACGGCACCGGTGTGCCCGTCCTGGTGATCGACGACCCGGACACCGAGGCCGACCTCGCCCGGCGCCCGGCCGCCGGCCCCGCCCCGGCCCGCCGGCCGCTCCCGGAGAGCCCCGCCTACGCCATCTACACCTCCGGCTCCACCGGCCGTCCCAAGGGCGTGGTGATCCCGCACGCCAACGTGGTGCGGCTGTTCACCCGCACGAGCCAGTGGTTCGGCTTCGGCCCGGACGACGTGTGGACGCTGTTCCACTCCTACGCGTTCGACTTCTCCGTGTGGGAGCTGTGGGGCCCGCTGCTGCACGGCGGCCGGCTCGTGGTCGTCCCCGAGGAGACCGCCCGCTCGCCCGAGGACTTCCTGCGGCTGCTGGCCGACGAGCAGGTCACCGTCCTCAACCAGACACCGTCCGCGTTCTACCCGCTCATCCGCGCCGACGCCGAACACCCCGGGACCGGCGCCCGCTTCGCGCTGCGCACGGTGATCTTCGGCGGCGAGGCCCTGGACGTCGGCCGGCTCGCCGACTGGTGGGCACGCCATCCGGCCGCCGCCCCGCGCCTGGTCAACATGTACGGCATCACCGAGACCACCGTGCACGTCACCCACGCCCCGCTCGACCCCGCCACCGCCGCGGGCGGCCCCGCCGGCCCGATCGGCGTGGCCATCCCCGACCTGCGCGTGTACGTGCTCGACGCGGACCTGGCACCCGTGCCCCCGGGCGCGACCGGCGAACTGTACGTGGCGGGGGAGGGCCTGGCCCGCGGCTACCTGGGCCGCCCCGGCCTGACCGCCACCCGTTTCCTCGCCGACCCGTTCGGCCCGGCCGGCAGCCGCATGTACCGCACCGGCGACCGGGCGAAGTGGCGGCCCGACGGCACCCTGGAGTACCTGGGCCGCGCGGACGCCCAGGTGAAGATCCGCGGCTACCGCATCGAACCCGGGGAGATCGAGGCCGCCCTGCACACCCACCCCGGCGTCGCCGAGGCCGCGGTCGGCGTGTTCGAGGACGCCTCCGGCACCCGCCGGCTCGTGGCGCACGTCGTCGGCTCCGCCGGCGCGACACCCCCGGCGGCCGAGTTGCGCGCCCATCTGGAGCGGCTGCTGCCCGCCCACATGGTGCCCGCCGCCTATGTGCCGATGGACGCGCTGCCGCTCACCGTCAACGGCAAGCTCGACCGGCGCGCCCTGCCCGCTCCGACGGCGGACGGCTACGCCGCCGGCACCGACCGGACCCCGCCGCGCACCCCCGCCGAACGGGCGGTCGCCGCCGCCTGGGCGGACGTGCTGGGGGTCGAGGAGGTGCACGCAGGGGACGACTTCTTCGCGCTCGGCGGCGACTCCATCCTCGCCGTCCGCGTCACCGCCCGGCTGCGCGCCGCGTTCGGCCCCGACGTCTCCCCGAGGCTGCTGTTCACCCGCCGCACGGTGTCCGCGCTCGCCACCGAGCTGGGCGAACCGGCCGGCGGCGCGCCCGCCCCCGGGGCCGACGCGATACCGGCGACCGCCCCGCAGACCCCGGCTCCGCTGTCGTACGCCCAGCAGCGCCTGTGGTTCCTCGACCGGTTCGAGCCCGGCAGCACCGAGCACACGACGCTGTCCGTGCTGCGCCTGCGCGGCCCGCTCGACGAGGGCGCCCTGCGCACCGCCCTGGACGGCCTGGTCGCCCGGCACGAGGCACTGCGCACCACCTTCGCCGAACAGGACGGACAGGCCTGGCAGCTGGTGCACCCGCCGCACCCGGTCACCCTGACCGTGGACGACCTCACCACCGCACCCGACCCCCGGGCGGCGCTGGAGGAGCTGCTGGAGCGCGAGGCCGCCACGCCCTTCGACCTGGCGGCCGGGCCGCTGCTGCGCGCCCGCCTGGCCCGCACGGCGGCCGACGAGCACGTGCTGGCCCTCGCCGTCCACCACATCGTGACCGACGGCTGGTCGCTCGGCGTCCTCGGCCGGGACCTGGGCGAGCTGTACACGGCGGCCCACGAAGGCCGCCGCCCCGAACTTCCCGAGCTGCCCGTCCGGTACGCCGACCACGCCGCCTGGCAGCGCGCCCGCACCGAACAGGCCGAGCGGCAACTCGCCCACTGGCGCGAGCAGCTGGACGGCGTACCGCCGCTGGAGCTGCCGACCGACCGGCCGCGCCCCGCCGTACGGACCCGGGACGGCGCGCTCGTGACCTTCACCCTGCCCGCCGAGCTGACCGACCGGCTGCGCGAGCGGGGCCGGGAGGCCGACGCGACCCTCTACATGACGCTGCTGACCGCGTGCACGGTCCTGCTGTCCCGCTGGGCCGACCAGGACGACTTCGCCGTCGGCACCGTCACCGCGGGCCGCGAGCGTCCTGAACTGCACGACGTCGTCGGCATGTTCGTGAACACCCTGGTGCTGCGCAACCGGGTGCGCCCCGGTGTGTCGTTCCGCGCGCTGCTGGAGGAGGTGCGCGGCACCGTCCTGGACGCGTTCGCCCACCAGGACGTGCCCTTCGAGCGGCTGGTGGACGCCCTCCAGCCCGAGCGGGACACCAGCCGCACCCCCCTGTTCCAGGTCATGGTCGCCCTGCACAACCTGGGCGCCGAGGCCCCCGCGCTGCCGGGCCTGGACGCCGAACCGGTCCTGCCGCCGGTCCGGCACGCCACCTTCGACCTGGCCTTCGACTTCGTGGAGGGCGACGACGGCGTCACCGGCCACCTGGAGTACAACACCGGCCTGTTCGACGAGGACACCGTCCGCCGCCTGGCCGCCCGGCTGCGGCTGCTGCTGGAAGCGGCGGTGCGGGACCCCGGCCGGGACGTACGGACGCTGGAGCTGATGACCGCCGGCGAACGGCGGCGGGTGCTGCAGGACTCGCGGGGACCCCACCTCACCGTCCCGGAGACCACCTTCCCCGCGCTGTTCGAGGCGCAGGCCGCCCGCACCCCGCACGTCACGGCGCTGGTGGCACGGGACGCCACCCTCGACTTCGCCGCCCTGAACGAGCGCGCGAACCGGCTCGCCCACCACCTGCTGGCCCAGGGTGTCGGCCCCGAGCGGGTGGTCGCCGTACGGCTGCCGCGCACCTCCGACCTGATGGTGGCGGTCCTCGCCGTGGCCAAGGCGGGCGGCACCCTGCTGTGCCTGGAGCCGGACCTGCCCGGGGAACGCCTCGCCCGTCTCCTCGCGGACGCGTCCCCGCACACCGTGCTGACCGCCGACACGCTGCGCGACACCCCATGGGACCGGCTGCCCGCCCACAACCCCACCGACCGCGACCGCCCGGCCCCGCTGCGCCCGGACCACGCCGCCTACATCGTCTACACCTCCGGCTCCACCGGCCGTCCCAAGGGCGTCGTCGTCGAACACCGCCACCTGGTCAACCTCTGCCACGACCACCGTGAAGGGCTCGTCACCCCGCACACCGCGGACGGGCGGCGGCTGCGCGCCGCGCTCAGCGCCTCCTTCTCCTTCGACACCTCCTGGGAAGGCCCGCTGCTGCTCACCCTCGGCCAGGAGGTCCACCTCGTCGACGAGGACGTCCGCCTGGACCCCGAGGCGTTCTGCGCACAGATCTCCGAACGACGCCTGGACCTGGTCAACGTCACCCCGTCCTTCCTGCGCGAACTCCTCGCCGCGGGACTCCTCGAGCCCGGCCGCCACCACCCGCGCGTCCTGCTCGTCGGCGGCGAGGCGACAGGTCCGGACACCTGGCGGGAGCTGTACGGCGCCGCCGAACTGGGCGTCACCGCCTACAACATGTACGGCCCCACCGAGTGCACCGTCGACGCCACCTACGGGCGCGTCACCGACCGCCCCGACCGGCCGGTCATCGGGCGGCCCGGCCGCAACCTGCGCGCCTATGTCCTCGACGGCGCCCTGCGCCCGGTGCCGCCCGGTGTGCCCGGCGAGCTGTACCTCGCCGGCGCGCAGGTGGCCCGCGGCTACCTGAACCGCCCCGGCCTGACCGCCGCGCGCTTCCTCGCCGACCCCTTCGGCGCGCCGGGGGAGCGGATGTACCGCACCGGCGACCGCGCCCGCCGGGACGGGAACGGCCTGCTGGAGTTCCTGGGCCGCGCCGACGAGCAGATCAAGATCCGCGGGTTCCGCATCGAACCCGGCGAGGTCGAGGCCGCGCTGCTCGCCCACCCGGAGGTGGCCGAAGCCGTCGTGACGGCACGCGAGCACGCGGGCCGGCTCATGCTCGTGGCCTACCTGGTGCCCGCCGGGCCCACCGCCCCGACCGCGGACGAGCTGCGCCTCGCGCTGCGGCGCACCCTGCCGGACCACATGGTGCCCGCGGCGTACGTGCCGCTGGCCCGGATCCCGCGCACCACCAGTGGCAAGACCGACCGGCGCGCCCTGCCCGCCCCGCCCGCGCAGCCCGACCCCGCCACCACGTACGTGGCACCCCGCCCCGGCACCGAGGAGACGCTCGCCGCGATCTGGGCGGAGGTCCTGCGGGTCGAACGGGTGGGCGCGCGGGACAACTTCTTCGCCCTCGGCGGCGACTCCATCCTCAGCATCCAGATCGTCGCCAGGGCCCGCCAGGCCGGGCTCGCGCTGACCACCAAGGACGTCTTCCTCCACCAGACCGTCGCCGAACTCGCCCTGCGCGTCACCGAGCCGGCGCCGGTCACGGCGGAGACGACCGCGCCCGCCGAGGCACCCCTGACCCCCATCCAGCACTGGTACCTCGACGGCCGCCACCCCGGCGACCCGCTGCGCTTCACCATGTCGCAGCGCCTGGAACTGGCCCCCGGCACCGACCTGTCCGCGCTGCGCGCCGCCGCGGACGCCCTCGTACGCCACCATCCGGCGCTGCGCACCCGCTTCCGCCGCACCGAGGACGGCTGGCGCCAGGAGATCCTGCCCGACGCCCCGGACGGCACCGTCACCCACCACGACATGACCGGCCTCGACGGCCCCGCCCTGGAGGCCGAGGCGGCCCGCCTCGCGGACGAGGCCCGCGCCTCGCTCGACCCCGCCGAGGGCCGCGTGGCGCGCGCCCTGATCTGGGACCGCGGCCCGGACCTGCCCGCGCAACTGCTCGTCACCGTCCACCACTTGGTGATCGACGGCGTCTCCTGGCGGATCCTGCTGGCCGATCTGGAGACCGCCCACCGGCAGGCCGCCGCCGGACGCCCGGTCGAGCTGCCGCCGGCCACCACCGCGTACGGCCACTGGGCGACCAGGCTGGAGGCGCACACCCGGTCCGGCGCCCTGGACGGCGACCTCGACCACTGGCGCCGGACCGCGGCGGCCCCGGCCGGCCTGCCCGCCGGCCGGCCCGGCCCCAACACCCACGGCACCGCCGCCACGCTCACGGTGGAACTGGAGCCGCAGACGACCCAGGCCCTGCTGCGCCAGGTCCCGGAGGTCTACCGCACCCAGGTCAACGACGTCCTGCTCAGTGCCCTCGGCCGCACCCTGGCCCGCTGGTGCGGGCGCGAGAGCGTGCTGGTCGGCGTGGAGGGCCACGGCCGCGAGGATCTCTTCGACGACGTGGACCTGTCCCGGACGGTCGGCTGGTTCACCGCCGAGTTCCCCCTCGCGCTGAACGTCGCCCCCGACGCCGACTGGCACGACATCCTGCGCTCGGTCAAGGAGCAGCTGCGCGCGGTGCCCCTGCGCGGCCTGAGCCACGGCGCGCTGCGCCACCTGCTGCCCGACAGCCCGCTGGCCGGTGCCCCGGCACCGCGGGTCGGCTTCAACTACCACGGCCAGTGGGACGCCGACGGCGGCGGCAGCGGCAGCGGCCTGTACGGCGCCGCCCTGCCCCCGGCCGGCTCCGACACCGACCCCGACGCCCCCCGGCCCTACCTGCTGGACATCACCGGGGTGGTCCAGGACGGCCGGCTCGAACTCGGCTGGACCTACCCGCCGGCCGTCTACGACGAGTCCACCGTCCGCGCGCTCGCCGAGGAGATGTGCGCGGCGCTGCGTGAGATCGCCGCCCACTGCGCCCGCCCCGGCGCGGGCGGCCGCACCCCGTCGGACTTCCCGCTCGCCGGGCTCGGGCAGGCGGAGCTGGACCGCCTCGTGGGCGACGGCCGGGACGTGGCGGACGTCCTGCCGCTGACACCGCTGCAGGCCGGCATGCTCTTCCACGGCCTGGTGGACACGGCGGGCGCCTACTCCGACCGGGTGGCCGTACGACTGTCGGGGGTGACCGACCCGCAGGCCTTCGCCGCCGCGTGGCAGCAGGTCGCCGACCGCACCGAGGCCCTGCGCACCAGCGTCCACTGGCAGGGCCTGCCGCATCCCGTGCAGGTCGTGCACCGGCGCGTGGAGCTGCCCGTCACCCACCTGGACTGGCGGAAACTGACGCCCGAACAGCGCGCGGGCAGGACCGAGGAACTGCTGGCCGCCGACCGCGCGGCGAGCATGGACCTGACCGCCGCACCCCTCACACGCATCACCCTGGCCGCGCTGCCCGGCGACGAGATCCTGCTGCTCTGGTCCTCCCACCACCTGATCCTGGACGGCTGGAGCACCGGACAACTGCTCACCGAGGTGTGCGAGCGCTACGCCGCGCTCACCGGCGGCCGAGAGGCCCCCGCACCGGTCCGGCGCCCGTTCGCCGACTTCCTGCGCTGGCTGCGCGACCAGGACGACAGCGCGGCCGAGACCCACTGGGCCGGCCTCCTCGCCGGCTTCCCGGCCCGCACCCCGCTGCCCTACGACCGCACACCGGCCGAGCAGCACCGCGCCCGCGCCGCCGCCGTGGCGCACCGGCAGCTGGACGAGCACGTCTCGGCACGGCTGCGGCAGACGGCCGCCCGGGCCGGACTGACGGTGAACACCGTGATCGAGGGCGCCTGGGCGCTGCTGCTGGCCCGCCACGGCGGCCGCGACGACGTCGTGTTCGGCACCACCGTCTCCGGGCGCCCGGCCGAACTGCCCGGCGTGGAGTCGATGATCGGCATGTTCATCAACACCGTGCCCACCCGTGTCCGGGTCGCGGGCGGGGGAGCGGCGACCTGGCTGCGGGAGGTGCAGGAGCGGCAGAGCGACGCCCGCCGCTTCGACTTCCTCGCCCTGCCCCGCATCCAGGCGCTGAGCGGGATACCGGCGGGTGAGTCGCTGTTCGACAGCATGGTGGTGTTCGAGAACTATCCCGTCGACGAGTCCGCCACGGCCCGCACGGGCGTGCGGGTCGAGGAGGTACGCGCCGACGACGCGCCGACCTTCCCGCTGTGCCTGCGCGCCCACCTCGGCGACCGGCTCGGCCTCGACCTCGCCTACGACGCCGCCCTGTTCGACCCGGACACGGCCGAACGCCTCGCCGACCGGCTCGCGGTCGTCCTGCGCGCCCTCGCCGACGCCATCGAGGCGGACGCGGACGTGACCGGCCTGGAGCCGCTGACCGAGGACGACCACGCCCTGCTGGCGCGGTGGAACGTCACCGCCCGGGGGACGGCGCCGGACAGCCCCGTCGAACTCTTCGCCGGGCAGGCCCGCCGTACCCCCGACGCGCCCGCGCTGCGCGACGGCGACACGGAGCTGACCTACCGCCGCCTCGACGAGTGGTCCGACGCCGTGGCCTCCCGGCTCCTCACCGACGGCCTGCGGGCCGAGGACCGGGTGGCGCTGCTGATGGACCGCGGCGCCGAACTCGTCGTCGCCCAGCTCGCCGTCCTCAAGGCGGGCGGCGCCTACGTCCCGGTGGACGCCCGCGCCCCCGAGGACCGCCGGCGCACGCTGATCGACCGGGCGGGCGCCACGGTCCGGCTGACCGCCGCGGACATCGCCGCCGCGCGCACCCCGGTGCCGGGCGCTCCCGCTCCCGCCCCCGCGGACGCCGACCGACTCGCGTACGTGATGTTCACGTCCGGGTCGACCGGCGAACCCAAGGCGGTCGCGGTACGCCACCGTGACGTGGCCGCCCTCGCCACCGACAGCCGCTTCACCGGCGGGGTGTGCGACCGGGTGCTGCTGCACTCCCCGGTGGCCTTCGACGCCGCCACCTTCGAGGTGTGGGCGCCCCTGCTCAACGGCGGCTGCGTCGTCGTGGCGCCCGCGCGGCCGCTGGACGCGGCACTGCTGCGGAGCCTGGTCCGCGACGGCGGCCTGAGCGCGCTGTGGCTGACCGCCGGCCTCTTCCGGCTGCTGGCGCAGGACGCACCGGACTGCCTCACCGGTCTGCGCCAGGTGTGGACCGGCGGTGACGTGGTGCCCGCCGCGGCCGTGCGCCGCGTCCTGGCCGCCTGCCCCGGCCTGACCGTCGTGGACGGCTACGGCCCCACCGAGACGACGACGTTCGCGACGTCCTTCGCGCTCACCGACGCGACCGCCGTCCCCGGCACCGTGCCCATCGGCCACCCGCTCGACGACCTGCGCGTGCACGTTCTCGACAGCCGGCTGCGGCCCGTACCGCCGGGCTGCGCCGGCGAGCTGTACATCGCGGGCGAGGGTGTGGCCCGCGGCTACCTGGGCCGTCCCGGCGACACCGCGGCCCGCTTCCTCGCCGACCCCGCCGGCCCCCCCGGCAGCCGCATGTACCGCACCGGCGACCTGGCCCGCCGCCGCCCCGACGGCACCGTCGAGTTCCTGGGCCGCGCCGACGACCAGGTGAAGATCCGCGGTTTCCGCGTCGAGCCCGGCGAGGTGGAGGCGGCCCTCGCGGCGCACCCCGGCGTCACCGACGTGACGGTGCTGGCCCGCGAGGACCGGCCCGGCAGCCGGCGCCTGGTGGCCTACGTGGTCGGCACCGAGGACGCCACCGCGCTGCGGGAGTTCGCCCGGCGCTCGCTGCCCGACTACCTCGTCCCGTCGGCGTTCGTCGCCCTGCCCGCGCTGCCGCTCAGCCGCAACGGCAAGGTCGACCGGGCGGCGCTCCCGGCGCCCGAGCCCGTGGGCGGTGACCGGCAGGGCGCTGCGGCCGAGCCGCGCACCGACGCCGAGCGCCGCGCCGCGGACGTCTTCGCCGAAGTCCTCTCCGTGCCGCGCCCCGGGGTGGAGGACGACTTCTTCCAGCTGGGCGGTGACTCCATCCTCAGCATCCGGCTGGCCGCCCGCCTGGGCGAGGAGTTCGGCACCGGCCTGTCCCCGCGGGCGGTGTTCACCCACCCCACCCCCGCCGCCCTCGCCGCCCTGCTCACCGGGGAACGCTCCGGAGCGGCCCCGCCCGCCGCGATCGTCCCGGTCACCCGTGACACACCCGCCCCGATGTCCTACGCCCAGCAACGCCTGTGGTTCCTGGAGGAGTTCGCGCCCGGCAGCGGCGAGTACGTCACGGCGCTGGCCCTGCGCCTGCGCGGCCGGCTCGACGTGCCCGCCCTCACCGCGGCCCTGCGCGCCCTGGTCGAACGGCACGAGGCGCTGCGCACCACGTTCGACGCGGTGGACGGCCACGGTGTGCAGATCGTCCACCCGGCGCGGGAGGTCCCCCCGACCCTGCACGACCTGTCGGCGCTCGCGGACAGCGACCGCGCGGTCCGGCTGGCGGAACTGCTGGAGGCCGAACGCGCCCGCACCTTCGACCTGCGGCGCGGCCCGCTCCTGCACACGGGCCTGATCAGGCTCACGGACGACGAGCACGTCCTGACGCTGACCCTGCATCACATCGTCACCGACGGCTGGTCCACGGGGGTGCTCGCCGGAGACCTCGCCCACTTCTACCGCGCACAAGTGGACGGGAGCGATGGTGAGTTGCCGCCGCTGCCGGTGCAGTACGCCGACTACGCCCACTGGCAGCGCGGGCGCGGCACGGACGACCACCTCGCGTACTGGAAGGAGCACCTGGCCGGTCTGGAGACGCTGGACCTGCCCACCGACCGGCCGCGTCCGGCGGTGCGCACCCACGACGGCGCCACCGTGCGCCTCGTCCTGCCCCGCGACACGACCCACCGCCTCATCCGGGTGGGCCGGGACCGCCAGGCCACCCTGTTCACCACGCTGGTCGCCGCCGCGCAGGCCTACCTGGCCCGCCTGACCGGCGGCGAGGACATCACCGTCGGTACCGTCACCTCCGGCCGGGACCGCGCCGAGACCCAGCACCTCGTCGGGTTCTTCGTCAACACCCTCGTCCTGCGCTCCCGCGTCGAACCCGACCGCCCCTTCCCCGAGTTCCTCAGCGAGGTCCGCGGAACCGTACTGGACGCCTTCGCCCACCAGGAGGCGCCGTTCGAGCAGGTGGTGGACGAGGTGCAGCCGGTCCGCGACACCAGCCGCACCCCCCTGTTCCAGGTCATGGTGGTCCTGCAGAACGCCCCGGCCGCCGCTCTCGACCTGCCCGGCATCGAGGTCACCGACATCGACACCGAGCTGCGGCACGCGGCGTTCGACCTCACCCTGGAGTTCGCCGAGACCGGCACCGGGGAACTGCACGGACTGCTCACCTACAACACCGATCTGTTCGACACGGCCACCGCCGAACGCATGGCCGACCAGCTCGGCACGCTTCTGACCGCCGTCGCCGACGATCCCGACCGGCCCCTGGGAGCTCTGCCCCTCGCCACCGACGAGACGCTCAAGGCCGTCCTCGACCAGGGACGCGGCACCGCCCGCCCGGTCCCGGCGGCGACCCTGCCCGAGCTGTTCGAACGGCAGGCCGCCCACACCCCCGACGCCGTCGCCCTGGCCGACGCCGACGGCCGCGAGCTGACGTACGCGCAGGTCGAACGCGCCGCCAACCGGCTGGCCCACCGGCTCATCGCCCAGGGTGTGGGACCCGAGCGGATCGTGGCCCTCGCCCTGCCCCGCAGCGCGGAGACGGTGGTGGCCCAGCTCGCCGTGGCCAAGGCCGGCGGCGCCTTCCTGCCCGTCGACCCGGACTATCCCGAGCAGCGCCGGGACTTCATGCTGCGCGACGCGGGAGCCTGGCTCGTCCTGGACGACCCCGCCGCCGTATGGGACGCGGACGGCCCGGACACCGCGCCCACGGACACCCACCGCACGGCCGCGCTGACCGTCGGCCACCCGGCGTACGTGATCTACACCTCCGGTTCGACCGGCACACCCAAGGGGGTGACGGTGACACACCGCGGCCTCGCCGCCTTCGCCGCGGCCGCCGCCGACCGCTACGACACGGGCCTCGGCGACCGGGTCCTGCAGTTCGCCTCGCCCAGCTTCGACGCCTCCGTGCTGGAGCTGTGCGTGTCCCTGCTGAGCGGAGCCACCCTGATCACCGGGGAGGAAGGCCCGCTCGTCGGCGAGCGGCTCGCCCAAGTCCTCGCCGAGCGGCGCGTCAGCCACACGCTGATCCCGCCGGCCGCCCTGGCCACGGTCGCCCCCGAGACCGCCGGCACCCTGCCGCACCTGCGCACCCTCATCGTCGGCGCCGAGGCATGCCCCGCCCACCTCGTCGAACGGTGGGCCCCCGGCCGACGGATGATCAACTCCTACGGCCCGACCGAGGCCACCGTCGTCACCACCTGGACCGGCCCGCTCGCCCCGGGCACGGGCGCCCCGCCGATCGGCCGCCCGGCCGGCGCCACCCGCGTCCACGTCCTCGACGCGGCGCTGCGCCCCGTCCCGCCCGGCGTCACCGGCGAACTGTACGTCGCCGGACCCGGACTGGCCCGCGGCTACCTCAACCGGCCCGGCCTGACCGCCTCCCGCTTCGTCGCCGACCCGTTCGGCGCGCCCGGCGAGCGGATGTACCGCACCGGCGACCTGGCCCGCTGGGACTCCCACGGCGAGCTGCGCTTCGCCGGTCGCGCCGACGACCAGGTCAAACTGCGCGGCTTCCGTATCGAACCCGGAGAGATCGAGAGCGCGCTGCGCCGCAGCCCGCGGGTGCGCGACGCGGTGGTCACCGTGCGCGGCGGCGGCAGCGACCCGGACGGCCGCTCCGGCGGACGGCTGGTGGCCTACGTCGTACCCGCCGAGGGCGGCCCGGAGGAACTGCCGGTGCCCGAGCTGCGCGACCACCTCGCCGGGCTGCTCCCACCGCACATGATCCCGTCGGCGTTCGTGCCGCTCGCGCACCTGCCGCTCACCCCGAACGGCAAGTCCGACCGGGGCGCCCTGCCCGAACCCGGCCCCGCGCACACCGCGACCGGGCCGCACACGGCGCCGCGCACCGACACCGAACGCCGCATCGCCCGCATCTGGGCCGACGTCCTCGGCGTGGCGGACGTCGGCGCGCACGACAACTTCTTCCACCTCGGCGGCGACTCCATCCTGAGCATGCAGGTCGTCTCACGGCTGCGACGCGACGGACTGCACCTGACCACCCGAGACCTGTTCACCCACCAGACGGTCGCCGAACTGGCCACCGTCGTCACCGGCGCGCCCCGGCACTCCGGGGACGAAGCGGTGAGCGGAGAGGTGCCGCTCACCCCCATCCAGGAGTGGTTCCTGACCAGCCCGCGCGCCAGCCACGGCCACTTCAACCAGTCACTGCTCCTCGAACTCGCCGCCGAGGTGGACGCGGCCGCCCTGGAAACGGCCCTGAACGCCCTGCTCGACCACCACGACGCCCTGCGCATGCGCTTCACCGCCGGCCAGGACGGCTGGCACCAGTTCAACCCGCCGACGACCGACACCGACCGCGACCGGCTCCTGACCCGTCACGACCTCGGCGGACTGGCCCCCGCCGAGGCCGACGCGGCGATGGAGAAGGCCGCCGACGACCTGCACACCGGCTTCGACCTGGCACGCGGCCCGCTGCTGCGGGCGGCCCTGTTCACCGGCGACGCCGGCCGGCCCGCCTTCCTCCTCCTGGTCGCCCACCACCTGGTCGTGGACGCCGTGTCCTGGCGCATCCTGCGCGACGACCTGGAGGCCGCCTACCGGCAGGCCGCCCAGGGCGGACCCGTCGCGCTGGGGGAGCGCACCACCTCCTTCCGCGACTGGGCGCGAGGCCTCGCCGCGCACGTCGCGTCCGGCGCACTCGACCACGAACTGCCCTACTGGGAACGGGCGGTGAACACCGGACCGCTGCCGGCCGAGACATCGGCCGCTCCGCGGACGGCCGTCACCGACACGCTCACCGTCGAACTGGACGAGGCGGACACCGAGGCGCTGCTGCGCGCCGCACCGACCGCCTACCGCACCCGCGTCAACGACGTGCTGCTCGCCGCTCTCGCTCTCGCCCTGGCCCGCTGGACCGGCCGCGAGGAGGTCCGCCTCGACCTGGAGGGGCACGGCCGCGAGGACGTCCTCGACGACGTGGACCTGACCCGCACGGTCGGCTGGTTCACCACCGTCCACCCGGTCGCCCTCCAGGTGCCCGACCCCGCCGACCTCGGGCCCGCCCGGGACTGGCGGACCCTGGTGAAGTCGGTGCGCCGCCAGCTGCGTGCCGTGCCCGGCAACGGGCTGGGCTTCGGCGCGCTGCGCACCTTCGGCCCGCCCGAGGTGCGCGAGCGGCTCGGACGGGCCGCGCACGGGCAGGTCGTCTTCAACTACCTCGGGCAGTGGGACGCCCGCCCCGAGAATCCCGGAGACGGCCTGGTGCGCGCGGAACACGGCTCGTTCGGCCGGCACCACGACCCGCGCGACAGCGGCTCCCACCCGTTGGAGATCGTCGGCGCGGTCCAGCGCGGCCGGCTGTCCTTCACCTGGCACCACCGGCCCGCCCTGCACGCCACCGACACCGTGCGCGCCGTCGCCGAGGACTTCGCCCAGGCCCTGCGCCACATCGCCCACCACGCCCGCGACCGCCGGTGAGGCCCCGCCCCGTGGGCCGCGCCCCACCACCGCACACCGCACGACCAGCCGTTCCCAGCCATCCTTCACACCCTTCACGACCCGAGAGAGCGAGACCGCCGGACATGGACGAGAACACCCGCTACCAGGTGCTGCGCAACGACGAGGAGCAGTACTCGCTGTGGCCCGTCGACATCGAGGTGCCCGCCGGATGGCAGCCCGTCGGCAAGGAGGGCACGGAGGCGGAGTGCTCCGCCTACGTCGACGAGGTCTGGACCGACATGCGTCCGCGCAGCCTGCGTGAGCGCATGGAGAACGCCGGCGCCTGACGCGCTCGCGCGACACGACGAAGCACCGGGCCGGGGCGCGCCCTCAACCACGCGCCCCGGCCCGCCCTCGCCCGCCCGCCCGTCCCGAGGGAGCCCTCATGACCACCCCGGTCCTGCACACCGAACGACTCACGTTCCGCCCCTACCGCCCCGAGGACGAGGACGCCTTCGTGGACTTGCTGCGCGACGAGGAGGTCTGCCGCTGGATGGGCCAGGAACGCGCACCCGAGGCGGACATCCGCGGCCTCTTCCGCGCGATCCTCACCGATGTCTACCCGCGACGCCTGTTCGACGTGTGGGGCCTGTGGCAGATGGAGGCCTTCGTCGGGCATGCCGAGGTGAAGAGGACCGGCAACGTCGACGGACACGAGCTGATCGCCGCCCTCGCACCCCCGTACTGGGGGCGGGGCCTGGGCGCCGAAGTGGTCCGCGGCCTGCTGCGCCACGCCGCCGACAACCTCGGCCTGAAGGAGGCCTACGGCATGGTCGGCGCCGACAACACCCCCAGCCTCGCCATGTGCCGCCGCCTGGGCTTCCGGCACGTGCGGGACGTGACCGGCGACGACGGCACCGTGACCAGGCTGCTGGTGATCTCGACGACGGCCCCGCACTGACACCGGGGCTCGGGGGAGTCCGCGCCGGCCGGCCGGTAGCTGCGGCGAATCCACTGCCGCGCCGGCGGGCGTGGCGGCCGCTGCCTCGTGCGCGGGCAATGGCGACGGCGGCGGCGACGGTGCCGTGCAGCTGACGGTGAGTGGCCGAGGGGCCTTGCCCGGCCTCGCGGACGGTCAGCTGCTGAGGGCTTGGCGCACGGTTTCGCGGCAGTCGATGAACTCGTCGACGCCGACGATGTTCATGGTGCGCCTCACGGAGTGGGTGGGGGCGGCCAGGCGCAGCCAGCCACCGGCCCGGCTGAGGGCGTGGTGGGCGGCGATGAGGATGTTGATGCCACTCGAGTCCATGAAGGTGACCCGGTGCATGTCCAGCACGACGCGGGGGTCGGGCGTGTCCGGGACGGCGAGGGCGTGGCGGAGTGTGTCGCCGGTGTGGTGGTCGATCTCTCCGGACAGAGTGAGCACGTGGATGCCGTCGGCGGCGGTGGCCACGACCGTCAGCTGGCCCGACTGCGCAGCATGCCCGGTGTCCACTCTGTGTTCCTCAGCCATGGTGGTGATACTGGCACACTCGGGCCTCCACTCGGAATTGCCGTCCTCACACCGGGTGATGCCCTGGTGCGGCGAATCCGACACGGGGGCGTGGGCGTGACCCGGGCAGGTGCGGGTATGCGCGGGGTGTGAACGGGGTAGCGAAGGCGGCCGGGATGGAAGCAGTTCCCTGGGGTGAGGACGATGCGGCGCCGCACGAGCGGATCATGCAGACCACCGCGACCTTGGACGGTGACGGCACGGACATCGCCCACGCGCGCCACCTCGCCGCCGGCTTCCTCGCCCGCGTTCGGGCCGAGCGAGGCCTGCCCGTCTCGCAGCGCGCCGTGGACCTGACCCGGCTGGTGGTCAGCGAGCTGGTCACCAACGCCCTCAAATACGCTCCCGGGCTGGTGGTGCTGGATCTGCGGATCGCCGGTGACGTGGTGGAGGTGGTGGTGTGGGACTCCGATCCGGTGCTGCCCATCGCCCGTGCCGCCGACGCCGGCCGGGTGGGGCAGCACGGCTTGGAGATCGTGATGGCCGTCGCCCAGGGTTTCGAAGCTCAGCGGGAACCGGTCGGCAAGCGGATCACCGCGCGGATCGCCCTGATGGACGACCCCGGCGGCGCCGTCACCGGACGCCCGCCCCGGTAGCCGGGCCACCCTCGACCTCATCGCCGAGGAAGGCATCGCGCGCGTCTCCCACCGCAAGAGCGCCACGCGTGCCGGAGTGCCGCTGGGTTCGATGACCTACCACGTCGGCGGCATGGACGACCCGCTGCGGGAAGCCTTCCGCCACTTCACCGACCACATCGTCGCCGTCTTCGACGCCCACCTGGCCGTCCCGGCGGACTCCGACCAGGCCCGTGAAGCCGTCGCCGACCTCGTCCACGCCCTGTCCGAGGAAGGCGGACGCGACCTGGCGCTGACCCAGGAGCTGTACACCCTCGCCGCCCGCCAGCCCGCCTGCCGCGAACTCACCCACGAGTGGATGCGCCGCAGCCGCGTCCACCTGGAGAAGCACTTCGACCCGGACACCGCCCGCCGGCTCGACGCCCTCATCGAAGGCCTCACCCTCCACCGCGCCCTGGCCACCGAGCCGCACGGACGCCGACCTGTCGCCGCGGCCGGACTGCACGCGGCGCGACACCGTCGAACCGCGGAGCGTCGGACGGACCACACGGCCCATCGGCGCATGCGGCCCATGCGGTACGTGCCGACGGCGGGACCGGGGGGTCAGCCGAGGTCGTCGAACATGGCCAGCAGTGCCTGCTCGTCGGTCTCCGGCGCGGGCTGCTCCCGCTGGGGAATCTGCTCGGCCCACACCGTTTTGCCCTGCGGCATGTAGCGGGCACCCCAGTTCTTGGTGTACTGCGCCACGAGGAACAGGCCGCGCCCGCCCTCCTCGGTCGTGGCCGCCCGCCGGATGCGCGGAGAGGTGTTGCTGCGGTCGGACACCTCGCAGATCAGTGAGTCGTCGCGCAGCAACCGCAGGCCCACCGGGCCCCGGCCGCCGTACCGCACGGCGTTGGTCACCAACTCGCTGACCACCAGCCCGATGTTGAATTCCAGCTCCGGCATGCCCCAGGCGGCGAGTTGCGCACGGGTCAGGGCCCTGGCCCGGGCCACGACCGCGGGCTCGGGCGGAAACTCCCAGGACGCCACCCGGTCAGCGGGCAGCGCGTGCACCCGGGCCAGCAGGAGGGCCACGTCGTCGTGCGGGCCGCCGGGCAGGAGGGTGTCCGCGACGCGGTCGCAGATGGCCTCCAGCTCCGGACCGGCACGGTTCAGCGAGGCCAGCAGCTGCCCGGTGCGCGCGTCGGTGTCCTCGTACCCGCGGCTCTCCTTGAGCAGGCCGTCGGTGTACATCGTCAGCAGGCTGCCCGCAGGCAGGTCGACGGTGGCGGACTCGTACGGCTGGATCCCGCCGAGCCCGAGAGGTGGACCGGCCGGGAGGCCGATCAGCTTCGCCTCCCCGCCCGGCGTCAGCAGAGCGGGCGGCGGATGACCGGCACGTGCGGCCGTGCAGCGGGAGGACACCGGGTCGTAGATCGCGTACAGGCAGGTCGTCCCCGTCGCCGGGTCCTGTTCGCCGGCCGATTCGTCGGGGGTGCGGCTGACCAGGTCGTCCAGATGGGCCAGCACCTCCTCGGGCATCAGGTCCAGTCCGGCCAGCGTCCGTACCGCCGTGCGCAGCCGGCCCATGGTCGCCGCCGCCTGCAGCCCGTTTCCGGGCACGTCACCGACGACCAGCGCCACGCGCATGCCGGACAGCGGGATCGCGTCGAACCAGTCGCCGCCCACACCCGTCCGGGCGTCCGCCGGCAGATAGCGGGAGGCGAGGTCGACGGTGCTCAGCCGGGGCAGGGCGTGCGGCAGCAGGCTGCGCTGCAGGGTGAGGGAGGCCTGGTGCTCCCGGCGGTAGCGGCGGGCGTTGTCCATGCTGATCGCGGTACGGGCCGCCAGCTCGCCCGCCAGCGTGAGGTCGTCCTGCTCGTACGGCCTCGTCCTGCCGCGGCGGTAGAACCCTGCCAGGCCGAGCACGGAGCCCCGCGCGGACAGCGGAGCGCCGAGGTAGGAGTGCACGCCCTCGCCGAGGAAGCCGACGGGGTGCACCTCGTCGACCGGGCGCCCGGCCAGGGCGGCGGTCACGACCGAGTCCGTGACCGGCTGTCCGGTCTCCAGGCACCGTGCCTGGGGGGTACCGGCGGGGTAGCCGGCCGGCTCGTTCACGCCGCCGGCCGGGCTGTCACGGGACTCCTCGCCGGACCAGGCGGCCACCCGGCGCAGTGCCACGTCGGGGCGCAGAGGGCCGGGCGGTGGCTCTTCGCCCGCCAGGACGCTTTCGGCCAGGTCGACGACGACCAGGTCGGCGAAGCGCGGCACGGCGATCTCCGCCAGTTCCTCGGCGGTACGCCACAGGTCCAGGGTGGTGCCGAGCCGCACGCCTGCCTCGTTCAGCAGGGACAGCCGCCCGCGTGCCTCGGCGGCGAGCCGGCCGACGCCCGGCTCGCCCACCAGCAGCAGCCACGCGTCGGTCGCTCCGGCGGCGTGCGGTTCCGCCGTCGCACGGGGGGCACCCGCCCCCGCCGCCCCGGCGGGACGGTTCAGGAGCGGCACAGGACGGCCGTCGGAGGCGGTCGCGGTGGCCGGGCTCGGTGTACCCGCACCGCCGGCGTCCTCGAAGCTGACCTCCACCGCAGCCCCCTCCGCGTCGCCGTGGTGCAACTCCCGTCGGCGCAGTACGGCCACGCGACTGCCCGCGAGCGGCACCTCGGCGAATGCCTCACCGGTCGAGGAGATCAGCTCGACGGCCCTTTCCAGCAGTATCAGCCGTTCCTGCGAGGCCAGCCGGGGCGGTGGTCCGCCGAGCCGGGACAGTTCGCCCGAGCCGAGATCCAGCTCGGCATGCCCGCCGCGCTCCATGGCCCGGCGGAAGGAGTGCGTGAGTTCGAGCTCGCGGGCCGTGCTCAGCTCCAGCAGGCGTTCCCCGATGCGTTCGGTGGCGTCCTGCAGGACCAGCGCCATGCCGGGGTCGGCCAGCGTCCGGGGTACGGAGAGGTTGACCGCGCCCCGCACGGTACCGCCCACCGGGTCGCGCACCGGGGCTGCCATGCAGGTCAGGTCCTTGAGGTCGTGCAGGAAGTGTTCGTGGCCCACGACCACGAACGGCGACCTGGTGCTCAGCACCATGCTGACGCTGCTGGTCCCCATGAACCGCTCGTCGACATTGGCGCCCGGCACCAGGGAGGCGGCGTCCATCAGCTGTATCCCCGCCGCGTCGCCCCACCGGTCCACGATGCGCGCCCGTGAGTCGGCCAGCGCCACGGTCACCGGTACGCCCGAGAACCGCTCGTACAGGCGGGCCAGCACGGGCGCGGCAGCCCTGATGAGCCGGGAGTCGGGATCCAGGTCACTCTCGATCGGCAGGGCCGCCTGCTCGCGGTCGATCCCGAGCGACTGCGAGCGCTTCCAGGAAGCGAGAATTTCCGGGCGCACTCCGGCAGCCGGCGGCACCCGGTCGCCGTGGTCGCTGCCCGGAGGAGGGGGATACGACTCCACGGAACTAGGATAATCGGACAAATGGGACGCCCGCTTCGGTGGGTGCTCAGCCGCGGGCATGGGCGGGGCGAGCGTGTCGCTCGGCGCGGTCGCGGGCGGGATCTCCCGGCGTCGGTCCGGTGAAGGGGAGGGTGGAGGCGGTGACGGTCCGGTCCAGGGCGGTGGAGGGCTGGCCGCGGAACCGGTCGCGCTCATGCCCGCCCCCGCCCCCGACGAGGCGGCCGGCGTCACCGCGGCGCTCGGCTCGTCGCGCGCTCGCCCGCCGCGCGGGCGCGGACGTGGGGGAGACCCACGGCGACGAGGCGCGCAAGGCGGGCGAGGCGCAGGACCGGCCTGATGGTGTGGCGGGTGCGGGCCTGCGTACAGGCCCGCTGCTGCTGCGGTCCGCACGCCGCGTGGGCGGCAACTGGATGTCCTGCCCGTGTGGCGGCATCCCTCCTACCTCCTATGGGCCGGGGCGGGTCTGCCCGCGTGCTTCCTCAGCCGTGGTCTGCGCGGACTGCCGGGCCTGTTCGGTGACCGGCTCGGCTTGCGCCCTGGTCTCTTCCGCGGTGGTGCGGGCGGCCTCGGCCGCGGCGTTCTTGACCTCTTCGGCTGCCTCCCTGCCGGCTTGGGCGGTCTCCTCCTTCAGCTGCTGCGCGGACTCCACCGCGGCCTGCTTGACCGGTTCGAGCGTCTCGCCGGCCTGCTCGGCCACCTGCGCCGCCATCCGCTGCTCCGCCTGGGAGGCGGGTATCAGGGATGCGGTCAGCAGCCCGGCGCCGAAGGCGATCAGCCCGGCGGCCAGCGGGTTGCCCTGGGTCTGCCGCACCGCCTGCTCCGGAGCCTGCCGTACGGCCTGTCCGGCCTGCTCGGCGGCGTGCCGGCCGGTGTCCGTGGCCTGACCGGCCATCTCGCGCGCCGTGCCGGCGGCCTGCCCTGTGGTCTCCTGCACCGCCCCGGTGGCCTGGCGCGTGCGGTCGGTGACCTGGCCGGTGATCTCCGAAGCGGTGCCCATCACGCGGTTCCTCACCCCGGACAGCGCCCCGCGGAAGCGCCGGGTGCGACGCCGGACCATCTGGCGCGGTCGCGCGTGATCTGCCAGTCGGGAAACGTCCTGGGAGAGCCTTTCCCGGGTGCTGTCGATGTCGGCCCTTATCCGGTCGGGTGCCGTGCCCATTGCGCATCCTCCTTCAGTGTCTCCAGGGTCTGTTCCGGTTTGGGGGACATGGTCCGCATTCGTTGCCGCCCCTTGTGGTACAGGACGGCGCCGATCAGCGCCCATATCGCGGTGACGATGAGCGCGGCCAGGGCGAGATCCAGGACGTTGTCCAGTGCGAACATCGCCGTCAGCGAGAGGAAGAGGGCGACCATGTAACCGCCCAGCCCCGCGCCGCCGAACATCCCGGCGGTCTTGCCTGCCTTCGACGCCTCTTGGCGGAGCTCGGCCCTGGCCAGCTCGACCTCTTGCCGGAACAGCGTCTGCATGTCGGATGTCACTGCCGACATCAGCTCGCTCATGGAGCTGTCCTGGCCGTCTTGCCTCCGTCGCTGCGGAGGCTGCGGTGCGACCGACGACATCTCACACCTCCGGCGGCGGGCTCTGCGGCTTCGGCGGGTACGCCGAGGGCTCCTGCGGCGGATAGGCCGACCGTTCCTGCCGCGGGTACGCCGAGGGCTCCTGGGGCGCGTACGCCGACCGTTCCTGCTGCGGGTACGCCGAGGGCTCCTGCGCGTACGGCGACCGCTCCGGCGGCGGATACACCGACCGCTCCGGCGGCGGATACACCGAGGGCTCCGGCGGCGAATAACCCGGCGCTGGCTCTGGCTCCGCCTGGATCCCGTAGCCTCGCGGCAGCGTCTCGACCGCCCGGCCGCCCTCGCCCGGCATCGGCTGGCCCGGTTCCGAGCCGGCCGCCTTGCTGCCGGCCTTGGCCAGCCGTCCGACGACGAACCCGGCCAAAGCCGCTCCGCCGAGGAACGCGCCCGGCCGCCGACGAGCGAAGTCCTGTACGTCCCCGACAACGCCCCCCGCGCCGTGCTGGTCCAGGTAGTCGGCGACACGGTGACCCCGGTCCGCTACCTGTTCCACCATGCTCTTGGCCGGGGAATCGGACCCGGCATTGCTCGCCAGGCCGGCCAGGTCGTCCGCCCATTGCCGCAGTGTGTCCGCTCCGCGCTGAGTCTGACTCTGTGCCTGATCGCTGAGACGCTCTCGCAGGTCGCGAGCCACCGTGCGAGCTTGGTCCTTCGCTTCGCCGGCTACGGCTTTTACCTGCTCGGTAGCCGTGTCCACAACCTCACCGCCGGCCTGCTTGGCCTGGTGGGCCGTGGCCGATGCCTCCTGCCGTGCGGTCTGCCCGACCTGCTGAGCACGCCCGGCGCCACCGTAGTCACTGTCGCTCATGGATCGCTCCTCCTCGGGGCACGCCCCGGGCCCGCGGAGCCTTCGCGCGGGCCGAGGACCCTTGTCGATATCCCCACCACAACGCGCTGCGCCGTGAACGAAGCTCAACACCCGTCCTTCGCGCCTCTGCGTCCCTCCCAGCCCCCCGGCTAACCATCACCACACCATCGAAACAACACAAAATGTCCGATGGGTCGCTTCGTGAGGGCGGCTTGCGCTGCGGGCGGGCAAAAGCCGGTGCCGGGGCGGCCCATGACGCCGGTGACCGTCGACCAGTGCGTCATGTCGCGGTCGACGACCGCCGTATGAAGCACGACGTTGACGCGGTCCTGCGGCGAGACCCCCTGGACATGCTCGCGCGGTACCCGTTCCCTCTACAGGGCGGTGCGGCCGGCGATGTTCCCGCCCGGATCGTCAGTGAGCGCGATCACCGCCGTGACGCGTTTGCCGACCGGTTCACGGCGGACCTCGTACGCCTGGCTGACGGCGAGCGTGATCTCCAGGCCATGCCGCCCGACTCGCCGCGGGTCGGCCGCGGCGACGTCCGGCAGGACCGGATCGCTGTCCCACACCGAAACCCGCACAGCGCCGTCGACGATCTGCAGATCGAGCATGACCGGGCCGGGCGCGTACTTCACCGCGTTGGTGACCAGCTCGCTGACCACCAGCTGTGTCATGCCCATCGCCCGCTCCGACACCGGCAGCCCATGCACGGCCTGCACCTCGGCAAGGAAGCCGGTGGCCAGATGCCGGGCGTCACCGATGCACGAGGAGCCGCCGTCATAGGCGGCCGACACCTGCGTCCGGTCGCTGCCTTCGGCCTTTCGGCCCTCATCCCCCGCGGTCAGCCCCATGTGGCCCGCCTCGCCTTGTCGTGCCTTGTCTTGCCTCACCCGGTCACCGCAGGAAACCCATGCTGTGTTCGCGGAGCATCGCACGGCCACCGGCCGGATACCCCCGCATATCCGATTCAGCCCGCCCTTCGGAGCGCGGTTGACATCATGGCGCTGCGTGGGTTTGCGTGGAGCCGGTGACCTCAGCAGCGAGACCTCACCTCCACCGGACAGGAGATGGCATGACCCAGGCCCGTCTGACCATCTCCCAGTACACCACCGCCGACGGCGTCCACGTCCTCGCCCTGGTCGGAGAGATCGACCACACCACGGCGGACACCTTCCGCCGGACGCTCACCGCTCAGCACGAATCCGCCCCCTGCGCGGTCGTCGACTTCGGCCACGTCACGTTCATGGACTCCAGCGGCATCAACGTCCTCGTCGCCGCGAACAACACGAACCGCACCCGCGGCGGCTGGTTGCGCCTGGCCGAGGTCCCTTCGCCCGTACGCGATGTCCTGCGCATCGTCGGCCTCGACGACGTCATCCCGCTGTACGCCACCCTGAACCAGGCCCTCGCTGCCGGGAACGCCGCACAGGCGTCCCGGACCGGTCCTGGCGTCTGATCGGCTTCGTCGGCTCCGGGGACGCGGCGGTGGCTCGGTTCGCCCCCGTCAAGGGGTAGGAGCGCACGAACGACGATCCGCACCGCCAGGCTCCCTTCTCACCCGGCACGGCACCGCCCTCGGTCGACATGCGCTCGGTTGCCGTCCCGACGTCCTGATGCGCCGGCCTCGACCGCCCTCAGGTGATCTGGCTGGTGATCATGGCCGTGTAGTACATCATCCGGCCGATGACCATGTGCGGTGAGGGCTGGCTGGTGATGTGCGCGAAGCTCGGCGCCGGCAGGAACCGGTAGCCCGCCGGGGGCGGGGACGTGTCGGCAGGCACCTGCGAGTAGCAGCTGGAGACCGCTCCGGGCGCGTGCGTCAGCGTCTTCCTCTTCTCGGAGAGGAGGAAGGGGCTGTCGAAGTCGATGACCTCGCGCAGCAGTCCCGAGGAGGCGAACGCGTGGATGAACAACCGCATCGCGTCGATGCCGGAACTGAAGCTGGACACTCCCACCGCCGTGGCCCGGACCGGGCCCAGGGGGATGGGCGAGAACGCGTTCCGTACGGCGGTCAGCAGCGCGTTCAGGGTGTCGACCGGCGCGCTGCCGAACACGTTCTGTGCCGGGTCGCCGAGCGCTGCCATCGTGGTGAACGGCATGAGCAGCGGCATGCGCCGCGCCCCGGCCAGCTGGCCGCCCAGGACGGCGACATGGTGCTGCATGTGGTTGCGCCAGCCGTTGGCGAAGGCGGGGTAGTCGGCGTCGGCCGCGTGGACGTGACCGTTCTGGATGACGGTGGGGTGGAACGCGACCTGCGCCCGGGTGAAGTCGAGCGTCCCGAACGGCACGGCCGCCCCGACCCAGAACACCCGGCCGTTCTTCTCCACTCTCATCAGCAGGTCGTGGATCGTCGTCGTCAGGGGCTCCTCCTCCAGGAAGCCGCCCACCAGCACCGGTTTCACCACCGGGTTGGTGACGGGATGCGGCAGCACCCGGTCCAGTGAGTTCGTCTGCGTCACCGTGATGGTCACGGCTCACCTCCTCGGACCGTCAGGCGTACACCGGCCGTTCGCGGTATGCGGGGACGTCCGCCGGCAGCTACTGGGCGGGCGCGGGGCCGAACACCCTGCGCCGGGTGCGGGGCGGTACGGGCGTACCCACGGTGAGCCGCGCGATCGACGTGCCGGCCGGTGGCCGGACCGGTGGGACGCGGGGGCAGAACACGCGGAGGCAGAACACCCGGCAGGTCCTGACTGCCTCAGGCTGTCCTGGGGTTCCGCCCCGGACCGGGCCGTACCGGATCCGCTTGCCCGGGCGGCCCGTTCGGTTCGCTCACGTGATTTCCCATCGGACGGTCCCGAGGAACTGCGGGTTGTCCGGATCCGTCACCGCCCCGCCTCCTCGTGCGCCCCGTCCCGGGAGGCCGCCGCCGGGTGCGGCGAAGTCGTTCAGCCCCAGGACCAGCCGGGACCCGGCGGACGGGCCGTCGAAAGCGAACACGACTCGATGCCCCTGGCGTCCGTCCCAGTCGAACTCACCCGAGGACGAGGGGAGGAAGCCCGGGACGCCCCGCCAGTCCCCGCGGAGGCGATCGGAGCCCGCGGGGGCGGACCCGATGGTCATGTTGATGGACTGCACGCTGCCCGGATTGTTCGCATCCGTCAGCCGCACGTCCACATTGAAGTCGAAGTGCATGACAGTCCCCTGTCGGACGCTGTGCGCAGGGAGGGGTCCGCAGACCTCGGACGCCGGCCCGGCCCTGGCCTTCGCGGCGGGGCGGAGCGCGGTCGTCACGCGGTGAGTCCGCTGGCCCTGCCTGACGGCGGGCGTCGCTCACCTCTTCCAGGATGACATGCCTCCAGCAAGCCGCAACACGGTCCGGCACCGTTTGTGTGGTGAAGCTGTCGCCGGGCCGAGCCGCCGTTTCCCGGGTGAGCGGCGTGACGGTGACCAGATGACCGAGGCGGTCGACTCCGAAGGCAACAAGGCGTCCTTCGCGTACGACAAGGTCGGCAACATCGTGAAGGTCGTCGACCCGCGCAAGAACGCCACGGCCAGCCCCGACGACTACACCACCCGCTACGAGTACGACCTGAACCACCGGGTCGTGCGCACCATCGACGCGCTCGAATGGGCCACCTCCGTCCGCTACGACAAGGACGGCCTGAAGATCGCGCAGACGGACGCGGAGGGCAACGAGTCGCTCGCCGCCTACGACGAGCGCGGCACCCTGGTGGAGTCCAGGGTCCCGGTCAGCGAGAACGCCTCCGGCGACATCACCTACCGCACCACCCGCTACGCCTACGACCAGGTCGGCAACCGGACGAAGAGCATCACCCCGCGCGGCGTCGCCACCACCGACGACGACACCGACTTCGTCGCGGAGACCGTCTACGACGGGCTGAACCGGGTCAAGGAGGAGCGCTCGCCCTTCGACAAGGACGACCCGCGCTAGCCGGACACCATGCTCTACTTCTACGACGAGGTCGGGAACCTCAGCGAGGTCTCGGCGCCGCCGTCGGACGGGCAGTCGGTCCGCAACGGCACCAAGTACACGTACTACGACAACGGTCTGACGGAGACGGCCGAGGACCCGTGGGACATCACCACGTCCTACACGTACAACGAGCTAGGCCAGCAGACCGAGAACACCCTCACCTCGGCGGGCGGCTCCCAGAAGCGCACCATGACCTGGGAGTACTACCAGTCGGGCAACCTCAAGGCGCGCTCCGACGACGGCGTCCCGGTCGGCCGGCACGTCGTGCTGGCCGACAGCTCGGACTTCAACAGCCGGGCGACACAGGGCAGCTGGTCGCACACCCAGGCCGAGGAGCAGTACGGCTACGACACCTACTCGCACCCCGCCGGCGACGGCACCTCGTCGTTCTCCTGGCAGCTCCACATCCCGCGGAACGGCACCTGCGAGGTATTCGTCCGCCATCAGATCGACGCGCCGCAGGGGCCCTGGTCCCTGGGCGACCGCATCTCGGAGGCCCAGGGCCTGCTGTCGGACACCATGCGCGGCGCCACCGGCAAGCTCAAGGACAAGACCTGGGTGGGCCGTCAACACCAGGACGGGCGAGGTGGCCGTCACCTGCTCGGGCGGGGCAACTGCGCCGAGGTCAACGTCCTGGTGGGCACCGGCTGGACGGTCGACGAGACCATCTTCACCCGGGCCCTGGAGTGGGTGAACCACAAGGACGGACTCGGCAGGATCCCGCAGGACAAGCCGGTCTGCTCCACCTGCCAGCGCATCTTCCCGGAGGACAATGTCGTGGACGGTGTACAGCTCGACAGGTGACGGACGCCCGGCCGGTCACCGACCGGTTACCGGCCGGGACCCGAAGAAGGGAAGGCGCTCTGTGCGAATGGCCAGGGCGGTGCGAGCGGAGCTGGACCGCTTCGACTGGGGACGGCTGCGATGCGCGTGCGGCGGCAGCGCGGAGCACGTTCCCGACCTGTTCCGGCGCCTGCTGGAGGCGGAGACCGGCGACGAGTTGCCCGGGGCGGACCTGGAGGGCCACCTCATCGACCGGGGCGGGCTCTTCGAGGCCGCGGTGCCCGGCGTCAGCGTGATCCTCGCCGCACTCGCGGGACCACTGCCGGACGCCGTACGGGAGTACCTCGTGACGTTCCTCTGGCATCTCGTCGCGGGCGACCCGCACCCGGTGGAGGAGGCGCACGGCCGCACGCACCTGGACCGCGAGTGCCAGCTCCGGGCCCGGGAAGGCCTCGCGGTGATCCTTCGGGAAGCCGTCTCGGGCGAGCGCGAGACAGCGATCGACATCCTGGAACCTCAGATGCCTGCTGGAGACCGGCGAGGTCCGGCGCCCGGGGAGATGTCCCGCGCCCAGCCAGTGATCAGCCATGAAGGAAATCTGTCGCGATGACAGTAGACATTGACTCGTAGCAGGGTTACTCTTTCTCTGTACTCAGGAAGTCGAAGTGGGCACGGCAGACACGAACTGCCCGTGCGAGCAGGACAAGCAGGACACGGCCCCAGGGGCCGTGAGCAGTACCCGCGGTAACCAGCAGTACAACCGAGTAACCGAAGGTAAGGAGCAGACGCCATCAGGATCGCCCGGGCGAGGAAGGACGTCCGCCCGGGTACCGCAAGGCCCCGGATTGGAAGGTGGTCCCCGGTCACGCATCCGCGATCCCCGCAGCCCCGCCCTCCCAGGCGGAACCTGCGGACATACAAGGCCGGCGCTGTCGGCCGGTAGATGGTGTTGAAAGCTCGGGGCCCGGGTGCCGGAACGGCACTCGGGCCCCCCGACGCATCCCCCCGGAAGAAGAGGTCTATGCACCCTCGCAGTACCCGCCCCGTCGACAACCTCGACGACGACGACTACCCCGCCTACACCATGGGCCGGGCCGCCGAGATGCTCGGCACCACGCCCGCCTTCCTCCGCGCCCTCGGCGAACACCGCCTGATCACGCCCCTGCGCTCGCAAGGTGGCCACCGCCGTTACTCCCGCTACCAGCTGCGCATCGCCGCCCGCGCCCGGGAACTCGTCGACCAGGGGACCCCCATCGAGGCCGCCTGCCGCATCATCATCCTCGAAGACCAGCTCGAAGAAGCCCAGCGCATCAACGAGCAACTGCGCACCCAGGGCACCCAGGCCCAGCCGAAGACCTCGGCCTGATGGCGCCGGGCCCGACCTGAACGCCGCTCACCCTCGGCCATTTCGGAATCCGCCACCTCCCTTCGAGCGAGAGGGCCGGTGGCGGGGAAGAGGCGTTCCCCGTGGATATGGGGGTAAGCGGTGGGTGTGAATGGGGTAGGAAAGGCGGCTGCGATGGAATCAGGGCGCTTGGACGAGGTCGGCACCGCGCCGGACGAGCAGGCCATACAGACCACGGTGGCCCTGGACGGAGGCGGCACCGACATCGCCCGGGCCCGTCACCTGGCCGCGGGTTTCCTCACCCGTCTCCAGTCCGAGCACGGTCTGCCCGTGTCGCAGCGCGCCATGGACGTGACACGGCTGGTGGTCAGCGAACTGGTCACCAACGCCCGCAAGTACGCCCCCGGCCCCATCCTGCTGGTCCTGCGCGTCACCCGCGGCACCGTCGAGGTCGTGGTGTGGGACTCCGACCCGGCGCTGCCCATCGCCCGGGCCGCGGACGCCGGCCGGGTGGGTCAGCACGGCCTGGAGATCGTGATGGCCGTCGCCCAGGGCTTCGAGGCGCAGCGCGAGCCGGTCGGCAAACGCATCACCGCCCGCATCGCCCTGGCCGACGATCCCGGCGGCGCCATCACCGGACGCCAGCCCCTGTAGAACGATCAGCGGCTTTGAACGCCGCCCCGAGGCACTGCGCTACCTGGATCCTCCGGCTGGACGGAAGCCCGCTTGTGCCGGACGACCACAGGCGGCGGGTCCCGGTGAGAGCCGCCCTGAGCGCCGTCGACGCGCTGTGGTCTCACCCGGACCGATGAAGGCCCTGCCGCCGCCCGAGATCGCGGGCGGCGGCAGGGCCTTCATCGGTCCGGGACGTCCGCGCTCAGGCGTTGGTGAGCATGCCCTCGCGGAGGCGGGCCAGCAGGCGGGAGATCAGGCGGGAGACGTGCATCTGCGAGACGCCGAGGCGTTCGCCGATCTCCTTCTGGGTGAGTTCCTCGACGAAGCGCCAGTGGATGATCTG
>NZ_DASQNH010000075.1:0-3262 GCF_035645055.1 Streptomyces sp. | reverse complement strand
GGCCCTCGCCTTCACGGCCGCGCCCAGCACGGCGCTCGTGCTGTTCATCGCCGCCCAGTATCTCGCCTACGCGGTGGTGTTCCTCATCATCACGCTGGCCGCCGACTGGCCACGGCCGCTCCTCCAGCTCCCGCAGTGGATCCTGCTGCTACCGGTCGCAGTCCTCGCCCTCATCGGCACCGGGTGAACCGACACCGCATCAACTGGCCCTGACAAAGCCTCTGGACGTGGCGGTGAGTAATCAGGCAGACGGCAAGGCCGAGGAAGGCTTCGTGGATGTCGTCGCGTCGTTCCCAGCGGATGCGCAGGCGGCGGAAGCCGTGCAGCCAGGAGATGGTGCGTTCCACGACCCAGCGGAAGGTGCCCAGGCCGGTGCCGTGGGGCTGGCCGCGTTCGGCGATCGCCGGGCGAATGCCTTCGTTCGCGAAGGAGCCGGCGGTACTTGTCGTGGTCGTAGCCGCGGCCAGCGAAGAGGATGTCCGGGCGGCGTCGGGGTCGTCCGACCACCCCGGCAGCAGCCGGGATTTTGTCGAGCAAGGGCAGGAGTTGGGTGACGTCGTTGCGTTTTCCGCCGGTCAGCGACACCGCGAGCGGGATGCCCTGGCCGTCGGTGATGATGTGGTGCTTGCTGCCCGGACGTGCGCGGTCGACCGGGCTGGGGCCGCTTTTGGGCGTCCGACACGATCCACGGCCGCGACAGACACTTCCCCACGAGCCGACCAACGAGCAGACAAGCCGACGGTCACTCGATCGACAACCTCTGTTAGGACCTCTAAGGGTGGCCGACCAGGGCGGTGATGGGCTTGCGGGCCGTCTTGTGGCTAACTACGGCGGTCGGGCGCCCGCAACCAGCGTGCCGAGGGCCGTGCGCTGGTGGGTGACCGAGCGGCCTGTGCGGGTCGTCGTCGCCATGCCTGCCGATCTGAGTGCCGCCGCGTGGGACGAGGCCGTCGCGTTGCTGACGTGGAGGGCGCGGGCCAGGGATGTCGTGGTGTGAGGCTCGGCGAGGAGGCGCAGGGCGTCCAGCCGGGTGCGGCCCAGGACGGCGGCCAGGGTCTCGGCGGGGACGACCGGGCGCCCCGCAGTGGGCGGGAGCCCGGGACCGGCTGGGTATGTCAGGACTGCGGGATGGCCCGGGGTGTTCTGAAGAAGTGGGCCCGCCGGGTGGTGGAAGGTGGGCAGCAGAACCAGGCCGCGCCCGTCGAGGCAAAGGTCGCGGTCCGGCGCTGCGCCGGGCCATTCCCACACGCCTTCATGGAGCTGGCTGCCCGGGGCCAGGCCGGTCAGTGTGGCGGCCACTCCGTGTTCGGCGACGGTCAGGGCGTAGCGGGTGAACTCCTCACGATGCAGATCCTGTACGACGGACCAGACCGGGGCGAGGACCGTCTCGTACGCGGCCTGCTGGGCACGGTGCAGGGTGCGCCAGGCCGTCTCGTCGCCCGCGGGCAGGCCGCGGATCCAGCGAGGGGCGGGCACCGCCCCGTAGACCCGCTCCAGCTCGGAGCGGACGAGACCGGGGCTGGTGGCGCGGATCTGTTCGAAGCCGTCGGCCACGGTGTCGCCGAGGACGTCGAGGAAGGAGGGCGGGCGGCCCGCCGGAACCAGGTCGGCGAGCGGATCAGTTGCGGCCGGGAGGGAGCGCAGGACACGGCCGCGCCACGGCGCGAACAGCGGCCCGCCACTCCGGGTCACGGCTGTCGTCAGGGCGGCGTGCAGCTCCTGGAGCGGCGCCGGGCGGGGTGCGAAGCGGATCCGGGCGAAGTCCTGCGCGGTGAATTGGATTCGCAGCACCCTCACAACTCCTCGTCCGGGGCCAGCCTTTCGGCCAGGGCCTGAACCTTCGCATCGTGACGGCCCCCGCCCCAACGATGTTCGTATGACTTCTCGACGCACTCTTCTGAAAGGCACCCTATTCGGGAGTGCCGCCGCCCTGCTGCCCACGGCTGCGTCCGCCTCCGGTAGCGGCTCGATCCTCCGGCTGCCCGCGCCCGCCGGCCCGTACCCCGTAGGCATGCAGACGGTCTATCTGACGGACCCGGCCCGTACCGACCCGTGGGTGGGCGGCGTGCGGGAGTTGATGCTGACCGTCCTGTACCCGGCTCGATCGGTACGCGACTTCTCCCGGGCCCCGCAGCTCACCCCGGAGGAGGCAGGGGTGTTCGCCGAGTACGCACCGCACGTTCATCCGGGACTGCCGGAGCCGGGAGCGGTGGACTGGGGCGCGGTCCTCACCCACGGGTACGTGGGCGCGCCGCCGCTGCCCGGGCGGCGGCCGGTACTGGTGTACTCACCCGGCGGCGGTGATTCCCGCACGCTCGGCACAACCCTCGCCGAGGACCTGGCGAGCCACGGCCGAGTGGTCGTACTCGTCGACCACCCCGGTGACGCTTCCCAGGTGGAGCTGCCGACCGGGATGCGAACGACCGTCCTGTTCGGACCGCCGGACCCGGCGACCTTCCGCACGATGGTGGACACCCGGATCGCGGACCTCCGCCTGGTCCTGGACCGGCTTGGCGACCTGCCGCTCGCACCGGTCATGGACTCCTGCCGGATCGGGTTGTACGGGCACTCCGCAGGCGGCACGGCGGCGGTGTACGCAGCCCCCCACGACCGCCGGGTCGGCGCGGTGGCGAACCTGGAGGGTTATCTCGACCTGTACCCGACGCCGGTCGAAGTCGGCTGGCCGCTGCTGCTGTTTCGCACCGACGGATTCGAGGGCGCCGCCCGTATCGAGTCCTCCTGGGCGAGCCTTCCCGGCCGCCGCCTGCTGCTTGCCGACGCGAACCACGGGGCGTTTACCGACTACGGCTCGCTCGTCGCGCGGCTCCAGACCGCCGGTCTTGTGACAGCGACAGCGCGGGCTGCGCTCATCGGCACCGGCGTCCCGGTTGTGACACTCGCTGAGGTACGGCGCCAGGTGGGGTCCTTCTTCGCCCGCCATCTGTTGTAGCGGAACCATGAGAGGGCGGCAGTGGCCCTCTGCGCCCGCACAACAGGGCGTCGGTCGTCTGTCGTCAAACGATCGTTTGACGACAGGCACGGCACACGTCCAAGGAACCCGTTACCCTGCGCGTCACCGCCGTCCCGGCCCCGCGGGGGATGCGCTGCTCACCGCCTACCCGGTCGGCAGCCTCGCCCAGCTCGAGGCGCACGCCGGCAACGGCGTCGAAGCCCTCAACCTGGCCGGCCGCGCCCGCCGTGCGCTGCGCGGCCGCAGCCCGGCCGTCGCCGACGCCTGGCTGTCCAGCATCGAAGCGCTCGG
>NZ_DASQNH010000074.1:0-5413 GCF_035645055.1 Streptomyces sp. | reverse complement strand
GCACGACTCCATCGGCCTCGGCGAGGACGGCCCGACCCACCAGCCGGTCGAGCACCTGGCCGCGCTGCGCGCCATCCCGGGCCTGAACGTCGTCCGCCCGGCCGACGCCAACGAGACCGCCATCGCCTGGCGCGAGATCCTGCGCCGCCACGCCACCCGGCCGGCCCCTCACGGCCTCGTCCTCACCCGTCAGGGCGTACCGACGTACGCGCCCGACGAGGACGCGGCGAAGGGCGGATATGTGCTGCGCGAGGCGTCCACGGGCACCCCGGACGTGCTGATCCTCGCGACCGGCTCCGAGGTGCAGCTGGCCGTGGGCGCGGCCGACCTCCTGGAGGCCGAGGGGATCGGCGCCCGGGTGGTGTCGATGCCGTCCGTCGAGTGGTTCGAGGAGCAGCCGCGCGCGTACCGCGAGAGCGTCCTTCCGCCGTCCGTGAAGGCGCGTGTCGCTGTCGAGGCGGGGGTGGGTCTGACGTGGTACCGGTTCGTAGGTGACGCAGGACGCATCGTCTCCCTCGAGCACTTCGGCGCCTCCGCCGACGCGAAGACCCTGTTCGCCGCCTATGGCTTCACCGCCGACAACGTCGCCGCGGCCGCCCGGGCCGCCATCGATTCGACCACCGGCCCGGCCGCCGCGCGCGGTTGATCCGACCGCCAGAAAGAAGATGATCTCAGTGACCGAAGCAACCGCGAACGCGGGAGCCCTCAAGCGCCTGTCCGACCAGGGCGTGTCGATCTGGCTGGACGACCTGTCCCGCGGTCGGATCACGTCCGGCAACCTCGCCGGACTCGTCGAGACCAGCCATGTGGTGGGCGTGACCACCAACCCGTCCATCTTCCAGGCCGCCATCGGCTCCGGCGCCGGGTACGAGGAGCAGCTGGCCGACCTCGCCGTGCGGGGCGTGACGGTGGACGAGGCCGTCCGGATGATCACGACCGCCGACGTGCGGTCGGCCGCCGACGTGCTGTATCCCGTGTTCAAGGCCACCGGCGGGCGCGACGGACGGGTCTCCATCGAGGTGGACCCGCGCCTCGCCCACGACACGGCGGCCACCATCGCCGAGGCCAGGCAGCTCGCCTGGCTGGTCGACCGCCCCAACGTCATGATCAAGATTCCGGCGACCGAGGCGGGCCTGCCCGCGATCACCGAGGTCATCGGCGACGGCATCAGCGTCAACGTCACGCTGATCTTCTCCCTGGAGCGCTACCGCGCCGTCATGGACGCCTACCTCGCCGGTCTGGAGCGGGCGCAGGCCGCGGGCCTGGACCTGAGCGCCATCCACTCGGTGGCCTCCTTCTTCGTCTCCCGCGTCGACAGCGAGATCGACAAGCGGCTGACCCTCCTCGGCACCGACGAGGCCCTCGCCCTCAAGGGCCGGGCGGCGCTCGCCAACGCGCGGCTCGCCTACGAGGCGTACGAGGACGTCTTCGGCGGCGACCGCTGGCTGGCCCTGGCCGGGGCCAAGGCCAACAAGCAGCGCCCGCTGTGGGCGTCGACCGGGGTGAAGGACCCGGCGTACAAGGACACCCTGTACGTGGACGAGCTGGTCGCCCCGGGCACCGTCAACACGATGCCCGAGGCCACCCTGGACGCCGTGCGCGACCACGGCGAGATCACCGGCGACACCGTCAGCGGCGGCTACGCCCAGGCCCGCGCCGACCTGGCCGCCGTCGAGCGGCTGGGCATCTCCTACGACGAGGTCGTCCGGCAGCTGGAGGACGAGGGTGTCGCCAAGTTCGAGACCGCCTGGCAGGACCTGCTGGACGCGGTGACGAAGTCCCTGCTGAGCAAGGGAGTTGACGCGTAAATGAGCGAGACCCCGCTCGACGAGAAGACCGTCCCGGCGGCCGGGGAGCGGACCACGCCCGCGGCCGGGGAGCGGACCACACCCGCGGCCGGGGAGCGGACCGTCCCGGCGACCGGCTGGGCCAACCCGCTGCGCGATGTGCGCGACCGCCGGCTGCCGCGGATCGCGGGCCCGTCCGGGCTCGTCATCTTCGGTGTCACCGGCGACCTGTCCCGCAAGAAGCTGATGCCGGCCGTCTACGACCTGGCCAACCGCGGCCTGCTGCCGCCGGGCTTCTCCCTCGTCGGGTTCGCCCGCCGGGACTGGGAGAACCAGGACTTCGCCGAGGTCGTCCACAACGCCGTCAAGGAGCACGCCCGCACCCCCTTCCGCGAGGAGGTCTGGCAGCAGCTCGCCGAGGGCATGCGGTTCATCCCCGGCGACTTCGACGACGACGAGGCGTTCGAGCAGCTGCGCGCGGCGGTGGAGGAGCTGGACACCTCGCGCGGCACCAGCGGCAACTACGCCTACTACCTCTCCGTGCCGCCGAAGTTCTTCCCGAAGGTCGTGCAGCAGCTGAAGAAGCACGGGCTGGCGGACGCGCCCGAGGGCTCCTGGCGGCGCGCGGTCATCGAGAAGCCGTTCGGCCACGACCTGGCGAGCGCCTGTGAGCTGAACGCGATCGTGCACGACGTGTTCGAGCCGGACCAGGTCTTCCGGATCGACCACTACCTGGGCAAGGAGACCGTCCAGAACATCCTGGCGCTACGCTTCGCCAACCAGATGTTCGAACCGATCTGGAACCGGTCGTACGTCGACCATGTGCAGATCACGATGGCCGAGGACATCGGCATCGGCGGCCGGGCCGGGTACTACGACGGCATCGGCTCGGCCCGGGACGTCATCCAGAACCACCTGCTCCAGCTGATGGCGCTCACCGCCATGGAGGAGCCGGCGGCCTTCGACGCCGAGTCGCTGCTCACCGAGAAGCTGAAGGTGCTGAAGGCGGTGCGGCTGCCGGAGGACCTGGGCCGGCACACCGTGCGCGGGCAGTACGTCGGCGGCTGGCAGGGCGGCGCCCAGGTGCGCGGATACCTCCAGGAGGACGGCATCGACCCGGCGTCCACCACCGACACCTACGCCGCGATCAAGCTGGGCATCGACAACCGCCGCTGGGCGGGCGTCCCGTTCTACCTGCGCACCGGCAAGCGCCTGGGCCGCCGGGTCACCGAGATCGCGGTGGTCTTCCAGCGCGCCCCGCACTCCCCGTTCGACTCCACGGCGACGGAGGAGCTGGGCTCGAACGCGATCGTCATCCGGGTCCAGCCGGACGAGGGCGTGACGGTGCGGTTCGGCTCGAAGGTGCCGGGCACCTCGATGGAGATCCGGGACGTGACGATGGACTTCGCCTACGGCGAGTCCTTCACCGAGTCCAGCCCGGAGGCGTACGAGCGGCTGATCCTGGACGTGCTGCTCGGCGACGCGAACCTGTTCCCCCGCCACCAGGAAGTGGAAGAGTCCTGGAAGATCCTCGACCCGATCGAGGAGTACTGGGCCACGCACGGCAGGCCCGCCCGGTACGCGTCGGGCAGCTGGGGACCGAAGGAAGCCGACGAGATGCTCGCACGAGACGGACGGAGCTGGCGCAGGCCATGAAGATCGACCTGACCGACACCACGGCAAGCAAGATCAACAAGGCACTGGTGCAGGGCCGCCGCGCCATCGGCACCCCGGCCGTGGGCATGGTCCTGACGATGGTGATCGTCACCGACGAGGAGAACGCCTACGACGCGCTCAAGGCGGCCGAGCAGGCCTCGCACGAGCACCCCTCACGCACCCTGGTCGTCATCAGGCGGCACGCGCGCACCCCGCGCGAGCGCACCCGGTCCCGGCTGGACGCCGAGGTCCGCGTCGGCTCCGAGGCGGGCACCGGCGAGACCGTCATCCTGCGCACCTACGGCGAGGTGTCCGACCACGCCGACTCGGTCGTGCTGCCGCTGCTGCTGCCGGACGCCCCGGTCGTCGTGTGGTGGCCGGTGGACGCCCCCGACGTGCCCGCCAAGGACCCGCTGGGCGCGCTGGCGCAGCGCAGGATCACCGACATGTACGCCGTCGAGTCGCCGCTGCGGGCCCTGGAGACCCGGGCCCGCTCCTACGCGCCCGGCGACACCGACCTGGCCTGGACCCGGCTCACCCCGTGGCGGTCGATGCTGGCCGCCGCCCTCGACCAGGCCCGGCTGACGATCACCTCGGCGGCCGTGGACAGCGAGGCCGACAACCCCAGCGCCGAGCTGCTGGCCCGCTGGCTGGAGGCCCGGCTGAACGTCGAGGTCGAGCGGGTGGAGACCGGCGGACCGGTGGTCACCGGCGTCCGCCTGGGCACCGAGCGGGGTGAGATCGTCATCGACCGGCCCGAGGGCCCGCTCGCCACGCTGACCCTGCCCGGCCAGCCCCCGCGCACCCTCGCCCTGAAGGTGCGCCCCACCTCCGAACTCATCGCCGAGGAGCTGCGGCGCCTCGACGCCGACGAGATGTACGCCGTCGCCCTGCGCGGCAAGGACACCAAGGAGAACGCCTGAGATGTCCCACTCCCCCCGGCTCACCCGCCGGCCCCAGTGGACGGCCCTGGAGGACCACCGCGCCGAATGGCGGGCGCACCTGCGTGAGCTGTTCGCCGCCGATCCGGACCGCGCGCAGCGGTACGTGGTGCGGGTCGGCGATCTGCGCATCGACTACTCCAAGCATCTGATCACCGATGAGACGCTGGAGCTGCTGCGCGAACTGGCCGCCGCCACCGACGTGTTCGGGCTTCGGGACGCCATGTTCCGCGGCGAGAAGATCAACACCACCGAGCGGCGGGCCGTGCTGCACACCGCGCTGCGGGCGCCGCGCGAGGCGGTGATCGAGGTCGACGGCGAGAACGTGGTGCCCGGCGTGCACGCGGTCCTCGACAGGATGAGCGCCTTCGCCGACCGGGTCCGCTCCGGCGAGTGGACCGGGCACACCGGCAAGCGGATCAGGAACGTCGTCAACATCGGCATCGGCGGCTCCGACCTCGGCCCCGCGATGGCGTACGACGCGCTGCGGCCGTACGGGGCACGGGATCTGACGGTCCGCTTCGTCTCCAACGTGGACGGCGCCGACCTGCACGAGGCGGTGCGCGACCTGGACCCGGCGGAGACGCTGTTCATCGTCGCGTCGAAGACCTTCACCACCATCGAGACGATCACCAACGCGACCTCGGCCCGCACCTGGCTGCTGAACGGCCCGGCCGGGCTCGGCGACGAGAAGGCGGTGGCGAAACACTTCGTCGCCCTGTCGACGAACGCCGAGAAGGTCACCGAGTTCGGCATCGACCCGGACAACATGTTCGAGTTCTGGGACTGGGTCGGCGGCCGGTACTCGTTCGACTCGGCGATCGGCCTGTCCCTGATGATCGCCATCGGCCCGGCGAACTTCCGCGACCTCTTGGACGGCTTCCACACGGTCGACGAGCACTTCCGCACCGCGCCCCCCGAGGCCAACGCCCCGCTGCTGCTGGGCCTGCTGGGCATCTGGTACAACAACTTCCACGACGCCCAGTCGCACGCCGTGCTGCCGTACAGCCACTACCTGTCCAAGTTCAC
>NZ_DASQNH010000073.1:0-39802 GCF_035645055.1 Streptomyces sp. | reverse complement strand
GCGAGGTCGAGAGACGGGCACCGCAGGACGTGACGACGACGTGGTGGCGTCGGGACCGCGACCCCCACCTGGTCTTCGTCGACTACAACCAGAACGCGCGCGACCACACCATCGCCAGTGCCTACTCGGTGCGGGGAAACGCGCGCGGCACGGTGTCGACCCCCATCCGGTGGGACGAGATCGACGAGGTCGAGCCGGACGACTGCACGATCGCCACGGTGCCCGCCAGGTTCGCCGAGAACGGTGACCTGCACGAAGGCATCGACGACGCGGTGTTCTCGATCGAGAAGCTGCTGGAGTGGGCGGAGCGTGACGAGCGCGAGGGTCAAGCCGACCCAGGCGGCATCGAGGAAGGCGAGGCGTAGCCACGGCGACGAGGGCCGTCGAAGCCTGCAGCCGCGAAAGATCTGGTGTCCATGAGGCACCGGAGTTTTCGGGGCTCGGTGCCGACGAGCGAGCCGCACGACTGGGGATGTTTGTGAGATCAGCGCGGGGTGCGACCTGCCCCGGGGTTCGCCAGCCGTCCCGCCGACAAGGTGGTGTCCGGAGGGGGACTTGAACCCCCACGCCCGTTAAGGGCACTAGCACCTCAAGCTAGCGCGTCTGCCATTCCGCCACCCGGACAAGGTGTCTGTCGTGCGGGGCGGTTTCCCCCGCGGCGACGACGTAAACATTACCAGGCTTTCGGAGGTGGCTGATCACCCCCGGTCGGCGCCCGTCTCGCGTGAACGGCGTGTGACGGGCCGGGTCCGCTCTTGGGCCCCGGGGACCCAAGGAGGAGGATGTGGGGGAACCACCAGCGGCGACAGCGGGAGGAAGCAGCGTGAGCCAGACGGGCACCGGCCAGGGCGTCACCAGCGAGGACGAGGTCGTCGACCTCTGCAGCGAGCTGATCCGGATCGACACCAGCAACTACGGCGACCACTCCGGCCCCGGCGAGCGCAAGGCGGCCGAGTACGTGGCCGCCAAGCTGGCCGAGGTGGGACTGGAGCCGCAGATCTTCGAATCCCACTCCGGCCGCGCCTCCACCGTGGCCCGGATCGAGGGCGCGGACCCGTCCAGGCCCGCCCTCCTCCTCCACGGCCACCTCGACGTCGTTCCGGCCGACGCCGACGACTGGACCCACCACCCGTTCTCCGGCGAGATCGCGGACGGCTGTGTGTGGGGGCGCGGAGCCGTCGACATGAAGGACATGGACGCGATGACCCTCGCGGTCGTCCGCGACCGGCTGCGCAGCGGCCGCAAGCCCCCGCGCGACATCGTGCTCGCCTTCCTCGCCGACGAGGAGGCCGGCGGTACCTACGGCGCCCGCTACCTGGTCGACCGGCACCCGGACCTCTTCGAGGGCGTCACCGAGGCGATCGGCGAGGTCGGCGGCTTCTCCTTCACGGTCAACGAGAAGCTCCGGCTCTACCTCGTGGAGACCGCCGAGAAGGGCATGCACTGGATGCGTCTCACCGTCGAGGGCACGGCCGGCCACGGCTCGATGACCAACGACGACAACGCGATCACCGAGCTGTGCGACGCGGTCGCCCGGCTCGGCCGGCACAAGTGGCCGGTCCGGGTCACCAAGACCGTGCGGTCCTTCCTCGACGAGCTGTCCGACGCGCTCGGCACCGAACTCGACCCCGAGAACATGGACGAGACGCTCGCCAGGCTGGGCGGCATCGCCAAGATGATCGGCACCACCCTGCGCAACTCGGCGGCCCCCACCATGCTCGGCGCCGGCTACAAGGTCAACGTCATCCCCGGCCAGGCCACCGCGCACGTCGACGGCCGCTTCCTGCCCGGCTACGAGGAGGAGTTCCTGGCCGATCTCGACCGGATCCTCGGTCCGCGCGTGAAGCGGGAGGACGTGCACGCCGACAAGGCCCTGGAGACCGACTTCGACGGCCGGCTCGTGGACGCCATGCAGAGCGCCCTGAGCGCCGAGGACCCGATCGCGCGGGCCGTGCCCTACATGCTCTCCGGCGGCACCGACGCCAAGTCCTTCGACGACCTCGGCATCCGCTGCTTCGGCTTCGCCCCGCTCCAGCTGCCGCCGGAGCTGGACTTCGCCGGCATGTTCCACGGCGTCGACGAGCGGGTCCCGGTGGACGGGCTGAAGTTCGGCGTCCGGGTGCTCGACAGGTTCCTCGACGCGTCCTGATTTGCCCCGGTGAAACGAGACTTCACGTTTCGCCCGCGCGTACGACGGTGAACCGGGACAGGTGAATGCGCTCATAGGGTCGTAGCTCTATTACTCCCTCCTCGTTACTGGAGGTGTGATCCGGAACTTGGGATCGCATTGCCAACTAGGAGGAACAATGCTCAAGAAGGTCGTCGCCGCTGCCGCCGCCACCGGTGGACTCGTTCTCGCGGGCGCGGGCATGGCCGCCGCCCACTCCGGTGCCCAGGGTGCCGCCGTGCAGTCCCCGGGTGTCGTGTCCGGCAACGTCGTCCAGGTGCCCGTGCACATCCCGGTGAACGCCTGCGGCAACACCGTCGACGTGATCGGGCTGCTGAACCCGGCCTTCGGCAACACCTGCATCAACAAGTGACATCGGGCCTCGCCTCATGAGGGTCTGAGCCCTTCGGCCCCGGAGCGCGCGCCACGCGCTCCGGGGCCGATCGCTCTCCCGGTTTCTCATGACCGGTTCTCACGATCCGGTTCTGTCACGACGTCGAAGGGGATTCAGAATGCGACAGGCCACCCGCAAGGGCCTGATGACGGTGGCGGCCGCGACAGGGGTGATCGCCGCCGCGGGCGGCCACGCCCAGGCGCACTCGAGTGGGAGCGGCTCCGCCTCCCACTCGCCAGGAGTGCTGTCCGGCAACACCGTGCAGGCACCGGTGCATGTACCGGTCAACGTCTGCGGCAACACCGTGAACGTCGTCGGGGTGCTCAACCCGGCGGCCGGCAACTCGTGCGGCCATCACAGCGACGGCGGCCCGTCCGGCGGCCACGGCGACTCCGGCGGGTACGGAGACTCCGGGGGCCACAGTGGCCCCGGTGGCTCCGGTGGCGCGCACGCGGGCGGTCACACCTCCGACTCGCCCGGCGTCGGCTCGGGCAACCACGTGGAGGTGCCGGTCCACGCGCCGGTCAACGTCTGCGGCAACAACGTCAGCGTCATCGGCGTCGGCAACGCGGCCTTCGGCAACGACTGCGCCGACGGCGGCAGCGGCGGTCACACCGACCCGCCGGGAGGCGGCGGCGGGACGCCGCCGCCCGGCACCAACCCGCCGGGGACGACTCCGCCGGGGACCGACCCGCCCGGGACGACGCCGCCCGGTACGCCGGAGCAGCCCGGCAACCCCGGCAACCCGGTGGAGCCCGGAACCCCGGGCACGCCGCCCGAGACGGATGACGGCACTCCCGGCGGTGACGGCCCGGCCTCCGGCAACCGGCCCGGCGCCCAGTCCGTCACCCAGCCGGAGGCCACGGGCCGGCTCGCGGACACCGGCAGCAGCCTGCCGATGGGGGCCGCCGCGTCCCTCGGCGCGGGCGCGTTGCTCGCGGGCACCGTCCTCTACCGCAGGGCACGCGCCTCGGCGTGACGCATCGCACACGCCAGAAGAGCGGAGCGGGCCCCGCCGTCCGGCGGGGCCCGCTCCGCTTCGCTCTCAGCTCACCACGTGGCCCGTACCTGGCGGATGATCCGCCGGCGCAGCCGCACCTTGCGGCTGCCGTCACGCAGCAGGCTCAGGCGGTGCAACTCCCAGTGTCCGTACTCGGCATGGTCCGTCAGCAGACGTGTGGCGTCCTTGCGGGAGACCCCGCGCGGTACGTACACGTCGACAAATTCGTATTCCGGCATCGCATCTATTGTGCGTGCTGGGGCCTGGTACGGATAGCGTCTGCAGTATGTCTGATGCTGCGCAGCCCACCACCGCTGCCGAGGTACGCGCCGCCGCCGAGGCGGTCAAGACCGCGCTCGACCGCCATCTCGCCGCGGTCGAACGCCGGTCGGGGGAGGACGACCCGGCCGTCTACGAGGCGTTCAACCAGCTGGCCGCGGCCGCAGAGGTGTACGACGAACTGCTCTACGACCGCTACGACGAGGTCACACCCTTCGAGATCCCCGGCGCGGACGACTCCCTGCCGCCCTACGCGGGGCCCGAGGAACCGAGTGCGCTCAGTGTGCTGATCCGCCGCGACTACGCCGTGGCGGAACCGCAGCGGCTGCTGGCGCAGGCCCAGCGGATCGAGGCGGCGGACGGGGGCGCCGACAGGGACGCCGCGGAGACCGTCAACGGGGCGCTGGGTGTCCTGTTCGGCGAGTTCGAACCGGATGAGATCGCCTCCCGGCACAAGGAGTTCGGTCTCGAGGAGGCCGACTCCACGCTGTGGGTGACCGCCGCGGACGACCTCCCGGAACCCGGCGAGTGGCTGTCCGCCCCGTTCGACTCCGTGGACCCGACGCGGGTGGTCTGCCGCTTCGACGTCAGCGCGGTCTTCGACGAAGACCTCGACGACGACGCGGACGGCGTCGACCTCGATGAGGACGAAGACGAGGACGGGGATCTGGAGCCCCTGGACGCGGATCGCTGACCCACAGCACTGAGGCACAGCACTGACGCAGAGCACCGACGCAGAGCACCGACGCAGAGGACCGACGCGACGGCGGCCACCGGAAGCCCCGGTGGCCGCCGTGCCGTGTCCGCCGGGCTACTCGGCCGGGTCCGCCGCCGGGCGCAGCAGGTCGGGCAGGCGGGTGGTGCGCGGCTTGGCCAGACCCTCGGCGACGGCTCTCGGCAGGGCCTGCTCGACGCCGTGCACCACGGACAGATGGCGCTCGGCACGGCCGAAGGCGGTGTACACCCAGGGCCGGGTGAGGGTCTGGGCGGCGTCGCCCGGCAGCACCACGACCACCGCGGGCCACCGGCCCCCGACCGCCTGGTGCGCGGTCAGCGCCCAGCCGTGCCGTACGCACTGCTCCACCCGCTCACGCGGGACGACGACGGCCTCACCGGCGCACGACAGCCGCAGCCCGTCCGCGTCGGCCCCGACCACACGTCCCGGGAGCGTACGGCCGGGCGCGGGGGAGTAGGCGACCCGGTCGCCCGGATCGAAGCCGCCGAAGCGCCCGGGGCCGGGATTCAGCCGCTCCTTCAGCGCGGCGTTCAGCACGCGGGTGCCGGCCGCGCCGCCGTGCCCCGGCGTGATGACCACCGTCTCCTCGGCGGGCACGCCGATCGCCCGCGGCACCGAGTCGGCGACCAGCTGCACCGTCCGGTGCACGGCCTCGCCCGCGTCCCGCACCGGCACGATCACGACCTCCTTGGCGGGTGCGTCGACCTGGGTCAGCTCGCCGATGCCGATCCCCGACACCAACTCGCCCAGCGGACCGGGATCCGGGCGCCGGGAGGCGATCTGCGGCACCCGGCGCGCCGCCAGCAGATCGGCGAAGACCCGGCCCGGACCGGCCGACCACAGCACCGCCGGGTCTCCGGACAGCACCAGCCGGGCCCCGTCCGGCAGGGACTCGACGAGCGAAGCGCCCGCCTCCACGTCCAGCTGCGGCGCGTCGAGCACGATCAGCAGATCCAGGTCCAGCGCCCCGTCGGCGTCCCGCCCGGGACCTTCGGCACCGGACAGCAGGCCCGCCAGGGTGGCGACCTGGGCCTGCGGCGCGAACCGGCCCCGGCCCAGGGGGCTGTGGACGGCGGCCCAGGCCCGCAGGCCCAGCTCCCGCGCCGCGTCGAGCAGCTCCGCGGCCTCGGCGCGCGCGGCCTCCCCGCCCGTGTGCAGCACCAGGCCGTGCCCGGCGACCGCGCGGACCAGCTCGGCGGTGGAGCCCCGGGCCGCGGCGGCGGCCCGCTCCCAGTCGGCCCCCGAACCGTCCTGCTTCGGCGCCGAGTCGATCAGCCGCGCGAGACCGTCGGCCAGGCTCTCCTCGGCCAGCGCGTACCGTTCCAGACCGACCAGCACCCGCACGGGCTCCGGCGCGGCCTCGTCCTCCTCGCCCGCCGGCGCCTCCTCGGGCTCCGCCGGCTCCGCCAGCCCGTCCTGGAAGGCCAGCAGCTCGCCCTCGGCCAGGGCGCTCTGCACGGCCGCGTCCGGATCGGGCACGCCCCGCTGGGCCAGGGCGGCGGTCAGCGCCGTCATCTCCAGCGCGGTGTGCCCGGCCAGCGCGGCCTGCTCCAGCAGCCAGACGGTGACCGCCCGCAGCCGCCGCTCGTCGTCGGGTCCGCATTCCGCGCCGAGCAGTGCCCGCGCGAACCCGTCGGCTTGCTCGGGGCGCACCCCGCCGACCCTCAGCAGCAGCCACGGGTCCGCCCGCAGCCGCTCCTCGGCACCGTCGCCCAGCGCGGCGGCGACCTGTGGCGCCAGCGCCCCGGGCGCACCGCCCTCGGCCAGCACCCGCCGGACCGCGTCCACGGCCTCGGCGGCGGGCGCGGCGGCGACCGCCGGGGTCACCGGCTGGGTGCGCCGCACCGGCTCCGGCGCCGGGCGCCGCACCGCCGTCTCGGGCTCGGCGAACACCGCGGACACGGGCTTCTCCCCGCTCTCCACGGCCCGCACGGCGGCGAGCAGATCGGCGGCCTTGCCGCTCAGCTTGGTGCCGGCTTCGATGGGCCCCTTCTTCTCCGCCTTGCGCCGCTCGATCCGCTCCCGTTCCAGCCGCTGCGCCGCCAGCTCCGCCTCGGCCTCGGACACCCGAGCCGCCTCGGCGCCGTCCGTCTCGGCCGACGGTGTTCCGCCGGCCTCGCCGACACCGGACGCGTGAGCCGGGCCGCCTTCCTCAGCCTGCGCCGGGCCGCTCTCCTCAGCCTGCGCCGGGCCGCTCTCCTCGGCCTGCGCCGGGCCGGCCCCGTCAGCCTCAGCCGACCGCCCTCCGCCGGCCCCGTCGGCATCGGCCGCGTGAGCCGGGTCGGCCCCACCGACCTGTGCCGGGTCGGCCCCACCGGGATCGGACGCGTGAGCCACGTCGGCCTCGGCCGCCCGCACCCCGCCGGCCCCCTCCCCCTCGGCCCCGGAGTCCCGCGTCCCAGCTCCCTCGTCGGTTCCGGTCCCGGAGCCCCGCGCCCCCGCTTCCTCTTCGGTCCCGGTCCCGGAGCCCCGCGCCCCCGCCGTCTCCTCGGCCTCGTCCCCGGGGATGCCGCGCTCCGCCTCGGCGCCCGGCGTCTCCTGCGCGGCGTCCTCGGTGGTCTCCGGCTCCGTGCTCACAGCGTGCTCCAGTCGTGATCGGGATAGCGGTGCACGGGCGCCGACACATCGTCGAGCGCCCGGCAGATCTCGTCAGGAAGACTAAGCGCCTCCACTGACAATGCCGCCGTGAGCTGCCGCGCGTTGCGCGCGCCCACGATCGGCGCGGTCACGCCGGGCCGGTCCCGGACCCACGCGAGCGACACCTGCAACGGCGTCACCGCGAGCCCGTCGGCCGCCGTCGTGACGGCGTCGACGATCCGGCCGGCCGTGTCGTCGAGGTAGGGCTCCACGAACGGCGCCAGGTGATCGGAGGCGCCCCGCGAGTCCGCGGGCACGCCGTCGCGGTACTTGCCGGTCAGCACGCCCCGCCCCAGCGGCGAGGAGGGGAGCAGCCCGATGCCCAGGTCGATCGCCGCGGGCAGCACCTCCCGTTCGACCCCGCGCTGGAGCAGCGAGTACTCCATCTGCGTACTGGCCAGCCGGGTCCGCGTACCCGGCGCGGCCAGCTGCCAGGTCGCCGCCTTGGCGAGCTGCCACCCGCAGAAATTGGACACTCCGGCGTACCGCGCGCGTCCGCTGCCGACCGCGAGATCCAGCGCCTGAAGCGTCTCCTCCAGCGGCGTCGCGGGATCGAAGGCGTGGATGTGCCACAGGTCGACGTAGTCGGTTCCCAGCCGCGCGAGAGAGGCGTCGAGCGCGGCCAGCAGGTGCCCGCGCGACCCGTCGAACCGCCGGTCGGGATCGGGCACGCTGCCGGCCTTGGTGGAGATGACCAGGTCCCGCCGCGGCACCAGCCCGTCCATCAGACGTCCCAGCAGATATTCGGCCTCCCCGTTCCCGTACACGTCCGCCGTGTCGACGAGCGTCCCGCCGGCCTCCCAGAACGTCTTCAGGAGGTCCGCGGCGTCATGCTCGTCCGTGTCCCGGCCCCAGGTCAGGGTGCCAAGGCCGATACGGGACACGCGCAGGCCGGTGCGGCCGAGATGCCTCTGCTCCATGTCCGCCGAGATTACTGGCCAGAACTGGTGCCGTGGGTTGCCTGTGGACAACCCATTTCCCTGCCCCCGGCCAGGCCCGCGTGCCCCGGCCGCCCACCCGGTAGGGTCACCCCCACAAGGGACGTTACTGATCAGTAAGGGGATGGTCATGCAGCTCGGCATCAACCTCGGCTACTGGGGCGCCGGAATGGACGCGGACAACCTCGCCGTCGCCCAGGAGGCCGACCGCCTCGGCTACGCGGTCTGCTGGGCCGCCGAGGCCTATGGCTCGGACGCCGCGACCGTGCTCAGCTGGGTCGCCGCCCAGACCACGCGGATCGACGTCGGCTCGGCCATCTTCCAGATCCCCGCCCGCCAGCCCGCGATGACCGCGATGACCGCCGCCACCCTGGACTCCCTCTCCGGCGGCCGCTTCCGCCTCGGCCTCGGCGTCTCCGGCCCCCAGGTCTCCGAGGGCTGGTACGGCGTCACGTTCGACAAGCCGCTCTCCCGCACCCGCGAGTACGTCGAGATCGTCCGCAAGGCCATGAGCCGCGAACGCCTCACCCACGACGGCGAGCACTGGACGCTGCCCCTGCCCGGCGGCCCCGGCAAGCCCATCAAGCTCACCGTCCACCCGCAGCGCGAGCACATCCCGCTGTACATCGCCGCGATCGGCCCCAAGAACCTGGAGCAGACCGGCGAGATCGCCGACGGCGCCCTGCTGATCTTCCCCTCCGCCGACCACCTGGAGGAGACCGCGGTCAAGCACCTGCGCGCGGGCCGCGAGAAGGCCGGCAAGACCCTCGACGGCTTCGACGTCTGCCCGACCCTTCCGCTCGCCGTGGGCGACGACAAGGACATCCCCGCCCTCGCCGACACCTTCCGTCCCTACACCGCCCTCTACGTCGGCGGCATGGGCAGCTTCAAGCAGAACTTCTACAACCGGCTCGCCCAGCGCATGGGCTACGAGCGGGAAGCCGCCGAGATCCAGGACAAGTACCTGTCCGGCGACAAGCAGGGCGCCGCGGCCGCCGTCCCGCACGACCTGATCGACAAGACGACCCTGCTCGGTTCGGTCGACCGCATCGCCGACCGGATGAAGGCCTACGCCGAGGCCGGGGTCACCACGCTCACCCTCGCCCCCGCGGGCTTCACGCTCGACGAGCGGATCGCCTCGCTCCGGGCGGGCACGGAGGCCCTGGAGCGGGCCGGCCTCGCCTAGGGGAGCGGCGTAGAGGATTTCCGCGGCCGTGGTGGGGGCTCGGGGGGTCTACCCCGCCACGGCCGTCACGCGGAACAACGCGCCGCCGCGCGCCCGGTTACGCCTTCGGCGCACGCCGGCGGTCCTTCTCCCGGCGGAGCCGCGCGAGAGACCTGTTGCGGCGCGGACACCGGCCGCGCGGTACGGACGATCTCCGACGACGAGGACACCCACCTCGCCTGCTGCCGCGAGGAACTGCTCCGCCTCGCCCACGCCGGCCACGGCCGGATCATCCAGCACACCCTGCGGGCGGGCGGGCGCGCTCGCCGCGATCCGCGTCCACCGGGACGTCAGCCTCGCCGTGACGGCCAGCGCGGGCCGCGTCCTGGGCCGGCCGAGGGCCGAGTACGCGGTGCTCGCGGCCGGCATCCGCGCGGTCCACGCGTACGAACGGCTCGGCGGCCGGCGGCGCATGGTGCCGCTGCGGACGCCGGAACACCGCGACGCCCTCGGCGGCCCCGCGGCGGCGGCCCCGGAGTTCGCCCGAGGGCCCCTCACAGCCACCCCCGCCCCTTGAACAACCGGTACAGCATGACCTCCAGGACGGCCATCGTCACGATCACCGCCGGATAGGACCACGTCCAGCGCAGCTCCGGCATGTGCTCGAAGTTCATGCCGTAGATCCCCGCGATCATCGTGGGGACCGCGGCCATGGCCGCCCACGCGGAGATCTTCCGCATGTCGTCGTTCTGCCGCACGCTCATCTGCGCGAGATGCGCCGACAGCACGTCGGACACCAGCCGGTCCAGTCCCTCGACGGACTCGTTCACGCGTGTGAGGTGGTCCTGGACGTCCCGGAAGAAGGGGCGCGCCTTGTCGTTCACGAACGGCACCGTCCCGTCGAACGTTCCGCTCCCCGCGAGCCGGGTGATCGGCAGGGCCAGCGGGCCGCTGGCCCGGCGGAACTCCAGGATCTGCCGCTTGAAGGTGTAGATCCGCGACGCCGTGTGCCGCGAGCCGCCCTGGTCCGGCGAGAAGACCTCCGTCTCCAGCTCCTCCAGGTCGTTCTGCAACTCGCCCGCGACCTCCAGATAGTGGTCGACGGTGGCGTCGGCGATGGCGTAGAGCACCGCCGTGGGTCCCTTGCCCAGCAACTCCGGCTCGTGCTCCAGCCGTCGCCGGACGGCGGCCAGCGGGGCGCCCTCGCCGTGCCGCACGGTCACCACGAACCCGTCGCCGAGGAAGACCATGACCTCCCCGGAGGACACCGTGTCGCTCTCCGGCTCGTACACCACCGGCTTCAGCACCAGGAACAGCGAGTCGTCGTACACTTCCAGCTTGGGCCGCTGGTGGGCCTTCAGGGCGTCCTCGACGGCCAGCGGATGCAGCCGGAACTCCTCGCTGACATGGCTGAACTCCCGCTCGGTCGGCTCGTGCAGGCCGATCCACACGAAACCGCCCCCGGTCCGCGCCTCGTCGAGGGCGTCCGAGAAATCCTCGGGCCCCTCCGTCCGATGTCCGTCCCGGTAGATGGCGCAATCCACGATCACTGAGCGCTCTCTCCTTTCGCCGCCCGGCCACTGCGCCCGGCACGCGGGTGTACGCCTACCCTGGGCGTGTACGCCTACCCTGGGCGCCATGCCCACGCTGATCCTCGTCCGGCACGGACGTTCCACCGCCAACACCGAGGGACTGCTCGCCGGCTGGACGCCCGGCGTGCGGCTCGACGAGCGCGGCGCCGAGCAGGCCGCCGCCCTGCCCGCGCGGCTGGCCGCGCTACCGCTCGCCGAGGCCGTCACCAGCCCCCTGGAGCGCTGCCAGGAGACGATCCGGCCGCTGCTCGACGCCCGCCCCGGCCTGACCGCGCACACCGACGAACGCATCGGCGAGTGCCACTACGGCGACTGGTCCGGCCGCAAGCTCGCCGAGCTGAAGGACGAGCCGCTGATGGAGGTCGTGCAGGCGCACCCGTCGGCCGCCGAGTTCCCCGGCGGCGAGTCGATGCGCGCGATGGCCACCCGCGCCGCCGAGGCCGTACGCGAGTGGAACGCGCGCGTGGAGCGCGATCACGGGCCCGACGCGGTGTACTTGATGTGTTCGCACGGCGACATCATCAAGTCGCTCGTCGCGGACGCCCTCGGACTTCATCTCGACCTCTTCCAGCGGATCAGTGTGGAACCGTGTTCCATCACCGCGATCCGTTACACCCGCACGCGACCCTTTCTCGTCCGCCTCGGCGACACCGGCGACTTCGCGTCCCTGGTGCCGCGCGAGGAGCCGCCGGCCGAGGACGCGACCGTCGGGGGTGGTGCGGGCGCACCGTGATCGTCGGCCGCAGTAGGGTGAAGCGGTCAGTCGGTCCGCAGTCGATGCCGATCCACTAGTCCAGACGATTCCAGGAGACAGGACGTGTCCCGTCAGGTGTTCCTCTACGACCCACCGGACCGTTTCGTGGCCGGCACGGTCGGACTGCCCGGGCGCCGTACCTTCTTCCTCCAGGCCACCGCCGGCTCCCGGGTGACCAGCGTGGCGCTGGAGAAGACGCAGGTCGCCGCGCTCGCCGAGCGCATGGACGAACTCCTCGACGAGGTCGTACGGCGCAGCGGCGGCAGTGCCGCCGTGCCGGCCGTCGCCCCCGCCGAGATCACCGACACCGCCCCGCTGGACACCCCCGTCGAGGAGGAGTTCCGGGTCGGCACCATGGCCCTCGCCTGGGACGGCGAGGAGCAGCGCATGATCGTCGAGGCGCAGGCCCTGGTGGAGCTGGACGCCGACTCCGACGAGGACCTGGCCGAGGCGGAGGAGCGGCTGCTCCAGGACGAGGAGAACGGCCCGCCCATGCTGCGGGTGCGGCTGACCGGCGCCCAGGCCAGAGCCTTCGCCAAGCGCGCTCTCGATGTCGTCAACGCCGGCCGGCCGCCCTGCCCGCTGTGCAGCCTGCCGCTCGACCCGGAAGGACACGTATGTCCGCGCCAGAACGGATACCGCCGCGGAGCATGACGTCGGCGGACCTGCTCGCCGAGGGCGAGCTGACCGTGCGCGGGCGCATCCGGGACGCCTCCAACGCGGCGCTGTACTGCACGGTGACCCACGACGGGCAGGAGACGGCCTGCGTCTACAAGCCGGTCGCCGGGGAGCGCCCGCTGTGGGACTTCCCGGACGGCACGCTCGCCGCCCGCGAGGTGGCCGCCTATCTGGTCTCCGAGGCCACCGGATGGGGCCTGGTGCCGCCGACCGTGCTGCGCGACGGCCCGTACGGCGAGGGCATGGTCCAGCTGTGGATCGAGGCCGTCCCCGACGCCGAGCTGCTGGCCCTGGTCGAGGAGGACGAGCCCGGGCCGGGCTGGAAGGCGATCGGCCTCGCCGAGGTGGGGGAGGGACGCACCGCGCTGCTGGTGCACGCCGACGACACGCGGCTGCGGCGGCTCGCCGTGCTCGACGCAGTGATCAACAACGCCGACCGCAAGGGCGGCCATCTGCTCCCCGCCGCCGGCGGACGGCTCTACGGCATCGACCACGGCGTCACCTTCAACGTCGAGAACAAGCTGCGCACCCTGCTGTGGGGCTGGGCGGGGGAGTCCCTCACCGAGGAGGCCGTCACGGTCCTCGGCGGGCTCCGGGAGCAGCTGAAGGAGGGCACCGCGCTCGCCGAACGCCTCGCCGGGCTGATCACCCCGGCCGAACTGGACGCCACGCGCGCGCGGGTCGACGCGCTGCTCACCACCAGGATCCACCCCGAGCCGGGCGGCGAGTGGCCGGCCATCCCCTGGCCGCCGGTGTGACGGACGTCTCCACCGCGCCGGGGCCGGAACGCCGGGGACGCACATCGGCCGGGCCGCCGCAAGAGCGCCTTCCAGGCCATATGACCTGGTCCGGTTCGTATACGGAACTCCAGTCCGGTTAGGCTCAAGGCATGCATGCCTGGCCCGCTTCCGAGGTCCCCGCCCTGCCTGGTCAGGGCCGCGACCTGAGGATCCACGACACCGCGACCGGCGCTCTGGTCCCCCTCGATCCCGGTCCCGTCGCCCGTATCTACGTCTGCGGCATCACCCCGTACGACGCGACCCACATCGGTCACGCGGCGACCTACAACGCGTTCGACCTCGTCCAGCGCGTGTGGCTGGACACCAAGCGGCAGGTCCACTACATCCAGAACGTCACCGATGTCGACGATCCGCTGCTGGAGCGGGCGCAGCGCGACGACATCGACTGGGTGGCGCTCGCGGAGAAGGAGACCGCGCTCTTCCGCGAGGACATGACCGCCCTGCGGATGCTGCCGCCGCAGCACTACATCGGCGCGGTCGAGGCCATACCCGGCATCGTGCCGCTGGTGGAACGGCTGCGGGACATGGGCGCCGCCTACGAGCTGGAAGGCGACATCTACTTCTCCGTCGAGGCCGACCCGCACTTCGGCCGGGTCTCGAACCTGGACGCCGCCGCGATGCGGCTGCTCTCCGCCGAGCGCGGCGGCGACCCGGACCGGCCGGGCAAGAAGAACCCGCTCGACCCCATGCTGTGGATGGCCGCCCGGCCCGGCGAGCCCAGCTGGGACGGCGGCACGCTCGGCCCCGGCCGCCCCGGCTGGCACATCGAGTGCGTCGCCATCGCCCTCGACCACCTCGGGATGGGCTTCGACGTCCAGGGCGGCGGCTCCGACCTCGCCTTCCCGCACCACGAGATGGGCGCCTCGCACGCCCAGGTGCTGACCGGCGAGTTCCCCATGGCCAAGGCGTACGTCCACGCCGGCATGGTCGCCCTGCACGGCGAGAAGATGTCGAAGTCCAAGGGCAACCTGGTCTTCGTCTCCCGGCTGCGCCGCGACGGCGTCGACCCTGCCGCCATCCGGCTCTCCCTGCTCGCCCACCACTACCGGGCCGACTGGGAGTGGACCGACCAGGTGCTGCGGGACGCCGAGGCCCGGCTGGAGCGCTGGCGGTCCGCCGTCTCCCGGCCCGACGGGCCGAGCGCCGACGCGCTGGTCGAGGAGATCCGCGAGGCGCTGGCGAACGACCTCGACGCCCCGGCCGCGCTGGCCGCCGTGGACCGCTGGGCCGACCTCCAGCACGCGCGGGGCGGCGAGGACACCGGCGCCCCCGGTGTCGTCACCCGCGCGGTGGACGCGCTGCTCGGCGTGGCGCTCTGACGGCCGTCCGGGGCGCCGCAGCGGCGGCGCCCCGGGCCAACTCGCCCGCCGGGGAACGAAATCGAGGAGCGGGTGCCCTCCGCCCTGTGATGGGGTGGAAGCGTCTTGCTGACCGTTCGGCCGGCCGTTCGGTCCGGCCCTCACGGCAGGACGCACCGTGGCACCCAGGGACCGTGACGTACCCCGGCGCAGACTCCTCACCACGACCGCCGCCCTCACCGGGACGACGCTGCTCGGCTCCACCGCGCACGCGGCCGGGACCGGGCCCGCCGCCTGGTCCGCCCGCTCACCGCTGCCCGCCGGTTTCCGGCCCGAGGGCATCGCCATCGGCGCGGCTCCGTACGCGTACTTCGGATCGCTCGCCAACGGCGACGTCTGCCGGGTGAGCCCGGCCACCGGGCACGGCACGATCGTCCGCGCGCTTCGACGTGGAGCCCCCGGCCCCGGACACCGACTACGACGCGGTGGCGGTGGCCCGGGTGTGAGAAAGGGCGGTGCGGACATGCGCACCGCCCTCCGTCCACAACCGCTCAGTCCTCCGGCGATTCCCCGTCGTCCGTGCCCGGCTTCGGCGGCATCGGCGGGCGGGTGCGGTCCCCCGGAGCGTCCCGGCCGCCGTCCCGGCGCCGCAGATACCGCTCGAACTCGCGCGCGATCGCCTCGCCCGACGCCTCCGGCAGCTCGGCGGTGTCCCGGGCCTCCTCCAGCGTCTGCACGTACTCGGCCACCTCGCTGTCCTCGGCGGCCAGCTGGTCCACGCCGACCTGCCAGGCGCGCGCGTCCTCGGGCAGCTCGCCCAGCGGGATGCGCACGTCGATCAGGTCCTCCAGGCGGTTCAGCAGCGCCAGCGTCGCCTTCGGGTTGGGCGGCTGCGAGACGTAGTGCGGTACGGCCGCCCAGAGCGAGACCGCCGGAACGCCCGCGTGGGTGCAGGCCTCCTGGAGGACGCCGACGATGCCCGTCGGTCCCTCGTACTTGGTCTCCTCCAGGTCCATCCGGCGGGCCAGGTCCGGATCGGACGTGGTCCCGCTGATCGGGACCGGACGTGTGTGCGGGGTGTCCCCGAGCAGGGCGCCCAGGATGACCACCAGCTCCACGCCCAGCTCATGGGCGAACCCCAGCAGCTCGTTGCAGAACGAGCGCCAGCGCATGGACGGCTCGATCCCGCGCACCAGCACCAGGTCGCGCGGCTTCTCGCCGCCGATCCGGACCACCGACAGCCGGGTCGTCGGCCACGTGATCCTGCGCACGCCCCCGTCCATGAACACCGTGGGGCGGTTCACCTGGAAGTCGTAGTAGTCCTCGGCGTCCAGCGCCGCGAAGACCTCGCCCTTCCATTCCCGTTCCAGATGAGCGACCGCGGTGGAGGCGGCGTCGCCGGCATCGTTCCAGCCCTCGAACGCGGCCACCATGACTGGGTCGATCAGCTCGGGAACCCCCTCCAGCTCGATCACCCAGTGCCTCCTTCCGACGTGCCCTCGCTTGACGTCCCAACCTTACGGCGTGCGGCGCGGGCGCCCGCAGCCCCCTTGCACGGGGGAGTGAACGGATCACTGCCCCGATCGCCACCGCGGAACACCCGGCGATCCGTCCGAGCCGTCAGCCCCTCTCGTCCACCGTGGCCTCCACAGTGTCCCGCAGGCGTCGTTCGGTCTCCGCGATGTGTCCCGTGGCCCAGGCCCGGGCCGGATCCGGGCCCGGGCGGCCGGCCCGGACCGGCCGTCGAAGCGGGCGCACAACACCGCGTTGCCGGACGCCCGCGCGATGTCCCGGTGGAACTCCGGGGCGGTGGCGACTAGTTCTTCCACCAGGGGGGCGCCGAGCGCGTCCAGCCGGCCGGCGAGCGCGTCCGGCCCCCGTTCGCCGATACGGGCCTCCGCCGGCGCCGTGGCGGCGTATCCGGTCCCAGGATGCGCCGCACCGCCTGGCGCCGAGGCCCGTACGGCCTCCCGCAGGGAGTCGCGGGACAGGCCGGGTCCGGCGGTGACTTCGGATGACTCCGGTCGTGATGGAGGCCGCCGCCTATACTCCGGAGCCATGGCGGACGCAGCGATCTCACCGGACCCGGAGCTGGTCGACGCGCTGCGCGCGCTCTCGAACCCCGTGCGGTTGCAGCTGCTCCAGTGGCTGCGGGAGCCCGAACGCCACTTCCCGATGGAGGCCGCCATCGCCGACCCGGCGGAGGTCGGGGTGTGCGTGAGCCACATCCAGGCCAAGGCCGGGCTGGCCCAGTCGACGGTGTCGGCGTATCTGGCCGAGTTGCAGCGGGCGGGCCTGGTGCGGGCGACCCGGATCGGCAAGTGGACCCACTACAAGCGGGACGAGGGGCGCATCGCCGCGCTCGTCGAGCAACTGGGCCGCACTCTCTAGTCGCCGAAGTGCCGTTCGCCTCGCCGGGCTTGGCTGTTGCGCTTCATATCGAAGATCTGCGATATTCCGATGTGTGCGGGACGGATGAACGCACACGAGCGAGCGACCACGAGGGGGACCCATGAGCGGGATCGACGGCCTGGACCTGGGAACGTTCGGCATCTACACCTTCGACTTCGAGCACCAGCCCGCCGGGCGGATGCGCGAGTCCGTACAGGAGCTGGAGGAACGGGGCTGGCGGGCCCTGTGGTTCCCCGAGGTGGGGCGGCGCGAGGCGCTCACCCTCGCCGGCCATCTGCTCGCCGCCACCGAACGCCTCCACATCGTCAACGGCATCGCCCAGATCTGGGCGCGCGACGCCGCCGCGGCCCAGGCCGGAGCCCTCCTCCTCGCCGACGCCCACCCCGGCCGGCACATCCTCGGCCTCGGCTTCGGCGGCCGGCCGCGTCCCGGTGTCAAACCCCTCGCCGCCATGGCCGCCTACCTCGACGAGATGGACGCCCTGGACGCCCCCGCGCCGAAGACCCCCGTGCGCCGCCTGCTCGCGGCCTACGGCCCCAGGATGCTGGGACTCGCCCGCGACCGCACGGCCGGGGCCCACACCTACCACGTCAGCGTGGCCCACACCGCCGATGCCCGCGCGATCCTCGGCCCGGACGCCTTCCTCGGCGTCGAGCACGCCGTCCTGCTGGAGACCGACCCGGACAAGGCCCGCGCGCTCGCCCGCGAGCATCTGCACCCCTACCTCGACACCCCCTACAACCTCGCCAAGTTCCGCAGGCTCGGCTACACGGAGGACGAACTCACCGGCGGCGGCAGCGACCGCCTCGTCGACGACCTGGTCTTCTGGGGCGAGCCGGACGCCGTCGCCGCCAAGCTGCGCGCCCACGTCGAGGCGGGCGCCGACCACGTCGCCGTCCAGGTCATCGGCACCGCACCGGGCGCCTCCTCCCTCCCGGCCTGGCGCCTGCTCGGCGACGCCCTGCTGTAGCCGCGCGGGCATGGCGAAGGGGGCGGCTCCGTCGGCGCGGAGCCGCCCCCTTCGCCGGTCCGGCCCCCCGGTGCGGAGGGGGCCGTTCCTCGGGTGCCGGCAGCGGTCAGGGAGGGGCCGGCACGAGGCCTACTTCTCGTCGAGCAGGTCCTGGACCTTCGCGCGGACCTCGTCCGTGGCCAGGCCGCGGATGGTCAGCGTGGTACGGCGGCGCAGCACGTCGTCCGCGGTCTCCGCCCACTCGTGGTCGCGGGCCCAGACGACCTGCGCCCAGATCTCCGGGGCGTCCGGGTGGACACGCCGGGCCAGCTCCGGGTTGTCGTTGGCGAGGCGGGCGATGTCGAAGGCCAGCGAGCCGTAGTGGGTGGCCAGGTGCCTGGCGGTGTCGGCCGCCATGCGCGGGCCCGGCGCCGGGCCGTCGACCAGCAGCCGGTGGGCGACCGCGCGCGGGTTGGCGACACCCGGCAGCGGCAGCTTCTTCGGCAGCGACGCGATCGGCTCGAAGTCCTCGCCCAGCGGGTGGCCCGGCAGCGCCTCCAGCTTCTTCATCACCGTACGGCCGATGTGCCGGAAGGTGGTCCACTTGCCGCCCGCGACGGACAGCATGCCGCCCCGGCCCTCGGTGACGACCGTCTCGCGCTTGGCCTTCGCGGTGTCGCCGGGGCCGCCCGGCAGCACCCGCAGGCCGGCGAACGCGTAGGTGATCAGGTCGCGGTCCAGCTGCTGGTCGCGAATGGAGAACGCGGCCTCGTCGAGGATCTGGGCTATGTCCTTGTCGTTGACCGCGACGTCCGCCGGGTCACCCTCGAACTCCTCGTCCGTGGTGCCCAGCAGGAGCATGTCCTCCCAGGGGAGGGCGAAGGTGATGCGGTACTTGTCGATCGGGGTGGCGAGCGCGGCCTTCCACGGGGAGGTCCGCTTCAGGACCAGATGCGCGCCCTTCGACAGACGGATCGACGGCGCGGCCTTCGGGTCCTCCATCCGGCGCAGGTGGTCCACCCACGGTCCGGTCGCGTTCAGCACCAGACGGGCGTCGACGCCGAACTCGTCACCGGACAGGCGGTCCTTCAGCTCGGCACCCGTCACCCGGCCCTTGGTGAAGCGCAGGCCGGTGACCTCGGCGTGGTTGAGGACGACCGCACCCGCCTCGACGGCCGCGCGGACCGTCATCAGCGCCATACGGGCGTCGTTCATCTGGTCGTCGCCGTACACGGCCACGGCCTTCAGATTCTCGGTGCGCAGCTCGGGCACGTCCGCCGCGGCCTTCGCGGGGCTCAGCAGGTGACCCACGCCGTCGCCGAAGGCCGACAGCATCGAGTACGCGAAGACACCGGCCCCGAGCTTCGCGGCGCCGTGCGGCCCGCCCTTGTACACGGGGAGGTAGAAGGTGAGCGGGTTCGCCAGGTGGGGGGCCACCTGGCGGGAGACCGCACGGCGCTCGAAGTGGTTCTCCGCCACCAGCTTCACCGCGCCGGTCTGCAGGTAGCGCAGACCGCCGTGGAGCAGCTTGGAGGAGGCGGAGGAGGTGGCACCGGCGAAGTCGCCGGCGTCGACCAGGGCCACCCTGAGCCCGGACTGCGCGGCGTGCCAGGCGGTGGAGATGCCCAGGATGCCGCCACCGATCACAAGAAGGTCGTACGACGCCTTGGCGAGCCGTTCCCGGGTCTCGGCACGGCCCGGGTTCGAGCCGGAAGCCGGGCGCGTACCGAGGGCGGGCACGGACTGCAGGGTGGACTGACTGGTCATGTCGGGTTCTTACTCCTCATCAGAGCTCGGCTGAGAACTCGCTCCCGAGCCGGGGTCGGGTCAGTTCTCGTCCTCGAGCCAGCCCATGGTCCGTTCGACGGCCTTGAGCCAGTTCTTGTACTCACGGGCGCGGGTCTCCGCGTCCATGCGGGGGGTCCACTCGGCGGCCCGCCGCCAGTTGGCGCGCAGGTCGTCGGTGCTGTTCCAGAAGCCGACGGCGAGACCGGCGGCGTAGGCGGCGCCCAGGCAGGTGGTCTCGGCCACCATCGGGCGCACCACGGGGGCGTCCACGAAGTCGGCGAGGGTCTGCATCAGCAGGTTGTTGGAGGTCATGCCGCCGTCGACCTTGAGGGCGGCCAGCTCGACGCCGGAGTCCTTGGTCATGGCGTCCGCGATCTCGCGGGTCTGCCAGGCGGTGGCCTCCAGGACGGCACGGGCCAGGTGCGCCTTGGTGACGTACCGGGTCAGGCCGGCGATCACACCGCGGGCGTCGGAGCGCCAGTACGGGGCGAACAGACCGGAGAAGGCGGGCACGAAGTAGGCGCCGCCGTTGTCCTCGACCGACAGCGCGAGCGTCTCGATCTCGGCGGCGGTGGAGATCAGGCCCATCTGGTCGCGCATCCACTGCACCAGGGAGCCGGTGACGGCGATCGAGCCCTCCAGGGCGTAGACCGGCTTCTGCTCGCCGATCTGGTAGCCGACGGTCGTCAGCAGGCCGCTGTAGGAGTTGATGAGCTTGTCACCGGTGTTCATCACCATGAAGGTGCCGGTGCCGTACGTCGACTTGGTCTCGCCCTCGGAGAAGCAGGTCTGGCCGAACAGGGCCGCCTGCTGGTCGCCGAGCGCGGAGGCGACCGGGATGCCGCCGAGCAGCTCGCCGAGGCGGCCGCCGGTGATCTCGCCGTACACCTCGGCGGAGGAGCGGATCTCCGGGAGCATCGCGACCGGGACCCCGATGGACTCGGCGATCTTCGCGTCCCACTGCATGGTGTGCAGGTTCATCAGCATGGTGCGGGAGGCGTTGGTGACGTCCGTGACGTGCTTGCCGCCGTCGACACCGCCGGTCAGGTTCCAGATGACCCAGGTGTCCATGGTGCCGAAGAGGATGTCGCCGGCCTCGGCGCGCTCGCGCAGGCCCTCGACGTTGTCCAGCAGCCAGCGGGCCTTGGGGCCGGCGAAGTAGGAGGCCAGCGGCAGGCCGGTCTCGCGGCGGAAGCGGTCCTGGCCGACGTTGCGGCCCAGCTCCTTGCAGAGGGCGTCGGTGCGGGTGTCCTGCCAGACGATGGCGTTGTGGACCGGCTCACCGGTGTTCCTGTCCCACAGCACGGTGGTCTCGCGCTGGTTGGTGATGCCGATGGCCTTGATGTCGTCGCGGGTGATGCCGGCCTTCTCGATGGCTCCGGCGACGACTTCCTGGACGTTGGTCCAGATCTCGGTGGCGTTGTGCTCGACCCAGCCCGGCTTGGGGAAGATCTGCTCGTGCTCCTTCTGGTCGACGGAGACGATACGGCCGTCCCGGTCGAAGACGATGCAGCGCGAGGAGGTCGTGCCCTGGTCGATGGCGGCGATGAACGGGCCGGCGGTGTGCGCGTCGGTCACGGTGTGCTCCTGGGGATTCACGGAAACGGTCTGCTGTGGTGCGCTGATGCTTCAGCGGAAGCTCTAGACGAAAGCCAGCTTGTACAGGCCTGCCGCGATCGCGCCGCCGATCAGCGGACCGACGACCGGGATCCAGGCGTAGCCCCAGTCGGAGCCGCCCTTGTTCGGCAGGGGGAGCAGCGCGTGCACGATGCGCGGGCCGAGGTCGCGCGCCGGGTTGATGGCGTATCCCGTGGGACCGCCCAGCGAGAGACCGATGGCGACCACGACGAGCGCGGTGATCAGCGCGCCGAGGGTGCCGAGGCCGTTGCCGTTGTCGTTGAGGCCCTGGGTGAGGACCGCGAGGACGAGCACGAAGGTGCCGATGATCTCGGTGGCGAGGTTCATCGCCACGTTGCGGATCTCGGGGCCGGTGGAGAAGACGCCGAGGACCGGGCCGGCCTGGGCCTCCCGCGCCTCGACGGCCTTGGTGGACTGGGTGCCCGGGCCGACGATCTCGCGGTCCGTGAGGTGGGCGTGGAACTGGCCGTAGTACGCCACCCAGGCGAGGGCGGCACCGATCATGGCGCCGAGCAGCTGTCCCGCGAAGTAGGTGGGGACGTTGCTCCAGTCGTTGTCCTTGATGGCGATACCGAGCGTGACGGCCGGGTTCAGATGGGCGCCGGAAAGGGGCGCCGAGATGTAGACCGCCGTGAGCACCGCGAAACCCCACCCGAAGGTGATGGCGAGCCAGCCGGCGTTACGGGCCTTGGAGGCCTTCAGCACGACGGCGGCGACAACGCCGGCGCCGAGCAGGATGAGTATGGCGGTACCGATGGTCTCGCCGATGAAGATGTCGGAGCTGGACACCCGCGACTCCTTTGTCCTTCGTCCAGGGGAAGCCGAACCCCGTGTCCCTACGGAGGTTCCGCGCCCTCGGGGATGAGAGCGATGCCGGCCCTTGGCGTTGTGACACTCTAGCGCGTATTGCCGGTAGGTGTTCGACAATGCCGACCGATGGACGGGAGTCTTGTCGGGCGGTCGCACTGCGTCAAGGGTTCCGTTATCGAAAATACGATCGTTATTGATCGCGGTGGGTTATGGATCTTCGATACCGCGTCGGGCGGAGGATGTGCCCGATTTGTCCGTACCTGTTCGATCTCAGGGTACGGCGATCACCGGAACGCCGTCCGGCGTCCCGGTGAGCTTTGAGCTTTGCCGTACCGGCCCGTCAGGCGCCCCGCGCCCCGGCCGTGCGCTCAGAAGCGGCCCGCGCCCAGATCCCGCGACACCGCGCGGGCGCAGTCCCGCACCGCGGCGATCAGTTCCGGGCGCAGTTCCCCGTCCCGGCACACCCGCTCCACCGCGCCGGTGATGCCGACCGCGCCGACCGGCATCCGGCGCCGGTCGTGGATCGGGGCGGCGATCGAGGCCACGCCCTCCCAGGTCTCCTCCACGTCGGCCGCGTAGCCACGCGCGCGCGTGAGGTCGAGGATCTGCTCGAAGGGGACCAGGTCGCTGACGGTGTGGTCCGTGAAGGCCTTGCGGTCGGCCTCGACGGCCTCGCTGTGGGCGACCGGGTCGTACGCCGACAGGACCTTGCCGAGCGCCGTGGAGTGCAGCGGCTGCATGGCGCCGATCTCCAGCACCTGCCGGCTGTCGTCCGGGCGGAAGACGTGGTGGACGATCAGCACGCCCTGCTGGTGCAGCACGCCCAGATAGACGCTCTCGCCGCTGGAGCGGGCCAGATCGTCCGTCCAGACCAGGGCGCGGGCCCGCAGCTCGTGCACGTCCAGATAGGTGGTGCCCAGGCGCAGCAGCTCCGCGCCCAGCTGATAGCGCCCGGAGGCCTCGTCCTGCTCCACGAAGCCCTCCTGCTGGAGGGTGCGCAGGATGCCGTGCGCGGTGCCCTTGGCGAGACCGAGGGCCGAGGCGATGTCCGACAGGCCCAGCCGCCGCTCGCCGCCCGCGAGCAGTCGCAGCATCGCGGCCGCCCGCTCGAGCGACTGGATGTTCCGTGCCATCGCCGTCCTGCCTCCGTCCCCTTCGACCGTCGAGCGGCGACGTCGCTGCCGCCGTTCGGCAATGTCGAACACTACCGGTCGATGCCGACCTCCCGCTAATGGTTGGTCGCCGACTGTTCTCCCTCAGTCCACCGCGATGGCCGAAACCCGGCGGCCGGTGCTCCGCTCGCCCTCCTCGTCCGCCTCGTGGACGCCCCTGACCATAGGCCCCCGCCGCCGGTTACCCTGACGGCGTGCGCCCGCCCCGGGACGGCCCCCCGCCGTGCCCGGAGGTGACGCAAAGCCGACAGCCGTCGCATCTCAGGGAGCCCTTACATGGCCTCGTTGCCGCCGACCCCTACCGCCGACAGCCGGACCCGTGCGTCCGCGCTCCGAGAGGCACTCGCCACCCGTGTGGTGGTCGCCGACGGAGCCATGGGCACCATGCTCCAGGCCCAGGAACCCACTCTCGAGGACTTCCAGAACCTCGAGGGGTGCAACGAGGTCCTGAACGTCACCCGGCCCGACATCGTCCGCTCCGTCCACGACGCCTACTTCGCGGTCGGCGTGGACTGCGTGGAGACCAACACCTTCGGCGCCAACCTCACCGCCGCGGCGGAGTACGACATCGCCGAGCGGGTCCTCGAACTGTCCGAGGCCGGAGCCCGCATCGCCCGCGAGTCCGCCGACGCGCACACCGCCCGCGACGGACGGCAGCGCTGGGTGCTCGGCTCCATGGGCCCCGGCACCAAGCTGCCCACCCTCGGCCACACCACCTTCGGCGCGATCCGCGACGCCTACCAGCAGAACGCCGAGGGCCTCCTCGCCGGCGGCGCCGACGCGCTGATCGTCGAGACCACCCAGGACCTGCTCCAGACCAAGGCCTCGGTGATCGCCGCCCGGCGCGCCATGGCGGTCGCCGGATACGACGTCCCGCTGATCGTCTCGGTGACGGTGGAGACCACCGGCACCATGCTGCTCGGCTCGGAGATCGGCGCCGCGCTGACCGCGCTGGAGCCGCTGGGCATCGACATGATCGGCCTGAACTGCGCGACCGGCCCCGCCGAGATGAGCGAGCACCTGCGCCATCTCTCCCGGCACGCCCGCGTCCCGCTGTCCTGCATGCCGAACGCCGGCCTGCCCGAGCTGACCAAGGACGGGGCCTACTACCCGCTCACCGCCCCGGAGCTGGCGGACGCCCAGGAGAACTTCGTCCGCGACTACGGCCTGTCCCTGGTCGGCGGCTGCTGCGGTACGACGCCGGAGCACCTGCGCCAGGTGGCGGAGCGCGTCCACGGCCTGCGGCCGGTCGAGCGGGACCCGCGCCCCGAGCCGGGCGCCGCCTCGCTGTACCAGTCGGTGCCGTTCCGCCAGGACACCGCCTACCTGGCGATCGGCGAGCGCACCAACGCCAACGGCTCCAAGAAGTTCCGCGAGGCCATGCTGGCCGGCCGCTGGGACGACTGCGTGGAGATGGCCCGGGAGCAGATCCGCGAGGGCGCGCACATGCTCGACCTGTGCGTGGACTACGTCGGCCGGGACGGCGTCGCCGACATGGAGCAGCTGGCCGGCCGGTTCGCGACCGCCTCCACCCTGCCGATCGTGCTGGACTCCACCGAGGTCGACGTGATCCGGGCGGGCCTGGAGAAGCTGGGCGGCCGCGCGGTGATCAACTCGGTGAACTACGAGGACGGCGACGGCCCCGAGTCCCGGTTCGCCCAGGTCACCCGGCTGGCCCGGGAGCACGGCGCCGCGCTGATCGCCCTCACCATCGACGAGGAGGGCCAGGCCCGTACGCCGGAGAAGAAGGTCGAGATCGCCGAACGGCTGATCGCCGACCTCACCGGCAACTGGGGCATCCACGAGGAGGACATCCTCATCGACACCCTGACCTTCACCATCTGCACCGGTCAGGAGGAGTCCCGCGGGGACGGCATCGCCACCATCGAGGCGATCCGCGAGCTCAAGCGCCGCCACCCGAACGTGCAGACCACCCTCGGGCTGTCGAACATCTCCTTCGGTCTGAACCCGGCCGCCCGCATCCTGCTGAACTCCGTCTTCCTCGACGAGTGCGTCAAGGCCGGCCTGGACTCGGCGATCGTGCACGCGTCGAAGATCCTCCCGATCGCCCGCTTCGACGAGGAGCAGGTGCAGACGGCGCTGGACCTGATCTACGACCGCCGCGCCGAGGGCTACGACCCGCTGCAGAAGCTCATGCAGCTGTTCGAGGGCGCCACCGCCAAGTCGCTCAAGGCCGGCAAGGCGGAGGAGCTGGCCGCGCTGCCGCTGGAGGAGCGCCTCAAGCGCCGCATCATCGACGGCGAGCGCAACGGCCTGGAGAAGGACCTCGACGAGGCGCTGGAGAGCCGGCCGGCGCTGGAGATCGTCAACGAGACGCTGCTGGACGGCATGAAGGTGGTCGGCGAGCTGTTCGGCTCCGGCCAGATGCAGCTGCCGTTCGTGCTCCAGTCCGCGGAGGTCATGAAGGCGGCCGTGGCCCACCTGGAGCCGCACATGGAGAAGACCGACGAGGGCGGCAAGGGCACCATCGTGCTCGCCACCGTGCGCGGCGACGTCCACGACATCGGCAAGAACCTCGTCGACATCATCCTGTCCAACAACGGCTACAACGTCGTCAACCTCGGCATCAAGCAGCCGGTCTCCGCGATCCTGGACGCCGCCGCCGAGCACAAGGCCGACGTGATCGGCATGTCCGGGCTCCTGGTCAAGTCCACGGTGATCATGAAGGAGAACCTGGAGGAGCTGAACGCCCGCGGCCTGGCCGCCAGCTACCCCGTCATCCTCGGCGGCGCCGCCCTCACCCGGGCCTACGTCGAACAGGACCTGCACGAGATCTACGAGGGCGAGGTCCGCTACGCCCGCGACGCCTTCGAGGGCCTGCGCCTGATGGACGCCCTCATCGGCGTCAAGCGGGGCGTGCCCGGTGCCAAGCTGCCCGAGCTGAAGCAGCGCCGGGTGCGCGCGGCGACCGTGCAGGCCGAGGAGCGCCCGGAGGAGGGGCACGTCCGCTCCGACGTCGCCACCGACAACCCGGTGCCCGCCCCGCCCTTCTGGGGCACCCGCGTCGTCAAGGGCATCCAGCTCAAGGAGTACGCGAGCTGGCTGGACGAGGGCGCGCTGTTCAAGGGCCAGTGGGGTCTGAAGCAGGCCCGCACCGGCCAGGGGCCGACGTACGAGGAACTGGTCGAGACCGAGGGCCGCCCGCGGCTGCGCGGCCTGCTGGACAAGCTCCAGGCGGAGAACCTGCTGGAGGCGGCCGTCGTCTACGGCTACTTCCCGTGCGTCTCCAAGGACGACGACCTGATCATCCTCGACGACGCCGGCAACGAGCGCACGCGGTTCACCTTCCCGCGCCAGCGCCGCGGCCGCCGGCTGTGCCTGGCCGACTTCTTCCGCCCGGAGGAGTCGGGCGAGCGGGACGTCGTGGGCCTCCAGGTGGTGACCGTCGGCTCCCGGATCGGCGAGGAGACGGCGAAGCTCTTCGCCTCCGACGCCTATCGCGACTACCTCGAACTGCACGGCCTGTCCGTGCAGTTGGCCGAGGCGCTGGCCGAGTACTGGCACGCCCGGGTCCGTTCCGAGCTGGGCTTCGCCGGGGAGGAGCCGGCCGGCATCGAGGACATGTTCGCCCTGAAGTACCGCGGCGCCCGCTTCTCCCTCGGCTACGGCGCCTGCCCCGACCTGGAGGACCGCGCCAAGATCGCGGAGCTGCTCCAGCCGGAGCGCATCGGCGTGCACCTCTCGGAGGAGTTCCAGCTGCACCCCGAGCAGTCGACGGACGCCATCGTCATCCACCACCCCGAGGCCAAGTACTTCAACGCGCGCTGAGGCCCGCCCGGGCGGGGCGCCGGCGCCGCCCGGGCGCTCGCCGGCGGCTGCCCCGCCGTCCGCCTGTTTGAACGAGGCGGTTCGTCCGCGTACGTCGTACACTGGTCGGTCCACCGCAGGCCGGTTCCCCGCACGGGAACCGGCCTGATCGTCCCTCAAGGAGGTATGCCGGATGACGACCACCGTCCCCGCGCTCGGCACCCGTACGGCCGAAGGCTCCGCCCTCCAGGCCGTGCTCCTCGACATGGACGGGACCCTGGTGGACACCGAGGGCTTCTGGTGGGACGTCGAGGTCGAGGTCTTCGCCGGGCTCGGGCACACCCTCGACGACTCCTGGCGCCATGTCGTGGTCGGCGGCCCCATGAGCCGCAGCGCGGGGTTCCTCATCGAGGCCACGGGGGCGGACATCACCCTGGCCGAACTCACCGTCCTGCTCAACCAGGGGTTCGAGGACCGGATCGACCGCGCGCTGCCGGTGATGCCCGGGGCCGCCCGGCTGCTGGCCGAGCTGGCCGCGTACGAGATCCCCACGGCCCTGGTCTCCGCCTCCCACCGGCGCATCATCGACCGGGTGCTCGCCTCGCTCGGCCCCCAGCACTTCGCCCTCACCGTGGCCGGTGACGAGGTGCCGCGCACCAAGCCGCACCCCGACCCGTATCTGCTGGCCGCCGCCGGACTGGGTGCGGATCCGGCCAGATGCGCGGTCGTCGAGGACACGGCGACCGGCGTCGCCGCGGCCGAGGCCGCCGGCTGCCGTGTGGTCGCGGTGCCGTCCGTCGCGCCCATCGCCCCCGCCGCCCGGCGCACCGTGGTGTCCTCCCTGGAAGAGGTGGACCTCGCATTTCTGCGTGGGCTGATGACGGAAATGCGCTAGCTCTTCACCCACCGTGCAGCACCCATTGGCCCGGAATTCATCGAACGCGCACCCGAGGAAATTCGAACCGCTCGGGATGGCCGAATTCCGGCGCCCTCGCCCCCCGTTGGCCATGTGACGTTCGCCACGCCGATGTGGCCGGGTGTGCCATCCCTCGGGGGATCGTTGCCCGCTTCCTGCGGGTTGGGCCGTGTCCTTGTGTCCCGATTGATGGACCGCTGGCATGAATCCTTCCGCTGTCGGGTTTTCGGTGTGTCCACGCCCGGTTTCGCTGCGTGATGGCCGTCCGGCTCCGGCACCCGCGAACGCCCCTGCGGGCGCGCACTAATCTCGTCGCGAGAACATCACCCCCTGAACCCGTGTTCCGCGGCGCCACCCCTGCATGCGGGGTACACGGACTCGACAGCTCTGGAGAAACTCGAGCATGAACCGCAAGACTTTGGTGCTGCCGGCCGTGGCCGGCCTGCTCGCGCCCGCGCTCGCCGCCTGCGGCGGGTCCGACGGCGGGAGCGGCGGCGGCGACGCGATCGCCGTCGGCACCACGGACCGGTTCATCGCCTCGAACGACGCCCCCGCGCCCCTCGACCCGGCCTACGCCTACGACGTCGGCACCTGGAACGTGCTGCGCCAGACCGTGCAGACGCTGATGATCCAGCCGCGCGGCGAGGGCGAGCCCGTCCCCGAGGCCGCCGAGAGCTGCGGCTTCACCGACACCGGCAACGAGCGCTACTCCTGCCGGCTGCGCGACGACCTGACCTTCGCGGGCGGTGACCCGGTCACCGCGGCCGACGTGAAGTACTCCATCGACCGCGCCCGTTCCCTCAAGGCCGACAGCGGTGTCTTCGCCCTGCTGTCCACCATCGACACCGTCGAGACGCAGGGTGACCGCGAGGTCATCTTCCACCTCAAGACCGCGGACGCCACCTTCCCCTACAAGCTGTCCACCCCGGTCGCCGGCATCGTCAACCCTGACGACTACCCCAAGGACAAGCTGCGCGAGGGCTTCGCCGTGGACGGCTCCGGCCCGTACACCCTCGAGGCCGAGGAGAAGAACGGCCAGCTGGTCAAGGCCGTGTTCACCAAGAACCCCACGTACAAGGGCGCCTTGACGGTGAACAACGACAAGGTCGAACTGGTCTCCTACACGGACGCCGACGCCATGGGCGACGCCCTCGACAAGGGCGACATCGACCTGATGAGCCGCACCATGACGCCGCAGCAGATCCAGCAGCTGGCCACCGACGCCCCCGAGGGCGTCGACCTCGTCGACATGCCCGGCCTGGAGATCCGCTACCTGGCCTTCAACACCGACGCTCCCGCCGTGCGCAGCAAGGCCGTACGCCAGGCCATGGCCCAGGTCGTCAACCGCGGTGAGATCCTGTCCAAGGTCTACGGCTCCCAGGCCGAGCCGCTGTACTCGCTGGTCCCGGCCACCATCACGGGCCACTCCAACGCCTTCTTCAACGAGTACGGTGACCCGAGCGTCGCCAAGGCCCGTGCCACCCTCGCCAAGGCCGACATCAGCACCCCGGTCAAGCTGACACTGCACTACACCACCGACCACTACGGCTCGGCGACCAAGCAGGAGTTCGAGCTGCTGCGTGAGCAGCTCAACGACAGCGGCCTGTTCGACGTCGACATCCAGGGCGCCCCCTGGTCGACCTTCCGCCCCGCCGGGCAGAAGGGCGAGTACGAGGTCTACGGCATGGGCTGGTTCCCGGACTTCCCCGACGCCGACAACTTCCTCGCGCCCTTCCTCGACAAGGACAACTTCCTCGGCTCGCCGTACGCCAACAGCCGGATCCGCAACAGCCTGATCCCGCAGTCCCGCCGCGAGGCGGACCGGATCGGCGCCGCGGACAGCCTGACCGAGATCCAGGACGCCGTCGCCGAGGACGTCCCCGTGCTGCCCCTGTGGCAGGGCAAGCAGTACGTGGCCGCGCGGGACGACATCACCGGTGCCGCCTACGCGCTGAACTCCTCCTCCACCCTCCAGCTGTGGGAGCTCGGCCGCGGTGTGAGCGGCTGACATCTCCTCACCCGTGCCCGGGCGCCGCACGGACCCGGGATTTCGAGAACGACGTAAGGCACACGCACGTGAACATGCGCAAGCAGTGGCCCGTTCTGCCCCTCGTGGCGGGGCTGGCCTCCGGCCTGCTGACCGGATGCGGTTCGGAGAACGGCGAGGCGGGGGAGGGCGGCTCCTCCATCGTCATGGGAATGTCCGACGCCGTCCTGGCGACGGACCCCGCCTCCGGCTACGATCCCGGCTCCTGGCTGCTGTTCAACAACGTCTTCCAGTCCCTGCTCAGCTTCCCCAAGGGCGGCACCGAGCCGGAGCCGGAGGCCGCGCAGCAGTGCTCTTTCACGGACACCTCGACCAAGGTGTACGAGTGCACGCTCAAGGACGGGCTGAAGTTCAGCAACGGTGACCCGCTCACCTCGGAGGACGTGAAGTTCTCCTTCGAGCGCATGCTGAAGATCAACGACCCGGACGGCCCGGCGATCATGTTCCCCATGCTCGACTCGGTCGAGACGCCGGACGACAAGACCGTCGTCTTCAAGCTGAAGGTCGCCGACGCCACCTTCCCCAGCAAGATCGCCTCCGGTGCCGGCTCCATCGTCAACCACCGCGAGTACGACGGCACCAAGCTCCGCGAGGACGGCCAGGCGGTCGGCTCCGGCCCCTACAAGCTGGACTCCTTCGACAAGGACCAGGCCGCCTTCTCGGTCAACGAGCACTACAAGGGCAACGCCGAACCCGGCAACTCCGGCGTCACCATCAAGTTCTTCCACGGCGATCGCACCGCGCTGAAGCAGGCGCTGCTCGACGGCGAGATCGACATCGCCTACCGAGGCCTGAGCGCCGGCGACATCGCCGACATCCAGAAGGCCGACTCCGACGCCGGCGTCGAGGTCATCGAGGGCACCAGCGCGGAGGTCCAGCACCTGGTCTTCAACATGGACGACCCGGTCGCCGGAAAGCTCTCGGTCCGCAAGGCCATCGCCCATCTGATCGACCGGGACGCCCTCATCGAGGACGTCTACCAGGGCACCGCCACGCCGCTCTACTCGGTCATCCCGGCCGGTATCGCCGGCCACAACACGGCCTTCTTCGACACCTACGGCGCCAGCCCCTCCAAGGCCAAGGCCGCCGCGGCCCTGAGCGCCGACGACATCACCGGCAAGGTGAAGCTCACCCTCTGGTCCACGCCGTCCCGCTACGGCCCCGCCACCGACCAGGAGTTGCAGGCCATCGCCGGCCAGCTCAACGCCAGCGGCCTGTTCGAGGCCACGGTCAAGTCGGTCCCCTTCGGCCGGTACGAGAAGGACATCGAGGCCGGCAAGTACGGCGTCTACGTCAAGGGCTGGGTGCCCGACTACCCCGACGCCGACAACTTCACCGCGCCGTTCTTCGGCAAGGGCAACGTGCTCGGCAACAACTACGCCAACGACACCATCACCGGCACGCTCATCCCGCGCACGGCCGCCCAGTCGGACCGCGCGGCCACCGACAAGGACTACGGCGCGCTGCAGGACATCGTCGCCGAAGAGCTGCCCGTCCTGCCCGTCTGGCAGGCCAAGCAGTACGCGGTCGTCCGCGACGGCGTGTACGGCCTGGAGTACTGCCTGGACGCCTCGACGGTGTTCCGGTTCTGGGAGCTCAGCAAGAGCTGAGCCGAGCGGGTGCGCAGGCGAGGGGCGGCCCTTCCTCCTCCGGGAGGAAGGGCCGCCCCTCGTCGTGCCCGCGCCGTACGGCCTACTGGGCGCCGGGGCGCACCAGCCCGCTCTCGTAGGCGTACACCGCGGCCTGCACCCGGTCGCGCAACCCCAGCTTGGTCAGGACGTGCCCGACATGCGTCTTCACGGTCGTCTCGCTCACGAACAGGTCCGCGGCGATCTCGGCGTTCGACAGACCCCGCGCCACCAGCTTCAGCACCTCGACCTCGCGGTCGGTGAGGGTGTTCAGCGTGTCCGGCACGGGCTCGTCCCCGGACGGCAGATGCGTGGCGTACTTGTCGAGCAGCCGGCGCGTGATGCTCGGCGCGAGCATGGCCTCACCCGCGGCCACCACCCGGATCGCCTGCACCAGTTCATGGGCGGGCGCGTCCTTCAGCAGAAAGCCGCTGGCCCCGGCCCGCAGGGCCTCCACCACGTACTCGTCCAGGTCGAAGGTGGTCAGCACCAGCACCTTGGCCGGGCCGTCCCGCCCCGGGCCGGTGATCTGCCGGGTGGCCTCCACGCCGTCCATCCGCGGCATGCGGATGTCCATCAGAACCACATCGGGCTGCAGGGCCCGCACCTGGTCGAGGGCCTGGAGGCCGTCCCCGGCCTCGCCGACGACCGCGATGTCCTGCTCGGCCTCCAGGATCATCCGGAAGCCCGTACGCAGCAGTGGCTGGTCGTCGACCAGTAGGACACGGATGGCCACGTAAGTCTCCTTCGCTAGTCCGGCCCCATTCTGCCCTGCTCGGACGTGGCCACGGGGAGCGGGTAGGGCGGGGGAGTGCCGCCGAACTCCGGGCAGTGCGCCTGGTGGTCGCACCAGCCGCACAGCTTGGTGGGGCGCGGCCGCCAGTCACCGGTCTCGGTGGCCAGCCGGATCGCCTCCCACAGCGCCAGCAGCTTGCGCTCCACGCGCTCCAGGTCCGCCATGACCGGGTCGTACGTCAGCACGTCCCCGCTGCCGAGATAGACCAGCTGGAGGCGGCGCGGGACGATCCCCTTCAGCCGCCACACCACCAGGGCGTAGAACTTCATCTGGAACAGCGCGCCCTCGGCGTACTCCGGCCGGGGCGCCTTGCCCGTCTTGTAGTCGACGATCCGCACCTCGCCGGTGGGCGCCACGTCGACCCGGTCGATGATCCCGCGCAGCCGGAGCCCCGACTCCAGCTCCGCCTCGACGAACAGCTCCCGCTCGGCCGGCTCGAGACGGCTCGGGTCCTCCAGCGTGAACCAGCGCTCCACCAGCCGCTCCGCCTCACCGAGCCAGCGGGCCAGCCGCTCGCCCTCCGGGTCGTCGGCGAACAGCTCGGCCAGCTCCGGCCGGGACTCCCGCAGCCGGTCCCACTGACCCGGGATCAGCGACTTGGCGCGGGGCGCGGTGCGCTCCCCGGCGGGCGCGTCGAACAGCCGCTCCAGCACCGCGTGCACCAGCGTGCCCTTGGTCGCCGCCTCGCTGGGCTTCTCCGGCAGCCGGTCGATCACCCGGAACCGGTACAGCAACGGGCACTGCATGAAGTCACCGGCCCGCGAGGGGGAGAGGGAGGCGGGCGGTATGGCGCGCGGCGCGGGGATGTCCGCGGTGGTCGCCGTCGCCGTCTGCGCGGTCGTGTCGCCGGGCGTGGTCCCGGCCTCCGCCGTACCGTCGCTGGGGGCCTCCGTCATGCCCTCGGTGCTCGTCTCCATGTCCACAGACCTTACGGCCCGCCACCGACAGTCCCCGCCGCGGTCGTGTTCATGTCCCGGAGACCGGGGAAACTGAGGGGTGCCGAGGCGGAACGCGTCCCGACGGCCGCATACCATCGACCCGAGACCTTCCGCCCGCCAGGCGCGGGACACGCTTCGAACAAGGGGACATCGTGGACGAGAGCGGCGGGAGCGGGCAGCCGCGGTCGGGCAACGACAACTCGACCGATCACGCGCCACCGGCAGCCCCGGCCCCCCACCCCACCCCCGACCCGACGCAACCGGCCGCGGCCGGCACCGCCGGTCCCCCCGACGAACCTGCCCACCGGCAGAGGGAAGCCCCGCCCGAGCAGCCCCCGCCCGCGACCCGGGACACCGGCCCCGCCGAGCACCCCGCCGCCCCGGCGGACCAGGCTTCGGCCGCCGCCACCGCTGCCGCCCCCGACGGACAGCCCCCTCGACCGGACAGCCCGGCCCCCAGCGCCGATGCGACTCCCGGCGCCGGTGCGGCCCGCCGTCCCGGCACGGCCCCCGGCGAGGCCCCGGCCCCCGGCGCGGCCCAGGCCCCCGGCGCTTGTACGCCTTCCGCCGCCGACGGGGATCCCGGTGCCGACAAGGCTCCCGGTCCCGGCACGGCCCCCGGCCCCGACGGCTCACCTGCCGTCCCGGACTCCGGCGCCGCCACCGCACCGACCCCCCCGGCGCCGGGCCCCCGGCCCGCGGCCCGGCCGTCCCAGCTCCAGGTGCCCCGGATGCCCCAGGCGCCCCAGCCCGCCCGTCCCGACCGGCCGGTGCCCGCGGACCACCACCCGCCGACCGGTGTTCCCGGCGGCGGCCCGCACCCCGGCGACCACGACCGCACCCACGCCCACTCCGGCGCCAAAGGCGCCCCCCAGCGGCCCGAGCCCGGCGGCGGCCTGCTGATGGGGCGGCCGTTCGGCGTGCCGGTGTACGTGGCGCCCAGCTGGTTCCTCGTGGCGATCCTGATCACCTGGGTGTTCGGCGGCCAGCTGGACCGCGTCCTGCCCGAGCTGGGCGCCGCCCGCTACCTGGTCTCGCTCTTCTTCGCGGTCGCCTTCTACGCCTCCGTCCTCGTCCACGAGCTGGCCCACACGATCGCCGCCCTCCGCTTCAAGCTCCCCGTCCGCCGCATCCAGCTCCAGTTCTTCGGTGGCGTCTCCGAGATCGAGAAGGAGGCCGAGACCCCCGGCCGGGAGTTCGTGCTCGCCTTCGTCGGCCCGCTCCTCTCCCTCGTTCTCGCCGGCGTCTTCTATCTCGCCATGCAGCCCGTCGAGCCCGGCACGGTCCCCGGCGTCCTGCTGGCCGGCCTGATGATCTCCAACCTCATCGTGGCCGCCTTCAACCTCCTGCCCGGCCTGCCGCTGGACGGCGGCCGCATGCTCCGGGCCGTCGTCTGGAAGATCACCGGCAAGCCCATGAGCGGCACCGTCGCCGCGGCCTGGATCGGCCGCGCCCTCGCCGTCTCCGTCCTGATCGGCCTGCCGCTGCTCACCCAGTCCGGCGCCCTGGGCGCCGACGCCGAGGACAACGTCGGCATGGACACCGTGCTGGACGCGCTGCTCGCCGCGATCCTCGCCGCGATCATCTGGACCGGCGCCGGCAACAGCCTGCGCGTCGCCCGGCTGCGCGAGCACCTCCCGGAGCTGCGCGCCCGCGCCCTCACCCGCCGCGCGGTCCCCGTCCGGACCGACACCCCCCTCTCCGAGGCGCTGCGCCGCGCCAACGACGCCGGGGCCCGTGCCCTGGTCGTCGTCGACGCCGACGGCACCCCGGTGTCCCTGGTCCGTGAGGCCGCCATCGTCGGCGTCCCCGAGCACCGCCGCCCCTGGGTCGCCGTCAGCGGCCTCGCCCAGGAGCTGACCGACGGGATGCGCGTCTCGGCGGAGCTGGCCGGCGAGGACCTGCTGGAGACCCTGCGCGCGCACCCCGCCACCGAATACCTGGTGGTCGAGGAGACCGGCGAGATCTACGGCGTCCTGTCCGCCGCCGACGTGGAGCGCGCCTTCGTCAAGGCGATGGCCAGGCCGAGCTGAGCGCCGCTCTGCCGAAGCGGTGGTCCGCGGCTCCGGCAAACCCCGGTAGTCTGTTCACATGTCCGAACCGACCGGTGCCGCCCGCCGCCGCGGGCCCTTCAAGGTCGGGGACCAGGTACAGCTGACCGACCCCAAGGGCCGCCACTACACGTTCACGCTCGAGGCCGGGAAGAACTTCCACACCCACAAGGGTTCCTTCCCGCACGACGAGCTGATCGGCGCTCCCGAGGGCAGCGTTGTCCGTACGACGGGGAACGTCGCCTATCTCGCGCTGCGCCCCCTGCTCCCCGACTACGTCCTGTCCATGCCCCGCGGGGCAGCCGTCGTCTACCCGAAGGACGCGGGGCAGATCCTCGCCTTCGCCGACATCTTCCCCGGCGCCCGCGTCGTGGAGGCCGGCGTCGGCTCCGGCTCGCTCAGCAGCTTCCTGCTGCGGGCCATCGGCGACCAGGGCATGCTGCACTCCTACGAGCGCCGCGAGGACTTCGCCGAGATCGCCAGGCAGAACGTGGAGCGCTACTTCGGCGGCCCGCACCCCGCCTGGCAGCTCACCGTCGGCGATCTCCAGGACAACCTGAGCGACACCGACGTCGACCGCGTCATCCTCGACATGCTCGCCCCCTGGGAGTGCCTGGAGGCCGTCTCCAAGGCACTGGTCCCCGGCGGCATCGTGTGCTGCTACGTCGCGACCACCACCCAGCTCGCCCGGACCGTCGAGTCCATCCGCGAGATCGGCTGCTTCAACGAGCCGACCGCGTGGGAGACGATGATCCGCAACTGGCACATCGAGGGCCTGGCTGTCCGCCCGGACCACCGGATGATCGGCCACACCGGCTTCCTGCTCACCGCGCGCCGCCTCGCGGACGGTGTGGAGCCGCCGATGCGCCGCCGCCGTCCCGCCAAGGGCGCCTACGGCGAGGACTACTCGGGTCCCAACGCCGACGGGGGCCCCGGCCGCTGAGGCGGTCCCGTGCCGCGCACAACGTCCCGGCGCCGCGGCCGAGTTCCCGCCCTGCGCGCGGAACCCGGCCACGGCGCCGCGCTGTTGACACCCCAGCGGCAGCCGGCCGCCGACGGCCGGAACAAGGTCCCACCCCGCCGTTCCCCCGCCCTGTGACGTGTGGCACCATGCTGGCCACCCCACCGGCACAGCCCTCACTGGAGACACTCCTAGTGCAGCAATCCGCGGTCCCGGAACTGGCACACACGCGTACCCGCCCCATCCACTGGCTGGCCACCGCCACCGCGCTCGCCGGTGTCGTGGCCCTCTCCTCGCTCCTGCAGCCGGACGCCGCCACCGCCGCCCAGAAACCGGGCCCGCGCGCCCAGTCCGCCCCCGCGGTCGCCGCGCCCGCCACCGACGGCGTGGACTTCCCCCTCGAATGCGGCCCCGTCGGGGCCGTGGTGGAGCGCGAGGCGTCCGGGGACCTCGACGGCGACGGCCGGGCGGAGACGGTCGCCGTGGTGCACTGCGACGCGGGCATCAGCACCCCGCCCGACGGCGTCTACGTCCTCACCCATGGCGTGGGCGAGGCACGCGCGCGCGTGGTGGCCACCCTGGTCGACCCCAAGGACCGCTACACGGTGGAGGACTTCGCCGTCCGCGAGGGCGCGGTCACCGCGACCCTGCTCGGCTACTCGTCGGTCGACGTGCCCACCTGCTGCCCCGACACCGAGGAGAGCCTGAAGTGGCGGTGGCGGAACGGATCGTTCGTCCGCTCGTCACCCGCGGCGGTCCGTCCTGTCTGACGGCCGCCGCCGGAGCCTTGAGAAATCCGAGAGCGGTAACGCGCCGTACGGATCAGGTCACTCTGCGTCCGGCCCGTAGACTTCGACACTGTCCGAAACCCGACGTACGTGGATGCACGCGCCGGGACACTCCTTCGCCGAGTCGATCACATCAGTGAGGAGCGGCAGCGGCACGGGCGTTGTGGCGCCGGGGGCCTGGAGCAGCTCGTCGGCGCCGCTCTTCACATAGGCCAGACCGTCGATGTCCAGCTCGAACACCTCCGGCGCGTACTGCGCGCAGATGCCGTCGCCGGTACAGAGGTCCTGATCGATCCAGACCTCCAGAGCCTCGCCGTCGACTCCGGCCTCCTGCTGCACGGTCATCTCTCCTGCCGTCTTCTGCGCCAGGCCGCACGGGAATCCGGCCAGCTCTGGCGGGTGTTGAACGCTTCGACCCTACCTCTGGCCGCTTTCCAATCGCGTTCGGTGGGTATTCCCCTGGCGTGAGGGAGAGCGCAAGGGTGAAGATCGGACACACCCCGACCGTCTTTGTGATCTAGGGGTTTCAATCGACACCCACCCAGGTAGGGTCTGGAAGCGTCCAGCTCCCCTTGGAGGAGGTGAGGACCGTGGCAGCCCACGACGACGACATGAACCGCGGCATCCGCCCGGGACGCGGGTCCGACGACCCGGCCGGGCAGATCGCCTATCTTGAGCAGGAGATCGCCGTCCTGCGACGCAAGCTCGCCGACTCTCCGCGACACACGAGGATTCTCGAAGAGCGGATCGTCGAGCTGCAGACCAACCTGGCCGGCGTGTCCGCCCAGAACGAGCGACTCGCCAATACGCTCCGTGAGGCCCGCGACCAGATCGTGGCCCTCAAGGAAGAGGTCGACCGGCTCGCACAGCCGCCGGCCGGCTTCGGTGTCTTCCTCGCGGCGAACGAGGACGGCACGGCCGACATCTTCACCGGAGGCCGGAAGCTCCGGGTGAACGTCAGCCCCAGCGTCGAGCTGGACGAGCTCCGGCGCGGCCAGGAAGTAATGCTCAACGAAGCGCTCAACGTGGTCGAGGCCATGGAGTTCGAGCGCGTCGGGGACATCGTCACCCTCAAGGAGATCCTGGAGGACGGCGAGCGCGCCCTGGTGCTCGGGCACACCGACGAGGAACGGGTGGTACGGCTCGCCGAGCCGCTGCTGGACGTCACCATCCGCCCCGGCGACGCCCTGCTGCTCGAACCCCGCTCCGGCTACGTCTACGAGGTCGTGCCCAAGAGCGAGGTCGAGGAACTCGTCCTCGAAGAGGTCCCCGACATCGGCTACGAGCAGATCGGCGGGCTCGGTGGCCAGATCGAGGCCATCCGCGACGCGGTCGAGCTCCCGTATCTCTACCCGGACCTGTTCAAGGAGCACGAACTGCGGCCGCCGAAGGGCGTCCTGCTCTACGGGCCGCCCGGATGCGGTAAGACGCTGATCGCCAAGGCCGTGGCCAACTCGCTGGCGAAGAAGGTCGCCGAGGTGACCGGCCAGGCCGCCGGCAAGAGCTTCTTCCTCAACATCAAGGGCCCCGAGCTGCTCAACAAGTACGTCGGTGAGACCGAGCGGCACATCCGGCTCGTGTTCCAGCGGGCACGGGAGAAGGCCAGCGAGGGCACGCCGGTGATCGTGTTCTTCGACGAGATGGACTCGCTGTTCCGCACCCGTGGGTCGGGCGTCTCCTCCGACGTGGAGAACACCATCGTTCCGCAGCTGCTCAGCGAGATCGACGGCGTCGAGGGACTCGAGAACGTCATCGTCATCGGCGCCTCCAACCGCGAGGACATGATCGACCCCGCGATCCTGCGACCGGGGCGGCTGGACGTGAAGATCAAGATCGAGCGGCCCGACGCGGAGTCGGCACGCGACATCTTCTCGAAGTACCTGGTGGCCGAGCTGCCGCTGCACGAGGACGACCTCGCTGAGCACGGCGGCTCGCGCGAGGCCACCGTCGCCGCGATGATCCAGCGGACGGTCGAGCGGATCTACACCGAGGAGGAGGAGAACCGCTTCCTCGAGGTGACGTACGCCAACGGCGACAAGGAGGTCCTGTACTTCAAGGACTTCAACTCCGGCGCCATGATCGAGAACATCGTGGCCCGCGCCAAGAAGATGGCCATCAAGGACTTCCTCGAGACGAGCCAGAAGGGGCTGCGGCTGCAGCACCTGATGAGCGCGTGCATCGACGAGTTCAAGGAGAACGAGGACCTCCCCAACACCACCAACCCCGACGACTGGGCCCGGATCTCCGGCAAGAAGGGGGAGCGGATCGTCTACATCCGCACCCTCGTCACCAGCACGAAGGGCTCGGAGACCGGGCGGTCCATCGACACGGTCGCGAACACCGGTCAGTACCTGTAGGCCCCCGCCTACGCTCGTGCCATGACCACCCGCCGCGTCATGGGCATCGAGACCGAGTACGGCGTGTCCGTGCCGGGCCAGCCCGCCAGCGGCGCGATGGTCGCCTCCAGCCAGGTCGTGAACGGCTACGCCAGCGGGCTGCCGGAGGGCCCCACCCGCGAGCGGCGGACGCAGTGGGACTTCGAGGAGGAGAACCCGCTGCGGGACGCGCGCGGGTTCGAGGTCGGCCTCGGCATGTCCGACCACCTGCCCGGCGAGCCCGACGACGACCTCGGCCTCGCCAACGTCGTGCTGCCGAACGGCGCACGGCTCTACGTGGACCACGCCCATCCCGAGTACTCGACC
>NZ_DASQNH010000072.1:0-127118 GCF_035645055.1 Streptomyces sp. | reverse complement strand
GAACCTCGACCATCGGAGATCCGATGGACGGGGTATCAACATATCTGGCGTTGACTTTTGGCACGCTGTTGAGTTCTCAAGGAACGGACGCTTCCTTTGTACTCACCCTCTCGGGCTTTCCTCCGGGCGCTTCCCTTCGGTGTTCCCAACTCTATCAGTGTTTTTCCGTCTCTCAGACCACCCTCCCGCAGGCATGCAGAAGGAGACCCCGAGATAGGATCTGACAAGTTGGGTGCCGCCGGGCGGGGACACTGATCGCGTCGCTCGGCCTCGGCAGGAGTACGACTGTACACGGGGCCTTCGAGCGGGTGCAAATCCCGCGAGGAGGTGGTCTAGACCTCTATCCAGCAGCTATCGTGCGGAACCGGCACTTCCTGTGACATACGCTGCTGCTCAGTGCGCCGTCGGGACAGGCAGTGACGGCCCATGTATCTCCACCCTTGGGAGGCTTCCCATGACCATCGTGACGTCCCCGCTGGCCGGACGCGCCATCGGACTGGCAGCTGTTCCGGATCCGGTCTTCTCCGGGGCCATGGTCGGCCCGGGCACCGCCATCGATCCCGTACGCGAGCCCTCCGAGGCGGTCTCCCCCGTCGACGGAGTCATCGTTTCTCTCCATCCCCACGCGTTCGTGGTCGTCGACCCCGAGGGGCACGGGGTGCTCACCCACCTCGGTATCGACACCGTGCAGCTCAACGGCGAGGGCTTCGAGCTGCTGGTGAACAAGGGCGACACCGTGACGCGTGGCCAGGCCGTCGTGCGCTGGGACCCGGCGGCCGTGGAGGCGGCGGGCAAGTCCCCCGTCTGCCCCGTCGTGGCGCTGGAGGCCACCGCCGAGGCGCTCTCCGAGCTTCGCGACGACGGCGACATCAAGGTCGGCGACAGTCTCTTCGTCTGGAAGTGACGTCACTGCCGTCCCAGGACGGCCAGGCAGGACAACCACCGCGGCGGCGGGGCCCGCCGCACTATCGGAGACGGGTGAGATGGAGACAACGCTGCGAGGCGTCGGCGTGAGCCACGGTGTGGCGATCGGCGAGGTTCGGCACATGGGAACGGCGGTGCTCGAACCGCCCGCGAAGCAGATCCCGGCCGAGGAGGCGGAACGTGAGCAGGGGCGCGCTCGCCAGGCCGTGGACGCTGTGGCCGCCGACCTGATGGCGCGCGGCAATCTGGCGGGGGGCGAAGCCCAGGCGGTGCTCGAGGCGCAGGCCATGATGGCCCAGGACCCCGAGCTGATCGCGGACGTGGACCGGCGGATCGCCGTGGGCAGCACGGCCGAGCGTGCGGTGTACGACGCGTTCGCCGCCTATCGGGATCTACTGGCCGGTGCCGGTGAGTACCTGGCCGGTCGCGTCGCCGACCTCGACGACGTGCGGAATCGTATCGTCGCCCGTCTGCTGGGCGTGCCGATGCCCGGTGTGCCGGACAGCGACGAGCCGTATGTCCTGGTCGCCCGTGACCTGGCGCCGGCGGACACGGCGCTGCTGGACCCGACGCTGGTGCTGGGCTTCGTCACCGAGGAGGGCGGGCCGACCAGCCACAGCGCGATCCTGGCGCGCGCGCTCGGTGTGCCGGCCGTGGTGGCGCTGCCGGGTGCCGGTGAGCTCGCCGAGGGGACGGTCGTCGCCGTCGACGGCAGTACCGGTGAGATATTCGTGAACCCGACCGAGGAGAAGAAGGCGCAGCTGGAGGCGGCGGCCGCGGAGCGCAGGGCCGCGCTGGCGGCGTCGACGGGGCCGGGGGCGACGTCCGACGGACACAAGGTGCCGCTGCTGGCCAACATCGGCGGGCCCGCGGATGTGGCCGCGGCGGTCGAGGCCGGTGCGGAGGGTGTGGGTCTCTTCCGGACCGAGTTCCTGTTCCTGGACGACGACAAGAAGGCTCCTTCCGAGGAGAAGCAGGTCGAGGCCTACCGGCAGGTGCTCGAGGCGTTCCCCGAGGGCCGGGTCGTGGTGCGGGTGCTGGACGCGGGTGCGGACAAGCCCCTGGACTTCCTGACCCCGGCGGACGAGCCGAACCCGGCGCTCGGTGTGCGCGGGCTGCGGACGCTGCTGGACCACCCCGAGGTGCTGCGCACCCAGCTGACGGCGCTGGCCAAGGCGGCCGAGGGTCTGCCGGTCCACCTCGAGGTGATGGCCCCGATGGTGGCGGACCGTATCGACGCCAAGGCGTTCGCCGACGCGTGCCGGGCGGCGGGGCTGCGGGCGAAGTTCGGTGCCATGGTGGAGATCCCGTCGGCCGCGCTGCGGGCGCGCTCGATCCTCCAGGAGGTCGAGTTCCTGTCGCTGGGGACGAACGACCTCGCACAGTACACCTTCGCCGCCGACCGGCAGGTGGGTGCGGTGTCCCGGCTGCAGGACCCGTGGCAGCCGGCGCTGCTCGACCTGGTCGCGCTGTCCGCCGAGGCGGCGAAGGCCGAGGGCAAGAGCTGTGGTGTGTGCGGTGAGGCGGCGTCCGATCCGCTGCTCGCCTGTGTGCTGACCGGTCTGGGGGTCACCTCCCTGTCCATGGGCGCGGCGTCGATTCCCTACGTGCGGGCGACGCTGGCGAAGTACACGCTGGCGCAGTGCGAGCGGGCGGCTGCGGCCGCGCGGGCCACGGACACGGCCGAGGAGGCGCGCGGCGCCGCTCAGGCGGTGCTGTCCGGCGAGTAGTCCGGCTGGGCCGGTGAGGTCTGCCGGGCCCAGGGGCGCCCCGCCTTCGGGTGGGGCGCCCCTGGCGCGTTCAGTGCTGGTGGTGCGGTGCCGGTCCGTCGTCGCCGAGGTCGGGTGGCTCGCAGTAGTCGACTCCGGATTCGGGTGAGATCAGGTCTCCGGATTCCACGTCGGTGCAGTAGGCGTCGAAGACCTCGCCGGCGGTGAGGGGTTCGAGCCCGTCGCCGCGCAGCCGCCACCCGTAGACGCGGTCGGCTGTGCCGGGCGCGCTGGTGCGCATCACGAGTCCGCCGGGGCTGCGGGTGGCGATGCCGAGGGCCAGGACGGTGGTGAATTCGAGGGCCTCGGCCTCGTCGAGTTCCGTGGCGTCGTCGCGGTCGTCGGCGTGCAGGACGGCGACGAGGGTCTCGGGGGTTCCGGAAACGCTGCAGACGAGGTGCCGGTGGCCGGGTGGGGCGGTGTCGAGGATGCGGAGGAGGAGGGCCGAGGCCCGGGTGAAGGCGGAGCGCCCGAGGTCCTCGCCGCAGGTCGCGCAGGAGCCGAGGCGGGCCAGAAGGGCGGAGGCGTAGTCCCAGGTCGCCTGTCGAACGGCTTCGTCGACGAGGGCGGGGACGAGGTCGGTGAGGGGCTGGCCCTCGTAGGGAACGGTGGGGCCGGTGGCGGCCAGTTCTGCGGTGAAGCGGCTGCGGCTGGCCGGGACGTCGGGGTCCAGGCCCTGGTCGGCGCAGTAGTCGGCGTATTCCTGTGGGTCGAAGAGGGCGACCGTGGTGTGGGTGCCCTGGGCGGCTCGGGTCTGGAGCAGTGCCTCGACCTGCTGGAGGTAGGTCCGGTGGTCCTCGAAGGTGAAGGTGCGATAGCGCCGCATGGCACGGAAGTCGTGCTCGTCGGTGAGCAGGCCGATGGTGCCGGCGATTTCGCGGCGCAGGACGCGTCGCATGGTCATGCTGTCGGTGTGCGTCATGTTTCCCCCTGTGCACGCAGTCGATCAATGCTCACTCACCGTAACCGGCGGCACTGACAACGGCGTCCGAGCGGCCTCCAGCCGCCCGGTCGCCGGGGGGGTGCGAGGCCGCTGGAGGGGTGCTCGGGGCGGGCGGGGTCAGCCGCGCTCGCGGGCCAGGTCCGCGTAGAAGTGCAGCAGATCGAGGTTGTCGATGGAGCCGGGGTTGACGGCCTTCTCCAGGGGGGTGCCCTGGAGAAGGCGCTTGACCGGGACCTCGATGCGCTTGCCGGTGAGGGTGTGCGGGATGCCGGGCACCGCGATGATCTCGTCGGGGACGTGGCGCGGGGAGAGTTGTTCGCGGATGGTCCGCTTGACGCGGTTCAGGAGGGCGTCGTCGAGGACGGCTCCGGGGGCCAGGTGGACGAACAGGGGCATCCAGTAGCCGCCGTCGGGCTGTTCGACGCCGATGACGAGTGATTCCTTGATCTCGGGGAGGCGCTCGACGGCTTCGTAGATGTCGGCCGATCCCATGCGGACGCCCTGCCGGTTGAGGGTGGAGTCGGAGCGTCCGTGGATGACGACGGAACCGCGGGAGGTGACGGTGATCCAGTCGCCGTGCCGCCAGACGCCGGGGTAGGTGTCGAAGTAGCTGTCGTGGTACCGGCTGCCGTCCGGGTCGTTCCAGAAGTAGATCGGCATGGACGGCATGGGGTTGGTGACCACCAGTTCGCCGACCTCGTCGGTCAGGGGTTTACCGCTCGGGTCCCAGGACTGGAGGTCGGTGCCCAGGCCGGGGGCCTGGAGTTCGCCGATGTACACAGGGAGGGTGGGGACGGCTCCGGCGAAGCAGGAGCAGACGTCGGTGCCGCCGCTGACGGAGGCGATCCACAGGTCGTCGCGGACCTCGTCGTGCAGCCAGCGGAAGCCGTCGGGCGGGAGCGGGGAGCCGGTGGTCGCGACGCAGCGCACGGCGGAGAGGTCGTGGTCCCGCGCGGGGTGCACCCCCGCCTTGCGGCAGGCCATGACGTAGGCGGCCGAGGTGCCGTAGAGGGTGGCCCCCGTGCGTTCGGCGATCCGCCACTGGGCACCGGTGTCGGGGTGTCCGGGGCTGCCGTCGTAGAGGACGATCGTGGTGCCGGTCAGGAGGCCGGAGACGAGGAAGTTCCACATCATCCAGCCCGTCGAGGTGTACCAGAAGAAACGGTCCGCTGGGCCCAGGTCGGAGTGCAGGCCGAGCTGCTTGAGGTGCTCGACGAGGATGCCGCCCTGGGACTGGACGATGGGCTTGGGGAGGCCGGTGGTGCCGGACGAGTAGAGGACCCACAGGGGGTGGTCGAAGGGGACCTGCTCGAACTCGGGGTCCGCGTCCGCGCCCGTGAGGGCCGCCCATTCCAGGGCTCCCCCGGGGGTCTCGGTGCCCAGGAGCGGGATGTGGACGACGGCGCGCAGGGTGGGCAGCTCGCGGCGCAGTTCGGCGACGGTCTCGCGGCGGTCGTGCTCCTTGCCGCCGTACCGGTAGCCGTCGACGGTGAACAGGACGACCGGTTCGACCTGCTGGAAGCGGTCGAGGACGCTGCGGGCGCCGAAGTCGGGGGCGCAGGAGGTCCAGACGCCGCCGACCGCCGCCGTGGCGAGCAGGGCGACGACGGCCTCCGGGATGTTGGGGAGGTAGCCGCTGACGCGGTCGCCGGGGCGTACGCCCAGGGTGCGCAGCTCGGCGGCCAGGGAGCCCACCTGGCGGCGCAGCTCGGACCAGGTCACCGCGCGGGGTTCATGGGTTTCGTCGACACAGAGGAGGGCCGGTTCGTCCGCGCGGGTGGCCACCGCGCGCAGGGCGTGTTCGGCGTAGTTCAGGGTGGCCCCGGGGAACCACTGGGCGCCGGGCATCGCGCGGTCGCCCAGCACGCGCGTGTAGGGGGTGGAGAAGCGGACGTCGAACCATTCGGTGACGGCTTTCCAGAAGGTGTCCAGCTCCTCGACGGACCAGCGGTGCAGTGCGGCGTAGCCGCCCTGGGCGGGGGCGCCGTGGTGCTCGGCGGCCCAGGTCTGGAACCTGGTGATCTGCGCCTGGGCGATGCGTTCCGGATCGGGCTGCCAGAGCGGCTGAGGGTTCACGGTCGACATGGGGCGGCTCCCGGACTGTGCGCGTCGTGTGCGTCCTCCGCGCACGTGCTGGGGTGTGCGCGTGACGCGGCTGCAACGGACGATGCCATGTGATCGACTTCAGCACCAGGGTGTGCCCCACACAGTCCGTCTCGTGAAGATGTGGTCCCGGCACGGGTGAACGGCAGTTGAACGAGACGCGCGTACCGTCCGAACAGTGGCAGGGTGAGCAGCATGGACGGTCGTGACCTGGTGCGTTCGTTGAAGGCGGTCGGTTCTGTGGGGGCGGCGCAGGGGTTGCGTACCGTACGGGCGGCCTGGCGCAGGGAGCGTGCCGACGTCGCGGGGCTGCCCCGGCGCGGCGCCGAGCGCGCGCGGGTTCCCGGTGTCCTGGAGTCGGCGGAGCCGGGGCCCGGCGGGGGCACGCTGCGGTTCGGCAGGTCGGAGCTGCGGATCACCGTCACGGTGGGCGGGGCGGTCTTCTGGGGCTGGGACGGGGCCGGTCCGGAGCCGTCGTACGCGCTCGTCGGCCGCTGTCCGGACCCCGATCCGCGGGCCGTGCTGGAGCCGGACAAGGACGGCGGCTGGCGGGTGGTGGCCGAGCGGATGACGGTCGTGGTGTCGCGGCTCGGCGCGATCGAGGTGCGCACCCCCGGTGGAGTGACGTTGCGCCGCGATCTGCCGCCTCGGTGGTGGGAGCCGGCCGGCGGGGGCCCGGCGCGCTGGACGCAGCGGTCGGAGGTGCCGGCGGACGCGCGGTTCTTCGGGCTGGGCGGACGGGCGTCCGGGCCGCGGCTGCGGGACGGCGCCTACCGGCTGTGGAACAGCGACCCCGGGCGTGCCTTCGTACCCGGGGACGATCCGCTGTACATCACCATGCCGGTGCAGTGGGTGGTGAGCGACGCGGGCACGCATCTGGTGTTCCACGACACCACGTGGGACGGCACGGTGCTGCTGCGGGAGGGCGAGGAGGGTGCCGGCTCGGGTCATGACCGGGCGGGGCTGAGCGAGCTGCGGATGGACGGTGGTCCGCTGCGCTGCTGGGTGGTGGTGGGCACTCCCGCGCGCGTGCTGCTCGCCTGGGCCTCGCTGACGGGGGCGCCGGCGCTGCCGCCCGCGTGGGCGCTCGGTCACCATCACGCGCGGTGGGGCTTCGGCAGCGAGCAGGAGGTGCGGCGGATCGTCGCGGGCTATCAGGAGCGGGGTCTGCCCCTGGACGCCGTCCACCTGGACATCGATCACTACGAGGAGCACCGGGTCTTCACCGTCGATCCGGACCGTTTCGCGAAGCTGCCGCAGCTTGCGGAGGAGCTGCGGCAGGACGGGATCCGGCTGGTGTCGATCGTGGACGCGGCGGTGAAGGCCGAGCCGGGCGACGCCGTGTACGACAGCGGGACGGCGGAGGACGCTTTCGTGCGGGACTCCTCGGGGCAGCTCGTGCGGGGGCTGGTGTGGCCCGGGGAGTCGGTGTTCCCGGACTTCACGCACGCGCGCGTGAGGCAGTGGTGGGGCCGCCTCTACGAGGAGCGGCTGGCGCAGGGCTTCTCGGGGTTCTGGCACGACATGAACGAGCCGACGTCGTTCGCGGCGTTCGGCGAGACGACGCTGCCGCGTTCGGCCCGGCACGCGTTGGAGGGGCGTGGGGGTGATCATCGCGAGGCGCACAACGTCTACGCGCTGTGCATGGCCCGCGCGGGGTACGAAGGGCTGGCCGAGCTGGCGCCGCGACAGCGCCCGTTCGTCTTCTCGCGCTCCGGCTGGGTCGGGATGCAGCGCTACGGCGGGACGTGGTCGGGTGATGTGGCGACGGGCTGGGACGGGCTGCGGGCGTCGCTGTCGCTGGTGATGGGGCTCGGGCTGTGCGGGGTGCCGTACTCGGGGCCGGACGTGGGCGGCTACGACGGCAGCCCCGATCCGGAGCTGTTTCTGCGCTGGTTCCAGCTCGGCGCGTATCTGCCGCTGTTCCGCACCCACGCGGGTCTGCGGGCGGGGCGCAGGGAGCCGTGGGAGTTCGGGCCCGGGGTGCTGGAGCACGCGCGCGCGGCGCTGCTGGAGCGGCGGCGGCTGCTGCCGTACTTCGTGACGCTGGCGCATCTGGCCCGGCGCACGGGGGCTCCCTACGTGCGGCCGGTGTGGTGGGGCGCGCCGGAGGAGCGGGCGCTGCGCGACTGCGAGGACGCCTTCCTGCTGGGCGACTGCCTCCTGGTGGCGCCGGTGCTCGCCCCCGGCACGGACCGGCGGGCGGTGCGGCTGCCGCGCGGGCGCTGGTACGACACGGTCACGGAGCGCGCATACGAGGGGCCGGCGCGGGTGCTGGTCGACGCTCCCTTGTCGCGGATCCCGGTGTTCGCGCGCGCGGGTGCCGTTCTTCCGGTGCGGGGGGACGACGGCGGTCTGGAGCTGGAGGTGTGGGCTCCCGCGCGGGGGCGGACGGGCCGCGGGCTGGTGGTGCCGGACGCCGGTGAGGGCTGGGAGGAGCCGGAGGTCGAGCGCTATGTGTCCCGCCGGTCGGGCCGGCGGGTGGTGGTCGTGCGGGAGGGTGAGGGCGGCGCGGTCGAGCCGCCCTGCCCGGTGCGGATTCGCGGGCTCGGGGAGGCGTGAGAGTCAGACGTAGCGGCCTTCGAACCAGGCTCGGACGGCCAGCGTGTGCAGGGGGAAGGCCAGTTCTTCGGGTCTGCGCAGGAGGTGCCAGCCCTCCGTTTCGTCGGTGGCGGCCGAGGCGGGCAGGTCGTGGACGGGGCGTTCCGGGAGGAGTCCGAACAGCAGCAGGTGGCCGTCCGGGGAGGACGCGGCGTCGATGAGGCGGACGTCGCGGGCCGCCGCTTCGATGCCGGTCTCCTCCTCGAGTTCGCGGACGACGGCCTGGCGCCAGTCCTCTCGGTGGTCGACGTAGCCGCCGGGGAGGGCGACACCGCCGCGCGCGGGGGCCACGGTTCGGGTGATGACGACGAGGGCCGTGCCCTGGGTGTCGTACACGGGCTGGAGGGCGACCGCGACCGGCAGGGGGTTGCGGTAGGCGACGGTGCCGCAGGAGGGGCAGGTGCGGGGCCAGTCGGAGACGCCCTCTCCATAGGGCGCGCCGCAGCTCGGACAGTGCGAGCCGGGACCGGAGTTCGTGTGCTGGGGTTCGGACACGCCGCGGACTGTATCCGATCATGGCGAGGGCGTCCCGTGGCGTGGCGGGTCAGCGGCGGTGGGTGAGGGACTTCGCGGACACGGGGAAGTCGAAGTAGGTGTCCGGGTAGGGCTCGGGTTTGTAGGTGAAGTGCCACCACTCCTCGGCGAGGTTGACGAATCCGAGGCCTTCGAGGGTGCTCTTGAGCAGCAGCCGGTTGGCTCGCTGCTCGCCCTGGACGCGTGGGTCGAGGGTGTGGGAGAGGGTGTCGAAGCAGTCGTATCCGGTGCCCATGTCGACGGAGTTGTCGGGGAAGCGTTCGTGCTGGGGGGCGTAGCAGGGCACCAGGGGCTGACCCGGGACGTACGGCTTGGTGGGCCTGGCGGGGAGTTCCACGATCGTGAGGTCGACGGTGGAGCCGCGGCTGTGGCCGGATTTCTCGGCGATGTAGCCGTCCGCGAAGAGCCGGGTCTTGTCGACCTTCGGGTAGAACTCGCCCTTCATCGCCTGGTCGTCGAGGTCCTTCGCCCAGCGGACGAAGTGGTCGACCGCGCGCTGCGGCCGGTAGCAGTCGTAGACCTTGAGGGTGTAGCCCTGGCGCAGCAGCTTCGTCTGGGCCCGGCGGAGGGCTTCGGCGGCGGGGCGGGTGAGGATGCACAGGGGTTGCCGGTAGCCGTCGACGCGCTCGCCGACGAAGTTGTGCGGGGTGAAGTAACGCATCTCCTGGAGGATCGTGCGGTCCACGGTGCGCAGCGCGACGAAGTCCTGGGGCGCTGTGGGGTCGGTCGCGGCCTGGGCGGTGGCGGTGGGGGCGGCGGTGGTCATGGCCAGCAGGGTGGCGGCCGCGGTGGCCAGGCGGCGGGCCAGGAGCGAGATTCGTGTCATGTCCCCTGCGTCTATCAGGCCTGGGTGGCGGCGGGGAAGTACTCCGGTGGCTCGTGGTTCCGGGGAGGCGGTTCCCGGGGTCACGGTCGCCGTGCTTCCGGGTCCTGGGGACGGCGAATCCGGTTCTTGGGGGGAAGCGGTGCGGCCCGGGCGATCGCCCGGATCCGCGAGCCGACCCGGCAGTCGAAAGGGGAGGCGGACGACCGGCGGATCACCGGGGCGCGGGTCGGCATCACGGCCGGCCGGGGGCTGTTCGGACACGGGCCGGCGGTGATCGCGGGGCGCTGAGACCTGCCCGCTCTGTCAGGCGCGAGGAGATCGTACGCTGTGTGATCGACCAGGAATGCTGCGTGAACGTCTCATGAACTGCGCCAAGGCGTGCGCGGGCGGCGACATCATGCTCCCGTGCACTCCTGGTCGGACACGCTCCGCTTCGCTTTCCAGCCGGTGGTCAACCTGTCCACCGGCGGGGTCGCCGCGCTGGAGATCCTCGCCCGCCCGGAAACCGGCGACATCCTGGCCGAAGCCCGCCGGGATCCGGAACTCGACGGCCGGCTGGCCGTGCTGGCGGTCCGGGCGGCGGTGCGCCACGAGACCCTGCTGCCGCTGCACGTCAACGTGTTCGCGGGGACCCTCGCCGACCTCGGCGGACTCACCCCGCTGTACGACGCGGTGCGTGCGGCGGGGCGGCTGCCCTGGGAGGTGACCGTGGACGTGGTCCCGCCGTACGCCCATGTGCCGCGGCAGGGCCTGCTGGACGCGGTGGCCGCCCTGCGGGAGCGGGGCTTCCGGGTCAGCGCGGACGGGGTGGGAGACGGCGACGTACCCCTGCGGCTGCTCGCGGACCTGGCGCCCGATCTGGTGAAGCTGGACGGCTCGCTGCTGTCCCGGCCGGCCGCCGTGCGGGCCATGCGGACGCTGTGCGACGAGTCGGGGGCGCTGCTCGCCGTCGAGGGCGTGGAGACCGAACTGCAGTGCACGGCCGCGCTGTCGGCCGGGGCGCAGCTGGCCCAGGGCACGCTGTTCGCGCCGCCGGCCAGGCTGCCCGCGGCGGACGTGTACGTGCCGCCCCGCTCCCTGGGCCCGGACGGGGTGTCGCGGGCCGGGCCGTCGGTGCGGGAGTTCGTACGGCCGGCCGCTCTGCTGCCGGACACCGCGTCCGCGTCCCAGGTGCGGTCGCTGCTGACCGGGTCGCCGGACGTGTCCGGGGTGCTCCTGGTGGACCGGAACGGGGTGCCGGTCCGCTCGGTGCACCGGTCCCGGTTCCTGCTGTCCCTGTCGGGGCGGTACGGGCACGCGCTGTACGCCGACCGGCCCGCCGCCAAGCTGGGCGATCCGCCGCGGACGGTGGGGGTCGACGCCACCGCGTGGGAGGTGCTGGACGTGGTGGCGGACGGCGAGCGGGACCGTACGTCGGACGACGTGGCCGTCGTCGACGCGTACGGGCGGTGCGTGGGCGTCGTGCGCCTCGCCGACCTGGTGCGGGCGCTGGCCGAGTCCCGCGTCGAGGAGGCGGCCGGGCTGAACCCGCTGACCCGGCTGCCGGGTTCGGACGCGATCACCGGCGAGGTGGACCGGCGGATCGCGGACGGGCGGGCGTTCGCGCTGAGCTGGCTGGATGTGGACCACTTCAAGCAGGTGAACGACGGGTCCGGGTTCGCGGCGGGCGACGAGCTGATCCGGTCGGTGGGGCAGGCGTTGCAGCTCGCGGCGTCGGGGAGTGCCCGCGTGGGGCACATCGGCGGGGACGACTTCCTGGTGCTGGCGGACCCGGAAGGGCTCGGCCCGCTCGCCACGTCGGTGCTGGACGCCCCGTGGTCGGCGGGCGGGCGGCCGGTGACGCTGTCCCTGGCCACGGTCGTGTGCGGGCCCGGCAGTGTGGCGGACCACCGGCAGGCGGCGGCCTGTCTGGCGCCGCTGAAGAAGGCCGCCAAGGCGCTGAACGGGGCGAGCTGGGTCCTGGGCCGTGCGGGGCTGCCGGGACACGAAGTGCTGCGGGGCGTGGAGGGGGTGCCGCGGCAGCCGGGGTGCCCGGTGCGGGAGACGGGACGGAACTGACCGGTCGTCAGGGGCGGCGCGGTTGTCAGGGACTCGCGGGGCAACCGGGCGCCGGCACCTGCCTCGGGGCAGTTGGCTCCGGGCTTCTGGCTTCTGGCTCCGGGCTCCGGGTACTTGGCGCCGGGCGCCGGGCTCCGGGTACTTGGCTCCGGGCACTTGGCTGGGGGCAGCTGTGCGGGCGCGTACGCGCGCGTGGCCGGGAACCGTTGCCGTCGCCGACCTTGACGGCTCTTGGGCGCCGGTGAACACTTCCTGTTCTCCGGGACCACAACTGGCGCAAGGCCGGGGAGAAGAGCTTCGACTGGGCCGAGAACGGCGACGGGGCTAGTTTCGTACGCACGGGGTATCCGAACAGGCCTGCGGCCCGTACCCCAGTCGGCGGGGGTACGGGCCGTACCGTGCCCAGGGCTCCGCGTCAGGTCGTGACGGCCCGGCGGCGCTCCGCGGCGTGGGCCATCGCATGCCGGACGACGCCGATCAGGACCTCCTTGACCGACTCGCGGTCGCGCGCGTCGCACAGCACCAGGGGCACGTGGTCGTCCAGGTCGAGCGCCCTGCGGACGTCCTCGGCCGGGTAACGGGCGGCGCCCTCGAAGCAGTTGACGCCGACGACGAAGGGGATGGAACGCCGCTCGAAGTAGTCGACGGCGGCGAAGCAGTCCTCCAGGCGGCGGGTGTCGGCGAGGACGACGGCGCCGAGCGCGCCCTCGGACAGCTCGTCCCACATGAACCAGAACCGCTCCTGGCCGGGCGTGCCGAAGAGGTACAGCACCAGGTCCTCGCGGAGGGTGATGCGGCCGAAGTCCATCGCCACGGTGGTGGTGTGCTTGCCCTCCACACCGCTGATGTCGTCGACCGGACGGCCCGCCTCGGTGAGCAGTTCCTCGGTGCGCAGCGGTCTGATCTCGCTGACCGCGCCGACGAGGGTGGTCTTGCCCACGCCGAAGCCGCCGGCCACGAGGATCTTGAGCGTGACGGGCTCGACCGGGGGCTTGCCACGCTGGGAACGCCCGAAGATCATCGGTCTCTGCTCCTGCTGGATGAAGGTCGGTGGGCGGTGGGGGGTAGCCTCCGCGCGGCGGTGACCGGGCCGCTCACAGCGCTCGGAGGCCGTTGATCACGTCGCGCAGAATGCTCTCGTCCGGCAGTTCGGCCGGGGGGACCGGACGGGTCACATGGACGAGTTCGGCGTCCACGAGGTCGCCGATGAGGACCCGGACGACGCCGATGGGCAGGTCGAGTTCGGCGGCGAGTTCGGCGACCGACTGCGGGGCGTCCCGGCACAGTCCGACGATGTCCACGTGCTCCGGGGAGAGCGCCGGGTCCCGTTCCGGGTCGCCCGCGTGGGGCTCTGTGACGACCACCGCGATCAGGTCGAGACGGTGCTGGGCCGCATGGCTGGTGCGGCCGCGCGTCATGGCGTAGGGGCGGACGACCGGTCCGGCCTCGTCGTCGAACCAGTGGCTTCTTGCCTGACCGTCTGCGCTCATGTCATCCCACTACCCGCCTGCGGGCAGATCGGTGCGCGGAGCGGTGGCCAGATGCGGGCCGACCCGCTTGACGAGGAGCGTCATCTCGTAGGCGACCTGGCCGATGTCCGAGTCGGCGTCCGAGAGCACGGCGAGGCAGCTGCCGTCGCCGGCGGCGGTGACGAACAGGAAGGCCTCGTCCAGCTCCACCACCGTCTGGCGGACGCCGCCCGCCTCGAAGTGACGGCCGACGCCCTTGGCGAGGCTGTGGAACCCGGACGCCACGGCGGCCAGGTGCTCGCCGTCCTCGCGGCTCAGGTCCTTGGAGACCCCCGTGGCCAGCCCGTCGCCGGACAGGACGACGGCCTTGCGGATGCTTGCGACGCGGTCCACCAAATCGTCGAGCAGCCAGTTCAGCTCGCCGGTCCGGCCGGTGGTGGCGTGGTCGGTCGCCTTCGGTGCGGTCATCGACCGTCCCCCTTAGTCGTTCCGTGTGGTGCTGTGCCGCTGTGGGCGTCGTCGCCCGCGGCGTTCTCCTCGCGGCCGCGCCGCCAGCCCCGCTGGAGCGAGGCCATACGGCTGCGGACCTCGTCGGCGTCCCGCTCGGCGGGCGCCGCCCGGTTGTCGGTACGGCGTGCCGGTTCCTGCCTCAGCTGCGGCGCGAGGCTGGCCTGGCGTACCCGGCGGGGCAGGGCGTCGGAGCCGGTGTCTGTGTCTCGGGCCGGGGCTGGGGTGCCGGTGCCTGCGCCTCCTGCCAGGGCTGGGGTGCCGGTCCCTGTACGAGCGCCCGTGCCGCCCGCCGATGCCGGCGTGCCCGCGCCGGTGCGGGTGCCTCCGGCCGAGGGTGCGTCCAGGTCGTTCCGGCGGCCGCCCGGGGAGGCCGTGGTGTCCGCGTCGTCGTGGAGGTGCGCGCCGCCGTCGCGGTCTTCGCGGCGGGCCGGGAGGGAGGGGAGATCGACGCGGTCCCGCGAGTCGGAACGGTCGTCCCGGTGGCCCGGTGAGGTGGCGCGGCCCAGCGGGGAGCTGCCTCGGCGGCGGGTCGGGAGGGGGGCCGTACGGTCCGGGTCCGGGCGGCGCGGGCCGGGGCCGGCCGCGGGCTCGTCGTCCGGGTCCAGGCGGCGGGGGCGCTGGTCGGTGACCGGGCGCCCGTGCGAGCTGACCAGCTTGGGCGTGCGGCGGCGGGGCAGGGGGACGGGCGCGTCCAGGTGGTCGTCCTCGTCGGTGCCGTCGCCCGCGGGAACGCCGCGGGTGCGGGAGGAGGGGGTGTGATGCCGCCCTCCGGTGCCCCCCGGCGGCTCCTCGTCCGCGGAGACGAGGGAGCGGCGCGGGCGGAAGAGGCCGCCGCGTTCGCTCTGGTCGCTGTCGAGGACGCCGGGGAAGTCCTCGATCACGTCGAGGTCGACCGGGGCCTCCAGTTCCACCGGTCCGTCGAGCAGCGAGGCGGGCAGGCCGGGCAGCTTGACCGGCGCCGGGGACAGCGCGTTCCGGCGCCCCGCCTCGGCGTCGGCATCCTTGGCGGGCCGGGGCCGGTCGAGGCGGAAGCCGATGCCGTTGGTGTCCGGGACGTCGTCGGTCAGCAGTGTGTCGGGGATGAGGACGACGGCGGTGGTGCCACCGTAGGGAGAGGGCTGGAGCGAGACGCGGACGTTCTGCCGCTGGGCGAGCCGGCTGACCACGAACAGGCCGAGCCGGTCGGTGTCGGAGAGTTCGAACTCCGGTGTCTCGGCGAGCCGGAGGTTGGCGTCGAGGAGCGCCTCGGCCGCCATGCCGAGGCCCCGGTCGTGGATCTCCAGAGTGAAGCCGTTGGCGACCCGTTCGCCCACCACCTGGACGGCGGTGTGCGGCGGGGAGAACACGGTGGCGTTCTCCAGGAGTTCGGCCACGAGGTGGGTGAGGTCGGCGACGGCCGGACCGGTGACGGCGATCCTCGGCAGTCGGCGGACCTCGATGCGCTCGTAGTCCTCGACCTCGGCGACGGCGGCGCGCACGACGTCCATGAGCTGGACCGGTTTGCGCCACTGCCGGGACGGGGCCGCGCCCGAGAGGATCACCAGGCCCTCGGCGTGCCGGCGCATCCGCGTGGTGAGGTGGTCGAGGCGGAACAGGTCGGCCAGTTCCTCGGTGTCCTCGGTCCTGCGCTCCATGGTGTCGAGCAGGGTCAGCTGCTTGTGCAGCAGGACCTGGCTGCGGCGGGCGAGGTTCACGAACACCTCGGAGACTCCCGCGCGCAGTTCGGCCTGCTTGACGGCGGCCTCGACAGCGGCCCGCTGGAGGGTGTTGAGGGCCTGGCCGACCTCGCCGATCTCGTTCTTGTCGTACTCCAGGCGCGGCACCTCGGTCTCCACGTCGACCTGCTCGCCCGCGGACAGCCGCCGCATCACGCTGGGCAGCCGCACCCCGGACGCCTCGTGGGCCTCCAGGCGCAGCTGGCGCAGATCGCGGATGAGGCCGCGGCCGATGCGTACGGAGACGAAGAGGGAGACCAGCAGGGCGATCAGGCCGAGGGCGCAGGCGACGACCGACTTGACGATGACGGCGGTGGCGATCGGGCGGACCCGTTCCTGATAGCGGTCGGCCGCTTCGTCGTCGAGGGTGCCGAGCCTGTCGAGGACGTTCCCGGCGGCGGTGTCCCAGCTCTGGGCGGTGACGCCGGCGGGGGTGCCGGACCGGTCGTCGACGGCGGCCTCCTCGGCCACTCGCAGGGGGGCGGTCTCGGCGTTCTTCCAGAAGCGCTCGTACCGGTCCCGTTCCGCCGTCGGCAGCAGCGACCGGTTGACGTCGTACAGCAGTGTGCGCTGGGCGATCAGGTCGGAGATGCGGCGGACCTCGTCGCGGGAGAGCCGGCCGACGACCAGGGCGGAGCCGAGCAGGGCGTCCTCGCGGGAGAGGAGTTCGCGGGCTCGGGAGAGATTGACGAGGGCGCGGTACTGGGTGTCCATCTCCACGTTGTCGACGACGTGGAGGTTGGCCAGCAGGGAATAGCACGGATCGATCAGCCGGTTGTACAGGGTGAAGGCCTGGGCGCGGTCGACGGTGCCGTCGCCGACGCTGCCGCGCAGCGCGTCGATGCCGTCGAAGGCGTCCAGTACGGCCGTCAGCCGCTCGGTGCCGGCCTGTCCCAGGGCGTCGCGCACGTCGGAGTCCCGGGCGTTCCCGCGGATCTCGGCGACGGCCGCGTCGGTGGCGGCCTGGCTGCGCTTGAGGGCGGCGAGGCCGTTGGAGGCGCGGGGATCGGCGAGATGGACGAGGGTCTGGCGGCGTTCCTGCTGGAGGACGCGGACGGTGTCCTCGGTGGGGTAGCCGATCTCCTCGACGAGGGACGACGCACTGAACAGCCGGCCTGCCTCACGGCCCGTGAGTACCGTCGCGAAGGCCCAGATCGCGGTCAGGGACACCAACGGCACGAGAAGCAGCGCCACGATCTTCCGGCGGATGGACTTCCCGCGAAAGCGCATGGCCTCCCCCAGCTCGACCCCCACCGGCAGGGGGCACACATGTGCGTCAACAAACGGCGCGAGCCTACTACCGACATACAGCGAACTCGAAGACCGTTCCGGAAGCCGAACTTCCGTACCGGAGGCCGAACATGGGGAGTTGTCCCGTCATTGCGGGAGATTGCCTCCCCGATTCGGGCGGCGGGCAAGCGACCGGAAGCGGCGGGTGTGACCGGACGATTGGCCGGATTTTTTCGTTCGCGGAACTTCGCGGAAACCTCGGGGAATCTTCGCGGAGAGTCGTTCGTCCTTCATGACAGGGAATGGGGGGCGGAATCGGCCACAGGAGCCGCATCCCGCACCCGGGCGGCGTAAAACAGCGCAAGCCGGGCAGCCACTGGGGAGTCGGGTCTTCGGACCGGGGCGAGCGGTCTGCTGGCGGTGGGGAGTGACACGGTGATGGGCACGGTGGAGCGGAGCGAGACGGTCGTGGCGGGCGCGGAGGGGGTCCTCACGTCCGGCGACCCGGGCGGCGGTCGGGAGCGGCCGCGGTACCGGCCGTTGTGGGTCGAGGAGCCGGCGAAACGGCGCAGGCTGCCCGACCCGGTCCGCACGGCGGCCGTGCGTGCGGTGCTCATCATCTCGGTGACGCTGATACAGGCGATGGTGGCGTTCCTGAGCACTCTGGCCGGATCCTGGCTGGCGTTCCCCATGGTGCTCAGCAGCGTGGCCAGCACCGTGGTCGCCACCTGGGCCGTGCTCGACGTGTGGGTGACGCGCCAGGTGTGGAACCAGCGCAACGGTGTCGTGTCGACGCCGAGCAGCACGGCCCGCGCGCTGCGTCGCGAGCGGCGCCGGGTGAGCCGGCAGGCCCGGGCCGCCGAGCGGGCGCAGGGGCGCATACGCCGGCCCGGCGGCGCCGAGCAGTTGTCACATCCGTGAGGGCGCCTTCCAGGCCTCCTCGGGGCCGGGCTCGCGACTCGGCTCGGGGGCGAGGTCGAGGTCACGGCCGAGGTCACGACTCAGCTCACGCCGGGCCCGCAGGAAGGCCCGGGGGCGGTCGACGGCGAGCACGGCGGTGGTACGGCCCTCTCGTTCGTAGACCGCGAGGAAGCCGGGGGACGTTGACACCGGCGTCGACGCCGACGTTGACTTTGCCGTAGCCGTAGCCGTAGCCGTCGACGCCGAAGGCGCCTGGCCCGGTCCGGGAGCGGGCCCGGCCACGCCGGTGAGGTCCCCGGGCGCCGGGTCCGCCTCCACGAGACCGGCCGGGTCTCCCTCGACGATCCGCACGGCGTCTCCCTCCCGCCGCCGCCCGGCGAACTGGATGCGCGCCCCGTACTGGTCGGACCAGAAGTAGGGCACGGACCGCACGGTCCCGGCCGTGTGTCCGGCGAGCAGGTTGGCGACGGCGACGCGGGGCTGTTCCGTCGCGGAGGTCCAGTGTTCCGCGCGGGTGCCGCCCACCCGGGCGACATCGCCGACGGCCACCACCTGCGGCAAGGAGGTGACACAGCCGTCGTCGCACAGGACGCCGTCGTGCAGGGCGAGCGTGGAGCCCGCCAGCCAGGTGGTGTTGGGGGTGGCGCCGATACCGACGACGACCACATCGGCGGGGAGGACGCGGCCGTCGGACAGGTCCACGCCGGTCACGGCGACCGTGCCCCGCAGACCGGCCACACCGACGCCGGTCACCAGCTCCACTCCCCCGCGCCGGTGCAGTGCGGCGCACACGGCGGCCAGCTCGGCGCCGAGCTGGGGCAGCAGGGGCAGCGGCGCGGCTTCGACGACGGTGACGCCGTGCCCGAGGGCGGCGCACGCGGAGGCGGTCTCGGCACCGATGAAACCGGCGCCGACGACGACCACCCGACGCGGGCCGTGAGTGAGGTCCTCGCGCAGCCCACGGGCGTCGTCGAGGGTGCGCAGGGTGTGGACGCCGGACAAACCGTCTCGGGGCAGTCGGCGGGCCGAGGCGCCGGTGGCGATGACGACACCGTCGGTGGAGACGGTGCGGCCGTCGTCGAGCAGGACGGTGCGGCCCCGGGCGTCGAGCGCGCGGGCGCGGACGCCGAGCAGCCACTCGGCGTCCAGTTCGGCGCGGTCCCCGGCGTCCAGGAGGGAGAGGGCACTCTCGTCGGCGCGGCCGGTGAGGAAGTCCTTTGACAGGGGCGGCCGATCGTAGGGCGCGTGGGGCTCGTCGCCGACGATCACCAATCGGCCGTCGAAGCCCTGGGCGCGCAGCTCGCGCGCCGCGTAGAGGCCGGAGAGGGAGGCTCCGACCACGGTCACGGTCCTCATGGGGCGGGGCTCCTCCGAGGGAGGGAGGGGGTGGTGGGCGCGTGAGAGGCGGGCGCCGAGGCTGCCGGTGCCCGCACGACGGAGACGGTGGCGACAGCGGACGGCGGAGCCGGCGGGACCGGGCAGCGGAGACGAGCCGTCGCCCATGTCACCGCGTTCATGCGGCGGTGCCCTCCTCCGCGGCGAGGTGGAGGTGGATCACGCCGTCCTCGACGGTGACGCGGTGGGTGCGGACCGGGCGGCGGGCCGGGAGGCAGGCCGGCTGTCCGGTGCGCAGGTCGAAGGAGGCGGCGTGCAGCGGGCATTCGACCAGGCAGCCCTCGAGCCAGCCGTCGGAGAGGGAGGCGTCCTGGTGGGTGCAGGTGTCGTCGATGGCGTACAGCACGCCGTCGTCGGCGTGGAAGACGGCGACGGGCGGTGTCGTCTCGACGCGGACGGACTCGCCCTCGGGGAGGTCTTCGAGGCGGCAGACGGGTATCACGGGCCCCCCTCTCGGTCCGGCACGCGGGTCCGGACCTTTTCGGTCCAGGCAGTCTGGGAGTGTTATGGGGCGGGCGTCGTGCGGGAGTGGACCGTCGGCGGACCGTGGGTGGTCCGTCCGGCGGCGGTTCGCGCGGTCGGCCCGGTGTGGCGTCCTCTTCCGAGATCCGGACGCTTCGGTAACATGTGTTTCGCATGGCGCATTTCCTAGCGCTATGCGCAACAGAATCCGGGCGGGGCGACCGTCGCGTCAAGGGTTTCCCGCAGATGCGGCCCAAACCGGGCCGTCAGGTGGTGAGAGTTGAGCTATGGCCCGCACGCAGAAGCAGTCCGACCACGCTGAGGACAGAGCCGGGAGCACGGCGAAGCAGGGCGGCAGGGGAGCCGCCAGCGCCGTGCAGTCGGTGGACCGCGCCGTGAGCGTCCTGGAGATCCTCGCCCGGATCGGCGAGGCGGGCGTCACCGAGATCGCCGACGAGCTGGACGTGCACAAGTCCACCGCCTTCCGGCTGCTCGGCGTCCTGGAGAACCGCGGCCTGGTGGCCCAGGCGAAGGACCGCGGCAAGTACTACCTGGGGGCCGGTGTCCTGCGCCTGGCGGGAGCGGCGGCCGTGCGGCTGGACATCTCGCAGGAGGGTGTCCCGGTCTGCCGGGAACTCGCCGACGAGCTGGGCGAGACGGTGAACATCGCAGTCCTGGACGACGACGCGGCCGTCAACATCATGCAGGCCCGCGGCACCGCGTCCGTGACCGCGCAGAACTGGCTCGGCCGGCGCACCCCGCTGCACGCCACCTCCAGCGGCAAGGTGCTGCTCGCGCACATGTCGCCCACCCTGCGCGAAGGCCTGCTGGCCCGCCCGCTGCCCCGCTTCACGGAGCGCACCATCACGGGTGCGTCCATGTTGCGCGGCGAGCTGGAGGCCGTGGTGGAGCAGGGTTACGGGGTCACCATCGAGGAGCTGGAGCTGGGGCTCGCCGCCGTGGCCGCGCCGATCCGGGCGCACGACGGCAAGGTGATCGCCGCGATCAGCGTCTCGGGGCCGGTGTACCGGCTGAATCCCGACCGGCTGCCGGAGCTGGCCAAGCGCACGGTGGCGGCGGGCGCCGAGCTGTCGCGCCGTATGGGCTACGGCTTCTGACGCAGGGAAACACCCCGGAACAACCCCCGCGCGGCCCGGTACGCCATCGGCAGGACCCGGCCCACCCGGCCCTCCGCACCACTCGCCCGCTCAGCGGCCTCCCTCCCCCTTCCCCTCCCCCACCCGCGGCGCGGGACCGGGACACCCCTGGTCCCGCGCTTCTTCGTGTCCGTGAGGTTTCCGGCCTCGCGCTCCTTTTGCCGGGCGTTAACCCGCGCCCCTTGACGGCCCCGTGATGGCGTTCTCAATATGTTCCCCATCGCGCAACCCATCGTGCAGTGCGCAACAGCAGAGGAGCTTGTCGTGCCCCACGAGGTCCGTGGCGTAGTCGCTGTGAAAAAGGGCGCACCCGTCGAGGTGCAGACGATCGTGGTACCCGATCCGGGCCCCGGAGAGGTCCTGGTGACCGTGCAGGCCTGCGGGGTCTGCCACACGGATCTGCACTACCGGGACGGCGCGATCACCGACGACTTCCCCTTCCTGCTGGGGCATGAGGCGGCCGGCACGATCGAGGCGGTCGGCGCGGGCGTCACCGATCTCGTCCCCGGCGACTACGTGGTGCTGGCCTGGCGGGCGCCCTGCGGCAGTTGCCGCTCCTGTCGCCGCGGCCGCCCCTGGTACTGCTTCGAGTCCCGCAACGCCGCCCAGCCGATGACCCTCACGGACGGCACCCCGCTCAGCAACGCCCTGGGTATCGGTGCCTTCGCCGAGAAGACGCTGGTCGCGGCCGGTCAGGCGGTGAAGGTCGACCCGGCGGCCCGCCCCGAGGCGGCGGGGCTGATCGGCTGCGGGGTGATGGCCGGTTACGGCGCCGCGGTGAACACCGGCAAGGTCGGCCGCGGCGACTCGGTCGCCGTGATCGGCTGCGGCGGCGTCGGCAACGCGGCCATCGCCGGTGCCTGCCTCAACGGCGCCATGAAGGTGATCGCCGTGGACATCGACGACAGAAAGCTCGACCAGGCCGAGAAGTTCGGTGCGACCCACACCGTCAACTCCCGGGGGACCGACCCGATCGAGGCGGTCCGCGCGCTCACCGACGGCCACGGCGTGGACATCGCGATCGACGCGGTCGGCCGCCCGGAGACGTTCGAGCAGGCCTTCTACATGCGGGACCACGCGGGCCTGCTGGTCCAGGTCGGCGTCCCCTCCCCCGGGATGAGGATCGAGCTTCCGCTGATCGACGTGTTCTCGCGGGGCGGCGCCATCAAGTCGTCCTGGTACGGCGACTGCCTGCCGAGCCGGGACTTCCCGTTCCTCATCGACCAGTACCTGTACGGGCTGCTGGATCTGAACGCCTTCGTCAGCGAGACCATCGCCCTCGGCCAGGTGGAGGAGGCGTTCGCCAAGATGCAACGGGGCGAGGTGCTGCGCTCGGTGGTGGTGCTGTGAGGGCCGCGCCCGGGGCGAGCACCGCGCCCGGGGTGCGTGTCGAGCGCGTCGTCACCCGGGGCACCTTCACCCTCGACGGCGAGACCTTCGACGTCGGCAACAACGTCTGGCTCGTCGGGAACGACCAGGAGGTACTGGTCGTCGACGCCGCCCATGACGCCCGTACGATCCACGAGGCGGTGGCGGGACGCCGGGTCACCGCGATCGTGTGCACCCACGCGCACGACGACCACATCGACGCGGCGCCCGCCCTCTCCGCCCTGACCGGCGCCCCGGTGCTGCTCCACCCCGGCGACCACGAGCTGTGGTCCTACAACCCACCCCGCCCGCAAGCCGGACGGCGAGCTGACCGACGGGCGGGTCCTCACGGTCGCCGGGACCGCGCTGCGCGTGCTGCACACCCCGGGCCACACCTGGGGCAGCTGCTCGTTCCACGCGCCGTCCCTGACCGCCGTGTTCACCGGCGACACGCTCTTCCACGGCGGCCCGGGCGCCACCGGCCGCTCCTTCTCGGACCGCCCCACCATCGAGGCCTCCCTGCGCACGCGGCTGTTCACACTGCCCGGTGACACGGCCGTCCACACCGGGCACGGCCGGGACACGACGATCGCCGCCGAGCGGTCCGCCGTCCCCCGGTAGCGCCACCATCCACCGTCCACCGGTAGCGCCGCCCTCCCCGTCCCCGTGGCGCCGGCCGTCCCCGGCAAACGTCCCGCGCGTTCCCCCCGTCCCGGCAAGGAGGGGCATGTCCCGCACCCCATCGAGCAGCAGCAACGCAAACCCCCGCGTGGTCGTCATCGGCGCCGGCATCGTCGGCTGCTCCCTCGCCGACGAGCTGACCGCCCGCGGCTGGACGGACGTCACCGTCCTCGACCAGGGCCCCCTGCCCGCCCCCGGCGGCTCCACCTCGCACGCGCCGGGCCTCGTCTTCCAGACCAGCCCGTCGAGGACGCTCACGCGGTTCGCGCGGTACACGGTCGAGAAGTTCGGCTCCCTGGAGGCCGACGGCGTCCCCTGTTTCCAGCCGGTCGGCGGTCTGGAGCTCGCCACCACCCAGGAGCGCCTCGCCGAACTGCACCGACGCGCCGGTTACGCCGCCTCCTGGGGCGTCCGCGGCGAGGTCGTCGGCGCCGCCCGCTGCAAGGAGCTGTGGCCGCTGATCGACGAGTCGGTCGTCCTCGGCGGCTTCCACACCCCCGACGACGGCCTGGCCCGCGCCCTGCTCGCGTGCCGCGCCCAGCTGGAGCGGGCCGTCGCCCGAGGTGCCCGCTTCCTGGACCGGCACACGGTCACCGGCATCGAGAAGGAGGGCGGCCGTGTCACCGCCGTGGTCACCGACCGCGGCACCTTCCCCGCCGACCACGTCGTCTCGGCGGCCGGTTTCTGGGGCCCGGTCATCGGACGGCTGGCCGGAGTCGACGTACCGCTGCAACCGCTCGCCCACCAGTACGCGAAGACCGAGCCGCTGGCGGAGCTGAGCGGCCGCCGGCGGGAGGCGTCCCGCCCCATCCTCCGCTTCCAGGACCGCGACCTGTACTTCCGGGAACACACCGACCGCATCGGCATCGGCTCGTACGCGCACCGGCCGCTGCCCGTCGACCCGTTCGCGGTCCCCTCCTACGACGAGGCGCGCGCCCGCACCATGGACATGCCGTCGTCCTACCCCTTCACCCCCGAGGACTGGGCTCCCAGCTGGGAGGAGTGCCGACGGCTGCTCCCCGCCCTGCGCGCGACCGAGATCGACACCGGCTTCAACGGCGTCTTCTCCTTCACCCCCGACGGCATGCCGGTCCTCGGCGAGTCGCGCGCCCTGCGCGGCTTCTGGCTGGCGGAGGCGGTCTGGGTCACCCACTCCGCCGGGGTCGCCAAGGCCGTCGCCGAGTGGATGGTCAACGGCCGGCCGTCACTCGATGTGCACGAGTGCGACCTGACGCGGTTCGAGGAGGCGCAGCGCTCACCGGCGTACATCCGGGAGCGCGGATCACAGCAGTTCGCCGAGGTGTACGACGTCATCCATCCCCTCCAGCCCCTCGCGCACCCCCGCCCCCTCCGTGTCAGCCCCTTCCACGCCCGGCAGGAGCAGCTCGGCGCCTCCTTCCTGGAGGGCGGCGGCTGGGAGCGCCCGCACTGGTACGAGGCCAATGCCGCCCTCGCCGACGGGCTGGACCTGCCCGCCCGCGACGCCTGGTCGGCCCGCCACTGGTCGCCCATCGCCGCCGCCGAGGCCAGGGCGACCCGCGAGAACGTCGCCCTCTACGACATGACCCCGCTGCGCCGTCTGGAGGTCACCGGGCCGGGAGCCCTCGACTTCCTGGACCGCATGACCACCAACAACCTCCGCAAGAAGCCCGGGGCGGTGACCTACACGCTCCTCCTCGACCACACCGGCGGCATCCGCTCCGACCTCACCGTCGCCCGGCTCGCACCCGACCGCTTCCAGGTCGGCGCCAACTCCCCCGCCGACCTCGACTGGCTCCTGCGCCACGCCCCCGACGACGTCCACATCGCCGACATCACCTCCGGCACCTGCTGCGTCGGAGTCTGGGGGCCGCTGGCCCGCGACCTCGTCCAGCCGCTCACCCAGGACGACTTCTCGCACGAGGCGTTCGGCTACTTCCGGGCGAAGCGGACGTACCTCGGGCACGTCCCGGTCACGGCGATGCGGCTGAGCTACGTCGGCGAACTCGGCTGGGAGCTGTACACCACCGCCGATCTGGGCCTGCGGCTGTGGGACACCCTGTGGGAGGCGGGCCGGCACCTCGGCGTGATCGCCGCGGGCCGCTCGGCGTTCAACTCGCTGCGGCTGGAGAAGGGGTACCGCGCGTGGGGCGTCGACATGACCGACGAGCACGACCCCTACGAGGCGGGGCTCGGTTTCGCCGTCCGCCCGGACAAGGACTTCGTCGGCCGTGACGCGCTCCGCTCACGCGCCCCCGGGGACCTCGCCCGCCGCCTCACCCCGCTCCTCCTCGACGACCCCGCCGCCGTCGTCCTCGGCAAGGAGCCGGTCCTCGTCGACGGCACCCCCTCCGGCTACGTGACCAGCGCGTCGTACGGCTACACCCTGGGCCGCTGCGTCGCGTACGCCTGGCTGCCGACGCTTGCGAGCGGCACGGCCGTCCACATCGAGTACGCCGGCGAGAAGGTGCCCGCCACGGTCGCCGACGAGCCCCTCTTCGACCCGAAGATGACCCGCATCCGCCGCTAGGAGGCCCCCGTGTCCCCCACCTACGACGTGATCGTCATCGGTCTCGGCGGAATGGGCAGTGCCGCCGCCCACCACCTGTCCGCGCGCGGCGTCCGCGTGCTGGGCCTGGAGAAGTTCGGTCCGGTGCACAACCGGGGCTCCAGCCACGGCGGTTCGCGGATCACCCGGCAGTCCTACTTCGAGGACCCGGCGTACGTGCCGCTGCTGCTGCGCGCGTACGAGCTGTACGAGGAACTGGAGCGCGCCACCGGCCGGGAGATCGCGGTCCTCGACGGCGGCGTGATGATCGGCCCGCCCGGCTCCCGCACGGTGTCCGGCTCCCTGCGTTCCGCCCGGCAGTGGGATCTGCCGCACGAGATCCTGGACGCCAAGGAGATCCGCCGCCGCTTCCCCACCCTGAACCCGCGCGATGACGAGGTGGCGCTGTACGAGGCCAGGGCCGGGCTGCTGCGCCCCGAGAACACCGTCGCCGCGCATCTCCAGCTCGCCGGCCGGCAGGGCGCCGAGCTGCACTTCGACGAACCGATGACCCGCTGGGAGCCGTACCGGGACGGCGTGCGCGTGCACACCGCCGAGAACACGTACACCGCCGCCCGGCTGGTGATCTGCCCGGGCGCCTGGGCGCCGCGGCTGCTCACCGGCCTCGGGGTGCCGTTCACGATCGAGCGGCAGGTCATGTACTGGTTCCAGCCCCGCCACGGCGTCGAACCGTTTCTCCCGGGGCGCCACCCCGTCTACATCTGGGAGGACGCGGCCGGTGTCCAGGTCTACGGGTTCCCCGCCATCGACGGCCCCGCCCGCGGCGCCAAGGTCGCCTTCTTCCGCAAGGGGCAGGCCACCACCCCCGACACGATCGACCGAACGGTCCACGAGGGCGAGATCCGGGCCATGGCGGACCATATGGCGCGCTGCATCCCCGATCTGCCCGGCACCTTCCTCAAGGCCGCCACCTGTATGTACTCCAACACCCCGGACGAGCACTTCGTCATCGCCCGGCACCCTGCCCATCCCGACTCGGTGACCGTGGCCTGCGGTTTCTCGGGGCACGGCTTCAAGTTCGTGCCCGTGGTCGGGGAGATCCTCGCCGACCTGGCCCTGACCGGTACCACCAGGCACCCCATCGGTCTGTTCGACCCCGCCCGCCTCGCCGCCGCGCCCGCCTGACGAGGAGTACGCACGTGACGACGACCCCCCTCCCACCGAGCCTGATCGCCACCCTCCCCGGCCACTACTACACCGATCCGGAGATCTTCCGGCAGGAGCAGGAACGCGTCTTCGAGTCGATGTGGTTCTGCGCCGTCCGCTCCGCCGACCTCGCGAGGCCCGGCGCCTTCCGGACCGTGCGGGTCGGCCGGGAGAGCGTCCTGATCACCCGTACCCGCACCGGCGCGCTGCGCGCCTACCTCAACATCTGCCGGCACCGCGGCGCCCGTCTCTGCCTGGAGGAGTCCGGCGAGGTCCGGCGCAGCATCCAGTGCCCCTACCACGCGTGGACGTACGACCTCGACGGGAAGCTGATCGCCGCGCCCAACCTGGTCAAGATGCCGGACGTCGACCGGGTCGCGTACGGGCTGGTCACCGTCGCCCTGCGCGAATGGCTCGGTTACGCCTGGGTGTGCCTGGCGGACGAACCGCCCTCGTTCGAGGACACGGTGGTGCACGCCGCCGTCGAACGCCTCGGCGACGCGGCGGCCATCGAGCACTACGGCACCGAGCGCCTCGCGCTCGGCAAGCGGATCACGTACGACGTGCGGGCGAACTGGAAGCTGATCGTCGAGAACTTCATGGAGTGCTACCACTGCGCGACGATCCACCCCGAACTCACCGAGGTGCTGCCGGAGTTCGCCGACGGCTACGCCGCCCAGTACTACGTGGGCCACGGCGCCGAGTTCGGCGAGGACGTCAAGGGCTTCACGGTCGACGGCAGCGAGGGCTTCGGCAGGCTGCCGGACGTCTCGGCGGACCAGGACCGCCGCTACTACGCGATCACCGTGAAGCCGACGGTGTTCGTCAACCTGGTGCCGGACCACGTCATCCTGCACCGCATGTTCCCGCTCGCCGAGGACCGCACGGTCGTCGAGTGCGACTGGCTGTACGCGCCGGAGGTGGTGGAGTCGGGGGCGGACGTGTCGAAGTCGGTGGAGCTGTTCCACCGGGTGAACGCGCAGGACTTCGAGGCGTGCGAGCGCACCCAGCCCGCCATGGCGTCCCGGGCGTACCGCCGTGGCGGGGTGCTGGTGCCCACCGAGCACCACATCGCCCTCTTCCACGAGTGGCTGCTCGGCACACTGGGAGGCGGCCATGCCTGATCTGTTCATCGACGGGGAATGGCGCGCCGCGCTCGGCGGCGGGACCCGGGAGATCCGCTGTCCCGCCGACGGCTCGCTCGTCGGGGTGGTGGACGAGGCGGGCGGCAAGGACACCGCGGAGGCGATCGGTGCCGCCCGGCGCGCCTTCGACACCGGCCCGTGGCCGCGTGCGTCCGCGCGGGAGCGCGCCGAGCTGCTGCTGCACGTCGCGGATCTGCTGCTGCGGGACAAGGCCGCGCTGGCCCGCGCCGAGTCGCTGGACACCGGCAAACGGTTCGTCGAGAGCGAGTACGACATCGAGGACGTGGCCGCCTGCTTCCGCTATTTCGGGCACCTGGTCGCGTCCGAGCCGGCGGGCCGGATCACCGACACCGGCCGGGACGACGTGGACAGCCGGGTGGTGTACGAGCCGGTCGGCGTCTGCGCGCTCATCACTCCCTGGAACTATCCGCTGCTCCAGACCGCCTGGAAGGTCGCCCCGGCGCTCGCCGCCGGCAACACCTTCGTCCTCAAGCCGAGCGAGCTCACCCCGCACACGGCGGTCCACCTGACGCGGCTGCTGGCCGAGGCCGGGCTGCCGCCGGGTGCCGGGAACCTGGTCCTCGGCGCCGGTCCGGAGGCGGGCGCCCCGCTCGCCGACCACCCCGACGTGGACCTGCTGTCCTTCACCGGCGGGCTGCACACGGGCCGTCGCCTGATGGCCGCCGCGGCGGGCACGGTGAAGAAGGTCGCCCTCGAACTCGGCGGGAAGAACCCCAACATCGTCTTCGCGGACGCCGACTTCGACACGGCCGTCGACATGGCGCTGACCGCCGTGTTCCTGCACTCCGGGCAGGTCTGCTCGGCGGGCGCCCGGCTGCTGGTCGAGGACCGGCTGCACGACCGGTTCGTGGACGAGGTCGTCCGCCGGGCCGGGCGGATCCGGCTGGGCGGGCCGTTCGACGAGCGGGCGCAGACCGGGCCGCTGATCTCCGCCGCGCACCGGGCGAAGGTGGAGGCCTACGTCGCCCGGGGGCTGGCCGAGGGCGCGGTGCTGCGCTGCGGCGGCGCCCGCCCCTCGGGGCCGGGCCTGGACGAGGGCTTCTACTACCTGCCGACCGTGCTGGACGCGTGCACGTCCGGGATGTCCGTGGTGCGGGAGGAGTCCTTCGGGCCGGTGCTCACCGTGGAGCGGTTCACCGGCGAGGACGAGGCGGTGCGGCTGGCCGGCGACACGGTCTACGGTCTCGCGGGCGCCGTCTGGACGAGCGACGAGGCCCGGGCGGCGCGGGTCGCGGCGCGGCTGCGGCTCGGCACGGTGTGGATCAACGACTACCACCCGTACGTCCCGCAGGCCGAGTGGGGCGGGTTCAAGCAGTCCGGCTCCGGCCGTGAACTGGGCCCCGCCGGACTCGCCGAGTACCGCGAGCCCAAGCACATCTGGCGCAACACCGCCCCCGCGCCGCAGGGCTGGTTCGACTAGCCCGTCTCCCGCCCGGCCCTCCCCCGAGGAGTCCGTTCATGATCCCATCGTCCCCCTCGCACGAGGACGACGCCGAACTCGCCGAGTTCGGCTACCGTCCCGAACTCAAACGCACCCTCGGCACCTTCCACACCTTCGCCGCCGGGATCAGTTACATCTCCATCCTGACCGGCACGTTCCAGCTGTTCTACTTCGGCTACGGCAGTGGCGGCCCCGCCTACTGGTGGTCGTGGCCCATGGTCTTCGCGGGTCAGTTCGCGGTCGCCCTGTGCTTCGCGGAGCTGGCCGCCCGGTACCCGGTGGCGGGCTCGGTCTACAACTGGGCGAAGAAGCTGGGCAATCCGCATCTGGGCTGGCTGGCGGGCTGGATGATGCTGATCGCGTCGATCGTGTCGATCGCGGCGGTCGCGCTGGCGTACCAGCTGACACTGCCGCAGATCTCGGAGGACTTCCAGTTCGTGGGCGACGGCACCGGCACCTACGACGTGGCGGCCAACGCGGTCGTGCTGGCCGCGGTGCTGATCCTGTTCACCACACTGGTGAACGCGTTCGGCGTCCGGCTGATGGCGACGATCAACACGGCGGGTGTGTTCATCGAGCTGGTCGCCACCGTCGTCCTGATCGCGCTGCTCGCCGTGAACGTCGTCCGCGGCCCGCAGGTCGTGACGGAGACCGCGGGCACGGGCGCCGGCCACTCCGCCGGCTACCTGGGCGCGTTCCTCGTCGCCTCGCTGGCGTCGGCGTACGTCATGTACGGCTTCGACACGGCCGCCTCACTCGGCGAGGAGTCCCTGGACCCGTCCCGCAACGCGCCCCGCGCGATCATCCGGGCGATCGTCGCCTCCTTCGTCCTGGGCGGTGCGGTGCTGCTGCTGGCGCTGATGAGCGTGTCCGGTCTGCGCGGCGACAAGCTGTCCACGGACGGACTGCAGTACGTCGTGCTGGACGTGCTCGGCCCGACGGCCGGCAAGGCGATGCTGTGGTGCGTGCTGATCGCGGTGACGGTGTGCGCGCTGGCCGTGCACACGGCGGCGATCCGGCTGGCGTTCGCGATGGCCCGCGACAACAACCTGCCCGCGTCCGGACTGCTGGCCCGGGTCAGCCCGCGGTTCCGGACGCCCGTGCTGCCGGCCGTGCTCATCGGGGTGCTGGCGCTGGCGATCCTCGTCGTCAACATCCGCCAGCCGCAGATCTTCACCGTCGTCACCAGCATCGGCATCATCATGATCTACCTCGCCTACCTGGGCGTGACCGCGCCGATGCTGGTCGCCCGGCTGCGCGGCACGTGGCGGCCGGCCGAGGGGAAGTTCTCGATGGGCCGCTGGGGCCTGCCCGTCAACCTGCTGGCCGTGGTGTGGGGCGCGGCCATGACGGTCAACCTGATCTGGCCGCGCGCCTCGGTCTACAACGCGACCGCCCCGTACCACTGGTATCTGCGCTGGGGCGCCGTGCTCTTCGTCGCGGTCATCGCGGGCGGCGGGTTCGCCTACTACTGGCTCGTCCAGCGGCACCGCACCGGCGTCCGCGCCGAGCACCGCCTGGCCACCGCCCCCGAACCCACCGCGTCCCTGGCCGCCCCGGCGGCCGACTGAAGGAGGTCGACCACCCATGGACAGCGAGGAATTCGACTACGTCGTGGTGGGAGGCGGCACCGCGGGCAACGTGGTGGCGGCCCGGCTCTCGGAGGACCCGGCGGTCACGGTGTGCGTGCTGGAGGCGGGACCGAGCGACGTCGGCGACGACGACGTGCTGCGGCTGGAGCGCTGGATGGGGCTGCTGGACTCCGGCTACGACTGGGACTACCCCGTCGAGCCGCAGCACAGCGGGAACAGCTTCCTGCGGCACGCCCGCGCGAAGGTGCTCGGCGGCTGCTCCTCGCACAACTCGTGCATCGCGTTCTGGGCCCCGGCCGAGGACCTGGACGACTGGGCGGCCGCCGGCTGTACGGGCTGGAGCGCGGCCGACCTGTTCCCCCTCTACCGGCGGCTGGAGAACAACGACGCCCCCGGCGACCATCACGGCCGCGGCGGCCCGGTGAAGCTGCGCACCCTGAAGGGCGACGACCCGTGCGGCACCGCCTTGCTCAAGGCCTGCGCCCAGGCGGGCATCCCCACCGTGCCCTTCAACACCGGCCGGACGGTGATCCGGGGCGCCAACTGGTTCCAGGTCAACTCCGACGAGAACAACATCCGCCAGTCGTCGTCGGTGGCGTATCTGCACCCGGTCATGGGCAAGCGGCCCAACCTGGAGATACGGACCGGGGTGCGGGCCAGGAAGCTGGTGCTGGAGGGCCGGCGGTGCGCCGGAGCCGAGTATCTCGACCCGGACCTGATCCACACCCGGACCGTACGGGCCAGGCGCGAGGTGATCGTGTCCTGCGGCGCGATCGACTCGCCCAAGCTGCTCATGCTGTCCGGCATCGGACCGGCCGCCCATCTGCGGGAGGTGGGCGTCGAGGTGGTCGTCGACTCGGCGGGCGTCGGCGAGAACCTCCAGGACCACCCGGAGGGCGTGATCATGTGGGAAGCGAAGCAGCCCATGCCCACGACGTCCAGCCAGTGGTGGGAGGCGGGCGTCTTCTACGACACCGGGCCGGGCCTGGACCGGCCGGACCTGATGTTCCACTACGGGTCGGTGCCGTTCGACCTGAACACCGCGCGACACGGCTATCCCACCTCGGAGAACGCGTTCTGCCTCACCCCCAACGTGACGCGCGCCAAGTCACGGGGCACGGTGCGGCTGCGGACCCGCGACTACCGGGACAAGCCGAAGGTCGACCCGCGGTACTTCACCCACGAGCACGACGTACGGGTGATGACGTACGGGCTGCGGCTCGCGCGGAAGATCGCCGGGCAGCCCGCGCTGAGCGGCTGGGCGGGCGCGGAGCTGGCCCCCGGGCCGGACGTCCGCACCGACGACGAGCTGCTGGACTACATCCACCGGACCCACAACACCGTCTACCACCCGTCCTGCACGGTGAAGATGGGCGCCGACGACGACCCCTCGGCCCCGCTCGACGCGCGGCTGCGGGTCAAGGGGGTCGAGGGTCTGCGGGTCGCGGACGGCTCGGTCATGCCGGATCTCGTCACCGTCAATCCGTGCATCACGACGATGATGATCGGGGAGAAGTGCGCGGATCTCCTGAAGGCCGACGCCTGAGGAGTACGTGGTGGCTGTTGTTGTGGGGCGACTGCGGACCGGTAGGACCGGTCGCGCAGCCCCCGCGCCCCTAGGGACTCACCGGCGCCGGACGTTTGTACATCCTGGTCGCCGTGATCTCGCTGTGGCCTGCCTCCCCCGCCTGCGGCGGCTTCGGCAGGCCCGGACGAAGGTGCTCCTCCACGCTGATGTACTTCAGCCCGGCCCGCAGATCCGCGTCGTTGCGCAGCCGGATGACCAGCGGGAACTCGGCGAGTGCCGTGGTGTCGAACAGGCCCGTCGTGTACAGCAGCTGCACGCCCAGCGCGTCGGAGACGGCCCGCTGGAGTTCCAGCAGGTAGGTCGCGTTGGCGCGGCCGATCGGGTTGTCGAGGAAGAGCGTGCCCGCGTGGCGGTGCTTGTCGCTGCGGCCCCGGTCGTTGGAGCGCAGGGCGGCCATCGTGCAGTACAGGGCGATGGCCGCGGTGAGCAGCTGACCGCCGGAGAACACGTCGCCCATCTGCCCGACGGGCACGCGCTCGGCGCGCAGCACCGCGTCGGGCTTGAGGATCTCGACGGCGACACCCTTCGGCTGGAGCGCCGCGGCGACTCCGCGCAACAGCAGGGACATGCCGTCGCGGCGCATGTCGGAGTTCTTCTTGACCGCCGCTCGGGTGGCCTCGTCGATCACCTCGCCGAGGCGTTCGGTGAGGGTGGCCTGGTCGGGTTCCTCGAAGCGGATCCGCAGGAACTCCTGCCCGGACCACTCACCGAGCCCTTCCGGCAGCCGGGACAGCCGCTGCGCGGAGCGCAGGGTGGCCAGGGCGGATTCGACCAGTCCGCGCAGCCGGTCCACGATCGAGTCCCGGTTGCGCTCCAGCTGGGCCAGCTCGTCGGTCAGGACGCGGAGGCGGGGCGCGAAGGCGTCGGCCCAGCGCTGGGCGTGCTCGGGCAGGGCGGACGCGGGCAGCTCGCGGATCTGCTGCCGCGCGGGAGTGCGCACCTGCTCGTACCGGGTGGAGTTGGCGTGCCGGACGAGGACGTCGCTCGCCTCGCGGACGGCGGCCTCGGCGGCGGACAGGTCGGCGGCGCAGCCGCGCAGCGACCGGCGGGCCTCGGCGGCGGACTGCCGGGCCTCCTCCAGGCTGCCCGGATACGGCTCCGGCTGCTCCGGCTCCTCCTCCGCGTGCTCGCGCAACAGGTCGCGCAGGAGCGCGGCGATCTCGTCGAAGCCGCCGGCCGCGTCCTCGGCGGCCCGGTGGGCGGCCAGCAGCCCGGCGTGCGCCTCGCGGGCCTGAGCCAGTGCCTCGGTGCGGGAGGCGAGTTCGGCGGTGGCGGTACGCAGCAGCGCCTGGGCGTGCTCGGCGTCGCGCGGGACCAGTTCCCCGGGCAGCTCGGTGTGCGCCTCGCCGTCCTCGGGGGCGTGCCGTTCGGCTTCGCCGCGCAGCCGGCCCAGCTGCTCGCTGGCGCTGGAGATGCGGGTCTCCAGGAGCTGCACCAGCTCCTCCGCGCGGGCGGCGGCGGCCTGCCGGGACGGTCCGTCGGAGCCGTCGGGCGACTGCAGGAGCTGTGCGGCACGGGTGCGGACCTTGTTGCTCAGCCGGTCCAGCTCGGCGCGGGCCGCGCTCTCGTCGCTCTCCGCGCGGGCCTGCTCGGCGCGCAGGTCGGCGCCGACGCCGACCTTCTCGTACAGCTGGGAGGCGGCGCGGTAGGCCTCGCGCAGGGCGGGCAGCGACACCTTCGGCGCGTCGGTGCCGCCCTCGGGTACGTCGTCGGGTGCGCCCGCGATCTCGGAGCGTTCGGCGCGCAGGGCGCGGGCGGTGCGGCGGGCGTCGTCGGCGGCGCGCTGGGCGGCACGGCGGTCCTCGTCGGCGGCACGGGCGCGCTCCAGGCAGGCCTGGGCGCGGGCCTCGGACTCGGCGGCCTCGTCGGCGAGTTCGCGCAGCTTGACCTGCCAGCCGGCCCGCTCGCGCAGCCGGAAGGCGAGGCCGGCGAGGGCGTCGGCGGCGCGCCGGGCCTTCTGCGCGGCCTCCTGCTTCTCGTCACGGACCTGGGCGGCCTCGGCGGCGGCTTCCTCGGCCTCCGCGCGGGCGGTGCGCGCCTCGGCCAGCTCGGCCTCGGACTCCTCGGCGAACGCGCGGGCCTCCTGGGCGGCCTGGGCGAGTTCGGCGAGCCGTCCGGCGGGGCAGGCGGTGCGCCAGGAGGCGAGCCGGGCGGCCAGCTCGCGGTCCTTGCCGAGCCGGGCGGCGAGGGCGCGGATCTCCGCGTCGCGCTCGGTGGCCCGGGCGCGCAGCGCCTGCCGCTCCTCGTCGGCGGCGTGCTCGTCGTGCATGGCCGGGTTCGGCGGGACGAGGAAGACGCCGCTGTCGGCGGAGTCGGCGGCCGGGGTGGGGGCGAGCAGGGCGGCGGCGGTGCCGACGGCCACGGCGGACCGGGGCAGCAGCGCGGCGTCGCTCAGCGCCTCGCGGGCGCGGGCGTGCGAGTCGGGGTCGGTGATGATCACGCCATCGACCAGCTCGGGCCGGGCGGCGAGCACGCGCGTGTGGTCGGCGGGGTCGACCGCTTGGGCGAGATAGCGCCAGCCGGGCAGCGCGGGGATGCCGTGCTCGCCCAGGAACTCCACGGTGGCCAGCACGTCCGGGCCGGGCGGCAGCAGGCCGCCGTCGCCGAGCGCGCCGAGGATGCGGGCGTCGTCGGCGGCGGCGGTGCGCAGCTCGAACAGCTGACGTTCGGCGGAGGACACGGCGTCGTCGAGGAGTTCGCGCAGCTCGTCGGCGAAGCGGTCCAGCTCCTCGCCGGTGAGGGTGCCCTCGGGCGGGGCGGTTTTCTCCTCGGGAGAGCCCGAGCGCGGCCCCGGCACCAGAGCGCGGGCCCCGGCGGAGGCGCCGGGCAGGCTCAGCAGTTCCGCGAGCCGTTCCTCGGCGGCCAGTGCCTCGGCGGTGCGCCGCTCGCCCTCGTACGACCGCTCCGCCGCGAGGGCGGCGTCGGCCGCGCGGGCGGCGGTCAGCTCCGCGCGGGACTCGGCGGAGGCCGCCTCGCGCGCCTGCTCGCCGGCCCGGCGGGCGGCCTCGCGGGCGGCGTCCCAGGCGGCGACGGCGGTCTTCTCGGCGTCGCTGGCGGCGAGCGCGGCGCGCGCGGGGTCGGCGTCGGGGGCGCTGTCGTCGAGCCAGCCCGCGCGGACCGCCTCGGCGGTCTCCTGCTCGACCTCGGTGAGCCGCTGGCGCAGATGTCCGGCCTCGCTGCGGGCGCGCTGGGCCTCGGTGGCGGCGGCGGTGGAGTCACCGTACGCGCAGTCGCTGACCTCCTGGAGGGCGGCGGAGCGCTCCTCCTCCTCGTTGGCCAGGTTCTCGGCGCTCTCGGCGGCGGTGTGCAGGGCCCGGACGAGGTCGACGGCGGCCTTGGTGCGGGCGGCGAGCGCGGGGGCGGCGTCCCGCTCGGCCTCCTGGATGGCGGCGGCCACGCGGGCGACCCGGTCGGCGGCGGCGCGGTGGCGCAGCACGGCCTCGGCGGCCTGCCAGGCGGCGTGCAGGGTGCGCGCGTCGGCGAGTTCCCGCTTCTGCGCGGCGGCGGCCTTCTCGGCGGCGGCGAGCGCCAGGGAGGCGTGCCGGTAGGCGAGTTCGGCGGTGATCAGGGCGCTTCGCTCGCGGGCGCTCTCGGCGTGGGTGACGGCATAGGCGGCGGCCGTGACCCGCTGCGCGAGGTCGGCGGCCCGCACCCGCTCCTGGGCGCCGCGCGCGGACAGCCGCCGGGCCAGGGTGCGGGTGCGCCGCTCGGCCCCGGTGTGCACGTCCCGGGCGCGGGAGCGGGCCTCGGCGGCCTCGACGATCCGGCCGAGCAGGTCCACCGATCCGGCGGTGAAGTCCCGTTCGGCGATCAGCTCGGCACGCCGGCCCAGCTTGTTGCCGAAGCCGCTGACGAGGTCGGCGAGCCCGTCGGTGTCGCGGGTGTCGGTGACGGCGCGCAGCAGCAGGTCGGTGAAGTCGGAGTCCTTCTTCACCGCGAACAGGCCGGCGGCCTCGCCCTCGTCGGCGTTCATCTCCCGCTGGTAGCGGAAGAGTTCGGGGTCGAGGCCGAGTTCGCCGAGGTGTTCGGTCCAGCGCTCGTGGATCTCCTCCCAGTGCACCTCCAGGTGCGGGTACGCCTTGCCCGCCTCGGTGAGGGCGTCGCGGAAGCCCTTCATGGTGCGGCGGCGGCCCTGGGCGGCGGACTGGCCCTCGACGGGCGGCCGTACGGCGTTGGCCTCGGCGACCGGCAGGTTGTCCAGGGTCAGGCCGGGGCCGGGCCGGAAGGAGTACCAGGCCTCGGCGAACTTGCGCGGGTCGTTGGAGACCTGCCGCCCGCGCCATTCGCTGACCTTGCCGACGACCACGCACTCGCCGGTCTGCACGTGCTGCCACTCCAGGGCGACGTGGCCGCAGTCGTCGGCGAGCAGGAACTTGCGCAGCACGCCGGAGCTGGCGCCACCGAGGGTGTTGCGGTGGCCCGGCAGCATCACCGAGAAGATCAGCTTGAGCAGGACGGACTTGCCGCCGCCGTTCTCCAGGAACAGCACACCGGCGGGCGCGGGCCGCCGGGGCGGTCCGACGGGCTCCTCCTCGAAGAACTCCGCCTGGGTGGGCGCGGGGTCGGGCACGGGCTCGCCCACACCGCGCAGGTCAAGCACGGTGTCGGCGTAGCGCGCACCGGCGGGTCCGATGGAGTAGAGGCGGACCCGGGACAGCTCGTACATGGCGGACTCTCGTCAGACTTCGTCAGATCGGGGAGGAACGGGAGGTTCGTCGGGGTGCGGCAGGCGGTCTACGCGGAGTGGAACGGCAGTCCCGCGTCTGCCACCAGGTCCAGGGCGTCGGTCTCCTCGGCGGGCATCAGGGTCGGCGTGCCGTCGGTGACCGGGACGACGCCCAGCTCCAGCAGCTCGGCCATGGCGGCGCTGCCCGCCATGTCGCGGACCTGGAGCTGGTAGCGGGCGGTGGTGCGGTAGGTGCCGCCGTTGTCGTCGCCGGTGCGCTGGAGGAAGCCGGACTCGGTGAGGAACGTGACGGCCTTGGCGACGATGCCCGTGGTGGACGCGGCCGGGCGGCGGGCGTCCTTGGTGGCGCCGGTGGCGCTGCGTCTGGCCCAGATCCGCCAGGCGGCCTCCAGGCCGGGGGCGTCGGTCGCCGGGTCGGTGTTCTCGCCCTGCTCGGCGGCGCGCTCCTCCAGACGGCGGCAGGCCTGCCGGACGAAGGCGTCGACGCCGTTGACGGTGACGCGGCCGATGTAGCCGTCGTCGGCCAGGTCCTCGGGGCGCGGGAACGCCATCGCGGCGACGGCGAGGTGGGCCAGCCCGTGCAGGAAGCGGTCGCCGGAGTCCGCGGCCGTACGACGCGCGTAGTCGCCCATGCGGACGGCGAACACCGAGTCCTCGGCGGCCGTCACGGCCATCCCCGCGCGCGGGGACACCTCCAGGACGATGAGGCCGAGTCCGGCGGCGACGGCGTCCGCGAGGCGGGCGAAGGGCGGGTCCTCGCGGTAGCGGCGCAGCAGGTCGGCGTACTCCTGGTCGCGGGCGGGCAGCAGCTTGGGCTGGAGCCCGAAGGCGACGAGCCGCGCCGCGTCGGCGGCGTCGGCGGGGGTGACGGGGGCCTGCGCCGACGGGGCGGGTGCCTCCGGCTCGCTCCACTCGACGTGCTCGGTCACGGTCGGTGCTCCTCGCTGTGGTGCTCACTCATGCTGCTTCCGTCCTGTCCGCCGCCATCCCGGCCGCGTCCAGCAGGGCCGTCCCCACGATGAGGTCGGCGCCGCCGAACTCGGGATCGTCCAGCTCGGTGCCGTCGTCCGCGGCGAACAGGAGCTTCTCCTCGCCCTGCCGGTAGGCGGTGCCGACGGGCGGGCTGGCGGCGTGGACCGCCAGCAGCGCGACCAGGTACGGCAGCTCGGGGTCCTGACGGCGGGCGTCGGCGAGCAGGCCGGACAGGCGGCGCGGCGCGTCGGCCGGGAGGTCCAGCAGTTCCATGGCGGCGGCCAGCTGCTCCTCGCTGAACCGGCTGTCGTCCGGGGTGGCGATGAGGTCGGGTTCGGGCATCTCGGCGCCCAGGTGCTCCCGCTCGACCGGCGGGGTCAGCAGGATGTCCACCAGGTCACCGACCCGGACCGAGACCGGGGTGCGCAGACCGGTGCCCTTGGCGAACCAGGCGTCGGTGACGCGGATCGCCTGCTCCAGGGGCAGCGGCAGGATCGGGGCGACGAGATGGCCGTAGAGGTCTATCCCGGCGGTGGCGGCCGGGGTCGCGAAGGCCTGCCGGTCCTGTTCGGCGCGGAACAGCGGGCCGGCCTCCAGCAGGCGGGACTGGAGCTGGGTGTGGCGGCGGATGCAGTCCTTGACGATGTCGACCAGCTCGGCGGCGCGCCGCTTGTGCTCGGGGTCCTCGGACTCGTCGCGGGCCTTGCGGATGTTGGTGAGGATCGCGTTCTCGTGCCGGTACCGGTCGGCGACGTGGTCCAGTGCCTCGGCGATCATGTCCGGGACGGCGTTGAGCCAGTCCACCGCGCGGACGTTGCGGCGGGTGGCGTCCAGGGCCTTGCGCAGGGTCTCGGAGTACTGCACGGTCCGGTACCGGGCCTGCTCGGCGGCGAGCTGGGCGTCGGCGAGCCGGCCGCGGCTGATCAGCACCTCCAGCTTGACCTCGGCGGCGATCTGGGCGCTGGTGACATCGGTGTCCAGGGCGCCGACGAGGACGTTGACCGCCTCGTCGGTGGTGCGGAGGTAGACGGTGCCGCCGGGGCCGGGGACCTCTTCGATCAGCTTGAAGTCGTAGTCCCGGCGGACGTACGTGCCGTCGGGGGCGAAGGTGCCGTACACCGCGCGGAAGCCGCGGTCGACGCTGCCGACGTTGATCAGGTTCTCCAGGACCCAGCGGGCCACCCGCTCGTGCTCGGCGGCGGGCCGCCGGGGGGCCTGGGCGGCGATCCGGGGCACGAGCCGGGCGACGACCTGGTCGTGGTCGGCGCCGGTGTCGAAGTCCATGTTCAGGGTGATGAGGTCGATGGCGGCGAGGGCGATCTCCGCCATGCCGTACACCGAGTACTCACCGGCGAGATTCGCCTTGCGCGCGTCGAGGTCGTGCAGCGGCGCGGTGCAGGCGAGCGCGCGCAGCCGCCGCGCCAGTCCCTCGTCGGCGGCCGGGCCCATGGCGGGGCGCGGCCCCGCGCTGAGCTGGGGCGGAACGCTGTCCGTCGATGCAGGCGAAGTCACGGTGCACAGACTAGGTCCTCGGTCTGACAACGACCCAAACGGCACGGAACGGCTCCGCCGGGGCGGCAGGGAGATGCGGGTTTTTGTCGGGTGCGGCCGGCTGTGGCCGGTCGCGCAGTTGCCGCGCCCCTCAGGGGCGCTCGTCGGCGCCGGTCTCGCCGACGCGGCGTCGGTACACCTCCACCACCCGCTCCAGCGAGTCGTCGAGGTAACGGGCGAGAAGCCGCTCGGCCTTGACCCGGTCACCCGCCTGAAGAGCCTCAAGAATTCCGACATTTCGTTCGATATACGGCTCATGCAGTCGCCGTGGCTCGTCCACGACGTGGAACGCGAGGCGCAGTTCGGCGAAGACGCTGCGCATCAGCTCGTCGGTGCGTGCGCTCCCGGCCAGGGCGACCAGCTCCCGGTGGAAGTGGATATTGGCCGTGCCCACCGCATTCCAGCCACCTTCGCGCGCCGCCCGCCTGCCGCCCTCGACGGCCTCGGCGAGCGCGTCGACGGCGTACGGCGGCTCGCCCAGCCCCCGGACGACGGCGCACTCCACGAGCCGGCGGGTGCGGTAGATGTCCTCGACGTCCTCGACGGACAGCACCCGGACGAAGACCCCGCGGTTCAGCTCGTGGACGAGCAGCCGCTCGTGCGTGAGCAGCCGGAACGCCTCGCGCAGCGTGTTGCGGGAGATCCCGAGCGCGCCGCCGATGCTGTCCTCGGAGAGCCGCGTTCCGGGCGGGAAGTAGCCGTCGGCGATACGGCTCCTGAGGATGTCCGAGACCCGCTCGGCGGTGCTGGTGCGCCCGAGGAGCGCCCGGTCGTCGGCGAGGTCCGTCAACTGCTCTGCCATGCCCGGAATTCAAGCGCAGCCGGCAGAACGAAACAACAGAGGTATTGAAGGATCGTTGAACGATCCTCTACGTTGCTGTGCGTTGGCTCGCGTCTGAAGCACCCTCCGTCCTCCCCCTGTGAGGTGCCCATGAGCACGACCCCACCACCGAAGGCCCTGACCGGTGAGACACGCGGCGACGTGGACGAAACCCCCTCCGGAGAGGGGCCGTTGGGCTGGCTGCGCGCGCTCGGACCGCGCGGCCGGCGCGCCTTCGCCGGCGCGTTCGGCGGCTATGCCCTGGACTCGTACGACTACTTCACGCTGCCGCTGAGCATGGTCGCGCTCGCCGCGTACTTCGGCCTGGACAGTGGCCAGACCGGCCTGTTCACCACGGTCACGCTCGTCGTCTCGGCCGTCGGCGGCGCCCTCGCGGGCGTGCTGGCGGACCGGATCGGCCGGGTCAAGGCGCTGATGATCACGGTGATCACGTACGCCGTGTTCACGGTGGCCTGCGGCTTCGCGCCCACCTACGAGACGCTGCTCGTCTTCCGCGCCCTTCAGGGCCTCGGCTTCGGCGGCGAGTGGGCGGTGGGCGCCATCCTGGTCGCCGAGTACGCGAGCGCCAGGCACCGCGGGCGCACCCTCGGCGCCATCCAGAGCTCCTGGGCCGTCGGCTGGGCGCTGGCCGCGATCGTCTACACCCTGGTCTTCTCGTTCGTCGACGACGACCTGGCCTGGCGGGTGATGTTCTGGACCGGGGCGCTGCCCGCGCTGCTGGTGGTGTGGATGCGGCGCCGGGTGCAGGACGCGCCCCAGGCCGTCGCCGTACGCGAACGCCACCCCGCCAAGGGCTCCTTCGCCGCCATCTTCAAACCCGGCCTGCTGCGCACCACGGTCTTCGCGGTGCTGCTGTCCACCGGCGTCCAGGGCGGTTACTACACCCTCGCCACCTGGGTGCCGACGTATCTGAAGACGGAACGGGACCTCTCGGTCGTCGGCACCGGCGGCTATCTCACCTTCCTGATCTCCGGCGCCTTCCTCGGCTATCTGACGGGCGGTTACCTCACGGACCGGCTCGGCCGGCGGCGCAACATCTGGCTGTTCGCGCTGCTGTCGGCGATCTGCATCCTGGCGTACGCGAACATCCCCGGCGGCGCCAACTCCCTGCTGCTGGTCCTCGGCTTCCCGCTCGGGTTCTGCATGTCCGCGATCTTCAGCGGCTTCGGCTCCTTCCTGAGCGAGCTGTACCCGACGGCCGTGCGCGGCACCGGGCAGGGCTTCACGTACAACACCGGCCGCGCGGTGGGCGCGGTCTTCCCCACGACGGTCGGCTTTCTCGCCGACAGCTGGGGCGTGGGCGGCGCGCTGGTCTTCGGCGCGATCGGCTACGGCCTCGCCGCGCTCGCCCTCCTCGGGTTGCCCGAGACCCGCGGAAGGGAGCTGACGTGACCGGCCCGCGGCACCCCGCCCCCGCAGCCGGGGACCGCCCTCTGACGCTCGTCGACGAGCACGCGCACGCGTGGACGCCCGCGGTGGCCCGGGCCCGCTTCCGCGCGGGGCTCGCCGGCCCCACCGCCGGGGTCGCGGCGGGCCACACCCAGGTGAACCTGATCGCGGTGACCGCGGACTGGGCGTACGACATGCTGCTGTTCTGCCAGCGCAACCCCAAGCCCTGCCCGGTGCTCGACGTGACCGACGCGGGCTCCTGGACGACGGTGCTGGCGAACGGCGCGGACCTGCGCACCGATCTGCCGCGCTACCGGGTCTGGCGGGACGGCGAGCTGGTGGACGAGCCGACCGACGTGCTCGCCCACTGGCGCGACGACCTGGTGTCGTTCCTGATCGGGTGCAGCTTCACCTTCGAGTGGGCGCTGGCCGGGGCGGGCGTCCCGATCCGCCATCTCGAGCAGGGCCGCAACGTGCCGATGTACGTCACCAGCCGTCCGTGCCGGCCCGCGGGACGGCTGCGCGGTCCGATGGTGGTCTCCATGCGCCCGGTGCCGCCGGAGCATCTGGCGGCGGCGATCCGGGAGAGCAGTCTCCTCCCGGCCGTGCACGGCGGCCCCGTGCACTGCGGCGACCCGTCGGCGCTCGGCATCGACGACCTCGGCCGGCCGGACTTCGGCGACCCGGTGACGGCGGAGCCGGACGACATCCCGGTGTTCTGGGCCTGCGGCGTGACCCCGCAGGCCGCGGTGACGGCCTCCCGTCCGCCGTTCGCGATCACCCACGCGCCGGGCCAGATGTTCCTCACCGACGCCCGTGACGAGCAGTACCGCGTAGCCTGACAGAGCAGGACAAGAGGGGACCATGACCGCGATCGATCTGAACGCCGACCTCGGCGAGGGCTTCGGCCGCTGGCGGCTGACCGACGACGAACAGCTGCTGTCCGTCGTCACCAGCGCCAACGTGGCCTGCGGCTTCCACGCGGGGGACGCGGTCACCATGCGCCGGGTGTGCGAACTGGCGGCCGAGCGCGGGGTGACGATCGGCGCCCAGGTCTCCTACCGCGACCTCGCCGGGTTCGGGCGGCGCGCGATGGACGTGCCGCCCGCCGAGCTGACGGCCGAGGTGGCCTACCAGATCGGCGCCCTGGAGGTGTTCGCGCGGGCGGCGGGCTCCCGGGTCGCCTACGTCAAACCCCATGGCGCCCTGTACAACCGGGTGGTCCACGACGAGCGGCAGGCCCGCGCGGTGGTCGACGGGGTGCTGCTGGCGGACGCCACGCTGCCCGTGCTGGGACTGCCCCGCTCGCGGCTGCTGGAGCTGGCCGCCGAGGCGGGCCTCCCGGCGGTCACGGAGGCGTTCGCCGACCGCGCGTACACCGAGGAGGGCACGCTGGTGCCGCGCGGGGAGGAGGGCGCCGTGCTGACCGACCCGGAGGCCGTCGTGGAGCGGTCGGTGAGCCTCGCCCGGTCCGGCACGGTGACCGACCGGTCCGGCAACCCGATCGAGGTCCGCGCGCGGTCCCTGTGCCTGCACGGGGACACCCCAGGCGCCGTGGAGCTGGCCCGCCGGGTGCGCGGGCGGCTGGAGTCCGCGGGCGTGCGGGTGGAGGCCTTCGCATGAGGGTGCTGCCCGTCGGGGACACGGCGCTGCTCGTCGAGGTGGCGTCCGGCGAGGAGGCGCAGGCGCTCCACGCGGAGCTGCTGCGCCGCCGCGCGGAGGGCTCGCTGACGGCGCGGGAGATCGTGCCCGCCGCGCGGACCGTCCTCCTCGACGGCCTGGCCGAACCCGGCCGGGTCGCCGCCGACCTGACCGCCGCCGACGTACCGCCCGCGCCGCCGCTCCCCGAGACGGTCGTGCGCATCCCGGTGCGCTACGACGGCCCCGACCTGGGGGACGTCGCCGCGCACTGGGGCGTGTCCCCCGAGGAGGTCGCCCGCATCCACGCGGAGACCGAGTACCGGGTCGCCTTCTGCGGGTTCGCCCCCGGCTTCGGCTACCTCACCGGACTGCCGCCGCGCTACCACGTCCCGCGCCGCGCCACCCCGCGCACCGCGGTCCCGGCCGGGGCGGTGGCGCTGGCGGGGCCGTACACCGGCGTCTACCCGAGGTCGTCGCCCGGCGGCTGGCAGCTGATCGGCCGCACGGACGCGGTGCTGTGGGACCACGCGCGCGTCCCGGCCGCGCTGCTGGCGCCGGGCACGCGCGTGCGGTTCGTCCCGCGGGCGGAGGTGGGTGCGCCATGACCGACCGTGCGCTCGCCGTCGTCCGCGCCGGAGCGCTGACCACCGTCCAGGACCTCGGGCGCCCCGGCCACGCCCACCTGGGCGTGCCGCGCTCCGGGGCGCTGGACGCCCCCGCGGCGGCGCTGGTCAACCGCCTGGTCGGCAACCGGCCCGAGGCGGCGGTCCTGGAGACCACCCTCACGGGCTGCGCCGTACGCCCTCGGTCGGATGTCATCGTGGCCGTCGGCGGCGCGCCCTGCGCGGTGACGGTGGACGCCCGGCCGGCCCCCTGGGGCGCGCCGGTGCGGGTGCCCGCCGGGGCGCTCCTGGAGGTGGGACCCGCGCGCGCGGGCGTGCGGAGCTATCTCGGCGTCTCCGGGGGGATCGCCGTCGAGCCGGTGCTCGGCAGCCGTTCCACGGACCTGCTCTCGGGCCTGGGCCCGGTGCCGCTCACGGACGGCGCGGTACTGCCGCTGGGCACACCGGGCGAGCCCCACGCGCGCGTGGACGCCGCTCCCCAGCCCGCGCCACCCGCCGAACTGGTCCTGCGCGTGACGCCGGGCCCTCGGGACGGCTGGTTCACCGCGCGGTCCCTGCGCGACTTCACGTCCCGCGCCTACCGGGTGTCGGCGGCGAGCAACCGCATCGGACTGCGCACCGAGGGCCCCGCCCTGGAGCGGGCCCTGAGCGGCGAGCTGCCCAGCGAGGGCATGGTGCTCGGCGCGGTCCAGGTGCCGCCCGACGGCCGCCCGGTGGTCTTCCTGGCGGACCATCCGACCACCGGCGGCTACCCGGTGATCGCGGTCGTCCGCTCCGCCGACCTCCCGGCGGCCGCCCAGGCGGTCCCCGGCACACCGGTCCGTTTCGTGGCGGTACGCCGCCGCTGAAACGGGTCTCGGGCCGCTACGCCGCGTCCGTCCGCTCCCCCACCGACAGCAGGTCCGTGCACCGGCGGACCACCCAGCAGCACGTCCCGGGTCTGCGCCCCGCTCACCGCGAGACTGGTGAACCGGACGGACTGCGGGGCGCGCCCGGCGGCGAGCAGCGCGGCCCGGCCCCGCCATCCGTTCCCCACGGGATCGCCCACCCCTTCCGTGAGCGAGTCGCCCGGCGCGTCGAACCGGGGAGGTCTCATCCGACGCCCTCCCGCAGTGCGGAGCCGTTCGCGGCCTCCACACCGCCCGCGCCGGACGGAGCGCCGGAACGCGCCGGTGCCGTCGCCTCGGGCGGATCGACGGGAGGCACCCGTGCCGTCGCACCGACGGGATCAGCCGAACGCACCCGTACCGTCACGTCGGACGGAACGACGGAAGGCGGACCGGCGGAACGCGGACCGGCGGGAGGCGGACCGGCGGGAGGCGGACCGGCGGAACGCACCCGTATCGCCGCGTCGTGCGCCGCGAGGAACGCCTCCACCGCCGCGCCCCACCCGAAGCACTCCGCACGCGCGCGTGCCGCCTCGCGCCGCTCCCGCTCCGGCCGCTCCAGCAGCGCCTCCACCGCGTCCGCGAAGCCCTCCCCGGTGTCCTCCGCCGCCACGGCACCGGCGAAGCCGACGACCTCCGGCAGCGCGGACGACGCGCTCACCGCGACCGGCGTCCCGCAGGCCATCGCCTCCAGCGCGGCCAGCCCGAACGTCTCCGCGGGACCCGGCGCCAGGCAGACGTCGGCACTGGCCTGGAGCGCGCCGAGCAGCCCCCGGTCGGAGACGTGCCCGAGGAAGGTGACCGGCAGTTCGCGTGCGCGCGCCCGCTGTGCGAGCCGCCCGCGCAGCGGCCCGTCCCCCGCCACCACGAGCACCGCCCGCAGGCCCCGCCGGCGCAGCTCGGCGAGGGCCTCCAGCGCGGTGCCGGGCCGCTTCTCCACGGACAGCCGCGAGCACATCACCAGCAGCACCTCGTCCACGCGCGCGTGGAGACCGCGTACCGCCGGGTCGCGCAGCGTGGGACGGCGGTGCGTCAGGTCGACGCCCAGTGGAGCCCGTACGACATTGCGCGCCCCGACGCGCACGAACTCCCGCTCGGCGAACTCGGTGGTGCAGACGACTCCGGAGTAGCTGTGCGCGGTCCGCGTGTTCAGGGCGTCGGCGGCGCGCCGGACCACCGCTTCGGGCAGCCCCCAGGCGCGCAGTACGCCGTCGGCGGTCTCGTGGGAGACCATCACCGCGGGCACCCTCGCGCGCCGCGCCCACCGGCCGGTCCAGCGCAGCGTCGTACGGTCGGAGACCTCCAGGCGGTCGGGGGCCAAATCCTCCAGGAGCGCGGCGACGCGGCGCCTGTCGGAAAGGACGCGGTATCCGCCGGTGCCGGGCAGCGGCGGCCCGGGCAGGGTGATGACCCGGCCCTGTTCGGTGTCCTGGTCGGTGTGCCGGTCGCCGGGCACGATCAGGACGGGTTCGTGGCCGGCCGCCCGGAAGCCCTTGCCCAGCTCGCGCAGGGCGGTGCGCAGTCCGCCCGAGGCGGGGGCGACGAAGTTGGCCAGCCGGACGATCCTCAGCGGACCTTCGGGCCTCCGCGACGAGACCGCGCTCATGCCGCCAGCACCGCCTTCCGCGTGGCGAGCACATCCTCGTAGTGCTCGATGAGCCGGTCGCCGACGGCCGTCCAGGTGCGGCCCTCGACGGTGGCCCGCGCGGCGGCGCCGTAGGCGGCGCGCAGGCCGGGAGCGGCGGCCAGGGAGGCCACCGCGTCCCGTACCGCGTCCGGGTCGCCCGGCGGGACCAGCAGCCCGGTGCGGCCGTGGTCGACCAGGTCCAGCGGGCCGCCCGCGGCGGGCGCGACGACGGGCACCCCGCTGGCCATGGCCTCCTGCACGGTCTGGCAGAAGGTCTCGAAGGGGCCGGTGTGCGCGAAGACGTCGAGCGAGGCGAAGATCCGGGCGAGGTCGTCGCCGGTGCGGCGGCCGAGGAAGGCCGCGCCGGGCAGCGCCTCCGCCAGACCGGGCCGGCTGGGCCCGTCGCCTACGACCACCACCCGCACGCCCGGCAGCCCGCAGACCCCGGCGAGCAGGCCGACCCGCTTCTCGGGGGCGAGCCGTCCGACGTAGCCGACGATCAGTTCACCGTTCGGGGCGAGTTCGCGGCGCAGCGTCTCGTCCCGGTGATCTGGCCGGAAACGTACGGTGTCGACCCCGCGTGGCCACAGCCGCACCCGGGGCACGCCGTGCGCCTCCAGGTCGCGCAGGGAGGCGGTGGACGGCGCGAGGGTGCGGTCGGCGGCGGTGTGCACGGAGCGGATACGCCGCCAGGCCGCGGCCTCGCCGGCGCCCATGTAGGTGCGGGCGTAGCCGGCCAGGTCGGTCTGGTAGACGGCCACGGCGGGGATGCCGAGCCGGGCGGCGGCGGCCATGCCGCGGACGCCGAGCACGAAGGGGCCGGCCAGGTGGACGAGGTCCGCGCGGTGCTCGACGAGCGCCGCGGCGAGGCGCCGGCTGGGCAGGGCGACACGGACCTGCGGGTAGCCGGGGAGCGGAAGGGAGGGAACGTGGACGACGGGGCACGGCGTGAGGGCGTCGGGTCGCTGTCCGGGAGCCGGGGCCGGTGCGACGACGAGGGGGGCGTGACCGCGATCGACGAGGTGCCGGGCGGTCTGAAGCGCGCAGTGGGCCACGCCGTTCACATCGGGGGGAAAGGATTCGGTCACGATGACGACACGCATAGGGGTGTTGTCGCCGTCTGGGACGTGGCCGCGTCAACGTGGATCTTTCCGGTCGGGGAACGTCCCATGAGCGTTGGCTCCCGCACCCGGACAGGTCGGTCCACGGCCATGCCGGTCCGCCCGACGAGTCACCCGCCGTTCACGAAACGGACGGGCCGTGCACGAAAGGGACCAGCCGTTCACGGAACGGACAGGCCGTGCACGAAAGGGACCAGCCGTTCACGGAACGGACAGGCCGGTCCGAAGCGGGCGGGCCGTTCACCGGGCGCGCGGGCCCGCTGCTCGCGACGCCGGGCGAGCCGCCGGCCCCCGTCCCGGCCCATGCCCCACCAGTCCCGTCAGTCACGCCGGGCCCTCGCCGCAGTTCACACGGCGGAAGCGTCCGGACCGATCCGGCTGCGGACGGCCGTCTGGACCTCGGCCTCCTCGGCCGGGTCGGCGGCGAGCCGCCGCAGTTGCTCGACGACGCGGGTGTCGCCGGTCTCGGCGTGCCGGGCGGCGAGTTCGCGGGTGGTCTCCTCGCAGTCCCACAGGCACTCGACGGCGAATCCGGCGGGGAAGGAGGGGTCGGTGGCGGCGAGCGCGCGGGCGGCCCGGCCGCGGAGGTGGGAGGAGGCGGTCTCCCGGTAGACATGGCGCAGAACCGGTGCCGCGCAGGCGATGCCGAGCCGTCCGGCGCCGTCGACGAGGGTCCACAGGGTCGGCGCGTCGGGGCCTTCGCCCCGCACCGCCTCGCGCAGGGCGCCGAGGACCAGTTCGCTGTCCTGGGCTCCGCCCCGGCAGGCGAGCACCCGGCCGGCGGCGGCGCCCAGCGGATCGGGCCGCCGGGCCCAGCCGCGCGCCCGGTCGACGGCGGCGACGCTGCGCATCCGTTCGAAGGCGTCGAGTGCGGCCTCCACGACGGCCGGCGAGCCGGTGCCGACGGCGGCCTCGATCAGATCGAGGGCGTCGGGATCGTTGCCGTCGGCGAGGTAGCGCAGGGCGGTGCAGCGGGCGCCGTCGGAGCCGTCCTTGGCGGCCCGGACGATCTCGGGCCGGTCCTCGGGTCCCGCGACGGCGGTCAGGCAGCGGGCGGCGGGCACATGGAGGGCGGCGCCGCGGTCGAGACCCTGCTGGGCCCATTCGAACACCGCGCGTACGCTCCAGCCGGGGCGTGGCCCAGAGGGCCGCATCTGCCGCTGCCAGCGGTCGAAGCAGCCGGTCTCGTGGGCGGCACGCACGCGCGTGGCGATCCATGGGCGCGGGTCCTCGGCCCACAGCCGCCAGGGCCGGGGCTCGAAGGAGTCCCGTACGACGGCGGCCAGCTCGGCGTCGCCCTCGGCGCCGGCCGGGAACCGGGCCAGGACGTGAGCGGCGAGCCCGCGCAGCCCGGCGTCGTCGTCGCGCAGGGCGAGTTCGTCGAGGGCCCACGCCCAGTTGGTGCCGTGGGCGGCGTACCTGCGCAGCAGTTCGAGGGCGTCCCGCCTGCCGTAGGAGGCGAGATGGCCGAGGACGGCCAGGGCGAGCCCGGTGCGCGCCTCGTCGGAGTCGAGGATGTCCTCGGGGTCGAAGAGGTGCGCCTCGATGGCCTCCAGCTCGCCGTTCAGGTCGAGGTAGAGACGGGCGTAGTAAAGGGAGCGGTTCTCCACCTGCCAGTCGTGGCGGGGGTCGCGCAGCACACAGTGGTTCAGGGCCGTCAGGGCCTCGTCACGGGGTGCGGTGAGCGCGTGGAGCGTACCGTCGCCGCGGCCCCGCTGGAGCAGGCCGAGCAGCGTACCGCTGGGCGCTATGACCGGATCGAACATGGGAAACAGCCTCACATCAAGCGTCGACGCAACCGGGACACGCGCATTACCTGGCCGCGTGACACCACGTCGGGGCGCCCGCCGTCTCTTGCTTGCTGTAGACCATCTTCCTCTGCCTCTCGTCGGTGGCCCATGCGGACCGCATCACGGCCCGCGCGGTGCGGCAACACCTGCCCAGCCATCGCGTCCGTGAAGCATGACGTCATGATGACTCGGCGTCTCTCGATGCCGCGACCGAAATTTCCGGCGGCCCCGTACCGCCTCCCCCGTGGTCGTCTTCCTACCTGGTCAGAACGTGCGTTTTACCTGATCAGACGCGATGAATCAATCCGCGCCGAACAGCTTCAGCAGCTCGGCCTTGCCGAACATCCGAGCGGTGTCGACCGCTGACGGAGTCCCGGCGGAAGGGTCGGCTCCGCCGTCCAGCAACGCCTTGATGACGTCTTCCTCGCCCTTGAAGACCGCCCCGGCGAGCGGGGTCTGGCCTCGGTCGTTGACCCGGTCCGCCTCGGCGCCCCGGGCGAGCAGCGCCCGTACGGTCTGCGCGTGGCCGTGATAGGCGGCGAGCATCACCAGGGAGTCGCCGCGGTCATTGGTGAGGTTGGCCGGAACTCCCGCGTCGACATACGCCACGAGCGCCTCGGTCTGTCCCCGCCGGGCCAGATCGAAGATCTTCGTCGCCAGCTCCACGACCTCGGGGTCGGGGGCTTCACTCATCGGCCGGACCGCCTCTCACTGCAACCGTTCAGGTGAATCGCCAGGGTACTGGCTCGCGCGGCACATGACCCGATGTGCCGGAGGTAAAGATCACGACGCACCCGCCCGGGCGCAACCCCCGGCCCGGCACGGCCGAGGATGGCTCAGCCGATTGGGCGAAATCTACCGAATTTCACCCAGTTGCACCTTTTATCGTATGGATACATCCTGTGAGCCTGGAAGTACTCATGGTGACTGTCCCCACGAACCAGGAGAACTCAAATGATTCTGTCCATCTCAGGCGTGGTCCTGCTCGGCATCATCGTCTTCCTCTTCTTCAAGAAGGACGGACTCAAGGCATCACACGCCCTGGTGGCCGCGCTCTTCGGCTTCTACCTCGCGAGCACCGCCATCGCGCCGAGCATCAAGGCCGGCGGCGAGAGCCTCGCGAGCCTCCTCGGCGGCATCAAGTTCTGACGTCCGTCCCGCCCGTACGCACCTTCAGGAGACAGCAGTGGCCCGGCGCCCCCTCCCCCGCATCCTGAGCACAGGCAGCGCGCAGATCGCCCGGAGCCGGGAGCTGGCCCGGACGGCGGCCGACAGCGCCACCGACGTCCTCCACCCGCTGATCACGATCACGCGCGGACTGCGCCGGCTGGCGGCGGCCGGGCGGCGCAAGTGGGCCGACACCCCCACGGACAAGCACGGGCCACTGCTGTTCCTGGTGGCCTCGGTGGTCCTGGTCGTGGCACTGGTGCCGTACGGCCCGCTGCTCGCCGTCATCACGCTGATGGCGGCGGCAGCCTGGCAGGGCCGGGACCGCGCCCCGGCCGCGCCGGACGGGCCCGACGAGTCGCAGACGGAGCGGCTGAAGTCGCTCTACGAGGCCCTGGTCCCCTACTTCTCGACCGCCGAGGACCCCGAGCCGCTGTACGCCCACGGCGGCGCGTGGGACAAGGTCTTCCCCGAGTACGAGTTCGACGGCTCGGGCCGGGTCTCCCACCTGGCGGTCCGCTACCCGGCCTACTTCCCGGACGGCGAGCCCGAGGCGCGCTCCCGCGTGGAGCACCTGCTCTCCGCCAAGTCGGGCCGCGGCCGGGAGTACCACTTCGACTGGGACGAGGAGGGCAACCAGCTCACCGTCACCGTCCTCGCCCCGCTCCCCACCGACATCGCCGCCCAGCGCTTCGTCACCGCCCCGGGCGAGACGGTCCTCGGCTTCACCGACCCCTCCGAGGTCCAGCGCACGCTCCCCCTCACCCACGGCGAGGAGCGGCGCGACGTCCCGCCGGTCGTCTGGCGCACCGGGATCCGCTCGACCGAGCCGCATCTGCTGGCCGTCGGCCAGCCGGGCACCGGCACCTCCACCCTGCTGCGTTCCCTCGCGCTCCAGGTCCTGCGGTACGGCGACATCCTCATCGTCGAGGGCGGCGGAACCGGCGAGTACGCCTGCCTGACCGGCCGCGACGGCGTGCTGGCGGTCGAGTGTGATCTGGCCGGGGCACTGGCCGGGCTGGAGTGGGCGGCGGCCGAGACCGAGCGCCGGCTGATCGCCGTCAACCGCGCCCGGCAGGAGGGCAGCCCGCCGCCGGACGACACCAGGCGGCCCCTGTGGCTGCTGCTGGACCGGCCGACCGCGCTGGGGCACCTCGCGTCGGCCGACGGCACCAAGGACCCCGTCTCCCTGCTCCAGGTGCCGCTGCGGCACGGCCGCGCGGCGGGCGTCACCGTGGTCGTCGCCGAGCAGTTCGACACCCTGGACGCCCTCGGTGACGCCGTACGCCAGCACGCGCGCGCGCGTGTCGTGCTCGGCCCGGCCACCACCGAGCAGCTCCAGGCGGTCCTGGGCGCCCCGCCGCACACCACGCCGGCCGCCCATGTCCCCGCGGGCCGCGGCTACGCCCGCCTCGGCACGGGTCCGGTGCTGCGCCTCCAGGTCCCGGCGACGCCCGACCCGTACGACGACGCGACCAGCGACGCCCACCGGCAGGCCGTCCTCGACCTGCTGCCGCCGCGCAGCACACCGGTGGACGAGGAACCGGCGGAGCCGGCGGAACCGGAGTCCGAGGCACCGGCGGAGCCGGTCGCCGAGCCGCTGGCCGCGAAGGCGGTCGCGGCGGAGAGTTCCTGACCGAGCGCAGGCACCGCACCGGGACAACGAGGAGGGGGCCCCGCGCGGGGCCCCTCTCGTACGTCACGCGCGAAGCCCCCTCACGCCACGAACATCCGCCCCGCCTCCACGCCCACGGTCCCCCCGCTCTCCACCAGCCGCGCCGCCGCGGCCAGCCGCACCGCGGCCTCCTCCGCGACCGCGCCGCCCACCGTGAACGGCAGCCGCACATACCCCTCGAACGCCCCGTCGACGCCGAAGCGCGGCCCGGACGGCACCCGCACCCCGACCCGCTCCCCCGCCTCGGCGAGCCGCGACCCGGACAGCCCCCCGGCGCGCACCCACAGGGTCAGCCCGCCCTCGGGCACCTCGAACTCCCACTCCGGAAGTTCCCGCCGCACGGCGGCGACCAGCGCGTCCCGGTTCTCCCGGGCCTGCTCCCGGCGCAGCTCCACGGCCTGCGCCCAGCCGCCGGTACTGAACAGCCAGTGCACGGCCAGCTGCTCCAGCACCGGTGTGCCCAGGTCGGCGTAGGCGCGCGCGGCGACCAGGCTGCGGATGACGTCCGGTGCCGCGCGCACCCAGCCGATGCGCATACCGGCCCAGAACGCCTTGCTGGCCGACCCGACGGTGACCACCGTGGAACCGGCGGGGTCGAAGGCGCACACCGGCGGCGGCATCGTGCCCGCCCTGTCCTCGTCGAGCCACAGCTCGCTCATCGTCTCGTCGGCGACCAGCACGGTCCCGGCGGACCGGGCCGCCTCCACCAGCCGCCGCCGCTGGTCCTCGCCGACGAGCGCGCCGGTGGGGTTGTGGAAGTCGGCGACGACATAGGCGATGCGCGGCGCGGCGTCCCGCAGCACCTGGCGCCAGCGGTCCATGTCCCAGCCGGTCAGTCCCTCGGCCATGGCGACGGGCACCAGCCGGGCCCCGGCCTCGCGCATCAGCTGGAGGATGTTGGCGTACGACGGCGACTCGACGGCGATCCGCTCGCCGCGCCCCGCGAAGAGATGGCAGATCGCGTCGATGGCGCCCATCGCGCCGGTCGTGACCATGATCTGCTCGGGCATGGTGGGGATGCCCCGCGTGGTGTAGCGCTCGGCGATCATCGCGCGCAGGGCGGGCAGCCCGGCCGGATAGTCGCCGTGCGTGTGCGCGTACGGCGGCAGTTCCTCCAGGGCGCCCTGCACCGCGCGCGTGAGCCACGGTTCGGGTGCGGGCAGCGCCGCGCAGCCGAGGTCGATCATCGAGCCCAGCGCCTCCGGCGGCAGCGGTTCCAGGCCCCGCGCGGGCAGCGGGTTCCCGGCCGGGACGGCCGTCCAGCTGCCGGCGCCGCGCCGGGACTCCAGGAAGCCCTCGCTGCGCAGCGCCTCGTAGGCCGCCGCGACGGTCGTACGGCTCACGGACAGCGCGAGGGCCAGCTCGCGCTCGGCGGGCAGCCGGGCGGCCACCGGCACCCGCCCTTCCAGGACCAGCAGCCGGACGCCGTCGGCGAGCGCCCGGTAGGCGGGGGGACGGCGGCTGCCGGTGCCCGCCGGGCGGTCCTGCTGGGACTTGAGCAGCCGGGCGAGCTGCGCGGCCCCCACGGCTGAGGTCCACTGCGCCATGAGTACCAGTCCACCTTCCCTGAATTGGCCATGGATGACGTGTCACTCCACGCCACAGAGTGTCATGCGTCAGGCCACTACCACCAGGGGGCACGTCTTGTCCGCACAAGGGCATCTTCCGCGCCGGTTGATCCAGCTGTACGGCGGGCTCGCGCTGTACGGCGCCAGTTCCGCGCTCCTGGTGGAGGCGGGGCTCGGCCTGGAGCCGTGGAACGTGCTCCATCAGGGCCTGGCGGAGCGCACCGGGCTGACGATCGGCGTGGTGTCGATCATCGTGGGCGCGGCGGTGCTGCTGCTGTGGATCCCACTGCGGCAGCGTCCCGGCCTGGGCACGGTCTCGAACGTCTTCGTGGTCGGGGTCGCCATGGACGGCACGCTCGCGCTCGTCCCCGGGGCGGACACCCTCGCCGTCCGGATCCCCCTCCTGCTGGCCGGCGTCCTGCTGAACGGCCTCGCCACCGGCCTGTACATCGCCGCGCGGTTCGGGCCCGGGCCGCGCGACGGACTGATGACCGGACTGTACCGGCGCACCGGCCGCTCGATCCGGCTGATGCGGACGGCCGTCGAGGTGGCGGTCGTCGTCACCGGTTTCGCGCTGGGCGGCACCATCGGCGTCGGCACGCTGCTGTACGCGGTCTCGATCGGCCCGCTCGCCCAGCTCTTCCTGCGGGTGTTCGCCGTCCCGCAGGCATCCGACGGCAGCGCCGTGGTCGCCGCCGGGCAACCGCGGGGAGCGATACTGCGTCGGTGACCTCGCGCGTACGCCACCCCTATCTCGACCATCCCGGCCCCATCCCCTTCGCCCACCGGGGCGGGGCGGCCGACGGCCTGGAGAACACGGTGTTCCAGTTCCGGCGGGCGGTCGAGGCGGGCTACCGGTACATCGAGACCGATGTGCACACCACGCGGGACGGCCGGCTCGTGGCGTTCCACGACGCGACGCTGGACCGGGTGACCGACGGAGCGGGCCGGATCGCGGACCTGCCCTGGGCGGAGGTGCGCCGCGCGCGCGTGGGCGGCCGGGAACCGGTGCCGCTGTTCGAGGAGCTGCTGGAGACCTTCCCCGAGGTGCGCTGGAACGTCGACCTCAAGACGGAGTCGGCACTCCGCCCCTTCCTCGATCTGGTCGCCCGCACCGGCGCCTGGGACCGGGTCTGCGTCGGCTCCTTCTCCGAGGCGCGCGTGGTGCGCGCCCAGCGCCTGGCCGGAGAGCGCCTGGCGACGTCGTACGGCACCCGCGGGGTGCTGCATCTGCGGCTGCGCTCCTGGGGCGTCCCGGCGACGGTGCGCCGCACGGCCGTCGCCGCCCAGGTGCCCGAGTCCCGCTCCGGCATCCGGGTGGTGGACCGCCGCTTCGTCCGCGCGGCCCACGCGCGCGGGCTCCACGTGCACGTGTGGACGATCAACGAACCGGCCCGGATGCACCGGCTCCTGGACCTCGGAGTCGATGGCATCATGACCGATCACATCGACACACTGCGCAAGGTCATGGAGGACCGGGGCGTCTGGTCCTGACGCGACGGGCCCCGCCCCGGCCCGTGCGCATCATGCACGGGGAAGCGAGGGCACGGGTGGGCACCGACACCGTGCGGACCGGCGCGGAGGACGCGGACGGGTCCGCCGCGCGCCGGCGCGAACAGCGCGGCTGGTACGTCTACGACTGGGCGTGCTCCGTGTACTCGACGAGCGTGCTCACGGTCTTCCTGGGTCCCTATCTGACCTCGGTCGCCAAGTCGGCCGCGGACACCGACGGGTTCCTGCACCCCCTGGGCATTCCGGTGCGCGCGGGGTCCTTCTTCGCGTACGCGGTCTCCCTGTCGGTGATCGTGGCCATCGTGGCGATGCCCCTGGTGGGCGCCGCCGCCGACCGCACGGGCCGCAAGAAGCCCCTGCTGGCCGCCGCCGCGTATCTCGGCGCGGCGGCCACCGCGGGCATGTTCTTCCTCTCCGGCGACCGCTATCTGCTCGGCGGGGCGCTGCTGATCGTGGCGAACGCGGCCCAGTCGGTGGCGATGATGCTCTACAACTCCTATCTGCCGCAGATCGCGCCGCCCGAGGAGCGGGACGCCGTCTCCTCGCGCGGGTGGGCCTTCGGGTACGCGGCCGGAGCGCTGGTCCTCGTCGGCGATCTGGTGCTCTACCTGGCCCACGAGTCCTTCGGCCTGGCCGAGGGCGAGGCCGTGCGGATCTGCCTGGCCTCGGCCGGACTGTGGTGGGGCGCGTTCGCCGTGATCCCGCTGCGCCGGCTGCGCGACCGCCCGGCGGCGCGCCCGGCACCGGCGCTCAGTGGCCGCCGGCAGCTCGCGGCGACCCTGCGGGACATGCGCCGTCATCCGCTGACCCTGGCCTTCCTGCTGGCGTACCTGGTCTACAACGACGGCATCCAGACGGTGATCACCCAGGCCTCGGTCTACGGCTCCGAGGAGCTGGGGCTCGGCCAGTCGACGCTCATCGGGGCCGTGCTGCTGGTGCAGGTGCTGGCGGTGGCGGGCGCGCTGCTGCTGGGGCGGCTGGCCCGGCGGTACGGCGCCCAGCGGACGGTGCTCGGCTCGCTGGTGGCGTGGACCGTGATTCTCGCCACGGGGTACTTCCTGCCCGCCGGGGCGCCGGTGTGGTTCTTCGCGCTGGCCGCCGGGATCGGCCTGGTCCTCGGCGGCAGCCAGGCGCTCTCCCGCTCCCTGTTCTCGCACCTGGTCCCGCCCGGCAAGGAGGCCGAGTACTTCTCGGCGTACGAGCTGAGCGACCGCGGAATGAGCTGGCTGGGCCCGCTGGTGTTCGGCCTGACCTACCAGCTGACCGGGAGCTACCGGGACGCGATCATCTCGCTGGTGGCCTTCTTCGTGCTGGGATTCCTGCTGCTCGCGAGGGTGCCGCTGCGGCGGGCGATCGGCGACGCGGGCAACCCTGTTCCCGAAAGGATTTAGCACTCTGCGCGAAAGGGCTGTAGTGTACGCGTTTGGCCTGCCAGGCGTACCGTTACTGCGCGTCAAAGATGCCCAAACGCTGGGTGACATCTCCGAGCAGATGTGACAAAGCGGGCGCCTGTGGGTACTGCACTGGTTGACAAGGCTGCGGCTACGACGGCGACGCATGACCCGGAACGTGACGCGGAACGGGAATCTTTACCGCCGACCGGACGTTGACCGGATGACGACGACAGCGACACCTGTCCTGTGGGCGACAAGCCCGGGAGGCACGATTCATGAGTGAGCGAGCTCTTCGCGGCACGCGCCTCGTGGTGACCAGCTACGAGACGGACCGCGGCATCGACCTGGCCCCGCGCCAGGCCGTGGAGTACGCATGCGAGAAGGGGCACCGCTTCGAGATGCCCTTCTCGGTCGAGGCGGAGATCCCGCCGGAGTGGGAGTGCAAGGTCTGCGGGGCCCAGGCACTCCTCGTGGACGGCGACGGCCCGGAGGAGAAGAAGGCCAAGCCGGCGCGAACGCATTGGGACATGCTGATGGAGCGGCGTACCCGCGAGGAGCTCGAAGAGGTCCTCGAGGAGCGCCTCGCCGTGCTGCGTTCCGGCGCGATGAACATCGCCGTTCATCCCCGGGACAGCCGCAAGTCGGCCTGATCCCCGCGGAGCCTGGCCCGCTATCCAGCGCACGCACGATGACCGCGGGCGCCGTACGTGACTCCACGTACGGCGCCCGCGGTCGTTGTGCCCGCAGTGCTCTTGGCGGGCCGGGCCCGAACCCGGCGGGCCGGGGCCGCACTCAGCGGTTCAGCGGCGGACGCTGTTCGCGCGGCGCGTCCCCGGGCTCGTCGCGGATGACCTCGCCCAGCACGACCTTGCCGTCGGGACGGCGCATCCGGGCCTGCTGGAAGGCGTCACCCAGGCCACCGGGGGCGGCCCGGCGCAGCTTGCGGTCCACCGTCCGCTCCGCGTACCGCCCCAGGGCCTTCTGGACCGGCGGGACGAGCAGCAGCAGACCGGCGACGTCCGAGATCGGCCCGGGCAGCATCAGCAGCAGGCCGCCCAGCATCATCAGGCCGCTGCCGCTGCCGCCGCCGCTGGAGGGGGCCGTGCCCCGCTGCAGCGCCTCGTTGAGGTTCTGGAAGGCGCGCCGTCCCGCCCGCTTGATCACCACCGAGCCGAGGACGATCCCGGCGATCAGCAGCAGGAACACCATGAACCCGCCCGCCACGTCCGCGACCACGGTGAGCAGCCAGATCTCCAGCACCAGCCAGGCCGCGACGGCGAGCGGCAGCACGGTACGCAGCCGGGACCGCCGGGGCCGGGTGGCGGGCGGAGGGGTCGAAGCGCCAGTCATCATGGCTCCAGTGTGCCTGGGCCCGGCTCAGCAGGGGATAAGGGCCGACGCCACAGCCCTACGGCTTGGCCGCGTCGCCGCCCCGGCCGCCCAGCAGCTTGCCGACCCGCTCCCCCACGCCCCAGGTGGTGACCCGCCACAGGGCTTCCACCAGGATGTCGCGGCTCATCTTCGAGTCACCCAGTTCGCGTTCGACGAAGGTGATGGGGACCTCGACGACGTGGTAGCCGGCCTTGATCGCGCGGCGGGCGAGGTCGACCTGGAAGCAGTAGCCCTGGGAGGCGACGTCGTCGAGGCCGAGGCCGCGCAGGGTCTCCGCGCGGAAGGCGCGGTAGCCACCGGTGATGTCGCGCAGCGGCAGGTCGAGCGCGAGGCGCGAGTAGAGGCTGCCGCCCCGGGAGATGATCTCGCGGGACTTGGGCCAGTTCACCACCCGGCCGCCCGGCACCCAGCGGGAGCCGAGCACCAGGTCGGCGCCCTTGAGGGCGGTCAGCAGCCGGGGCAGTTCCTCGGGCTGGTGGGAGCCGTCGGCATCCATCTCGATCAGCACGCCGTAGTCGCGCTCCAGCCCCCAGCGGAAGCCCGCGAGGTAGGCGGCGCCCAGGCCCTCCTTGCCCTTGCGGTGCAGCACGTGGACCTGGTCGTCGGCGGCGGCGAGTTCGTCGGCGAGCTTGCCCGTGCCGTCGGGGCTGTTGTCGTCGGCCACGAGAACATGCGCCTCGGGGACCGCCTCGCGCACCCGGCCCACGATCGCCTTGATGTTCTCCGCCTCGTTGTAGGTCGGAATGATCACCAAGGCCGTGCCGAGCGGGCCGAAGCGCCTCCCCTGGGCCTCTGCCGCGCGGGTCCCTTCGCCGTCGTTCACTACTGCCCCTTCATGTCCGTCGCAGACGTCCACCATAGTGGCCGCGGCCTGCGATGACGTGACAAGACGTGCGGATGGTGGTGCGGATCGCGCGCGAGCGGGGTGGAGCCACGGGTTTTCGGCCGTGCGGCGGATGGGGGCCCGGCGCCCTTCGGGCCGACCTGGGACCCGCTGGCTGCGGGTCTGCCGAAAGCCGTTGTCTACTGAGCACCCGGGCCCCACCCGGGTCACACCTTCCCGGCCGGCCGGAACGTTCCCCCGGGTGCGGCGCCGGCGCTGAGCCTGGCTCCCAGCGACGGTGCCCCGGTGCGGTACACCATCCCTGACCCAGCGGCGCCGCGACGAGCGGGCGAACGTTCCCCGGTCGGGTGTCCGGTGGTGGACCCGGCCGAACCTACCGGCCCCTGACCGCCGCCTGTCAACAGCAGCTTGACCTGCGGTTCTGGCATGAAACCGCAGGTCGGACGGGGAGGATGCGCAGGTCGCGCGACGGGGCGCCGTCCCCCGGCCGCCGCGCCGCCACCCCGGGAGATCACTCGCCCGGCCGTACGAACACCGTCCGCCCGCCGACCACCGTGCGCAAGCAGACGGGCAGGTCGCCGCCAGGGGTGAGATCGGGCAGGCCGGGGGTGCCGGAGCGCGGGTCGGTGGACCAGCGGGCCACCCGGTCGTCCGGAGCCTGCACGACCAGCGCGCCGGTGCGCCACACGGCGTAGTCCGCGGGCGCGCCCGGCACCAGGAGGCCCGCGTCGTCGCGGCCGATCGCCCGCCAGCCGCCGCGCGTGTGGGCGGTGAAGGCGGCCCGTACGGAGACCCGGTGCTCGGGCGTGCGGTGGAAGGCGGCGGCGCGGACGGTGCCCCACGGGTCCAGCGGGGTGACCGGGCTGTCCGAGCCGAGAGCGAGCGGGACACCGGCCCGCAGCAGGGCCGCGAACGGGTTCAGGGTGCGGGCGCGCTCGGTGCCGAGCCGCTGGGCGTACATGCCCTCGTCGCCGCCCCACAGGGCGTCGAAGGCGGGCTGCACTGAGGCGGTGAGGCCGAGTTCGGCGAAGGCGGCGACGGTCTGCGGGGTGAGCATCTCGGCGTGTTCGACGCGGTGCCGGGCGGCCCGGATCCGGTCGGGTCCGACCTTCTCGGCGGCGGCGCGCACGCCCTCGACGACGGCGGTGACGGCGGCGTCGCCGATGGCGTGGAAGCCCGCCTGCAGGCCCGCCTCGGTGCAGGCGACGACGTGGGCGGCGACCGCGGCGGCGTCCAGGTAGGCGGTGCCGGTGTGGGCGGCGTCGGCGTACGGCTCGTGCAGGCAGGCGGTGTGGGAGCCGAGGGCGCCGTCCGCGAAGAGGTCGCCGGCGGCGCCCAGCGCGCCCAGCTCCCGGGCCTTGTCGACGTCCCGTTCGGCCCAGTAGCCGACGACGCGCGGGCCGGGCTCCTCGGCGGCGAGGCGGAGCAGCCCGGTGAAGTCGTCCTCGGAGGAGATCTCCGGGCCCCCGCACTCGTGCACCGAGCCGATCCCGAGGGAGGCGGCGTGGGCGAGGGCGGCACGCTGGGCCTCGCCGCGCTGGACGGGGGTGATCGCGGAGAGGGCGGTGGCCCGCACGGCGTGGTGGGCCTCGGCGGTGAGGGGGCCGTCGCCCACCGGTCCGAGGCCCGGGGTCAGGTCGAGCAGGGCCGTGGTGACCACCGCGGAGTGCACGTCGATCCGGCTCAGGTACAAGGGCCGTCCGCCGGTCGCCTCGTCCAGCTCGGCGCGGGTCGGGGGGCGGCCGCCGGGCCAGCGGGCGGCGTCCCAGCCGTGCCCGAGCAGGACCCGGTCGTGCGGACGCGCGGCGGCGAACTCGCGGACCAGTGCGAGCGCCTGGCCGAGGTCCCGCGCGGCGGACAGGTCGAGCCCGGTGAGAGCCAGCCCGGTGGCGGTGGTGTGGACGTGGGCGTCGGTGAACGCGGGGGTGACGAGGGCGCCGTCGAGGTCGATCACCTCGTCGACGCCGTCCGCGAAGGCGTCGGCCGCGCCCTCGGAGCCGACCCAGGCGACCTGGCCGTGCTCGACCACCATGGCGGTGGCGAACGGGTCGGCGGGGCTGTGGACCTCTCCGCGGCGGAGGAGGACGGTCTTCGTCGGGGCGGTGCGCTCACTCATGGGAACAGTCTGGCGCCCCGCGCGCGCCGCCCCGCACCCAGGTGCTCAGATGCGCGGGGGCCGGGCCTCGTACGGCGTCGAGAGGACCACGGTCGTACGGGTCGAGACCCCGGCGAGACTACGCAGCCGGGCCAGCAGCTCCTCCAGTTCGTGGGGGGTGGCCACCCGCACCTTGAGGATGTAGTTCTCGTCGCCCGCGACGCTGTGGCAGGCCTCGATCTCGGGGACGTCCGCGAGCCGGTCGGCGATGTCGTCGGGCGCGCTCGGGTCGAACGGCTTCACCGAGATGAACGCGGTCAGCGGCAGCCCGACCGCCTCGGGGTCGACGACGGCCGCGTACCCGCGGATGACGCCCCGCTGCTCCAGCCGGCGCACCCGCTGGTGTACGGCTGACGTGGACAGGCCCGTGGCCTTGCCCAGGTCGGTGTAGCTCATCCGCCCGTCCTTGACGAGCAGCTGCACGATCTGTCGGTCCAGCTCCTCCATGGCGCAAGAACCTACAGTGCGGCTGATCTCCTCGGATAGCCGAACGGAGCAGGTCATGCCCGGTTCGTGATGTCGGCGCCCGGATGATGAGCCATCCGGGCGACGGGAACACCGAGCAGGGCACCTGCGCATGGCATGTGACGAACACCACAAGATCCGGGCCGACTCCGTGATGTTCCCGTGATTACCCCCGAACGCCGCAGGGAAGTGCTTGGTGTGGTCGAGGCCGCAGTGCCTGAACGGCCCAGCCCGAGGGGGAGAATCCCATGCAGAGTCTTAAGCGCCCTGGTCGTACGCTGCCCAAGCGGCAGCCGGTCGTCGAACCCGAGCCGGAGGGCGTCGAACCCGACGCCCACGACGACGCGGACGAGTTCGACGCGTACGACACCTTCGAGATGTACCGGGTGATCTGCCCGGACTGCGCGCAGCCCATCGCCCTGCTGGCGGACGAGGAGGTCCTGCCGGAGCACGCGCTGTGCGCCTCGCCGTGGAATCCGTTCGGCCTCACGGTCTGCGCCGGCACCGGCCGCCGCGCCGCCGACGCCCGTCCCGCGGACGAGTCCATCGAGCCCCAGGAACAGGACACCGCCCTGCTGCTGACGCTGCCTCAGGGACTCGACTGGCGGATGCAGCCGTTCTCGCACGTCGGCGGCCCGGGCTCGCGCCCGATGCGCGTCCCGGCGATGCGCCGCCGCGCCGCCTGAGCCACCCGGCGCACCTTCCTCACCGCGACCGCGCCACGGCCCGGGTGTGCCGTGGTGCGGTTCGGCACGCCCTGACGCGAGGGGAGCGACCGCGCCGTACGGCCGCGCGCCGGCGGATGCGCCGCGCCCCCTCGCGCCGGGCGGCTCCGGCAGGCCGTCACGCGCCGGACGGCCGTCACGCGCCGGACGGGCGCCGCGCGCCGGACGGGCGCCCCGTGAACTCACGCCCGATTCCGTGCGCCGGTGACCTGTCCGGCCGGTGCCGCGTTGCCCTGGTATGACCCCCACCTATTCCACGACCGGGTGTCAGCGTCAGCTGTTCGTCCCGACCGTCGCAGAATCGGTTCCGCTTCCGTCCCCGCCCGCTCCCCCACAGCTCCAGGACCCGCCGATCTACCGCGATCTGCTGCAAGCCTGGGCCACCCGCGGCCGCACCCTGCCGGGGCGCCACGACCCGGAGTGGGTCCGGCTGGCGGCGCCCTTGGTCAGGCCCGGTCAGTTCAGCGGGTCTCCGGACCGGCGAGGTGACGGGCGATGACCATCCGCTGGATCTGATTGGTGCCCTCGACGATCTGCAGCACCTTGGCCTCGCGCATGTAGCGCTCGGCGGGGAAGTCCGCGGTGTAGCCGTAGCCGCCGAGGATCTGGACGGCGTCCGTGGTGACCTTCATCGCCGTGTCGGTGCAGTGCAGCTTGGCCATGGCCGCCTGCTTGGCGAACGGCCGGCCCGCGTCCTTCAGCCGCGCCGCCGCCAGGTAGAGGGCGCGGCCCGCCTCGATCTGGGTCGCCATGTCGGCGAGCATGAACCGCAGGCCCTGGAAGTCGGCGATGGGCCGGCCGAACTGCCGGCGCTCGCGCGCGTACCCCACCGCCGCGTCGAGCGCCGCCTGGGCGACGCCTATGGCGCAGGCGGCGATACCGAGCCGCCCGCCGTCCAGGGCGGACAGGGCGATCGCGAAACCCTGGCCCTCGCCTCCGACGCGCCGGTCGTCACCGACGCGCACCCCGTCGAGGTGGACCTGCGCGGTGGGCGAGCCCTTCATGCCCATCTTCTTCTCCGGTGCCGCGGCGCTCAGCCCCGCGGCGTCGCCGGGCACCAGGAAGGCGGTGATCCCGCGCGGGCCGTCCTCGCCGGTGCGGGCCATCACGGTGTAGAAGTCGGCGACGCCGCCGTGGGTGATCCAGGCCTTGGTCCCGGTGAGCACCCACTCGTCACCCTCCCGGACGGCCTTGGTGCGCAGGGAGGCCGCGTCCGAGCCGGAGGCGGGCTCGGAGAGGCAGTAGGCGCCGAGCAGACCGCCGCCGAGCATCGCGGGCAGGTGCTCGGCCCGCTGCTCCTTGGTGCCGTGGGTGGCGAGGGCGTAGGAGGCCAGCGTGTGCACGCTGACGCCGAGGCCGACGGTGAGCCGGGCCGCGGCCAGCTCCTCCAGGACCTGGAGGTAGACCTCGTAGGGCTGCTCCCCGCCGCCGTACTCGGCGTCGTAGGGCAGGCCGAGCAGGCCGGACTCGGACAGGAGGGTGAAGATCTCGCGCGGGAAGCGCCCGGCTTCCTCCTCCTCGGCCGCCCTGGGCGCGATCTCGCGCTGCGCGATGTCGCGGACGAGCGAGATCAGATCCCGGGCCTCGTCCGTGGGCAGTTGTCGGTCCACCGGCTGCGGGGCGCGGTCGGGCATGGCGACGCTCTCCTCCCGTTCGGGCACTACGGCGGACGAGCGCCGTGGGTGGGGCGGCTCCGCCTGTCTCATGAGGCCGGCCGCGGGGCGGGCTCCCGGGTCACGGAAGCCGCTGACCAGCGGCTGTGCGCAGTGAGTATGCCCGATCCGGGCCTCCGCGTCACCGGTTAACGACCGCTTACTTCAAAGAATCCTCCGGCCTGTGACCGGCGGGCGCATCCGCTGGGAAATTGGTCCGCACCATTGACCGACTGGTCTAGTCCTCCCTACGGTGTCGGATCACCGCACACGTCATCGCGTTCATGCCAATCGGCACGGCGTTCTCTCCCCTCTCCCCCACGAGGAGACACCGATGCGAACTCCCCACCGCCCTCACCGCCCCCGCGCCCGGTTCCGGGCGCTCGTCGCCGCCGCCTGTACCGCCGTCCTCGGTGCCGGACTGCTCGCGGGCGCGGGCGCCACCAGCGCGACCGCCGCACCCGAGGCGGAGGCGGCCGCCGGCTCCAAGGTCGTCGGCTACTTCACGGAATGGGGCACCTACGACCGCAAGTACCTGGTCAAGAACATCGAGACGTCCGGCTCCGCGGCCAAGCTCACCCACATCAACTACGCCTTCGGCAACGTCTCCGGCGGCAAGTGCGTGACGGGCGACGCCTACGCGGCCACCGACCGCACCTACACCGCCGCCGAGTCCGTCGACGGCGTCGCCGACACGTGGGACCAGCCGCTGCGCGGCACCTTCAACCAGCTGCGCGAGCTGAAGAAGAAGTACCCGCACATCAAGGTGCTGTGGTCGTTCGGCGGCTGGACCTGGTCGGGCGGCTTCGGCGAGGCGGCGAGGAACCCGGCCGCGTTCGCCCAGTCCTGCTACGACCTGGTCGAGAACCCCAGGTGGGCGGACGTCTTCGACGGCATCGACATCGACTGGGAGTACCCGAACGCCTGCGGCGCCACCTGCGACACCAGCGGCCGGGCGGCGTACAAGAACCTGATGGCGGCGGTGCGGGCCAAGTTCGGCTCCGGCAGCCTGGTCACCGCGGCGATCCCGGCGGACGCCACCGCCGGCGGCAAGATCGACGCGGCGGACTACGCGGGCGCCGCGCAGTACGTGAACTGGTACAACCCCATGACGTACGACTACTTCGGCGCCTGGGACGCCACCGGCCCGACCGCCCCGCACTCCCCGCTGACGTCCTACTCCGGCATCCCGAAGGCCGCGAACCACACCTCCGCGACGATCGCCAAGCTCAAGGGCCTCGGCATCCCCGCCTCCAAGCTGCTGCTGGGCATCGGCTTCTACGGCCGCGGCTGGACCGGCGTCACGCAGACCGCGCCCGGCGGCACCGCGACCGGCCCAGCCGCGGGCACCTACGAGCAGGGCATCGACGACTACAAGGTGCTGAAGACCAAGTGCCCGGCGACCGGCACGGTGGGCGGCACCGCCTACGCCAAGTGCGGCAGCAACTGGTGGAGTTACGACACCCCGGCGACCATCGCCACGAAGATGACCTACAAGAACCAGCAGGGCCTCGGCGGCACCTTCTTCTGGGAGCTGAGCGGGGACACGGCGGGCGGTGAGCTGATCCGGGCCATCAACTAGCCGGTGGTACGGGCAGGAACGAGGGGCGGCGGCCGGTCACCGGGCGCCGCCCTCAGCCGTCGCGGCGGGCGGGCTGCGGGACCGGGTAGGCGGGGTCCAGTTCCTCGATGGCCCGCATGGCGCCGCCGAGCGTCTTCACCAGCAGCTCCCGCATGAGATCGCGGGACAGGCCGGGGCGGTCGATCCAGTCGAGGGTGGCTCCCTCGACGCCGCACACCCAGCCGAGCAGCCCCATCCGCGCCAGCGGGGTGATCTGCCGGCGGCCGTACGCACCTTCGGCGATGGTCCCGACGATCGCCTCGCGCACCCCGTCACGGATGGCCTGCACCTCGGTGTCGAAGCCGACGCCGCCGCTGACGATGGTGCGGTACGCGGCCTGGTTGCGCTCGGCGTAGCGCAGATAGCCGTCGACGGCGCGCTCCACCCGGTCCCGTGCGGGCAGTTCGAGGCCGCTCGCCGCGAAGCTGACCAGGTCGGCGACGGAGTCCTGGACGATCGCCAGGTAGTAGCCGCGCTTGGACCGGAAGTAGTAGTAGATCAGTCCCTTGGCGACATGGGCCTGGCGTGCGATGTCGTCCATCGAGAGCGCGTCGTAGGACGTGTCGGCGAACAACTTCCGCCCGATCGCGATGAGTTCGGCGCGGCGGGCGTGGGAGCGCTCGGTTCCGCGCGGCCCGGGACGAGCGGCGTCGCGCTGTGCAGCGATATTCACTTTCGACCCTGGTTCCAAGGGGCGGCGGGACATCCGCAGTATGGCAGGCCGGACCGGTCGGATATGTGTAAGGTCACAGCGCCGCCGGGGTGCGGCGCACCGCGTGCCGACGGCTCAGAGCAGGCCGAGCTGGGTGACGAGCATCGCGACGACGGCCACGAGGACCCAGCCCATGGCGTGCTCGACGATCTTCGGGCCGTCGTCCTTGGGGCCGCCGGTGCGGGCGCGGGCGGCGGTGAGCGAGGTGGCGGTCATGTGCTTCTCACTGGTCTCGTGCGTGCGGTGGACATGCGGGGCCGTCCCCCGAGGGCCGGGGGTGCGATCCGCACCGGTCTGTCCACCTTGCCACCGCCCGCGCCGTTTGCGGCCGAGACGTTGCTCACAGCCCCGGCCGCGCCCGGCGGCGTCAGCGCACCCCGACGGCCGCGAGCGCCGCCCGCTGGCGCGGGGTCGGCCGGGCCGGGAAGTAGAGGTAGCAGACGCCGCCGGTGCCCGAGACGACCTTGCCCGAGGCGTTGTACCGCTTGGTCCTGAGCCAGATGTTCTCCCACTCACGGCGCTTGTAGACCCGCCGTACCGCGTCGTTGCTCGGTGAGGCCGGGTCGTTGGCGATCACGTCGCCCTCCGCGGTGAAGCCGATCACGGTCATCAGATGGCCGGCGGTGCCGTAGCCCGCGCCGGTCAGCTCCTCCTTGCGGAAGGACTGGGACGTGATGGCCGGGATACCGGCGGCGATCAGGGTCTCCAGGTCGGTCAGGGAACCGAGCCGGGTGACCACGCCCTGCAGCCCCTTGAAGGTGGCCGCGTAGGCCGCGTTGAACGGCCAGTTGCCGCAGCCCGCGTACTGGTAGTCGTAGGTGTACCGGGCGGCGTGGCAGACCTGCGGGTCGGCGTAGCTCGGGTCGACCCAGGCGAGCTGCTCCTCGGTGAGCCGGCCGCCCCAGTACTCGATGATCATCTGCGAGGAGGTGGGGCTGCACCAGGCCTCGCCGCCGTTGTCGTACTCGGGGTACTGGCCGACGTGGATCTCCTGGGAGTAGCGCGGGACGGCGAGCTCCTGGGCGAGACCGGGGGTGGAGGCCGGGACGGTGAAACGGTCCGGGACGTCGGAGCCCATCGCGCCGGCCCGCCACACGGTCGGGGTGAGCCGGGTGCCCGGCCGCCGGTACAGGGTCAGCCGCAGCCGGTAGGACACCAGCCGCAGCCCGGACGCCGGGTCGTCGAGGGCGAAGGTGTCCGTCCAGACGCTGCTCCTGCCGTCACCCTGGTCGTCGACCGAGGTCCGCCGGATGTCCCCGTCACCGGCCGCCCAGCGGCCCATGACGTACCAGGGGGTGTCGGTGCCGTCGGAGTAGGTGCCCTTGAGTTCGATCTGGAGCCAGGTGCCGTCCGGGGTGTCCGCGTTCCAGGACGGGATCACCTCGGTGGCGGGGACGGCGAGCCGGTGGACGGGCGAGGTCCAGGTCGCGTACTCCCAGCGGGAGGTCTTCCCGGTGTGCGGGTCCCGGTAGTCGAAGGTGCCGGCGGGCGAGGCGATCGCCAGGCCGGGCCGGGCGCCCGCGACGGCCCGGGTGCCCTTGGCGGTGCCGGAGCGCCAGTCGGAGAAGGTCGTCCAGGCGCGGTTGTCGACGGTGCGGGCCGGGGCCCCGGCGCCGGCCCCGCCGGCGGTCGTTGTACTGTCGGCCAGGGCCGTCCCCGCGCCGCCGGTGACCGCGGCGGCGACCGCGGCGGCCAGAACGGTTCTGCGGGACGGCTGTTCGGCTCTGCTCATGGGCGCTTGACTCCCAGGGGTGCGAGACGGGCAGGTCCTTGCACGGCTGTGTGCGGTCGTTGTGCGCCAACTATGGACGCGAGCGGACCGCCCTGCCAGCACTTCGGGGCATGCCGCGCCCACCAATATTGGTCGAGACCGCTGACGGGTGTGCCGCGCGGCATGATGGGCACGTGTCCCGTCCCCTGAACGGCCTCGCCCGTACGCTCCGCCGCCTGCCCCCGTCCTGCGGCCCGGTCCGCCTCGTCGGCGTCGACGGGCACGCGGGCTCGGGGAAGTCCACCTTCGCCGCGGAGCTGGCCGCCGCGCTCGGCGGGGCGCCGGTGCTGCACCTGGACGACATCGCCAGCCACGCGGAGCTGTTCGACTGGACCGGCCGGCTGCTGGCCCAGGTGATCGAGCCGCTGCGGGAGGGCACCACCGCCCGCTACGCCCCCTACGACTGGCGGGCCCGCCGCTTCGGCCCGCCCCGACCGCTGCCGCCCGCGCCGGTGATCCTCGTGGAGGGAGTGGGCGCGGGCCGCCGCGCGCTGCGTCCGCATCTGGCGCGCCTGCTGTGGATGGAGGTGCCGTCCGAGGAGTCCTGGGCGCGGGGGCGCTCCCGGGACGGGGAGGAGCAGCGGGAGTTCTGGGACGGATGGGTTCCCGCCGAGCGGCGGCATTTCGCCGACGATCCCTCGCGGCCGTTCGCCGACCTTCTGGTGCGCCAGGTAACAGAGGGCTATGAGGTGCTGACGGGACCCGTGGGACGGCCCGAGGGGACCATCTGGTGACACTGAGTGATGGGCCGTCTTCGGTGTGGTGAACCTGTGAAGACCCTTGCGTGCGAACTTGGCCGAGTGCCTCAACTCGGCTTGACCGGGGGGCCGTACAGGACTTACGTTCTCAATGTGCGGCCAAACGGAGCCGCCCCACGACGCGAAGCCCCCGGTTGTTCCCCCGTGACCGGGGGCTTCGTTCTGCCTCCGGACACTTCTCCGGGCGCCGCGCGGCACGCTCCGCTCACCCTCGGTCACCACGCGCCGTGCGCCCCCTCTGCTCCCACCTCGCCGAACGCCCCCTGCGGCACCCTTCGGCGGCGCCCGGCCCGCGGGTACGATGCCCACTGTCGCAACTCCGGTCCGCTGCACAGCGGTTCGGCCGGCGGGGGCACGGTTTGTGGGGGGACGGGATGGACTTCGGCACGCAGGGCCCCGAGGCCCCGGCCGACCTGGCCTGGCTGCGAGGCGTGGACGCCTACACCATGGGTGCCTACCCGCAGGCGGAGGAGGAGTTCCGGAGCGCGGTGCGGCTGGATCCGGGAATGGCCGACGGCTGGCTCGGACTGCACGCGCTGCGCGTCGACACCACGACCGCCCTGCTGCGGATGTTCCGCCACCGTGACCGCTTCGGCGAGCAACGCGCCCGCCACCGGCGCACCCTCAACTCCTGGTACTGGCTGGGCTGGTGGGTTCAGCCGGTGCTGGAGAGCCCACGCGATCTGCAGCTCGCGCACGCCTCGCACTGGCTGGACGGCCGCCATGTCCCGGAGCTGGACCGGGCCCTCGCCGGACTGCCGCCGGTCGACACCGATCCGCAGGTCCGCTTTCTGCACGCCTGCCGGGCCTATCTGGTCAAGGACTGGGAGCAGCTGGTCCGGCACACCGACCCGCTGCTGGACGATCCCCTGCTCGGCATCGAGGCGGGCCTGTTCGGCGGCATGGCCCGGGTCCGCCTGGAGATGTACGGCCAGGCCGAACCCCTGCTGTCCGCCGCCCTGATGCGCTGCCGCAGCGAGCAGCCGCAGCGCAAGGAGCTGCGGTACTGGCTGGCCCGGGCGCACGAGGGCACCGGCCGCTCGGCCGCGGCCCTCCCCCTGTACCGGGCGGTGCACCGCGTCGATCCCGCGTTCATGGACACCTCCGCGCGGCTCGCCGCGATCGCCGAGGGCGACGGGTACGACGAGGCCGACGGCCTCACCGCGCTCACCCTCGCCGGCACCGGCCCCGACGGGCTCGACGGCGCCGACGGGCTGGACCCGCTCTACGGCCTCGAGGACCGGAACCTGAAGCTGTCCGAACCCGAGCCGCCACCGCCCGCCGGGCCACTGCCGTCGGAGATCGACCCGTCGGTGCGCGAGAAGATCCTGCCGGTGCAGCCGCTGCCCGCCGGGCCCACCGATCCCGGCCTCCTCGAGGAGGCGCTCGCCGAACTGGAGCGCATGGTGGGCCTGGAGCCGGTGAAACGCCAGGTCAAAGCCCTGTCGGCACAGCTGAACATGGCCCGGCTGCGCGCCGGGCAGGGGCTGCCCGTCCAGCCGCCCAAGCGGCACTTCGTCTTCTCCGGCCCCTCCGGCACCGGCAAGACCACCGTGGCCCGGATCCTCGGCCGGGTCTTCTACGCGCTCGGCCTGCTCGGCGGCGACCATCTGGTGGAGGCGCAGCGGGCCGACCTGGTCGGCGAGTATCTGGGCCAGACGGCCGTGAAGGCCAACGAACTGATCGACTCCGCGCTCGGCGGGGTGCTCTTCGTCGACGAGGCGTACTCGCTGTCCAACTCCGGCTACGGCAAGGGCGACGCCTACGGCGACGAGGCGTTGCAGGTGCTGCTGAAGCGGGCGGAGGACAACCGCGACCACCTGGTGGTGATCCTGGCCGGCTACCCGGAGGGCATGGACCGGCTGCTGGCCGCCAATCCCGGCCTGTCCTCGCGCTTCACCACCCGGGTCGACTTCCCCTCGTACCGCCCGCTGGAGCTGACCGCGATCGGCGAGGTGCTGGCCGCGGAGAACGGCGACGTGTGGGACGAGGAGTCGCTGGAGGAGCTGCGGTCGATCGCCGGGCACGTGGTGGAGCAGGGCTGGATCGACGAGCTGGGCAACGGGCGGTTCCTGAGGACGCTGTACGAGAAGAGCTGCGCGTACCGCGATCTGCGGCTGTCGGCGTATCCGGGCACGCTGACCCGGGACGACCTGGCGACCCTGCGGCTGCCGGATCTGATGCAGGCGTACGGCGAGGTGCTGTCGGGGCGGGGACCGCAGGATCCGTCCGCGTTGTGACGGATCCCGCGGCGCTGGGCGGCCCTGGGCGTCGTGGGTGTCCCCGGGCGTCCCGGGCGTCAGCCCGTCAGGACCTCCTCGGCCGAGCGGGACTCGGACACGGCCGGCACGGGCTCCCGGTGCGCCGGATCACGCACCTCGCCGACCAGCAGTTCCAGTACGTCCTCCAGGGCCACCAGACCCAGCACCCGGCCGGAGGCGTCGGCCACCTGGGCGAGGTGGGTGGCGGCACGGCGCATGACCGTCAGGGCGTCGTCGAGGGGCAGCTCGGAACGCAGGGTCGTCATCGGCCGCCACACGTGCTGCGGCACCGCGCGGTCGGAGTCCTCCAGGTCGAGGACGTCCTTGACGTGCAGATACCCCATGAAGGCGCCACCGTCCGCGGCCACGGGGAAGCGGGAGTACCCGGTGCGCCCGGTCAGCTCGACGATCTGTCCCGGTGTGACCGACGGGTCCACCGTCACCAGCGACTCCCGCTTCAGCAGGACGTCCGTCACCGGGCGTGAACCCAGCTCCAGCGCGTCCTCCAGGCGCTCGGCCTCCTCCGGGTCGAGCAGTCCGGCCTGCCCGGAGTCCTCCACCAGCCGGTTGAGCTGTTCGCTGGTGAAGACGGCCTCGACCTCGTCCTTGGGCTCGACCCGGAAGAGCCGCAGCACGCCCTGGGCGCAGGCGCCGAGGGCCACGGTGATCGGCCGGCACAGCCGGGCGAACGCGACCAGGCCGGGGCTGAGCCACAGCGCGGCCCTCTCCGGGGCGGCCATCGCCAGGTTCTTCGGGACCATCTCACCGATGACGAGGTGGAAGAAGACGACGGTGGCCAGCGCGATGACGTACCCCAGCGGGTGGATCATCGCGTGCGGCAGATGGATCCAGGCGAAGAACGGCTCCAGCAGGTGCGCGACCGTCGGCTCGGCGACCGCGCCCAGCGTCAGCGAGCAGACGGTGATGCCGAACTGCGCGGCGGCCATCATCTGCGGCAGCCGCTCCAGGCCGTACAGCACCTGGCGGGCGCGGGCGGTGCCGAGCGGTTCGATCTGGCTGCGGCGGACCGAGACCAGCGCGAACTCGGCGCCGACGAAGAAGCCGTTGGCGAGCACGAGCAGCGCGGCGAAGAGCAGTTGGAGCAGGCTCATCGGGCGGCCTCCAGGACGGGGGCGGTGCGCACCAGGCGGACGCGTTCCGCGCGGTAGTGGCCGACCTGGCGTACGGCGAGCCGCCAGCCGGGCAGTTCCGCCCGGTCGCCGACGGCCGGGATCCGGCCGAGCAGGTCGGCGACGAGCCCGGCGACCGTCTCGTAGGGCCCCTCGGGCACGTCCAGGCCGATCCGGAGCAGGGTGTCGACCCGGCAGCTGCCGTCGACGTCCCAGGCCGGTCTGCCGTCCTCCGGCGGGGCGGGCGCGAGTTCCGGTGTGTCGTGCCCGTCGTGCTCGTCGCGGACCTCGCCGACGATCTCCTCGACGATGTCCTCCAGGGTGACGACCCCGGCCGTGCCGCCGTACTCGTCGACGACCACCGCGATCGGCTGCTCGCTGCGCAGCCGGGCCAGCAGGGGCCGCACGGGCAGCGTCTCGGGGACGAGCAGGGCCCGGCGGGCGATCCGCGAGACGGGGGTGCGCAGCCGCTCGTGGGCGGGTATCGCGAGGGCGTCCTTGAGATGGACCATGCCGATGACCTCGTCGATCCGCTCCCGGTAGACGGGGAAGCGGGACAGGCCGGTGGCGCGGGTCAGGTTGACCACGTCCTCGGCGGTCGCCGACGACTGGAGGGCACTGACCTTCACGCGCGGGGTCATCACATGCTGCGCGGTCAGCTCGCCGAGGGACAGGGTGCGCACGAAGAGGTCCGCGGTGTCCTGTTCCAGGGCGCCGGCCCGCGCGGAGTGCCGGGCGAGGGAGACGAGTTCGCCGGGGGTGCGGGCGGAGGCCAGCTCCTCGGCGGGCTCGAAGCCCAGGGCGCGCACGAGCCGGTTGGCGACGCCGTTCAGCCCGGCGATGACCGGGCGGAACAGGCGGGCGAAGGCATGCTGCGGGCCGGCGACGAACCGCGCGACCTGCATCGGGCGGGACACCGCCCAGTTCTTGGGGACCAGTTCGCCGACGACCATCTGCACGGCGGAGGCCAGCAGCATGCCGACGACGACGGCCACCCCGGACACCGCGCCCTCGGGGACGCCGACGGCCGTGAGCGGCCCGTCGAGCAACTGGGCGAGGGCCGGCTGGGCGAGCATGCCGACGACCAGGGAGGTGATGGTGATACCGAGCTGGGTGCCGGAGAGCTGGAAGGACAGCTCCTTGAGGGAGGCGACGACCCGGACGGCCCGTCGGTCGCCCTCGGCGGCGGCCTTCTCGGCCTCCGGGCGCTCGACCGTCACCAGGCCGAACTCGGCCGCCACGAAGAATCCGTTGGCCAGAATCAGCAGGAACGCGGCTGCCAGGAGCAGCAGGGGGGTGCTCATGATGCCGCCGCCTCCGCACGGGCGCGGCCCTCGGGAACGCGGTCCGCGCTATGTCGGCAGGGGGCGGCGCAGGTACTGCAGGACGATCCGTCCATCGCCGGAGGGTGTCACTCCTCGGGTAGCAGGAACCCCTGTGCGCCGGGCGGCACGACAGGGGCGGAGGCGCGGGACATTGCGCCTCCGCCCCACAGATTAATCAAGACAGGGGGTCGCGTGGCAGGGTGAGTGCCCCGGACGTGCCCCGAGTCAGCCCTGATGTTCCCCGGTCCGGGCCTCCACCAGGGCCCTCAGGGTGCGGGCCTGGGCGATGGCCTGCTCCTTGGCGATGCCCGGCTGGATGCCGATGGCGGGCAGGCTGGTGCCGTCGCTGAGGTCGAGGAACGCCCAGGGGTCGCCGACCCGCAGGTTCACCTGGACGATCTCCGCCCACTCCAGCCGGCGGACGCTGCCGAAGTTGACCACCGTCACGCCGGACTCCTCGGCGACGACCTTGGGGCGCGCCAGCCGCAACAGCACCCAGGCCAGCAGGGCGGCGGTGAAGACGAAGCTCAGCTTCTCGGCCGGGCTGAGGCGCTCCAGCAGCAGCGCGACCAGCGACACCGTGACGAAGATCGCGGCGGCGGCGGTGAGCAGGACGGCCCGGGTCCGGGTGGGCCGGAAGGTGACCGGAAGCTCGGGGAGAGGTGCGGGTTCCGACATGGTGCGCCGCCTTCTCAGAGCCGGCAGGCGTGGATGGCCGTCGTCAGGATGGCCCGCGCCCCGATGGAGTACAGGTCGTCCATGATCCGCTGGGCGTCCTTGGCGGGCACCATGGCGCGGACGGCGACCCAGCCCTCGTTGTGCAGCGGCGAGATGGTCGGCGACTCCAGGCCCGGGGTGAGGGCGACGGCCTTCTCCAGCTGCTCGACCCGGCAGTCGTAGTCCATCATCACGTATGTCCGGGCGACCAGGACGCCCTGGAGGCGGCGCAGGAACTGCTGCACCTTGGGCTCCTCGGCGTCGGCCCCGGTGCGGCGGACGACGATCGCCTCGGACTTCATGATCGGCTCGCCGAAGACCTCCAGGCCCGCGTTGCGCAGGCTGGTGCCGGTCTCCACCACGTCGGCGATGACCTCGGCGACGCCCAGCTCGATCGCGGTCTCGACGGCGCCGTCCAGGTGGACGACGGAGGCGTCGATGCCGTGGTCGGCGAGGTGCTTGGCGACGATCCCCTCGTAGGAGGTGGCGACCGTCCGGCCCTTGAGGTCCGCGACGCCGTCGGCGGTGCCCGGCTTGGCGGCGTAGCGGAAGGTGGAGCGGGCGAAGCCGAGCGGCAGGATCTCCTCGGCGTTGGCGCCGGAGTCGATCAGCAGGTCGCGGCCGGTGATGCCGATGTCGAGGCGGCCGGACGAGACGTAGATCGCGATGTCACGGGGGCGGAGGTAGAAGAACTCGACCTCGTTCTCCGGGTCGACGATCCGCAGCTCCTTGGACTCGCGGCGCTGCTGGTAGCCGGCCTCATGCAGCATCTCCGCCGCAGGGCCGGAGAGTGAACCCTTGTTGGGAACGGCGATGCGCAGCATGAGGTCGGCTTCCTTTGTGTGAAGGGGGTTTCTACGGCGGTGACGGCGGGCGGTTTACAGGTGGGCGTAGACGTCGTCCAGGGAGATCCCGCGGGCGACCATCATCACCTGGACGTGGTACAGCAGCTGCGAGATCTCCTCGGCGGCCGCCTCCTTGCCCTCGTACTCGGCGGCCATCCAGACCTCGGCGGCCTCCTCGACGACCTTCTTGCCGATGGCATGGACGCCCTTCTCGACCAGCTCTGCGGTGCGGGAAGTGGCGGGGTCGCCGTGGGCGGCCTTCTGCTGGAGCTCGGTGAAGAGCTCCTCGAACGTCTTCTTGGACATGGTGGTCCCACCCTAGCCGTTGTGCCGGTCGGCCTACCGCCAGGGTTCGGATACTGAACGCAGGGTGGCCGCCGTGGCGACCGCCGCGGTGACCGCCTCGTGTCCCTTGTCCTCGCTGGAGCCCTCCAGGCCTGCCCGGTCCAGGGCCTGCTCCTCGTTGTCGCAGGTGAGCAGCCCGAAGCCGACGGGGACGCCGGTGTCGACGGAGACCTGGGTGAGGCCCTGGGTGACACCCTGGCAGACGTAGTCGAAGTGGGGGGTGCCGCCGCGGATGACGACGCCGAGGGCCACGATCGCGTCGTAACCGCGCCCGGCGAGCACCTTGGCGACGACCGGAAGCTCCCAGCTGCCGGGGACCCGCAGCAGGGTCGGCTCGTCGATGCCCAGGTCGTGCAGGGCGCGCAGGGCGCCGTCCACCAGGCCGTCCATCACCTTCTCGTGCCACTGCGCCGCGACGACGGCGACCCGCAGGTCACCCACATTGCGTACGGACAGCTCCGGTGCGCCCTTGCCGCTCACGTTCTCGCCTCTCCTCGGTTCCGGTCTTCGGTCTTCGGTCTTCGGTCTTTGCCGGGGTCGTCTACTGGTCGCCGCAGGTGGCCGCGGAGGCCGGCACCGCGGGGCCGTCCAGCCAGGGCAGGTCGTGGCCCATCCGGTCCCGCTTGGTGCGCAGGTAGCGCAGGTTGTGCTCGCCCGCGGTGACGGGCATCGGCTCGCGTTCGACGACCTCGATGCCGTGGCGGGCGAGGGCGTCGGACTTCTCCGGATTGTTGGTCATCAGACGGACGCTGCGCACGCCGAGGTCCGTCAGGATCTGCGCGCCGGCGCCGTAGTCGCGGGCGTCGGCGGGCAGGCCCAGCTCCAGGTTGGCGTCGAGGGTGTCGCGCCCGCGCTCCTGGAGCTCGTAGGCCCGCAGCTTGGACAGCAGTCCGATGCCGCGGCCCTCGTGGCCGCGCAGGTAGACCACCACGCCCCGGCCCGCGGCCCGGATGCGCTCCAGGGAGGCCTCCAGCTGGGGGCCGCAGTCACAGCGCAGGGAGTGGAAGACATCGCCGGTGAGGCATTCGGAGTGCATCCGGACCAGGAGGTCCGTGCCGTCGCCGATCTCGCCGTGGACGAGGGCGACGTGCTCGACACCGTCGACGGTGGAGCGATAGCCGTACGCGGTGAACGTGCCGTGCCGGGTCGGCAGGTGGACCTCGGCCTCACGGCGGACGGTCGGCTCCGCGCTGCGGCGGTAGGCGATCAGGTCCTCGATGGAGATGATGGTCAGGCCGTGCTTGCGGGCGAACGGGATCAGCTCGGGCAGCCGCAGCATCTGGCCGTCCTCGCCGGCGATCTCCACGATGGCACCGGCCGGGCGCAGTCCCGCGAGCCGGGCGAGGTCGACGGCGGCCTCGGTGTGGCCGTTGCGGGTGAGGACACCGCCGGGCTGGGCGCGCAGCGGGAAGATGTGGCCGGGGCGGACGAAGTCGGACGGCTCGGCCGTGCCGCCGGCCAGCAGCTGGAGGGTGGTGGCGCGGTCGGCGGCCGAGATGCCCGTGGTGACGCCGTGCGCGCCGGAGGCGTCGACGGAGATGGTGAACGCGGTCTTCATCGACTCGGTGTTGTCCGCGACCATCTGCGGGAGCTGGAGCCGGTCCAGTTCGTCGCCCTCCATGGGGGCGCAGATCAGGCCGCGGCACTCGCTCATCATGAACGCGACGATCTCAGGGGTGGCCTTCTCGGCCGCGATGACGAGGTCGCCCTCGTTCTCCCGGTCCTCGTCGTCGACGACCACGACCGGGCGGCCGGCCGCGATGTCGGCGATGGCCTGTTCGATCGGATCGAGGGCGAGGTCCTCGATGCCGTCGGTGCCGTGGAGCAGGGGGGCCGTGGTCATGCCGGGGCTCCTTCCAGGACGGGCTGCCCCGACCGGCGGGAGCGCAGCCACCAGTCACGCAGGCCCCACAGGACGAGCGCGCCGTAGATGACGTAGACGAAGCCGGAGAAGGCGTAGCCGTTGGCGAAGTTGAGGGGCACGCCGACCAGGTCGACGAGCAGCCAGGCGAACCAGAACTCGACCATGCCGCGCGCCTGGGCGTACATGGCGACGATGGTGCCGACGAAGATGTAGGCGTCCGGCCAGGGGTCCCAGGACAGGCTGGGGTTGGCCTTGAAGAGCAGCGCGACGGCGACCGTGCCGAGGGTGGCGGCGCCGAGCATCGCGGCGCGCTCGCCCCAGGTGGCGAACCGCACGGTGATCTGGCCGTCGCCCGAACGGCCCTTGCCGCGGCTCCACTGCCACCAGCCCCAGAGGGCGACGACCACCACGACGACCTGCTTGCCGGCACTGCCGGTGAGGTGGCCGTAGAAGGCCGCGAAGAGGATGACGCCGGAGAGGAACTGCACCGGCCAGGTCCACAGGGAGCGCCGCCAGCCGAGGGCGAGGGCGGCCAGGCCGAATATGTTGCCGACCATGTCCGACCAGAGGATGCGCTGGCCGAAGAGGGTGAACGCCTCGGAGTTGAGCCAGTTCACTGCGCGGCCCCCCGGGTGCCGAGCAGCCGCTCGACGTACTTGGCGATGACGTCCACTTCCAGGTTGACCGGGTCGCCGGGCTGCTTGATGCCGAGCGTGGTCAGGGCGAGGGTGGTCGGGATGAGGCTGACGGTGAAGCAGTCGGGCCCGGCCTCGACGACGGTGAGGCTGATGCCGTCGACGGTGATGGAGCCCTTCTCGACGACATAGCGGGCGAGGTCGGCGGGGAGGGAGATCTTCACGATCTCCCAGTGCTCGGAGGGGGTGCGCTCCAGGACGGAGCCGGTGCCGTCGACGTGGCCCTGCACGATGTGGCCGCCGAGACGTGCGCCGACGGCGGTGGGCCGTTCGAGGTTGACACGGGAGCCGACGGCGAGGGCGCCCAGGCTGGAGCGCTTGAGGGTCTCGGCCATGACGTCGGCGGTGAACTCGTCGCCCTCGTGGTCGACGACCGTCAGGCAGACACCGTTGACGGCGATGGAGTCGCCGTGCTTCGCGTCCTGTGTGACGACGGGGCCGCGCAGGCGGAAGCGACAGGCGTCGTCGAGGTTCTCGACGGCGGTGACCTCGCCCAGCTCTTCGACGATTCCGGTGAACACTTCCCGGGTCCTCCTGCCTCTTCGGGCACGGACTCCGGGGCTGTCGATGACGACAGAAAGTACGGGCGAGGACACCGGGAGCGACACCGACGGGAACCGCCCCGCGCGGGGACGACTCCGAAACCCGTCCCCGAGGGGACGAGCCGATACGGCGACACGCACACATGCCTGCCCGCCGCGCACTGCCTCCCATCCGGACTTTAACCGTCGGTCCAGGAATTTCACCTGGTCAACCGGTCGCTGGAGGCGACCGGGTCGCGGACTGTAACCGCCGGTTCGGACTTTCACCGACCCCGGAGTGCGCTGCTTCTGGTACAGGGCCAGTGTGCCACGCCTGATCGGCGTCCATGCGGGCGGGCGGTGTGGGGTGACTCACAGCGCGTCCGCGAGGGCTCACGGGCTGTCCGCAAAGGGCCGCCGGGGCGTCAACGCCCCTGCGGCCGCCCACCCTTGAGACCCTCGGGATTGGTCCATACCTATTGACGCTCTGGTCTAGTCCTCTCTACTGTCTGCGCAACTTCCGTGGAGAGGAACCGACTGTGCTGTCCCCCTCGCCTCACCGGGCCAGACCCGCCCTGCTCGCGGCCGCCGGGGCCGTCGCGGGTCTGCTGCTCGCCGGCCTCCCGGCGACCGTCTCGCACGCCGCCGACCAGGAGTCCTGCCGCCCCGACGGCCTCTACAAGACCCCCGGTGCCGACGTCCCGTACTGCTCGGTCTACGACACCGAGGGCCGGGAGAAGATGGGTGCCGACCACCAGCGCCGGGTGATCGGCTACTTCACCGGCTGGCGCACCGGCAAGGACGGCACGCCCGCTTATCTCGCCTCCGACATCCCCTGGGACAAGGTCACCCACCTCAACTACGCCTTCGCCCACATCGACGGCAGCAACAAGATCTCCGTCGGCACGGACGGCCCGGCGAACCCCGCCACCGGCATGACCTGGCCCGGGGCCGGCGGCGCGGAGATGGACCCGGCGCTGCCCTACAAGGGCCACTTCAACCTGCTGAACAAGTTCAAGAAGCGGCACCCGGACGTCAAGACGCTGATCTCGGTGGGCGGCTGGGCCGAGACCGGCGGCTATTTCGACGACAGCGGCAAGCGGGTGAACACCGGCGGCTTCTACTCGATGGCCACCAACGCCGACGGCTCGGTCAACCAGGCCGGCATCGACACCTTCGCGGACTCCGCGGTCGCCTTCATCCGGAAGTACGGCTTCAACGGCGTCGACATCGACTACGAGTACCCGACCACCATGAAGGACGCGGGGAACCCGCTCGACTGGTCCTTCGCCAACGCCCGGCGGGCCGGCCTGGTCAAGGGCTACGCGGCGCTGATGAAGACCCTGCGGGAGAAGCTGGACCGCGCGGGCGCGACGGACGGCAAGCACTATCTGCTGTCGGTCGCGGCCCCCTCCTCCGGCTACCTGCTGCGCGGCATGGAGACCTTCCAGGTCCAGAAGTACCTGGACTACGTCAACATCATGTCGTACGACCTGCACGGCGCCTGGAACGAGTACGTCGGCCCGAACGCCTCCCTCTTCGACGACGGCAAGGACGCCGAGCTGGCGGCCGCCAACGTCTACGGCAGCCAGCAGTACGGCGGCATCGGCTACCTCAACACCGACTGGGCGTACCACTACTTCCGCGGGTCCATGCCGGCCGGCCGCATCAACATCGGCCTGCCGTACTACACGCGCGGCCACAAGAACGTCCAGGGCGGCACGGACGGCCTGTGGGGCAGGGCCGCGGCGACCGCCTGCCCGGCCGGATCCGGGCTGACCAAGTGCGGTGACGGCGCGGTCGGCATCGACAACCTGTGGCACGACAAGGACGACAACGGCAAGGAGTCCCCGGCCGGTTCGAACCCGATGTGGCACGCCAAGAACCTGGAGAAGGGCATCGTCGGGGACTACGTGACGCAGTACGGCTTCCCCGCCGGCACCAAGCTGACCGGCACGTACACCCGCAAGTACGACTCCACCCTGGTCGCGCCGTGGCTGTGGAACCCCGAGAAGAAGGTCTTCCTCTCCACCGAGGACGAGCAGTCGGTGGCCGCCAAGGCGGACTACGTCGTGGACCGCGGCATCGGCGGCACGATGGTCTGGGAGCTGGCGGGCGACTACGCGTGGAACGCGGCCAAGGGCCAGTACGTGCCGGGCTCCACGCTGACCTCGCTGATGTACGAGAAGTTCAAGTCGGCCTCCCCCTACGGCGCGAAGGTCTCCAACAAGGCGCTGCCGACCAAGGCCGTCGACATCGGTGTGGAGTTCGGTGAGTTCAAGCTCGGTGACTCCAACTACCCGATCACCCCCAAGGTGAAGATCACCAACAACACGAGGACCACCCTGCCGGGCGGCACGGAGTTCCAGTTCGACTACTCCACCGCGGCCCCCGGCAACGCCTCCGACCAGTCGGGCTTCGGCACCAAGGTGATCAGCAGCGACCACACCGGGAACAACGTGGGCGGACTGAAGGGCGACTTCCACCGGGTCTCGCTGAAGCTGCCGGCCTGGCAGTCGCTGGCGCCCGGCGCGTCCGTGGAGCTGTCCTTCAACTACTACCTGCCGGTGTCCACCCCGTGGAACTGGACGGTGAACATCGCCGGCACGACGTACGCGCTCGCCGGGAACCTGGCGCGCGGCACGACGCCGGTGGAGCCGGGCGCGGGCACCTCGCCCGCACCGGACCCGACCGACCCCGCCCCCACCCCCACGCCGAGCCCGACGCCCGGCGCGTGCACCGCGCCCGCGTGGAAGGCGACGTCGGAGTACGGCGGTGGTTCGAGCGTGTCCCACAAGGGGCACTCGTGGAAGGCCAAGTGGTGGACGAAGGGCGAGGAACCCGGCACCACCGGCGAATGGGGGGTCTGGCAGGACCTGGGCGCCTGCTGACCCCGGACGGACCGGCCCGGCGGCGGTGACGACGGCCCTTGCCCGCCGCCGGGTCTCACCACCCCACCCCTCACCCTGCCGGAGCACGAACTCTGGCAGGGTGATGCGTATGACCGGCCCGACCGCAGACGGCACCCCGGACGGCGTCCCCGACGCCACCGCGGACGGCCCCGCCGACGAGTTCCAGCGCCACCGTCCCCGGCTGTTCGGCCTCGCCTACCGCCTGCTGGGCTCCGCCCACGAGGCCGAGGACGCCGTCCAGGACGCCTACCTGCGGTTCAGCGGCGCCGACCGCGCCGCGATCGCGTATCCGGGGGCCTGGCTCGCCAAGGTCGTCACCCATCTCTGCCTCAACCGGCTGACCTCGGCCCGGGCCCGGCGCGAACAGTACGTCGGACCCTGGCTGCCGGAGCCCGTGATCACCTCCGACGGCACGCTCGGCCCCCTCGAATCGGCCGAACAGCGGGACGCCGTGTCCCTGGCGATGCTGGTGCTGCTGGAACGGCTCACCCCGGCCGAACGCGCGGTGTACGTGCTGCGCGAGGCGTTCGGGTACGGACACCGGGAGATCGCCGAAGTGCTGGACCTCAACGAGGCCAACTGCCGTCAGCTCTACCGGCGGGCGGTGCGACGGGTGGGCGAACCCGGCTCCCGGTTCGAGCCGTCGAGCGAGCGGCGGGAGGAACTGGTCGCCTCCTTCGTCGCGGCGGCCCGGGACGGTGATCTGGCCCGCCTGGAGAAGCTGCTCGCGGCCGATGTCACCTGGTCCAGCGACGGCGGCGGCAAGGTCCGTGCGGCCCGGCGTCCGGTCGAAGGGCGCGACAAGGTGGGCCGGCTGGTCGCGGGCGGCCTGGAGCGGTTCGCGGCCGGCCTGGAGTACACGGCGGTCGAGGTCAACGGTGAGCGCGGGCTGGCCGCCTGGGCGGGCGACACGCTCGCCGGTGTGGTCGCCTTCGAGCTGCGGGACGGGCTGATCGCGCATGTGCGGATCGTGCTGAACCCGGACAAGCTGGGCTTCGTACGCCGTCAGCTCACCCGGTCGTAGCGGGGCGCTGTCACATTCGGGGGCGGGTGACCGGTCTCCGTTGCGGAGGGCGCTCCGATCGGGAGCGCCCCGTGTCCGAAGGGGCTGAACAGCATGACCACGATCCTGGTGACCGGCGGCACCGGAACCCTCGGCCGGCTCGTCACGCGGCGGCTGCGGGCGGACGGGCACGAGGTGCGGGTGCTCAGCCGGCACGCGCAGCCGTACGCCGTCGATCTGCGGACCGGCGGCAGCGGTCTGGACGCGGCCGTCACGGGCGTGGACACGATCGTGCACTGCGCGACCAGTCCGCGCGGCGGGGACGAGCAGGCGGCCGGGCTGCTGATCGAGGCGGCGCGACGGGCCGGGGTGGGACACCTGGCGTACATCTCCATCGTCGGCATCGACCGGGTGCCGCTCGGCTACTACCGGACCAAGCTCGCCGTGGAGCGGCGGATCGAGGAGTCGGGGCTCGGCTGGACCGTGCTGCGGACGACCCAGTTCCACGACCTGCTGGTGCAGCTCTTCCAGGCGCTCGCCAAGCCGCCGGTGATGGTCCTGCCGGCCGGGGTGGCGGACCAGCCGATCGAGGTGGCCGAGGTCGCCGCCCGGCTGGCGGAGCTGGCGCTCGGCGGACCCGTGGGGCGGGTCGAGGACATGGGCGGGCCGCAGGTGCGCTCGCTGGAGTCGCTGGCCCGGGCGTATCTGACGGCGACGGGACGCCGTCGGCCGGTGTTGCGGGTGCCGCTGGGGGGCGCGGCGTACCGCGCCTTCCGCGCGGGTCACCATCTCACCCCGGGCCTGGCCGTGGGCAAGGGCACGTTCGAGGAGTATCTGGCGGCGCGGTCCGGGGTTCTCGGGGATGCCCACCCTGGGCGATAGGACTTCCGGTCATCTCTCCGGCGGCGCGAACAGCTCGTCCTGGGCGCGGTCCCGCGCGGTCAGCAGCGCGCCGCGCAGCACCGCGCCGCCGCCCAGGGCGCTGGGCCGCACCTCGACGGCCAGCGGCGACATCCGCCGGATCCGCGCCTCCACCCGCGCGGCGAGCGCCGCTCCCCCGGCCTGCCCCACCTCACCGCCCAGCACCACACACCCGGGATCCAGAACGGCCACGACGGAGGCCACCCCGACGGCGAGCCGGTCGGCGAGGGCGTCCAGAAAACGGCTCTCCGCGGACGAGCCGACGCCGACCCCCTCGGAGCCGTCGCCCGCACTCCCCCGCGACAGCCCGTCCCCCGGGTCCGCGCCACACGGCAACTCCCCGTTCACCGTCCCCGCACCGCGCCGCGCCGCCCCTGCGCCGGACGGCGCCTCCGTGCCGCCGGAGGCCGCCCGTACCGCCGCCCCCACCAACTCCGCCGCCCGAGGTCCCGCCCCGGCCCGGGGTGCGCTCACCCCGTACTCCTCGGCCAGCCGTTCGATCGCCGTCGCGCCCGCCAGGGAGTGGAAGCCTCCCTCGCAGTCGGTGGCCGAGGGCAGCCCGGTCGTGCCCGGGACGGGGAGGAAGCCGATCTCGCCGGTGCCGCCGGAGGCCCCGCGGCGCAGCCGGCCGTCGAGGATCACCGCCGCGCCGGTGCCGTGGCCGAGCCAGAGCAGGACGAAGGTGTCACGGTCGCGGGCGGCGCCGTCGCGCTGTTCGGCGAGGGCCGCGAGGTTGGTCTCGTTCTCGACGATGACGCGAGCCCCGGGCAGCCGCTCCGCCAGCGCCGCGACCAGGCGCCGGTGCCAGGCGGGCAGGCCCGTGGAGTCGCGCAGGTCGCCGGTCACGGGGTCGATGAGTCCGGGCGCGCCGATCCCGACGGTGTGCAGCCGCCCCCACGCGCGAACGCCCTCGCGCGGGGGCGCCCCCGTCGCGCCGGCCTCCTTGGCGGTCCGTTCGACGAGGGCGACCGCCTGCTCCACCGCGGGCCCGGTGCCGGTGTCGTCGCCGATCGGCGCGGACGCCTCGGCGAGCACCCGCCCGAGCAGGTCGGAGACGACCACGGAGACGCCCTCGGTGCGCACGTCGAGCGCGGCGAGGTGGGCCCGGTCGGCGACGATGCCGTAGAGCTTGGCGTTGGGCCCGCGGCGCTGCTCCCCCGCCTCGCCGACCACGGCGATGAGCCCGGCGGCGGTGAGGCGTTCGACGAGGTCGGCGACGGTCGGCCGGGAGAGCCCGGTCAGCTGCTTCAGCTGCCCCGCCGTCAGCGGTCCTTCCTCCTGGAGGAGCCGCAGGGCGAGCCGGTCGTTGATGGCTCGGGCGGTGCTCGGGGATGCGGGCATGCCGGGATCCTCCCAGACAGGCGGGGCCGCACTGCGGGCGGCGGGGAATACTCCCTATCCATCAGGAAGGGTCCCTGATAGTTTACGGGCCGCAATGTGACAGGGCGAGCACGGGGTGACAGCCACCCGGGGAGGGGCCGGAGAATGAGCGAAGTGGTCTACGAGCAACGCGTCGTACGACGGGCCCGGTACGCCGTGGCCGCCGTGTTCACCGTGCACGGCGCGGTCACCGGCTCCTTCGCGACCCGTGTCCCCTGGATCCAGGACCACGCCGGGGTCAGCGCGGGCCAGCTGGGCCTCGCCCTCGCCTTCCCGGCGCTCGGCGCGTCCGTCGCGATGCCGCTCGCGGGCTGGTTCAGCCACCGCTTCGGCGCCCGTACGGCACTGCGCGGACTGCTGGCGCTGTGGACGCTGTCGCTGATCCTGCCCGCCCTGGCGCCGAACCTGGCCACGCTCTGTCTGGCCCTGTTCGTCTACGGCGCGACGGCGGGCATGTCGGACGTGGCGATGAACGCCCTCGGCGTGGAGGTGGAGAACCGCCTCGGCCGGTCGATCATGTCCGGTCTGCACGGCATGTGGAGCGCGGGCGCGCTGATCGGCTCGGCGGGCGGCACCCTCGCCGCGCACCTCGGCGCCGACGCCCGGCTGCACCACGCGCTGGCGGCCGGTGCGCTGACCGTGGTGGGCGCGGTGGCCTGCTCCTGGGTGCTGGACCTCCAGCCCGCCGAGGACGAGGAGCCGCCGCCCCGGTTCGCGCTGCCACCGCGCTCGGCGCTGCTGATCGGCGCGGTCGGGTTCTGCGCGGTGTTCGCGGAGGGCGCGAGCCTGGACTGGTCGGCGGTCTACCTGGAGGACGAGCTGGGCAGCTCGGCCGGTCTGGCGGCGGCCTGCACCACCGGGTTCACGTTCACCATGGCGGTCGCCCGGATCGCGGGCGACAAGGTGGTGGACCGTTTCGGCGCCGTGCGCACGGTCCGCTGGGGCGGGGTGCTGGCCGCGCTCGGCGGTCTGCTGATCGTGCTCGCCGGGCATCCGGCGGTGGCGATGACGGGGTTCGCGCTGATGGGGCTCGGCATCGCCGTGGTGGTCCCGCTGTGCTTCGCGGCGGCGGGCCGCAGCGGCCCCAACCCCAGCCAGGCCATCGCGGGTGTCGCGACCATCACGTACACCTCGGGGCTGGTCGCCCCGAGCGCGATCGGCGGCCTCGCCCAGGCGACCAGCCTGGTGGTGTCGTTCGTCCTGGTCGCCGTGTTGTCCAGCGGGCTGGCCGTCTTCGCGGGCGTGCTGCGGGCCGGTGAGCGGGACCGCCCGAAGGTCAGCCGGCCGGACGCAGCAGTTCCCGGCCCGCGGCCCTGAACCGCTCGCCCCACGGCGCCGGGCGCAGGGTGGCGGCGTCCAGCCGCACCAGCACCCGGCTGCCGTGCGCGTACGTCGTCGCTCCGTCGGCCGAGCAGAACCGGAAGCCGTAGGTCAGGCTCGTGGTGCCGAGCCGCTCCAGCCACAGATGGACGGCGTAGGCGCCGGGCCGGGTCACGGGTGCCTCGTAGCCGATCCGCAGTTCCCTGACCGCGTTGCAGACGTCGCCGGCCGCCGCCCAGTCGCCCTCGAAGCGGAAGCCGTGCTCCTGCCACAGCTCGGCCCAGGCCCGCTCCACCAGCAGCGGATAGCGGGCGTTGTGCAGCAGGCCGAGCGCGTCCAGGTCGTCGAAGTGGACGGTGACGGGCATGAGCCGGCCGTACGAGAGGGCGGGGGCGATCGGGGCTTCGGCGGTCACGGACGGTGCTCCTGACACGGACACGAGGTGGAACGTTCGACCACCCATCCTAAGCGGACGCTCAGCACCCTCTCCGGGCAGGGACAATGGTCGGCGGCACCCGCACGTACGACGAAAGCGAAACCCCATGGATCTCGGCGTCCGCTGGAAACTGCACGGCGACGGACGCACCCCGGCCCCAGGAGCCGTCGTCCGCCCCGACGAACGGCTCTCCTGGCCCCGTACGGCGGGACTCGGCGCCCAGCACGTGGTGGCCATGTTCGGCGCGTCCTTCGTGGCCCCGGTGCTCATGGGTCTCGACCCCAACCTCGCGATCATGATGTCCGGCGTCGCGACGATCGTGTTCCTGCTCGCCACCCGCGGCCGGGTGCCCAGCTACCTCGGCTGCTCGCTGTCCTTCGTGGGCGTCGCCGCCGTCATCCGCGCCCAGGGCGGCACCAGCGCCACGGTGACCGGCGCGGTGCTGGTCGTCGGCGTCGCGCTCTTCCTGGTGGGGCTCGCGGTGCAGCGGTTCGGGGCCCGGATCATCCACGCGGCCATGCCGCCGATCGTCACCGGCGCGGTCGTGATGCTGATCGGCTTCAACCTGGCCCCGGTCACCGCCTCCACCTACTGGCCGCAGGACCAGTGGACGGCCCTGCTGGTGATGCTGTTCACCGGTCTGGCCGTGGTCTGCCTGCGCGGCTTCTGGTCCCGGATCGCGATCTTCCTCGGCCTGGTCTTCGGATACGGCGTCTCCTGGGTCCTCGACCTGGCCCTCGGGAAGATCCACTCGGTGGACGGCAGCGGCAAGGTCACCGACCACTGGCGTCTCGACCTCTCCGCGGTCGGCCAGGCCGACTGGTTCGGCCTGCCCTCCTTCCACGGCCCGTCCTTCGAGTGGTCGGCGATCCTCGTCGCGCTGCCCGTCGTGATCGCCCTGGTCGCGGAGAACGCCGGGCACGTCAAGGCGGTCGGCGAGATGACCGGCGACCCACTGGACGACAAGCTGGGCACGGCGATCTCCGCCGACGGCGTCGGCTCCATGCTCTCCACCGCGGTCGGCGGCCCGCCCACCACCACCTACTCCGAGAACATCGGCGTGATGGCCGCGACCCGCGTCTACTCCACGGCCGCCTACTGGGCCGCCGCGGCCTTCGCTCTGCTCTTCGGCCTGTGCCCCAAGTTCGGCGCGGTCGTGGCCGCCATCCCGGGCGGGGTCCTCGGCGGCATCACGGTCATCCTGTACGGCATGATCGGCCTGCTCGGCGCGCAGATCTGGATCAACGCCAAGGTGGACCTGCGCAATCCGCTGAACCTGGTGCCGGCCGCGGCCGGCATCATCATCGGCGTCGGCAACGTCTCCATGCAGATCACCGACACCTTCTCCCTCAGCGGCATCGCGCTGGGCACGATCGTCGTCATCACCGGCTACCACGCGCTGCGCGCCTTCGCCCCCGCCCACCTCAAGACGCAGGAGCCACTGCTCGACGAGGGCACGTCCAGCTACGACGAGGACGCTCAGCGCGCCGATTCCTAGGCGGACGTCCCCCGGTGCACGCTCTCAGCGCGCCAGGTCGTAGGCGTACGACGGGGTGAAGGTGCCCGGCGCTCCCTTGCAGCCGTCCGACTCGCCCGGCAGCTTCACCCAGAGATAGGCGTCGACGCGCTCCTCGCCGGTGCTCAGGGTCGGGGCCCGGCCGAGCTTGCGGCCCGCCGGGTCGCACCACTGGCCGCCGGCGGGGGCGCCGTTGCCGTTGCGGCTGGTGTCGATGACCGCGCCGAGACCCGCCGGGCCGCCGAGCGCGTCGAGGACCCGCCGGTCGTAGGCGATCTCGTCGGCCGTGCGGTGGAAGTTGGAGACATTGCTGAAGACGCCGTCGGAGGAGGCGGCCGAGGCGGCGCCCGCCTGCCGCAGCAGTTCCGCCTGCTTCGCGGCCGGGTGCCAGCCGGAGTGGCCCGCGTCGTAGTAGACGCGCGCCTTGGGGTTGGCGGCCTTGAGCACCCGGCCCGCGCGGGCCAGCGAGGCGAACCGGTCGGCGCGGTCGCCGGCCGGGAGGCAGTCGGCCTGGGCGACCGAGTCGGGCTCCAGGATGACGATCACCTCGCCCGAGCCCAGTCCGGCGGCGAACCGGTCGATCCACGCGTCGTAGGCGGCGAGGTCGGGCGCGCCGCCCTGGGAGTGGCCGCCGCAGTCACGGTCCGGGACGGCGTACGGCACGACGACGGGCACCCGGCCCTCGGCGGCGGCGGCGGAGGTGACGGCCGCGACCCGGGAGGTGATCGTCGCGGGCGAGTGGTCGGCGAACCACACCGCGGCGGGCTGGTCCGCTATGCGTTCGCGGATGACGTCGCGGCGCGGGTCGTCGGGGTTGCCGCGCACCCAGTCCAGCACCCGGGAGCCGGGGTGCCGGTAGAGGCGGGCGGAGACGGGGGCGCTCCGCCCGGCGGGCTCGGTGCGGCTGGGCGTCGGGGCGACCGGCTCCCGCCGCGTCGGCGAGGGACTCGGCGGGGCCGAGAACGAGGGCGAGGCGGAGACGGACGGAGTCGCCGGCACCGGCGACGGAGCCGGAGGGAGCCGGTCCGGCCGGGGCGGCCGGGTCGTCTCGGCGGTTCTCGCCTCGTCCACGGCCGGACGGTCGTCGTACACGGAGATCATCCCGGTCACGGCGCCGACCGCGACCACCACCGAGGCCGCCGCCACCATCGCGGTGCGCCGGACGGCACGCCTGCGCGCGGCCCTGCGCTCGGCCAGGCGCCGGGCACGTGTGCCTGCCACCTACCGCTCCCCCCTCGTGTCGCCGTCTCCCCCACGGCTCACTCTCCCGTGCGACGGACCCGTTCCCCCGTTCCGGGGAAGCGCCGGGCTCGCCCGCACACCGGCAAGCCTAAGGCTGGGACGCTGCCCCCATGGCGCAGTTGGAACACTTCACCACTCCCGTCGACGCGGTCGTCTCCCGCATGCGCGCCCTCGACGCGTCCCTGCCCCCGCGGGACGGAGTCGCGGTCTTCAACCGCGTCTACCTCGCCGTCACGGAGGCGGTCGACCGGCGGATCGACGCCGGGCGGTTCCCGGACCCGCGGGCCGCGATCACGCTGGACGTGCGGTTCGCGGAGCGGTACCTCGCGGCGGTCGAGGCGGTCGCCGAGGAGCGCCGCCCGCCCGCCTGCTGGCGGCCCCTCTTCCAGTTCCGGCGCCATCCCGGTGTACGTCCGCTGCAGTTCGCGCTGGCGGGCATCAACGCGCACATCGGGCACGATCTGGCGCTCGCCGTGGTGGACGCCTGTCGTACGCTCGACTGCGAACCGGCCGAGCTGGAGGATGAGTTCGACCGCGTGGGCGACCTCCTCGTGACGCTGGAGGAGCGCATCCGCGAGGATCTGATGCCGGGCCCCGATCTGCTCCAGATCGCCGACCCGCTCACCCATCTGCTCGGCGCGTGGAGCCTGGACCGGGCGCGGGACGCGACCTGGGCGGCGGCGCGGGCGCTGTGGGCGATGCGCCGGCTGCCCGACCTCACCGAGGAGTTCGTAGAGCGGCTGGACGCGGCGGTGGGGTTCGCGGGACGCATGATGCTCACTCCGCTGCCGGCCTGAGAGTCCCGGGAAAGAGATGCCGCCGCCCGCCACGCTGGGCGTGGCGGGCGGCGGCAGGGGTGCGGGGTCTCGGTCCCGGGTCAGTCCTCGGGCAGCTCGACCGGAGCGATCTCGTCGTAGACGTCGCCCGGACCGGGGTTGGTCGGGTCGGTGGTGCCGCCGAAGTGGTGCATGACGCCCCAGACCGCGTTCAGCGCGGTCTGCACGGCGCCCTCGGCCCAGCCCGCCGTCCAGGAGATGTCGTCGCCCGCGAGGAAGATGCCCCGCTTGTCCTCGGGCAGCCGGTCCTGCATGAAGTGGGTGAACAGGCGCCGCTGGTAGCGGTAGTGGCCGGGCAGGTTGGCCTTGAACGCGCCCATGAAGTAGGGCTCGTTCTCCCAGGACACCGTCACCGGGTTGCCGATGATGTGCTTGCGGATGTCGACCTTCGGGTAGATCTCGCCGAGCGACTTCAGCATGACCTCCATCCGCTCGTTCGCGGACAGCGGCAGCCACTTCAGGCTGTCGTCGCACCAGGTGTAGGAGAGGCAGATGACGGCGGGCTTGTCGGGGCCGTCGTCGAGCAGGTAGGTGCCGCGGGTCATGCGGTCGGTGAGCGTCATCGACATGACATCCCGGCCGGTCTCCTCGTCCTTGTCCAGCCAGAACGGCCGGTCGACGGGCACGAAGAGCTTGCTGGACTCCATGTAGTGGGTGCGCTCGATGGCGGTCCAGTGGTCGATCGGGAAGAGCGAGTCGTCACACTGGATCTTCGACAGCAGCATCCAGGACTGGGCGGTGAAGATCGCCGCCCGGTAGGTGCGGATGTCGCCGTTCGCGTCCGTCACGGTGATGTGGTTGCCCGCGGTGCGGTTCAGGCGGGTCACGGCCGGGCGCGGCTGTCCGCCGTCGTGCAGCTTGGCGAGCGAGGTGCCGTACGCCCAGTGGACGATCTTCTCCGGCTCGCGCTCCCACAGGCGCAGCGGCAGCTGCTGGGAGCCGCCGACGATGCCGCGGTGGTGGTCGTCGGCCTCGGTGTAGACGACCCGCAGGATCTCCAGGATGGAGTTGGGGAAGTCGGTGTCCCAGCCGCCGGTGCCGAAGCCGACCTGGCCGAAGATCTCGCGGTGCCGGAAGGACTTGAAGGCCTCCGAGTCGCAGAGGAAGCCGTAGAAGGTCTGGTTGTCGAGCTTCTCGACGAGCTTGGCCCAGATCTCCCGGATGCGCGGCACGTCCCGCTCGCGCATGGCCCGGTTCATGTCGGAGAAGTCGGCGCCCTCCTCCAGGCACTTGTTCCACGCCTGGGCGACGTCCCGGTAGACCTGCGGCAGGTCGTCGATGGTCTCCGCGTAGTGCGACTCGCCCTTGAGGTCGACGACGGTCGACGGGGTGGCCTCCGCGAGCGGGTTGGGGAACGGCTTGGTCTCCAGGCCGACCAGGTCGATGTAGTGCTGGAGGGCGGTGGAGGACGGCGGGAAGCGCATCGCGCCCATCTCGGCGGTCAGGGACTCGTCGCAGCCCTCGAAGCCGACGGTGCGCAGCCGGCCGCCGATCTGGTCGGCCTCGTAGACGACGGGCTTGAGGCCCATCTTCATCAGCTCGTACGCGGCCACGATGCCGGACAGACCGCCGCCGATGACCGCGACCTCCGTGCCGAGCTCGGTCGCGGGGACCTGACCGAGCCCCGCCGGGTGGGCGAGGAAGTCGTCGTACGCGTAGGGGAAGTCCGGGCCGAACATGGTGATCGGCGGCTGCTGCTCGTCGGTGTGTTCGACGGCGTTGGGCACCGTGGACGTCATGGGGTACGGACTCCTTGCACAGAAACGGGGGGGACGAGCGGGGTGGGGAGGTCAGACGAGGGAGCCGTAGAGGCCGGGGCGCCGGTCCTTCAGATACGGGTTGCCCTCGCGGGAGGCGGCGAGGAAGGCGGGGTCCACGTCGGCGAGGACGAGTTCCTCGGCGCGGCCGGCCCGGGTGCGGGCGATGCCGTCGGGTCCGGCGAGGGTGGAGAGCCCGACGAACTCGAACTCGTCCTCGGCGCCGACCCGGTTGACGTACGCGACGTACATCTGGTTCTCGAAGGCGCGCACCGGGACCAGGTGCTCGGCGACGAACTGGAACGGGTGCATCTGGGCCGTCGGCACCAGCAGCAGATCGGTGCCCGCCAGGGCGTGGGCCCGGACGTTCTCCGGGAACTCCACGTCGTAGCAGATCATCAGGCCGATCCGCAGGCCGTTCAGCTCGGCCTGGACCACCGGCTGCTCGCCCGGCGTGAAGTGGTCGCGCTCGAAGCAGCCGAAGAGGTGGGTCTTGCGGTAGTTGGCCAGGCGGGTGCCGTCGGCGGAGATCAGCTGGGCGGAGTTGTACACCGTCTCGCCGTCGCGCTCCGGGTAACCGTACGCGATCGCCAGCCCGTGCCGCGCGGCCAGCTCGGCGATCGCGTCGGCCGCGTCGCCGTCGGCGGGCTCGGCGAGGCGCGCGATGTCGTCGCCGATGGCGTAACCGGTCAGGAACATCTCCGGCGCGACGATCAGCCCGGCGCCCGCGGCGGCGGCCCGGCCCGCGGCCTCGTCGAGGACCTTCAGGTTCTCGACGGTCGAGCCGGGGCGGCCGGAGCTCTGGAGCAGGGCGATGCGCATGCGTGTTCCTCACCGGGACGGATGGGTGTGGGGGGCCTCATAGACGGTACGAGCGGCGGGCTCGGGCGGACAAGAAGGAGCCGTTGCGCGCGCATGCGCGCTTCGTTGCGTCCGTTCGGGGTCCGGCGGCGATTCGTTGCGCGCTTCGCGACGTACGTCTCCTCCTCCAGGGGGCATAGGGCCGCGCCCGCTTCTCCGCCGGGCGGCGGAGGCCGGGAGCCGCCCTGGGGGCGATGTGGCGGGGGTGCTCCGCGGGAAGAGTGGTGACCGTTCGCTCCACCCGTTCCCACCTGCGGAAAGGCTCCTCATGAAGCATCGTACGAAGATCGCCGCGCTCGGTGTCGCCCTGCTTCTGGCCGGCGGCGCGGCGGCCGGCACCACGGCCGCGAGCGCCGCCGGCGAACCGCGCGAGGCCGCCGCGCTGACCGGCACCGCCAAGCTGTACAGATCGGCCGGGGACGACATCACGTTCACCTTCGACGCCCATCTCGCCGCCGGTGACACCGCCGACCCGACGGCGGCGACCGGCACCTTCTCCTTCAGCCACTACCGCGGCGACTGGGGCGCCTGGGCGAAGGCCGAGGTCGACTGCCTGGTCACGGGCGGCAAGGTGGCGATCGTCTCCGGTGTCATCACCGATTCCGACCTGCCGGGCGCCGAGGGCAAGCGGGTCGGGGTCACGGTGCACGACCTGGGCCGGCACGACCGGCTGGGTTACAGCTGGGCGATGACCGGCAGCCCGGCACAGACGCCGAAGGACCTGCCGAAGTGCGTCAGCTCGGCTCCCTTCGAGAAGGTGAGGAAGGGCACGGGCGACTTCACGGTCGTGCCTTGGCAGCCCCGCCTCTAGGGCCGGACAGGCCCTGACAGCGGCGCGCGGGGCCGCCGACGGGATCGCACACGGGCGGAGACGTCGCCGGTCCCCTCCGCGAGGAGGAGACCGGTGTCCCTGCCGCTCCGCCCAGCGGCGGCGGCGCGTCCGCCCGGAGGACGACGCCGTCGGGGGCACCGACCCGCGAGACTTCCGGCTGGAAGCCGCACCCACCTGCCGAAGGGACTTCATGGACGTCATCAAGAGCCTCGCCCTGCCGCTCATCGACGAACACAGCACGGTCGTCGCGGCGGACACCGATGCCGTCTGGAGGGGACTGGGCGACGTCCTGGACCGCTCCTACGCGGGCACCGCGGCGGTCCGCTACGCACGCCTCGTCGGCTGCGCCGATCCCGCGGCGTCCGGGCCCCGGCCACTGGCCGAGGGCTCCACGATCACCGGTTTCCGGGTGGTCGCCGCGGATCCGGGCCGGGAGCTGGTCCTCGTCGGGCGCCATCGGTTCTCGACGTACGCCCTGACCTTCCTCCTCGAGAAGGCGGGCCCGCGCCGCACCGTGCTGCGGGCCGAGAGCCGGGCCAGGTTCCCCGGCCCGGCGGGCGCCCTCTACCGGCTGCTCGTCATCGGCACGGGCGGCCACGCGATCGGCGTACGGCACCTGCTGGCGTCGATCCGCGACCGGTCGGAGTGAGAGCGCTCCGGTGGGCGGTACCACCTTCAGGCCGGCGGTACGAGCGTCAGGTCGGGGAGCCCGACGAGAAGCGGCGCAGGAGGGGGGAGAGGACCAGGACCGACTTGGTGCGCTCGACGAACGGCTCTCCGGCGATGCGCTCCAGGACCCGCTCGAAGTGCCGCATGTCGGAGGCGAAGACCTGGGCGACCGCGTCCGCGTCCCCGGTGACGGTGGACGCGGCCACGACCTCCTGGTACCGCTCCAGGCCCCGCTGGATGGTCTCCGGCGAGGTGTTGCGGCGGCAGTAGATCTCGACGAACCCCTCGGTCTCCCAGCCGAGCGCCGAGGGGTCCACCCGGACGGTGAATCCGGTGATGGCCCCGGTGGCGCGCAGCCGGTCCACCCGGCGTTTCACGGCGGGCGCGGACAGGCCGACCAGCTGGCCGATGTCCGCGTAGGAGCGGCGGGCGTCCTCGGCGAGGGCGTGCACGATGCGTTCGTCGAGATCGTTCAGCACTGGGGGTGGTTCACTTCGCTTCTGGTGATGCTTCCGGTGTGGCCTCCGGGGCGGCGAGCCGCGACCGGCGATAGCCGTAGAGGAAGTAGAACACGAGACCTGCGGCCATCCAGCACCCGAAGACCACCCAGGTGACGGTGTCGAGGCTGAACATGTTGTACGCGCAGAAGACGAAGCCCAGCACCGGCAGCACCGGACCGAACGGCACCCTGAAGGTGCGCTCCAGCTCCGGCCGCTTGTAGCGCAGCACGATCACCGCGATGTTGACCAGGGCGAAGGCGAACAGCGTGCCGATGCTGGTGGCGTCGACGAGCTCGCCCAGCGGGATCAGGGCGGCGAGGAAACCGCAGAACAGGGAGACGATCACGGTGTTCAGGCGCGGGGCGCCGGTCTTGGCGTCGACCTTGCCGAGCGCCCTGGGCACCAGGCCGTCGCGGGACATCGCGAAGAGGATGCGGGTCTGGCCGTAGAGCACGGTGAGCACGACGCTGGCGATGGAGATGACCGCGCCGAGGGCGAGCAGGGTGCCCCAGAAGGTCTGGCCGCTGACGTCGTTCATGATCGCGGCGAGGGAGGCCTCGGAGCCCTCGAACTTGGTCCAGTTCCAGGCGCCGACGGCGACAGCGGCGACCAGCACGTACAGCGCGGTGACGATGATCAGCGAGAGCATGATCGCGCGCGGCAGGTCCTTCTTCGGGTCCTTCGCCTCCTCACCGGCGGTGGAGGCGGCGTCGAACCCGATGTACGAGAAGAACAGGGTGGCGCCGGCGGCGCTGACCCCGGCCATGCCGAGCGGCATGAAGTCGGCGTAGTTGCCGGACTTGAAGCCCATGAACCCGACCGCGCAGAACAGCACCAGCGCCGCGATCTTCACCGCGACCATGATGGTGTTGGCGCGGGCGGACTCACGCACACCGCCGAGCAGGAAGATCATCGCCAGCAGGACGACGATCAGCGCCGGCAGGTTGATGATGCCGCCCTCGCCGGGCGCCGAGGACAGGACGCCCGGGATGGTGACGCCGATGGTGCCGTCGAGCAGTTCGTTGAGGTACTCGCCCCAGCCGACGGCGACGGCGGCCACCGAGACGCCGTACTCCAGCACCAGACACCAGCCGCAGACCCAGGCGACCAGCTCACCCATCGTTGCGTACGCATACGAGTACGAGGAGCCGGCGACCGGGATGCTGCCCGCCAGCTCGGCGTACGACAGGGCCGAGAAGAGGGCCGTCAGACCGGCTATGACGAAGGCCAGGGTGACCGCGGGACCGGCCTCCGGGACGGCGTCGCCGAGGACGACGAAGATACCGGTGCCGAGGGTGGCACCGATGCTGATCATGGTGAGCTGCCACAGCCCCAGGGAGCGCCTGAGCGAGCCGCCCTCACCCTGGCCGCCCTCGGCGATCAGGCGTTCCACGGGCTTGCGGCGCATCAGGCGCGCGGCGACGCCCGGGGCTGGCTTGGTGCGGTTCTGCGGGGGTGCGCCTTGGTCGAGCACGCGCTGGCTCCTTATCGCTGCCGTTCAGGCCGGACGGGGTCCGGCGGCACCCCGACGACAGCCGGGAACCACCGAGCGGGGTCCCCGCCACGCCACGTACAGCGCAGGACTCTACGGGTGGGGCATTGCGGGTGTAATGCAGCAACCTTGCGCATGCCCGCAAGATCATTGCGTTCCTGGGGGTGAGGCGGGGGTTCGTTGCGCGGGGGCTGCCGAGTGTTGCGCCGCGGTGGTTCCGGGCGGGTTTCGGGGGAAACGGCGCGGCGACGGCGAAGGCCGCCGGACACACGGCGAAGGCCCCCGTTCGTCATGAACGGGGGCCTTCGGACGCGGCGGGGTGGGATCAGACCCAGCTGGCGTGCAGCGGCTTGCCCTCGGCGTAGCCCGCGGCGCTCTGGATGCCGACGATGGCCTTCTCGGCGAACTCCTCCAGGGAGGCGGCACCGGCGTAGGTGCAGGAGGAGCGGACGCCCGCGATGATCGAGTCGATCAGGTCCTCGACGCCCGGGCGGGCCGGGTCGAGGAACATGCGGGAGGTGGAGATGCCCTCCTCGAACAGCGCCTTGCGGGCGCGGTCGTACGCCGACTCCTCCGAGGTGCGGTTGCGCACGGCACGGGCGGAGGCCATGCCGAACGACTCCTTGTAGGCACGGCCGTCGGCGTCGTGCTGGAGGTCGCCCGGGGACTCGTAGGTGCCCGAGAACCAGGAGCCGATCATCACGTTGGACGCGCCGGCGGCCAGGGCCATCGCCACGTCGCGCGGGTGGCGGACACCGCCGTCGGCCCACACGTGCTTGCCGTACTTCTTGGCCTCGGCGGCGCACTCCAGCACCGCGGAGAACTGCGGCCGGCCGACGCCGGTCATCATGCGGGTGGTGCACATGGCGCCGGGGCCCACGCCGACCTTGACGATGTCGGCGCCCGCGTCGATCAGGTCCTTGACGCCCTCGGCGGAGACGATGTTGCCCGCCACGATCGGCACCTGCGGGTCGAGCGCGCGCACCGTCCTGATGGCGCTGATCATCGACTCCTGGTGGCCGTGCGCGGTGTCGATGACGAGGGTGTCGACGCCCGCGTCGAGCAGCTGCTTGGCCTTGCCGGCCACATCGCCGTTGATGCCCACGGCGGCGGCTATGCGCAGCTTGCCGTCGGCGTCGACGGCCGGGGTGTACAGCGTGGCGCGCAGGGCGCCGGTGCGGGTGAGGATGCCCGCGAGCTTGCCGTCCCGGTCGACCGCCGGGGCGTAGCGCCGGTTGTGGTGGTCGAGGGTGTTGAAGGCCTCGCGCGGGTCGATGTCGGCGTCCAGCAGGAGCAGGTCCTTGGACATGACCACTTCGAGCTGCGTGAAGCGGTCGACCCCGGACAGATCCCGGTCGGTGACGACACCCACCGGGCGGTGGTCCTCGTCGACGACGACCCCGGCGTTGTGCGCGCGCTTGGGCAGCAGGGACAGCGCGTCGGCGACGGTCTGGTGGGGGGCGAGCACGATCGGGGTGTCGAGCACCAGGTGGCGGCTCTTGACCCAGGAGATGACGTCGGTGACGACCTCGATCGGGATGTCCTGCGGGATGACCACGAGACCACCGCGCCGGGCCACCGTCTCGGCCATGCGGCGGCCGGCGATGGCGGTCATGTTGGCGACGACGAGCGGAATCGTGGTGCCCGTGCCGTCCGGGGAGCTGAGGTCCACGCCCTGGCGGGATCCGACCGCGCTGCGGCTCGGCACCATGAACACGTCGTCGTACGTCAGGTCGTACGAGGGCTGGATGTCGTTGAGGAAACGCACGTGCTGCACATCCCAGTCGATCAGAGGTGGCCCCCGGACAGGTCAGCCAGGGGGAAAGAGCACGTACTTCATTCTCCCATGCCGTCCGTATCCCCAGGTACGGGCAGTTCATCCAGCCTGGTCAGGGAGGCATTGGGAGGATCCTCCAAGGGCGAGGGTGACGGAGAGCGCCGGCGTGCGGTCCGCCGCCTCGGCGAACACCTCCCGCGCGGTGCGCCACTCCTCGGGCCGTGCCCGCGCGTACCCCTGCCAGTGGCGTACGACGATCAGCAGGCCGTCCTCCACGGCGCCCTCCGGCCACAGGGTGTGGTCGCCGAGGCTGTCGGCGAGCGCGTCCCAGTTGCGCCCGAACCACTCGGGCAGGTCCAGGGCGCGCGCGCACCGGTCCATCAGGCCCGGCTTGTCGGTGACCCCGGCGAGATCGACCGTGACCACGCGTTCCGTCATCTCAGTACCGCCCTGAACGAGTCGTAGTGATCGTCGGTGTAGTAGATCTCCCCGCCCCTCCCGGTGACGAGGCGTCGCGCCCCGCGGTCGGGCGAACCGGGGGTCCTGACGGTGTACTCGCGGTAGTAGCCCCGCTCGTGCGCGGGCAGCAGCCGCTCGACGTTCCCGAAGACCGCGCCGTCCCGGTCGTACGGGAACGGGCCGCCCCGGTCGATGAGGGCCAGCGTGTCCCGGGCCTCGGCGGGCAGGTCCGCCGCCCGCACGGTGACCATGCCGTCGGCCCACGGCGGAGCGGAGGCCGGTGCGGAGGTGTCGGTGCCGGAACACCCGACCAGCAGCGCGAGCAGGCAGAGCAGCACCCTGGGGACGAACCGCGGCAGCATGCCGCCGATGCTGCCACGGCCGCCCCCGGGGCACCCGCCGTCGGGGCCCGTCGGTGTCCGTCAGTATCCGTCGGGTCGGCCGGGTCCGTCGGGTCGGCCGGGTCGGTCAGTGTCCGTCGGGGTCCGCCCGGTTCAGCGCGGACTTCGGCGACGGACCGGCCGTCAGCAGGTAGTCCGCGGCCGAGGTGTCCGTCACCAGGCTGGTGACCAGCCCGGAGCGCAGCACGGCGTCGATCGCGGGCCCCTTGCGCTGCCCGCCCGCGATCGCGACGACCTCGGGGATACGGCGCAGCTGGTCGGCCTTGACCGTGATGCACCGCTCGCCGAGGTCCCGGCCGATCCGGCGGCCCTCCGCGTCGAAGAGGTGCGCGGACATCTCGGCGGCGACACCGAGCGAGGCATAGTGCGCCCGCTCCTCGTCGCTGAGCATGTCGTGCACCGTCGAGATGCCCGGCTCCCAGGAGCCGATGGAGACACAGGCGACCGTGACCTTGTCGAAGTACTCGAAGGCCCGGGCGATCCCGGTCTGGTTGCGCAGCGCCGCCGCGGTCGCCTCGTCCGGCAGCAGCATCGGCGCGTAGATGGGGTGGGCGTCACCGCCCGAGACCTGGGCGGCACGGCGTACCGCCTCCACCGAGCCGCGCTCCGCGGTCCCGGCGTCGTACACGCCCGTCAGCTGCACCACCGTGCACGGCGGCAGCCGGTCGAGGGCCGCCGCCATGTGGATGGTGGACCGGCCCCAGGCCAGGCCCAGCACATCGCCCTCGTTGACCAGCTCGCCGAGCAGGTCGGCGGCCACCTCCCCCAGGTTCTCGGGGTCGGGCGACTCCGCCGCCTCGGCCGGGGACTCGACCACGACGGCGTGCCTGAGGCCGTAGCGGGCGCGCAGCGCGTCGGAGCGCTCGGCGTCCAGCTCGGCCGGGACGCGGATCTCGATGCGTACGAGGTCCCGTTCGAGGGCGGTCTCCAGGACCCGGGCCACCTTGAAGCGGCTGACGCCGAACTCCTCCGCGATCTGGATCTTGGACTTGCCCTCGAGGTAGAAGCGGCGGGCCATGGCCGCCGCCTGCACCAGCTCAGCGGGTCCCATCCGCATGGCTGACCGGCCCGCCGACATACCCGACACGGCGATCTCCTCACTGCTGTTCACACTCTGGATTCGCCGTTCATCCTTGCAGATCCGGCGCGCTCGATCAGCCCTGATGGGCGCCGTTCACGTTCCTGACGCTCAGTGGTCGCACGCCCACGACGCCTTGGCGGTGGCCGCCTCCGCCTGGGTGCGCAGTGCACGTACCGCCTCGGCCGGGTCGGACGCCCCGTAGACCGCCGAGCCGGCCACGAAGACATCGGCGCCGGCGTCGGCGCACCGCTCGATGGTGGAAGCCGAGACTCCGCCGTCCACCTGGAGCCACAGCTCCAGACCGTGCTTGCCGATCAGCTCCCGGGTGCGGCGGATCTTCGGCAGCATGATGTCGAGAAACGCCTGCCCGCCGAAGCCCGGCTCGACCGTCATGATGAGCAGCATGTCGAGTTCGGGGAGCAGGTCCTCGTACGGCTCGATCGGGGTGGCGGGCTTGAGCGCCATCGAGGCACGGGCGCCCTTCGCCCGGATCTCCCGGGCGAGCCGCACCGGGGCGGCGGCCGCCTCGACGTGGAAGGTGACGGAGGAGGCACCCGCCTCGACGTACTGGGGCGCCCAGCGATCGGGGGCCTCGATCATCAGATGGCAGTCCAGCGGGGTGTCCGTCGCACGGGCCAGGGACTCCACGACCGGCACGCCGAGCGTGAGGTTCGGGACGAAATGGTTGTCCATGACGTCGACATGGAGCCAGTCGGCCCCTTCGACCGCCTTCGCCTCGTCGGCGAGACGGGCGAAGTCGGCGGACAGGATGCTGGGGTTGATCTGCACGGCCATGACCCAAGCCTGCCATGCCCCCCGGGGGTTGGCGGCATCGGTCCCGTCTCGATTTCCGCTGCGGACCGTCCTGGGCCGGCCGCGCCCACGGGACGGAGCCGCATGATGTCACGCCCCGCGCCCTGAGGGGCACGCTCAAGCGGTGCGGCGGAACAACGCCAGGTACATCGCGTCCGTGCCGTGGAGGTGCGGCCAGAGCTGGATGTCCGGACCGTCGCCGAGATCGGGGACGCCCGGCAGGAGCGGACGGGCGTCGATGAGTTCGGCGTGCGGGAACTGCTTGAGCAGGTCGGCGACGACGGCGCGGGTCTCGGCGAGCAGCGGAGAGCAGGTGGCGTAACCGACGACGCCGCCGACGCGGACGGACTCCAGGGCGGTGCGCAGCAGGGCGCGCTGGAGCGGCGCGAAGCCGTCCAGGTCCTCCGGGCGGCGCCGCCAGCGGGCCTCGGGGCGGCGGCGCAGCGCGCCCAGCCCGGTGCAGGGCACGTCCACCAGCACCCGGTCGAAGGTGCCGGGGCGCCACGGCGGGCGGGTGCCGTCGGCGGCGATGACCTGGTAGGGGCCGGGGTTGCCGTGCAGGGCCTTGGCGACCAGCCCGGCCCGGTGGGTCTGGCGTTCGGAGGCGAGCAGGGTGGCGCCCCGCTCGGCGGCGAGCGCGGCGAGCAGCGCGGCCTTGCCGCCGGGACCGGCGCACGCGTCGAGCCACTTCTCGTCCGGCCCGTCCAGCGGCGCGTCGGCGAGCGCGAGGGCGACGAGCTGGCTGCCCTCGTCCTGCACCCCGGCCCGGCCCTCGCGGACGGCCTGGATGGCGCCGGGCTCGCCGCCCTCGGTGAGCCGGACGGCGTACGGCGACCAGCGCCCCGGCACCGCGGCCTCCTCGGCCAGCAGCTCGTCGGCCGTGGCCCGGCCGGGACGGGCGACCAGGGTCACCTCGGGCCGCTCGTTGTCGGCCGCCAGCAGTTCCTCGATGCCGGCCCGGCCGCCGCCGAGGGAGTCCCACAGCGCGGAGACGACCCAGCGGGGATGGGAGTGGACGACGGCGAGGTGGTCCTCGGGGTCGTCGTCGTAGGGCGGTGCGACGCGCTCCAGCCAGCCGTCCAGATCGTGCTGGGCGACCTTGCGCAGCACGGCGTTGACGAACTTGGCGCGCCCGTCCCCGAGCACGACGCGGGCCAGCTCGACGGTGGCGGACACGGCGGCGTGCGTGGGGATCCGGGTGCCGAGGAGCTGGTGCGCGCCGAGGCTGAGCACGTCCAGCACCGGCGGGTCGACCTCCCGCAGCGGCCGGTCGACGCAGGCGGAGACGACCGCGTCGTAGGTGCCCTGCCGGCGCAGGGTCCCGTACACCAGCTCGGTGGCCAGCGCGGCGTCCCGCCCGTCGAACCTCTCCGGCCCCTCCTTCTCGCGCGCCTTGCGCAGCAGCGGCGGCAGCACGAGGTTGGCGTAGGCGTCCCGCTCGTCCACGGCGCGCAGCGCCTCGAAGGCGAGGACGCGGACGGGGTCCTTCTTGGGCCGGCGGTAGGGCTTGCCGGGCTTGCGGGGCCGCCGGGAGGTGTCGCTCACGAAAAGGTGCTCCGGTTTTCTGTGTACGGTGTGCGACCAGCGTACGTCGCGTGCTCGGGTGCCGAGCCGCCCGTGCCGGGCCTCAGGCCCCGACGGTCTCCCCGTCGGCGATCCGCGCCCCGCGCGCCCAGTCCGCCGCCCGCATCGGCTTCTTGCCCTGGGCCTGCACCCACAGCAGCTCGACGGCGTGCGAGCCGGTGCCGACGTGGACGTTGTTCTTGCCGGCGGACAGCTGCCCCGGCGCCAGGTCGGTCCGCTCCGGCAGGAGGGCGACCTGGACGAGCTTCAGCCGCTCGCCGCGGAAGGTCGTCCACGCTCCCGGCGCCGGGGTGCAGCCGCGCACCACCCGGTCGACCCGCAGGGCGGGGGCGGCCCAGTCGACCCGCGCGTCCTCGACGGTGATCTTCGGCGCGAGCGTGATGCCGTCGGCCGGCTGCGGTACGGCCTTGAGGGTGCCGTCCGCGATGCCGTCCATGGTCGCGGCCAGCAGCCCGGCCCCGGCGAAGGCGAGCCGGGTCAGCAGATCGCCGCTGGTGTCGGTGGGGCGGATCGCCTCGGTGACGGTGCCGTAGACCGGTCCCGAGTCGAGCCCTTCCTCGATCAGGAAGGTCGAGGCGCCGGTGATCTCGTCCCCGGCCATGATGGAGTGCTGCACCGGGGCCGCGCCGCGCCAGGCGGGCAGCAGCGAGAAGTGCAGATTGACCCAGCCGTGGGCGGGGATGTCGAGGGCCGCCCGCGGCAGCAGCGCGCCGTACGCGACGACGGGGCAGCAGTCCGGGGCGATGGCGCGCAGCCGGTCCAGGAACTCCGGGTCGCGCGGCTTGGCCGGCTTGAGCACCTCGATCCCGGCCTCCTCCGCCCGCTCGGCCACGGGCGAGGCGACCAGCCTGCGGCCCCGCCCGGCCGGTGCGTCCGGCCGGGTGACGACGGCGGCCACCTCGTGCCGTCCGGAGGCGAGCAGTGCGTCCAGGGCGGGAACGGCGACCTCGGGGGTACCGGCGAAGACGAGCTTCATGAGCGGGCACGGGCCTCTCGGACGGGAGTTGATCGGGCGGCCCACCAGTCTATGACCACGGCGGGCGGAGCCGTCGGCGGGGAGAAACCCCAGGCCGGGCGCACCGCGCGCATCCACCCGTGGGGGCGTACGCATATGCCCATACGCCCCCTGGGCGTGACCAGCGGCGTGAATCCGCGTTGGTCAAGAAAGAGTTGACCACTACGGGCCGCGATCGCGGCCCGATCCTTTCTCCTCAACGCCGGTTCGAGAGGCTTGTTCATGGCCGACCACGCAACCCACGACGCCCAGGCTCGGGCCAGCCTGCACTTGCTGGTGCGGGACATCGAGCGGGTCCGCCGGCAGGTGGACGCGCTGCGCACGCTCACCGCCCAGCTGGGCAACGTCTACCGCCCGCGGCGCTCCGGCCCCTCCACGGGCTTCGTCGTCTACGGACGCGCCCCCGCCCCGACCGTCCGTCTCGCCCAGGAGCTGCGGGACAGTGTCGAGACCCTGGTCACGGCCGCGGTCGACTTCGACCGCTCGCTCGGCTTCTCGTGGGACGCGGTGGGCTCCGCCCTCGGAGTCACCAAGCAGGCGGTCCACCGCCGGTACGGCTCCCGCCGCGCCGCCGCCCAGGCCGCCGCCGAGGCCGAGCGCGGCACGGAGCCGTCGGGCACCCGCACGGTCAACGTGGGCTCCGGTCTTCCGGCGGTGCCCACGGTCCCGGCCGCCCGCTCCATGCCGACGCAGCCGACGGCGGGCAGCCCGGCACTCCGTGACGAGGCCAGGCCGGCGGCGTTCCCGAGTCCGCGCAACGGCTGACGCCGCCGAACCGCCGAGGCGAACGCGCCGACGCGGGCCTCTCGTACTGCCCTCCCGGCGCACCGCCCCGGGAGGGCAGTGCCTCACTCTCCGGCAGTCGTCACGGCCCACCCGCGGCGCCCAGGGTCCGCCCGCAGTCCCCACGACGCACCCCGGCGGCGCCCACGGCCCACCCCCAGTCCCTACGACGGCCCCCGGCGCCCCACGGCTCACCCGATGTCCGGCGGATCGATCCGCACCCGGACCACCGCCCCGCTTCCCCGCGCCATCCGGGCCGCCTGGGTGGCCTTCAGCGCGGTGGCCAGGGCCGATCCGCGTCCCGGCGGCACCCGGATCAGGGCCCGCTCCCACTGCTCCCCCGGCGGGGGCGCTCCCGGCCGCCGGGGCCGCCCGGGAGCGGCGACGGGCACCGGCACCGGCCCCAGCACCTCGGCCTCGGGCGGCAGTTCCACCATCGCCAGGAACTCCGCGACCGCCTCCGCCGTCCCCGACACCGCCGCCATCCGGGACACCGGCGGGAACCCCAGCTCGGCCCGCTCGGCCAGCTCCCGCACCGCGTGCCCCACGGGGTCCCACCGCACCAGCGCCTGCACGGGCCGCAGCGTCGGCTCGGCGACGACCACGACCGTCCCCCCGGCCCCCTGCGGACGCACCAGCGCGCCGGCCGCGATCCAGCGCCGCAGCGCGTCCTCACCGGCCCGCAGATCCGGCCGCCCCAGCATGGCCCAGCCGTCGAGCAGCAGCGCGGCGGCGTAACCGCCCTCGGCGACCGGCTCGGCGCCCGGGGTGCTCACCACCAGCGCGGGCGTCCCCGGCACCGTGTCCAGCACATGCTCGCGCCCCGACGTCCGCACCGGAACCGCCGGGAACGCCCGGCCCAGCTCCTCCGCGGTCCGCCGCGCGCCGACGACCTGCGCGCGCAGCCGGAACGACCCGCACTCCGGGCAGTGCCAGGACTCCTCCGCCCGCCCGCACCAGCCGCAGCGCAGCGCCCCGGCGTCCTGCGCCTCCAGCGGCCCCGCGCAGTGCCGGCACCGGGCGGGCTCCCGGCAGCGGGCGCAGGCCATCCGCGGCACGTACCCCCGCCGGGGCACCTGCACCAGGACCGGTCCCTGCCGCAGGCCCTCCCTGACGGCCTGCCAGGCCAGGGTCGGCAGCCGGGCCGCCCGCGCGGCCTCGTCCCGCGCCAGATCCTGGTCCCCCACGGTGCGCACGAGCGGGGCGGCGGCCCGCACCTGCTCGCGTCCGGCGACCAGGGGCCGGGCCCATCCGCTCTCCACGAGCTGCGCGGCCTCCACCGTGCAGCTCCAACCCCCCAGCAGGAAGGCGCACTTGTCCTGGGCGGCGCGCAGCAGCAGCACCTCCCGGGCATGCGGCTGCGGCGCGTGCTGCTCGCTGTGGCTGTCGTCGCCGTCGTCCCAGAGGGCGACCAGCCCGAGGTCCCGCACCGGAGCGAACATGGCCGCGCGGGTGCCGACCACCGCCCGCACCGACCCGCGCCGTACGGCCAGCCACTCGCGGTACCGCTTCTCGGGCCCGGCGTCGGCGGTGAGCAGGGCATGCCGCCCCTCCCCGAGCAGGGACGTCAGCGCGGCGTCGACACGGGCCGCGGCCCGCCCGTCCGGTACGACGACCAGGGCGCCGCGTCCCGAGGCGAGTGCCGCGGTGACGGCCCGGGCCAGCTCCTCGCTCCAGTGGGGGCCGGGCAGCGCGTGCCACACGGCTCGCGGCGCGCTCCCCGAGGCCAGCGCCGTGAGGAACGCCGCCCCTCGCTCGTACCGCGTCCACGACCCCGGCTCCGGTGCGGGCGGCGGCGGCAGCGGGGCCGGTGACGGCCGCTGCTCGGCCCGTGCGTTGCGCGGCGGCACGGCGAGCTGGAGCACGTCGGCGAGGCTCCCGGCATACCGGTCGGCGACCGCCCGGGCCAGCCCCAGCAGTTCCTCGCTCAGCACGGGCTCGGGCGAGACGACCTGGGCCAGCGCGGCCAGCGGACCGGCGTAGTCCGACTCGTCCCGCCGCTCGATCAGGAAGCCGTCGATCAGGCCCCCGCCCTCCCGGCGCCCCTCGCGGACCCGGTGCCGCCCGGCCCCGAAGCGCACCCGCACCCGCACGCCGGGCTGCGCGTCGGCGTCCAGCTCCTCGGGCACGGCGTAGTCGAAGTACCGGTCGAGGTGCAGCACGCCCTTGTCCACCAGCACGCGGGCCACGGGCCGTTCGCTGGCGAGCGCGGCGCCCCGCCAGGTCCGCGGCTTGGCCCTCGGCTCCTTGGCCTTGCGCACGCTCTCCCGGATGAGCGCGAGCTGCTCCGGCGGCGCACCCTCCGCGCCACCGCCCCCCTGACCGTTCTCGCTGCTCACGCTTGCATTCTTACCAAACCCCACTGACACCGGCGCACGGGCCGAGATCGACGCGGCGCCGCCGGACTGCTTCCGGATTCACCGCGCGCCCGAGGAGGCGCTCCACCGAGGCAACCGGAGCCCGCGCACCGGGAGATCATCACCGTAGGTCCCGGCGGGCCCTCCCGGCCGGCCTTTCCCCGCGCCCGGACGCACCGAGGCCCGGCCCCCCGAAGGGCACCGGGCCTCGCGAGCACCGTAGGCCTTACAGCCCCGCCGCCGCGCGCAGCGCGTCCACGCGGTCCGTGCGCTCCCAGGTGAAATCGGGCAGCTCACGGCCGAAGTGGCCGTACGCCGCGGTCTGGGCGTAGATCGGGCGGAGCAGGTCGAGGTCACGGATGATGGCGGCCGGACGGAGGTCGAAGACCTCCTCGATCGCCTTCTCGATCTTCTCGGGCTCGACCTTGTGGGTGCCGAAGGTCTCCACGAAGAGTCCGACCGGCTCGGCCTTGCCGATGGCGTAGGCGACCTGGACCTCGCAGCGGGCGGCCAGGCCCGCGGCGACCACGTTCTTGGCGACCCAGCGCATCGCGTACGCGGCGGAGCGGTCGACCTTGGACGGGTCCTTGCCGGAGAAGGCACCGCCGCCGTGGCGGGCCATGCCGCCGTAGGTGTCGATGATGATCTTGCGGCCGGTCAGGCCGGCGTCGCCCATCGGGCCGCCGATCTCGAAGCGGCCGGTGGGGTTGACCAGCAGGCGGTACCCCTCGGTGTCCAGCTTGATGCCCTCGTCGAGCAGTGCCTTCAGCTCCGGCTCCACGACGAACTCGCGGATGTCGGGGGCGAGCAGCGAGTCGAGGTCGATGTCGCTGGCGTGCTGCGAGGAGACCACGACGGTGTCCAGCCGGACCGCCTTGTCGCCGTCGTACTCGATGGTGACCTGGGTCTTGCCGTCCGGGCGCAGGTAGGGGATGGTGCCGTTCTTGCGCACGTCGGACAGGCGCTTGGACAGCCGGTGCGCCAGGAAGACCGGCAGCGGCATCAGCGTCGGCGTCTCGTCCGTCGCGTAGCCGAACATCAGGCCCTGGTCGCCGGCGCCCTGCCGGTCCAGCTCGTCCTCGTCGCCCTCGACCCGCGTCTCGTACGCGGTGTCGACACCTTGCGCGATGTCCGGGGACTGCGAGCCGATGGACACCGAGACACCGCAGGAGGCGCCGTCGAAGCCCTTCTTCGAGGAGTCGTAGCCGATCTCCAGGATCTTGTCCCGGACGAGCTGCGGGATCGGCGCGTAGGCCTTGGTCGTGACCTCACCGGCCACGTGTACCAGGCCGGTCGTGATCAGGGTCTCGACGGCGACCCGGGAGGTCGGGTCCTCGCGCAGCAGCGCGTCGAGAATGGTGTCGCTGATCTGGTCAGCGATCTTGTCGGGGTGACCCTCGGTCACGGACTCCGAAGTGAACAGGCGACGGGACACAACGCTCCCTGTGGTTGCAGCGGCTGCTGGCTGATCATTGGTGGACGGGTCGGGGGCTGCGCCCGGCGTCGTCCTGGAACAGTTTATCGGTCGCGCTCCGCCGCGGGACCACCTGTCTCGCCTCTCGGGAGCCCTGTGACCTGCGGCACGGGCATTCTGCCCAATGGGGCGCGGCCTTGGCCAGGGGCGCCACGCCCCTGTTGCCGGGCCCACAGAGGGTGGCGGGGCGTGTCACCGGGGGTGCGGAAGGTGGCGGGCGGTGCGCCGGGCCGTCAGCGCAGGCGGGCGGTCACCAGGTCCCACACGGTGTCGGCCAGTGCCTCCTTGGGGCCGTGCGGGACGGGAATCTCGCCGCCGTCGGCGGCCAGCACCACGGCCTCGTTCTCCTCCTCGCCGAAGGTCCTGCGCTCCCCCACCTCGTTCACCACGAGCAGATCGCAGCCCTTGCGCTCCAGCTTTCTGCGGCCGTTGGCCAGGACGTCGTCGGTCTCGGCGGCGAAGCCGACGATCACCTGGCCGGGACGGGCGCGGTCGGCGGAGATCTCGGCGAGGATGTCGGGGTTGCGGACCAGGACGATCGGGGCGGGCTCCTGCCCGTCCTTCTTCTTGATCTTCCCGGCCGCGTACGCCGCCGGGCGGAAGTCGGCGACCGCGGCGGCCATCACGACGGCGTCGGCGTCCGCGGCGGCCTTCAGCACGGCCTCGCGCAGCTGGACGGCGGTGCCGACCGGGACCACGTCCACTCCGGCCGGGTCCGGCAGGGCGGTGTTGGCGGCGACCAGGGTGACCCGGGCGCCGCGCGCGGCGGCCGTCCGGGCCAGGGCGTAGCCCTGCTTGCCGGAGGAGCGGTTGCCCAGGAAGCGCACCGGGTCCAGCGGTTCGCGGGTGCCTCCGGCGCTGATCACGACATGCCGGCCCACGAGGTCGGGTTCCCGCACGCCCCGGGCCAGGACCCGGCGGCAGACCTCGAAGATCTCGGCGGGCTCGGGCAGCCGGCCCTTGCCGGTGTCGACGCCGGTGAGCCGGCCGACGGCGGGCTCGATGACGACGGCACCGCGGCGGCGCAGCGTCGCCACGTTCTCCTGGGTGGCCGGGTGCTCCCACATCTCGGTGTGCATCGCGGGGGCGAAGACGACCGGGCAGCGCGCGGTGAGCAGGGTGTTGGTCAGCAGGTCGTCGGCGAGGCCGTGCGCGGCCTTGGCGAGCATGTCGGCCGTGGCCGGGGCGACCACGACGAGGTCGGCCCGCTGGCCGATGCGAACGTGCGGCACCTCGTGGACGTCGTCCCAGACCTGCGTGGAGACGGGGTTGCCGGAGAGCGCGGACCAGGTGGCGGCGCCGACGAAGTGCAGGGCGGAGGCGGTGGGCACGACCCGGACCTCGTGTCCGGACTCGGTGAGCCTGCGCAGCAGCTCACACGCCTTGTAGGCGGCGATGCCGCCGCTGACCCCCAGAACGACCTTCGGCTTGTCCACCGTCGTCTCTCCCCGAACCTCGGAAACGTGCAACCACCCCCATGAGACACCACAGGCCCGGCAGACGTGCTGCCGGGCCTGTGGAAAAGTCAGCTGCGAGCTGATCGTACGACTTACTGACCGGGGCCCTCGACGGCCTCGGAGGTCAGGAGCCCCGCGTTGATCTCGCGCAGCGCGATCGAGAGCGGCTTCTCGTGGACGTGGGTGTCGACGAGGGGACCGACGTACTCGAGGAGGCCCTCGCCGAGCTGCGAGTAGTACGCGTTGATCTGGCGGGCCCGCTTGGCCGCGTAGATCACGAGGCTGTACTTCGAGTCCGTGGCCTCGAGGAGCTCGTCGATCGGCGGGTTGATGATGCCCTCGGGCGCGGAGATGGAAGAGGACACGCTCTACCTTCCGATGGATGGGAAAGAATCAGTCGGCATGATGCCGGTCTGCGTAATGCGGGTCTGCATGATCGCAGCCGATCACACGACGTTCATCAAGGTTAGCAGCTCGCGCGCGACGTCCTGGACGGAGGTGTTGACCAGCGTCTCGTCGAACTCCGGCTCGGCCGCCAGCTCGATCTTCGCCGCCTCCAGGCGGCGCTCGATCACCTCGGGCGGCTCGGTGCCCCGGCCGGTCAGCCTGCGCACCAGCTCCTCCCAGGAGGGCGGAGCCAGGAACACCAGCTGGGCCTCGGGCATCGACTCACGGACCTGCCGAGCCCCCTGGAGGTCGATCTCCAGCAGGACGGGTTCCCCCGCCTCCAGACGCTCCAGCACGGCCGCGCGCGGAGTGCCGTAACGATTGCCGGCGAACTCGGCCCACTCCAGCAGTTCGCCGTTGGCGATCAGCTTGTCCATCTCCTCGTCGGTGACGAAGAAGTAGTGGACTCCGTGCTGCTCGCCGGGGCGGGGCTTGCGGGTCGTCGCCGACACCGAGAGCCAGACCTCGGGGTGTTCCTTGCGCATATGGGCGACGACCGTGCTCTTGCCGACCCCGGAGGGTCCGGAGAGCACGGTCAGCCGCGGACGTTCACTCATGCAGCGATTATTCCAGCAATCCCGGAGTGCCCGGGACCATGCCCGGGCGAGCCGGGGTTCAGGAACCGGTGCTGCCGAATTCGCGCTCGAGGGAGGCGATCTGGTTGGAACCGAGACCACGCACGCGGCGGCTCTCGGAGATGCCGAGTCGCTCCATGATCTGCTTGGCGCGGACCTTGCCCACGCCCGGCAGGGACTCAAGGAGGGCGGAGACCTTCATCTTGCCGATGACGTCGTTCTCCTGGCCCTGCTTGATGACCTCGTGAAGGGAGGCGCCGGAGTGCTTGAGTCGATTCTTGACCTCGGCCCGCTCCCGGCGAGCCGCGGCGGCCTTTTCGAGCGCGGCTGCGCGCTGTTCGGGGGTAAGGGGCGGAAGAGCCACGCCTACGTCACCTCGGATGTCGAACTGTCGGATACGGACCGGTGAGGAACCTAGTCGCCCCACACCTGGGGAGGCACGAGCAACACACGCTTGCCCGTTCTCTCGACGGAGACTAGCGGTCAAGTCCGCCAGAGTCAGCGAGAACAGCGGAAAAGTCCTGGTCAGCCTCTGTCAGGACCGGATATTTCAGACATACTGCCCTGGATTTGAGGATGTATCCAGCCTCAAGACGGCCCCGGGCACTCCGCCGGGACCTCAGACGGAGGTCACCGCGGCCCGGATCTCCTCCGCGAACCGGTCCGCGGCCGCCCGCAGCGCCCCTGCGTCGGGACCGTGACGCAGAACACCCCGGCTGACGTTCGGGACCACATTGCGCACGGCGGCCCCGAAGACCCGGGGCAGGTCGGCCGCGGTGGCCCCCTGGGCGCCGATGCCGGGGGCCAGCAGCGGACCGTTGATCGCCAGGTCGTACGAGGACAGGTCGCCCAGCGTGGCGCCGACGACCGCGCCGAAGGATCCCAGCGGTTCCTCCCCCGCGTTCTCGTCCGCGAGGTGGGCGAGCATCGTGGCACCGACGTTCCGCCCGGCCGGATCCTCGGTGCGCACCGCGTGCTGGACCTCGCCGCCCTCCGGGTTGGAGGTCAGCGCCAGCACGAAGAGCCCGGCGCCGTTCTCCCGGGCCAGGTCGACCGCGGGCTTCAGGGAGCCGTAGCCGAGGTACGGCGAGACGGTCAGCGCGTCGGAGAACAACGGGGCGTCCCTGTGCAGGAAGGACTCGGCGTAGGCGGCCATGGTGGAGCCGATGTCGCCGCGCTTGGCGTCCATGACGACCAGCGCACCGGCCGCGCGGGCCTCCTCGACGGCCTTCTCCAGGACCGCGACACCGCGCGAGCCGAAGCGCTCGAAGAACGCGCTCTGCGGCTTGAGCACGGCGACCCGGTCGGCCATCGCCTCGACGACCGTGCGGCTGAACCGCTCCAGGCCCGCCACGTCGTCGTTCAGGCCCCACTCGGCGAGCAGGGAGGCGTGCGGGTCGATCCCCACGCACAGCGGGCCGCGGTCGTCCATGGCACGGCGCAGCCGGGCACCGAAGGGCTCCAGGGGGCTCATGCCGGTCATCGGGGCTTCCTCACATCGGCGCCGACCGCGTCGGCGAGGGTGGCGTACGGGCTCTGGCGCAGCCGCGCGGCGAGGCCCTTGTGGATGGCGCGGCCCCAGAAGGGCCCCTCGTAGACGAAGGCGCTGTAGCCCTGGACCAGGGTGGCGCCGGCCAGGATGCGCTGCCAGGCGTCCTCGGCGTTCTCGATGCCGCCGACGCCGACCAGGGTGATCCGGTCGCCCACGCGCGCGTAGAGGCGGCGCAGCACCTCCAGGGAGCGGGCCTTCAGGGGCGCCCCCGACAGGCCGCCGGTCTGCTCGACCAGTGCGGGGTCGGACGTCAGGCCCAGGCCCTCGCGCGCGATGGTGGTGTTCGTGGCGATGATCCCGTCCAGGCCCAGTTCCACGGCGAGGTCGGCCACCGCGTCGATGTCCTCGTCGGCGAGGTCGGGGGCGATCTTCACCAGCAGCGGGACGCGCCGGGTGGTGACCGTACGGTCGGCGGCGTCGCGTACGGCGCTCAGCAGCGGACGCAGCGCCTCGGTGGCCTGGAGGTTGCGCAGCCCGGGCGTGTTGGGCGACGACACGTTCACGACCAGGTAGTCGGCGTACGGCGCCAGCCGCTCGGCGGACTTCACGTAGTCGAGGGCGGCCTCCTCCTCCGGAACCACCTTCGTCTTGCCGATGTTCACACCCACGACGGTCCTGAAGACCGGTGTACGGGAGGCCAGACGGGCGGCGACGGCGAGCGAGCCCTCGTTGTTGAAGCCCATACGGTTGATCAGCGCCCGGTCGGGGACCAGGCGGAACAGCCGCTTCTTGGGGTTGCCGGGCTGCGGCTCCCCGGTCACGGTGCCGATCTCGACGTGGTCGAAGCCGAGCATCGCCATGCCGTCGATCGCGACGGCGTTCTTGTCGAAGCCGGCGGCGAGACCGAACGGACCGTGCATGCGCAGGCCGAGTGCCTCGGTGCGCAGCTCCTTGTACCGGGGCGCGAGCACGGCCGCGACGAAGGTGCGCAGCACGGGGACGCGCACGGCCAAGCGGATCCACCGGAAGGCCAGGTGGTGGGCCTGCTCCGGGTCCATCCGCTTGAAGACGAGGTTGAAGAAGATCTTGTACATCGATGTCCTCATGCCGAAGCTCAGGGCGAGCCTCATGAAGAGGGGGACACCGTTTCCGGTGTCCCCCTCAAGGGCTGCTAGTCGCGGGCCGCGGTCAGGAACTCCGCGTGTTCCTGGAGCGAGCGGACGCCCACGTCGCCGTGGTTGAGCGCGTCGATGCCCTGGACGGCGGCGGCGAGCGCCTGGACCGTCGTCAGGCACGGCACCGACCGGGCCACGGCCGCCGTACGGATCTCGTAGCCGTCGAGGCGGCCGCCGGTGCCGTACGGGGTGTTGACGATGAGGTCGACCTCGCCGTCGTGGATGAGCTGGACGATGGTCTTCTCGCCGTTCGGGCCGGTGCCCTCGGACTGCTTGCGCACCACGGTGGCGTTGATGCCGTTGCGCTTGAGGACCTCGGCGGTGCCGGAGGTGGCCAGCAGCTCGAAGCCGTGGGCGACCAGCTCGCGGGCCGGGAAGATCATCGAGCGCTTGTCGCGGTTGGCGACCGAGATGAAGGCGCGGCCCTTGGTGGGCAGCGGGCCGTAGGCGCCGGCCTGCGACTTGGCGTACGCCGTGCCGAAGACCGAGTCGATGCCCATGACCTCGCCGGTGGAGCGCATCTCCGGGCCGAGGACGGTGTCGACGCCGCGACCGTGGATGTCCCGGAAGCGGGACCACGGCATGACGGCCTCCTTGACGGAGATCGGCGCGTCGAGCGGGAGCTCGCCGCCGTCACCGTGCCTGGGCAGCAGGCCCTCCTGGCGCAGCTCGGCGATGGTCGCGCCGAGCGAGATGCGGGCGGCGGCCTTGGCCAGCGGCACCGCGGTCGCCTTGGAGGTGAAGGGCACCGTGCGCGAGGCGCGCGGATTGGCCTCCAGGACGTACAGGATGTCGCCCGCCATCGCGAACTGGATGTTGATCAGGCCGCGCACGCCGACGCCCTTGGCGATGGCCTCGGTGGAGGCGCGCAGCCGCTTGATGTCGAAGCCGCCGAGGGTGATCGGGGGCAGGGCGCACGCCGAGTCGCCGGAGTGGATGCCGGCCTCCTCGATGTGCTCCATGACACCGCCGAGGTACAGCTCCTCGCCGTCGTAGAGCGCGTCGACGTCGATCTCGATCGCGTCGTCGAGGAAGCGGTCGACGAGGACCGGCCGGGTGGGGCTGATCTCGGTCGACTCCGCGATGTACGACTCCAGCCGGGTCTCGTCGTAGACGATCTCCATGCCGCGCCCGCCGAGGACGTACGAGGGCCGGACGAGGACCGGGTAGCCGATCTCGTCGGCGATGGCCTTGGCCTCGGCGAAGGTGGTGGCAGTGCCGTGCTTCGGGGCCGGCAGGCCGGCCTCCTTCAGGACGCGGCCGAAGGCGCCGCGGTCCTCGGCGGCGTGGATGGCCTCCGGGGAGGTGCCGACGATCGGCACGCCGTTGTCCTTCAGTGCCTGCGACAGGCCCAGCGGGGTCTGGCCGCCGAGCTGGACGACGACGCCCGCGACCGGGCCGGCCTGCTGCTCGGCGTGGACGATCTCCAGCACGTCCTCCAGCGTCAGCGGCTCGAAGTACAGGCGGTCGGAGGTGTCGTAGTCGGTGGAGACGGTCTCCGGGTTGCAGTTGACCATCACCGTCTCGTAGCCCGCGTCGCTGAGCGCGAAGGAGGCGTGGACGCAGGAGTAGTCGAACTCGATGCCCTGGCCGATGCGGTTCGGGCCGGAGCCCAGGATGATCACCGCGGGCTTCTCGCGCGGCGCGACCTCGGTCTCCTCGTCGTAGGAGGAGTAGAAGTACGGCGTCCTGGCGGCGAACTCGGCGGCGCAGGTGTCGACCGTCTTGTAGACCGGGCGGATGCCGAGGGCGTGCCGGACCTCGCGGACGACGTCCTCGCGCAGGCCGCGGATCTCGGCGATCTGCTGGTCGGAGAAGCCGTGCCGCTTGGCCTCGGCCAGCAGCTCGCGGGTCAGCTCCGGGGCCTCGGCGATCTCGTCGGCGATCTCCTTGATGAGGAAGAGCTGGTCGACGAACCACGGGTCGATGCGGGTGTACTCGAAGACCTCCTCGGGCGTGGCGCCCGCGCGGATGGCCTGCATGACCGTGTTGATCCGGCCGTCGGTGGGACGGACGGCGTCGCGCAGCAGCTGCTCCTTGTCGCCCGTCTCGCCGACGAAGGTGAACTGGCTGCCCTTCTTCTCCAGGGAGCGCAGCGCCTTCTGGAAGGCCTCGGTGAAGTTGCGGCCGATGGCCATGGCCTCGCCGACCGACTTCATGGTGGTGGTGAGGGTCGAGTCGGCGGACGGGAACTTCTCGAAGGCGAAGCGCGGGGCCTTGACGACCACGTAGTCGAGGGTCGGCTCGAAGGAGGCCGGGGTCTCCTGCGTGATGTCGTTCGGGATCTCGTCGAGGGTGTAGCCGACGGCGAGCTTGGCGGCGATCTTGGCGATCGGGAAGCCGGTCGCCTTGGAGGCGAGCGCCGAGGAGCGGGACACGCGCGGGTTCATCTCGATGACGATGACCCGGCCGTCCTCGGGGTTGACCGCGAACTGGATGTTGCAGCCGCCGGTGTCGACGCCGACCTCGCGGATGATCGCGATGCCGACGTCGCGCAGCACCTGGTACTCGCGGTCGGTGAGCGTCATCGCGGGCGCGACGGTGATCGAGTCACCGGTGTGCACGCCCATGGGGTCGAAGTTCTCGATGGAGCAGACGACCACGACGTTGTCGTTCTTGTCGCGCATCAGCTCCAGCTCGTACTCCTTCCAGCCGAGGATGGACTCCTCCAGGAGCACCTCGGTGGTCGGGGAGAGCGTGAGGCCCTGGCCGGCGATGCGGCGCAGCTCCTCCTCGTCGTGGGCGAAGCCGGAGCCGGCGCCGCCCATGGTGAAGGAGGGGCGCACGACGACCGGGTAGCCGCCGAGCGTCTCGACGCCCGCGAGGACGTCGTCCATGGAGTGGCAGATCACGGACCGGGCGGACTCGCCGTGCCCGATCTTCTTGCGGACCTCCTCCACGACCTCCTTGAACAGGTCGCGGTCCTCGCCCTTGTGGATCGCCTCCACGTTGGCGCCGATCAGCTCGACGCCGTACTTCTCCAGGACGCCGTTCTCGTGCAGCGAGATGGCGGTGTTGAGCGCCGTCTGGCCGCCCAGGGTGGGCAGCAGGGCGTCGGGGCGCTCCTTGGCGATGATCTTCTCGACGAACTCGGGGGTGATCGGCTCGACGTAGGTGGCGTCGGCGATCTCCGGGTCGGTCATGATCGTCGCGGGGTTGGAGTTCACGAGGATGACCCGCAGGCCCTCTGACTTCAGGACCCGGCACGCCTGGGTGCCGGAGTAGTCGAACTCGGCGGCCTGGCCGATGACGATCGGGCCGGAGCCGATGACCAGGACGGACTGGATATCGGTGCGCTTAGGCACGCTGGCCCTCCATCAGGGAAACGAAGCGGTCGAACAGGTAGGCGGCGTCGTGCGGGCCGGCTGCCGCTTCGGGGTGGTACTGGACGCTGAAGGCCGGCTTGTCGAGAAGCTGGAGGCCCTCCACCACGTTGTCGTTGAGGCAGACGTGGGAGACCTCGGCGCGGCCGAAGGGGGTCTCGGAGACCTGGTCGAGCGGGGCGTCGACGGCGAAGCCGTGGTTGTGCGCGGTGACCTCGACCTTGCCGGTCGTGCGGTCCTGCACCGGCTGGTTGATGCCGCGGTGGCCGTACTTCAGCTTGTAGGTGCCGAAGCCGAGGGCGCGGCCGAGGATCTGGTTGCCGAAGCAGATGCCGAACAGCGGGGTGCCGCGCTCCAGGACCGCCTGCATCACGGAGACCGGGTGGTCGGCGGTGGCCGGGTCGCCCGGGCCGTTGGAGAAGAACACGCCGTCCGGGTTCACGGCGTACACGTCGTCGACGCTCGCCGTGGCGGGCAGCACGTGCACCTCGATGCCGCGCTCGGCCATCCGGTGCGGGGTCATGCCCTTGATGCCGAGGTCGACCGCGGCGACGGTGAACTTCTTCTCGCCGATCGCGGGGACGACGTACGCCTCCTTGGTGGCGACCTCGGCGGACAGGTCGGCACCCGTCATCTCGGGGGCCTGGCGCACCTGGGCGATCATGGTGCCCTCGTCGGGCAGCGCGTTGCCGGAGAAGATGCCGACGCGCATGGCGCCGCGCTCGCGCAGATGGCGGGTGAGCGCGCGGGTGTCGATGCCGCTGATGCCGACCACGCCCTGGGCGGCCAGTTCCTCGTCCAGCGAGCGCCGGGAGCGCCAGTTGGACGGCACGCGCGCGGGGTCGCGTACGACGTAGCCGGCGACCCAGATGCGCTTCGACTCGGGATCCTCGTCGTTGACGCCGGTGTTGCCCACGTGCGGGGCGGTCATCACGACGACCTGGCGGTGGTACGACGGGTCGGTCAGGGTCTCCTGGTAGCCGGTCATGCCGGTGGAGAAGACGGCCTCGCCGAAGGTCTCCCCCACGGCCCCATAGGCGCGGCCGCGGAAGATACGGCCGTCCTCCAGGACGAGTACGGCGGGAACCTTGCTGGTTCCCCTGGTGGAGGTCGTCATCGTTCGGCGCCTTCCCTGGTGGTTGTTTCGATCATGGAGTTAATGACGTCGACCCACTCGTTGTGCTCGGCCGCGCGGTCGGAGCGGAAGCCGGAGTCGATCAGTTTGCCGCCGTGCGCCCAGGTCACGATGAGCAGTCCGCCCTCGGTGAGCACCTTTCCGGCGATGCCCTTGTCGAGCCGGGCTTCGCGCAGCGCAGCGGCCGGGACGAAGAAGTCGGCCGCCCCGGGGCGTACGACGTCCAGGCCCGCGTCGGTCAGTGTCAGCTCGGCTCGGCTGCGGGTGCCCAGGCCGTGCGCGACGATGCGGTCGAGCCATTGCCCCGCGGTGGTGGAGCCGTGGTAGCGGCCGCTCATCGTCAGTCTCGCCTCGCCGGGCTCGTCCGGCGCGCTGGGCAGCTCCGGCAGGTCGCCCTGGAGGGTGCCCCGCCATTTCCAGCCCTCGCGCATCAGCCAGTAGACGAGCGCGACGAAGAGGGCGAGACCGGCCACCCAGCCGAGGCGGGCGGCCCAGTCGGTCACTTCCGCCGATTCCCTCTCGGCGGCCAGCAGGAGTACAGGTGTCACGTGAGCTTCCCGTCGATGAGCGTGGCCTTGCCCCGGAGCCACGTGTGCGTGACACGGCCCGGCAGCTCACGCCCCTCGTACGGGGTGTTGCGGCTGCGCGAGGCGAAGCCCGCGGGGTCCACGAGCCCACGGTATTCCGTGTCGACCAGGGTGAGGTTGGCGGGCTCACCAGCCGAGACGGGACGGCCGTGACCCGTGGCCTGTCCGATCTGCGCGGGCCTGACGGACATCCGGTCGGCGACGCCGGCCCAGTCCAGCAGGCCCGTGTCCACCATGGTCGCCTGGACCACTGACAACGCGGTCTCCAGGCCGACCATGCCCATGGCGGCGGCGGCCCACTCGCAGTCCTTGTCCTCGTGCGGGTGGGGGGCGTGGTCGGTGGCGACGATGTCGATCGTGCCGTCGGCCAGGGCCTCGCGCAGGGCCATCACGTCGCGCTCGGTGCGCAGCGGCGGGTTGACCTTGTAGACGGGGTCGTAGCTGCGTACCAGCTCGTCCGTGAGGAGCAGGTGGTGCGGGGTGACCTCGGCGGTCACCTGGATGCCGCGGGACTTGGCCCAGCGGACGATCTCGACGGACCCGGCGGTCGACAGGTGGCAGATGTGCACGCGGGAACCGACGTGGTCGGCGAGCAGCACGTCCCGGGCGATGATCGACTCCTCGGCCACCGCGGGCCAGCCGCCGAGTCCCAGCTCGGCGGAGACGACGCCCTCGTTCATCTGGGCGCCCTCGGTCAGCCGCGGCTCCTGGGCGTGCTGGGCGATCACCCCGTTGAAGGCCTTCACGTACTCCAGCGCCCGGCGCATGATCACCGCGTCGTGCACGCACTTGCCGTCGTCGGAGAAGACCGTCACACCGGCCGCCGACTCGTGCATGGCGCCCAGCTCGGCGAGCTTGCTGCCCTCCAGCCCGACGGTGACGGCGCCGATGGGCTGCACGTCGCAGTAGCCGGACTCCTTGCCGAGCCGCCACACCTGCTCGACGACACCGGCGGTGTCGGCGACGGGGAAGGTGTTGGCCATGGCGAACACGGTGGTGTAGCCGCCGGAGGCCGCCGCGCGGGTGCCGGTGAGGACCGTCTCGGAGTCCTCGCGGCCCGGCTCGCGCAGATGGGTGTGCAGGTCGACCAGGCCCGGCAGCAGCACCTTGCCGCCGGCCTCGACGACCTCGGCGCCGTCGGCGGACAGTCCGGTGCCCACCTCGGCGATGGTCTCGCCGTCGATCAGGACGTCCCGCGCCTCGCCGCCGAGGACCTTCGCACCACGGATCAGGATCTTGCTCATCTGTCTTACTTCTCCTCGGTGGTACGGGCGTGGGTGACGGCGGGCTCGTTGCCGCCCAGCAGCAGGTAGAGGACGGCCATCCGGATGGAGACGCCGTTGGCGACCTGCTCGACGACGGTGCAGCGGTCGGAGTCGGCGACCTCGGCGGTGATCTCCATGCCGCGGACCATGGGGCCGGGGTGCATCACGATGGCGTGCTCGGGCATCTTGGCCATGCGGTCCCCGTCGAGGCCGTAGCGCCGCGAGTACTCGCGCTCGGTCGGGAAGAACGCGGCGTTCATCCGCTCGCGCTGCACACGCAGCATCATCACGGCGTCGGACTTGGGCAGGGTGCTGTCGAGGTCGTACGACACCTCGCAGGGCCAGGTCCCGACGCCGACCGGCAGCAGGGTCGGCGGGGCGACCAGGGTGACCTCGGCGCCGAGGGTGTGCAGCAGGTCGACGTTGGAGCGGGCGACCCGGCTGTGCAGCACGTCTCCGACGAGGGTGACGTGCTTGCCGGCCAGGTCCTGGCCGAGCCCGGCGTCCTTGCCGACCAGCCGGCGGCGCATGGTGAAGGCGTCGAGCAGGGCCTGGGTGGGGTGCTGGTGGGTGCCGTCGCCGGCGTTGATGACGGCCGCGTCGATCCAGCCTGAGTTGGCGAGGCGGTACGGCGCCCCGGAGGCGCTGTGCCGGATGACCACGGCGTCGACGCCCATGGCCTCCAGGGTCTGGGCGGTGTCCTTCAGGGACTCGCCCTTGGACACACTGGAGCCCTTGGCGGAGAAGTTGATCACATCCGCGGAGAGCCGCTTCTCGGCGGCCTCGAAGGAGATGCGGGTGCGCGTGGAGTCCTCGAAGAAGAGGTTGACGATCGTGCGGCCGCGCAGGGTCGGCAGCTTCTTGATCGGCCGGTCGGCCACCCGGGCCATCTCCTCGGCGGTGTCGAGGATGAGGACGGCGTCGTCGCGGGTGAGGTCGGCGGCCGAGATGAGATGACGCTGCATCTGTCAGGCTCCGTAAGGCAGTTCAGGGGGAGGTTTCGGGCAAACCGGTCCATGCCTGCGTGCGTGGGCACGCCGAAGCGGTCCGCACGCCCGGTTTGCTACTGGCCGGCCTTCGCACCGAGCAGCACGGTGTCGCGACCGTCCTCCTCGGCGAGCTGGACCTTGACCGTCTCCCGCAGCGACGTGGGGAGGTTCTTGCCGACGTAGTCGGCGCGGATGGGCAGTTCGCGGTGGCCGCGGTCGACGAGGACCGCCAGTTGCACCGCGCGGGGCCGCCCGATGTCGTTCAGCGCGTCGAGGGCGGCGCGGATGGTGCGGCCGGAGAAGAGGACGTCGTCGACGAGGACGACCAGCTTGCCGTCGATGCCGTCACCCGGGATCTCGGTGCGGGCCAGCGCACGCGGCGGGTGCATGCGCAGGTCGTCGCGGTACATGGTGATGTCCAGCGAACCGCAGGGGATCTTGCGCTCGGTGATCTGCTCGAGCTTGGCGGCGAGCCGCTGGGCGAGGAAGACGCCCCGGGTCGGGATGCCGAGGAGCACCACGTCGTCGGCGCCCTTGGCGCGCTCGACGATCTCGTGGGCGATGCGGGTCAGAACCCGCGCGATGTCGGGGCCCTCGAGAACGGGCCTCGCATCGGACGCTTGCGCGTTGGCGTGCGTGTCCATATGAAACGGACCTCCTTCTCCGCCTCACGGGACGGACCTTAAAGGACGTCGGGATTGCGCCATCCACCGTAGCAGGCCGCGGCGACACTCCGCCGCACCCCCTCGATCACCCCTCCGAGACCCCTGAGACCACCCATTCGGCCCAACCGAGTGCCGATACCACGGAAGAGTCGGTGTGGACCATTCGGCTTGACGCAGGAGAGTCACGCTGCGTAACCTCACAGTGAGTTACCAACCGCGCGGCGGGAATCACGCCAGTCCGCGTCGACACAGTGTCCGGGGAGCTATATGTCCAGCGAATACGCCAAACAGCTCGGGGCCAAGCTCCGGGCCATCCGCACCCAGCAGGGCCTTTCCCTCCACGGTGTCGAGGAGAAGTCCCAGGGACGCTGGAAGGCCGTGGTGGTCGGTTCCTACGAGCGCGGCGACCGCGCCGTGACCGTGCAGCGCCTCGCCGAGCTGGCGGATTTCTACGGCGTTCCCGTGCAGGAGCTGCTTCCGGGCACCACCCCGGGCGGCGCCGCCGAGCCGCCGCCGAAGCTGGTCCTGGACCTGGAGCGGCTGGCCACCGTGCCGGCCGAGAAGGCGGGCCCGCTGCAGCGCTACGCGGCGACGATCCAGTCCCAGCGCGGTGACTACAACGGCAAGGTGCTCTCCATCCGCCAGGACGACCTGCGCACACTCGCCGTCATCTACGACCAGTCGCCCTCGGTCCTCACCGAGCAGCTGATCAGCTGGGGCGTGCTGGACGCGGACGCGCGTCGCGCGGTCGCCGCGCACGAGGAGAGCTGAGCGCTCCCCTCCACGGGCGGACATCAGCAGAAACGTGCCGCCGGGGTGGCCGGAACCGAGGGGTTCCGGCCACCCCGGCGGCTTTCTGCGGCTCTCTGCGGGCCTCCGGACCCCCGTGGGGACTTCCCCGGCCCCGGACGACCAGACAGGCGTACGAGAACGCCCGAGGGCCCGCAGCGGATGTGCTGCGGGCCCTCGGGCGTCTTGGTGCGGCTCAGGCTTCGTCGCGGCGCAGTGAAGGCTTGAGCTCCTTCAGCCGGCCGAGCAGGCCGTTGACGAACGAGGGCGACTCGTCCGTGGAGAACTCCTTCGCCAGCTGCACCATCTCGTCGAGAACGACGGCGTCCGGGGTCTCGTCGACCCAGATCAGCTCGTACGCGCCGAGACGCAGGATGTTGCGGTCGACGACCGGCATCCGGTCGAGCGTCCAGCCGACGGAGTACTGCGCGATCAGCTCGTCGATCCGCCTCGCGTGCTCCGTGTAGCCCTCGACCAGCTGCATGGTGTATTCGCTGACCGGCGGCTGCCGGGTGTCGGCCCGGGAGAGCCGGACCCAGTCCGCGAGGACCGTCAGGACGTCGGCGTCGCGCTGATCGCCCTCGAAGAGGATCTGGAAGGCGCGCTTGCGGGCCGTGTTACGGGCGGCCACGGTTAGCTGTTCACCCGGCCGAGGTAGTCGCTGGTGCGGGTGTCGACCTTGATCTTCTCACCGGTGGTGATGAAGAGCGGAACCTGGATCTGGTGGCCGGTCTCCAGGGTCGCGGGCTTGGTGCCGCCGGTGGAGCGGTCGCCCTGGACGCCCGGCTCGGTCTCGGCGATGGTCAGCTCGACGGCGGCCGGGAGCTCGACGAAGAGCACCTCGCCCTCGTGCTGGGCGACGACGGCCGTGAAGCCCTCGACCAGGAAGTTCGCGGCGTCGCCGACGGTCTTCCGGTCGATGTGCAGCTGGTCGTAGGTGTCCATGTCCATGAAGACGAAGTACTCGCCGTCCATGTACGAGAACTGCATGTCGCGCTTGTCGACAGTGGCCGTCTCGACCTTGACGCCGGCGTTGAAGGTCTTGTCGACGACCTTGCCGGAGAGCACGTTCTTGAGCTTGGTGCGCACGAAGGCCGGGCCCTTGCCGGGCTTGACGTGCTGGAACTCGACGACGGACCAGAGCTGGCCGCCTTCGAGCTTGAGCACCATGCCGTTCTTGAGGTCGTTCGTGGAAGCCACGGTTGCGGAATCTCCTGGACTGACGTGGACGACCCCGGGGGCACGCACCTGCCTATAGTGCGAGCAGCTCCTTGGTCGTAATGGTGAGTAGCTCGGGTCCGCCGTCCGCCTCGGGGCGGACGACGAGCGTGTCATCGATCCGGACGCCGCCCCGGCCCGGGAGGTGGACCCCGGGTTCGACGGTGACCGGCACGCAAGCGTCCAGTTTACCCATGGCGGCGGGAGCCAACTGCGGGTCCTCGTCGATTTCGAGTCCCACGCCGTGCCCGGTCAGCGGAAGCAGGCCTTCCCCGTGTCCCGCGGAGTCCAGCACCTGCCGGGCCGCGCGGTCCACGTCACGGTAGGCGGCACCGGGTGCCAGACTCTCCCGGCCGGCCCGCTGGGCGGCGAAGACCAGGTCGTACAGCTCGATCTGCCAGTCGGCGGGCGAGGTCCCGATGACGAAGGTACGGCCGATCTCGCACCGGTAGCCGCGGTAGGTGGCACCCAGGCACACGGAGAGGAAGTCGCCCTCCTCCACCCGCCGGTCCGTGGGCCGGTGGCCGCGGCGGCCGGAGTTCGGGCCGGTGCCGACGGAGGTGGGGAAGGCGGGGCCGTCGGCACCGTGGTCGACCAGGCGCCGTTCGAGTTCCAGGGCGAGGTGGCGTTCGGTGCGCCCGACCAGGATGGATTCGAGCAGCTCGCCGAGGGCCTGGTCGGCGATCTCCGCGCCGATCCGCAGGCAGGAGATCTCCTCCTCGTCCTTCACCACCCTCAGCTGCTCGACCGCACCGCCGAGGTCGGCCAGCCGCAGCCGCGGCACGACCGATCCGATGGCCCGGTGCCGGGCGACGGTGAGGTGGTGTTCCTCCACCGCGAGGGAATCGGCGCCCTGGCCCGCGGCGAGGTCGGCGGCGGCGACGGCCGTATCACCGCTGGGGCGGGGCAGGGCGTGCACCCGCAGCGCCTCGTCGGGGCGCCCCTCGGCGGGGCGGTCGTCCGGGGGGCCTGCGCACACCAGCAGATCTTCGCGCTTGCCCAGCAGCAGTACGGCACCGTGGGGTGCCGCGCCCGCGAGGTAGCGCACGTTGGCGGGACGGGAGACGAGCGCTGCCGCCGCGCCGCCCGCGTTACAGCGTTCCCGTACTCGCGTACGGCGGGTCGCGTACACCTCTGACATGACACGAGCGTAGGAGTTGTGGGCGAATTGTGCCGGTTGGGGAGGTGCCGTTCGGGCTAGCGCCGTGGTGCGAACGGCTGGCTGCCGACTGCGGACGCTTGTGGCTCGTCGCGCAGTTCCCCTCGCCCCTCAGGTGGGTCCGCTCCCCGAGTTCACCACTTCGGCGGGCTTGCGATCGCTCTCGCCAGGACCTCGTCCAGGACGCGGGCCGTGCCGGGGACGTCGAGCTGGGAGTTGTCGATGATCGGCAGGCCCGAGCCGTACCATCCGGCCATGCGGCCGTGGATGCGGGCGACCTCCTCGTCGGTGAGGCGGCGGTTGCCGGTGCGCTCGGCGTTGCGCTCCAGGACGATGTCGAGGCCCGGGAGGAGGACGACGGGGAGCAGTCCGGGGCCGACGTGCCGCTTCCAGCCGCCGAGGCCGACCACCGGCCGGTCGGGGAAGACGGCGTCGTCGAGAATGCAGGAGATGCCGTTGGCCAGGAAGTTCCGCGCGGCGAAGCCGCAGGTGCGGCGGGCCAGGCGGTACTGCGCCTCCGAGTTGTCGTTCCACCCGGACTGCGGATCGGCGAAGCCGGAGCGGACCCATTCGCGGACGTCGTCCAGGCTGATGTGCGCGGTGGGCACGCGGCGGTGGTCCGCCCAGTACTTGGCGACGCTGGTCTTGCCCGCGCCGGCGGGACCGATCAGCAGTACCGCGAGCGTGGTGGCGCCCGGGTCGGGCACGCCGACCGCCCGATCGGGTGCGCCGGCCGGCGGCGGGGTGCCGGGGGCCGCCACCGGGCCGCCGGGCGGCAGCGGCACATGGCCGGTCGTGTCCGGCGGTGCGTGCTGCGGCGCCCCGGCATGTGGAACGGGCGGCGCTCCGGTGAAACCGGGCGGCGGCACCGGGGCGGATCCCCGCGGCACCGGGCCGGGGCCGTGCTGCGGGGCGGGGGCCTGCTGCGGGGGCGGTCCCTGCGGAGGTGGACCAGGGGGGTGCGGACCCGGGTGGTGGCCCGGGTGGTGCGGACCCGGGTGTTGTGCGGCCGGCGACCAGCCGGCGGCCGGACCGTGCCCCGGCTGGTGGGGCGGCGGCAGCGGAGACCCCACTGCGTGCTGCATCCGGTGCCACTCCGTCTCGTCTTTCAAGGCTTTCGGCGCTGGCAGCGGGCGCGAGCCCGCTCCCTACCGAACGGTACCGCCCCCGGCCATCGTTTGGTGAACGGCCGAGGGCGGCCCGAAGTGCCCGCGGTGGCAAGCGGAATGGGACGGAAGGGGCCCGAGGGGCCTTACCGGACGGGCCCTACCCGGCGGGCCCTACCGGGCGGGCCTCACTGGGCGGGCCTCACTGGGCGACCTCGCCGTAGGCGGCGAGCAGCATGGCCGGGTCGGGGCCCTCCATGACGGTCGGCTTGGCGAGTCCGTCGAGGACGATGAAGCGCAGCAGGTCGCCGCGGGACTTCTTGTCGACCTTCATGGTCTGCAGCAACTTGGGCCACTGGTCGTAGCGGTAGCTGAGCGGCAGCCCCACCGACTCCAGGATGGTGCGGTGCCGGTCCGCGGTGGCGTCGTCCAGCCGGCCCGCCAGACGGCCCAGTTCGGCGGCGAAGTGCATGCCGACCGAGACCGCGGCGCCGTGCCGCCACTTGTAGCGCTCGTTCTTCTCGATCGCGTGGCCGAGGGTGTGGCCGTAGTTGAGGATCTCCCGGAGCCCGTTCTCCTTCAGGTCCGAGGAGACCACCTCGGCCTTGACCCGGATCGACCGCTCGATCAGCTCGGCGGTGTGCGGACCGGCCGGGGTGCGCGCGCCCTCCGGGTCGGCCTCGATCAGGTCCAGGATCACCGGGTCGGCGATGAAACCGGCCTTGATGACCTCCGCGAGCCCGGAGACGTAGTCGTTGACCGGCAGGGAGTCCAGCGCGGCCAGGTCGCACAGGACCCCGGCCGGGGGGTGGAAGGAGCCGACGAGGTTCTTGCCCTCGGCGGTGTTGATGCCGGTCTTGCCGCCCACCGCCGCGTCGACCATGGCCAGCACGGTCGTCGGGACGGCGATCCAGCGCACGCCGCGCAGCCAGGTCGCCGCGACGAAGCCCGCCAGGTCGGTCGTGGAGCCGCCGCCCACGCCCACGATCACATCGGTACGGGTGAACCCGGACTGCCCCAGCGCCTTCCAGCAGTAGGCGGCGACCTCGGCGGTCTTGGCCTCCTCCGCGTTCGGCACCTGGATCGCGACCGCCTCGTAGCCCTGCTCGGCCAGGTCGGCGCGCAGCGCCTCCCCGGTCTCGGCCAGCGCCTCGGGGTGGATCACCGCGACCCGGGTCGCCTTCTCGCCGATCAGACCGGCCAGCTCGCCGAGCAGCTGCCGGCCCACCAGGACCTCGTACGGCTCACTGCCCGCGGAGCCGCCGACCTGAATCCGTGTCACAGACTCACTCATGCTTCCTTCAACTCCAGAACGTCGAGGACCGCCTGGGCGACCTCGTCCGGTGTGCGGGCATCGGTGGCCACGACCGCGCGGGCCACCTCCTCGTACAGGTGACGGCGGGCCTCCATCAGCTCCCGCCACTGCTTGCGCGGGTTGACCGCCAGCAGCGGCCGGGCGACGTTCAGGCCGGTGCGCCGGGTCGCCTCCTCGACGTCCATCGACAGGTACACCACCGGCCGGCCGGCCAGCAGCGCGCGGGTGTCCGGGTCGAGGATCGCGCCGCCGCCGAGCGCCAGGACGCCGTCGTGCTCGGCGAGCGCCGTCTGCACGGCTCGCTTCTCGACGGCGCGGAAGAAAGGCTCGCCCTCGTCGACGAAGATGTCGGCGATGGCCCGTCCCTGCTCGGCGACGATGTCGTCGTCGGTGTCCCGGTACTCGACGCCCAGTCGTCCGGCGACCAGCCGCCCGACGGTGGACTTGCCCACGCCCATCGGGCCGACCAGGACGACGACAGGACCCGTGCTCATCGGATGTGCAGGTTGTCGAGGTACGACCGCACGTTGCGGCGGGTCTCGGTGACGCTGTCCCCGCCGAACTTCTCCGCCACCGCGTCCGCCAGCACCAGCGCGACCATCGCCTCGGC
>NZ_DASQNH010000071.1:0-49803 GCF_035645055.1 Streptomyces sp. | reverse complement strand
CGCAGCCGGGCCGCCGCGCGGTCGATCGACTCGACCCGGTTGTGGATGTAGAAGACCTGGCCCTCGCGCAGCAGCTCACGGCGGATGGCGGCGCCGATCTGCTTCTCCTCGTACGGCCCGACGAAGGTGAGCACCGGGTGCCGCTCCTCCGGCGGGGTCGTGATCGTGGACATCTCGCGGATGCCGGTCACGGCCATCTCCAGGGTGCGCGGGATCGGCGTCGCCGACATCGTCAGCACGTCCACGTTGGCCCGCAGCTTCTTCAGCTGCTCCTTGTGCTCGACGCCGAAGCGCTGCTCCTCGTCGACGATGACCAGGCCGAGGTCCTTGAACTTGGTCTCCGAGGAGAACAGCCGGTGGGTGCCGATGACCACGTCCACCGAGCCGTCCTTCAGGCCCTCCAGGACCGCCTTGGCCTCGGTGTCGGTCTGGAAGCGGGAGAGGGCCTTCACCTTCACCGGGAACTGCGCGTACCGCTCGCTGAAGGTGCCGTAGTGCTGCTGCACCAGCAGCGTGGTCGGCACCAGTACCGCGACCTGCTTGCCGTCCTGGACGGCCTTGAAGGCGGCGCGGACGGCGATCTCCGTCTTGCCGTAGCCGACGTCGCCGCAGATCAGGCGGTCCATGGGGATGGTCTTCTCCATGTCCTCCTTGACCTCGGCGATGGTGGTGAGCTGGTCGGGGGTCTCCGCGTACGGGAAGGCGTCCTCCAGCTCGCGCTGCCAGGGGGTGTCCGGCGCGAAGGAGTGCCCGGGGGCGGCCATCCGGGCGCTGTAGAGCTTGATCAGGTCGGCGGCGATCTCCTTGACCGCCTTCTTGGCGCGCGCCTTGGTCTTGGTCCAGTCGGCGCCGCCCAGGCGGTGCAGGGTGGGTGCCTCGCCGCCCACGTACTTGGTGATCTGCTCCAGCTGGTCGGTCGGGATGTACAGCCGGTCGCCGGGCTGGCCGCGCTTGGCGGGGGCGTACTCCACCACCAGGTACTCGCGGGTGGCGCCCTGCACGGTGCGCTGGACCATCTCGATGTAGCGGCCGACGCCGTGCTGCTCGTGGACGATGTAGTCGCCCGGCTCCAGGGTGAGCGGGTCGATCGTCTTGCGGCGCCGCGCGGGCATGCGGGCGCCGTCCCGGCCGGCCGCCTTCTGCCCGGACAGGTCGGTCTCGGTGAGCACCGCGAGCCGGAGGCGGGGGTCGACGAAGCCGTGGTCGATCGAGCCGCACGCCACGTGCACGACCGACGGGGTGATCTCGGTGAGGTCCCCGTCCAGGCGCGCGGCGATGCCCTCACCGCCCAGTACCTCGGTGGTGCGGGCGGCCGGGCCGTGGCCCTCGGTGACGTAGACGGTCCGCCAGCCGTCGGCGAGCCAGCCCTTGGTGTCGGCGAGTGCCTTCGCGGTGTCCCCGCGGTAGGTCTCGGGGGCGCGCATGCCGAGCTTGAGGGTGTCGGCCTCCTCCGCCTCGTCGTCCGCGGCGAACGGCGACACCGACCACCACATGATGTCCAGCTCGCGCGCGCGCTCGCGGACGTCGGCGATGGACCACAGGGAGGCCGCGCCGACGTCGATGGGTGCCTCGCCGCCACCGGCGGTGGCCGCCCAGGACGCCTGGAGGAACTCCTGCGAGGTCGCGACGAGGTCGGAGGCACGGGTGCGCACCCGCTCGGGGTCGCAGACGACGGCCATCGAGCCCTTGGGCAGCACGTCGAGCAGCAGCTCCATGTCGTCGACGAGGACCGGCGCCAGTGACTCCATGCCCTCCACGGCGATGCCCTCGGCGATCTTGCCGAGGAGTTCGCCCAGCTCCGGGTGCTGCTCGGCGAGGGCGGCGGCGCGCTCCCGCACCTCCCGCGTCAGCAGCAGTTCACGGCAGGGCGGGGCCCACAGACCGTGCTCGGCGACCTCCAGGGAGCGCTGGTCGGCGACCTTGAAGTAGCGGATCTCCTCGACGTCGTCGCCCCAGAACTCGATGCGCAGGGGGTGTTCCTCGGTCGGCGGGAACACGTCGAGGATGCCGCCGCGCACGGCGAACTCGCCGCGCTTCTCGACCAGCTCCACGCGCGTGTAGGCGGCAGCGGCGAGGGCTTCCACGATCTCGTTCAGATCGGCCGTCTCGCCTGACCTCAGAGCCACCGGCTCCAGGTCGCCGAGGCCCTTGACCTGCGGCTGGAGCACGGACCGCACGGGCGAGACGACGACCGAGACCGGGCCGGTCTCCGGGTCGTCGGGGCGGGGGTGGGCCAGGCGGCGCAGCACGGCGAGCCGACGGCCCACGGTGTCGCTGCGCGGGGAGAGGCGCTCGTGCGGCAGGGTTTCCCAGGAGGGGTACTCCACCACGCCGTCCGGCGGCAGCAGGGAGCGCAGGGCCGCCGCCAGGTCCTCGGCCTCGCGGCCCGTCGCCGTGACCGCGAGCACGGGGCGGCCGGACTCGCGGGCCAGCGCGGCGATCGCGAAGGGGCGGGCCGCCGGGGGGCCGACCAGGTCGACGTGCATCCGGTTGCCGTCCGCGGCCGCCTTGATCGCTTCCGCGAGTGCGGCGTCCTTGACGACGGCGTCGAGCAGACCGTGCAAGCTCATGGAGGGGCTATCCGTTCCGGTGGTGGGCAACGCGAATCGCCCGACGCGTGATACGGCCGGGGGGTCTCCAGCCTACGACGGCGCGCCGACAGCCGCGGGGCCTGTGGACGACGGGCCCCCTGTGGAGAGCGCCGTCCCCCGAACGGGGCCCGCCGCCGCCCCGCCGCTCCCCCGCGAAAACGCCCGGTGCCGGGAAGCGGATCTCCGCTCCCCGGCACCGGGCGTACCCCCGCGACCCCCGTACGCGAGGGCTGGCCGGTGGGCCGGTCGGTGGCCTAGTCGGTGGCGATGGCGTTCAGGACGTTCATCCGGCCCGCGCGGAACGCCGGGATCAGTGCCGCGAACAGGCCCACGAAGGCCGATCCGATGAACACCCCGCCGATCGTCGGCCACGGGATGTCGAGGACCTTCAGGCCCTCCAGGGCGAGCAGCTGCTGCGCGGTGGCGCCCCAGACCATGCCGAGGCCGAGGCCGAGCAGCGCACCGAACAGGGCGATCACGACCGACTCCAGGCGGATCATCCGGCGCAGCTGGCGGCGCGAGAGGCCGATCGCCCGCATCAGGCCGATCTCCCGGGTGCGCTCGACGACCGACAGCGCCAGGGTGTTCACCACACCCAGGATCGCGACGATGATCGCCAGGCCCAGCAGGCCGTAGATCATGTTCAGCAGCTGTCCGACCTGGTCCTTCAGGGCCTCCTTGTAGTCGGTCTGGTCCCGGACCTGGTACTGCGGGAAGTCGTCCAGCGCCGTCTTGAGCGCCTGGTACGCCGCCTCCTGCTGGCCCTCCTTCGCCGTGGCGAAGACGAGGATGTCGAGCGGCATGTCCTCGGCCGGCACGTACTTGGCGACGGTGGTGATCGAGGCGTACATCGCGCCCTTGTCGACGACGACCTCGTCACTGGTGATCGCGCGGACCGTGAGGGTCGCGGTGGTGCCGTCCTTGAAGTCGACCTTGACCGGCGAGCCGATCTCGATGCCGTGCTCCTCGGCGAAGCCCTCGAAGACGGACATCGAGTCGGGCCGGTAGGCGTCGGCGAGGTCGCCGGCCACCGTCTTGGTGCGCACGTCCTCGGCGTAGGACGGGTCGGCGGCGTTGATCGTCTCGTTCTTCACCCGCTCGCCGTCGGGGGTGATCAGATCGGCGTCGAGGACCTTGTACTCGGTGACCCGCTCCAGCCCGTCCACCGACTTCACGGCCCGCACGGCCTGCTCGGTGATCGGCTGGGTCTGGTCGTTCTGGATGATGAAGTCGGTGCCGACGGTCTTGTCGAGCTGGTCGGTCGCCGAGGCGACCATGGAGGAGCCGACCACCGACAGGCAGGCCACCAGCGCGAGGCCGATCATCAGCGCGGCACCCGTGGCGCCGGTGCGCCGCGGGTTGCGCAGCGCGTTGCGTTCGGCCATCCGCCCGACCGGTCCGAAGACCCGCAGCAGGACGGCACCCAGCACCCGCACCACACCGCCGGCGAGCACCGGTCCGACGACCACGAACCCGATCAGCGTGGCCACCACGCCCAGCCCCAGCCAGAGCGAGCCGTCGCTCGCCTTGTCGGCGGCGGCCGAGAGGTAGAGGGCGTAGCCGCCCGCGCCGGTCAGCAGCAGCCCGAGCACGGCGCGTACGGCGCCGGCCTTGGCGTCGGCCGGGGTGCCCGCGTCACGCAGCGCGGCCATCGGGGAGATCCGGCCCGCCCGGCGGGCCGGGAGGTAGGCGGCGAGGACGGTGACGACGATGCCGAGGACCAGGCCGAGCACCGGGGTCGTCCAGGCGATCGTCAGGTCGTCGGTGGACAGCTCCATGCCCATCTGGCCCATGAGCTTCATCAGCCCGACCGCCAGTCCGACGCCCGCGGCCACGCCGAGCACCGAGCCGACGACGCCGAGCAGCAGCGCCTCGACCAGCACCGACCGGTTGACCTGCTGACGGCTGGAGCCGATGGCCCGCATCAGGCCGATCTCGCGGGTGCGCTGGGCGACCAGCATGGAGAAGGTGTTGATGATCAGGAAGATGCCGACGAGGAAGGCGATCCCGGCGAAGCCGAGCAGCGCGTACTTCAGGACGCCCATGAAGTCGCCGACCTCCTCGGCGTTGGCGTCGGCGACCTCCTTCGCGGTCTGCACCTTGTAGGCGCCGTCCAGCGCGGCGGAGACGTCCTTCTTCAGCCGGTCGTCGGTGACGCCGCTCGCGGCGGTGACGTTGACGTTGGTGTAGACGCCCGTCTCGCCGACCAGGGTCCGCTGGGCGGTCTCCGTGTCCAGGTAGAACATCGCGGCACCGGGGTTGGTGACCGTGAAGTCGGCGATGCCGGTGATCTTCGCCCGGTGGGTGCCGACGGCCGTGAGGACGCCCAGCTCGTCACCGAGCTTCAGGCCGTGCTTGTCGGCGGTGTCCGCGTCGACCATGATCTGGTCGGCGCTCTTGGGCGCCGCGCCGGAGGTGATCTCCATGGTGCGGGCGTCGTTGCCGTTCCAGTTGCCGACGATGGTCGGGGCGCCGCTGGACGGCGAGAGGCTGTCCTTGTCGGCGTCGACGACGGTCACCGAGGTCGAGAAGACGGTCCCCTCCGCCGACTTCACGCCCCGCACGCTCCGCACCTCGTCGAGAACGGAGGCGGGCATCACCGGCGGCTTGCCGTTGCCGGAGGTGGTCTCGCCGGTGTCCGAGGACTTCTTGGCGCTGACGGTGACATCGGAGGCGGTGGCGGCGAACAGCTTGTCGAACGTCGTGTTCATGGTGTCCGTGAACACCAGCGTGCCGCACACGAACGCCACCGACAGCAGCACCGCCACGGCCGACAGGGCCATGCGTCCCTTGTGCGCGAGGAAGTTGCGCATCGAGGTCTTCAGCACGGTCATGACGTACGCCCCCGCGCGTCGAAGTCCTTCATGCGGTCCAGGACCTGCTCGGCGGTCGGGTTGTACATCTCGTCGACGATCCGGCCGTCGGCGAGGTACAGCACGCGGTCGGCGTAGGAGGCGGCCACCGGGTCGTGGGTGACCATCACGATGGTCTGGCCCAGCTCGCTCACCGAGCGGCGCAGGAAGCCGAGGACTTCGGCGCCCGCGCGGGAGTCGAGGTTTCCGGTCGGCTCGTCACCGAAGATGATCTCGGGGCGGGCGGCCAGGGCACGGGCCACGGCGACACGCTGCTGCTGGCCGCCGGAGAGCTGGTTCGGCCGGTGCTTGAGCCGCCCGGCGAGACCGACGGTGTCCACCACGCGGGCGAGCCACTCCTTGTCGGGCTTGCGGCCGGCGATGTCCATGGGGAGCGTGATGTTCTCGATCGCGTTCAGCGTCGGCAGCAGATTGAACGCCTGGAAGATGAACCCGATCCGGTCCCGCCGCAACTGGGTGAGCTTCTTGTCCTTCAGCCCGGTGATCTCGGTCTCGTCCAGGTAGATCTGACCGGCCGTCACGGTGTCGAGCCCGGCGAGGCAGTGCATCAGGGTGGACTTGCCGGACCCGGAGGGGCCCATGATCGCGGTGAACTGGCCGCGGGCGATGTCCACGTCGACATGGTCGAGGGCGACGACGCGGGTCTCCCCGGCTCCGTAGGCCTTGACGACCTGCCGCGCCCGCGCGGCAACGGCCGTACGCCCTCCAGTGCCCCCGTGCCTGGGAATGGTCACAGCCGATGTCACGGTATGTCTCCTATGTCGGTCAACTAGTGGTCACGCTGCTCCGTCGACCCGTTGGCCCCTCGGCCCGTCGGACTCGCACGAAGTGGTTACGCGAATGAGTCTCGCGGTCGGAGGGGGCGCGGTTCGATGGTGCTCGGCCCCCTCCTGTGCGGGGGAAAACCCCACCCCCCGAGCTGCGGTACGCCGGTGCCGGCGGCGCCCTCAGCGGCGTAAAGCCAGGTTAAGGACGGCCCCCGCCCCCTCTCGTCCTCCGCCGGGACGAAGCCTCCCCGAGCCGTTGTACGGAGGAACCCCTAGGGGCCCTCCACCGGCAGGCGTACTCCGCCTCGGGGTCGCCGTCCGCCCTTCGGACCACCCAGGCTGCACCCTCCCGCTGCGTCAGGGGCAAATGCGAAGCTGTCCCGCGGCAGATGGATGCAAGGGGAAGGAATCCCGTGAGCCAGGGGGACACCGAGCCGGCGAGCCGGCGCACCGGCGCACGCGCGGCGGGCGCGGCCGGCCGCACGCACGACACCCGGGGCCGCGGCGCCGTCGTCGCCGCGCTGATGCTCTCCATGGCGCTCGCCGCGCTCGACTCCACCATCGTCTCCACCGCCGTGCCCCAGATCGTCGGCGACCTCGGCGGCTTCTCCGTCTTCTCCTGGCTGTTCTCCGGCTATCTGCTCGCCGTCACCGTCAGCCTCCCGGTCTACGGCAAGCTGTCCGACACCTTCGGCCGCAAGCCGGTGCTCATCGTCGGGGCGTGCGTCTTCCTGCTCGGCTCGCTGCTGTGCGCGCTGGCCTGGAACATGGCCGCGCTCATCGCCTTCCGCGTCGTCCAGGGCCTGGGCGGCGGCGCCCTCCAGGGCACGGTCCAGACCCTCGCCGCCGACCTCTACCCGCTCAAGGAGCGCCCGAAGATCCAGTCCAAGCTGTCCACCGTGTGGGCGGTCTCCGCGGTCGCGGGCCCCGGAGTGGGCGGCCTGCTCGCCGCGTACGCCGACTGGCGCTGGATCTTCCTCGTCAACCTGCCCATCGGCGGGCTCGCCCTCTGGCTGATCGTCCGTCACCTCCACGAGCCCCGGCGCGAAACGGCCGCTCCACACGCGCGCGTGGACTGGGCGGGCGCCCTCGCGGTGTTCGCCAGCGGCGGGGTGCTGCTCACCGCGCTGGTGCAGGGCGGGGTGGCCTGGCCGTGGCTGTCGGCGCCCTCCCTGGCACTCTTCGGCACCGGGCTCGCGCTGGTGGCGGTCGTGGTGCTGGTGGAGCGCCGGGCGGCCGAGCCGATCATCCCCGGCTGGGTCTGGCGGCGCCGCACCATCGCGGCCGTCAACCTGGCCCTGGGCGCCCTGGGCCTGCTGATGGTGGCCCCCGCCGTGTTCCTGCCCACGTACGCCCAGTCGGTGCTCGGCCTCGGCCCCGTCGCCGCCGGATTCGTGCTCTCCGTGTGGACGCTCAGCTGGCCGGTGTCGGCCGCGCTCAGCCAGCACGTGTACCGCAGGATCGGCTTCCGCCACACGGCCATGCTGGGCATCGGCACCGCCACGCTGATCCTCGCCGCGTTCCCGCTGCTGCCCTACCCGGGCGAGGCCTGGCAGCCGACGTTGCTGATGCTGCTGCTCGGGGCCGCCCTCGGCCTCTTCCAGCTGCCGCTGATCGTCGGCGTGCAGTCGACGGTCGGCTGGGCCGAGCGCGGCACCACCACCGCGTCCGTGCTGTTCTGCCGCCAGACCGGCCAGACCCTCGGCGCCGCCCTCTTCGGCGCGGTCGCCAACGGTGTGCTGGCCGCACGCCTCGGCGGCGCCGGCGACCTCGACACCGTCGCCCGGGGCCTGGACAACGGCGCCGCCACCGAGACCACCCGCCGGGCGATCGCCGACGCGGTGCACACCGTGTACCTGGGCGCGGCGGGAGCGGCGGCACTGGCCTTCCTGGTCCTGCTGCTCCTCGCCCCCCGCCGCTTCCCGGTCCGCACGGAGGACCCGGCCTGAGCGCAACCCCGCCCGCCGGAAACCAGGTACGCCGCGGCGACGTCCGGTCATACGCTCGGCACACGGTGACCTTGGAGCGGCTGCGGGCCGGGCACGCGGAGGCGTTGCCGGGCTTCGAGCGGGAGAACCGGGAGTACTTCGCCCGCGCGGTGCCCGACCGCGGTGACGCGTACTTCGCCGAGTCCACCGACCGGCACCACGCGCTGCTCGCCGAACGGGCCGCAGGGATCCGCCACTTCCACGTCGTCCTGGACGCGGACGGGCAGCTGGTGGGCCGGGTCAACCTGGTCGACGTCGCGGACGGGACGGCCGAACTCGGCTACCGCGTGGCGGAACGCGCCGCGGGCCGGGGTGTCGCCACCGCGGCGGTACGGCTGGTGTGCGAGAAGGCGGCCACGGAGTACGGGCTGCGCGCGCTCACCGCGGTCACCACGCTGGACAACGCCGCCTCCCGGGCCGTACCGCGGCGCTGCGGGTTCACCGAGGCGGGCCCCCTGGCCGTCGACAGCCGCCCCGGACTCCGCCACCGGCGCGAACTCCTGCTCCAGGGGGCGAGACGCCCTTAGGACCCGCCCTCGGGGCGGAAAGCCGGACTCTTCCTGGCCGCCTCGGCGCCGGAGCCACCCTGATGGCCTCACCGGTGTCGTACCGGCGCTCACAGCACCGTGAGCGACGGCCGCCCGGCGGTCCCGCGGCGCCGCGGAGGCGATTCCGCGGCGCCGCGGCCCGCGTCACTCCGTCGGCGCGTGCCCGCCCGTGAGCGCCGCCAGGCTGTCCCGCACCTGGTCCATGTGCGCCTGTACGTCGTCCCAGCGCTCCCCGTGCTCCCGCAGCACCCGCTCCGTCTCGCGGGCGACGCGCTCCTCCCGCAGACGCGCCTCGGCGACGATCTCGGCGGCCCGCGCCTGAGCCTCCTCCTGCCGGCACCGGGCGGACTCCTCGGCGTCGGCGAAGGCCTCCTCGGCCTCGGCGAGCGCGGCCTCGGCCCGCGCCGCCAGTTCGGCGTGGCGGGCGTCCAGCGCGGCGGCGCGAGCGGCCTGGGCACGCTCGGCGGCCTCCCACCGCTCCGCGTGGTCCTTCTCCTGGCCGGCGAGGAGAGCGGCGGTGCGCCGGCGCACCTCGCGCAGGGCGGCCAGCGCCTCGGTGCGGCGTTCCTTCACCTCCCGCCGGGCCGTGACCCGGATCTCGTCGGCCTCGGCACGGGCCGCGAGCAACCGCTGCCGGGTCCGCTCCTCGGCGTCCGCGCGCAGCGCGTCGGCGTCCTCCTGCGCCGCCCGGCGCACCTCCAGCGCTCGCTCCTCGGCCCGCGCGACCCGCTCGTGCGCCTCGCGCCGCGCCCGCTCCCGCACGTCCGCCGCCTCTTCCTCCCCGAGCTGGAACAGGCGCCGGGCACGCTCCCCCAGCGCCTCGTACGTCTGCGGCGCGAGCCGTGTCACCGCCGCCCGCAGCAGTTCCGCCTCCGCCTCCATCTCCCTGGCGAGCACGGTGAGCCGGGCCGCCCGTTCCCAGGCGGCGTCCCGGTCCCGGCAGAGCGCCGTGGCGAACGCGTCGACCTGTCCGGGACGGTAACCGCGCCCCCGGACGGTCGCGAAGCCGTACGGGGACACCGGTGCGCTGCTCATCCTGGGGCCCCTTTCACCGACCACGTGATGTCGTGCTCGTGCACATCTTGATGGATCGACAGGAATCACCCGGAACCCGACACTCCGCGCGGAAGGTGCACACAAAAGGGCCTGGCCCGGTCGGGAACGACCGGGCCAGACCCCTTCTCACACTCCGTCAGGACGGCGCACCGTCAGGACGGCACGTCGTCAGGACGGCACACCGCCACCACGGGCCGACGTCACAGCAACCCGTCCCACATCTGCTCCAGCAGCACCGACCACCAGCTCTCCGGCGAACCGAGCGCCGCCGGGTCGAGCGCGGCCAGCTGGGCCTGGAAATCGACGGTCCAGCGGCCCGCCTGCTCCTGGTTCAGCCCGAACCGCAGCCGCCACATCCGGCCCAGCAGCGCCATGCAGCGCGCGAACTCCGGCAGACCGGTGTTCACGAACTGCGGCGGCACCGGCGCCCCGCCCGGCCCGGCCTCCACCGGGACCGCGACGATGTTCGCCGTGCCGTACTGCACACAGATCGCCTTGCCGAAGTCGCTGCCCATGACGAGGTAGGAACCCGCGTCCGCCGCGGGCTGCACCCCCCGCTCCTGCGCCAGCTCCGCCAGCGTCGGCACCGGACGCCCCGGCTGCGCCTGCGCCCAGAAGAACGGCCCCATGTCGACCGGCAGACCGGCCACCACCAGGGTGTGCGCCACGATCGGCGGCACACCCTGCCGCGACACCGCGGCCTGCTCGAACCGGAAGACGCCCGGCCCGAACGCCGCCGCCAGCTCCTGCGCCACGGCCTCCGGCGGAACCGGCGGAACCGGCTGCACCGGCGGCAGCGGCGCCCGCACCGGAGCGGGACGCGCGGGACCGTCCGCGACCTGGTGCAACTCGCCCTGGTGGGCCAGCAGCTGCCGCATGCCCTGCTGCCGGCTGGCGTGGTCCGTGCCGTACGGCGCGATAGACGTGATCCGCGCCTGCGGCCACTGCTCGCGGATCATCCGCGCGCAGTACGCGCCCGGCAGCTCGCACGACTCCAGTTCCGTGTGCAGCTCCAGCACCTGGTCCGGCGGCACGTTCATCGCCCGCAGCTCGTGGAAGATCTGCCACTCCGGGTGCGGGGTGCCCGGCGCCGAACGCCGGATCAGCTGCTGCTCCGAACCGTCCTGGGCGCGGTAGCGCAGCACGGCCTGGTAGCCCGGACCGACCGTCGGCTGCCCCTGCTGCGGATAGCCGTACGCCGGCGGCTGCGCACCCGGCATGGGCTGACCCGGCACGGGCTGACCCGGAAGCGGCCGGCCCGGCGCGGGAGGCATCGGCTGCGGGGCGCCCGGGGGCATGCCAGGGGCACCCGGGACACCCGGGGCCTGCGGCGGCGGGGGCACGCCCGGAGCGCCGACCGGCGGCGCGGCCAGCATGGTCTCCGCGTGATGCACCGCCCCGGGCGCACCCGGAGCACCGGGAACACCCGGAGGCTGGGGCGGGCCGGGGACACCCGGAGGACCCGGAGGCTGCGGCGCGCCCGGCCCCATCTGCGACGGGTCGGCCAGCATGGTGGCCGCGTGGTGGACACCGCCCGGAGGCGTGCCGCCAGGGGTGTTCGGCGCACCCGGAGGCTGCGGCGCGCCCGGGCCGGCCGGGCCCCCGGGACCGTCAGGGCCGAGGGCGGACACGAGCTGGGTGGGCACGTAGGCACCGCCCGGCGGCGTGCCCGGCGCGGGCGCCGGAGGAGGCGTACTGCCCGGCCGCGCGCCCGGGGTGCCCGGCGCCCCCGGCGGAGGCGGCGGCGTCGCGCCCCCGCCCCGGCCACGACGCGGCGGCGGGGCCGCTTTGCTGGTGGCGGCGTCGGCGATGTCCCCGGGGTCCGACGGCATCGGCTGGGCACCGCCCGCCTGCGGGTAACCGTAGGACGGCGCACCCGGCACGGGCGGCGGCGTACTGCCCGGCGGGGCCGGAGGCGGCGTACTGCCCGGCGGCGCGGGCGGCGGCATGCTCCCCGGCGGCGCGGGCGGCGGCATGCTCCCCGGCGGGGCCGGAGGCGGGGTACTCCCCTGCGGGGCACCCGGGATCGGCGCACCCGGCACCGGCGGTACGGAGGGAGGCGGCGGCGTGCCCGGGGCACCCGGCGCCGCGGGGGCGGCCTGCGCACCCGGCATCCCCGGCGCGCCCGGACCACCGGCGGCACCAGCCGCCGCACCCTGCGCGCCCTGCGAGCCCGGGTCGTTCAGCGCGGGAGCGATCGCCGTGGGAGGGAGCCGGCTGCCCCCCTGGATCAGCGCCGTCTTCGCCTCCGGCACCACCGCCTGCGGGACCTCGTCGTCCACACCGCTCAGCGGCGGCGCGAACACGGTCTCCGGCAGCGGCACCGAACGGTCCTCACCGGCATCCGCGTTGGTGTCGGTCCCGGCCCAGGGAGTGGCCCCCGCGGGCACCCCCGGCGAACCGCTCAACGCGGCACCCGGCACGGCACCCGGCGTGCCACCAGGCACCGCCGCGCCCGGAGCGCCCGGAGCGTCCGCCGCACCCGCCGGAATCCCCGCCTGCGTCTCCGGCAGCGCCGAACCACCGGCCGGAGCCGCCGGCCCCGGCACCGCGTCCTCGGGCCCGTCCGGCCCGGACACCGCATCCCTCGGCTCAGCGCCCAGCGGCTCAGCGTCGCGCGGCTGCGCGTCCCGCTGCGCCCCGCCCCGCGACTCCCGCCGATCCGGAATACCCAGCTTGTCCGCCGCGTCCTGCAACCACTCCGGCGGAGTCAGCAGGAACGACGTCTGATTCAGGTCGACCCGGGCCGCGGGCGCCGGCGCCGGCTCCGGTGCCGCCCCCTCACGGCCGTACTCCTCCTCGTACCGGCGGATCACCTCGCCCACCGGCAGCGACGGCCACAGCGTGGCCTCCCCGCTGTCCCGGGCGATCACCAGCCGCTGCGCGCCACCGTCCGACCGCGGCCCGTCCTCCCGGTCCTCGGCCCACACCACGAAGCCCAGCTCGAACTCCCGCACCCGCACCTCACGATGCTGGTACGACGGCACATCGCCGTTGATCCACTCTTCCGCGCGCTCCTGCGCCTGCGCGAACGTCACCATCGGTCAGCTCACTCCCCGGACACCGGCACGGACCGCGCGAAACCGCCGTCCACCATCAAGTTCGCCACCGTCTCCAGCTCCGGCGGACTGCCCGCCAACCGCGACAGGAACACGTCGAAGTCGTCCCCGCACGGCAGCAGCAGCCGCTCCACGCGCTCGGCGGGCGGCACCGCCGGATCCACGTCCCGCGCGTCGTCGTACGCGCAGAACCACACCGAACCGACCCGCTCGCCCTTCACCTTCACCGCGAGCAGACCGCCCTGCACGAACCCGACCCCCAGATAGTCCTTGGTCAGGTGATCCCGCAGACACTTGTTGACATACACCAGGTCGTTCACCGCGGCCTCGTCCCGCACCGTGAAGAACGGCTGGTCGATCAGCAGCCCCAGCTCCGCGTCCAGCGCGGTACCCACCGGCGCGCACCCGCCCGCCGCCTTCAGGAACGACCGGTAGGCGCCCGGCAGCCGGTAGCCGAGATCCTCCTCGACCCCCTGCACCTGCGCCTCGCTCACCGCCACACCCGACTTCGGCAGCCCGAAATGCGCCGGACGCGTCTCCTGCAACGGCCGCGTGCCCCGCTTGCCCTGGTCCACCGGCGCCGTCGCGATCCCGCCGTGATGCCGCAGCAACGCCTTCACCTCGACCGGCACCAGCTCAAGCCGCCGCGACCCCACCACGTGATGCCAGGTCCAGCCGTGCGGCGTCGCCACCGCCGGGATCGTGTCCCACAACTCGTGCCCGGACGCCGCCAGCGCCGCGTTCGCCGAGACGTAGTCGGTCAGCCGCAGCTCGTCGACACCGAAACCCTCCGGCGGTTCCGCGATCTCCGCCGCCGCCCGCGCGTACGGCGAGAAGTCGGGATAGCCGCGCTCGTCCACCCGCACCCCTCTCGGATGACGGGCCGCCCGGACCGGATCCGGAAAATGCACGACCTGCCCGGCGTAGGCCGCGTTCGGCGGCGCGGCTCCTCCCCCGGCCTGGCGGCCGGGAGGTGCCCCCAGCCCGAGCCCACCTGTCGTCATGGCGGTTGCCCCCTGCGGCACTCTGTACGACACGTAACGACCGACTCCGGCCACTACGCCCCGTATCGACTTCTCTGCTCCGACGGCGCCCCTCGGTCCAGCACGCCGACCGCGCGCGACGCGGTGCCGACAGCCTATGCGGTACCGGGAAACCGGTCACCGGCGCCGGTCACGCCCACCCCACACCACCGGAACGACACCTTCCGCACCCCCGGACCACCACCCCGCCCCCTCGCACACCACCCGCCCGGAACACCGCAGCCCACCCCCCGACGCTGACACACCGTCACCATCACGTCACCACCACGTGACAGCCCACCCCCGACCGTGCGTCTCCACCCCGCCCCAGCTTCCGCAGCAGCCACGGCATTTGGCACTCTGTGTCCGCCGGGGGGATGCACGCGAGGGGAAACACCACCATGAACGCCACACAAACAGGACCGCACACCAGCGCCTCCGGCGACCCCCGCGTCGGCTGGAGCGCCCCCGACGACCGCCCCGCCCCCACCCTGCGCCACCGCCGCGACGGCATACTCCCCACCGTCGCCGCCGCCCTCTCCGTCCGCGGCACCACCCTCACCGGAACCGCCGCCCGCGGCGACCAGCCCCCCGCCCTCCACCCCCTCGTGAAGGACTTCCTCGACACCCTCACCAGCGCCCAGCGCGACCGCTTCACCGGCCGCTGCGCCGAAACCATCCTCATCTCCCGCCACCTCACCACCGCCGACGCCGCCCGCAGCAAGCGCGCCGCCCGCCGGCCCATGACCAACGGCGAAGCCCGCAAAGCCCTCAAACAGGCCAAACTCACCGCCCGCCGCATCCGCGAGGACGGCGACCCCCTACACGGCAGCTTCGCCGCCCCCTGCCGCGCCTGCACCGCCCTCAGCGCCCACTTCGGCGTCCGCGTCGTCGACCCCACCGCCACCGACGACTGACCCCCACAGCCGCCCCACCACCACACGACCGAACAGGGCAGATGCACACCGACCGCACCTCAACCACCCGCTTCTCCGTCCCCGTCGACGCCGCCCTGCGCGCCGCCGGCTGGCAACCCGGCCGCTGGGACATCAAACAAGCGGAGATCTGGGCCGACGCCCTGCGCGAACACACCTCACCCAACGGACACCGGCACGCCGTCTTCCCCGCCGCCGTGGAAGCCTGGGCCGAATTCGGCGGTCTCCACATCAACCCCACCGGCCCCGGCCGCCAGCTCGCCCCCGCCGCCCTCCACCTCGACCCGCTGCACGGCCTCCACCTGGCCCGCACCCTCGGCGACCTCGGCCGCGCGCTCGACACCCAGGTCAGCCCCCTCGGCACCGAAACCGACACCCAGGCCATCCTCGCCATCGACTCCGAAGGCCGCGTCTACGCCCTCGACCACACCGGCGACTGGTACCTCGGCCCCGACATCGACCACGCCCTCACCACCCTCGTGGCAGGCCTGGAACCCGTACGACTGACGGCCGGCTGAGCCCCTACGACGCCGGGATCACCGCCGACACCCGGAAACCCCCCGCATCCGTCGGCCCCGACACGAACACCCCGCCCAGCCCGACGACCCGCTCCTTCATCCCCACCAGCCCGTTACCCCCCGACGGCAACCGGGCCGACGACGCCGACGACGACTCCGACGGGGGCTCGTTCTCCACCTGCATCGCGATCTCCGACGCCCGATGCGCCAACCGCACATACGTCTTCGCCCCGGCCGCATGCTTGTGGACGTTCGTCAGCGCCTCCTGCACCACCCGATACGCCGTCTGCTCCACCTCCGGCGCGTACGCCCGCGCCTCCCCCTCCACCGACAGGTCCACCACCAGCCCCGTCGCCGCCGACTGCCCGATCAACTCGTCCAGCTCCGACAGACAGGGCCCCTCCCCCGACTCGTCCTCCGCCCGCGACGCCGCAGCGGCCGCCGCCGCGCCCACCGCCGCCAGCGGCACCGACGCCCCCGAACGCCGCCCCGCGCCCTCCCCCGAACGCAGCACCCCCAGCATCTCCCGCAACTCGGTCAGCGCCTGCCGCCCCATGTCCCCGACCAGTACGGCATTCTTCACCGCCTTCTCGGGATCCTTCCGCGCCACCGCCTGCAACGCCGCCGCGTGCACCACCATCAGACTCACCCGATGCGCGACCACGTCATGCATCTCCCGAGCGATCCGCGTCCGCTCCTCGCTCCGCGCCCACTCGGCCCGCTCCTCCGCCCGCTCCGCGAGCAACTGAAGCTCCCGCTCCAGCGAATCCGCCCGCTCCCGCAGACTCTCCATCAGCCGCCGCCGCGCCCCCACATACAGCCCCAGCAGCAACGGCGGCGCCGTCACCCCCAGCGACGCGGTGATCGAGATGAACGGGACGAACCAGTCCCCCACACTCAGCTCCACCTCGCCCCGCGCCATGTCCTGCTGCGCCCGCACCAGCGTCACCACCAGCGTCCCCGCCAGCGACATCCCCGCCAGCGCGGCGATGATCCGGCGCGGCAGCTCCGACGCGGCCAGCGTGTACAGGCCGACGACCGTCAGCAGCAGGCCCATCTGCGCCGGCGAGATCGCGATCGACACCAGCACGACGGCGATCGGCCACCTGCGACGCCACAGCAACGTCGAACCGGCCACCACACCGAACGCGACCCCCGCCGCCTCCGGAATCCCCGCGTCCTGCGCGAAGGGATACCCCTCCACCGAACACTCCAGCGCCGACAGCAGCGCGAGGCTCCAGTCGAGCACCGCACCGCGCCGTCTCTCCCACCACCACGGCCCCGACCGGGCCTCCGTGTGTTCGTCCCCCGTCGTGGTCATGCCTCCAGCCTACGGGCGGCGGGGCGGCCTTTTCCGGCGAGTTTCGACGACTGGCCTACACCACACCTCCTCATCGAATACCAACGAAACCCGCGAGTGCGCCGACTTCGAGGGACTGCGCGAACAGGCGGTCGCCCTGCGCCGCCGGCACCCGAACGCCAAGGACGACCTCCGCGAGAGGGCGCGCGAACTGCGCAGGCAAGGGTGGACGTACGACCAGATCCAGCTTGAGCTGGGTTGCTCCAGGAGCTCAGTCATCCACGAGTCCGCGGACGTGGACGCCGCCCAACGCCGCTGGGCGGACATCTCGGACGTCGACTCGTCCGTCTTCCAGGAGGCGACGCTCAAGAAACACAATCCGAAGACCGTCCGGAAGAACACCGGCGACGACTACCACGGCTGCCTGGTCGTCTCGGTGCCGCAGAGCGCTGATCCGTACACCCGCGTCGATGGCTGGTGGGACGGAATCGTGGCCCAGGCGCAGGCACGTCTCCGGTAAGGTCTGAAGCGCTGTCCCCCGTGGTGTAACTGGCAGCACACTAGATTTTGGATCTAGCAGGACAAGGTTCGAATCCTTGCGGGGGAGCCACAGCTCACAAGACCTAGGTTCGGGTCCTGACTGCCACGTCAGGACCCGCTCTCGTCTCCCCCCGAAACGCCCCCGGTATCCTGCGGTTGTCCACACCCCACTCCACAGCCGAAGGGCATCCCGTGAGCGCCATTCGCCCGGCAGCCGTCGTCGTTCTCGCAGCGGGTGAGGGCACCCGTATGAAGTCGGCCACACCCAAGGTCCTGCACGAGCTCTGCGGACGCAGTCTCGTGGGGCATGTGCTGGCCGCGGCCGGTGAATTGAAGCCGGAGCATCTCGTCGTCGTGGTCGGGCACGCCCGCGAGCAGGTCACCGCGCATCTCGCGGAGGTCGCCCCCGGCGTCCGCACCGCCGTGCAGGCGGAGCAGAACGGCACCGGGCACGCCGTCCGGATGGGCCTGGAGGAGCTGGGCGGCGGCGTCGACGGCACGGTCGTGGTGGTGTGCGGGGACACTCCGCTGCTGACCGGCGACACGCTCCGGCAGCTCGCGGACACGCATGCCGCGGACGGCAACGCGGTGACCGTGCTGACCGCGGAGGTCCCGGACGCGACCGGTTACGGCCGGATCATCCGGGACGAGGCGACGGGTGCCGTCACCGCGATCGTCGAGCACAAGGACGCGACCGAGGCGCAGCGGGTGATCCGGGAGATCAACTCCGGGGTGTTCGCGTTCGACGGCCGGCTGCTGGCGGAGGCGCTGGGGAAGGTCCGCACGGACAACAGCCAGGGCGAGGAGTACCTGACGGACGTCCTGGGGATCCTGCGGGAGGCCGGGCACCGGGTGGGTGCGTCGGTGGCGGGTGATCACCGGGAGATCGCGGGGATCAACAACCGGGTGCAGCTGGCGGAGGCGCGGCGGATCCTGAACGACCGGCTGCTGACGCGGGCGATGCTGGCGGGGGTCACGGTGGTGGATCCGGCGTCGACGTGGGTGGATGTCACGGTGACGTTCGGGCAGGACGTGGTGGTGCATCCGGGTACGCAGTTGCAGGGCGCCACGCATCTCGCGGAGGGGTGCGAGGTGGGTCCGAACAGCCGGCTGAGGGACACCAGGGTCGGCGCGGGGGCGCGGGTGGACAACACGGTGGCCGAGGGCGCGACGGTGGGGGCGGAGGCGACGGTGGGTCCGTTCGCGTATCTGCGGCCGGGAACGCGGCTGGGCCGTAAGGGCAAGATCGGGACGTACGTCGAGACGAAGAACGCGTCGATCGGTGAGGGCACGAAGGTGCCGCATCTGTCGTATGTGGGGGACGCGACGATCGGTGAGTACACGAACATCGGTGCGGCGAGCGTGTTCGTGAACTACGACGGTCAGGAGAAGCACCACACGACCGTCGGGTCGCACTGCCGTACCGGTTCGGACAACATGTTTGTGGCTCCTGTCACGATCGGGGACGGTGCCTATACGGCTGCCGGCTCTGTGATCACCAAGGATGTGCCGCCCGGCTCGCTCGCTGTGGCCCGTGGTCAGCAGCGGAATATCGAGGGTTGGGTGGCGCGCAAGCGTCCGGGGAGTGCTGCGGCGAAGGCGGCCGAGGCGGCTTCCCGGGAGCCGGATGGCGAAGGCTGACCGGAAACAGGTGCGTCTGTAACGGCGTACCGTGATAAGTGCACACCCGCACCCCACCAGCTGAGACGACGTTTCTCGCGCCCCAGCTGCAAGACGTCGTGTCAACATCCAGCTGAGACACCTCTGAGGAGAAAGTGCTGTGACCGGGATCAAGACGACCGGCGAGAAGAAGATGATGTTCTTCTCCGGCCGCGCCCACCCCGAGCTTGCCGAGGAGGTCGCCCACCAGCTGGGTGTCGGGGTAGTCCCGACGAAGGCCTTCGACTTCGCGAACGGCGAGATCTACGTCCGCTATCAGGAGTCGGCGCGTGGCGCGGACTGCTTCCTGATCCAGAGCCACACGGCTCCGATCAACAAGTGGATCATGGAGCAGCTGATCATGATCGACGCGCTGAAGCGGGCGTCGGCGCGTTCCATCACGGTGATCGTGCCGTTCTACGGTTACGCGCGGCAGGACAAGAAGCACCGTGGTCGTGAACCGATCTCGGCGCGTCTGATCGCGGATCTGATGAAGACGGCTGGTGCGCACCGGATTCTCACGGTCGACCTGCACACGGATCAGATCCAGGGTTTCTTCGACGGTCCGGTGGACCACCTGTTCGCGCTGCCGCTGCTGGCGGACTACGTGGGCCGGAAGGTGGACCGGGAGAAGCTGACGGTGGTGTCGCCGGACGCGGGCCGGGTGCGGGTCGCGGACCGCTGGTGCGACCGGCTGGGTGCGCCGCTGGCGATCGTGCACAAGCGGCGCGACAAGGACGTGGCGAACCAGGTGACGGTCCACGAGGTCGTGGGTGAGGTCAAGGGCCGGGTGTGTGTCCTGGTCGACGACATGATCGACACGGGTGGGACGATCTGTGCCGCGGCGGACGCGCTGTTCGCGCACGGTGCGGAGGATGTGATCGTGACGGCGACGCACGGCGTGCTGTCGGGTCCGGCGGCGGACCGGCTGAAGAATTCGCGGGTGAGTGAGTTCGTGTTCACGAACACGCTGCCGACGCCGGGTGAGCTGAGCCAGGATCTGGACAAGCTGACGGTGCTGTCGATCGCTCCGACGATCGCGCGGGCGGTGCGTGAGGTGTTCGAGGACGGTTCGGTGACGAGCCTGTTCGACGAGCAGTAGGTCTTCCGCGTCAGGTTCCGGGTCAGGTCTTCCGGGCTCAGCCTGATCGATTTTTCTGCGGCCTCCCTCGCCGAGTACTCTGTTGCAGTTGCTCGGCGAGGGAGGCCGTACGCGTGTGTACGGCGGTCCGTTATCGACGCGCTCTTCGTAGCAGGCCGTTCGTGGCCGGGTGACCCGTCCGTTCCGCTTTCTACGAGGAGTGATCATCATGTCCGAGGTGAAGCTCACCGCCGAGACCCGTACCGAGTTCGGTAAGGGTGCCGCCCGTCGTATCCGCCGTGACAACAAGGTTCCGGGTGTGCTGTACGGCCACGGCTCCGACCCGCTGCACCTGACCTTCCCGGGTCACGACCTGCTGCTGGCGCTGCGTACGCCGAACGTCCTGATCTCGCTGGACATCGACGGCAAGTCGCAGGAGCTGGCGATCCCGAAGTCCGTGCAGCGTGACCCGCTGAAGGGCTTCCTGGAGCACGTCGACCTGCAGCTGGTCCAGCGGGGCGAGCAGGTCACGGTCGAGATCCCGGTCGTCGCCGAGGGCGAGCTGGCCGCGGGTGGCAACCTGCTGGAGCACGTGCTGAACGCGCTGCCGGTCGAGGCCGAGGCCACGCACATCCCGGAGCAGCTGACCGTGTCCGTGGAGGGTCTGGCGGCCGGTGCCTCGATCCAGGCCAAGGACATCGCGCTGCCGAACGGTGTGACCCTGGCCGTCGAGGAGGACACTGTCGTCCTGCAGATCCTGGCCGCGCAGGCCGAGGAGCCGGCGGAGGGTGAGCAGGCCGAGGGCGGCGAAGAGTCCGCCGAAGCCTGATCCTCAGTTCTGTCGTCGTCAGCCGCTGTTTCCCCGGGGTTTTCCGTGGGGGACGGCGGCTGGCGCGTATCCAAGGAGAGATGGACGTGACGACCGATGCGGGTGCGCCCTGGCTGATCGTGGGGCTGGGGAATCCGGGGCCGGAGTACGCGATGAACCGGCACAACGTCGGCTTCATGGTGGTGGATCTGCTGGCGGAGCGGATGGGGGGCAGGTTCAAGCGGGCGGGCAAGGCGCAGGCGCAGGTGGTGGAGGGCCGGATCGGTCCGCCGGGGCCGGCGAACCGGCGCGTGATTCTGGCGAAGCCGATGTCCTTCATGAATCTGTCGGGTGGTCCGGTCAACGCGCTGCGGGATTTCTACAAGGTTCCGGTGGCGCACATCGTGGCGGTGCATGACGAGCTGGACATCGATTACGGGGCGCTGCGGCTGAAGCTGGGCGGCGGTGACAACGGGCACAACGGGCTGAAGTCCATGACGAAGGCGATGGGTTCGGACTATCACCGGGTGCGGTGCGGGATCGGGCGGCCGCCGGGGCGGATGCAGGTGGCGGATTTCGTGCTGAAGGATTTCTCCTCGGCGGAGCGCAAGGAGCTGGACTGGTTCGTGGACCGGGCGGCGGACGCGGTGGAGTGCCTGGTGATCGAGGGGCTGGAGCGGGCGCAGGGCACGTACAACTCGTGACGTATCCCCCGGTGAAGTTGACCTGAGGTGCAGGCATGGCCAAGGATCGCGGCCATGCCTTCTGCGGTCGTCTCCCGTCAGGGTGCCGTCGCCGTGCTGCGCTTCGGCCGGTGCGCGGCGATGAGTGCCGTCACGGCGCTGATCCTGGTCGCCGGGGTGTGGGCCTCGTGGGGGTCCGCCCAGTACGTGATGCTGACCAAGGGGCGGGAGCGCGGGACCGTCGAGCTGGCCGATTGCGGCGGCGGTGTCTGCGTGGGGCCGTACACGCCGTTGTCGCAGGGTTCGCCGCCCCGGGAGCGGGTGGTCGTCGAGGACTCGGCCGCGGTGCGCGAGGGGCGTACGTACACCGTCGTCATGAAGCCGGACGGTGACGAGGCCGTGCGCTCCGGGCCCGCCGGGGTGCTCCACTCCTGGGTGCCGCTGGGCGGGGCGCTGCTGCTGGCGTCGGTGGTGGTGGCGGGTGGTCTGCGCCGGACGCGGGCGGCGTGGGTGCTGGCGGGGTCGGGGGTCGCCCTGATCACCGGGGCGTTCCTGGCCGTCTGACCGCCGATTTTCCGCTCACCCGACACGTGCGGTCCCATTTCGCCGTTCTCCACACCGTGGAGACTCTGTGCGTTGCCTGATCGTGCTTGATCCGTGATCGGAACCTGCCGGAAGCTGAACCGCCCCCTCCACATCTTCCCCGTTCGTCACTCGAAGATGGACTGACTGCTTCATGCGAACCCTCACTCGCGCCGGCGCCGTGTCCGCCGTCGCCGCGGCAGCGCTGCTGCTGTCCCCCGCCGCCCACGCCACCCCGCCGGGTGACAACGGCACCGTCAAGATCCATGACGCGGCCACCGGCGAGGAGCTGCGCAAGAACGAGCCGCACGTCTGCACCTTCTACCTGGACGCGTTCGGCTTCGACGCGGGCCAGCAGGTGGACTGGCACATCGAGTCCTGGGCGCCGACCGCCGGCGTCAAGGGCGAGACGGTGAAGTCCGGCTCCCTGACCCTGGACGGCGAGGGCCACGGCCGCACCGGCGACCTGTCCCTGCCCGACGGCCACTACAAGCTGTTCTGGAATTTCGACGGCGAGAAGGGCGCCGCCAAGCACAAGGTGTTCTGGACGGACTGCGAGGAGGACAAGGGCGGACAGCCCGCTGCGACGCCGTCGGCCACACCGTCGCAGTCCTCCGGTGCCTCGCAGGCGCCGTCGGCCGCACCGAGCGCGTCCGCTCCGGCGGGTGCCGCGGGGAGCGGTTCGGCGGGGGCGTCGGCGAGCGCTCCGGCGGGCGGCGAGGCCGCTCCGGCCGGGTCGTCGTCCCCGTCCGCGCAGGGCGGTGGCGGTGCGCAGGGCGACCTCGCCGAGACCGGCAGCAGCGCCCCCGTCGGCCTGCTGGCGGGCATCGCCGCCGCGCTGGTCGGTGCGGGCGGCTTCCTGCTGACGCGCCGCCGCCGGGCCCGGCAGGGCTGACGTACGGCGTCGGCCGCCGCGTGGAACGAAACGGCGCCCCCGGACTCGCAGTGAGCCCGGGGGCGCCGTCGTGTGCCCGGGAGGTCCTGGACCGGGCCGGGGGTCAGCCGGTGTTGCGCAGGCCCGCGGCCACGCCGTTGACGGTGAGCAGCAGGGCGCGGGCGAGCAGCGGGTCGGGCTGTTCGCCGGCGGCCGCGGCGTCGCGCTGGCGCTTGAGGAGGGCGACCTGGAGGTAGGAGATCGGGTCCAGGTAGGCGTCGCGGATGGTGAAGGTCTGCTTGAGGACGGGCTGGGCGTCGAGGAGTTCGTCCTCGCCGGTGATGCGCAGGACCTCGGCGACGGTCAGCTCGTGTTCGGCCCTGATGGTGTCGAAGACGTGCTTGAGCTCGTCGGGGACGAGGGTGTCGACGTAGTGGCGGGCGATCCTCAGGTCCGTCTTGGCGAGGGTCATCTCGACGTTGGAGACGAAGTTCCGGAAGAAGTGCCACTGCCCGTACATCTCGTCGAGCACGCTGTCCAGGCCTGCCTCGCGCAGCGCCTTCAGGCCGGAGCCGACGCCGAACCAGCCGGGGACGATCTGCCGGGACTGGGTCCAGCCGAACACCCATGGGATGGCGCGCAGGCCGTCGAGTCCGGCGCCGGAGTCGGGGCGGCGGGACGGCCGGGAGCCCAGGTGCAGGTCGGCGAGCTGGTCGACGGGGGTGGAGGCGAAGAAGTACGCGGGCAGGTCGGGGTCCTCGACCAGGCGCCGGTAGGCGCCGTGGGCGGCGTCGGAGACGACGTCCATGGCGGCGTCCCAGCGGGCGAGGGCCTCGTCGGACTGGCGGGGGGCGGTGTGCAGGGCGGAGGCCTGGAGGGTGGCCGCGACGGTCAGCTCCAGGTTCTCCCTGGCCAGGGAGGGGATGAGGTACTTGTCGGAGATGACCTCGCCCTGCTCGGTGACCTTGATCTCGCCCTCCAGGGTGCCCCAGGGCTGGGCGAGGATCGCGTCGTGGGTGGGGCCGCCGCCGCGGCCGACGGTGCCGCCGCGGCCGTGGAAGAGGCGCAGGCGGACGCCGTAGCGGTGGGCGACGTCGCGCAGGCGGCGCTGGGCGCGGTGGATCTCCCACTGGCTGGTGGTGATGCCGCCGAACTTCGAGGAGTCGGAGTAGCCGAGCATGACCTCCTGGACGTCGCCCCGCAGCGCGACCAGGCGCCGGTAGGACGGGTCGGAGAGCATGTCCTCCAGGATGGTGTCGGCGGCCTTCAGCTCGTCGGTGGTCTCCAGCAGCGGCACGATGCCGATCTTGGCCCAGCCGGCGTGCAGGTCGATCAGTCCGGCCTCGCGGGCGAGGACGGCGGCGGCGAAGACGTCGTCGGCGCCCTGGCACATGGAGATGATGTACGACTCGATGACCTCGGGTCCGAAGACCTCCAGGGCCTTCCTGACGGTCTGGAAGACACCGAGGGTCTTCTCGCCGGCCGCGTCGACGGGCGCGGGGCTGGGGGCGAGCGGGCGCCGGGAGCGCAGTTCCTTGGCGAGCAGCTTGGTGCGGTAGTCGCGCGGCATGTCGGCGTACCGCCAGGACTCCTCGCCGAGCCGGTCGAAGAGCTGGCCGAGGGCGTGGTGGTGGGCGTCGGCGTGCTCGCGGACGTCCATGGTGGCGAGCTGGAGGCCGAAGGCGGCCAGGGTGCGGATGGTGCGGTCCATCCGCCCGTCGGCGAACAGGGCACCGCGGTGCTCACGCAGGGAGGTCTGGATGAGCGTCAGGTCCTGGAGCAGCTGGCCGGTGCCGAGGTAGTCGCGGCCGGGCTCGTGCGGGGTGCCCTTGGCGAGGCGCTGCTTGGTGTTCTCCAGCTTCTGCCGGATGCAGGTGGCCTTGAGCCGGTAGGGCTCCTCGGCGTTGAGCCGCTTGTAGCGGGGGCTGATCTCGGGCAGGTTCTCCAGGTCGGTCTGGAGGGAGGTCAGCAGTTCCTCGGTGGCTCCGGCGTAGCGGATGGAGTTGGAGAGGAAGCCGCGCAGCTCGTCGATCATCTCCAGGGCGTCGTTGATGCCGTGTTCGTGCTGGAGGATGAGGACGTCCCAGGTGACCTGGGGGGTGACGTTGGGGTTGCCGTCGCGGTCGCCGCCGATCCAGGTGCCGAAGGTGAGCGGGCGGGTGTCGTCGGGGAGCTTGACGCCGACGCGCTCCAGTTCGGCGGTGAGGTCCTCCAGGACGTCGCCGACGGCGTTCGCGTGCAGCTCGTCCAGGTAGTAGATGGCGTTGCGGGCCTCGTCGGCGGGCTCCGGACGCACCACGCGCAGTTCGTCGGTCTGCCAGACGAGGTCGATGTTCTCGGCGAGCCGGACGTCGTGGCGGCGCCGGTCGGAGTCGAGGACCGGGGTGTCCAGCAGGGCGGCGATGCGGCGGAGCTTGTTGAGGACCGAGCGGCGGGCGGCCTCGGTGGGGTGCGCGGTGAAGACGGGGCGCACGTTGAGGTGGCGGACCGTCTCGCGCAGGTGCTCGGGGTCGGCGTCCTTCAGCCGGTCGGCCGTACGGGAGAGCAAGCCGCCCTCGGCGGCGCGCTTGGCGCGCAGCTCACGGCCGCGGTGCACCTGCTCGGTGACGTTGGCCAGGTGGAAGTAGGTGGAGAAGGCGCGGACCAGCTTGGCCGCGGTCTCCAGTTCCGTGCCGCGCAGCAGCTCGGCGGCGGCCTCGCCGTCCTCGCGGGTGAGGCGGCGTACCTTCTCGACGAGTTCCAGCAGCTCCGGGCCCTCCTGCCGCACCAGGGTCTCACCGAGGAGATCACCCAGTCGGCGGATGTCGGCGCGCAGCGCGCTGCTGTTCGTCGTGGTCTGGTCGTCGGCACTGCTCACAGGTGCGGCTCCTTGCAGTGTTGAAGCTCGTCTGGGAGGGAACCCGGACGGCGTCTCGCTGCGGCGGCTGCCGCATACGGTCCGGACATCCGGGAAGTAAACAGAGCGGACCGCGCTGTCCGACCGACTCCAAGGATAGGTGTCCACACGGATGCGCAGGCTCTCGGGCCCTTGCCGCCCGGCGACGCGCTGCCATACTTACGACGCCGTAGGTTACGGAACCGTAGGTCTTGTCCACGGTTCCGGGCCCCGGCGCCCCGTCACGACCCTCGACCCCACAGGGGACGCCCATGACCCCAAGCTCCGATGTGATCGACAACGCCACGAAGTCGACCTCCGAGACCGCGACGACGCCTTCCGCCACCCTGGGTGGCGAGAAGAAGCGGTCCGTCGAGCAGATCACTCTGCTCCTGTTCATCATCGTCCCGTTCCTCGCGCTGCTCGCGGCCGTGCCGCTGGCGTGGGGCTGGGGGGTGAGCTGGCTGGATCTCGGCCTGCTGGTCTTCTTCTACTACCTCGGCTGTCACGGCATCACGATCGGCTTCCACCGGCACTTCACCCACGGTTCGTTCAAGGCCAAGCGCCCGTTGAAGATCGCGCTGGCGATCGCCGGGTCGATGGCGGTGGAGGGCCCGCTCGTGCGCTGGGTCGCCGACCACCGCAAGCACCACAAGTTCTCCGACGCGGAGGGCGACCCGCACTCCCCGTGGAAGTACGGCGAGACCGTGCCGGCGCTGATCAAGGGCCTGTGGTGGGCTCACATCGGATGGATGTTCGATGAGGAGCAGACCCCGCAGGACAAGTACGCCCCGGACCTGATCAAGGACAAGACGCTGCGGACGATCTCCCGCACGTTCGTGCTGTGGACGGTCGTCTCCCTGGGCCTGCCCCCGCTGATCGGCGGTCTGGTGACGATGTCCTGGTGGGGCGCGTTCACCGCGTTCTTCTGGGGTTCACTCGTGCGGGTGGCGCTCTTGCACCATGTGACGTGGTCGATCAACTCGATCTGCCACGCGGTGGGCAAGCGTCCGTTCAAGTCCCGGGACCGCTCGGGCAACGTGTGGTGGCTGGCGATCCTGTCCTGCGGCGAGTCCTGGCACAACATGCACCACGCGGACCCCACCTCGGCGCGCCACGGCGTGTTGCGCGGCCAGCTCGACTCCTCCGCCCGGCTGATCCGCTGGTTCGAACAGCTCGGCTGGGCGTATGACGTGCGGTGGCCGTCACGCTCGCGTATCGATTCCCGGCGGGACACCGGGGAAGACCGCTCCCGGCGCCGGAAGGAAACCGCCGAGGCGGCATGATTGACGCCGTGGCGACCGACTCCAGCAGTACCTCGAGCAGTGACAAGCCGCGGCGTACGCGCCGTACCCGAATGACCGGTGCGGAGCGTCGCCAGCAGCTGCTGGAGATCGGTCGCACCCTCTTCGCCGCGAAGGGCTTCGAGGGCACGTCGGTGGAGGAGATCGCCGCGAAGGCGGGGGTCTCGAAGCCGGTGGTGTACGAGCACTTCGGTGGCAAGGAGGGGCTGTACGCGGTCGTCGTCGACCGCGAGATGCGACGCCTGCTGGACATGGTGACCGGGTCGCTGACGGCCGGGCACCCCCGCGAACTCCTCGAACAGGCGGCGTTCGCCCTGCTGGACTACATCGAGGAGTACACGGACGGCTTCCGGATCCTCGTCCGCGACTCCCCCATCCCCCAGTCGACGGGCTCCTTCGCCTCGCTGATCTCCGACATCGCCACCCAGGTGGAGGACATCCTCGGCAAGGAGTTCAAGAGCCGCGGTTTCGACCCCAAGCTGGCCCCTCTCTACGCCCAGGCCCTGGTCGGCATGGTCGCCCTGACCGGCCAGTGGTGGCTGGAGGTCCGCCGCCCGAAGAAGGCGGAGGTCGCGGCGCATCTGGTGAACCTGGCGTGGCACGGCCTGGACGGGCTGGAGCCGAAGCCGCGGCTGATCGGGCACCGCAAGAGCTAGCGTCCGCCTGGGCCCTCCTTGCGGGCCACCGCGAAGATCCGGCGGAACGGGAACGGGGTGCCGTGCCCGCTCGCCGGATACGCCTTCCGCAGGGCCTCACGGTAGTCGCGTACGAACTCCTCCCGCGCCCGGGGATCACCGGCGAGCGCCGTGAGGACCGGGCGCAGGGCGGTGCCCTTCACCCAGTCCAGGACCGGGTCCTCGCCGGGCAGCAGGTGGACGTACGTCGTCTCCCAGGCGTCGGTGTCGCAGCCGAGGGCCGTCAGGCGGTTCAGGTACTCCACCGGTGTGCGCACGGCGTTCTCGTGGCGCAGGACTCCGGACAGTCGGTTCCGCCAGCGCGGCGAGTCCGCCAGGTCCCGCAGCAGGCGGTGGCTGGGGGCGTCGAAGTTGCCGGGGATCTGGAAGGCCAGGGTGCCGCCGGGGGCGAGCGCGGCGATCCAGTCGGGGAAGCGGTCGGTGTGCCCGGGGACCCAGTGCAGGGTGGCGTTGCTGATGATCAGATCGTGCGGCTCGGTGGGCGTCCAGGTGCGGACGTCGGCGTGGGCGAAGTCCAGCCGGCCGCCGTCCCCGGTCGGTCCGGCGCAGGCCTTCGCGAGCATCTCGGGCGCGTTGTCGTAGCCGGTGACGCGGGCGGTGGGCCAGCGGCGGGCGAGCAGCGCGGTGACATTGCCGGGGCCGCAGCCGAGGTCGGCGATGCGCGGCGGGTCCCCGGGGAGGTCGGGAACGCGGGCGAGGAGGTCGGTGAAGGGGCGGGCGCGGTGGCCGGCGTGGCGCAGGTACTGGGCCGGGTCCCAGGTCGGGGTGGGCATGCGGGGCCTCCTGTCGTCGACGGTGTCCAGGCTGCCCCCCGCAATCTCTTGACGTCAAGAGACTTCATGTCGACACAACCACTACACTGATCGTCATGGAGGACGAGGTCGATCGGCTGGTCGCAGCGTGGCGCCGGGAGCGCCCTGACCTCGACGTGGAACCGCTCGAGGTGCTCAGCCGGGTGAGCAGGCTCGCCCGGCATCTGGACCGCGCCCGCCGGCTGGCCTTCTCCGAGCACAGCCTGGAGCCCTGGGAGTTCGACGTGCTCACCGCGCTGCGGCGCGCGGGCACGCCCTATCAGCTCTCGCCGGGCCAGCTGCTGACCCAGACCCTGGTCACGTCCGGCACGATGACCAACCGGATCGACCGGCTCGCCAAGAAGGGCCTGGTCGAGCGGCTGCCCGACCCCAGTGACCGACGCGGCGTGCTGGTCCGGCTCACCGCCGAGGGCCGCGACCGCGCCGACCAGGCACTGGCCGGACTGCTGGACCAGGAGCGCGCCATCCTGGCCGAGCTGTCCCGCGCCCAGCGCGGCGAACTCGCCGCCCTGCTACGCCAGCTGACCGCCCCGTTCGACAACATCCCCGGTTAGGTCGGCCGGCCCCACCCCGGCCCGCCGGGCGAGTGCGACGGCGGCCAGCGTGGAGTGCACGCCCAGCTTGCCCAGCACGTTCTGCATATGCGTCCGCACCGTGTGCGGGCTGAGGAACAGCCGCTCGGCGACCGCCTTGCGGCCCAGCCCGGCCACCATGCAGCGCAGCACCTCCCGCTCCCGCGGGGTCAGCGACTCCACCAGCCGCTCGCTCTCGGTGCGGTGCCGGCGGGCGGCGGTCAGCTCGCGCAGCACCCCGGTGAGCAGCGCCGGCGGCAGATGCGTCTCGTCCCGCAGCACCCCGCGGATCACGGTGAGCAGCCGGGACAGCGAGCAGTCCTTGGCGACCCATCCGGAGGCGCCCGCCTGAAGCGCCAGCGCCGCCCGGCGGGGGTCGTCCTTCTCCGCGAGCACCACGATCCGTACCCCGGGCTGCGCCGCGCGCACCCCGGCGACCAGGGAGATCCCGTCGACGACGCCGTCCTCGCCGCTCTCCCGCTGCGGGGGCACGGCCGCCACCGCGGGCCGTATGCCGGGGCCGCCTCCGCCCAGGTCGGCGTCGACGAGCAGCACGTCGAACCGCCGGCCCTCGGCCGCGGCCCGCTCCAGGCAGCGCAGCGCGGCCGGGCCGCTGCCCGCCGCGGACACCTCGACGTCCGGCTCCGCGGCCAGGGCCGCCGCCAGCGACTCGGCGAAGATGCGGTGGTCGTCGACGACCAGGACTCGGATGCGAACCACTGAAACCCCCACTGGTCCGGACAGACCCGGAGAACACAACACCGGCGCGGTACGACGCGCGGGTACGACGCCCTGGGGCTTCGCAACCGCCACCGCACGGCCGCCGCCGTGCCTGACTGCTGCCCCCGCGCCGGGCGCCGTACCCGACTTTGTCTCGCCCCCTGAACAGCACCGGCCCCCACCGGTGCCGATCCTCAGAGTACGGGCGGGGGGCCGCGACGGAAGGTTATTTGCAGAACTGGCGGTCGGGCACGTTTATGGTGAGCCGCATGTTTCGTCTTGAGACAGAAATCGACAAGGCCCGGCGCGATCTTCTCCGTTCACGGCTGGCCGACACCAACGCCGCGGCCTCACCGGTCGTGGCGGCGCTTCGGGGCACGCCGGGGGAGCGCGAAGCCCCGCTGCACGTCTGGGCGTTGGACGCGGAGGGGGAGCTGGCGGGCGGGCTCGTCGGGCACACCTGGGCGACCTGGCTTCAGGTGACGTACCTGTGGGTGGACGAACGCCACCGGGGAGCGGGCCTGGGCGGCCGGCTGCTGGCGGAGGCGGAGCGGATCGCCCGCGACGAACGCGACTGCGGGGCGGCGCGGCTGGAGACCTGGGACTTCCAGGCCCCGGAGTTCTACAAGAAGCAGGGCTACGAGGTGGTGTGCGTGATCCCCGACTATCCGCCGGGGATCACGGAGTACACCCTGGTGAAACGGTTCCGGACGAAGGGGTTCCGGATGAACCCGCTCCGGGCGGGGCGGCGCTAGCCGATCCGTCGCGCCCCCGGCGACGGCACCGCCTCGAACACCCGCGGGGCCGTGAAACCGGCCGCCGCGAAGGCCTCTTCGACCGCCTTGGTGATGGTGTCGACGTCCGCCGCCTCGGCGAGCACGATCGCCGAGCCGCCGAAACCGCCGCCGGTCATCCGGGCGCCGAGCGCACCGGAGGCCAGCGCCGTGTCGACCACCAGGTCCAGCTCCGGGCAGGAGATACGGAAGTCGTCGCGCAGCGAGGCGTGGCCCTCCGTCAGCACCGGGCCGATGGCCCGCGTCTCGCCCGACTCCAGCAGGCCGACCACCCGCTCGACGCGCTCGTCCTCGGTCACCACGTGGCGGACCAGGCGGCGCACCTCCTCGTCGTCGCCGAGCCGTCCCAGTGCCGCGTCCAGCTCCCCGTACGGGATGTCCCGCAGGGCGTCCACGCCGAGCAGGGCCGCGCCCTTCTCGCAGCCCGCGCGGCGCCTGCCGTACTCGCCGGTGCTGTGCGCGTGCTTGACCTGGGTGTCGACGACCAGCAGCCGCATGCCCTCGGCCGCCAGGTCGAAGGGGATCTGCCGCTGCGACAGGTCCCGGGTGTCCAGGAACAGGGCGTGGCCTTCGGTGCAGCAGGCGGCGGCCGTCTGGTCCATGATGCCGACCGGTGCGCCGACGTAGACGTTCTCGGCGCGCTGGCACAGGCGGGCCAGCTGCCAGCCCTTCAGGCCCAGCTCGTACAGGTCGTTCAGGGCGAGCGCGACCACCACCTCCAGGGCCGCCGACGAGGACAGGCCGGCGCCCGCCGGGACGGTGGCGGCGAGGTGGATGTCCGCGCCGGTCACCGCGTGCCCGGCCTGGCGCAGCGCCCAGACCACGCCCGCCGGGTAGGCCGTCCAGTCCTGGTCCGACTCGGGGGCCAGCTCGTCGGCCCGCAGTTCGACGACGCCGCCCTCGACGTCGGCGGAGTGCAGCCGCAGACGGCCGTCGGTGCGCCGCGAGACCGCCGCGAGCGCGGTGTGCGGCAGCGCGAAGGGCATCACGAAGCCGTCGTTGTAGTCGGTGTGCTCACCGATGAGGTTGACGCGGCCGGGAGCCGCCCAGACACCCTCGGGTTCGGCTCCGTACAGCTCGGCGAAGCCGTCCCGCACCTGCTGTGCGCCCACTCTCACTGCTCCCTTGCGATGCTTGCGTTGTGCCGCGCGAACTCCCACGCGTCCGCCACGATGCCCGCGAGGTCCGCGCGGGACGGGTTCCAGCCCAGCTTCTCGCGGGCCGCGTCCGCGGAGGCCACCAGGACCGCGGGGTCGCCGCCCCGGCGGGGGGCCGGGACCTCCGGGATGGGGTGGCCGGTGACCCGGCGGGCCGTCTCGATGACCTCGCGCACGGAGAAGCCGTTGCCGTTGCCGAGGTTGCAGATCAGGTGCTCGCCGGGGCTTGCGGCCTTCAGGGCCAGCAGGTGGGCCTCGGCCAGGTCGGCGACGTGGATGTAGTCACGGACGCAGGTGCCGTCCGGGGTCGGGTAGTCGTCGCCGTAGACGGAGATGGCGTCGCGGCGGCCCTGGGCGACCTGGAGGACCAGCGGGATGAGGTGGGACTCGGGGTCGTGGCGCTCGCCGTACCTCCCGTAGGCGCCGGCCACGTTGAAGTAGCGCAGCGAGACCGCGCCGAGGCCGTGGGCCTTCGCCTCGCCGGTGATCATGTGGTCGACGGCGAGCTTGGACGCCCCGTAGGGGGAGGTGGGGGCGGTCGGGTCGGTCTCGGTGATCGGCGTGCTGACGGGCTCGCCGTAGGTGGCCGCCGTGGAGGAGAAGACGAGCGTGCGCACGCCCGCCTCGCGCATGGCGCCGAGCAGGGCGAGGGTGCCGCCGACGTTGTTGTCCCAGTACTTCTCCGGATGCACCACCGACTCGCCGACCTGGGAGAAGGCGGCGAAGTGCAGGACGGCGTCGTAGGAGGGGTCGAGCCACTTGGCGGCGTCGCGGATGTCGCCCTCGATGAAAGCGGCCCCGGCGGGCACGCCCTCGCGGAAGCCGGTGGAGAGGTTGTCCAGGACGGTGACCTCGGCGCCCGCCTCCAGCAGATGCTGGGCGACCACACTGCCGACGTATCCCGCGCCACCGGTGACCAGGTACTTACCGCTCATCAACTCGCTACCTCTCGCAGTCGCTCGGCCGCGCGCTCCGGCGGCACGTCGTTGATGAACACGTTCATGCCGGACTCGGAACCCGCGAGAAACTTCAGCTTGCCGGAAGTCCTTCGGATGGTGAAAAGCTCCAGGTGGAGGGCGAAGTCGTCACGGGTGACGCCCTCAAAATCCGCCAGCTGGCCGAACGGAGCCTGGTGCCAGGCCGCGATGTACGGCGTCGGAGGCTCTCCCGCGGCACCCTCCCCTCCCTCCCGCCCGTCGAAGATCCGGTCGAAGCGCCTCAAGAGTTCCAGATAAACCTGGGGGAACTCTGAGCGCGCGTCCTCGTCGAGGGCGAGCAGATCGGGCACGCGGCGCTTCGGGTACAGGTGGACCTCGTACGGCCAGTGCGCGGCGTACGGCACGAAGGCCGCCCAGTGTTCACCCTCAAGGACGACCCGCTCGCCGGCCAGCTCGCGCTCCAGGACCGAGTCGAACAGGTTCTCCCCGCCGGTGGCCTCCTTGTGGGCGGCGAGCGAACGCAGCATCAGGGCGGTGCGCGGGGTGGTGAACGGGTAGGCGTAGATCTGGCCGTGCGGGTGCTGGAGCGTGACCCCGATCTCGGCTCCGCGGTTCTCGAAGCAGAACACCTGTTCCACGGAGGGCAGATGGGAGAGCTCCGACGTCCGGTCGGTCCAGGCGTCCAGGACCAGCCGCGCCTGCTCCTCGCCGAGATCGGCGAAGGAGGAGGTGTGGTCCGAGGTGAAGCAGACGACCTCGCACCGGCCGGAGTCGCCGGCCAGGGAGGGGAAACGATTCTCGAAGACGACGACGTCGTACGAGGAGTCGGGGATCTCGCTCAGCCGCTCGCCCTCGGACGGGCACAGGGGGCATTCGTCGGCCGGCGGGTGGTAGGTGCGGCCCTGCCGGTGCGAGGCGATGGCGACGGAGTCCCCGAGCAGGGGGTCGCGGCGCACCTCCGAAGCGGTGACGGTCGGCTCCAGCGGGCGGCGGTCCACCGCGTCGCGCACGGCGTCGTCCCGCAGGTCGTAGTAGATGAGCTCACGACCGTCCGCCAAGCGGGTCGAGGTCTTCTTCACCGCCACGCTCCATCCGTACACCCGGCAACGCTTCCAACAGAACCGAACACATCAAAGCACAAACCCCCACGCCGGTCACCATCACAACCGAACAAAGAACCCCAAGCAAGGTGAGGCCCGGATGCAGATCCCCCCACAGCACGTCCACCTCGCGGCCGAGCTTCGACTCCCTACGAACTGGCTCGACTACACCATCCTCGGCATCTACTTCGTCGTGGTCCTCGGCATCGGCTTCGCCGCCCGCCGCTCGGTCAAGACCAGCCTCGACTTCTTCCTCTCCGGCCGCTCCCTGCCCGCCTGGGTCACCGGACTCGCGTTCATCGCCGCCAACCTCGGCGCCACCGAGATCCTGGGCATGGCCGCCAACAGCGCCCAGTACGGCGTCTACACCACCCACTGGTACTGGATCGGCGCCATCCCGGCCATGGTCTTCCTCGGCCTGGTGATGATGCCCTTCTACTACGGCTCCAAGGTCCGCTCGGTCCCCGAGTTCCTGCTGCTGCGCTTCGACAAGGCCGCGCACCTGCTCAGCTCGATCCTGTTCGCCTTCGCCGCCGTCCTCATCGCCGGCGTCAACCTCTACGCGCTCGCCATCGTCGTCGAGGCGCTGCTGGGCTGGCCCGAGTGGGTGGCGATCGTGGTCGCCGGATTCTTCGTCCTCGCCTACATCACCCTGGGCGGCCTGTCCTCGGCGATCTACAACGAGGTGCTCCAGTTCTTCGTGATCCTCGCGGCGCTCATCCCCATCACCGTGCTCGGCCTGAAGTCGGTCGGCGGCTGGGACGGGCTGTCCGGCAAGCTCACCGCGCAGCACGGTGGTGACTTCATGACCTCCTGGGGCGGCACCGGCATCGGCAGCGACAACCCGCTGGGCGCCAACTGGCTGACCATCGTCCTCGGCCTCGGCTTCGTGCTGTCCTTCGGCTACTGGACGACGAACTTCGCCGAGGTGCAGCGCGCGCTGTCCGCGAAGAACCTCTCCGCCGCCCAGCGCACCCCGCTGATCGCCGCCTTCCCGAAGATCTTCATCGTCTTCCTGGTGATGATCCCGGGCCTGGTCGCCGCCGCCCTGGTGCCGAGGATCGGCACCTCCGGCTCGGACCTCCAGTACAACGACGCCATCCCGTACCTGATGGAAGCGCTGCTGCCCAACGGTGTGCTCGGCATCGCGGTCACCGGTCTGCTGGCGGCCTTCATGGCCGGCATGGCGGCCAATGTGTCGTCCTTCAACACCGTTTTCACCACCGACATCTGGGCGAAGTACGTGGTCCGCGACCGCGAGGACGCCTACTACGTGCGGTTCGGCCGGCTGATCACCGCGATCGGCGTGCTCGCCTCGATCGGCACGGCGTTCCTCGCGTCGTCGTTCTCGAACATCATGAGCTACCTCCAGACGCTCTTCTCCTTCTTCAACGTGCCGATGTTCGTGGTCTTCATCATCGGCATGTTCTGGAAGCGGGCGTCGATGAAGTCCGGCTTCTGGGGCCTGGCCGCGGGCACCACCGCCGCGATGGTGAACTACTTCGTCCTCTACAAGCAGGACATCGTCGACATCCCCTCCGACCAGGGCGCCAACTTCGTCTCCGCGATCGCGGGCTTCGTCGCCGGCGCGGTCGTCATGGTCGCGGTCTCGCTCTTCACCGAGCCGAAGCCGGCCGGGGAGCTGCAGGGCCTGGTCTACGGCACCCGCTCCCCCGGCATGTCCGAGCCGCCCGCCGAGGGCGACGACGCCTGGTACCGCAAGCCGGCGCTGCTCGGCTGGGGCGCCGTCGTCCTGGCCGCCCTCTGCTACATCCCGTTCTCGTTCTGACGCGGGAGGATGGAAAGACCATGTCCGAACACCCCGAGCACTCCCCCCACGGCTTCACCGAGAAGGACGTCCAGCGGGAAGTCACCGAGCTGCAGGGCAAGTCCGCGACGGCCGCCCGGCTCTTCGACATCCGCCGCATCATCGGCGGCCTCTTCGTGATCTACGGCGTCATCGTCACGATCACCGGCCTGACGGACGGCGACGCCGCGATCGACAAGGCCCAGGGCGTCAACATCAACCTGTGGACCGGTCTCGGCATGCTGGCCCTCGGCCTGTTCTTCCTGATCTGGCTGAAGCTCCGCCCCGCCGCTCCCCCGCCCCTGGAGGCCATCCCGGAGGAGCGGCCCGGGACGGAATGACTCACACGACCGGGTGACCGCCACCGGACACGTCCCGGGGCCGGGGCCGGGGCCGCTCAGTGCTCCGGGTCCGTCTCCGGGGCGCTGCCGTACCGGCGCACGGGGCCCGCGCGGTCCAGCAGGCCCGTGCGGGCCGCCAGGGCCGCCGCTTCCAGGCGGGAGCCGACGCCCAGCTTCATCAGGACCCGCTGGACATGGGTGCGGGCCGTCGAGGGGGCGATGCCCATGCCGGCGGCGATCAGGCGGGTGTCCTCGCCGTCGGCGACCCGGACCAGGACCTCGATCTCGCGCGGGGTCAGCATCTCCAGCAGGCGCTGGCCCTCGTCGTCGGGCTGGGCTGCCGGGTTGAGCAGTTCCGCGAAGGCGCCCTGGAGCAGGGCCGGGGCGACGGCCGCCTCGCCCGCCCTGGCCTTCATGATGGCCCGCTCGACCCCCTCTATGCGCTCGTCGTGGCGGACGTACCCGGAGGCCCCCGCCGCGAACGCCGCCGCGATGCCCCGCGGGGACGGCACCGGCCCCAGCACCAGGACCGCCACCTGCGGGCGCTCCCGCTTGATCCGCACCACCGGATCGAAGGCGCCCGGCTCCGCCGGCTGTGCCGTGCCCAGCAGGCACACCTCCGGCGCCCGGGTGATCACCAGCTCCGCCGCCCCCGCGGCGGGAGCCGCGGCGGCCAGCACCCGGTGCCCGCGCAGCTTCAGCGCCGAGGCCAGCGCCTCGGCGAGCAGACGGTGGTCGTCGACCACCATGAGCCGCACTCCCACGAGCAACCCCCAGTCCCCCCTGTGGACGCCTCTATGGCTGCCCACGAGATCACTCGGACAGACCCTGGAACCCCCGGCGCGGGGCCCCCCGGCTCCCACGTCCTTTTCATGCCCCCGGAAGCTACACGCTTGTTCGACGTTGCGCTGCCCCCTCCTGATGAGAAGTGCCCCGGAACGCCGAAATTCCGCTCATTCGAGGGTGTTGGCGGGGTTGGGAGTTACGCGCACGGCCCCGTCCCTGAGCAGGGACGGGGCCGTGCGCTCCGGCGCGTGCGCCGGGTCGGTCGGTCGCTCGCCGGTCAGCCGGTCGCGCCGAACGCGATCGCCAGGTACTCGTCGCTGTAGGACGACGAGCTGGCGAACGTCTCGGACATGTACAGACGGCCCTGGGAGTACAGCAGCTCCGCGTAGTCCGGCAGCATGCTGGTCTCCACGCCGCGGACCGTCTCGTCGGAGGGGTTCTCCAGCAGCTTGGTCTCCTTGAAGCTGCCGCCGTCCAGGCTGACGACCTGCCCGCCCTTGTCGTAGGGCGGCGACTTGTAGGCGATCACATTGCCGCCGTCCATGCGCAGCGGGGTGATCGTGTAGCCGTCCCCGGCGTCGCCGCGCTGGCCGGTCTGCTTGCCGGTGGCCAGGTCGAAGACGACGATCTCGTTGGTGGAGCCGTACTCGCCGGTGCTGTCGTGCTCCTCGGTCGGCAGGTACAGCCGGTCGTTGCCGACCGCGATGCCCGAGCAGTCCTCGATCCGGGAGATGCCGTCGCACTTGGCGGCGTAGTCGTCACCGGGCGCGGAGATCCGGGTGCGCAGCTGGCCGGTCTTGTTGTCGACCGAGAAGAAGTCGGAGATGCCGGAGCCGTCGCCCGCGGCGTCGCCGACGTCGGCGGCCACCACCAGCGGGTCGGTCGACACCACGCTGGCGTACTCGATGCCCTGGGTCATCTTGTACTCGGAGATCACCTTCCCGGACTTCGGGTCGATGGTCTGGATGTGCAGCTGCCGCGCGCCGTACTGGCCGCACTTGCGTACCGCGACGAGCTTGGCGCCGCCGCCGTAGCCCGCGTCGTAGCAGGTGTCGGTCGGCTTGGGGGACCACAGCGACTCGCCGGTGGTCAGGTCGAACGCGGCGCCGCCGCTGGTGCTGCCCACGGCGACGGTGTTCGCGCTGACCGTGATGTTGTCGAAGCTGATCGGCCGGTCGCCGGACATGGCGGTCTTCTGCCACAGCTTCTTGCCCGCGGCGAGGTCGATCGCCGCGACCTGGCTGCATCCCTCGGAGGAGTTCTTCGCCGGCATCTTCGGCTGGAAGACCACCGCGGTCCTGCCGTCCTCGGTGGCGTGGCGGCTGGCGTGGCAGACCGGGCCGGGCAGCTTGATCGACCAGGTCTTGGTGCCCTTGTCGACGTCGTAGCCGACGATCTCGGCGACGCCGCTCTTGGCGTACACCTCGTCGGTGAGCCAGGAGCCCTCCACGACGACGCTGTCGTCCTTGGCCACCTTCGGCATCGGCACCTGGAACAGCACCGTGGAGGCGGGGTTGGCGGGGACCTTCTCCGATCCCTTGGAGGAGGTGCCGCCGGAGCCGCCGGAGCCGCCCTTGTCGTCACCGCCGCCGGTGCCGCCGGAGCTCGCGGTGTTGGTCTTGTCGTCGTCCTTGCCGGACGAGGCGTACCAGACGCCGCCGCCGACGATCAGCGCGATTGCCACGACCGCGGCGACGATGATCGCCAGCTGCGGGTTGATCCGCCGGCCGCCGCCGGCCGGCGTGGCCGCCTGCGGCTGGAGCGGCGCGGTCGGCGGCGGGAAGCCGTAACCGGGCTGCTGGCCGTAAGCGCTGGGCTGCTGGCCGTACGGGCCCGGCGGCGGGGTGCCCGGCGCGCCGTAGGGCCCGGGCGGGGTGTTCGGACCGCCGTACGGGCCGGGGGTGCCCGGCGCGCCGCCGTACGGGCCCGGCTGTCCGCCGGGGTAGCCGTAGCCGGACTGCGGGGGCTGCGGCGGGCCCTGCGGAGCGGGCGGGGTGGCCGGGGCGCCCTGGGGCGGCTGGGGCGCCTGCGGGTAGCCGTAGCCCGGCTGCGGGGCCGGGGCGGGCGGCGTCTGCGGGGCGCCGAAGCCGGGCTGCTGCTGCGGCTGCTGCGGGGGCTGGTCCTGGGGTGCGCCGAACCCTCCCCCCTGCGGGGGCTGGCTGGGCGGCGGGGGCGGCGGCTGGGTCATGGTCCTGGATACCTCGGGGACGGATCGACGAAGCGGAGTCTGCGGGCGGGACGCGTCACTTGCCGTAGGCGAGCATCAGCTTCTCCTTCGTTTCGTCGTCGCCGCTCAGCCGCGTGGTGGAGAGGTACAGCCGGCCGTCCGCCCAGGCGATGTCGCGGGAGAAGAAGCCGTTCTCGACCTCCGCGGCGCTCGCCGGGTTCTTCAGCAGCGTGACCGGCGTGTGGCTGCTTCCGGCGGTCGCGACGGACACCACCTGGCCGCCCGCGTCGTACGACGGCTCGACGTAGGCGACGAGCTTTCCGCCCTCGGCCCGCAGCGGCAGGATCGTCTGGTCCGTCGGGGACTTCACCCGCCACTTCTCCCTGCCCTTGGCCAGGTCGATCGCGACGACCTCGTTGGCGCCGGTGGTGGCCTCGGTGGGCAGGTACAGGGTGTCGGCGTCGACGGCCACGCCGAGGCAGCCGGTCAGGTCACGCTGGAGGATGGCCCAGCCGCACTCGGGGGCGATGGCGTCCTTGATGTCGACCTGGGAGCGGATCTTCCCGGCCGGGGTGAACGTGGCGATGTTCCACGTGTCCTTGTCCTCGTTGGTGCTGTAGACGACCAACGGGTCCACGGAGAAGGTGCGGCCGATCCGCCAGCCCTTCTCGTACGCGAACGTCCACTTGACCTTGCCGGTCTTCGGGTCCAGCTCCTGGATCTCGTCGTGCTCCTTGTCGGTGGCGGCACCGCAGGAGGCGACCTGGATCAGCCGGGTGCCGCCCGCGAAGGCGGCCGGGAAGCAGGCGTCGCCGTACTTCTTCTTGTCGTAGAGCTTCTTGCCGGTGGTGACGTCGTACGCCGTGCCGGACTGCGAGCGGCCCACCATCAGGGTGTCGCCGGCGATGGACAGCTCGACGGTGATGGCGCTGTCGAAGAGCGCGCCGTCGGCGATCTCGCCGCTCCAGCCCTTCTTCCCGGTGTTCAGGTCGATCTGCTGGAGCTGGTTGCACTTGGCGCGGTCGCTGGCGCCGCTCATGTACGCCACGACGATCTTGTCGTCGGCCGTCTTCTGGGAGGTGGCCGCGCAGATCTTCTGCGGGAAGGTGATCGTGTCCCAGGTCGGGGCGCCGTCCCCGACGTCGTAGCCGGCCAGTTCCTTGTACGCCGCCTTCACGGCCGTCTTGTCGGTGATCCACATGCCGTTGGCCTCGGCGCCGGAACCGGGCGCGTCGGGCGCCTCCTTGTACCAGAGCACCTTCGACTCGCCGGCCTGGCGGCCCTCGTTGAGGTTGTCCGGGTCGGCGCCGCCGTCGCCGCTGCCGTCACCCGGGTTGACCGGGGCCTCGGTGGCGGTGGGCTTGGCGTCGTCGCTCTTCTCGGCGACCGGCTCCTTCTTGCCGCCGTCGTCGCCGCCGCTCGTGACCGCGTACACGCTGCCGCCGATCACCAGCAGCGCCGCCACGGCGGCGCCGATCGCGAGCGCGGGCTTGCCCTTGAACGGGTTGCGGGAACCGGAGCCGCCGGGCGGCGGGGTGCCGGGGGCGCCCGGGAACTGGGCCTGCGGATAGCCGTAGCCGGGCTGCTGGCCGGGCTGTCCGTACGGGCCGGGCTGCTGCGGGGCGCCGTACGGGCCGGGCTGCTGCGGGGCGCCGTAGGGGCCGGGCTGCGGCTGGCCGTACGGGCCGGGCTGCTGGCCGGGCTGGCCGTACGGGCCGGGCTGCTGCGGAGCGCCGTACGGGCCGGGCTGCTGCGGGTAACCGTAGCCCGGCTGCGGGGCGCCCGGGGGCTGGGCGGGCGGTGGAGGCGTGCCCGGTCCCGGGTTCTGGGGAGCGCCGAAACCGCCCGGCTGCGGGTCCTGCGGAGCGCCGAAACCGCCCGGCTGCGGCGGCTGGTTGGGCGGCTGGGTCATCTGCGGTTCCCCCTTGTGACCGATGTGGCGCCGCGCCCGATGGCGCTGCGTTTCCGCCACACCCGTGATTTCTCAGACGTTTTCAGACGGTTCTCAGACGGCTCTTTCTATCACCCGGGACCGACAGGACAGCGGGCCGGATCCTCCCCTGTTCCCAAGGGAGGACCGGCCCGTGATGCCGTCGTTACGCGCCTTCACGCCCCCTTCACGCGAACCGCGCGCCTGTGCGCGCCGGGGAGCGCACGCCGTGCGAAGGCCCCGGCCGGAAGGACTCAGGCGTCCTCGGCGAGTTCCAGCCAGCGCAGCTCCAGCTCCTCGCGCTGCCCCGCCAGGTCCCGCAGCTCGGCGTCCAGTTCGGCCACCTTCGCGAAGTCCGTGGCGTCCTCGGCGATCCGCGCGTGCAGCTTGGTCTCCTTCTCGGAGATCTTGTCCAACTGCCGCTCGATCTTCTGGAGTTCCTTCTTCGCGGCGCGCTGGTCGGCGGCGCTCCTCTCCGCCGTCGCGGGCTTCTGCGCCACGGGCGCGGCGGCCGCGGCCGCCTCCTCCATCCTCTGCCGCCGCTCCAGGTACTCGTCGATCCCGCGCGGCAGCATCCGCAGCGTGCCGTCGCCGAGCAGGGCGAACACACGGTCCGTGGTGCGCTCGACGAAGAACCGGTCGTGGGAGATGACGATCATCGAGCCGGGCCAGCCGTCGAGCAGGTCCTCCAGCTGGGTCAGGGTCTCGATGTCGAGGTCGTTGGTGGGCTCGTCGAGGAAGAGCACGTTCGGCTCGTCCATGAGCAGGCGCAGCAGCTGGAGGCGGCGCCGCTCACCGCCGGAGAGGTCGCCGACCGGCGTCCACTGCTTCTCCTTGTTGAAGCCGAACGTCTCGCACAGCTGCCCCGCCGTCATCTCCCGGCCCTTGCCCAGGTCGACGCGCTCGCGGACCTGCTGGACCGCTTCCAGGACCCGCCACGCGGGGTCGAGTTCGGCGACCTCCTGGGAGAGGTACGCCAGTTTGACCGTCCTGCCCACGTTGATCCGGCCGGCGGCGGGCTGGGTCTCGCCCTCGGTCCGCGCGGCCTCGGCCATCGCGCGCAGCAGGGTGGTCTTACCGGCGCCGTTGACGCCGACCAGGCCGATGCGGTCGCCGGGGCCGAGGTGCCAGGTCACATGCTTGAGCAGCACCTTGGGCCCGGCCTGGACGGTGATGTCCTCCAGGTCGAACACGGTCTTGCCGAGCCGGGAGGAGGCGAACTTCATCAGCTCGCTGCTGTCCCGGGGCGGCGGCACGTCCGCGATCAGCTCGTTGGCGGCCTCCACGCGGAAGCGCGGCTTCGACGTCCGCGCGGGCGCGCCGCGGCGCAGCCAGGCCAGCTCCTTGCGGACCAGGTTCTGCCGCTTGACCTCCTCCGTCGCCGCGATCCGCTCCCGCTCGGCGCGGGCGAAGACGTAGTCGGAGTAGCCGCCCTCGTACTCGTGGACGTCACCGCGCTGCACGTCCCACATACGGGTGCAGACCTGGTCGAGGAACCAGCGGTCGTGGGTGACGCAGACGAGCGCCGAGCGCCGCTCGCGCAGATGCCCGGCCAGCCAGGCGATGCCCTCGACGTCCAGGTGGTTGGTGGGCTCGTCGAGGATGATCAGGTCCTGCTCGTCGATCAGCAGCTTCGCCAGCGCGATACGGCGCCGCTCACCGCCGGAGAGCGGCCCGATGACGGTGTCCAGGCCCTGCGGGAACCCCGGCAGGTCCAGTCCGCCGAACAGCCCGGTCAGCACGTCCCGGATCTTGGCGTTGCCCGCCCACTCGTGGTCGGCCAGGTCCCGGATGACCTCGTGCCGGACGGTCGCCTCGGGATCGAGGGAGTCGTGCTGGGTGAGCACGCCCATGCGCAGCCCGCCGGAGTGCGTGACCCGCCCGGAGTCCGCCTCCTCCTGCTTGGCCAGCATCCGGATCAGCGTCGTCTTGCCGTCGCCGTTGCGGCCCACGACACCGATCCGGTCCCCTTCCGAGACACCCAGGGAGATGCCGTCGAGGAGGGTACGGGTGCCGTACACCTTGCTGACGTTCTCGACATTGACCAGGTTGACGGCCATTTTTCTCCTGCGTGCGGGGGACGGTCAGCCTTCTAGCGTAGGGCCTCGGGGGTGAGGGGCGGGGCGCGAGGGGTTCGTCACTCTCCGTGGTGACGGTGGCTGGCGGAGGGGGCGGGCCAGGACGACCACCCGGTGGTCCAGGTGTACGAACGCGGCGAGGCCACCGGCACGTACGCGCTGACCGGCATCCACCACGACCCGTCAAGGTCGGCGTGCCCTACGACATCGACATCGACCTGACCGCGATCACCAGGCGGCACCGAGCCCCCTCAGAGCACCGTGGCCCCCGCCACCGGCCCCGACGCCACCCGCACGCCCCGGCACGTGCCCGACGCGCGCAGGGCCTCCGCCACCTTCTCCGCCGACCCCGCGTCCCGCGTGAGGAACGCCGTCGTCGGCCCCGACCCCGACACCAGTCCGGTCAGCGCGCCCGCCGCGCGGCCCGCCGCCAGGGTGTCCGCAAGCTCGGGGAAGAGGGAGAGCGCGGCGGGCTGGAGGTCGTTGGAGACGGTCGCGGCCAGCGCCTCGGCGTCGCCCTTGACGAGGGCGTCCAGAAGGTCACGGGAGGCGACCGGCTCGGGGATGTCCCGGCCCTCGGCGAGCCGGTCGAACTCGCGGAAGACGGCCGGGGTGGACAGCCCGCGCGAGGCCATCGCGAACACCCAGTGGAAGGTGCCGCCGACCTCCAGGGCCGTCAGCCTCTCGCCCCGCCCGGTACCCAGCGCCGCACCGCCGACCAGGCTGAACGGCACATCGCTGCCCAGCTCGGCGCAGATCTCCAGCAGTTCCTCGCGGGAGGCGTTCGTGCCCCACAGCGCGTCGCAGGCGAGCAGCGCGCCCGCGCCGTCCGCGCTGCCGCCCGCCATGCCGCCCGCGACGGGGATGTCCTTGGCGATGTGGACGTGCACGCCGGGGTTACGGCCGTGGCGCGCGGCCAGCGCCTCCGCCGCGCGGGCCGCCAGGTTCGTGCGGTCCAGCGGGACCTGGGCGGCGTCGGGGCCCTCGCAGGTGACGCGCAGCCCGTCGGCCGAGGGGGTGACGGTGATCTCGTCGTACAGGCCGACCGCCAGGAAGACGTTGGCGAGGTCGTGGAAGCCGTCGGGGCGGGCGGCGCCGACCGCGAGCTGGACGTTGACCTTGGCCGGGACGCGGACGGTGACGCTCACTTACGCGCGCTCCTTGTGCTCGGCGATCCGGGCGAACTCCTCGACGGTCAGTGACTCGCCGCGCGCCTGCGGGGAGACACCGGCGGCGACCAGGGCGGCCTCCGCCGCCGCCGCCGAACCGGCCCAGCCGGCGAGCGCGGCCCGCAGCGTCTTGCGCCGCTGGGCGAACGCCGCGTCGACGACCGCGAAGACCTCCCGCTTGGAGGCGGACGTCTTGACCGGCTCGGTGCGCCGGACCAGCGAGACGAGTCCGCTGTCGACGTTCGGCGCGGGCCAGAACACGTTGCGGCCGATGGCACCGGCCCGCTTGACCTCGGCGTACCAGTTCGCCTTCACCGACGGCACGCCGTACACCTTCGAGCCGGGCGCCGCGGCCAGCCGGTCGGCGACCTCCGCCTGCACCATCACCAGGGTGCGCTCGATGGTCGGGAAGGTGTCGAGCATGTGCAGCAGCACGGGCACGGCGACGTTGTACGGCAGGTTCGCGACGAGCGCGGTCGGCGCCGGGCCGGGCAGCTCGGCGACGTGCATCGCGTCCGAGTGCACCAGCGCGAACCGGTCGGCGCGGGCCGGCATCCGCGCGGCGATCGTCGCGGGCAGCGCGGCGGCGAGCACGTCGTCGATCTCGACCGCCGTGACCCGGTCGGCGACCTCCAGCAGCGCCAGGGTGAGCGAGCCGAGCCCCGGCCCGACCTCGACGACCACGTCGTGGGGGCGCACCTCGGCGGTACGGACGATTCGGCGGACCGTGTTCGCGTCGATCACGAAGTTCTGACCGCGCTGCTTGGTGGGACGCACACCGAGGGCCGCCGCCAGTTCACGAACGTCGGCGGGACCCAGCAGGGCATCGGGGGTGGGGCTGCTCACGGCACAAGGGTACGGGGGCGCGCGGACCTGATCGGTCGCGAGGGGACTCGGCCGCCTCCGGGAGCGGGAGGGCGGGCGCGGGCACTGGCCGGGGACGGCGGACGGCGGGGCGTGGGGCCGCTGCCCGCCACCCCGTCGATCAGTCGTGGAGGCGGGAGCCGCAGTGGGGCCAGGGGCTCGCGCCGCGTTGGGTGTACAGCTTCTTCGCGCGGAAGGTCTGTTCCTCCGCGGGGGCGTCCTGGGGACGGCCGGAGCCGCCGAGGGCGTGCCAGGTCTGGGTGTCGAACTGGTAGAGGCCCCCGTAGGTCCCCGAGGCGTCGACCGCGTCCGGCCGGCCGCCCGACTCGCAGGCCGCGAGCCCCTGCCAGTTCAGGTGGTCCGCGCCCCGCACCGAGTCGGGCAGCGGCTTCGTGCCCACCTTGACCACCTGCGCGCGCGGCTCGCGCACCACCTCGCTGCGCAGCAGACGCGGCTTCTGCCGGACCCCGTTGACCGTGCGCACGGAGTACGTGACCCGGCGCAGCCCCGGCTGCCCGGCCTGCTCCACGACCTCCGTGCCCTGGAACACCGTGGGGTCGTCGACCCGCCGCACCGCGAACGGGATCTGCTCCTCGCGCACCTCCCGGGTGCCGGTGATCCGCAGCACGGTGACGGTCTGCCCGTCGCGCGGGAAGCTGCCGGGCGGGACGGAGGTGGTGTCCTGGCCGCGCAGGGTGATTCCGGCCTGCTCGACGGCCTCGCGGACGGTCGCCGCGTTGGTGCGGACGGTGCGGGCGCGGCCGTCGGCCATGATCGTGAGGGAGCGCTCGGTGCGGACGTCCAGCGTGAGGCCCTCGCGGCCGATCCGCCGGAAGCGCGAGGTGGACAGGTACGCGCCCTCCGCTCGCACCCCCAGCTGTCTGAGCGCCCCGTCCACCGTGCGGGCCGTCGTCCACACCTCGTGCCGGTGTCCGTCGAGCGTGAGCCGGAGCGGGCGCCCGTAGTGCACCTCGACCTCGTCGCCGCTGGTGAGCCCCGTGCCGGGGGCGGGGGCGACCACGTCGTGCGCGCCCACCCGGACGCCCTCGTCGGCGAGGAGTTCGGTCACGTCGTCGGCGTAGGTGTGCAGGGTGCGGGGCCGGCCGTCGACGCTCAGCTCGATCGCCTTGTCCTTGGCGACGAACGCGGTGGTGCCGCCCGCGAGGAAGGCCACGACCAGCGCCTGCGGGAGCAGGCGGCGCATGGAGCCGTCCGAGCGCTCGGCGTACCGCGCCCTGCGTCGGCGCGCGCCTCGCCCGCCGACGCCAGGGCCCGCTCCGGGAGCCGCTCCGGCGCGCGCCGCGGGCACGGGCGCCGGTGCGGAGACGGGGCCCGGCGCGGGCGCGGTCGCGTACGCGTCCTCCACGACGCGCTCCCCCGCCCGTTCATAAGCCGGCGCGTATGTGTCCCCGTATCCCAGCGTCTCCGCGCTGTGCGGATCGAAGGCGCTGTGCGGATCGAAGGCGCTGTGCGGGTCGAAGGCGGTGTGCGGGTCGATGGCGGTGGGCGGGTCGATGGCGGTGGGCGCGTACTCGGCGCCGTACCCGTACCGCGCGTACTGCGAACTGCTCACGCCGACACACTCCAGGGGGCCAGAGGTCCTCAAGGGAGCCCAAGGGTCCGATCGGGCCCCAGAACCTAGCGGAGCGCCGGTCACTCTCCCAAGCGACGCGGCTACGCACGGTCGCGATCGGGCCCGGGGTGAACCCATGTGAGCGTTATCGACGAGTTATGTGTCAGTAGCCGAAGGCATGTGCCGTGTTGGCCGCGAGGGCCGTCGCCAGCGCGTCCTCCTCGATCCCGCGCACGGCGGCCATCGCGCGCACCGTGATCGGAATGAGATACGGCGCGTTGGGCCGTCCGCGGTAGGGATCCGGCGTCAGGAAGGGCGCGTCGGTCTCCACGAGCAGCAGTTCCAGCGGAGCCACCGCCACCGCGTCCCGCAGATTCCGCGCGTTCTTGAAGGTGACGTTGCCGGCGAAGGACATGTAGTACCCCGCGCGGGCGCAGATCTCCGCCATCTCGGCGTCCCCGGAGTAGCAGTGGAACACCGTCCGCTCCGGCGCGCCCTCCTCCTTCAGGACGCGCAGCACGTCCGCGTGGGCCTCACGGTCGTGGATGACGAGCGCCTTGCCGTGCCGCTTGGCGATCTCGATGTGGGCGCGGAACGAGGTCTCCTGCGCCTCCTTGCCCTCCGGCCCGGTGCGGAAGTAGTCCAGGCCGGTCTCGCCGACGCCTTTCACCTGCGGCAGCGCGGCCAGCCGGTCGATCTCGGCCAGCGCCGTGTCGAGGGCCGCCGGCCCGCCCGGCTCCCGGGCCCCCTGCCGGGACCAGCCGTCGGGGTCGCCGTGCACGATGCGCGGTGCCTCGTTCGGGTGCAGCGCGACGGCCGCGTGTACGTCGTCGTACGCGGCGGCGGTGTCGGCCGCCCACTGCGAGCCGCGCACGTCGCAGCCCACCTGCACCACCGTCGTCACACCCACGGACGCCGCCTTGCGCAGGGCCTCGTCGACCGTGCCGGACTGCATGTCGAGGTGGGTGTGGGAGTCGGCGACCGGCACCCGGAGGGGCTGGGGCGGCGGCGGGACTTCGGCGTGGGAGGACATGCCCCGATCCTACGAAAGGGCCGGCCCCCGCAGCACGCCCGCTCAGCCGGCCCGGCGCCGCGCCGGGTGTGCCGCGTGCGCCGGGTGCAGCGCGCTCAGCGCCGACGCCACCTGCCCGGCCCGCATGATCCGCACGAGGTGCCCTTCGCAGTTGCGGCACTCGGGCCGCCGCAGCGGCGACGGCACGACCTGTCCGTCCGCGACGTACAGAACGAACTCGCGCCTCTCGGCGTCGACTGGTGCTCTGTCTCGTACGCCTGCTCCCCCGCGTGCCCGCGGCGCGTGCAGGCGAAGGAGTACGACTCGTGAACGACGGCGGTCGGCTGGCGCATGGCAGCTCCTGGTGTCCTCGGGAGGACGGGTCTCGCCCCTCACCAGTGGACTCCCGCAGGACGGCGAAGGCACGCCGACTGTCCAGAGTCGAACTGAACGGCTTTTGGCGGATCCTTGCCGAAACGCCGGTACCGCTCTGCCGCGATGAGAAACAGGCGTGAGGGACGCGAACCGCCCTCAGCCCGCAGCCGACCGCTTGTCGGCGACCACCGCGTCGAAGACCACCCGCTTCGGAACCCCCGCCTCCACGGCCACCGCCGCGATCGCCTCCTTGCGGCGCTCCCCCGCTTCCTCCCGCACCCGCACCCGCCGCACCAGCTCCTCCGCGCTCAGCTCCGCGGGCTCCCGCTCGGGCGCGCCCTCGACCACGACGGTGATCTCGCCGCGCACGCCCTCCGCCGCCCACTCGGCCAGCTCGGCAAGCGGCCCGCGCCGGACCTCCTCGTAGGTCTTGGTCAGTTCGCGGCAGACCGCGGCCCGCCGCTCGCCGCCGAACACCTCGGCCATCGCGGCGAGGGTGTCGTCGAGCCGGTGCGGGGCCTCGAAGTAGACGAGGGTGCGCCGCTCGCCGGCGACCTCGCGCAGCCGGCCCAGCCGCTCGCCCGCCTTGCGCGGCAGGAACCCCTCGAAGCAGAAGCGGTCGACGGGGAGCCCCGAGACGGCGAGCGCCGTCAACACCGCCGACGGCCCGGGTACGGCGACCACCTCGACACCCGCTTCCAGTGCTGCCGACACCAGCCGGTAGCCGGGGTCGGAGACGCTCGGCATGCCCGCGTCGGTGACGAGCAGCACCCGCTCGCCGGCCAGCATCGCCTCGACGAGCGACGGCGTACGGGCCGACTCGTTGCCCTCGAAGTACGACACCACCCGGCCACCGACGCTCACGCCCAGATCGCGCGCGAGCCGCGCCAGGCGGCGGGTGTCCTCGGCGGCGACGACATCGGCCGTCGCGAGCTCGGTGGCGAGGCGCGGCGAGGCGTCGTCGACGCGTCCGATCGGAGTCGCAGCGAGCACCAGCACGCCCGTAGTCTTGCCGACCGTGACGACCGCTGCGCCGGAGCGAGCGCCCGAGGGCGCCGGCAGCCCGGCCGACGACCGGGTGGTGGGGCTCTCCCGGACCGCCGACGGTCGCCCGGTCCCCTCGGCGAGCAGGCGCGCACGCCGGCGCGGCCGCGTCGAGGACCCGTTCGTCGGCTGGGTGGCCGCGGTCTCGGTCGGACTGCTGGCGCTGTTCCTGCGCTTGTGGAAGCTCGGCACTCCGCACGAGTTCCTCTTCGACGAGACCTACTACGCCGAGGACGCCTGGTCGCTGCTGCACTTCGGGGCGGAGCAGGAGTACCGCCAGGGAGCCGACGCGCGCATCCTCGCCGGCGACCTCGAGCAGTGGACCGGCAACCCGGCGTACGTCGTGCACCCGCCGGGCGGCAAGTGGATGATCGCCGCGGGCGAGGCGGTGTTCGGGTTCGACCCCACGGGCTGGCGGGTCGCCGTCGCGGTGCTCGGCACGCTGTCCGTGCTCGTCGTCGCCCGCATCGCGCGGCGGATGTTCGGCTCGACGGTCCTCGGCTGCGTCGCGGGCCTGCTGCTCGCCCTCGACGGGCTGCACTTCGTGTCGAGCCGGACGGCGCTGCTCGACCTGATCCTCATGTTCTGGGCCCTGCTCGCCTTCGGGTGCCTCGTCCTCGACCGCGACGCCACGCGGTCCCGGCTCGCGTCGTGGCGCGCTCGGCGCCGGGTGCCGCTGGAGGGCTACGGACCCGCGCTCGGCCTGCGCCCGTGGCGGCTGGCGGCAGGCGTCTGCCTCGGCCTCGCCTGCGCCACGAAGTGGAGCGGGCTGTGGTTCGTCGTCGCCTTCGGGCTGCTGTCCTACG
>NZ_DASQNH010000070.1:0-30274 GCF_035645055.1 Streptomyces sp. | reverse complement strand
CCGCGTAATTCGCCGCAGCGCTCTGTGCCCCCTGTTCGTCGTGGGCGTAGCCGGTGGTCACCGGGTGGACGCCGGTGGGGGCGGTGGCGGCTGGGCGAGGTTGCTCCGGGTCTTGCGCGGCGGTGGGGGCGTCCTCGTCTCCTCGGTTGGCGAAGGCGATGGCTGCGATGAGGAGGACGACGACGCCGACGACGGTGACCAGGCTGCGGGAGGGCGAGCGGCCGGGGCGGCGGGCGCCGCCGTAGGGGTCGGGGTCGGGCAGGCGGGTGCGGGTGTGGCCGGTGCCGCCGTAGCCGCCGGAGGTGCCCGGGTCGTGTTCGTCTCCGAGACTCATGCCGCGTCCGCCCCCTCGATGTCGTAGCGGAAACCGTCGTACCGGAAGAACGCGTAGAGGTACGACGGTAGCCGTGCTGGTTCCCGCGCGGGCGCGGTGTGGTGACTCGACATCAGGGAAACGCAACCTCAGCCGGTGGGCACGACGGGCGGGTGGGGTAGGGGGGACCGGGCGTGCCCGGAGCGGACTGGGCGCGCCCGCGGCGGGCGGCGGGGCGCCGGGCTACACGGCCATGCCGTACACGATGGTGAAGAGCGTGCCGAGGGAGCCGATGATGAAGACGCCCGTGAGGCCGGCGATGATCAGGCCCTTGCCCTGTTCCGCGCTGAAGGTGTCACGCATCGCGGTGGCGCCGATGCGCTGCTTGGCGGCGCCCCAGATGGCGATGCCGAGACAGATCAGGATGGCGACCGCCATCACGACCTCGATCATCACCTTGGCCTCGTTGCCCAGGCTGCCGAAGGGGCCCCAGTCCGGAGCGATCCCGCCGATGATGGTGTTGATGTCTCCCTTGTCGGCCGCAAAGAGCATGTAAGTCACCGCCCCTGTTGGGTAGTTCCGCAGTCCCCCTGCGGTGCGCAGAGGTCAGGCCTCATTCTCGCCGACAATGACGCCCAGGTATGTCGACTTGGCGTCATTGCTTGGCGGGTTTCGTACGAATACCTCGTATGGTCACTCTGTGTATCACGACAGGTAACGCCGGGCAATGAAGCGGGTGCGGAACCTGTGGTGTGGTTCCGTCGTTGTGTCACCTTTGGTGATTGCGCCGGTTTCTGACGACGTGACGGGTGACGGGTCGCGCCGATGTTCTGCGGGTGAGGGCCGTCCGGGTGAAGGCTAGCGGGGCCTGAGGCCGTGCAGCAGGTGGTGGACCAGTTCGTCGACGCCGGTGAGGGCGGTCTCGGGCGGGAGGTGGCCGGTGGCGGTGAAGCTGGCGACGCCGTGCAGGCTGGCGCCGGCCAGGAGGACGATGTGCTCGGGGTCGCCCGGCACGATCTCGCCACGCTGCTGGGCGTCGGTGATGATCCGGAAGAGGGGTTCCTTCGTGCGGGTGATCGCGGCGGCCAGCTGCTCGGGAATGTCCGGATCGTGTTTGCGGGCGTACATCAGCTCCAGCAGGGCGGGGTTGTCCACGGTGAAGCCGAGGTAGGCGCGGGCGAGTGCGGTGAGCCGGGGTTGGAGGGGCAGGGCCGGGTCGTCGGCGGTGTCCATGGCGGCCGCCATGCGCTGGAAGCCGGTGAGGGCGAGCGCGTCGAGCAGGGCCTGCTTGTCCTTGAAGTGGCGGCCCGGGGCGGCGTGGCTGACGCCGAGGTCGCGGGCGAGTTCGCGCAGGGAGAGGGCGCCGGCGCCCTTGGCGCGCAGGGTGTGTTCGGCGGCCGAGAGCAGGGCGGCGCGGAGGCCGCCGTGGTGGTAGGGGCGGTTGCTGCTCTCGGGCTGGTGCATGGGGGTCATCGTAACTCGGTGTTGTCATTGACAGCATTGTTGGCAGTGCCTACTTTGTGGGGATGGCTACTACGACCAAGCCGGCCCGGCCGGCCAAGTGGAACGCGAGCCGGCTGCCCGACCTCACCGGGCGGACGGCCGTCGTCACCGGCGCCAACAGCGGTATCGGGCGGGTCGCGGCGCGGGAGCTGGCACGGGCGGGGGCGCACGTCGTCTACGCCGTACGGGACGAGGCGCGCGGGCGGGCCGCGGCGGCGGAGGCGGGCGGCGGCGCGCAGGTGCGGGGCGGTACGGAGGTGCGGCGGCTGGACCTCGCGGATCTGACGTCCGTACGGGAGTTCGCCGAGCGGTGGGAAGGGCGCCCGCTGGACCTGCTGATCAACAACGCGGGCGTGATGATGCTGCCGCGGCAGCGGACGCGCGACGGCTTCGAGATGCAGTTCGGCACCAACCACCTCGGCCACTTCGCGCTCACCAACCTGCTGCTGCCGTATGTCACCGACCGGGTGGTGACGGTCTCGTCCGGGATGCACCGCGCCGGCTACGGCGTCATCCGTTTCGACGACCTGAACCTGACGTCCGGTTACACGCCGGTGCGCGCCTACGCCCAGTCGAAGCTGGCCAACCTGCTCTTCACGCTGGAACTCCAGCGCCGCCTGGCCGAGTCCGGTTCCGGCGTCCGTGCCGTGGCCGCCCACCCCGGCTACGCGGCCACCAGCCTCCAGAGCCACGCCGCGAACCCGCTGACCCGCGCCGTCATGGGGGTCGGCAACCGCCTCTTCGCCCAGAGCGACCGGGCGGGCGCGCTGCCCACGCTGTACGCGGCGGTGGCGGACCTGCCGGGCGGGAGCTACGTCGGCCCCGACGGGCTCGGTGAGATGCGGGGCGCGCCGGCCCTGGTGGGCCGGTCGGCGGCGGCGAGCGACCCGGTGGCGGCACGGCGGCTGTGGGAGGCGTCGGAGGAGCTGACGGGGGTGCGCTTCCCGGCCGGGCGCCGCTGAGCGAGAGCAGTTTCGAATATCCGGAGGGCGAGCCGGCTCCGCCTCTACACTGACCTCGGCGTACTCCCGGGCGGTGAGGGGCGGTTGACGGTGCGTAAGGCGTGGATCGTTGGCACTGCTGTGGTCGGTGGTTCGCTCGCCTTCGTGATGCTGCTCGCCGTCGGCGTGTACCTGGTCGCCGGGAACGTCGTGAACGGGGTGCGCGGCGGCAGCAAGTCGCTGGCCAAGGGCTCCGTGCCGGCCGCGTATCAGCCGCTGGTGCAGAAGTACGGCAACATGTGCCCGGCCATCAACCCGGCACTGCTCGCCGCGCAGCTGTACCAGGAGAGCGGCTTCAACCCGGACGCCAGGAGCCCGGCCGCCGCGCAGGGCATAGCGCAGTTCATCCCCGGCACCTGGGCCACCCACGGGGTGGACGGCGACGGGGACGGCGACCGTGACGTGTGGGATCCGCAGGACGCGATCCCGTCGGCCGCGAAGTACGACTGCACCCTGGCCGAGTACGTCAAGGACGTGCCCGGGGACCCGACGAAGAACATGCTCGCCGCGTACAACGCGGGGGCGTACGCGGTGATCAAGTACCGGGGCGTGCCGCCGTACAAGGAGACGCAGAACTACGTCCGGACGATCACCACGCTGGAGGAGAGCTTCGCCGCTCCCACCACCCGGATCGATCCCTCCAAGCAGGCCGCCGGCGCCATCCACTACGCGCAGCAGAAGCTCGGCACACCGTATCTGTGGGGCGGGAACGGCACGCCCGAGCAGGGCGGGCGGTTCGACTGCTCGGGGCTGACCAAGGCGGCGTACGAGAGTGTGGGGATCGAGCTGCCCCGGGTGGCGAACGATCAGTACAACGCGGGGCCGCACCCCTCCAGGGAGGAACTGCTCCCCGGTGACCTGGTGTTCTTCTCGCCCGACCCGACCAACTCGCGGGCCATCGACCACGTAGGGATCTACGTCGGCGGCGGATACATGATCGACGCGCCGTACACGGGCGCCGTCATCCGGTTCGACCCGATCGACACCGCCAAGTACTTCGGGGCCACGCGCGTCACCGAGGATGGCGCAAAAGCGCTGCCCTCGGCCGCCTGACCGGGCGTGAAACCGCTCGGAGCGGCGCGAAGTCGGCTCCGAGCGGCTTGAACCGAGCGTGAACCACACCCCTGAGCTGCGACGACGTATCTCTCTTCGATAACGTCTGCGTGATCATTCAGTGGAATGTGGAACGTAGAGACGGGGACCGTGCGTTCCTGTTGACGTAGCCGATTGACCTAGACCATCGACAGACCATCGACCTGGACGATCGATCTACCCACCACGGGGGTGGCAGGACGGCGCATGAAAGGGTGCGCCGCTGAGATGACGACGAAGGGGCCGCTGCATCATGGCTGGACTCGCGCAATCCGGGTCGAACCCCGACGTCGAGTTGCTGTACGACATCAATGGCCTGGCCAAGGACGCACCGCACTGGTTCGACCGCGTCATGGAGTACGTCGGTGAGTACGGACTGCTGCTCGGCATGGTGCTGCTCGTGCTGTGGTGCTGGTGGACCGGGCGGCGCCGGGCCGGTTCCGCGGAGGAGGCGGCCTCGTCCGTCGCCGCGCTGGTGTGGGCGCCGCTGGCGGCCGGCGTCGCGGTCCTGGTGAACGTGCCGATACGCGGATTCGTGGAGCGGCCCAGGCCTTTCCTGGAGCACGAGGGCCTGGAGGTCCTCGTCAAGGGCAAGACCGACTTCTCGTTCGTCAGCGACCACGCGACGATCACCATGGCCATGGCCGTCGGGCTCTTCGTCGCCAACCGGAGGTTCGGACTCGTCGGCATCGGGCTCGCCCTGCTGGAAGGGTTCTGCCGGGTGTACATGGGCGTGCACTACCCGACCGACGTCGTGGGCGGGTTCGCGCTCGGCACGGCGGTCGCGCTGCTGCTCTCGCCCGTCGCCATGGCGCTGCTCACCCCCGTGGCCAGGGCGATGGAGCGGTCGCCCCGGGTGGGGTGGCTGATCCGGAAGCGGTCGTCCGGCGGGAGCCGGGACGCCCTGATTCCCGGGTCCCGGCAGGACGCCGCCGGGAAGCCGAGCGAGGAGCGCGATCTCGCCGCCTGAGGCGGGACGGCCTGCCGGGGCGGGGCTCACAGTGCCTGCGGGTACGTGAAGACCCGCCCCGGGTCGTACGTCCGCTTCAGCTTGGTCAGGCGCGGGGCCGCGTCGCCGTAGTACGCCGTGCGCCAGTCCTTCAGGGCCGGGTCCGTGTAGTTCTGGTAGGCCGCGCCCGAGGCGTACGGGCGCATCGCACGGTGGGCGGAGTCCAGCCAGGCCTGGGCGGTGCTGCCGGACGTGCCCGCGCGCCAGGAGACGAGGTACTGGGCGAGCATCCGCGAGCGGCGGTGCACGAAGGCCGTCGCCGTGGGGGAGACCCGGTTGACCGCGCCACCCAGCGCGGTGAGCGCGATGCTGCCCGCGCCGCCTCGGACCGAGGAGATCCGGCCGAGCAGGGCCTGGATGCCCGCCGTGGACAGCGAGCGGTCGAAGAAGTCGGAGCGGGCCGCGTACGTCTCCCGGACCAGCGCGCCCTGCGGGGTGCGGCCCGGGGTGGAGCCGGGCAGGTGGCACTGGGCGTCCGAGGAGAACGAGGCGCAGCCGGCGTAGATCTCCATGGCCTCCTCGTAGGAGCGGCGGCGCAGCGAGACGCCGGACGCGGAGGAGCCGACGCGGTCGGCGAGGCGGTCGACGGCGTTCTGGAGTTCGCCGTGGGTGCCGAGCGAGAAGGCCGCGACGGAGACCGTGGGGTTCCCGCCCGCCGCGCCCGCCAGGTGCAGGGACGACCAGATCTCGTCCGGCTGGGCCGGGCCCCACTCCTGCCAGGCCCTGATCACGGCGGCGGCCTTCGACCAGGGCCAGGTGAGGTAGCCGGTGACCGCCTGCGGGGCCGGGTGGGTGCGGAAGCGCAGTTCGGTGACGACGCCGAAGTTGCCGTTGCCCGCGCCGCGCAGCGCCCAGAAGAGGTCCTGGTGCTCGCGGGCGTTCGCGGTGATCCGCTTGCCGTCGGCGGTGACGAGGGTCGCCTGGGTGAGGCTGTCGCAGGTGAGGCCGTACGCCCGGGAGACGACGCCGTGGCCGCCGCCGAGGACGAGACCGGAGACGCCGACCGTCGGGCAGGAGCCGGCCGGGATCGTCGCGCCCTTCGCCGCGAGCGCCCGGTAGACGTCGATCAGCTTGGCGCCCGCGCCGACCACCGCGGCGCCGCCGCTCGCCCGCACCGTGTTCAGCCGGGACACGTCGATGATCAGGCGGCCGTTGCCGGAGGACCAGCCCGCGTAGGAGTGGCCGCCGTTGCGGATGGCGACGCGCAGGGCGTGGGCGCGGGCGTACGCGAGGGTGGTGGCGATGTCGTCAGGGTGGGCGACGTAGGCGACGGCGGCGGGCTTCAGGGAGTCGAAGCGGGTGTTGTAGAGCTGCCGGGCGGTGGGCCAGGCGGCGTCGCCGGGGCGGACGAGGGCGCCGTCGAGGTCGCGGGCGAGGGCGCCCCAGCCGTCGGACGCCCGGGTGGACCGGCTGGTCGTGAGGGCCGGGGACGCGGCGCCCGCGGTGGCTCCGGTCGCCGTCCCGGTGGTCGTTCCGGTCGCCTGCGCGCGGTCCGTGCCCGAACAGGCCGCCGCCGAGACTGCCGCCGCGAGCGCGGCCGTACCGCCGCCGATGAACGTACGCCGTTCCATGTGCCTGCCTCCGACTGGAGCGTGCTGTCGTGGAACGAGACGGGGGCCGCGGGCCCGGGGTTCCACACCCGATCGGCTACTCCCTTCGGCGGCGGCAGGTGGTGTACCTTCCCCACAAATACCCCTTTTGTTGCTCCCGGGAGACTGCGGTGTCCAGACCCGTGCGCGCCGGGGCCGGTACCTGCGTGTGCCCTCCCCGTAAGCATTCCGTGACCTCACCGCACCGTCCGCAGGGGTTCACCCCCCGTTCACTTCCGGCCATAGGCGGCTTCACCTGTTCTGCCTAATTTCAGCCTTGCTGACGACGAACGCACCTCGGATCCCGCGTCCGTCTCACCCACACTTCGCACGCCGCCGGATTCAGGACGGCGGCTCCCGGAAGGAACTCCCGAAAGTGAAGCTTCAGCGCATGAACCGGCGGGCCCTCACCCTCGGTGCTCTCGCCGTCTCCGGCGCCCTGGCCCTCACGGCGTGCGGCTCCGACGACACCACGGGCGGCGGGGACCCGACGGGGGGCGCCAAGGCCACGGGTTCCATCAAGTGCGACGACGCCCAGGGCCAGCTGCTCGCCGACGGTTCGTCCGCGCAGAAGAACGCCATCGACGCCTGGGTGAAGCAGTTCACCTCGCAGTGCAACGGCGTTCAGATCAACTACAAGGGTGGCGGCTCCGGCGCGGGCATCACCGCCTTCACCCAGGGGCAGGTCGCCTTCGCCGGCTCCGACTCCGCGCTGGACCCGGAGGAGATCACCGCCTCCAAGAAGGTCTGCTCCGGCGGTCAGGGCATCGACCTGCCGATGGTCGGCGGCCCGATCGCGGTCGGCTTCAACGTCTCGGGTGTGGACGGCCTCGTCCTCGACGCGCCGACCCTCGCCAAGATCTTCGACAGCAAGATCACCAACTGGAACGACCCGGCGATCGCCAAGCTGAACCCCGGCGTGAAGCTGCCGGACCTCAAGATCCAGGCGTTCCACCGCTCCGACGACTCCGGCACGACGGACAACTTCACCAAGTACCTGCTCGCCACCACGCCGGACAACTGGAAGTACGAGGGCGGCAAGACCTGGCAGGCCAAGGGCGGCCAGGCGGCCGCCGGCTCCTCCGGTCTCGCCCAGCAGGTGAAGCAGACCAACGGCGCCATCGGCTACTTCGAGCTGTCCTACGCCAAGGACGGCATCAAGACCGTCGACATCGACACCGGTGCCGGCGCCCCGGTCAAGGCCACCGTCGAGAACGCCACCAAGGCCATCGCCGACGCCAAGGTCGTCGGCACTGGCAAGGACCTCGCCCTGGAGCTGAACTACGCCACCAAGGCCGAGGGCGCCTACCCGATCACCCTCGTCACGTACGAGATCGTCTGCGACAAGGGCAACAAGCAGGACACCCTGCCCGCCACCAAGGCCTTCCTGCGCTACATCGCCAGCGAGGACGGCCAGAACGTCCTGGCCCAGAACGACTACGCGCCGATGCCCGCGGACATCATCGCCAAGGTCCGCACGACCATCGAAGAGCTGAGCTGACCCGAGTGCGGTCCGGTCCCGACCGGGACCGGACCGCACCGTCCGGTGCACCGCCGCCCGGAGCCGCGCCCCGCGCACGGCTCCACCGAGCCGCCCATCCGACGCGGCTCCGCAGACCGGAGAACCCGATGGACATAACCACAGCACCCACCGACGCACCTCCCCCCCTCTCCCGTCCCACCCCCACCGAGCAGAAGCGCGCGGCCCGGGGCGCCACCCGGCCCGGCGACCGCATCTTCCTCGGCCTCTCCCGCGGCTCGGGCATCCTGCTGCTGGTGATCATGGCCGCCATCGCGGTCTTCCTCACCTGGCGGGCCGCCCTCGCGATCAGCGAGGACGAGGGCAACTTCCTGACCACCTTCGAGTGGAACACCCAGGCCCAGCCACCGGTCTTCGGCATCGCCGTCCTCGCGTTCGGCACCGTGGTGTCCTCGATCATCGCCATGGTCATCGCGGTCCCGATCGCGGTCGCCATCGCGCTCTTCCTCACCCACTACGCCCCGCGCAAGCTGAGCGGCCCGATCGCCTATGTGATCGACCTGCTCGCCGCCGTGCCGTCCATCGTCTACGGCCTGTGGGGCGCCCTGGTCCTCGTACCGCACCTGAACGGCCTCTACGCGTGGCTGGATCAGTACCTCGGCTGGACCGGCATCCTCGAGTGGAACGGCGGAGCCCCCCGCTCCATGTTCACCGTCGGCATCCTGCTCGCGATCATGATCCTGCCGATCATCACCAACGTGAGCCGTGAGGTCTTCCGTCAGGTCCCGCAGATGCACGAGGAGGCGGCCCTCGCCCTCGGCGCCACCCGCTGGGAAGTGATCCGCATGGCGGTCCTCCCCTTCGGCCGCTCCGGCGTGATCTCCGCCTCGATGCTCGGCCTCGGCCGCGCCCTCGGCGAGACCATGGCCGTCGCCACCGTGCTGTCCCCGTCCTTCGAGATCCAGGCCAGCCTGCTCGACCCCGGCGGCGGCACCTTCGCCCAGAACATCGCCAGCAAGTTCGGTGAGGCCTCCGAGTTCGGCCGCGACGCGCTGATCGCCTCCGGTCTCGTCCTCTTCGTCATCACCCTGCTGGTCAACGGTGCGGCCCGCGCGATCATCGCCCGCCGCAAGGAGTACTCGGGGGCCAACGCATGAGCCACGCCGTCGTCACCGACAAGCGCCCCAGCAGCCTGCGCGGCGCCCAGCTGCCCAAGTGGTCCCCGTGGGCGATCGCGGCCGGCTCGCTCGCCGCCGCGGTCGGCATCGGCCTCGCCGCAGGGCTGCACAGCCGCATCCAGTGGGGCGTGATCGCCGCCATCCTCTTCATCGCCGGCACCTTCGGGATCGCCGCGCGTGTCGAGGGCAAGCGGCAGGCCAAGGACCGGGTCGCGACCTCCCTGGTGTGGGTCGCCTTCCTGATCGCCGTCGTCCCGCTGGTCTCCCTGATCTGGGTGACCGTGCAGCGCGGTGTGAAGGTCCTCGACGGCTACTTCCTCACCCACTCCATGGGCCTGGTCGCCGACTCCGAGCCGGGCGGCGGCATCTACCACGCCATCCTCGGCTCCCTGGAGCAGGTCGGTCTCGCCACCGTCATCGCGGCGCCGATCGGCGTGCTCACCGCGATCTACCTGGTGGAGTACGGGCGGGGCAACCTCGCCCGCGCGGTCACCTTCTTCGTCGACGTCATGACGGGCATCCCGTCGATCGTCGCCGGACTGTTCATCCTCAGCCTGATGCTGATCTTCGACATGCAGCCCTTCGGATTCGCCGGCTCGCTCGCGCTGGCGATCCTGATGATGCCGGTCGTCGTCCGTTCCACGGAGGAGATGCTCAAGCTCGTCCCGAACGAGCTGCGCGAGGCGTCACTGGCCCTCGGTGTGCCGAAGTGGCGCACGATCCTGAAGGTGGTCCTGCCCACCTCCCTCGGCGGCATCACCACCGGCATCATGCTGGCGGTCGCCCGTATCGCCGGTGAGACCGCGCCGGTGCTGCTGCTGGTGTGGGGCAACCCCTTCATCAACGCCAACCCGTTCGAGGGCGCGCAGGCCTCGCTGCCGCTGTACATCTACCAGCAGTACGCCAACAGCGCGGGTTCCGGCGCGGCGTACGACCGTGCGTGGGCGGCGTCTCTGACGCTGATCGCCTTCGTGATGATCCTCAACCTGCTGGCGCGTGGCATCGCGCGCTGGAAGGCCCCGAAGACCGGTCGCTGAGGCGACACTTTCCGGCTCCGCAGGGCGGGGCCACACGGCGACCGATCGAAGATCTGGAAGTGAAGCAATCATGGCCAAGCGAATCGACGTAAGCGGACTGACCGCCTACTACGGCTCCCACAAGGCGATCGAGGACATCTCGATGACCGTCGAGCCGCGCTCGGTGACGGCGTTCATCGGCCCCTCCGGCTGCGGCAAGTCGACGTTCCTGCGCACCCTGAACCGCATGCACGAGGTCACGGCGGGCGGGCGGGTCGAGGGCAAGGTGCTGCTCGACGACGAGGACCTGTACGGCCACGGGGTCGACCCCGTCTCCGTGCGGCGCGAGGTCGGCATGGTGTTCCAGCGGCCGAACCCGTTCCCGACGATGTCGATCTTCGACAACGTGGCCGCCGGGCTGCGGCTCAACGGGAACTACAAGAAGAGCGAGCTGAGCGACATCGTCGAGAAGTCGCTGCGCGGCGCCAACCTCTGGAACGAGGTCAAGGACCGCCTGAACAAGCCCGGCTCCGGGCTGTCCGGCGGTCAGCAGCAGCGGCTGTGCATCGCCCGGGCGATCGCGGTCGAGCCGAACGTGCTGCTCATGGACGAGCCGTGCTCGGCCCTCGACCCGATCTCGACGCTCGCGATCGAGGACCTGATCGGGGAGCTGAAGGAGCGGTTCACGATCGTCATCGTCACGCACAACATGCAGCAGGCGGCGCGCGTCTCCGACCGCACGGCGTTCTTCAACCTCGCGGCGGTCGGGCAGCCGGGCAGGCTGGTCGAGATCGACGACACGGAGCGGATCTTCTCCAACCCCTCGGTGCAGGCGACCGAGGACTACATCTCCGGTCGCTTCGGCTGATCGCCATCGACTCCTCGCGGTGCTGCATGGCGGTGCCACCGTGAGGTCACAAAGGGCCCGCCCCTGGCTCCCGGGGGCGGGCCCGTGTGTTGTGCCGTGTCTACAGGAACGCCAGGTGGACCAGGCCGTACGAGCAGGCTGCCACCGTTGCCGCGGCGGGCATGGTGATGAACCAGCCGAGGATGATGTTCTTGGCGACGCCCCAGCGGACCGCGTTCACGCGCTTGGTCGCGCCGACGCCCATGATGGCGGAGGTGATGACGTGGGTGGTGGAGATCGGCGCGTGGAAGAGGAACGCCGAGCCGAACATGATCGTCGCGCCGGTGGTCTCGGCGGCGAAGCCCTGCGGCGGGTCAAGCTCGATGATCTTGCGGCCGAGGGTGCGCATGATGCGCCAGCCGCCCGCGTAGGTGCCCGCCGACAGCATCACGGCACAGGCGATCTTCACCCAGACCGGGATCGGGTCGCCGTAGTCCTCGACGTCGGCGATGACCAGGGCCATCACCACGATGCCCATGGTCTTCTGGGCGTCCTGGAGGCCGTGGCCGAGGGCCATGCCCGCGGCGGAGACGGTCTGGGCGATGCGGAAGCCGCGCTTGGCCTTGTGCGGGTTGGCGCGGCGGAACATCCACATGATGGCGGTCATCACCAGGTAGCCGGCGAGCAGGCCGACCACCGGGGAGATGAACATCGGGATGACGATCTTCTCCAGGACGCCGTCCCAGTAGACGGTGGTCCCGCCGGCCAGCGCCGCGCCCACCATGCCGCCGAAGAGGGCGTGGGAGGAGGACGAGGGCAGTCCGAAGTACCAGGTGACGAGGTTCCAGACGATCGCGCCGACGAGCGCGGCGAAGAGGATCCCCATGCCGGTGGAGCCCTCGGGTGTCTCGATCAGGCCCTCGCTGACCGTCTTGGCGACGCCGGAGCCGAGGAACGCGCCCGCGAGGTTCATCACGGCCGCCATCGCGAGCGCCGCCCGCGGGGTGAGCGCGCGCGTCGACACGGAGGTGGCGATCGCGTTGGCGGAATCGTGGAAGCCGTTGGTGTACGTGAAGAAGAGCGCGACCCCGATGGTCACGACCAGAGCGAAGGTGTCCATCGACGCTTCAGGACTCCTTGACGGCGATGGTCTCCACCGTGTTCGCCACGTGCTCGAATGCGTCGGCGGCTTCTTCCAGGACGTCGACGATCTGCTTGAGCTTCAGTACCTCGATGGCGTCGTACTTGCCGTTGAAGAGGTGGGCGAGCAGCTTGCGGTGGATCTGGTCGGCCTGGTTCTCTAGGCGGTTGACCTCGATCCAGTACTCGGTGAGATTCTCCATGGTGCGCAGGTGGGGCATGGCCTCCGCGGTCAGCTCGGCCGCCCGCGCCAGCACCTCGATCTGCTGCTCCACGCCCTTGGGCAGTTCCTCCACGTTGTAGAGGACGACCAGGTCGACGGCCTCCTCCATGAAGTCCATGATGTCGTCGAGGGACGAGGCGAGGGAGTAGATGTCCTCGCGGTCGAAGGGCGTGATGAAGGAGGAGTTCAGCTGGTGGAAGATCGCGTGCGTGGCGTCGTCGCCGGCGTGTTCCGCTGCCCGCATACGCTCCGCGATCTCGGCCCGGGCGGAGGTGTCCGCCCCGAGCAGTTCCATCAGGAGCTTCGAGCCCGTGACGATGTTGTCCGCGGAGGCGGCGAACATGTCGTAGAAGCTCGTCTCCCTGGGGGTCAGACGAAAGCGCACGTGGGGTCCTCGGGATGCATCGGTTTCGGTCAGGCTGATGCTAGGCGCATCATCCGGCCACGGCTAATGGGCCGTCCCCCAGTGTCGCCCATCGGGCACAGTTATCGGCACGGGGGCGGTGCGCGGGGTCGGCCCGGCCTGCCGGCAAGGGGCGCATACCCGGCAAAGTCCAGTACGATATACCCAGTAGGGGTATGTGGATGGAGGATGCTATGACGACCACCGAGGCCGGTGCGGGTCTGCCCGCCGAGGCGCTCGCCCAGACTCCGGCGGAGGCTGCCGCGGAGGCCGCGGTGACCGATCACGACCGGGGGATCCACGGGTACCACCACCAGAAGGACGAGCACCTGAAGCGGCTGCGCCGGATCGAGGGCCAGATCCGCGGCCTCCAGCGGATGGTCGACGAGGACGTCTACTGCATCGACATACTCACGCAGGTCTCCGCCTCCACCAAGGCCCTCCAGTCCTTCGCGCTCCAGCTGCTGGAAGAGCATCTGCGGCACTGCGTCGCGGACGCCGCGCTCAAGGGCGGGGACGAGATCAACGCCAGGGTGGAAGAGGCCACCAAGGCGATCGGCCGGATGCTGCGCACCTGACGCTCAGGCCGCCGGCGGGTCCGCGCGCTCCTCGGCCACCCGCAGGACCTGGTCGATGCTCTCCATGCTGAGCCGGTCCTCGGCGGCCGAGGCCGCGATGATCAGCTCTCCGCACAGCTCGATCTCGGCGAGCGCCACGTGGTCCTGAACTGCCGTACCGCCGACCGGAGCCACGTGCGTCACCTCTTTCCTGCCGTCACCGACTTCCTAGAGTAGGGAGCGGCCCGCACCCCGCGCATGGCACGGACGGGCTAGTTCCAGCCGGTCACTTCCGCCGGGCGCGGGGCCCTCACTGCTCCGCGATCCGGCCCGCGTAGATGTCCCGCGCGGGGGGCAGGCGTACGTCGGCGGGGGTGCCGAAGTCGTACAGCAGCGTCGTCGAGGCCACCGCCACGGTCGCCTTCTCGCTGCCGTTGACGAAGCTGAAGCGGTGCCTGACCTTGCGGATCCGGCCCTCGTCGTCCAGGAACACGTCGAACGGGACGTCGGCCGTGGCGAAGCCTTTCGCCGCCGCCGCGAGGGACGCTTTTCCGCCGGGGGACGCCTTTCGCGCCGCCTCGGCGAGGTCCGCGGTGCCGCGGTAGTGGTGGACCGGCGTGCCCGCGACCTCCGTACGGCCGACGTACGTGGCCGTGCGCGCCCCGCGCAGCACCTCGGCCGCGGCGAACGGGTCGGTGGCGCCGCCCGTGACCAGATTGCCGTCGGAGAGGGTGGTGGTGTCGACGCGTACCCATTTGTCGGCGGGGACGCCCGCGCCGCGGTTCTTCATGTACAGCGCGCCCGGCGCGAGGAGTTCGGTGATCGGACGGTGTTCGGTCTGGCCCGCCGCGTCGTGCGGGAGCCGCACCTTCAGGCGGCCGAGGCGGCGCGTGTAGTCGTAGACGCCCTCGCCGCGGATGGTGACGCGGGTGCCGCCGGTGGCCATCTCCATGGACGTCCGCGCTCTCGAGGTGCGCGCGGCCACCAGGGCCTCCGCGGCCCGGTGCAGGGTGGGGACCGCTTCGGCGGCGGGGCGGGTGTCGTCGGCCGCCGCGCCGTCGCTCTGGCATCCCGTGGCGCCGAGACACACCCAGGCCATCAGCCCCGCCGCGACGACCGTCCCGCCCGCCCTGCCGTGCTGCCGCTCCGCCATCGTCGCCTACCCCCAGTCAGCCGTCCGCCAGTCCGTCACGGGCCTCTGTCGTCCGGTTAACGACGGGTAGGTTGGCTCGTCACGCCGCCGTCACGCCGCCGTCACGCCGCCGGGGCGGGGCGGGCGCGGGGTCCCGGGGAGCCGCACCGGGCGTTCACCTTGCCCGGGTACCGTGGCGGCGTGACCGAGGAGGACCGGTTCGCCCCTGGCCGAAACGATGCGGAACACCGGGTCACCACGGTGGAGCAGGGGCCGTTTTGTGTGGCGCGGTGCAGCTGCGGCTGGCGCGGGCCCGCCCGCCGGGCGCGCAGCCAGGCGCGGACGGACGGGACGGGGCATGCCGCCGAGGCGTGAGCCGGCGAGCGCCGCTCAGGGCCGGCGCAGGGCGGCCAGCAGTTCGTCGACGAGTTCCCGGTCCCGGGGCTGGGTGAGGCGGGCGCGGGCCGCCGCGGGGGGCAGCCACACGATCCGGTCGACCTCGTCGGTCGGGGTGAAGGCCCCGGCCCCGGCCTCGGCCGCCCAGTAGCGGACCTCCTTCGGGCGGCCGCCGGCCAGATAGTGCACGGTCGGCAGCTCCGCGCCCGGGACCGCCGTGCGGCCCGTCTCCTCCTCGACCTCGCGCAGCGCGCCGGCCAGGGGGTCCTCGCCACGCTTGAGCTTGCCCTTGGGGTGCGACCAGTCGTCGTACTTCGGGCGGTGGACGAGGCAGACCTCCAGCGTCCCGCCGTCCGGCGAGCGGCGCCACAGCACGCAGCCGGCGGCCAGGACGGGAGGGTCCTGCGGGCCGCCGGTCACGGGGTGCCCACCGTCTGCTTCTGCCAGCACTGCTGGAACGCGAACCGGGCCGCCTCCACCTCGTGGCGCTGATCGGCGTGGAGCACGCCGAGGGCGTAGGCGGTGGCCGGGGCGATCCGCGGGGTGCGGGCGGCCGACGCAGCCGCGGCTGCCGCCTCCGAGGCGTCGCGGTGCCGGTCGAGGGCCTGGCCGGCGGTCAGCACGGGTACGTCCACCGGGGCGTTCTCTCCGTGCAGGACCTCACGGGCGTAGCGGTGCAGGCGCAGCAGGAGGCGGACCTGGTGCCAGGGGGCGTCCTGCGGGTGCGGGGCCGGGTCCGGGGAGAGGCCGTGGATCAGCGCCTCCGCGTTGTACGGGCTGCCCGCGGTGATCAGGGGGAGGGCGGTGACGGCGTCCGCCAGGCGCTCCTCGGCCGCGGCGGCGAGAGGGCGCAGGTCGGAGGCGGTCGCGGTGGTCGTGAGCGGGACCTCGCTGGCCAGTAGGGCGACCTTGTCGGCGACGGCGTGGAAGCGGGCGGAGCCGAGGGCCTGGAGGGCGGTGGAGTGGGCCCGGGTGCGGGCGAGGGTGAGCTGGCGGTCGAGGAGGGCACCGGCTTTCGCGGCGCCCACGGTGAGGTTGCCGCGCTCGGACGGTGCCGGGGGGCGGGTCTCGCCGGCGGTGTCGGCCGGTGCCGCGCCCATCCGTGCCGCCCCACCGGCACGACTGCCCGCGGCCACCTTGGCCCGCGCCGGGAACGCCGAGGAGCCCGACAGGCGGTGCAAGGCGGTCAGGAGGCGGTCCAGGCGGGACGCGTAGGCGTGCTCCAGGGCCAGGGTGCCGGACAGCCAGGCCAGTTCGGGGCGCATGGCCTCGGACCAGCCGGGGTCCAGCAGCGGGCGGAAGGTGTGGAGGCTGCCGCTGATGCGGCGGGCCGAGCGGCGCAGCGCCCGGGCCGCGTCCAGGGAGTCCCCGGTTCCGGTCTCGCGGTGCTGGCGCAGCGCGCGCAGGAACTCGGTGGCCTGCGCGCGCAGATAACCGGCCAGCGCGTCCCCCGTCACCGGCTCGGCCAGGGGGTCCGTCGGTTCAAGGTGTTGCTGTGCCACGCCGGCGCCTCCGGGCGTCTATGAGCATCTCCTGGATGTTCCGCAGGGGACCGCCGTCCCCGTCCGTCGCGTGCCGGGTCCATTCGCCGTCGGGCCCCAGGTGCCAGGACGCGGTGGAGTCGGACATGCCCGTCTCCAGCAGCCGGTTGAGGGCGGCCCGGTGGGCCGGGTCGACGACCCGCACCAAGGCCTCTATCCGGCGGTCGAGGTTGCGGTGCATCATGTCCGCGCTGCCGATCCAGACCTCGGGCTCGCCGCCGTTGCAGAAGCCGAAGATCCGCGAGTGCTCCAGGAACCGGCCGAGGACCGAGCGGACCCGGATGTTCTCCGACAGGCCCGCCACGCCCGGCCGCGCGGCACAGATGCCGCGCACCCAGATGTCGACCGGTACGCCCGCCTGGGACGCCCGGTAGCAGGCGTCGATGACGGCCTCGTCGACCATGGAGTTGACCTTGATGCGGACGTAGGCGGGGCGTCCGGCGCGGTGGTGCTGGATCTCCTTGTCGATGCGTGAGATGAGGCCGTCGCGCAGGGACTTGGGGGCGACCAGCAGGCGCCGGTACGTCTCGCGGCGGGAGTAGCCGGAGAGGCGGTTGAAGAGGTCGGAGAGGTCCGCGCCGACCTGGGGGTCCGCGGTGAGCAGGCCCAGGTCCTCGTAGAGCCGCGCGGTCTTGGGGTGGTAGTTGCCGGTGCCGACGTGGCTGTAGCGCCGCAGCGTCTCGCCCTCCTGGCGGACGACGAGCGAGAGCTTGCAGTGGGTCTTGAGGCCGACCAGGCCGTAGACCACGTGGCAGCCGGCCTCCTCCAGCTTGCGGGCCCACTTGATGTTGGCGTGCTCGTCGAACCGGGCCTTGATCTCGACCAGGACGAGGACCTGCTTGCCGGACTCGGCGGCGTCGATGAGCGCGTCGACTATGGGGGAGTCGCCGGAGGTGCGGTACAGGGTCTGCTTGATGGCGAGGACGTCCGGGTCCTGCGCGGCCTGCTCCAGGAAGGCCTGCACGGATGTGGAGAACGAGTCGTACGGGTGGTGCAGGAGGACGTCGCGCCGGCGCAGGGCGGCGAAGATGTCGGGCGCGGAGGCGGACTCCACCTCGGCGAGGTCGCGGTGGGTGCCGGCGATGAACTTCTGGTATTTCAGCTCGGGCCGGTCCAGGCCGTGGATGCGGAAGAGACCCGTGAGGTCCAGGGGGCCGGGCAGGGGGTAGACCTCGGCCTCGGAGATCTTCAGCTCACGGACCAGGAGGTCCAGCACCTCCCGGTCGATGGACTCCTCCACCTCCAGGCGCACCGGCGGCCCGAAGCGGCGCCGCATCAGCTCCTTCTCCAGGGCCTGGAGGAGGTTCTCGGCGTCGTCCTCCTCGACCTCCAGGTCCTCGTTGCGGGTCAGCCGGAAGGCGTGGTGCTCCAGCACCTCCATGCCCGGGAACAGCTCTTCGAGGTGGGCGGCGATGACGTCCTCGATGGGGACGTACCGGCCGGGGCTGCTCTCCAGGAAGCGGGAGAGCAGCGGCGGCACCTTCACGCGGGCGAAGTGCTTGTGGCCGCTGACCGGGTTGCGGACGACGACGGCCAGGTTGAGGGACAGGCCGGAGATGTACGGGAAGGGGTGCGCGGGGTCCACGGCGAGCGGGGTGAGGACCGGGAAGATCTGGTGCTTGAAGAGGGTGAACAGGCGGGCCTGCTCCTTCTCGGTCAGCTCGCTCCAGCGGACCAGGTGGATGCCTTCCTCCGCGAGGGCGGGGGCGACGTCCTCGTGGTAGCAGGCGGCGTGCCGGGCCATCAGCTCGCGGGAGCGGGCCCAGATCATCTCCAGCACCTCGCGCGGCTGGAGCCCGGAGGCGGACCGGGTGGCGACACCGGTGGCGATCCGGCGCTTCAGACCGGCCACCCGGACCATGAAGAACTCGTCCAGGTTGCTGGCGAAGATCGCCAGGAAGTTCGCGCGTTCGAGCAGGGGCGTGTCCGGGTCCTCGGCGAGTTCCAGGACCCGCTCGTTGAACGCGAGCCAGCTGCGCTCCCGGTCGAGGAACCGGCCCTGGGGCAGCTGCCCGCCGTCGCCGTGCGTCTCCTCGTAGGAGTCCAGGTCGGCGTCGATGTCGGGTTCCAGGTCGGAGACCGCCGCCGCCACGGTGTGCGGGCGGTGCGCGGCGATGGAGCCCACGGAGGGCTGTGCGTGCTGGACCTGCGGGACCGGTGCCTGGGCGTTCTGCTGGCTCATAGAGCCATTCTTCCGCGCCGTGAGGGAGACAGGCGCGTCGGAGGGGGCGGGCGGGAGCGCGGCGCCGGCGGCTGCGGTCCCGTTCCCACGGCTCCCCTCGGGCGGGGGCGAAGGCTCTGGCACGGCGGGCTTCATTCGGCGAGGGTCGCAAGTGTGTCTGAATCGATGGTTACGGCGACATGACGTGTGGGATAGCGGGCGGCGGCTCCCGGGCGTCCCGGGGGTGGGGCGCGTACGTCCCCGCCCCCGGGGAGGGACGTACGCGGTCCGGGGCGGCTCAGCGGGAGCGGCGGCGTGGCTCCGGTCAGCGGGCGCGCGTCGCGGCGACGGTGACCACGGCGGCGAGCGCGCCCACGCCGGTGGGCGGGGCCGGCCGCGACAGCGGGGCTGTGCGGTGCGGGCCCGGCACGGCGGCCGGTGCCGGGGCGCGCGGGTGGCGGCGCCCGCGGGGTGTGGGGGCGGTGGGGGTGCCCGCGATCACGCGGTGGTTGCGGTGGGGCCGTTCCGCTGTGCGGCACCGGCCGGGCCCGGACCGCGCGGGTGGCGCGGCCCGTGCGCCGGGGGCGTGGTCACCCGGTGGCTCAGGTGCGGTGCCTCAGCAGGCGGAACGCGGCCAGGACGGCGAGGGCGCCGAGAGCGAGGACGATGGCCGTCTCGACCAGCTGGAGGGGCCAGAAGTGGGCGGCCGGCTGGTAGTCCTGGTAGAAGGCGACGATCTTGCGGCCGGCGCTGCAGCGGATGTCCTCCAGGCACATCGGGTCGGGGATCCGCTCACCGGTCGCGGTGATGACGCCCTCCTCCGCGATCATGCCGTCGGCCCCGGGGTAGCCCTCCGTGCTGGTGACGGTCTCGGCCGGCCACAGGTGCGGCCGGATCGAGAGCAGCGCCAGCAGCAGGGCGATCTGGGCGGCGAGGGCGACGGCGAGGGCGGGCAGCGCGCGCCGCACCAGCAATCCGGTGAGCACGCCGACGGCCAGTCCGAGCAGGGTGTGCGCGGTGGCCAGCGGGCCGTTGGCGAGGTAGCTGGGGTCGTAGTGCCACTCCCGCCAGCCCTCCCGCAGTTCGCCGTCCGAGGCCCACACCAGCCGGTGCAGCGCGGTGAGGGCGAGGCCGCCGGTGGCGATCAGCGCGGCGGGCACGGCGAGCTTGGCGGCGAGCCAGCGGGCCGGGGAGACGGACTGGGTCCAGGCGAGCCGGGCGGTGCCGTTCTCCAGTTCGCGGCCGATCAGCGCGCCGCCCGCCCAGGCGGCGGTGAGCAGCGGGGCGAGGTAGAGCAGTCCGGAGCCGAGGCCGAGGGCGAGGTCGTAGTTCTGGTAGGCGGGGCCCGCGTAGTCGCAGGACAGGCCGGGGGTGCCGGTCGGGCCGCACTCCATCCGGCGGAACTCGTCCCAGGCGGCGTCCGCGCCCGGCCCGTACGCCCACAGCAGGGCTCCGGCGGCGACGGCGAGCAGCATCAGCCAGAACCACAGGGCCGGGCGGTGCAGCCGGAGCATCAGCCAGGTGAGGCCGTGCGGGCCCCGGGACAGGGGCGTGCCGGGGGCGGCGGTCGCGGTCACGGCGGTCATACGGCGGCCTCCACGGGGGCGTCCAGGTGCAGTGCGGGGGCCTCGGGGGCGCGCAGGTGGGCGAGGACCAGTTCCTCTAGGGACGGCCCGGCGCTCTGCCAGGTGCCGGAGACCGGGCCGTCGGGGCGGATCAGGGCGGTGAGCTGGCGTCCGGTCGAGCGGGACTCGACGACGGTGTGCGGGGTGAGATCACCGTCGGCCGGGCCGGTGACCAGGGTGTGCGCGGCGAGGAGGTCGTCGAGCGGGCCGGAGAGGCGGATCCGGCCGCCGCCGACGAGGAGGAGGAAGTCGCAGGAGCCCTCCAGCTCCGCCACTACGTGTGAGGACATGACAATCGTGGTGCCGTGTTCGGCCGCGTCCGCCATCAGCGTGCCCATCAGCTGGTGCCGGGCCAGCGGATCGAGGTCGGCCATCGGCTCGTCCAGCAGCAGCACCTCGGGCCGCTTGCCGAGGGCGAGGGCGAGCGCGACCCGGGTGCGCTGGCCGCCGGAGAGGGAGCGGATCCGGGCACGGGGGTCCAGTCCGCCCTCGGCGACGATCCGGGCGGCGACGGCGCGGTCCCAGCGGCCGGGGTTCAGCTCCGCGCCGAGGCGGAGCGTGTCGGCGACGGTGAGCTGGGGGTGCAGGGGCTTGTCCTGGGCGACGTGGGCCAGGCGCTCGCGGACCTCGGCCGGGCGGGCGCCCAGCACCCGGACGGTGCCCTCGGTGGGGGCGAGCAGGCCGACGGCGAGGGCGAGGAGGGTGGACTTGCCGGCGCCGTTGGGGCCGACGACGGCGCACACCCGCCCGGCGGGCAGCCGGAAGGCGCAGCCGTCCAGCGCCCGCCGTCGTCCGCGCCGGCCGAAGGCCTTCGCCAGCCCGGCCGCCTCGATGGCGGTGTCGGTCATTCCTGGTCCCCCTTGAAGTGCTTGTCCAGTACGGAAGTGAAGAGTGCGGCCACGTCGTCGCGTTCGAGTCCGGCGGCGCGGGCCCGTCCGGCCCACTGCTCCAGCTCGGCGCGCAGGGGCGAGTCGGCGGGCGCGGCGCCCAGGGCGCGGCGGACGAAGGTCCCTAGACCGCGGCGGGCCTCGACCAGGCCTTCGCGCTCCAGTTCGCGGTAGGCCTTGAGGACGGTGTTCGGGTTGATGGCGGTGGCCGCCACGACCTCGCGGGCCGTGGGGAGCTTGTCGCCGGGCCGCAGCAGGCCGAGGCGCAGGGCCTGCTTGGTCTGCTGGACGATCTGGAGGTAGGTGGCGACTCCGCTGCGCCGGTCGATGCGGTATTCGACCACTCGGAAACCACCCTTTCACTAATTGAGTAGTGAAAGGGTGGTGCAAGAGAGGGGGCGGCGTCAAGATCACCGCCCCCGGCGCCCCGTTACGGGCGGAAGATCACGTCTCGGTCCGGTACATGAGGTCCGTCTCGTACGTGGTGAAACCGAGCCCTTCGTACACGGCCACCGCCGCCTTGTTGTCCGCGTCGACGTACAGCATCGCCGCCGGCAGCCCCTGCCCGGCCAGATGCCGCAGACCGATCAGCGTGAGCGCCTTGCCGAGGCCGCCGCCCTGCGCGCCCGGCGCCACCCCCACGACGTACACCTCGCCGAGCCGCTCCTCGGCGTGCACCTTCGTCCAGTGGAAGCCGACCAGCTCGCCGTCCCGCTCCGCCAGGAAGAAGCCCGCCGGGTCGAACCACGGCTCGGCCTTGCGGTCGTCCAGGTCCCGCTGGGTGAGCGAGCCCTGCTCGGGATGGTGGGCGAACGCGGCGGCGTTGACGGCGAGCCAGGCCGCGTCGTCCCGGCCCGGCTCGAAGGCGCGCACGCTCACCCCGGCCGGCAGCACCGGCTCGGGCAGCTCCGGACCCGCCAACGGGCGCCGCATCTGCCGCAGTTCCCGGAACAGGGTGAGGCCCAGCACCTGCGCCAGATGCCGGGCGGCCGAGTGGCCGCCGTGCGCCCACACCCGCAGCCGCTTGCCGGAGGCGGCGAGCAGCGCCGAGCCGAGGGCGCGGCCGTGGCCGTGACCGCGGTACGAGGGGTGGACGACCAGCTCGGCGGCCGGAGCCTCCACCGGGTCGGTGTCCTCCAGCTGGGCATAACCGACGAGTTCCCCACCGCTGGTGAGCAGCAGATGGGAGACGCCCTCGCGCTCCCCGCCGCGCAGCTGGAGCCGGCCCTGCTCGGACACCGCCTGCTGGCCGTCGACGCGGGCGGCCGCCGCGAGCAGTGCGAGAACCGCCTCGATCTGGTCCGGGGAGAGTGCCGCGCGGGTCTCGATGGCGCGTACGGAGTCGGGCCGTGCGATGTCGTCGCTGGTCATGCCTACGAGGGTAAGGGGCCGGGCGCCGAAATCGGCGCCAAAGGGAAACCAGGATGTAACCATGAACCCCCTGTCGCGCTACGCGCGTTGACTCTAGGCTGCGCCGGGACCACCTGACCGCCGGATGACAGCCGGAAAAGAACCACAGGGGGGCGCATGCCAGCCACCACTCCGCCGCACGACCGCCGCAGACGCCGTACCACCCGGCTGCTCGCCGCAGCCGCAGCTCTCGCCACCGCAGGCGCGCTGGCCGCCGCGCTGCCGTCGGCCGCCAGCGCCGGCGAGAAGACCGGCAAGCACGGGCCGGGCCGCTACCAGGACGTGCAGCTGCTGTCCTTCAACGACCTGCACGGCAACCTCGAACCACCGGCCGGCTCCTCGGGGCGGGTCACCGAACTCCAGCCCGACGGCACCACGAAGACCGTCGACGCGGGCGGCGTCGAGTACCTGGCCACCCACCTGCGCCAGGCGCGCGAGGGCAACAAGTACTCCATCACCGCGGCCGGCGGCGACATGGTCGGCGCCTCCCCGCTGCTGTCCGGCCTGTTCCACGACGAGCCCACCATCGAGGCGCTGAACGGCCTGGAGCTGGACGTCACCAGCGTCGGCAACCACGAGTTCGACGAGGGCGCCCGGGAGCTGGCCCGCCTCCAGAAGGGCGGCTGCCACCCCACGGACGGCTGCTACGGCGACGAGGAGTTCGAGGGCGCCGACTTCCCGTACCTCGCCGCGAACGTCCTCGACGAGAAGACCGGCAAGCCGATCCTCAAGCCCTACTGGGTGTGGAAGAAGAAGGACGTCAAGATCGGCTTCATCGGTGTGACCCTGGAGGGCACCCCGGACATCGTCTCCGCGGAGGGCGTCAAGGGCCTCTCCTTCGAGGACGAGGTCGAGACCATCGACAAGTACGCCAAGGTGCTCCAGGGCCAGGGCGTGAAGTCGATCGTCGCGCTCATCCACGAGGGCGGCTTCCCGGCCGGCACCGCGTACAACTACGACTGCGACGCGCCGGGCGCGGGTGACGGCATCTCCGGCCCGATCGTCGACATCGCCAAGAACGTCACCCCGCAGGTGGACGCCCTGGTCACGGGTCACACCCACGCGCCGTACGTGTGCACGATCGACGACCCGGCGGGCAAGCCCCGCATGGTGACCTCGGCCGCGTCCTTCGGCCGCCTCTACACCGACACCACCCTGACGTACGACCGGTGGACCGGTGACATCGCCCGCACGGCGGTCGGCTCCGCCAACCACGTCGTGACCCGGGACGTCCCCAAGGCGCCCGACATGACCGAGCTGATCGGCAAGTGGAACGCGCTCGCCGCGCCCATCGGCAACCGCCCGATCGGTTACATCTCGGGCGACATCGGCAACACCGGCACCGAGTCCCCGCTCGGCGACCTCATCGCCGACGCCCAGCTCGCCCACGGCAAGGAGCTGGACCCGGAGACCGACCTGGCGCTGATGAACCCGGGCGGCATCCGGGCCCCGCTGACCTATGCGGCCAAGGGCGCCGAGGGCGACGGCGTGGTCACCTACGCCGAGGGCTTCACGGTCCAGCCGTTCGCCAACACCGTCAACCTCCAGGACATCACCGGCGCCCAGCTGATCCAGGTCCTCAAGGAGCAGGTCAGCGGCGCCAACGCGGCGGCCCCGAAGATCCTCCAGATCTCCTCGGGCCTGACCTACACCCTGGACCTGACGAAGACGGGCGCCGACCGGGTCGTCACCGACTCGGTCAAGCTGAACGGCAACGCCATCGACCCGTCCGCCACCTACCGCGTCGCGAGCAACAGCTTCCTCGCGGGCGGCGGTGACGGCTTCCCGACGCTGGGCCAGGGCACCAACGACCTGGTCGGCGCGGACGACCTGACCGCCCTGGAGAAGTACCTGACGGCCAACTCCTCGGCGACCGGCCCGATCGCGCCGCCGAAGGCGGACCGGATCACCATCGTGAAGTGACGCCGGACTGAGCGACGACCGAGGGGAACGCGCTTCCGCGTTCCCCTCGGTCGTTCCCGCTCAGCCGGTCTTCCTCCGGTCGAACCACATCGTCGCCAGCGTCGGCAGCAGCCCGGCCCAGAAGAGCACCTGCGGAACCGTGCGTTCGGTCCACGGGACCTCGACGACGAGCAGGGCGCACAGCATCGCCCACGCCGCCTGGCCGAGGACGATCCGGGCCCAGACGCGTCGGCGGACCAGCGAGCGCAGGTTGACCCGGATCCCGGAACGCAGCCGGCGGTACCTCAACAGGGCGCCCAGCGCCCAGACGACGGCCATCGGCACCAGGTCCCAGAGCCGCTGGCCGAGCGGCAGCGGCAGCTCCCGCTGTGTCCCGCCCTCCGTCGCGAACAGGTCGACGCCCACGCCCGCGAGGGCCAGGCAGAGCAGGGCCAGCCAGCGGACCCCGCGCAGCAGCCGGTAGGACGCCTCGTCCAGGCCCTGCCGCATCGTCTCGGAGTCCGGCGCGGCGGCCAGCGCGTCGGCGTACAGCGTGGCGGCCTGGGCGGCGGGCACGCCGGGCGCGTCCGCCGCTTTCCGCGTCCGCCGGGCCAGGGCCTTCGGGTGCTGCGGGTCGAGCCGGAGGATGGCCTCGTCGAGCTGGTCGGCGACGGTCCGGTTGCCCGCCATGTCGGCGATCAACCAGGCCACCTCGTAGGCGTACACCTCCTCCGGGCCCAGCCGGATGGCCTCCTGGGCGAGTTCGCCCGCCTCCCGCAGGGCGGCGTCCTGGTCCTCGCGCCGGATCTGGCCCCCGTTGGCCCGCCCGGAGCGGATCGCCCGGATGCGCCACAGCCAGTTGGCGAGCAGCGCGTGGCCGTACCAGTTCTCGGGGTCCAGGCGGATCGCCTCGCGCAGGACGTCCTCGGTCTCCAGGAAGCGGCCGGCGGCGCGCAGGGCGTGCGCGTGCATGATGATCGCCCCGATGTCCGAGGAGTCGAGCGTCAGGGCCCGCTGGGTCGCCTCCAGCGCCAGGGGCCCGTCCGGCTCGTCCCCGGCCAGATGACTGCGGGCCAGCTTGACCCAGGCCCGGATGTCCTCGGGATCCTCGGCGAGCCGCTCGGCCAGCAGCTCACGGGCCTCGTCGTACCGCTCCAGGTCGATGAGCAGGTCGGCCCGCTCCACGGCGGGGTGCTGCGCGGTGGTCACAGCTTGCGCCTCTTCTTCAGATACGCCACCAGGTCGTCGTACATCCCGCCCTCGTTGGCGAACATCGCCACGTTCCGCGCGGACGCGAACCACGGCTCGGCGGACGGCACGACGTCCTTCGCGGCGGCCAGCAGGTCCTTCATGCCGATCATCCGTACGGTGCCGGTGCGCGCCGAGTCCAGCAGCGCCCGCTCGGCCGCCGCCTCGCAGAGATGGGCCAGGTCGGCGCCGGACAGACCGTCGGTGGCCTTGACCAGTTTCCCGAGGTCGACGTTCTCGATGGGCCGGTCCCGCAGGTGGTACCGGAGGATCGCCTCGCGGGCGGGCCCGTCGGGCGGCAGGACGAGGATCGTACGGTCCAGCCGGCCGGGGCGGCGCAGGGCGTTGTCCACATCCCAGGGCACGTTCGTGGCGGCCAGCACGAACACGCCCTCGTTGGCCGCCGCGTCGATGCCGTCCAGCTCGGTGAGCAGCTGGTTGACGGTGTTGCGCATGCCGCTGTGCGCGGTGCGGCTGCGCTTGGCGCCGAGCGCGTCCAGCTCGTCCAGGAACACCACGCAGGGCGCCTGGCGGCGGGCGGTCTCGAAGATCTCGTGCATGTTGCGCTCGGAATTGCCGATCCACATGTCGAGCACGTCGTTCACCGACACGGACAGGAACGCGGCGCCCAGCTCCCCGGCGACGGCCCGCGCGATGAAGGTCTTCCCGCACCCGGGCGGCCCGTACAGCAGCAGCCCGCCGCGCAGGCTCTTGCCGTACAGCTTGCGCAGCTCGGGGTTGCGCAGCGGTGCGAGGAATGCGGCTTCCAGCCGGTCCTTGACGTCCCGCATGCCGCCCACGTCGGCCAGCCGCACCGCGCCGGGCTTCTCGACGTCCCAGGCGTCGGCGTCGCCCGGATCGTCCTGCCCGTCCGCCCGCACCGGCGCCTCGACGAACCGCGGCGGCACGACGTCACCGACCTGCTCCTGGGCGGCCTTCCAGTCGAAGGCGGGGCGGGCGGGAGGTGGCTGGCCGGGTACGCCCATGGCCCGGGCCATCAGGTCCCGGGCCTGGGCATCGCCCGGCGCGTGCTGAAGGGCCACGGCCGCCTCGGCGACCGCGGCCTGCGACTGTCCCGCGTCCAGCAGGAGTTCGGCCAGGTGCAGCCGCAGCGGTACGTCGGTGGGGGCGGCGGCGACGGCCGTTCGCAGACTCTGTATGAGAGGGGAGTCGTCCGGCATGATCCACAGCCTACGACCCGCCTCCCGCGCCCCTTTAGGAGGCCGTGGGCGTCCAGCCCCCCAGCCAGTCCGCGACCTCCTGGCCGGTGGCCTGGGCGTCGGTCAGGTGGGGTCGGTCGGAGCTTGCGGCGCCCGCGCCCGCGCCGGTGTTCCTGTACTCCGCGAACCGGTCGTCCTTCCAGGAGAAGCCGCTCATGTCCGTCCAGGGCGCGGTGCGGATCGCGCCGCTGAGGGTGGTGTTGCGGACCGTGGTCTGCGGGTCGAGGGTGGCGTCGCCGCCCGCGTGCCAGGGCCGGCCGAGGTGGAAGGAGCGGTCGGACACGTCACCGGTGATCGCCGAGTTGGCGATCAGGATGCCCTTGCGGTTCGCGGCGGTGCTCGGGGCGGTGACGTATCCGGCGGAGGTGCCGTCCCAGCGCTTCTTCAGGGTGATGACGGACCGGTCGATCACGGCGGTGGCGCGGCCGAAGATGAAGTCGACGTTGCCGGTGACGTAGGAGCTGGTCATGTAGACCCGGCCCAGCCTGTCCTTGGCGGCGGTGTCGACGAGCAGTGTGTCCTGGTCGCCCTCGACGATGATGCCGTCGAGGAACACCTTGTCGGCGGCGGTGCGCAGGGCGACGGCCTGGTGGCCGGAGAGGTGCTGGTTGGCCTTCTCGTCGAAGTCGTTGGTGATGGTGAGGTTGCGGGCCTGGAAGTCGTCGGCCTCGACGGCGACGGTGGCGCTGCCGCCGGTGCCGTAGGTGCCGCCGCCCGGCTTGGGCGTGCCGGACGCGTTGTTGTACACGATCACCGTGTCCTTGCGGCTGGCGCCCGTGCCCCGGATGGTGACGTGGGGCTTGTTGGACGGGACCTTCACCGTCTCGCGGTACGTGCCCGGCTTGACCGCGATGACGACCCGTGAGGGGTTGTTCGCGGGGACGGCGTTCACGGCCGCCTGGACGGTGGAGTACTGGCCGGAGCCGTCCTTGGCGACGGTGAGGGTGGTCACGGCGGCCGCGGTGGTCGTGGCCGGGGTGGTCCCGATCGAACCGCGCGGTCCGGCACCGGACGTGAGCAGCGCGGGCACGTCGGCCGCCCGGTCGAGGGTGTAGCCGTAGTACGCCTTCGGGTCGAAGGCCGTGCCGCCGCTCTCGTTGCGCCCGGTGGTGCCGGAGAAGACGTTGCCGCGCTGGACCAGGGTGGCGGTGGAGTCCTTGATGACCGGGTTGCGCATGCCCTGGAAGTAGGAGTTCTCCAGGACCATGCTCGTCCTCCCGCGGGAGTAGTTGCCGTAGGACGACGTGATGGCGGTCCCCGGGGTGTCCTCCAGGAAGTTGTTGTAGAGGTGCGCGTGGGCGGCGTTGTCCGTGGACGGGTTGCGCTGCTCGGTCTCGCGGATCCAGTTGTGGTGGATCGTGATGTCCGTCTTGACGTTCTCGGTCCAGCCGATGCCGAACGTCTTGTTGTTGTCGCTCAGCCTGTTCCAGGACACCGTGACGTTCGTGCTGTCCTTGCGGACGTCGATGAGCCCGTCCGCCATGTGCCGAAGGTCGTTGTGGTCGATCCAGACGTGGTGGGCGCCGTCCATCTGGATCGCGTCGTAGTCGTGGTCCTTGTCGTTCCAGACGCCCTGGTACGCGTCCCGGATCGTCAGGTTCCGGATGATCACGTTGTGCACGCCGGGGCCGAGGAAGAAACCGCCGCCGACGATGTGCCCCGAGGTGCCGGAGCCCACGATGGTCTTGTCGGACCGGACCCTGATCTCCTTGCCGGCCGGGGACATGGTGATCGTCCCGGCGACGACGATGACGTACGGCTCGTCGGCGGTCGCGTACTTCTCCAGGTCCGCGAGCGTCTTCACGGTGACGATCTGCCCGCCCCGGCCGCCGTACGTGCCGTTCTGGCCGAGGGAGTTCACGGAGGCGAAGCCGTCGGCGGTGGCCGTCGCCCATGTGGGCACTTCGGCCGCCGACGCCTCGCGCTGCGCGTTCGCACCGACGACGAGCACACCCGCCGCGGTCAGGGCGAGGGGGACACCGAGGGCGAGCGCCGTAGTGCTGCGCCTGCGGTGCCGGGGCTTGCCACGGGTCGTCTCACTCATGCGGGTTCCGTTCCGTGTGTGGGGATGGTCGACGGACAGTCGCCGCCGGCCGCCGGAAGGTTGCCGCGGCGGCCGAACGAACCCGGCGGCCCCGGCGTCGGAGTGGATGACGGGAGGAGGCCCGGATGAAGGCCGTACGAGGGCTGGCGGTGCCGCTGCTCGCGCTCACCGGGTGCGCGGCGGGGGAGAGCGGGGGCGACGGGACGGCGTCCTGCGCCTACCTGGTGCGCTACGAGGGGCGGACGTACTCGGACCGGGCCGACGTCGACTTCGAGGTGGCCGGGCACATCGGTACCGCGGTCCTGCCGCCCTGCGACGACACCCCGAACGCCGGGGAGCCGGGCAGCCCCGCCACCTCGGTCGAGGCCTACCGGGTGGTGGGCTGGGACCCCGGGAAGGCCATCGCGGTGGGCACGTCACCGAAGGAGGCGGTCTTCGTGCGGGTCAGTCCGGACGGACCGTCGCCTCGACGCGGGCACCTCGGCTGACCGCGACCCGGAGCACGTCCTCCAGGGACTCGGCGGCCCGGGTGAGCGCGAACCGCACGGCCCGCTCACCGGCCTTGGCGTCACCGAGGACGGCCCTGGCACCTGCCAGCACCTCCGCGGCCGAGCGCAGTTGGGCGGCCTCGATGTCGTCGGCGAGCCGGGAGAGCGGACTGTGCGGGTCGTCGCTGCTGAGGTAGCAGGGCTTGCCGTCGACGCCCGTCCAGGGGAGCAGCCTCATGCGGACACCTCCACGGGGCGTCCTTCGCGGGCGAGCAGGTAGGGGCGGACGAGCGGGGTGTCGAGCCGGACGGGCTCCAGGGCGCGGGGCGGGGAGTGCGGCGGGGCCGGCGGTGGCGGGGGCGCCGTGGCGCGGTGGCGTCCCTCGGCGGGCAGCAGGAGCCGTACGAGGGAGAGCAGGACGGTCTCGCAGAGCGCGGCGAGGCGCAGGCGGAGGCGCAGAGGCATGGCGGTGCCCTTCCGGGGCTGGCAGGGGTGGTTGACGAGCGGTGATCACCGTTCGTGCCTCGATGGTCACGGATCGCGCGTACGCTGCGGAAGAGGTTCGGTGTTGTCTGGCGCCCAGACAACGGGGAGGGGTGACGTGGGCGAGATGGTTGACGCTCAGCCGGTTTCCGGGCGGGCGATGCTCGGGCAGACGCTCAGGGTCCTGCGGGAGAAGGCCGGGAAGTCACTGGGGCAGCTGGCCGACGAGACCGGGTACGAGAAGAGCTATCTGAGCCGCCTGGAGTCGGGTGAGCGGCTGTCCAAGGTGACGGTCATGGAGGACCTGGACGGCTACTACGGCACCGGTGACCTGCTGTTGAGCCACTGGAAGGCGGCTCGGCTGGACGCGTTCAAGGACCAGTACA
>NZ_DASQNH010000069.1:0-48625 GCF_035645055.1 Streptomyces sp. | reverse complement strand
GGACTCCCACCCACTTGATGGGGTAAGGCTCCCAGTAGACGACTGGGTTGATAGGCCGGATATGGAAGCACGGTAACGTGTGGAGTTGACCGGTACTAATAGGCCGAGGGCTTGTCCTCAGTTGCTCGCGTCCACTGTGTTAGTTCTGAGACAACGACCGTTGTCGGCTTTGAGTAGAACGCATAACAGAAGAGTGTGCTTGTTCGCTCGAAACCATTAGGGTTTCGGTGGCCATAGCGTGAGGGAAACGCCCGGTTACATTCCGAACCCGGAAGCTAAGCCTTACAGCGCCGATGGTACTGCAGGGGGGACCCTGTGGGAGAGTAGGACGCCGCCGAACAATCTTTGGAGGACCCCTGGTCACCAGCGTTCAGCTGGGACCAGGGGTCCTTTTGTTTTTACAATGCATGCGGTACCGAAGACAGGAGTCACCGATGTCCACCAACTCTCCCGACGACCGTCCGGAGCGCGACCAGCGGCGCAGGGATGGTGGGGATCGCGGCGATCGCGGCGGTTTCCGTCGCGGCGGCGAGCGCAGCGACCGCGACCGTAACGACCGCGACCGGGGCGGTTACGGCCGTCGTGACGGCGGCGACCGCGGTGGCTACCGACGGGACGACCGAGGTGAGCGTGCTGACCGCGGCGACCGCGGCGGCTTCCGTCGTGACGACAGTCGCGGTGCCGGCTACGGCCCGCGCGATGACCGGCGGGACGACCGGCGTGGTGACGATCGCGATCGTGGACCGCGTCGGGACGACCGGGATCGTGGGTCCCGGGGAGACGACCGCGATCGTGGCTTCCGTCGGGATGACCGGCGGGATGAGCGCAGCGACCGTGGCGACCGGCCGGCTTTCCGGCGGGACGACAACCGCGGTGGCTACGTCCGACGCGATGACCGGCGTGATGACCGCCGTGACGGTGACCGGAGCGGGTTCCGTCGTGACGACAGTCGCGGTGCCGGCTACGGCCGGCGCGACGACCGGCGTGACGGCGGCGGGGACCGTGGAGGCTTCCGTCGGGACGACCGGCGTGACGACCGTGGCGATCGCGGGGGCTTCCGTCGTGACGACAGTCGCGGTGCCGGCTACGGCCGACGCGACGACCGGCGTGACGACCGGCGGGACGACCGCGACGGTGGGTTCCGTCGGGACGACCGGCGTGACGACCGCGGGGACCGTGGGGGCTTCCGGCGTGACGACCGGCGCGATGTTCGGCGTGACGATCGGCGTGACGACCGCCGTGACGACCGCCGTGACGACCGCCGGGATGACCGGCGGGACGGTGACCGTGGTGGGTTCCGGCGGGATGACAGCCGTGGTGAGCGCGGTGGTTTCCGTGGGCGGGACGACCGTGGAAGCCGTGGGCCGCGTCGGGACGACCGGGGCGGACGGCCCGGTGGATTCCGTGGCCGGGACGGCGACGACCGGCGGGGCGGCGGTGGGCGGTTCCGTGACGAGCGGGACCGTGACCGCGAGCCGATCAAGCGGCTGCCGATCCCCGAGGACGTCACGGGCGACGAGATCGACAAGGACGTTCGGCAGGAGCTGCAGAGCCTGCCGAAGACGCTCGCCGAGGATGTCGCCAAGAACCTGGTCATGGTCGCGCGGCTGATCGACGAGGACCCGGAAGGGGCGTACGGCTACGCCAAGGTCGCGCTGCGGCTGGCGTCACGGGTCGCGGCGGTGCGGGAGGCGGCCGGTTTCGCGGCGTACGCCAACCAGAAGTACAGCGAGGCGCTGGCCGAGTTCCGGGCGGCGCGGCGGATGACCGGGACCGTGGATCTGTGGCCGCTGATGGCCGACTGCGAGCGTGGGCTCGGGCGGCCGGAGAAGGCCCTGGACATGGCGGGTGCGCCGGAGGTGCACAAGCTGGACAAGGCCGGGCAGGTGGAGATGCGGCTCGTCGCGGCCGGCGCCCGGCGTGACATGGGGCAGCTGGACGCGGCCATCGTGACGCTGCAGAGCCCGGAGCTGGCCTCCAACGCCGTACAGCCGTGGACCGCGCGGCTGCGGTACGCCTACGCCGACGCGCTGCTCGCGGCCGGGCGGGACCGCGAGGCACGGGAGTGGTTCGCGAAGGCCGTGGAGGCCGACCGGGACGGCAGCACGGACGCGTCCGACCGGCTTGCCGAGCTGGACGGAGTGGAGTTCGTCGACGCGCTCGACGAGGACGCCGCGGGCCGTGAGCCGGGCCAGGGCGAGGGCGAGGACGACGCCCGCGACTGACGCGTAGCACGAGAGGGGCGGGACCGAAGTCGGTCTCGCCCCTTTTTCGTGCGCGTTCTCGGGTGCGCCGCTCAGCTGTCCAGGGCGCGCAGGACCAGGCCCGAGGCCGGTTTCGGGCCGAAGGACGTGGACTTGCGGGGCATGGTGACGCCCTGGCGGGCGAGGTCGCGGACGACCTCCTCGCGGACCGGGTGCATCAGCACGGCCGTACCGCCGTCGCGCTCCGCCTTGGCCACGGTGGCGGCGGCGTCGTGGATGTAGGCGATGTGGGCCGGGGAGTCCTCGGGGATGCGCCAGACGTGGTCGAGGAGGGTGGCGTGCAGGACGGTGGCGTCCAGGGAGCGCCAGGCCCCGGGGCGGTCGGCGGGGACGGTGCGGGCCAGCAGGGCCGGGTCCGGGCGGTCGACGAGGTGGAAGCCGCCGTCGCCGGCGAGGAGGTAGGCGTTGCCGTCGCGGGCGGCGTCGCCGAGGGCGGTCAGGGCCTCGGCGAGGGGTGCTTCGAGGTGGCGTACGCGGAACAGGCCGTCGAGGGCGGCGAGGGCGTCGGCGACCGGCAGGCCGTGCAGGAGACGGTGGATGGCGCGGACGCGCAGCGGGTAGCGCGCGGTGTCGACGAGCAGGACCAGGCCGTAGTCCCAGGGGCTGGGGGAGGGGTGCTCGGCGCGGAGCCGGCGGTAGGTCGCCCAGCGGTGGTGGCCGTCGGCGATGAGTGCCTGGTGGCGGCCGAGGTCGGCCTGGATCCTGGCGACGTCGGCGGGGGCGGTCACGGACCACAGGCGGTGGTGGAAGCCGTCCTCCGTGGTGGTGGCCAGGAGCGGAGGCAGGTCGGCTATGCGCTCGATGACGGCGGTGGTGTCGGCGGCCGAGCCGTTGCCGCGGTAGGTCAGCAGGAGGGGTTCGAGGTTCGCCTCGGTGGCGCGCATCAGGGCCGCGCGGTCGGCGACCACGTGCGGCATGACGTCCTCGTGCGGCAGGACCACGTGTTCCGACGGCTCCGAGACGCGCAGGGCGCCGATGACGCCCCGTTGCAGCAGGCCGGCGCCGTCTCGCTGCTCGTAGACGTAGAGGCCGGGCTCGGGGTCGGTGGTCAGGACGCCCTCCGCGAGCCAGCGGCGCAGGGTGACGGCGGCCTGCTCGTTGCGCTCGGTGGGGGTGGCCGCCTGGGGAAGTATGAGCCGGACGATGTTGTGGGGGTCAGCGGCCTCCAGGTGGTGCAGGCCGTCGGGGCGTACCACGACGTCGTACGGCGGGGATGTCACGGCTGCCAGGCTGCCGACCCGGTCGGGGTCGTAGCGCAGGCCTCGGAACGGGGTGAGTTCCAGGCCTCGGCGCACCTTTGCTTCCGAGTGACCTGCTGTGTTCATCCCGGCATCGTACGTGTGTCAGTGGCATGGGGGATGATCGGGGAAAGAGACCGGACGTGGACGAGGAGCGGTGTGCGATGAGCCAGGGCGTCAGGACGAGGCCCGCGGGCAGTGGGCGGGTGCTGAGCGAGGCGTACGACACGGCGCTGCTCGACCTGGACGGGGTGGTGTACGCCGGCGGGAACGCGATCGCGCACGCGGTCGAGTCGCTGGCGGCGGCCCGGGAGGGCGGGATGCACCTGGCGTACGTCACGAACAACGCGCTGCGCACGCCGGACGCGGTGGCCGCGCATCTGACGGAGCTGGGGATACCCGCGGAGGCGTCCGACGTGATCACGTCCGCGCAGGCAGTGGCGCGGCTGATCGCCGAGCAGGTGCCGGCGGGGGCGCGGGTGCTCGTGGTCGGTGGGGAAGGGCTGCGGGTGGCGCTGCGCGAGCGGGGGCTCGTCCCGGTGGAGTCGGCGGAGGACGAGCCGGCGGCGGTGGTGCAGGGGTACGGGGGCCCCGAGCTGCCGTGGGGGCGGTTCGCCGAGGCTTGTTACGCCATCGCGCGCGGGGTGCCGTGGTTCGCGTCCAACACCGATCTGACGATCCCCGGTGCGCGGGGGATCGCGCCGGGGAACGGGGCCGCGGTGGAGGTGGTGCGGATCGCCACCGGTGCCGAGCCGCGGGTGGCGGGGAAGCCGCTGCCGCCGATGCACCGGGAGACGATTCTGCGGACCGGGGCCGAGCGGCCGCTGGTGGTGGGGGACCGGCTGGACACGGATATCGAGGGGGCGTTCAACGGGGGTGTCGACTCGCTGCTGGTGCTGACCGGGGTGACGGACGGGGCGCAGCTGCTGGCCGCGGAGCCTCGGCATCGGCCGACGTACGTGGACGCGGATCTGCGGGGGTTGCTGACGGGGCAGCCCGAGGTGGCCGAGGCCGGGGGCGGGTTCCGGTGCGGGGGGTGGACGGCTACGGCGGGGGGTGAGCGGCTGGAGCTGGCCGGAGAGGGGGAGGCGCTGGACGGGTTGCGGGCGTTGTGTGCTGCCGCGTGGGCCGTGGCCGGGGAAGGGGCGTGTGAGTTGGACGCGGGGAAGGCGTTGGCGCGGTTGGGGCTGTGAGCGGGGAGCGGCTGCGGGCGGTCGACGGGGCGCTGGAGGCCGGTTTCGCGGGAACGGGGGTGTTCCGGGTGGTGCAGGAAGCTCCTGATCTTGATCGGTTGGCAGGGTAGGCTAACCTAACTGCGTGTTGGTTGAAAGTCCTCCCGAACCGCGCGCGGCGACCGCTCCCGCGCCCCCGAACCGCCGGGCGACACGGGCCGTCGGGTTGCTCGCCTCCGTGGTGATCCTGGTGATCGTCGCGCTGGCGAGCATCGCGATCGGTGCCCGCGGGCTGTCCCTGGATCAGGTCTGGCACGGCCTGTTCGAGGATTCGGGGACGTACGGGGACACGGTCGTGGCGGACCGGTTGTCCAGGACCCTGCTCGGTCTGCTCGCCGGAGCGGCGCTCGGTCTCGCCGGTGCCGTGCTCCAGGCGCTGACCCGCAATCCGCTGGCCGACCCCGGGCTGCTCGGCATCAACGCGGGTGCCTCCGCCGCCGTCGTCTCCGCCATCACCTTTCTCGGCGTCACCAGCCTGAGCGGCTATGTGTGGTTCGCGTTCTGCGGGGCCGCCGCGGTGGGCGCGCTGGTCTGGTTCCTCGGTGGCAGCCGGGGTGCCACGCCGGTGCGGCTGGCGCTGGCCGGCACCGCCATCAGCGCTGCCCTCTACGGCTATCTCCAGGCCGTGATGATCCTGGACGAGGCGGCGCTGGGCCGGATGCGGTTCTGGACGGTGGGGTCGCTGACGTCGGCCACCGACGAGACCATCGTCCAGGTGCTGCCGTTCATGGCGGTCGGCATGGTGCTCGCGCTGTGCCTGGCCCGGCCGCTGAACGCCATGGCCATGGGGGACGACACCGCCAAGGCCCTCGGCGCCAACCTCAACCGCACCCGGGCGCTGGCGATGCTCGCCGCGACCGTGCTGTGCGGAGCCGCGACCGCCGCCTGCGGGCCGATCGTGTTCGTCGGGCTGATGGTGCCGCACGTCGTGCGCTCCTTCACCGGCCCGGACCTGCGCTGGATCCTGCCGTACGCGACCGTCCTGTCGCCGGTGCTGCTGCTCGGCGCCGACGTCATCGGCCGGGTCGTGGCCCGGCCCGCGGAACTCCAGGTCGGCATCGTCACCGCGATCCTCGGCGGCCCGGTCTTCATCTTTCTGGTACGACGGCGGAGGACGGCGCAACTGTGAAGAGCGCAGAGAAAAGCGCAGAGAAGAGCACAGCCCGCGCCCTGCGGACCCCGGGCGGGCTGTCCGTGCGGGTGGATGCCCGGGCCGTCACGGTCGTCATGCTGCTGCTGGTCGCCGCGTTCGCCGCGAGCGTGCTGCTGATCGGCACCGGCGACTTCCCGATCGCGGCCGCCGATGTGCTGAAGACGCTGCTGGGCGGCGGGAACGCCGGACAGGAGTTCATCGTCAACGAGCTGCGGCTGCCGCGGGTCCTGGTCGGCCTGCTGGTGGGCGCCTCGCTGGGGCTCGGCGGCGCGCTGTTCCAGGCCATCTCCCGCAATCCGCTGGGCAGTCCGGACATCCTCGGCCTCGGGCAGGGGGCGACGGCCGGGGCGCTGGTGGTGATCGTGCTGTTCTCCGGCAGCGCCTCGGAGGTCACCATGGGGGCCCTGGTGGGCGGTCTGGTGACCGGTCTCGCCATCTATGTGCTCGCCTGGAAGCGGGGTGTGCACGGTTATCGGCTGGTTCTGGTCGGTATCGGTGTCTCGGCGATCGTCACGGCCGTCAACGGCTATCTGATGACCAAGGCCGACCTGGTCGACGCCTCCCGCGCCCTCGTCTGGATGACCGGCTCGCTCAGCGGCCGGGACTGGGCGCAGGTGTGGCCGCTGCTGGCGCTGTGCGCCGTCCTCGTCCCGCTCGTCCTCGCCAACGCGGGCGGGCTGCGGATGATGGAGATGGGCGACGACATCTCCCACGCTCTCGGGGTGCGCGTGGAACGCGTCCGGATGCTGCTGATGGTGTCCGCCGTCCTGCTCACCGCGGCCGCCACCGCCGCCGCCGGCCCGGTCAGCTTCGTGGCGCTCACCGCGCCGCAGCTCGCCCGGCGGCTGACCCGCTCGCCCGGCCCGAACCTGGTGCCGTCGCTGTGCATGGGCGCCGCGCTGCTGGTCACCGCCGACTGGGTCTCGCAGCGGCTGTTCGGCGCCGACCAGCTGCCCGTGGGGGTGGTCACCGGCGTCGTCGGCGGCGTCTACCTGCTGTGGCTGCTGGTCACCGAGCGCCGGGCGGGCCGGATATGAGCGCCCCCTCCCCGAACAACCGAAGGAGCACCGTGAACCGCCTGTCCGCCGAGAACGTCACCCTCGCCTACGACCAGCGGGTCATCGCCGAACAGCTCTCGGTGGAGATCCCCGACAACTCCTTCACCGTGATCGTCGGCCCGAACGCGTGCGGCAAGTCCACCCTGCTGCGGGCCCTGTCGCGGATGCTGAAGCCGACCCAGGGGCGGGTGCTGCTGGACGGGGAGGTCATCCAGTCCATGCCCGCGAAGAAGGTCGCCCGCACCCTCGGCCTGCTGCCGCAGTCGTCGATCGCGCCGGACGGCATCACCGTCGCCGACCTGGTCGGCCGCGGCCGGTACCCGCACCAGGGCCTGCTGCGCCAGTGGTCGAGCGAGGACGAGCGGGTCGTCCGGGAGTCCATGGCGCAGACCGGGGTGGCCGAGCTGGCCGACCGGTATGTCGACGAGCTGTCCGGCGGGCAGCGCCAGCGGGTGTGGATCGCGATGGCGCTCGCCCAGCAGACCCCGCTGCTGCTGCTCGACGAGCCGACCACCTACCTCGACATCCAGCACCAGATCGATGTGCTCGACCTCTGTGCCGAGCTGCACGAGGGGCAGGGCCGCACGCTCGTCGCCGTGCTGCACGACCTCAACCACGCCGCCCGTTACGCCACCCACCTCATCGCGCTGCGCGGCGGCGAGGTGATCGCCCAGGGCGCGCCCAACGACATCGTCACCGCCGAGCTGGTCGAGCGGGTCTTCGGGCTGCGCTGCCAGGTCATCGACGACCCGGAGACCGGTACGCCGCTGGTGGTGCCGGCCGCGCGCCCGGCCCGCGCGGGGGCCCGGGCACAGAGCGCGAAGGTGGCGGCTACAGCAGCTTCCTGAGCCGGAACAGGTCGGTCAGGCCCGCCTCCAGCTTCACCCGGCCCGAGCCCCAGGCCCGCGCGAAGTGCAGCTCGCCGTCGACCAGCGCGACCAGGTCGTCCCCGGTCATCGCGAGCCGGATCTGCGCCTTCTCGCGCGGCGGGCCCTGAAGGGTGTCGCGCACCTCGATCCGGCCGCCGGTCATCCGGCCGGCGAAGGTGACGTCCAAGTCCGTGATGTGGCAGCTCACCGAGCGGTCCAGGGCCGCCGCCTCGCGCACGCCCCCCTGGGAGTGCCGCATGTTGTCCGAGAGCTTGTCGAGTGCGCTGCGGCACTCCTCGATCGTGGCCATCGGATCGACGGTACCCCAGGGCTTCGGGGTAGCGTCGGGGCATGAACGACGAAGTGCCCGCAGTGGGGGTGCCGGTCCCGGCGGCGCCGGAGTCCGCGTACGACCCCGCCGCCCCGGCCCCGCTCGCCGTGCCCCGCACGCCCACCGGGAACGCCGACGTCGATGCCGCCCTGGACCGGCTGGCCGACGCCGACCACCTCGCCACGGACGGACACGTCGAGGTGTACGAGGATGTACACCGGGGGCTGCGCGACGCGCTCACCGCGCTCGACGCCCGCCCGGGACCTCCGGCGCCCCCGTCGACGTATGGCAATAGGAGCTGAACCGAACGTGGCAGGAGTCGCACGCCGCCGTCTCGACGCGGAGCTGGTCCGCCGCAAGCTCGCGCGCTCGCGTGAGCACGCCAGCCAGCTGATCGCCGCCGGGCGGGTCACCGTCGGCAAGACCGTCGCGACCAAACCCGCCACGCAGGTGGAGACCGCGGCGGCCATCGTCGTCGCCTCCGACGACAACGACCCCGAGTACGTCTCCCGGGGCGGGCACAAGCTCGCCGGGGCGCTGAAGGTCTTCGTGCCGCAGGGGCTGGCCGTCGAGGGGCGGCGGGCGCTGGACGCCGGGGCGTCCACCGGCGGCTTCACGGATGTGCTGCTGCGCGCGGGCGCGGCGCACGTCGTCGCCGTCGACGTCGGCTACGGGCAGCTGGCCTGGACTCTGCAGAGCGATGAACGCGTCACCGTCAAGGACCGTACCAACGTACGGGAGTTGACGCTCGAGGCGATCGACGGAGAACCTGTGGACCTGGTCGTGGGGGATCTCTCCTTCATCCCGCTCGGGCTGGTGCTGCCCGCGCTGGTGCGGTGCGTGCGCCCGGACGCCGATCTGGTGATGATGGTCAAGCCGCAGTTCGAGGTGGGGAAGGAGCGGCTGGGCAGCGGGGGTGTCGTACGGAGTCCGGAACTGCGGGCGGAGGCCGTGCGCGCGGTGGCCGGGAAGGCGTGGCAACTGGGGCTCGGGGTGCGGGGCGTCACCGCCAGTCCGCTGCCCGGCCCTTCCGGGAATGTCGAGTACTTTCTGTGGCTGCGGGCCGGTGCTCCGGAGCTGGACCCGGCCGACGTTGACCGTGCAGTGGCGGAGGGGCCGCGTTGACATCGAACCGAGCTCGTACTGTTTTCCTGCTGGCCCACACCGGGCGTCCGGCAGCCATTCGCAGCGCCGAGCTCGTGGTGAAGGGGCTCCTGAGGTCCGGGATCGGGGTGCGGGTCCTGGAGGACGAGGCCCGGGATCTGCCGCTGCCGGACGAGGTCGTGCTGGTCAAGGAGGCGACTCCGCAGTGCCTCGACGGGTGCGAGCTGCTGATCGTGCTGGGCGGGGACGGCACCCTGCTGCGCGGGGCGGAGTTCGCGCGGGCGTCCGGGGTGCCGATGCTCGGCGTCAACCTGGGGCGAGTCGGATTCCTCGCGGAGGCCGAGCGGGACGACCTGGACAAGGTCGTCGACCGGGTGGTGACCAGGGCGTACGAGGTCGAGGAGCGGATGACCGTCGACGTCGTCGTGCACAGCAACGGCGACATCGTGCACACCGACTGGGCCCTCAACGAGGCGGCCGTGCAGAAGGCCGGCGCCGAGAAGCTGCTGGAAGTCGTGCTGGAGATCGACGGGCGGCCGGTGACCGGGTTCGGGTGCGACGGCATCGTGCTGTCCACACCGACCGGATCGACCGCCTACGCGTTCTCCGCGGGCGGGCCCGTGGTGTGGCCCGAGGTGGAGGCGCTGCTGATGGTGCCGATCAGCGCGCACGCGCTGTTCGCGAAGCCGTTGGTGACCTCGCCGGATTCCGTGCTCGCGGTGGAGGTGCTGCCGCACATCCCGCCGGGCGTGCTGTGGTGCGACGGCCGGCGGACGGTCGAGCTGCCGCCGGGGGCGCGGGTGGAGGTGCGGCGGGGGGCCGTGCCGGTGCGGCTGGCCCGGCTGCATCACGCGTCGTTCACGGATCGGCTGGTGGCGAAGTTCGCGTTGCCGGTGTCCGGGTGGCGGGGGGTGCCGCACTAGGCCTTTCGTTCGGATCAGCCCGGCTGTGAGGTCGGGCGCCTCTCGGCCCCCGCGACGCCGGGGTGATCCGGACGACAGGCCTGGCCCAGGCGTCGTGCGCCATCCGGGAGGGGCTCCTCCTCGGCGGGTGCGGGTCGTCCGTGGCCTGTCGCGCGGTTTCCCGCGCCTCGTGGAGGTGGGTCCACCCGCCCGGGTGACAGGGCACCTCGCACTCCCCGACCCGGACCTCGTAAGGTCGTGTCCGTGTTGGAGGAGATGCGGATACGGTCGCTCGGAGTCATCGACGACGCCGTTGTCGAGCTGTCGCCGGGATTCACCGCTGTCACCGGTGAGACGGGCGCGGGCAAGACCATGGTGGTCACCAGCCTGGGCCTGCTGCTCGGTGGGCGCGCGGACCCGGCGTTGGTGCGGATCGGTGCCGAGAAGGCGGTCGTCGAGGGACGGATCGCGCTGTCGGCGGACGCCTCCGTGGCCGTACGGGCCGAGGAGGCCGGGGCCGAGCTGGACGACGGGGCGCTGCTGATCAGCCGTACCGTCTCCGCCGAGGGGCGGTCGCGGGCGCATCTGGGCGGACGGTCCGTGCCGGTGGGGCTGCTCGCCGAGCTGGCCGACGAGCTGGTGGCCGTGCACGGGCAGACCGACCAGCAGGGACTGCTGAAGCTGTCCCGGCAGCGGCAGGCGCTCGACCGGTACGCGGGGGACGCGGTCGCCGTCCCGCTCGCCAAGTACGGCGAGGCGTACAAGCGGCTGCGGGCCGTCTCGGCCGAGCTGGACGAGATCACCACGCGCGCGCGTGAGCGGGCCCAGGAAGCCGACATGCTGCGCTACGGGCTCGACGAGATCGCCGCCGTCGAACCGCGCCCCGGAGAGGACACCGAGCTGGCCGAGGAGGCCGAGCGGCTGGGACACGCCGAAGCGCTGGCGTCCGCCGCCGCGGCCGCCCACGCCGCCCTCGCGGGCAATCCCGAGGACCCCGAGGGTGTCGACGCCTCCACGCTCGTCGCGGGCGCACACCGGGCCCTGGAGGCCGTGCGGTCGCACGATCCGGCACTGGCCGCGCTCGCCGAACGCATCGGGGAGATCGGGATCCTGCTGGGCGACGTCGCCGGGGAGCTGGCCGGGTACGCCGACGATCTCGACGCCGATCCGCTGCGGCTGGCCGCGGTCGAGGAGCGGCGGGCCGCGCTGGGCGCGCTGACGCGGAAGTACGGCGAGGACGTGGCCGCGGTGCTGGCCTGGGCCGAGCGGAGTGCCGCGCGGCTGACCGAGCTGGACGGCGACGACACGCGGATCGAGGAGCTGACCGCCGAACGGGACGCGCTGCGCGCCGAACTCGGCGGGCTCGCGCAGGCGCTCACCGACGCGCGGACCGAGGCCGCCGAACGGTTCGCCGCCGCCGTCACCGCCGAGCTGGCCTCGCTGGCCATGCCCCACGCGCGCGTGTCCTTCGACATCCGGCAGACCGAGGACCCGGAAGGCGTCGAGGTCGGCGGGCGGACCGTGGCGTACGGGCCGTCCGGCGTCGACGAAGTCGAGCTGCTGCTCGCGCCCCACCCGGGGGCGCCCGCGCGGCCCATCGCCAAGGGCGCCTCCGGCGGTGAGCTGTCCCGGGTCATGCTGGCCGTCGAGGTCGTGTTCGCCGGGACCGATCCCGTGCCGACGTACCTCTTCGACGAGGTCGACGCGGGAGTCGGCGGCAAGGCCGCGGTCGAGATCGGGCGGCGGCTGGCGCGGCTCGCCAAGACCGCGCAGGTCGTCGTGGTGACGCATCTGCCGCAGGTGGCCGCGTTCGCCGACCGGCAGTTGCTGGTGGAGAAGACCAACGACGGATCGGTGACGCGGTCCGGGGTGAAGGTGCTGGAAGGGGAGGAGCGGGTTCGGGAGCTGTCCCGGATGCTGGCGGGGCAGGAGGATTCCGAGACCGCTCGGGCGCACGCGGAGGAGCTGTTGGCGGCGGCGCGGGTGGACGCGGAGTAGCTTTCGGGGTGCTCCGCACCCCCGTTCCCGGCCCGCTCCGCGGGCTCCCAGCCGGGCCCTAGGGTGAGGGCATGATCGTTTCGCTTGGGGGTTCCGCCCTGCTCACCCGTGCCGTCACCGCCCTCCTCCGCTCCACCACCCCCGCCGGCCACCCCCACTGGCACCGTGCCAACCACGCCGGCCGCGCCGTCGAGCTGTACGCCGGGCCCGCCGCCGCGGTCGCCACCGCGCTCGCGGCCGGGCGGGTGCGGCCCGTCGCCGGGGTCGCCGTGGCGGTCGCGGGGGCCTGTGGGGCGTACGACGACTTCGCGGGGGCCGGTGATCCGCGGCGCGGGTTCCGCGCGCATCTGTCCGCGCTCCGGGACGGCGAGGTCACCAGCGGTGCCGTGAAACTGTTCGGGATCTCGGCCGCCGGGCTGCTCGCGGGAGCGCTGATGAAGGAGCGGGTGGCCGACAAGGTGCTGGCGGGAGTGGTGATCGCCGGGGCCGCGCACCTGGTGAACCTCGTGGACGTGCGGCCGGGGCGGGCCGCCGGGGCCGTGCTGGCGCTCGGGGCGCCGGGGCTGCTGCGGAAGGGGGCGGGGGCCGGGCTGGCCGCTGCCGCGATGGGGGCCGCGGGGGCCGTGCTGCCGGACGACCTGGGGGAGCGGGCGATGATCGGGGACGCGGGAGCGCATGCGCTGGGCGCGGCGCTGGGGGCCGCGGTGGTCGCGGGGAGCGGGCGCGCGGGGCTGGTCGCCCATGCCGCGGCCGTGGTGGCCGCCGCCGTGTGCGGGGAGCGGGTGAGTGCGCTAGCGGGCGCGCGGGGGTGAGCCCCCGCCGCCGCGGTGCGGGGCGCCGGGCCACGGGTGGGGACCGGGTCACGGGTGAGGGCCGGGGGTCACCCGCGCGCGTCGCCGGTTCACTCGTGTGGGGGATGTGACATGGCGCGTTGCCGCCGGGCCGGGCGGCGCTCGGGTGTGCGGTGGTCCCGGAACGGGCGTACGGGCTGGCATCCTTGACGGGTAGGGAAGGCGCCGCGCGGTACACCCCCTCCGCCCGATCCTTCTGTACGTTTCTCCGTGACCGTCGTGATCTACCGACGCCGAATCAGGAGCCCGGCCACGTGACCCCCGTGAGCAGCCACTCACCGCACGGCCAGTCGCCGCTGCGCACCGTGCAGGTGCTGGGCGGAGGCAACGCCGGCAGCAGCGCGCATGTGCGTTCGCTGGCCGCGGGGCTCGTCGCACGGGGCGTGCGGGTCACCGTGTGCGCCCCCGCCGGGGCCGATCACACCTACGATTTCACCGGCGCCGGCGCCGACCACGTGCATGTGCCGCGCAGCAGCGACCCGGTGTCCGTGGCCGCCCTGCGGGCGGCCTGCGCCGACGCCGACCTGGTGCACGCGCACGGGCTGCACGCCTCCTTCCGCGCGGCGCTCGCACTCAGCGGCAAACACGTTCCGCTGGTCGTCACCTGGCACAACCGGCCGTATGCCGAAGGGGCGCGCGGGCATCTGCTGCGGGTGCTGGAGCGGCGGGTGGCGAAGGCCGCCGCCGTCGTGCTGGGCACCAGCTCGGACCTGGTGGACCGGGCGCGCCGCACCGGCGCGCGGGACGCGCGGCTCGCCGCGGTGTCCCTGCCCGGCCCCCGTACGCCGGTGGAGCGCGGCGACCCGGACCGGCAGCGCTCCAAGGTGCGGGCCGAACTCGGGGCCATCGGGCGGCCGTTGCTGCTGGCGGTCGGCTCACTGGACCGGCAGCGCGGGTACGACCTGCTGCTGGACGCCTCGCGCGCCTGGCGGGCGCTGGATCCCGGGCCGGTGGTCGTGGTCGCGGGCGAGGGGCCGCTGCGGGCGGAGTTGCAGGGCCGCATCGAGGGCGAGCGGCTGCCCGTGCGGCTGGTCGGGGCGCGCGACGATGTCGGGGCGCTGCTCGCGGCGGCCGATCTGGTGCTGCTGCCGAGCTGCCGGGAGTCGCGGTCCGTGCTGGCGCAGGAAGCCCTGCACGCGCGCGTGCCGGTCGTCGCGACCGCCGTCGGCGGGATCCCCGAGCTGGTCGGGGACGCGGCGGAACTGGTACCGGCCGGGGACGCGGAAGCCTTCGCCGAGGCCGTCGTACGGCTGCTCGGGGATCCGGAGCGGCGGCAACTGCTGCGGGAGCGGGGCGTGCGGCAGGCGGCGACCTGGCCGACGGAGGACGAGACCGTCGCGCAAGTACTCAGTGTCTACGACGAGTTGACGCAGCCTCGGCCGCTGGCCTGACCGGGGCCCCGGCCGGTCGTCCGGTACGTGCCTCGGCCGGCCGTCTCACCCGTCCCCGCCGTCTCACCCGTCCCGGCCGTCTCACCTGTCCCGGCCCTCTCACCCGTCCCGGCACTCTCACCCCACGTGCCGGCGAGCCCGCAGCGCCAGGCTCAGGGCCAGCACCGTCTGGGGGTCGTCCAGGTCGGTGCCCAGGAGTTCGCCGATGCGGGCGAGGCGGTTGTAGAGGGTCTGGCGGTTCAGATGCAGTTCGCGGGCCGTCTCCGCCTTGCGGCCGGCGTGGGCCAGGTAGGTCTCCAGGGTGGGCAGCAGCGGGGGCCGGGCGCGGCGGTCGTGGTCGCGGACGGGACCGATCGCGCGGTCCACGAAGGCCGCGAGGTCGGGATGGTCGCGCAGGCGCCACAGCAGCAGGTCGATGTCGAGGCGCCGGGCGTCGTACCAGGGCCGGTCGGTCAGGCCCTGGGCCGCGGTCGCCGTCTCCGCCGCGTGCCGCAGCCCGGCGGAGGCCGCCGCCCAGCCGCCGGCCACCCCGACGACCACCACCGGCGGCGGGGCGCCCGGCCGCTGGATCCCGGCGCGCTCCACCCCGGCCCGCAGCGCCGCCGCGACCCGGTCGGCGACCGCCGAGCGTTCCGGCTCGGAGCGCAGGCCGAGCAGGAGGGGGACCCGGCCCTCCACGGGGCGTACGCCGAGGAGGACGGGTACGCCCACCGCCGCCAGCTCCTCGGCGACCGCGCGGGCGAGGACCGCCCAGCCCCCGCCGGGGGAGAGGGTGTCGCCCAGCCGCATCACCACCGGCAGCAGCGGGCTGTCGCCCGGCTTGAAGCCCAGGACGCGGGCCTGGGCGGGGGCGTCGTCGGCGGCGATGCGGCCCTCGGCGAGGTCGGTGAGGAAGTCGCCGCGTCCGCGCGCGGCCAGCTCCTCCTCCTGGCGGGCCTGCATCAGGACGACGGCGAGGATGCCCGCGGCGCGTTCGGCGGCGATGCGGTGCACCGGCGCGAGCGGGGCGCGGACCGGCAGCAGGACCAGGCGGGCGCGGACCGAGCCGGTGCCGGGGCCGCCGCCGGGTACGTCGACGAGGACCGAACCGGCCGGTGGCGGCGCGTCCTTGTGCTGGCCGCGCAGGCCTTCCCAGACCTGGAGCGGGTCGGCGCCCTCGGGGCCGGCGCCGGCGGCGTAGAGCAGCTGGCCGTCGGCGGTCTCCAGGAAGACCGGGTTGGTGCCGAAGTGGGCGAGGATGCCGAGGACCTGGGGGACTCCGCCGCCGCCGAGCAGGGCCTCGGTGCAGCGGCGGTGCACCTCCTCGGCGCGCTGGAGCAGGGCGTAGTGGCCGTTGACGATCTCGGTGTGGATCTCCTCGGTGACCGTCACGAACGGCACCTCGCGGTGCAGCTGGACCAGGGGGAGTCCGGCGGCGCGGGCCGTTTCGACGAGGGCGGCGGGCAGCCGGGTGAAGCGCGGGCCCAGCTCGACCACCAGGGCGGCGATGCCGCGTTCGGCGAGGGTGCGGACGAAGGCGCGCTGTTCGGCGGGGCGGGTGCCGAGGCCGTAGCCGGTGGTCAGGAGCAGTTCGCCGCCCTTGAGCAGGGAGGCGATGTTGGGCACCTCGCCCGCGTGCACCCAGCGCACGGTGCGCTGCAGCCGGTCCGCCCCCGCCAGCACCTCGGGCAGGCCGCTGCGCAGGCCCGGCAGCTCCAGGGCGCGCTGCACGGTGATGCCGGCGCCCTGGCTGTCCAATCGGTGGTCCGTACGGCTGTCCATGCAGCGGACGGTACCGGCGGGCGTGTTCCGGCGACATCTCCGGACGGTTACGGGAACGATCACCGGCCGCTTTGGCCCGACAATGCGTCGCCCCCGGCGCCGAATTGCACGACCCCGTGTCTGTTGTGGCGTGCGTCACTCTGCCGCAACACTGTCGCATTCGCAGTGCAACCCCCGAGCAGCCTTCGGATTTCGTTGTGACGGTCCTTTGAGAGGGGCGGGAATGGCAGAAACACCCACGGGAGAGCACACACCCACGCGAGAGGTGCATCGCCTGAAGGCGAACTCCGTGGGCTTGGTGGGCGTGGTGTTCATGGCGGTGGCGACCGCCGCGCCGATCACCGCGATGACCGGCAACCTGCCCATCGCGGTCGGCTTCGGCAACGGCACCGGCGCGCCGGCCGGCTATCTTTTCGCGACGCTGGTGCTGACGGTGTTCTCGGTCGGCTATGTCGCCATGGCCCGCCGGATCACCGCGGCGGGCGCCTTCTACGGCTACATCTCGCACGGCCTGGGCCGCATCGCCGGCATGGCCTCCGGGATGCTGGCCGTGCTGGCGTACATCGTCTTCGAGGCGTCCATCGTCGGCGTCTTCTCCTACTTCGCCCGGACCACCGTCGAGGACCAGCTCGGCCTCGACCTGCCGTGGATCGTCTACGCCGCCGCGATGCTGCTGGTCACGGCCGTGCTGTCGTACTTCGACATCAACCTGACGGCGAAGGCGCTCGGCGTGATGCTGATCGCCGAGATCGCCGTGCTCTTCGCCGTCGCCACCGCCGTGCTGCTCAAGGGCGGCGGCCCGGACGGCATCCCCGTCGAGCCGATCAACCCGGCGAACGCCTTCACCGGGACCTCCGCCGGGCTCGGCCTGTTCTTCGCGTTCTGGTCGTGGGTCGGCTTCGAGTCGACGGCGATGTACGGCGAGGAGTCCCGCGATCCGAAGCGGGTCATCCCGCGCGCCACCCTGATCTCCGTGGTCGGCGTCGGGCTCTTCTACATCTACGTCTCCTGGATGACCATCGCGGGCAACGGCCTCAAGGGCTCGGTCGAGGCCTCCTCCGGGAGCAGCCCGCTCGACCTGTTCTTCGACCCGGCGCACAGCTTCATCGGCGCCTGGGCGGTGGACGCCTTTCAGTGGCTGCTGATCACCGGGTCCTTCGCCTGCGGTATGGCCTTCCACCAGTGCGCGGCCCGCTATCTGTACGCCATCGGCCGCGAGGGCTTCCTGCACCCCGCGCTGGGCCGCACCCACGCCCGCCACGGATCGCCGTACGTCGCCTCCTTCGTCCAGTCGGTCATCGCGGTCGCGCTGGTCGGCGCCTTCTGGCTGACCGGGCAGGACCCCTACATCCACCTGTACACCCTGCTGGCGATCCTCGGCACGATGGCGATCCTCATCGTGCAGACCCTGTGCTCGTTCGCCGTCATCGGCTACTTCCGCAGGAACCACCCCGAGGACCGGCACTGGTTCCGCACCCTGACCGCCCCGCTGCTCGGCGGGATCGGCATGATCGCGGTCGTGGGGCTGCTGGTGGCCAACCTGGACACCGCGGCCGGTACGGCGGCCGACTCGCTCTTCTTCGAGGCCATCCCGTGGATCGTCGGGCTGGTCTTCTTCGGCGGCCTGGGCCTCGGCTGCTACCTCAAGGCCCGCCGCCCCGAACGCTACGAGGTCATCGGCCGCATCGTCCTGGAGGACGCGGCCGAGCGCACGGACGACGACATCGAGCAAGCAACCGCCACCGTCTGAGGAGCAGCACCATGTCCCGTACGCATGCCCTGCACGTCCTCCGTTCCCTCACCGCCGACCACGCCGCCGCCCAGGCGCTGGGCGTGCCCGTCGGGGAGGCCCGGCTGCGGCGCCGGTCCGTCCTGAAGGGAGCGGCGGCCCTCGCCGCCACGACGGCCGCCACCACGACCGTCGCGACGGCCGCCACCACGACCGTCGCGGCGGCCGCTCCCGCGCCGGCCGCGGCCGCCCCCCGGATCGCCGTCGTCGGCGCCGGGATCGCCGGGCTCACCGCGGCGCTCACGCTCCACGACGCCGGCCTCGGCTGCACCCTGTACGAGGCGAACCCGAGCCGGGCCGGCGGCCGGATCCACACCCAGCGCGGCCACTGGGCGTACGGCCAGACCTCGGAGATCGGCGGCGAGCTGATCGACACCAGCCACAAGAAGATGCTGGAGCTGTGCCGCCGCTTCTCGCTGCCCGTCGAGGACTTCCTCGGCGGCGGGCCCAACGGGGCCGAGGAAGTCCTGTGGTTCAACGGCGAGTACTACCCGCGCGAGCACGCCGACGAGGACTTCAAGGCGGTCTACCAGGCCCTGCACCGCGACCTGATCGAGGCGGGGGAGGTGAAGTGGAACCGATCCACCCCGACCGGCACCGCCCTGGACACCATGTCGATATACGACTGGATCGAGTCCCGGGTGCCCGGCGGCCACGACTCCCCGCTCGGCCGGTTCATCGACGTGGCCTACAACGTCGAGTACGGCGCCGACACCACCGAGCAGTCCTCGCTCGCCCTGGTCCTGCTGATGGGCTACCAGACCAATCCCGGCAACTTCAACATCTGGGGCCTGTCCAACGAGCGCTACCACGTCGTCGGCGGCAACGACCGGCTCCCGCAGGCCATCGCCGGCCACCTGCCCGACGGGACGATCCGGCACGGCTGGTCGCTCACCGCGGTGCGGGCCAACGCCGACGGCACCCAGACGCTGACGTTCACCGAGGCGGGCGCCACCCGCACGGTCACCGCCGACCACACGATCCTGTGCGTGCCGCTGCCCGTGCTGCAGAAGCTCGACCTGAGCCGCGCCGGGTTCGACAGCCGGATGACGAGCCTCCTGAGGGACGCCCGAATGGGGTACTGCACCAAGCTCAACATGCAGTTCACCCGCCGCCCCTGGCGCGGCACCGGGGCCTGGCCGGGGGTGTCGGCGGGCGACTGCTTCACCGACAGCCGGGTGCAGCAGACCTGGGACACCACCAAGATCCAGCCGGGCACCGGCGGCATCCTCATCCAGTACCACGGCGGCACCCTCGCCAGGACGCTGGCCCCCGCCGGTCCGTTCTCCACCGAGAGCGATCCGTACGTGGCGAGACTCGCGGCGGCCCACACCAGGGAGATCGACGCCTTCTTCCCCGGCACCTCGGCCGCCTGGACCGGAAAGGCGCAGCTGTCCGCCTGGCACCTCAGCCCGTACGCCCAGGGCGCCTACTCGTACTGGCCGGTCGGCTATCTGCACCGGTACGCCGGCTACGAGGGCACACCCCAGGGCAACATCCACATCGGCGGCGAGCACTGCTCCTACGACTTCCAGGGGTTCATGGAGGGCGGCGCGACCGAGGGCGAGCGGGCGGCGCGGGAGGTGATCGACGCGGTGCGGTAGCCCGGCGCTGGTTCAGGCGGGCCTGATGTTGTGGTTGAAGCGGAACACGTTGTCCGGGTCCCAGCGGCGTTTCAGCCGGGCCAGCCGGGCGGTGTTCTCCGGGCCCAGGCCCGCCCGGACCCGGTCGGCGCCCTCGTCGCCGATGAAGTTGAGATAGACCGCGCCGGTGGTCCAGGGGCGGACGTGGTTGCGCACGTCCTGGACCCAGGGGATGCACCGCCGGTCGTCGGCCGGGTCCGCCCAGATGCCGAACGGGTGGACGGCCCAGGGAGAGTCCCGGTAGGGGACGGGGTACTCGGCGGGGCCGTCGGCGATGGCGCCGCCGAGCGGGAACAGCACATGCTGGGTGCCGGTGCCCGCCGGCATGTTCCGGGCGAGGGCGCAGAAGACGTCCACGAAGTCGTCCGGGGCGCCCGTCAGATACTCCGCCGACCAGTAGTTCCGCATCCCCGGCGGATCGTCGATCATGCACTGGACGTCGGCGTACGGCATCGTCCCGACGATCTCGGCCTCGTGCGGCAGCGCCAGCAGCGGCTGGGCGACCTCGCGCAGGTCCTCCTCGGCGCCCGCGTATGTCAGCAGTACCGCGCACACCAGGGCGCCCACCAGGTGCGGCGGGACGAACTCCTCCGGCGGCGCGGTGAGATACAGCACGCCGCCGCCCGCCTCCACCGGTCCGGACTCGATGACGTCCCGGTAGGTGCGCACCACCTCCCGGCCCGTCTCCGGCCGGTACAGCAGCAGGGCGATGGCGAACTCGGGCAGCTCGTACAGCTTGAGGGTGAGCGCGGTGGCGACACCGAAGTTGCCGCCGCCGCCGTGCAGCGCCCAGAACAGGTCCGGGTTCTCGTCGGCGCTCGCGCGCACCCGCTCGCCGTCGGCGGTGACCAGCTCCACACCGAGCAGATTGTCCACCGCGAGCCCGCACCAGCGGTCCAGCCAGCCGCTGCCGCCGCCCAGCACGAAACCGCCGACCCCGGTCGTCGAGGCCCGCCCGCCGGTGGTGGCCAGACCGTACGGCTGGGTGGCGCGGTCCAGGTGGCTCATCGTGGCGCCACCCGCCACGCGGACCGCCTCGGCACCGGGATGGACGGTCACGCCGTGCATCCGGCGCAGGTCGACGACCAGCCCGTTGTCGTTCAGCGCCATTCCGGCCACGCTGTGCCCGCCGCCGCGCACCGCGATGTTCAGGTCCAGGTCCCGGCCGAACCGCACCGCGCGCACCACGTCGTCCTCGTGCGCGCACCGCGCGATCACCGCCGGGCGGCGGTCGATCATGGCGTTGAAGACGGTCCGGGCATCGTCGTAGCCCGCGTCCCCCGGCGCGAACACCTCACCGGCCAGGTCCTCGCGCAGCGCGGCGAGGGCCGCGCCCGCCTTCGAGAGGGAAGCCATGGCCGCCCCCTTTCGCACAGGGGGTTCGCGTACGTCCCAGCCTAGGCGGGCACGGCCCGGGCGGCTCGCTCAGCCGCCGTACGCGCCGGAGGCCGTCAGCCGCAGCGCGGTGTCGATCAGCGGGACGTGGCTGAAGGCCTGCGGGAAGTTGCCGACCTGGCGCTGGAGGCGCGGGTCCCACTCCTCGGCGAGCAGGCCGAGGTCGTTGCGCAGCGACAGCAGCTTCTCGAACAGCTTGCGGGCCTCGTCCACGCGGCCGATCATCGCGAGGTCGTCGGCCATCCAGAACGAGCACGCCAGGAAGGCGCCCTCGTCGCCGGGGAGGCCGTCGACGCCCTCGTGCTCGCCCTGCGTCGGGTAGCGCAGGATGAACCCGTCCGGGGTGGACAGCTCCCGCTGGATCGCCTCCACGGTGCCGATGACCCGCTTGTCGTCCGGGGGCAGGAAGCCCACCTGCGGGATCAGCAGCAGCGCGGCGTCCAGCTCCTTGGAGCCGTAGGACTGCGTGAAGGTGTTGCGCTCCTTGTCGTAGCCCTTTTCGCACACCTCGCGGTGGATGTCCTCGCGCAGTTCCTTCCAGCGCTCCAGCGGGCCGTCCGCGTCGCCGGACTCGATCAGCTTGATCGTGCGGTCGACGGCGACCCACGCCATCACCTTGGAGTGCACGAAGTGGCGGCGCGGGCCGCGCACCTCCCAGATGCCCTCGTCGGGCTCCTGCCAGTGCTTCTCCAGGTAGCTGATCAGCTTCAGCTGGAGCAGGGAGGCATAGTCGCTGCGCGACAGGCCGGTCATGTGGGCCAGATGCAGGGCCTCGGTGACCTCGCCGTAGACGTCCAGCTGGAGCTGGTTCGCGGCGCCGTTGCCGACCCGGACCGGGGCGGAGCTCTCATAGCCGGGCAGCCAGTCCAGCTCGGCCTCGCCCAGCTCGCGCTCGCCCGCGATGCCGTACATGATCTGGAGGTTCTCCGGGTCGCCGGCGACGGCCCGCAGCAGCCACTCGCGCCAGGCGCGGGCCTCCTCGCGGTAGCCGGTGCGCAGCAGCGAGGACAGGGTGATCGCCGCGTCCCGCAGCCAGGTGTAGCGGTAGTCCCAGTTGCGCACGCCGCCGATCTCCTCCGGCAGGGAGGTGGTCGGGGCGGCGACGATACCGCCGGTCGGCGCGTACGTCAGCGCCTTCAGCGTGATCAGGGAGCGGATCACCGGCTCCCGGTAGGGGCCGTGGTACGTACAGTGCTCGACCCACTCCCGCCAGAAGTCCTCCGTCGCCTCCAGCGACTGCTCCGGCTCCGGCAGCGGCGGCGCCTCCTTGTGCGAGGGCTGCCAGGAGATGGTGAACGCGATCCGCTCGCCGGGGGAGACCGTGAACTCCGAGTAGGTGGTCAGCTCCTTGCCCTCGGTCTCGACATGCGTGTCGAACCACACCGAGTCGGGACCGGCCACGGCCACCGTGCGGCCCTCCTGCTTGTGCACCCAGGGCACCACCCGGCCGTACGAGAACCGCATCCGCAGCGCGGAGCGCATCGGGACCCGGCCGGAGACGCCCTCCACGATCCGGATCAGCTGGGGCGCGCCGTCACGCGGCGGCATGAAGTCGATCACCCGGACCGTGCCGCGCAGGGTGTCCCACTCGGACTCGAGGATCAGCGAGTCGCCGCGGTAGCTGCGCCGGGCCGCGACCGGCGGCTCGGCGTCGGCCGCGTGCGCCGGGCCGATGCGCCAGAAGCCGTGCTCCTCGGTGCCCAGCAGACCGGCGAAGATGGCGTGCGAGTCGAAGCGGGGCAGGCACAGCCAGTCGACTGTGCCGTCCCGGCAGACCAGGGCGGCGGTCTGCATGTCTCCGATGAGTGCGTAGTCTTCGATGCGCCCGGCCACGTGCTAACTCCAGTCGAACGGCCACGTAGCCCCGAACAAGGGGGCTTTCGCTGAGTGCGGTCAAGGGGTCGTTGTAATGCGTCGTTGAGCTGTGAAGCAAAATCGTCGCCGAGCCGCTGGCCCCGGACGACAGTCGTCACTCAACGATCTGACGAGCTCTCGTTGTTCCGGTTTCTTACGGGCGGGGGTGGTGCCGTTCGGCCGGCGGGCTCGGCAGCGAGTGTCCGAGCAGGATACGACGCACGTAGATGATCCGCGTGCCGCTCCGGACAACGGGTTTGCGCCGAACGGGTGAGCAGAGGGTGAGAGACGCGTGAGCGGTTCACATCCGTGGCGGGCCGTGCGCAGAGCGTCGCCGGAAGCCATCCCGCCCAGGCGCTGATACCCTGGTAGCCCGTGGACCGGTGGGCGCAGAACCCCCGAACCGCAGCGACGGCTCCTCCAGGAAAACCCCGGTGCCCCACCGGACCGGACGGCCGCACCGCACCCCCAGACCGAGACCACGGGAGCCCCCTCTTGGCCATGCCGCCCAAAACAACGACGACCAAGCACATCTTCGTCACCGGGGGTGTCGCCTCCTCGCTCGGCAAGGGTCTGACCGCCTCCAGCCTCGGCATGTTGCTGAAGGCGCGGGGCCTGCGCGTCGTCATGCAGAAGCTCGACCCGTACATCAACGTCGACCCGGGCACGATGAACCCCTTCCAGCACGGTGAGGTGTTCGTCACCAACGACGGCGCCGAGACCGACCTGGACATCGGCCACTACGAGCGTTTCCTCGACCGGGACCTGGACGGCTCCGCCAACGTCACCACCGGCCAGGTGTACTCGACGGTGATCGCCAAGGAGCGGCGCGGCGAGTACCTGGGCGACACGGTCCAGGTGATCCCGCACATCACCAACGAGATCAAGCACCGCATCCGCCGGATGGCCGCGGACGACGTGGACGTCGTCATCACGGAGGTCGGCGGCACGGTCGGCGACATCGAGTCGCTGCCGTTCCTGGAGACCGTCCGCCAGGTCCGCCACGAGGTCGGCCGGGACAACGTCTTCGTGGTGCACATCTCCCTTCTGCCCTACATCGGCCCGTCCGGCGAGCTGAAGACCAAGCCGACCCAGCACTCCGTCGCCGCCCTGCGCAACATCGGCATCCAGCCCGACGCCATCGTGCTGCGCTGCGACCGCGAGGTGCCCACCGCCATCAAGCGGAAGATCTCGCTGATGTGCGACGTCGACGAGGCCGCCGTCGTGGCCTGCCCCGACGCGCCGTCGATCTACGACATCCCGAAGGTCGTGCACGCCGAGGGCCTGGACGCCTACGCCGTGCGCAAGCTGGACCTGCCCTTCCGGGACGTGGACTGGACGACCTGGGACGACCTGCTCGACCGTGTCCACCGCCCGGCGCACGAGATCAGCCTCGCGCTGGTCGGCAAGTACATCGACCTGCCCGACGCGTACCTGTCGGTGACCGAGGCGCTGCGCGCCGGCGGCTTCGCCAACCACACCCGCGTCAAGATCAAGTGGGTCACCTCCGACGACTGCCGCACTCCGGCCGGCGCGGCCGAGCAGCTCGGCGACGTGGACGCGATCTGCATCCCCGGCGGCTTCGGCGACCGCGGTGTCTCCGGCAAGGTCGGCGCCATCCAGTACGCCCGCGAGAACAAGATCCCGCTGCTCGGCCTGTGCCTGGGCCTGCAGTGCATCGTGATCGAGGCCGCGCGCAACCTGGCGGGTATCGCCGACGCGAACTCCACCGAGTTCGACCCGGCCACCGCCCACCCGGTGATCTCCACCATGGCCGAGCAGCTCGACATCGTCGCCGGTGAGGGCGACATGGGCGGCACGATGCGGCTGGGCATGTACCCGGCCAAGCTGGCCGAGGGCTCCATCGTGCGCGAGGTCTACGACGGCAAGGAGTACGTCGAGGAGCGGCACCGCCACCGGTACGAGGTCAACAACGCGTACCGCGCGGAGCTGGAGAGCAAGGCGGGTATCCAGTTCTCCGGCACCTCCCCGGACGGCAAGCTGGTCGAGTATGTGGAGTACCCCCGTGAGGTCCACCCGTACCTCGTGGCCACGCAGGCACACCCGGAGCTCCGGTCCCGCCCGACCCGCCCGCACCCGCTGTTCGCGGGCCTGGTGAAGGCGGCCGTCGAGCGCAAGACGGCGAAGACGGGCAAGTAACACAACGGTTGTACGGTGGCCGGGGTGCGTCCTTCTCAACGGGGACGCGCCCCGGCTTTTTCTGTACGTCTTCTTCTGTACGTCTGGAAGGACAGGGCATGACGATCAAGGACACTCCCGAGGAGTGGGAGATCCGGGCCACGGACACCCCCTTCCGGGGCAACAAGACCTCCGTCCGCACCGACGAGGTGGTCATGCCCGACGGCACGGCGGTCACCCGTGACTACCAGGTCCACCCCGGCTCGGTGGCCGTCCTCGCCCTCGACGAGGCCGACCGTGTCCTGGTGCTGCGCCAGTACCGGCACCCGGTGCGCCAGAAGCTGTGGGAGATCCCGGCCGGACTGCTCGACGTGCCCGGCGAGAACCCGCTGCACGCCGCACAGCGCGAGCTGTACGAGGAGGCGCACGTCAAGGCCGAGGACTGGCGGGTGCTGACCGACGTGTACACCACGCCCGGCGGCTGCGACGAGGCCGTACGGATCTTCCTCGCCCGCGATCTCTCCGAGGCCGAGGGCGAGCGCTTCGAGGTCGAGCACGAAGAGGCCGACATGGAACTGGAGCGGGTGCCGGTCCAGGAGCTGGTGCGCGGGGTGCTCGCCGGGGAGCTGCACAACAACTGCCTGGTCGTGGGTGTCCTCTCCCTGGTCGCCGCGCGGGCGGGCGACGGACTCGACGCCCTGCGCCCGGCGGAGGCGCCGTGGCCGGCCCGGCCGTTCGCGTCCTGATCCGCCCGGTCACCGCCTTCGGTGTGACCATCGCCTGATCCGATCGGGGGACGTCACCGCCGTGCTCCACCGGGATCGTCGCAGAGCGTGAACTAGGCTCTGGAAACGCCCGATCGGAGACCCGTCGGGCTGTGCACGTGCAGGTGGGACGGGAGTGTGGCCCGTGACGGATCAGGCGGTGGACACAGGCGGCTTGGAGCTGTCGGAACACACGTCGCCGGAAAACCTCTTCCTGGGCCGCACACGGGAGTTGAAGGAACTGCGCGCCGACATCGAGCGCGCCGGACTCGACACCCTGGCCGGCCGCAAGGCGCCGCGCGCCCGGGTGCTGCTGATCGCCGGCCGGCCCGGCTCCGGCCGCACCGCGCTCGCCGAGGAACTGGTCCGGCAGGTCGCCGACCGCTACCCGGACGGGGTGCTGCGGGCCCGGCTCAGCGAACCCGACGGCACGCCCGTCCCCACCGTCCGCGTCGCCCGGGAGCTGCTCGCCGCGCTGGAGCTGCCGGCCCCCGCCGGAGCCGCCGGGGACGATCTCGCGGCGGCGCTGCGCGCGGCACTCGCCGACCGCCGGGCCGTTCTGCTGCTGGACGACGCGGCCGACGCCGAGCAGGTCGACGCGCTGCTGCCGGACACTCCGGACTGCCTGGCCGTCGCCGTATCGCAGGGCCCCCTGACGGGGATCGCCGACGTCCGCCCGTGCACCCTGGGCGGCCTGGACACCAAAACGGCGGTGGAACTGCTGTCCCGGCGCACCGGCTCGGTGCGGATCACCGTGGACCCGCGGGCCGCCGAGACCCTGGTCGAGGAGTGCCAGGCCCAGCCCGCCGCGCTGATGCTGGCCGGCGGCTGGCTGGCCGCCCGTCCCAAGGCGGCCGTCGCCGACCTCGCCAAGCAGCTGCGCGCCGAGGACGACGAGGAGACCGCGGGCACCCCGCTCAGCCGGATCTTCCGGCTCGCCTACGTCTCCCTCCCGGTGCCCGCCGCCCGGATACTGCGACTGCTCGCCCTGGCCCCCGCCGGGTACGTCGACCCGCACACCGCCTCCGCGCTCGCCGGCTGCTCGGTCAGCGGGGCCCGCGCCACCCTGGACGACTTCGTCGCCCTCGGCCTGCTGCGGGCGGTGGACTCGCCGTTGCCGCAGTACGAGGTGCCGGGCGCCCTGCACCCGCTGCTGCGCGCCCTCACCGAGACGCAGGACAAGCCGGCCGAGCTCCAGCTGGCCCGGGCCCGGATGCTGGAGCGGACGGTCCGGCTGCTCCAGTCCTGCCGGGCGATCACCGAGACGGACTCGCCGCAGGCCCGTGCCAAGCTGCTCGGGATGCCCAGCTCGCTGCGCTTCCCCAGCCCGCGCGCGGCGGCGGACTGGCTGCGCATCCGCCGGCCCGCCCTGCTGGCCGCGGCCCGCCTCGCGGTCGCCGACGGGGAGCTGGACACCCTGGCCCGGCGGCTGCTGTCCCAGCTGGTGCGGACGCTGGTCGCGCACTTCGGCACCCAGGCCGCGGCCCCCGACCTGTACGGCATCCACCAGCTCGTGCTGGATGTGGCCGAGCGGCAGAACCTGCCCCGGGAGCAAGCGGCGGCCCTGCTGAACCTGGCCGATCTGGACGCCCAGACCGGCCGTACCGCCGAGGCGCTGGTGCGCTACCGGGCCGCGCTGGACGCGGGACGGGAGGCGAACGACCCGTATGCGACCGGCCGCGCGATGGAATCCGTAGGTGGTGCCCACGAGGAGCTGGGCGACTACGACCGGGCCGCCGACTGGTTCGGCCGGGCGCTGGCCCAGCGGCTGGCCCGCGACGAGCGCGCGGACGCCGCCCGGCTGTACGGCCGGATCGCCGCCGTCCACACCTACGCGGGCCGCTACGGCGAGGCGGTGCGCGGCTGGCGGGCGGCCGTCGCCGGGTACCGCAAGCTCGGCGATGTCGCCGCGCACGCGCGGGCGTTGAGCGAGCTGGCCCGGGTGCAGGAGTACGCGGGCCGGCCCGAGGAGTCGCTGCGCACCTGCCAGGAGGCGGTGGAGTGGGCGCGCCGTGCGGAGGACGTACGGCTCCAGGCGGCGTTGCACCTGCGGCTGGCCGACACCCTGGACCACCTCGGCGATCCCACGGCGGCCGGACTGCACCGCAGCGCGGCCGAGCGCATGCTGGGGGAAGAGCTCCAGGAGACCGCGCAGGAGGGCGATCCGGAAGATCAACAACCGGAACACGGAGCTAACGCCTGCGAAATCCGCAGTACATCCGCTGAAGATTGATGCAATGAAAGGCTAGACAGCGGGAACGCCTTCATTAGACTGGCTCTGCCGCACGTTCTCCTGCGGTGTCTCCCGGTGTGCCCTGTACATCCGGGTATGTCACGTACCACACCCCCCTCTGAGCCAAGGACCGTGATCGACGTGAAGGTCGGCATCCCCCGCGAGGTCAAGAACAACGAGTTCCGGGTGGCCATCACCCCCGCCGGCGTGCACGAGCTGGTGCGCAACGGCCACCAGGTCGTCATCGAGCGGGGCGCCGGCCTCGGCTCCTCGATCACGGACGAGGAGTACGTCGCCGCCGGCGCCGAGATCCTCGACACCGCCGACGAGGTCTGGGCCACCGCCGACCTGCTGCTGAAGGTCAAGGAGCCGATCGCGGAGGAGTACCACCGCCTGCGCAAGGACCAGACCCTCTTCACCTACCTGCACCTGGCCGCCTCCAAGGAATGCACGGACGCCCTCGTCGAGTCCGGGACCACCGCCATCGCCTACGAGACGGTCGAGCTGCCCAGCCGCGCGCTGCCGCTGCTCGCCCCGATGTCCGAGGTCGCGGGCCGCCTGGCCCCGCAGGTCGGCGCCTACCACCTGATGCGCGCCAACGGCGGCCGCGGCGTCCTGCCCGGCGGCGTCCCCGGTGTCACCCCGGCGAAGGCCGTCGTCATCGGCGGTGGCGTCTCCGGCTGGAACGCCACCCAGATCGCCGTCGGCATGGGCTTCGACGTGACCCTGCTGGACCGCGACATCAACAAGCTGCGCGAGGCCGACAAGATCTTCGGCACCAAGGTCAAGGCCGTCATGTCCAACTCCTTCGAGCTGGAGAAGGCCGTCCTGGACGCCGACCTCGTCATCGGCGCCGTCCTCATCCCGGGCGCGAAGGCCCCGAAGCTCGTCACCAACGAGCTGGTCTCCCGGATGAAGCCCGGAAGTGTCCTTGTCGACATCGCGATCGACCAGGGCGGCTGCTTCGAGGACTCCCGTCCGACCACGCACGCCGAGCCGACCTTCCAGGTCCACGACTCGATCTTCTACTGCGTCGCCAACATGCCCGGCGCCGTCCCGAACACCTCCACCAACGCCCTCACCAACGCCACGCTGCCGTACATCGTGTCGCTGGCCAACAACGGCTGGGTCGAGGCGCTGCGCCGCGACGCCGCGCTCGCCAAGGGTCTCAACACCCATGACGGCAAGGTCGTTTACAAGGAGGTCGCTCAGGCGCACGGCCTGGAGCACGTGGAGCTGGAGTCGCTCCTCGGCTGACGCCCCGCCGGTCCGCGCCCCAGCGACTGGTTCAAGTCATCCATACGGAAAAGGCGATTCGTCAACAGGGGTCGTCAACCGTGAACATCCGGCCGGACCTTGCCCGACAAGGTCCGGCCGGATGTGTGTATGGTCACTTTGCGACTCTCGGTCAACTCGCCTCGAACGTATCCCTTTAACCGATTCGTACACCGGTGAAATCTGCTGTGTGACGCTCGTACGCCCTTGACAGCGGGATGTTTCATTGCCGACACATCGGGCCGGGTCCGGCGGATTGTGTTGCTGCGGACGCCCGACACGCCATAGAGTCGCCGAACGTCGGCATGGTGCCACGCTGACCTTGTCTAGAAGTTTCCTGGTCACCAAGGAGGTAAGACGACTTGTGAATGAGTCGACATTTTCTCCCGGGGGTGGTCAACCAGGAATGCCTACGCGGGGCCAGGGCTCCACGGGGCTCGAGGCTGTCGGCTCCGTCGCTGTCCGAACCTTCGCAGCCCACCAGAGCCAGACCAGCCCCCACATGGCTCAGACAGCACCCCAGAGCATGGATGGCCATCACGTGAACGCCATGGCCGGCGACGGAAGTGGCGCGCCCCACAACCACTTCGCCGACTACGAGGAACTGCCCGAGGGGCACTTCTACGACCCCGACGCCGAGTACGAGCCCGATCCCGAGTACGCGGCCACGCTCGCACCCGACGCGGCCCGCCAGCGCCGTGAGCGCGTCGGCCCGACCGGACGCCCCCTGCCGTACTTCCCGATCCCGGGTCCGCTCACCGACCACGGCCCCGCGACGATCATCGCGATGTGCAACCAGAAGGGCGGCGTCGGCAAGACGACGTCCACCATCAACCTGGGTGCCGCGCTCGCGGAGTACGGACGCCGGGTGCTGCTCGTGGACTTCGACCCGCAGGGCGCGCTGTCGGTCGGTCTCGGCGTCAACCCCATGGAGCTGGACCTCACCGTCTACAACCTGCTCATGGAGCGGGGCCTGTCGGCCGACGAGGTGCTGCTGAAGACCGCGGTCCCCAACATGGACCTGCTGCCCAGCAACATCGACCTGTCCGCGGCCGAGGTCCAGCTGGTCTCCGAGGTCGCCCGTGAGTCGTCGCTCCAGCGCGCGCTCAAGCCGCTGCTGCCCGACTACGACTACATCGTGATCGACTGCCAGCCCTCGCTCGGCCTGCTCACGGTCAACGCGCTGACGGCCGCGCACAAGGTGATCGTGCCGCTGGAGTGCGAGTTCTTCGCGCTGCGCGGTGTGGCGCTGCTGACCGAGACCATCGAGAAGGTCCAGGAGCGGCTCAACCCCGAGCTGGAGCTCGACGGCATCCTCGCCACCATGTACGACTCGCGCACCGTGCACAGCCGCGAGGTGCTCGCCCGGGTCGTGGAGGCCTTCGACGACCACGTCTACCACACGGTCATCGGGCGTACGGTCCGCTTCCCGGAGACCACGGTCGCCGGTGAGCCGATCACCACGTACGCCTCCAACTCCGTCGGTGCCGCCGCCTACCGCCAGCTCGCCAGGGAGGTGCTCGCCCGGTGTCACGCCGAGTGAGTCTGCCGGGGGCCGACGAACTGTTCCGCACGACAGGGGGCATGGCACTCCAGCCGTCCGCTCCCCGGCGCCCGGCGGGTGGCGAGCCCCGGGTGCCGGCTCCGGCCGGCGAGAGCGACCCGTCGATCGCGGACGACGCCCCGCAGGCCGTGCCCGCGCAGGGCGGCGACGGCGACGGCGCCGAGCACATGCCCGCGGAGCCCGACGCCGCGGAGGCGGGCGAGTCCCGCAGCCGGGGCGCCGCCGGGGAGCGCGCCACCCGGCGCCAGCCGGCGCAGGAAGGTTCTGCCGCGGCCGCGCCCCGCAAGCGCGGGCGGACGGCCACGCGGCGGCCGAGCGGACGTGAGCGGCACGACGAGAAGATCACCGTCTACGTCTCCGCCGAGGAGCTGATGGACCTGGAGCACGCGCGTCTCGTGCTCCGCGGCGAGCACGGGCTCGCCGTCGACCGGGGCCGGATCGTGCGCGAGGCGGTGGCCGTCGTGCTCGCCGATCTGGAGACCCGGGGGGACGCCAGCATCCTCGTACGGCGGCTGCGGGGGCGGTAGCGGTAGCCTGCGGGGGCTATGACCTCGTACGACGCTTCCGCCTCCGGCCGTGCCGGGCGTCGGCGCGCGCTGGGCAAGGGGCCTGGCGTTCCGCCGGTGGAGCCGGACGACGCTCCCGTGGAGATCCCGGAACCGGAGCCGGTCGCAGCAGAGCCGGAGCCGGAGCCGAAGGCCCCTGACGACGGTGTCTTCACGGTGCGGCTCGCCAACTTCGAGGGGCCCTTCGATCTGCTGCTCCAGTTGATCTCCCGGCACAAGCTGGACGTCACCGAGGTCGCGCTGTCGAAGGTCACCGATGAGTTCATGGCGCACATCCGGGCGAGGGGGCCGGACTGGGATCTGGACCAGACGACCGAGTTCCTGGTCGTCGCGGCCACCCTGCTCGATCTCAAGGCGGCCCGGCTGCTGCCCGCCGCCGAGGTGGAGGACGAGGCCGACCTGGCGCTGCTGGAGGCGCGGGACCTGCTCTTCGCACGGCTGCTCCAGTACCGGGCGTACAAGCAGATCGCGGACATCTTCAGCGGGCGCCTGGACGGCGAGGCCCGCCGCTACCCCCGTACCGTCGGCCTGGAGCCCCAGCACGCCGAGCTGCTGCCCGAGGTCGTCATCAGCATCGGCGCGGAGGGGTTCGCGAAGCTCGCGGTCAAGGCGATGCAGCCGAAGCCGAAGCCGCAGGTGTACGTCGACCACATCCACGCGCCGCTGGTCAGCGTGCGGGAACAGGCGGGGATCGTGGTGGCCCGGCTGAGGGAGCTGGGCGAGGCGAGCTTCCGCGCGCTCGTCGAGGACACCGACGACACCCTCACCGTCGTCGCCCGGTTCCTGGCGCTGCTGGAGCTGTACCGGGAGAAGGCGGTGGCCCTGGAGCAGGAGACCGCCCTCGGGGATCTGCTGGTGCGGTGGACCGGTGGGGACGGGGACGACCGGCCCCTGGTGACCGACGAGTTCGACCGGCCGCCCGAGCAGCCGAAGGAGGAGGAGAAGGCGTGACGAGCGAGGAGACGGTCGCCGCACTCGATCTCAAGCCCGCCCTGGAGGCCGTGCTGATGGTCGTGGACGAGCCCGCGACCGAGGAGCACCTGGCGAAGATCCTGGAGCGGCCCCGGCGGCAGGTCGCCGACGCCCTGCGGGAGCTGGCCGACGAGTACGCCGTGCAGGGCCGCGGGTTCGAGCTGCGGTTCGTCGCGGGCGGCTGGCGTTTCTACACCCGCCCCGAGTACGCGGCGGCCGTCGAGCGCCTCGTCCTGGACGGCCAGACGGCCCGGCTCACCCAGGCCGCGCTGGAGACGCTCGCGGTCGTCGCCTACCGTCAGCCGGTGAGCCGCAGCCGGGTGTCGGCCGTCCGCGGGGTCAACTGCGACGGGGTCATGCGCACCCTCCTCCAGCGCGGACTGGTCGAGGAGGCGGGCACGGAACCCGAAACAGGTGCGATCCTGTACAGGACGACGAACTACTTCCTGGAACGGATGGGCCTGCGCGGTCTGGACGAGCTCCCGGAGCTCGCGCCCTTCCTCCCGGAGGCGGAGGCGATCGAGGCCGAGACCCAGGAAGGCGTACCGTCGTTCGATCCGGACGCTCCGGACTTCGAGGACGCAGACGACAAGACGGAACTTTGATGCGAAGCAGCAGCGGCAGGAACAGCAGCGGAAACAACGGCGGGAGCCGTGGTGGCAACAGCGGCGGCCGCGGCGGGAGCGGCGGCGGGCGCGGTAACTTCCGCGGCGCCGGCAACAACCGCGACGACAAGCAGGGCAGTGGTCGACCGAAGAAGCCGCGCCCGGAGGAGCGGCGCTACGACGTCGGCCCCGGCGCCACCCAGGACGGTGCGAAGTCGGGCCGCGGCCCGTCGGCCCGGGGCGGCGCCAAGGGCGGTCCCCGGAAGCCTCAGCAGCGCGGACGGTCGGCCCCTGCGACCTCGCGGGAGTACGAGGTTCGGGTCGAGGAGCGCAACCGGGAGCGGTACGCGGACAAGAAGGACGTCAAGCTGCCCAAGACGTTCCCGGGCGCCGAGCAGGAGGGCGAGCGGCTGCAGAAGGTGCTCGCACGCGCCGGCTACGGCTCCCGGCGCGCCTGCGAGGAGCTGATCGAGCAGGCCCGGGTCGAGGTGAACGGCGAGATCGTCCTGGAGCAGGGCAAGCGCGTGGACCCGGAGAACGACGAGATCCGGGTGGACGGGCTGACCGTGGCCACCCAGTCGTACCAGTTCTTCGCGCTGAACAAGCCCGCCGGCGTCGTCTCCACCATGGAGGACCCGGAGGGGCGGCAGTGCCTCGGCGACTACGTCACCAACCGGGAGACCCGGCTCTTCCACGTGGGGCGCCTGGACACCGAGACCGAGGGCATCATCCTGCTCACCAACCACGGCGAGCTGGCGCACCGGCTGACCCACCCCAAGTACGGCGTGAAGAAGACCTACCTGGCCGCGATCGTCGGGCCCATCCCGCGCGACCTGGGCAAGCGGCTGAAGGACGGCATCCAGCTGGAGGACGGCTACGCCCGCGCGGACCACTTCCGGGTCGTCGAGCAGACCGGCAAGAACTACCTGGTCGAGGTGACCCTCCACGAGGGCCGCAAGCACATCGTGCGCCGCATGCTCGCGGAGGCCGGCTTCCCGGTCGAGAAGCTGGTGCGCACCGCCTTCGGCCCGATCGCCCTGGGCGACCAGAAGTCGGGCTGGCTGCGGCGGCTGTCCAACACGGAGGTCGGGATGCTGATGAAGGAAGTCGACCTCTAAGCCGACCTCTGAGCCGACCGTGGAAACGGCTTGTCGGCGTCCCGCCATCCCCTTTATTGTCAGAGTGACGATAAAGGGGATGGTGATCCGCGTGCCGAACGCGCCGCGACCGGAGCGCTCCTCGGCCTCGCCCTCGGAGACGCCCTCGGCTTTCCGGCCGAGTTCGACGACGTGCCGCCGATCCTCGCCGAGTTCGGTCCCTGGCGGCCGATGGACCTGCCCCGGCCCGCGCTCGTCTCCCACGACACCCGGATGACGCTCGCCCTCGGCCGCGGGCTGCGCACCGCCATGGAACGCGGCTTCCTCGCCCCCGAGCGGCTGGCGCGGCAGGTGCGCGCGGACGCGGTCCGCACCGTCTCCCCGGAGACCGACCCCTGCCTCGCCACCGGAGCGGGCTGGATCGCCGAGGAAGCGCCGGCCACCGGGCTGCTCCGCTTCCTGCTCCCCGTCGAGGAACCGCTCGGCGCGCCGCGCCGCGCCGCCCGCACCTCCGGCGACTCCGACTCCATCGCCTGCCTGACCGGCGCCTTCGCGGGCGCCCACCACGGCGCGGACGTCTGGCCGGCGGCCTGGACGGACCGGATCGAGTACCGGGACGAGCCGGTGACCCCGGGCGCGCTCCGGGACGCCTGAGCGCACCCGTCGCGCCGGCGCGGGCAAGCCCCGTCTCAGGTGGCGGGCGCCGGGCGCCGGGCGGTCCCGGGCTGACTAGGCTGGTCGGACGCAGATCGGTACGCACACAGCAAGGAGCAGCGCCGTGGCGGTACGAGCGGTCCGGGGGGCCGTCCAGCTGGAACGGGACGACGCCGAGCACATGGACGCGCAGGTAGGAGCCCTGCTCACCGCCATCCTGGAGCGGAACGGCCTCACCGCCGACGACCTGATCAGCATCTGGTTCACGGCCACGCCCGACCTGCACAGCGACTTCCCGGCCGCCGCCGCCCGCGCGCTCGGCATCACCGACGTGCCGCTGATCTGCGCCCAGGAACTCGACATCGAGGGCGCCATGCCCCGCGTCGTACGGGTCCTCGCCCACATCGAGTCCGACCGGCCCCGTGCCGACATCCACCACGTCTACCTCGGCGCCGCCGCCGCTCTGCGCAAGGACATCGCCCAGTGAGGACCGCACTCGTCATCGGCACCGGCCTGATCGGCACCTCCGCCGCCCTGGCGCTCGTCCAGCGCGGCGTCACCGTCCACCTCGACGACCACGACCCCGAGCAGGCCCGCACCGCCGCCGCGCTCGGCGCCGGCACCGACGAGGCACCCGACGGGCCCGTCGACCTCGCCGTCGTCGCCGCCCCGCCCGCCCACGTCGCCACCGTGCTCGCCGACGTCATGCGGCGCGGGGTCGCGCGCGGCTACGTCGACGTGGCCAGCGTCAAGGGCGGCCCGCGGCGCGAGCTGAAGGCGCTCGGCCTCGACCTGGCGTCCTACCTCGGCACCCACCCCATGTCCGGCCGCGAGAAGTCCGGGCCGCTCGCCGCCACCGGCGACCTCTTCGAGGGCCGCCCCTGGGTGCTCACCCCGAGCCGGGACACCGACACCGAGGTGCTGAACCTCGCCCTGGAACTGGTCTCGCACTGCCGGGCCGTCCCCGTGGTGATGGACGCGGACGCCCACGACCGGGCCGTGGCGCTCGTCTCGCACATGCCCCACCTGGTCTCCAGCATGGTCGCCGCGCGCCTGGAGCACGCCGACGAGGCCGCCGTACGGCTGTGCGGGCAGGGCATCCGGGACGTGACCCGGATCGCCGCCTCCGACCCCCGGATGTGGATCGACATCCTCTCCGCCAACCCCGGGCCGGTCGCCGACCTCCTCGCGGACGTCTCCGCCGACCTCGACGAGACGGTACGTGCCCTGCGCGCCCTCCAGTCCTCCGACGAGGCCAAGCGGCGCGAGGGCGCCACGGGCATCGAGGACGTGCTGCGGCGCGGCAACGCGGGACAGGTCCGGGTGCCCGGCAAGCATGGTTCGGCGCCGCGGGCCTACGAGACCGTGGCCGTGCTCATCGACGACCAGCCGGGGCAGCTGGCCCGCATCTTCGCGGACGCGGGGCAGGCCGGGGTCAACATCGAGGACGTGCGGATCGAGCACGCGACGGGGCAGCAGGCCGGTCTGGTGCAGTTGTCGGTCGAGCCGAAGGCGGCGGCCGTGCTGAGTGCCGCGCTGCGGGAGCGGGGCTGGGCGATCCGGCAGTAGTGGCCCGCGTTGTCGTGGCCGTCGTCTCCGGGGCCGCCGCCCCCGGGCCCCCGCTTCGGCCCTGGACGGGTCTCGTCCGCACACGCCGGACGGGCTGATCCTGCTGACCGTGTCGGCGAGGCGCCGCCGGACGGGCTGGGAGGGCCGTGCGGCGGGCGCTCGTCCGGATGGGGGACCCGCACCCAGTAACCTTGTCCGGGGCACCCGAACCGCCCCCCGCCCCCGCCACCCGCACCAGGAAGGTGTCCCCCCGTGGAAAACGGCGCCGCCCGGACCGTTCCGTCAGTGATCGTCGCCATCGACGGCCCCTCCGGCACCGGCAAGTCGAGCACGTCGAAGGCCGTGGCCGCGCAGCTCGGCCTCAGCTACCTGGACACGGGCGCCCAGTACCGGGCGATCACCTGGTGGATGGCGACCAACGGCATCGACCTCGACGACCCGACGGCGATCGCCGCCGTGGCCGGGAAGCCGGAGATCGTCTCCGGCACCGACCCCGTGGCCCCGGCCATCACGGTCGACGGCGTGGACGTCTCCGGCCCGATCCGCACCCAGGAGGTCACCTCCAAGGTCAGCGCGGTCAGCGCGGTCCCCGAGGTGCGGACCCGGATCACCGAGTTGCAGCGGTCCATCGCGGCCTCCGCCGAGCACGGCATCGTCGTCGAGGGCCGTGACATCGGGACGACGGTTCTGCCGGACGCCGACCTGAAGATCTTCCTCACCGCCTCCCCGGAGGCGCGTGCCGCCCGCCGCAGCGGCGAGCTGAAGGGCGCCGACGTCCACGCGACCCGCGAGGACCTGCTGAAGCGGGACGCGGCCGACTCCAGCCGCAAGACCTCCCCGCTGGCCAAGGCCGACGACGCCGTCGAGGTGGACACCACCGACCTGACGCTGGCGCAGGTCGTCGAGTGCGTGGTCACCCTCGTCGAGGAGAAGCGGGCCGGGAAGTGAGCGAGGTTCCGTCGGCGCGGGGCGCCGAGGTCGGGCGGCGCATCGGCGTCGGGCTGATGTACGGGCTGTGGCGGCCCCGGGTGCTCGGCGCCTGGAAGGTCCCGCCGAGCGGACCCGTGATCCTCGCGATCAACCACTCGCACAACATCGACGGGCCGATGGTCATGGGCGTGGCGCCCCGGCCGACGCACTTCCTGATCAAGAAGGAGGCGTTCGTCGGCCCGCTGGACCCCTTCCTGACCGGCATCGGCCAGCTGAAGGTGGACCGCGACTCCACCGACCGCACCGCCATCACGCGGGCGCTGGGCGTGCTGGAGAACGGCGGGGTGCTGGGCATATTCCCGGAGGGCACCCGGGGCGAGGGCGACTTCGCCTCGCTGCGCGCCGGGCTCGCCTACTTCGCGGTGCGCGGCGGCGCCCCGGTGGTGCCCGTGGCGGTGCTGGGAAGTTCCGGGCGCCCCGGACGGTTGATAAAGGCGCTGCCCCCGCTGCGCAGCCGCATCGACGTGGTCTTCGGGGACCCGTTCGAGGCGGGCGACGGCTCCGGGCGGCGCACGCGCACGGCGCTGGACGAGGCGACCGAACGCATCCAGAAGCAGCTCAGCCTGCACCTGGAAAACGCCAGGCGTCTGACCGGGCGCTGAGCGACACTGAGTAGTGGATCACCCCGAATCGGGGCACTCCACCGATCACCACGATGAACGACGAGGTACGGACTTCATGAACGACCAGATCCAGCCCGGCGGCTCGGACGGTTTCGAGCACGACCACGGGGCGCTCGGCGATGCCGAGTACGCGGAGTTCATGGAGCTCGCCGCGGAAGAGGGCTTCGACCCGGCGGAGGTCGAGGGCGCCATCGAGGCGGCCGGGCACGGCCCGCTGCCCGTGCTCGCCGTCGTCGGCCGCCCCAATGTCGGCAAGTCGACCCTGGTGAACCGGGTCATCGGCCGCCGCGAGGCGGTCGTCGAGGACCGGCCGGGCGTCACCCGCGACCGGGTCACCTACGAGGCCGAGTGGGCGGGCCGCCGCTTCAAGGTCGTCGACACCGGCGGCTGGGAGCAGGACGTCTTCGGCATCGACGCCTCCGTCGCCGCGCAGGCCGAGTTCGCCATCGAGGCGGCCGACGCGGTGGTCTTCGTCGTCGACGCCAAGGTCGGCGCCACCGACACCGACGAGGCGGTCGTCCGGCTGCTGCGCAAGGCGGGCAAGCCCGTCGTGCTGTGCGCCAACAAGGTCGACGGCCCGAGCGGCGAGGCCGACGCGGCCTCCCTGTGGTCCCTGGGGCTCGGCGAGCCGCACCCGGTCTCCGCGCTGCACGGCCGGGGCACCGGCGACATGCTGGACGCCGTTCTGGAGGTGCTGCCGGACGCCCCCGAGCAGACCTTCGGCAGCGCCGTCGGCGGCCCGCGCCGTATCGCCCTGATCGGGCGCCCGAACGTCGGCAAGTCCTCCCTGCTGAACAAGGTGGCGGGCGAGGAGCGCGTCGTCGTCAACGAGGTGGCGGGCACCACCCGCGACCCGGTCGACGAGATGATCGAGCTGGGCGGCAAGACCTGGAAGTTCGTCGACACGGCGGGCATCCGCAAGCGGGTCCACCTCCAGCAGGGCGCCGACTACTACGCGTCGCTGCGCACGGCCGCCGCCGTGGAGAAGGCCGAGGTCGCGGTCGTCCTGATCGACTCCTCCGAGAGCATCTCCGTGCAGGACCAGCGGATCATCTCCATGGCCGTCGAGGCGGGCCGGGCGCTCGTCATCGCGTTCAACAAGTGGGACACCCTCGACGAGGAGCGCCGCTACTACCTGGAGCGGGAGATCGAGACGGAGATGGGCCAGGTCGCCTGGGCGCCCCGGGTGAACGTCTCGGCACGCACCGGCCGGCACATGGAGAAGCTGGTCCCGGCGATCGAGACCGCCCTCGCGGGCTGGGAGACCCGGGTGCCGACGGGCCGGCTGAACGCCTTCCTCGGCGAGCTGGTCTCCGCCCACCCGCACCCGATCCGGGGCGGCAAGCAGCCGCGCATCCTGTTCGGCACCCAGGCCGGCACCAAGCCGCCGCGGTTCGTGCTTTTCGCCTCCGGCTTCATCGAGGCGGGCTATCGCCGCTTCATCGAGCGCCGGCTGCGTGAGGAGTTCGGCTTCGAGGGCACGCCGATCCACATCTCGGTGCGGGTGCGCGAGAAGCGCGGCGCGAAGAAGAAGTGACGTGACGACGTGAAAGGGCGGCCCCGTGAGGGGCCGCCCTTTCACGTCGTCGGTCAGCGGTTGCCGCGCCGGGCCGGGGGCAGCGCCGCCGGGATCTGTCGGACGCGCTGCCACTGCGACGGCTGTGCGCCGCTCTGCCGGGCGCTCTGCGCGCCCGCGCTGTAGGCGCTGTACGACCCGCCGAGCGAGCCACCCAGGAAGCCGCCCAGCGAGCCCGCCCCGTACGGGATGCTCCCGAAGGCGGTGAATCCCAGCTTCTCCTCACCGCTGCGGTCGCCCGGCAGGGTGCGGAACGACTTGACGTACTCGGCGTAGAGCTTGTCGTAGATCGGCGTGGGCGAGGGGCCGCTCTGGTCATGGACCGAGCGCGGCGGGGGAGGGACCGACGGATAGGACTGGCGGCGGGGAGCGTCGTATGCGTGCACGTATGTCCAAACGACACCACGGCACAAGAAGATGCGGGGGAGCACACCCGCCTGGACGGGGCGCGGGGAACCGTGCGATCGACCGCGACGGACCCGCAGCCGCCCGCGCCGTACCCTCACGGCGAACAGGCGCTCACGTGCCCGCCAGCGGCAGCGTGCTCGCGACCAGCTTGCCGCCGGCGGCGGCCTTGTCCAGCGCCTCGCGCAGCAGGTCCTCCCGGGGCTGCCGTCCGATGGACCCCGCCGGCGCGGCGAACATCAGCACCTGCTGGTGCTTGTTGGCGGCGGACCGCCAGCCCTCCGTGACCTGCAACGGCTGGTGCGCCTGCCACCAGGCCACCGGCTGGCCACCGTTCGCCGCGGGCTGGAGCACCGCGTGCAGCTGCCCCATCGCCAGCAGCACCGACCATCCGTGCAGCACCGGAGGCACCGAGTTCAGCTCGGTCACCGGCATGAACCCCTGCTCGATGAGCAGCGGCAGGAAGTCGTCGCCGACGGCGGTCGAGCCGGGCCGCACGATGGGGCCGGTCGGCTCGACGACCAGCGCCGGGTGCAACTCCCCGGCGATCAGGACGAGCCCGCTGGTCACCCCGAGCACGGCCTGTTCGGGCGCGACCTTGTCGGGCTCCAGGTCCACGGTGTCGCCGCTGATGGACCTCACGGCGCCCTGGAGCTGTTCCTCGGTGACCTGGACGACCTGGGAGGGCAGGCAGGTGGCGTGGGCGAAGGCGAGCACGGCGGTCTCGTCGCCGATGAACAGCACGGTGCTGGTGCGCTCGCGCTCGGAGTCGCCCGGGGTGCGGCAGGACGTGCAGTCATAACTGCCCGGGGTGTTGTCTCCGGCGAGCAGCCGGTCGGCTTCTTCGTCGCCGATCTCGGCGCGAACCTCGTCGCTGACGTCGAGCATGCGCGGCACGGGTGGCTCCCTGGGGATGCGGTGCGTGGCGAGGCCGGGTGGCTCCCGGCCCGTGGTCCGGGACGGTCCCGGGCTCATGAAGATGACAACGGCCGATCTGTGGCGGGAGTCACGCTGCACGGCGAACGGAATCGAACCATCCGACGCGGAGGGTCGCCCTCGGGCCGGGGTTCGGCGCTCACCGTCAACTACGCCGCGCCCTACGGCACTTGGGCCCGCGAGGTGGGTCACGGGGCGCCCGGGTGAGAGGTCGACAAATCCCGAAATCGGCGAATGAATGGGGTGGCCGGAATTCGCCGATACCGTCGGTAACTTCGAACTGGCTTGCGTCAACCGGGCGCCGGTTGTGTCGATAACGCCCGCGACGGCGTCCGTAAGAGCCCTACGACGGCGGCTCTCGCCGGGGCTGCCCTGCTCGCCCCGCCAGGGCTGCCGACCGTGACCGGCACCGCCTGCGCGCCGGCCGACGGCCGGGCCGCCAAGGACCAGCAGTTCGCGGTCGCCACCAGAGCCCGGTGCGACCAGGGGTGGGGCGTGGCCGATCCGCTCGGCGCGCGCCGGAGCGTACGGAAGCTCGCCCGCCGCGCCCGCCCCCGCCTCCCCGGCGGCCCCGGCACGGCCCGCCGGGCGGACCGCCGGGACACCCCCGACGTGATCGTGCCCGGGCCGCGCCTGGAACCTCTGAGGCCGCCGTCCGGGGTGGGCCCGGTGCGCCGACCGGGTGGGACCACCGCGGGCGCTGGGCGCGGCTCGGAGGATGCCCCAGGGGCGCCGCTTAGCGTGGGCCGATGTTCCGCACGCCGATCGCGCTCGCCCTGGCCGTGGCCGCCCTGCTGACCGCGCCCGCCCCCGCCGCCGCCCAGACGGCACCCCCGTCCCCGCCGACCGGACCGCAGACCCTCCGCGCGCCGCACGCCTGCGCCGAGGACCAGTGGCCCTGGGGGTGTGTCGCCGAGTGCGAGAGCGGAGGCAACTGGCACATCAACACCGGCAACGGCTTCTACGGCGGCCTGCAGTTCTGGCAGCCCACCTGGGAGGCGTTCGGCGGCCTGAAGTACGCGCCCCGCGCGGACCTCGCCACCCGCGCGGAGCAGATCGCCGTCGCCCAGGAGGTGCTGGCGGTGCAGGGATGGGAGGCCTGGCCGGTGTGCTCCAAGCGGTACGGGCTCAAGGGGCGGATGCACACCGTCAAACGCGGGGACACGCTCGCCTCGATCGCCCGCAAGTACCGCGTCAAGGGCGGCTGGCAGGCGCTCTACCAGGCCAACAAGAAGACGATCGGCTCCCGTCCTGACCTGCTGACGGTGGGCATGATGATCGCCCTCCCGGCGAGCTCCGCCCGCGCCCAGTACCCGGAGTGGACACCCGCGGTCTTCGGCCCGCCGCTCGGCGACGCCGCAGTTCGACGGCCTCACCGCTGAGCGCCCCGGCCCGCGGCGCGGTTCCTGCCCGACGCCCGTCCGGCCGGGCGGGACGGGCGGCAGCCGCTGCTCGGCGAGGCCCCGGAACTGCCTGTCGGTGGCGGGCCGGCGGGACGGCGTGGGCTGGGTGTCCCACGGCGAGATGACCACGGGCTGGTTCGGCGTCGCCCAGCCGGCGTACGAGCCCTGGCGGGAGGTGTTCAGGGGTGCCCGGGGACGCTCCGGTCGTGCGCCGGGTCGGAGTGCTGGGGGGCCGGAGCGGCGTACTCCGGATGGTGCAGGTCGAACGCCGGGGAGTCGGAGCGGACCCGGGGCAGCGTCGTGAAGTTGTGCCGCGGCGGCGGGCAGGAGGTCGCCCACTCCAAGGACCGGCCGTAGCCCCAGGGGTCGTCGACCTCCACCTTCGTGCCGTACTTGGCGGTCTTCCAGACGTTGTAGAGGAACGGCAGCGTGGACAGGCCCAGCAGGAACGCGCCGATCGTCGAGACCGTGTTGAGGGCGGTGAAGCCGTCCGCGGCCAGATAGTCCGGGTAGCGGCGTGGCATGCCCTCGGCGCCCAGCCAGTGCTGCACCAGGAAGGTGGTGTGGAAGCCGACGAAGAGCGTCCAGAACTGGATCTTGCCGAGCCGTTCGTCGAGCAGCTTCCCGGTGAACTTGGGCCACCAGAAGAAGAACCCGGCGAAGATCGCGAAGACGACCGTGCCGAACACCACGTAGTGGAAGTGCGCGACGACGAAGTACGAGTCGGTGACGTGGAAGTCCATCGGCGGGGAGGCCAGGATCACCCCCGTCAGCCCGCCGAACAGGAACGTCACCAGGAAGCCGGCCGACCACAGCATCGGCGTCTCGAAGGACAGCGAGCCCCCCAGCATGGTGCCGGTCCAGTTGAAGAACTTCACGCCCGTCGGCACGGCGATCAGGAAGCTCATGAAGGAGAAGAACGGCAGCAGCACCGCGCCGGTGGCGAACATGTGGTGCGCCCACACCACCACCGACAGACCGGTGATCGCCATCGTCGCGCCGACCAGCGCCACGTAGCCGAAGATCGGCTTCCGGCTGAAGACCGGGATGATCTCCGTGACGATCCCGAAGAACGGCAGCGCGATGATGTACACCTCGGGATGTCCGAAGAACCAGAACAGGTGCTGCCACAGCAGCGCCCCGCCGTTCGCCGCGTTGAAGATCTGCGAGCCGAACCGCCGGTCCGCCTCCAGACAGAGCAGCGCCGCGGCCAGCACCGGGAACGCCAGCAGGATCAGGATCGACGTGAACAGGGTGTTCCAGGTGAAGATCGGCATCCGGAACATCGTCATGCCCGGGGCGCGCATCCCGATGATGGTGGTGATGAAGTTGACCGCGCCGAGGATCGTGCCGAAGCCGGACAGCGCCAGCCCCATGATCCACAGATCGGGGCCGACCCCCGGCGAGCGCTCCAGGCTGTTCAGCGGCGCGTAGGCGAACCAGCCGAAGGCGGCCGGCCCGTCCGGCACCAGCAGGGAGCCGAGCACGATCAGCCCGCCGAACAGGAACAGCCAGTACGACAGCATGTTCAGCCGGGGGAAGGCGACATCAGGGGCGCCGATCTGCAGGGGCATCAGCTCGTTGGCGAAGCCCGCGAAGGCCGGGGTCGCGAACAGCAGCAGCATGATCGTGCCGTGCAGGGTGAACAGCTGGTTGAACTCGTGGTTGCTCACCAGCTGGAGCCCCGGCCGGGCCAGCTCGGCGCGCATCACCAGCGCCATCACCCCGCCGACCAGGAAGAACCCGAACGACGTGAGCAGATACAGATGACCGATCTTCTTGTGGTCGGTGGTGGTCAGCCAGTCGATGACCACCCGGCCGTGCGCCTTGGTCCGTACGGGTCGCGCCGTCGCCGGTACCGTCTCCGTCCCCATGCCTCGCTCGCCCCTTCGCTCGTCGCGTCCCGGGCCCGCAGCCGCTCGCGCCGCACCCGCGGCCGAGCCCCGCCATGATGCTCGCGCGGTCGCGCAGCGCGACAGGGCGCATACGGGCCTTCTGTGCCGGAAGCGTGGATTTCCGGTGTGGAATCGGCCCGCGCCGCTCGGCCGGGAATGGGAAGGGAATGCGCTCCCGGGACGGTCCTCCCGGCACTTTCCGCCGGGCAATTCGGCGAGCCGCGCCGACACGCGGGAATTGCGTTCGAATGCCTGCGGAAGGCGTACGGAACCGCTCATCCGTGTGAGGCGTACCGCCTGAAACACGTGTCGTGATCCTGTGACAGAAGTGTGACCGGAGGGGGATCAGTGACCCAGTGTGTCGGCTTGCCCTTCCGGGACCACCCTTCCCTCCGCCGCCGCCCGCGCCTAGCGTGGCGGCATGGCACCGATTCCGAAACCCTCCGCAGAACCCCAGGACAGCCCCGACACCTACGTCGGCCTCGCCGCGGACGCCGCCGAGCGGCGCGCCCGGGAACGGGGGTGGTCGACGGTGCGCGCGCTGCCACCGGGGGCGATCATCACGATGGAGTACCGCGTGGGACGGCTGAACTTCGAGGTCAGGGACGGCCGGGTGGCGCGCGCCTGGAAGGGCTGAGAGCGCGTGAGTGAGGCCCCGGTCGCCACGACCGGGGCCTCACTCACGCGCTCTCAGCCGCCGGTCAGCGGACGCGCCGCCGGGGCCGCCGTGCCGCGGGCGAGGCGGTCGGGGTGCGGCGGGCGGCGGCTTCCGGCCGGGGTGACGGGGATGCGCTCCGAGCGGGCCGTGTGCGGGCCCGGCGCCAGCAGCGCCGACGCCCGCGAGGTGCGCACGGCGGTCGGCGGGACGATCTCCCGCACCGGCACCGGCTCCTCCTCGGCGGCCGGGGCCGGGCTGAGCAGCGCGGGCTCGGGTACCGGGACGGCGCCGCCGCGGCGGTCGCGCAGCCGGTCGCGGAGCCGGTCGCGCTGGGTGAACAGCCAGGCCTCGGCGGTGGCGATGGTCGGCTCCAGCCACGGCAGCGCGAGCAGCACCAGCAGACCCGCGGCCCAGCCCAGCAGTACGTCGCTCAGCCAGTGCGTACCGAGGTAGACGGTGGTCAGGCCGACGCTCAGCGACAGCACCGCCGACAGGGCCGACAGCCAGCGGCGGGCGCCCGGCGTGGAGGCGAGATAGGCGAGGATGCCCCAGGTCACCACCGCGTTGGCGGTGTGGCCCGAGGGAAATATGTCGCTGCCGGCCTGGAACCAGTGCCACATCTCGTTGGAACCGACCTCGGTCGCGTAGTGCGGCCCCGAGCGGCCCAGCCCGTACTTCACGGCGCCCACCGTCACGTTCAGCAGCAGCAGTGCCGCGCCGAAGGCGAGCAGCGGGCGCAGGGTGTGCTGCCGCCAGCAGCGCCAGCCGAGCCAGGCCGCGACCATCACGGCCGTGGGGCCGCGCTGGCCGAGGACCACCCAGTAGTCCAGGAAGGCGTGGATCTCCGGCCACTGCTGGTAGGGCCGGAAGAGCATGGCCTGCCAGTCCAGCCGGACCAGCCACGAGGTGGTCACCACGGCGAGGACGATCGTGAGGTAGAAGGCGAGCGTCGCGCCGAAGAGCACCACCCGGTGCCGCGTCATGCGCGGCACGTCGAGGACCGGCCGCTGCGGTTCGCGGTCCAGTCGGGCGAAGATCCGGTCGAGCCGGGTCGGCCTTGGTTCGGTACGCACCCAATCGACGTTACAGCGAGTGAGCTGACTTCCTCGCCGAATCACCGGGTTTGTAATGACGATGTGATGTGGGATTGCTCTCAGGCGCGGGTTTATTTCCAGGGATTCCGCAATGCCCGGGTCGTGTTCCCTTCAATTCTTTTGATCATTCCGCGAGGGGCGGTTTCGCGCCGTTTATGAATTCGTTCACCGGCGCATGGGGTCGAATTCGCCGGGTGCTCACCGGGCGTAGCCGGGCCGGTCAGGGCGGACCCGAGCCGTTCAGCCAGAACGCCCCGTACCCCGCCGACACCACCGCCAGGACGGCCGTGACCAGCGCCGACCGGGAGGGGCGCAGCCGGGCGAGGGCGAGCGCGGGCGGCAGCAGCAGGGGGAAGGCGGGCAGCAGCAGGCGCGGCTTCGAGCCGAAGTAGCTCGACGCGCACAGCGCGAGGGCGGTGACCGTCCCGGCGTAGACCAGCAGCACAAGCGGCTGGCGCTGCCGGACACAGACGATGTACAGCCAGATCACCAGTCCGACTCCGGCGATCAGCCCGGCCCCGGCCGGAGCCGACGGAAACGACGTGAACTTGTCGGCGACGAACCGGGCGAAGGCGTAGCCGCCGTCGAAGCCGTTGCGCCAGCCCGCCTGGACGTCCAGATAGCCGAGCGGGCCCTTGCCGGTGCGGTGGCCGACCCAGAGCACATAGCCGGTGGCACCCAGGGGCGCGAGCAGCATTCCGAGGGCGCGCCGCCATGCGGGTGCGCCCTCCGGGGGTGGCTCGCCGGGGTGGAGGGAGGCGTGCGGCGCGGTGTGCGCGCCCGGGGCGGGCGCCGTGCTCCGCTGTCGCGCGGATGGCCCAACGGCCCGGGCCGGGGACCCCCGGTCGCGCGGCTCCCGGTCGCGCCGCTCCCGTACGAAGGACACCGCCCCCGCCGCCCACACCGCCGCCACCACCGCGAGCCCCACCGGCCGGGTCAGCCCCGCCAGCAGGGCGAGGGTGCCCGCGGTGAGCCAGCGGCCGGTGAGCACGGCGTACAGGGACCAGGCGGCCAGCGCGGTGAACAGGGACTCGCTGTACGCCATCGACTGCACGATCCCGACCGGCAGCACCGCCCACGCCAGCACCGCGCAGATCCCGGCCCGCCGGCCGTACAGCAGATCGGCGATCGCGAAGATCCCCCAGGCCGCGGCGAGCGAGGCGAACAGGCTGACGGCGAACCCGGCGTCCGCGTACGACAGCGGGGTCACCGCGTGCCCCAGCCGCTCCAGCCACGGCAGCAGCGGGAAGAACGCGAGGTTGGAGTGCACGTCGCCGCCCGGCAGGCGGACCTCGTAGCCGTACCCCAGCTCGGCGACCCTCACGTACCAGAGGGAGTCCCAGCGGGCGGTCAGCAGGGTGTACGCGCTCTTGTCGCGCGCGGCGCTCCACACGGCCAGCGCGAGCAGGCCCAGGGCGCGGACGGCCGCGTACCCCAGCAGGGCGGGCGCCGCGCGCGGCAGCCTCGGGCGCGTGGGACGCGCGGGGCCCGCGGTCCGGGTCTCAAGATCGGTCACGGGCTCGATTATCGGCGGGCGGGGAACCGGGCGGCCGGGCCGGCCGGGCTCCGGCCGCCCGAGTGGCACACGCCACACCGGATCCGCCGGACGGGTGAGAGTTCCGCCACGTGACCCCGGCGTGGACTCGCGTACGCTGACGTGTCACCCGCCGTTCGTTGCGCGGGCCGGAGACCACCGCTCCTCCGGCCGAGTCACGGGGGAGTCCCCACCTCCGTGAGCCCGCCGAGCGCGAGGGAACATCTGGGAGGTACGTACATGTCCGGGACGACCACGGCTGCCGTCGGGCTGCGCCGTCGGGCGGCCGGGGCCGGTGCCAACCGCTGGGTGGTGCTCGTCGTCCTCTGCGTCAGCCTGCTGCTGGTCGCCGTCGACGCCACGGTGCTGCACGTCGCCGTGCCCGCCGTCACCGAGGACATCAGGCCCGGCGCGATAGAGCTGCTCTGGATCGTCGACACCTACCCGCTGGTCTGCGCCGCGCTGCTGATCCTGTTCGGCACGCTCGGCGACCGGGTGGGCCGCAGACGGATCCTCCTCCTCGGATACGCCCTCTTCGGCGTGGCCTCCGCGCTGGCCGCCTTCGCCCCCGACGCCCAGATGCTGATCGTCGCCCGGGCGCTGCTCGGTGTCGGTGGCGCGATGATCATGCCCGCGACGCTGTCGATCCTGCGCCAGGTCTTCCCCGACCGGCGGGAGCGGGCGCTCGCCATCGGCATCTGGAGCGCGGTCGCCGCGGTCGGCGCGGCCGTGGGCCCGCTGCTCGGCGGTTTCCTGCTGGAGCACTTCTGGTGGGGCTCGGTCTTCCTCGTCAACATCCCGTTGATGCTGGTCAGTCTGCCCCTGGGACGGATGCTGCTGCCGGAGTCCAAGGGCGACGGCAAGGGCCCGTGGGACGTCGTCGGCGCCCTGATGGCGGCGGCCGGGCTCTTCGGCGCCGTGCTCGGCGTGAAGCGGCTCGGCGGCGGCGAGGGCCTGGGCCCGGCCACGGTGGTGCCGCTGCTGGTGGGCGCGGTGCTGCTGGTGCTGTTCGTGCGGCGCCAGCGGCGGCGGGCGTATCCGCTGGTCGACCTGAAGATGTTCGCCCGCCCGGCGTTCAGCACCTCCGTCGGCTGCATCGTGCTCGCGATGCTCGCCCTGGTCGGACTGGAGCTGATCGCGGCGCAGTACCTCCAGCTGGTGCTGGGGCTGTCCCCGCTGGAGACCGGGCTGCGGCTGCTGCCGCTGACCATAGCGGCGATGGCCAGCGGCAGCAGCCGCA
>NZ_DASQNH010000068.1:0-36463 GCF_035645055.1 Streptomyces sp. | reverse complement strand
ACACAGCGTCCTCGCTGTGTTTTTTCAAAGGAACCTCGACCATCGGAGATCCGATGGACGGGGTATCAACATATCTGGCGTTGACTTTTGGCACGCTGTTGAGTTCTCAAGGAACGGACGCTTCCTTTGTACTCACCCTCTTCGGGCTTTCCTCCGGGCGCTTCCCTTCGGTCTTGCGTTTCCGACTCTATCAGATCTTTTCTCGATCCGATTTCCTCGGTGCTTTCCAGGTTCCCGCTCTCGCGTTTCCCTTTCCGGCGGTTCCGACTTTATCAGAACTTCCGCGCCGGTTTGACCGGCCATTCGTTCCGATTTCATCGGGAGTGGCTTCGTCGAAATCAATATTTCGAGAAGCGGATAGATTCTCAAGGTGGCCGACCGGATCATGTCCAGTCCAGGCAACTGTTTAAATCTACCTCCCCACGCGCTCCGTGTCAACGGCTCTCGCGGGAACGAAGAGGACAGTAGCAGCTCCGCGGGCGTGGTCGCACATCAGGCGGCGGTCGGCACGCTGGCGCTTCGTTCGGTGGCCTCCACGTCGCCCGTCTCGCCGGCGCGCGCCGCTCGGCCGCCGAGGAGGTAGACGTACACCAGGAAGGCCAGCTCGGCGATGACTCCGATGGTGATGCGGGCCCAGGTCGGCAGACCGGAGGGGGTCACGAAGCCTTCGATGGCACCGGAGACGAACAGGACGAGGGCGAGGCCGATCGCCATGCCGATGGCGGCCCGGCCTTCCTCGGCGAGGGCGGTGCGGCGGGTGCGCGGACCCGGATCGATGAGGGTCCAGCCGAGCCGGAGGCCGGTGCCGGCGGCGACGAAGACGGCGGTGAGTTCCAGCAGGCCGTGCGGCAGGACGAGGCCGAGGAAGACGTCGAGGCGGCCGGCTCCGGACATCAGGCCGAAGCCGATGCCCAGGTTGAGCATGTTCAGGAAGAGGATCCAGATGACCGGGAGGCCGAGGAAGACGCCCATCACCAGGCAGAGGGCGGCCGCCTGGGCGTTGTTCGTCCAGACCTGGGCGGCGAAGGACGCCGCGGGGTGGCTGGAGTAGTAGGACTCGTACTCGCCGCCGGGACGGGTCAGCTCGCGCAGTTCGGCCGGGGCCGCAATGGTGGCCTGGACCTCGGGGTGGGTACCGATCCACCAGCCCAGCAGGGCCGCGACCAGGGTGGAGAGCAGCGCGGTGGGCACCCACCAGTGACGGGAGCGGTACACGGCGGCGGGGAACCCGTACCCGAGGAAGTGAGTGACGTCGCGCCAGGAGGCTCGGCGCGTGCCTGTGACGGCTCCACGCGCGCGGGCGACCAATTGACTGAGCCGGCCGGTGAGCTGCGGGTCGGGGGCGCTCGACTGGATCAGGGAGAGGTGGGTGGCGGTGCGCTGGTAGAGGGCGACGAGTTCGTCGACTTCGGGGCCGGTCAGGCGGCGCCGGCGCCGGAGCAGGGCGTCCAGGCGGTCCCACTCCGCACGGTGAGCGGAGACGAAGACGTCGAGGTCCATCGGTGTGCCTGCTCCTCGGCTGCTCGTCGGGGACTCGTCGTGGATGTCAGCTTGTCGTACTGAGGCGCGATGTGCGCTCAGCTTGGCAGACTGGCGATCCTCGGGGCGGCCAGGGGAAGGGCGGACGGGCGTGAGTGAGCTGGTGACGGGCGAGGCGGTGGCGCTGGAGTTGCGCCCCGCGAGGCTGCCCAGCAGGGCGCTGGCCGTGCTGCTCGATCTGGCCGTGGCGGTGCTGGCCTATCTCGCCGTGTCGATGATGCTGGTGCTGACCACGGCCTCGTGGGACGAGGCCGCGCGGACGGCGGTGTCCGTGGCGACGTTCGTGCTGGTCCTGGTGGGTGCCCCGATCGCGGTGGAGACGCTGAGCCATGGGCGTTCGCTCGGGAAACTGGCGTGCGGGCTGCGGGTGGTGCGGGACGACGGCGGGCCGATCCGGTTCCGGCACGCGCTGGTGCGCGGGGCGATCGGGGTGATCGAGATCCTGCTGACGTTCGGGGTCGTCGCCTGTATCGCCTCGCTGGTCTCGGCGCGGGGGCGGCGGCTCGGGGACGTGTTCGCGGGGACTCTCGTCGTTCGGGAGCGGGTGCCCGCGGCGCGCGTCGGATTCGTACCGCCGCCTCCGCCCTGGCTGGCCGGGCGGTTCTCGGGGCTCGATCTGTCCGCGGTGCCGGATGGTCTGTGGCTGGCCGTGCGTCAGTACCTGGCACGGATGCAGCAGCTCGATCCGCAGGTGGGGTGGGTGATGGCGGAACGTCTCGCCGCCGATCTGGCGGCTCGGACGGGGGCGCCGGTGCCGCAGGGGGTGCCTCCGGGCGCTTATCTCGCGGCGGTGTTGCAGGAGCGGCAGGCCCGGGAAGTCCGGCGGGTGTACGGGAGCGGTCCGGCGGTCGGGGGTACGCAGCCCTCGAGCGGGGTCCCAGCAACGGGCGGGACGCCTTACTCCGGTCCCGCCGGTCCCCCCGGTCCCTCCAGTCCCACCAGTCCCACCAGTCCCACCAGCCCCGCCGGTCCCTCCAGTCCCTCCAGCCCCGCCGGTCACTCGGGTTACGCCAGTCACTACGGCCCCGTCGAGGCGTCGCCTGTCTCCGGCGACCGGCCTGCCACCGGGTTCGTCCCCCCGGCGTGAGTCAGCGGCGGTCGGTCGGCGCCACTCACCCGAAGACGGACGGCGGCGATTCCAGGTCTTCCAGCTCGATCCCGGGGGCCGCGAGGACCACGTCGCCGCTGATGTGCACGGCGTGCTGCTCGCCCGTGTCCAGGGCCGTGACCTGGTACTCGTCCACGGTCAGAGGGCCGTTGTCAGTGGCGTGTGTTTCTCTGTTCACCAGGGCCCAGGACTGGTCGAGGGTGCGTGGGGCGAGGACCGGGTCCGTGAAGGCGACGAGGCGTACGCGGGTGGCCGGGCCGGAGGGGGTGAGACGGAGGAGACGGGTGGTGGCGACGAGGAAGGCGGGGGAAGTGCCGGTGAAGGCGTGGGCGGGGACGTTGCCTTCGGTGGCGTGAGCGCCGGTGGGGTCCGTGCGGACCCAGGTGACGCCGTCGAGGGCGGCGCCGCGCACCTGCCAGTCACCCGCGTGCAGTTCCAGGCGGATGGGGCGGCCGAGCTCGTCGAGAGCGAGGTCGACTGAGCCACGGTGGTCGCCTGAGGGGGACGTCAGCTGGGAGACGTAGCGCCAGCCGGAGGGGCCGGGGGCGCAGTGGAAGTGCTCTTCTGCGAGGGGGGTGTGATCGTGCGGATCGTGGAGCGAATAGCGGCCGCGGGGCATGGGGTTCCTGGGGTCTGATGAGCCAACGGGGCAGGCCCCCGGCACGGGGGTGCGGGGGCCTGCCTCGGAGGATCTGCTGCCGGGGAGCGCGTCGGGGAACGGGCGCGCTCCCCGGCAGTGGGTGCGGGCTCAGTACCGGTAGTGGTCCGGCTTGTACGGGCCCTCGACCTTCACGCCGATGTACTCGGCCTGCTCGGGGCGGAGCGTGGTCAGCTTCACGCCGAGCGCGTCCAGGTGGAGGCGGGCGACCTTCTCGTCGAGGTGCTTGGGCAGCACGTAGACGTCGGTCGGGTACTCGTCGGGCTTGGTGAAGAGCTCGATCTGGGCCAGGGTCTGGTCCGCGAAGGAGTTGGACATCACGAACGACGGGTGGCCGGTGGCGTTGCCCAGGTTCAGCAGGCGGCCCTCCGAGAGGACGATGATCACCTTGCCGTCGGGGAACGTCCAGGTGTGGACCTGCGGCTTGACCTCGTCCTTGACGATGCCGGGGACCTTGGCGAGGCCGGCCATGTCGATCTCGTTGTCGAAGTGGCCGATGTTGCCCACGATCGCCTGGTGCTTCATCTTGGCCATGTCACTGGCCATGATGATGTCCTTGTTTCCGGTCGTGGTGATGAAGATGTCGGCGGTCTCGACGACGTCGTCCAGGGTCGTGACCTGGTAGCCGTCCATCGCGGCCTGGAGGGCGCAGATCGGGTCGATCTCGGTGATGATCACGCGGGCGCCCTGTCCGCGCAGGGACTCGGCGCAGCCCTTGCCCACGTCGCCGTAGCCGCAGACGACCGCGGTCTTGCCGCCGATCAGGGTGTCGGTGGCGCGGTTGATGCCGTCGATCAGGGAGTGGCGGCAGCCGTACTTGTTGTCGAACTTCGACTTGGTGACGGCGTCGTTGACGTTGATCGCCGGGAAGAGGAGGGTGCCCTCGCGCTGCATCTCGTACAGGCGGTGGACGCCGGTCGTGGTCTCCTCGGTGACGCCGCGGATCTCGGACGCCAGCTGGGTCCACTTCTGGGGGCTCTCGGCCACCGTGCGGGTCAGCAGTTCGAGGATGACGCGGTGCTCATCGGACTCGGCGGTGTCGGGCGAGGGGACCTTGCCGTCCTTCTCGTACTCGACGCCCTTGTGGACGAGGAGGGTGGCGTCGCCACCGTCGTCCAGGATCATGTTCGGGCCGCCGGTGGGGGTGTTCGGCCAGGTCAGCGCCTGCTCCGTGCACCACCAGTACTCCTCCAGGGTCTCGCCCTTCCAGGCGAAGACCGGGACGCCCTGCGGGTTGTCGGGCGTGCCGTTCGGGCCGACGGCGATGGCGGCGGCCGCGTGGTCCTGGGTGGAGAAGATGTTGCAGGAGGCCCAGCGGACCTGGGCGCCCAGGGCCACCAGGGTCTCGATGAGGACGGCGGTCTGCACGGTCATGTGCAGGGAGCCGGTGATGCGGGCGCCCTTGAGGGGCTGCGCCTGCGCGTACTCCTTGCGGATCGCCATCAGGCCCGGCATCTCGTGCTCGGCGAGGGTGATCTCCTTGCGGCCGAAGGCGGCCAGGGAGAGGTCGGCGACCTTGAAGTCCTGTCGGTTGTCGACAGTCGTCATTACGAGCTGCTCCTCGGAGGTTGGGGCGAGGTGGGTACGGCTGATCTGCGCGGCGGCGGACACCGGGGTGCCCGAAAGAGGGCACAGACATGCCCGCGTACGCGCAGCGCAGTCCGTCGGAGGCCCTCTCTCCCTCGGTCGGTCCCCGGTGGGACCGCCCGACCGCCATCAGCAGCGACGTCTGGCTCCGTCCCAAGCTACACCGGTCGGCCCTTCTGCCCCCAGCCCATGAGGGAACACATCGCGCATATCACTGGAGCGGCAAGCAAGCGGCTGCGGGTTCCGGCGCCGCCGTCGCGGAAGCCGATGGGCGTGGACGCCGCCTTTCCGGGAGCAGGGCTCGGCCCCGGGACGAGGGAGCGGCGCATCGGGACGGACGAGGTGCGGCGCGGGGAAGTCGTGCTGTAACGGGGCGCCGGAGCGCTGTCGGGGGTGGACGTCGTGCAGCGGGTGGGCGGCGCCCGGGTGGTGTGCCGTGCGGGGGCCGCCGGGACCGGAGAGGAGGATCGCACGCAACGGGAAGCCGCTCTTGGAGCCGTGCGTCCGGGACGGCGTCGGCGACGGGCCGCGTCGGCCGTACGACCTGCTGGTGCCGGAGGGGCGGCTGTTCCTGCTCGGCGACCACCGGGTGGAGTCGCGGTACTCGCGGGCCTTCTTCTCCGTGATCGCGATCGAGGCGCGCACTGTGGAGCGGCGGCCGGCGGTGCTCACGCGGTGGTGGCCGGTACACGTGTGACACCCGGCGCGGCCGGCGGGGAACGGGCAAGGACCCCGGTCGCTCCTTCCGAGCGGCCGGGGCCCTTGCCGTGAGGGTCAGTGACCGGCGCCGTGGGGCGTCGGGCCGCCCGGGGTGGCCTCCCGGTCGGGGCCCTTGGCGGCGTCGGTCTCGCTGTAGATGTCCGGTTCGAGGTAGATGACGCGGGCGATCGGGACGGCCTCGCGGATGCGGGCCTCGGCGGCGTCGATGGCGGCGGCGATCCGGGTGGCCGTGTCGTCGTGCTGGACGGCGATCTTGGCGGCGACCAGCAGTTCCTCGGGGCCGAGGTGCAGCGTGCGCATGTGGATGATGCGGGTGACGGCGTCACCGGAGACGATCGCTGCCTCGATCTTCTGGACGTCTTCGAGGCCCGCGGCCTCGCCGAGGAGCAGGGACTTGGTCTCGGCGGCCAGGACGAGCGCGATCAGGATGAGCAGGACACCGATGCAGAGGGTGCCGATGCCGTCCCAGACGCCGTCGCCGGTGAGCAGGGCCAGGCTGACGCCGCCGAGGGCGAGGATCAGGCCGACGAGGGCGCCGAGGTCCTCCAGGAGGACGACGGGCAGCTCGGGCGCCTTGGAGTGGCGGACGAACTCCTTCCAGGACTTCTTGCCGCGCAGGACGTTGGATTCCTTGATGGCCGTGCGGAAGGAGAACGTCTCGGCGATGATCGCGAAGACCAGGACGCCGACCGGCCAGTACCAGTACTTGATCTCGTGCGGGTGCTTGATCTTCTCGTAGCCCTCGTAGATGGCGAACATGCCGCCGACGGAGAAGAGGACGATCGAGACGAGGAAGGCGTAGATGTAGCGCTCGCGGCCGTAGCCGAAGGGGTGTTGCGGGGTCGCCTCGCGCTGGGCCTTCTTGCCGCCGAGGAGCAGCAGGCCCTGGTTGCCGGAGTCGGCGAGGGAGTGCACCGACTCGGCGAGCATCGACGACGAGCCGCTGAACAGGAACGCCACGAACTTCGCTGCCGCGATCGAGAGATTGGCGAGCAGTGCCGCCACGATCGCCTTGGTACCGCCTGACGCGCTCATGTGTTCGCGTTGTCCCTTCGTACGTACGCCGTTTCGGGCTCTGCCCGGCCTTGACGGGGGGCCATTGTTGCAGCCCCCGCGCGGGCGGCGTGCCAGGCCGCCCTTACCGGCTCCTCACGGGTGCGTATCCCCTTTTTCCGGGTGGTCAGGCCACACCTTTTTCAGATGGTCAGGCCACGACGGTCGCCCGGAAGAGCGTGCCGGAGCCCGTCACCTCGGCGGTCTCGCCCGCCGGGACGAAGACGGACTGCCCGGGGCGCAGTTCGTGTTCCCCGGCCCGTACGGCGCCGGCGGTGCAGAGCAGGATCTGGGGGGTGGGGCGGGTGAGGTCGTGGCGCGCCCCGCCCTCGGGGAGGACGTACCGGGACAACCGGAACTCGTCGATGGGGGTTTCGTAGACCTCCTCGCCGTCGGGGGAGGCCTCGGGGCGCAGCACACCCGGGTCGCTCGGCTGGAAGCGGACGATCCGCAGGAGTTCGGGGACGTCGACGTGCTTGGGGGTCAGACCGCAGCGCAGCACGTTGTCCGAGTTGGCCATGATCTCGACGGCGAGGCCGTTCAGGTAGGCGTGCGGGATGCCCGCGCCGAGGAACAGGGCCTCGCCGGGCTGGAGCCGGACGTGGTTGAGCAGCATCGCGGCGATGACGCCCGGGTCGCCCGGGTAGTGGTGGGCGATGTCGGCGTACGGCGCGTAGGCGCCGCCGAGGCGGGTGCAGGCGGCGGTCGCCTCGGCGACCGTACCGGCCATCTCCTCGCGGTCGGCGGTGAGAACGGCGGTCAGCACCTCGCGCAGGGCCGCGTCCTGGGGGTGGGCGTGCAGCAGGTCGACATACGGCTTGAGGGAGTCGACGCCGAGGCCGTCGAGGAGGTCGGCCGCCCGGTCGGGGTCGCGGAAGCCGCACAGGCCGTCGAACTCGGTGATTGCGCAGACGAGTTCCGGCTTGTGGTTGGCGTCCTTGTAGTTGCGGTGCGGGGCGTCCACGGGGATGCCGCGGCGCTCCTCGTCCTCGTAACCCTCTCTCGCCTGGGCCAGGTCGGGGTGCACCTGGAGGGAGAGGGGGGCGCCCGCGGCGAGGATCTTCAGCAGGAACGGCAGCCGGGGGCCGAACTTCGCGACGGCCCGCTCGCCCAGTTCGCGCTCCGGGCCGGCCTCGATGACCTCGACGAGCGTGCCGCGTGAGGTCCGCGAGGGTGCGCCCGGGTGGGCGCCCATCCACATCTCCGCCTGGGGTTCGCCGGTCGGCTCGGCACCGAGCAGCTGCGGGATCGCGGTGGTGGAGCCCCAGGCGTAGGGGCGGATGGTGTTGTCGAGGCGGTCCATGGGTGTTTCCGGGTTCTTTCTGCCGGCGGGTGCTTGGTGCGTACGGCGCCGTTCTCCTGCGTACGGCGCCGCCCTGGGCCCTACGGTGATCAGGGCGTCCTGGGACAGGTCAGGCCCTTGAGGCGAGCGCCAGGTAAACGGCGGCGAAATCCGTGATGGCGATCAGTTCGGCCAGGGTCTCCAGTTCGCCGCCCGGGTCCGGCTCCAGTTCGCTGATCGGCGTGTCGTGGCTCAGGGCCAGGTCACGGGCGGTCGGAGCGGCGGTGAGGCCGCCGATCGGGCGGTCGCGGAGCAGCACGACGCGCGCGCGGAGAGCCGGTGGCTCCTCGACGCGGTCCCGGAAGAAGTCGTCCGGATTGGCGCGGGCCGCCAGCGGGCCGGCCAGCAGGGCACTGTGCGCGGCGAGCGCCTCCGGCAGCTCGGCGACGACCGCCGGAGTGCCGGACAGCTCCGCGAGCGCCGCGGCGAAGCGGCGGCCCGCCGGGCCCGCCGACGTGCCCTCCGTCCAGATCACCGGGAGCGCGTCCGCCAGCTCGGCGGCGAGCGTCTTCGCCGGATTGCTGTAGGTGGCGATGGCCGGGCCGCAGCGCTCGGCGATCTGGTCGAGGCGGTCGGCGACCTTCTCCAGGACGTCGGCGGGGGCGCCGAGCAGGCCGATCCGGTTCAGCAGCGCGAGGAGAGGTGTGAGCAGGGCCCACAGGACGCCGGGGGCGGAGGCGGCGAAAGGCTCGTCGTGCTCGTACGGGGCCATGGCCAGCGGTACGAAGAGACCGTGCGCGCCGGCGACGGCCTCGGCGATCGGGGTGCCGGCCGGGGCTACGGCGGCGACCGTGCAGCCACGGCGGTAGGCCTGCTCGGCGAGCAGGGCCAGGCCCGGCTCGGTGCCGTCCGGAGTGGTGATCAGCAGCAGGTCCACCGACCCGGCCCAGCCCGGGAGTTCCCAGCGCAGGGCTCCGGCGGCCGGGGCGACGCCCGTCGGGGCGAGCCGGGTCACCGGACTGCCGGGGCCGGCGAGGGTACCGAGGAGATCGGCGGCGTGGGTCGCGGCGGCGCCCGGGCCGGCGATCAGGACCGCTCGGGGGCGCCCGTCGGGCTTCAGATCGCCGATGCCCGCCTCGGCGGCGTGCCGGGCGGCGGTGCGGACACGGGCGCCGGCCTCGGCGGCGCCGCGCAGCAGGCCTCTGTGATCTGCCTCGGCAAGGGCCTCGGGGGTGTCGAGCAGCGATTCGTCGAGCATGGGCGGCAGCCTCCGAACGCCGGGTCGTCTGTGCGGGTCGCCTGTGTGGGGGTGCTCTGTGCCTGGGGTGCGTGCCGGTAGTCGTCCTGCCGTGGCCGGGGGAGGGGGCCGGGCTGGGCCCGCTCGGGGTCGCCCGGGTTTCCTCCGGCGCCGGATTCTTTCCGGATCAAGCCGGGCGGCGGGCCTCGTCGACGAGGAGGACGGGGATGCCGTCGCGGATGGGGTAGGCCAGGCCGCAGTCCTGGCCGGTGCAGATCAGCTCGGTGTCCTGCTCCGTGAGGGGGGCGTGGCAGGCCGGACAGGCGAGGATCTCCAGGAGGCCGGCTTCGAGCGGCATGGGGGTTCCCTTCCAGATGGGGTGGGGTGGCCGGTGGGATGCGGTCGGGGTGCTGTGCGCTCCGTGTGCGGATGTGCCTGGTCAGCGTACCGCCGTGGGGGGTGGGGTGCCGGGGTTGAGCGAAGGTGGTGGGGTGGGACCGGAGACTCGGTCCCACCCCCCGTGCCGTGGAGACGGAGCGCGGCGCAGCGTCAGGCTCGGATGATGGTCAGGACCTCGTCGCGGATCTTGGTCATCGTCGCCTCGTCGCGGGCCTCGGCGTTGAGGCGGAGGAGGGGTTCGGTGTTGGAGGGACGGACGTTGAACCACCAGTCGGCGGCGGTGACGGTGAGGCCGTCGAGTTCGTCGAGGGTGACGCCCTCCTGGGACTCGTAGGCCGTCTTCAGCGCGGCGAGGCGGGCCGTCTGGTCGTCGACCGTGGAGTTGATCTCGCCGGAGCCGGCGTAGCGGTCGTACTGGGCCACCAGGGCCGACAGCGGGCCGTCCTGGCCGCCGAGGGCCGCGAGGACGTGCAGGGCGGCCAGCATGCCCGTGTCGGCGTTCCAGAAGTCCTTGAAGTAGTAGTGGGCGGAGTGTTCGCCGCCGAAGATCGCGCCCGTGCGCGCCATCTCGGCCTTGATGAACGAGTGGCCCACGCGGGTGCGGACGGGCGTGCCGCCGTTCTCGCGGACGACCTCCGGGACCGACCACGACGTGATCAGATTGTGGATGATCACGCCCTCGCCGCCGTGCCTGGCCAGTTCGCGGGAGGCGACCAGGGCGGTGATGGCGGACGGGGAGACCGGGTCGCCGTGTTCGTCGACCACGAAGCAGCGGTCGGCGTCGCCGTCGAAGGCGATGCCGAGGTCGGCGCCCTCCTCGCGGACCCGCTTCTGGAGGTCGACGATGTTCGCCGGGTCGAGGGGGTTCGCCTCGTGGTTGGGGAAGGTGCCGTCCAGTTCGAAGTACATGGGGACGAGCGTCAGCGGCAGGCCCGCGAAGACCGTGGGGACCGTGTGGCCGCCCATGCCGTTGCCCGCGTCGACGACGACCTTCAGGGGGCGGATGGAGGTGAGGTCGACGAGGGTGCGGAGGTGGGTCGCGTAGTCCTCCAGCGTGTCGCGCCGAGTGACCGTTCCCGCCTGGGCGGCGGGCTCCGGTGCGCCCGACTCGGTCCAGCCCTCCACCAGTTCGCGGATCTCGGCCAGGCCGGTGTCCTGGCCGACCGGGGCCGCGCCCGCACGGCACATCTTGATGCCGTTGTACTGGGCCGGGTTGTGCGAGGCGGTGAACATCGCGCCGGGCAGGTTCAGCGCGCCCGAGGCGTAGTACAGCTGGTCGGTGGAGCACAGGCCGATCTCGGTGACATCGACGCCACGAGCCGCCGCGCCGCGCGCGAAGGCCCGGGAAAGGCCCGGCGACGAGGGACGCATGTCATGGCCGACCACGATCGCGTTCGCGCCGGTCACCTGGGCGAAGGCCGCCCCGAAGAGCTCGGCCAGCGACTCGTCCCACTGGTCGGGGACGACTCCGCGCACGTCGTACGCCTTCACGAGCTGTGACAGATCAGCAGCCACGGCCAACCCTCCTGGAAGTCCTGTCGGTGACCACAAACTACCCGCCCACGCGGAGATCGTGCCGGGCGGTCCGGCGCGCGGACGCACAACGTAATCTCAGGTCAGGGCAGTGTTCCGGCTGCGGCTCGCCGTGCTCGCCGGTCCGGGGAGCGTGCTCAGTTGTCCGGGGAGCGCAGGACGCGCAGGTGGCCGCGGCGGGCGACTTCCATCGGATCCGCGGCGCGGCCTCCGCCACCGGCCTGGGCCGCGCGTTCCTGGGGGCGGGCCGCCTCACGGACGGCGTTCGCCAGCGCTTCCAGGTCGTCGCCGCTGGGGCGGGCGGGCGCCGAGCCGTCGAGCAGCCGGACGACCTCCCAGCCGCGCGGGGCGGTGAGGCGCTCGGAGTGCTCGGCGCACAGGTCGTAGCAGTGGGGTTCGGCGTAGGTGGCGAGCGGGCCGAGGACCGCGGTCGAGTCGGCGTAGACGTACGTCAGCGTCGCGACGGCGGGTCGGCCGCAGGCGGTGCGCGAACAGCGACGTACAGGGCTCACGACGTTGGACGGTACCGCACTCTTGAGCGGGCCGCGACGACTCTCCACCAGGTCACTCCACCGTGTCGCGCTGTGAAACGTCCCACACACTCCTTCCGGCATACCCCACTGACCTGCACAGATGCGCATATTCCGATGCCCGGGGCGCAGAGGCTCCGGTCGCCAGTCGGTACAAACCGTGTCAGTTGCCTCGCCGTCGTCGGTCCCGACAGATACGGAAACGAGCCCAACCTTGGCCGGAATGGTCATCCGGCGACACGCCGTCCGTGAGGACTACCCTTCACCAGTGATGGACAACCGAGTACCGCCCCGTGCCGCCGGCCCCGGGCCCCGCCGTCGTGATCGTCACGGCCGGGGCATGCGCGGCCCGATCGCGCCGCCGCAGGTTCCGCTCGCCGCGAGCCGCGCCGATGTGTTCGCGGATCTGGTGCAGGACTCCGTGGAGCGGCTGGAACGGCGGTGGCCGCAGCTCGCCGACATCGACTTCCTCGTGCTGGAGGTGCCGCGGCTGGACGGGCCCGGACAGGGGTGGAACGACGAGGCCGTTCCGCTCGGCGGGACGATTCCGGCGCGGGACGGGCGGCGGGCGCGGGTGGTCGTGTACCGGCGGCCGGTCGAGATCCGGAGCAAGGGTCGGGACGAGCGGGCCGCGCTGGTGCACGAGATCGTCGTCGAGCAGGTCGCCGAGCTGCTGGGGCTGACGCCGGAGACGGTGGATCCGCGGTACGGGGAGGACTGAGCCTCCCCGTACCCCTCTCCCCGTCACCGCTCGCACCGTCCCCGCCCCGCCCTCTACTCCTGGAGGACGGACAGGTCCTCTTCCGTCTCCGGTACCGAGACCGTGCCCCGGTCGTCGGGGAGGGTCTGGACGGTGAAGGCCGGAACGTCGTCCTGCTGGGCCGTGAGGGTGCGGGCCGCGTGGACGGGGCCGCCCGAGAGCGGCTCCACCGTCAGCGCGTACATGCCCTTCAGGCCGCTCGGGACGGGCACCTCCACGTTCTGTGTGGTGCCCGCCTTGATCGTGTACGTCCGGGAGACGGGCGTACCGCCCTCGCTGCCCGCCGACGCCGTGACCTTGACCTTCGCTGCCTCGCCGGGTGCGGTCAGCGAGAGGGTGGTGCCCTTCTCGTCGTTGCCCGCGGCGCTCGCGCGGGTCTCGATCGCGCGGGTCGCCGGGATGAACGCGGTCTCCCGCGCGGAGCCCTTGCCGCGCAGCACGCGCACGGCCGCCACCACGGGCACCGACCGGTCCGTCGGGGTGAGCACCAGGGATCCCGCCTCGCCGCGGGTGACGTCGCCCAGGTCGACGGCGGTCGTCATGCCCGGCTTGACGTGCAGCGTCTCGTTCCCGGCCGGGGTGAACCCGCCCGTCGGGGAGGCGAGCCGGATCCTCAGGTCGGCGTCCGTGTCCCCGGGGGAGAACGCGACCAGCCGCACCTCGGTGGCGTCCGCGGGGATGCCGGGCAGCACCAGGCTGTCCGCCGGGTCCGCGGCGGCCGTCAGCCAGTCGCCGCCCAGCTTGTCGTCGAGCGCCTGGACGGCCGCCCCGAGCCGGCCGCTGCGCACGGTCACGTGCACGGTGAGGTCGGTCTGCCGTTCGGCGGTCAGGGTGGAGAGCAGGATCGGCTCGGTGGAGTGCGGCGGGACCGTCATGCCCTCGCCCACCGCGGACTCCAGCGGGCCCTGCTCGCCGTACAGCTCGATGTCCACGACGGCGGCGGAGTCGTCGGGGTTGGTGAGGTGGAGGTAGTCCGTGCGGCCCTGCCCCGTGCTCGCGCCCGGGAACCAGAACTCGGTGTCCGGGGTGGTGCAGCCGATGCCCTGGAGGCCGCGTCCGGTGCCCGCGGTGACCTCGGTGGTCTGCTGGACGGTCCAGCCGGGCGCGTACCGGCCCTCGGCGGTGCCGACCAGCGCGGGCGCGTCGGCGCCGGAGGCCTCGCCCGTGGCGGGCTTGCCGGGCTCCGCGGGCTTCAGCGGTGCCTTGCCCGCCTTGCCGTTCTTCTCCTCGGCGTCCTTGCCTGCGTCCGTGGTCTGCCGGGCGGCCGTCCGGAGTTCCGCGGTGCCCTCCTTCGCCGCGCCCTCGGTGACGGGGGTGAAGGAGGCGTACGCCGTCTCGGCGAGGTCGGAGGCGCTGGGGGCCGGGCAGGCCAGGCTGGTGCGTTCGACGGGCAGACGCGCCGCCGCGCGGGCGGTGCCGGTGCCGGACGTGTCGGGGGCGGTGAGCGTGGCGGCTCCGGTGACGGCGGCGAGCGCGGCCGCCGCGGCGATCAGGGACAGGGTGGTGCGGTTCACTGCTGGCTCCCGTCGGAACGCTCACTGCCGTGCGGCTGCCGGGCCGGGTCGTACGGCGCTTCGTAGCCCGCCTGGTACGTCTGGTCGTACGCCGGGTCGTACGGCTGCTCGTAGCTCCCGGGCTGGGCGGGGCCGCCGTACGCGTACGGGTCGTACTGCGTGCCCTGGTAGGCGTCCGCCGGGTACTGCTGCCCGTAGTCCTGGTACTGCTGGTACTCCGTGGGGGCCGGGGCGGGGGCCGGGGTGTCCCACTCTCCGTAGGACTGCTGCTGCGCCGGCACGGGGGTCTCCTCCTGCGGAGGGGACGGGACGGCGCCGGGGTCGGCCGTCCCGGCCTCGGCCTGGGCGCGCAGGCGGCGGGCGCGGCGGCCCTCGCCGGTGACGGCCTGCGCGGGGACGGCGGGCTCCTCGGGGAGGTCGTCGTCGATGTCGCGGCGGCGGCCGGGCAGGGCGAGGACCACGAGGACGACGGCGAGGGCGCCCTGGGCCCACAGCCACGCGGTGTGGGTGACCGGGTCGTCGTAGGTGACGTCGAGCCTGCCGCCGGAGGCGGGCAGTTCGAAGCCCTGGGCCCAGCCGTCGACCGTGGTACGGGTGAGCGGCTTGCCGTCCAGGGTGGCGGTCCAGCCCTCGGCGGCGGAGTCGGCGAGGCGGAGCACCCGGCCCTCGGCGCCCGCCGGGACCGTGGTGTGGATCTCGACGGGTCCGGCGGCGACGGGCAGCGGCTCGCCGGAGCCGGAGGCCGGGACGATCGCCGCGCGGGAGACCTCGCGGACCACCCGCCACAGGGCGCTGCCGTTCCGCTGGCTGAGCCGCATCAGGCCGGGCGTGGTGTCGAGGACGCGGCTGACCTCGCGCGGGGCACCCTTGTGCACCAGGACGTACCGCACGGCGAAGGCGCCGAGCTGGTCGGCCTGGTCGGCGCCGGACCCGGCGACGAGGTTGGCGACGACCTTGTCGAGCCGCTCGCCGGCGCCCTGGGCGGCGGCGATTTCGGCGTCGCCGAGGCGGGCGCCGGAGCCGCGCACCAGGGTGTAGCGCACGTGGGCGGTGGAGTCGCTGTCGAGGACGAGGGTGCGGGCCTGGTCGCGGGTGCCGCTGTCCTCGGCGACGAACGCGGGCACCTGCACCGGGTCGCGGCGCTCCAGCGGGCCGTCGGCGCCGCGGATCATCCAGCCGGCGGCGACGAGCAGCGGGCCGGCGGCGGAGGCGAAGGCGATCAGCGCGGCGACGGGCTGGCGCCAGCCGAAGCTCTGCTCGGCCACGCGCGCGCGTGCCCCGTCGGCGCCGAGGACTGCGGCGGCGAGGAGGGCGAGGCCGTAGACGAGGGTGGCGGGGCCGGCCCAGGCGGAGCGGTTGGCGAGCACGGCGAAGACGAGGCCGACCAGGGCGACCGCCCAGGCCGTCCGGATGCCGAACCGGCGTTCGGAGCGCAGCAGGGCGGCGAGCGCGGCGAGCACGACGCCGATCAGCATCAGCCCGCTGACCGTGCCGGAGCCGCCGGGGCTGGCACCGAGCAGGTCGAACGCGGAGGCGGCCGACGCGCCGAACTCCAGGCCGGCCTCCTGGAAGAAGCCGAACGGCAGCAGCGACAGCGACCAGGGGGCGAGGACCAGCAGGGGCGTGCCGAGCTGGGCCAGGAAGCGCGGGCCGTAGGCGGTGATCTCGGCGCGGCGGACGGCCAGCAGGCCGAGGCCGAGGACCAGGGCGACGGGCCAGACGATCGGGGTGAACGCGGTGGTGACCGTCAGCAGCAGGGCGTACGCCCAAGTGGCCCGCCAGCTGCCGCGGGCGCCGGAGGCGTGGGCGACGCCGCTGGCGGCGATGCCCGCGCGGGCGAGCAGGGGCAGCAGCACGGCGAGGACCGCGGTGCCGAGCCGGCCGCCGGCGAGGGCGCCCGTGGCGGCGGGCAGGAAGGCGTAGACGACGGCCGCCCAGGCGCGCAGCAGCCGGGACTCGACGAGCGGGCGGGAGGCGAAGTAGGCGGTGAGGCCGGCCAGTGGCACCGAGCAGACCAGCAGGACGGTGACCGCGAGTCCGGCGGAGCCGAACAGCACGGACGCCAGCAGGGCGACGAGCGCGAGGTAGGGCGGTGCGGAGGGGGTGCCGCCGGCGCCGACCGGGTGCCAGGCGTCGACGTACCGCGACCACAGCTCGCCGGAGTCGGCGGGGGCGGGCAGCAGGGCGCCACCGGCCAGGGTGCCGCCGCCGAGGAGCGCGCGGCACGCGACGAGGGAGACGAGCAGCAGCACCAGGAAGAGCACCGGGCCCGGGTTGCGGGCGATGCGCTTGAGGCGCGCGAACTGCTCGATCTCCAGGAAGTCGACGTCGTCGCCGCCGGGTCCGGACTCGATGGCGCCGCCGTGCCGTCCGGCACCGGAGGCGGTCTCGGCGTCGGAACGGCCGACGACGTTGCCCGCGACCTGTTCGACGGTGGCTCGCACGGTCGCGCCGGGCGGCGGGAACAGGGCGCGCAGTTCCGCCTTGTCGATCCGCGGCCTGCCGCGGCCGCGGCGTCCGGCGACGATCCGCTCGGGCCGCAGCAGCACGCTCAGCAGGCCGCGGATCTCGTCGACGGCCTGTCCGGGAACCTTGCCGACGAGGTAGGCGAGGGTCCTCAGGACGGTGCCGAGGACGAGCCGCAGCAGCACCCACGGCAGCGCGGCGGTGCGGGTGTTGACGAGCAGGGTGTAGACGGCGCCGGCCTTGTCGACCTTGTGCGGGGAGGCGCTGGTGCGGCCCGCGCAGTCGACGGTGCGGCGCTCGCGGGAGGCGGCCTCGGCGTGTCGTACGACCGCCTCGGGGGCGATGAGGACGCGGTGGCCCGCGGCGTGGGCGCGCCAGCAGAGGTCGACGTCGTCGCGCATCAGGGGCAGCCGCCGGTCGAAGCCGCCGAGCTGTTCGAAGACGTCGCGGCGGATCAGCATGCCGGCGGTGGACACGGAGAGCACGGACCGGACGTGGTCGTGCTGGCCCTGGTCCTGTTCGCGGCGGTCCAGGCCGGTCCAGCGGCGGCCGGAGTTGGCGATGGAGACGCCGACCTCCAGCAGCTGCCGCTTGTCGTACCAGCCGCGCAGCTTGGGGCCGACGACGGCCACGTCGTCGCGGCCCAGCTCCAGTTCGTTCTCCACGACGCGCAGCAGCTGGGCGAGGGCGTCGGGCTCGGGGGCGCAGTCGTCGTGCAGCAGCCACAGCCACTGGACGGGCTCGCCGTGCGGCAGCTCCGGCTGGTCGTAGGCGTCGTCGCGCCACTGGCGGGTGACGGGGTCCCAGCCGCTGGGCCGCTTGAGATACGGCAGCTCCTCGGGGGTGAGGTGCGGCGCGGCGCGGTGGGCCTCCTCGACGGCCTGGCCGAAGCCGGTGCGCCGGGCGAGGTGCAGCACCCGGTCGGGGCCGAGGGCGTCGGTGACCAGCTGGGCGGAGTCGTCGGCGCTGCCCGTGTCGGCGGCCAGGGCGAACTGCACCGGGCGCTCCTGGCCGAGCAGCCCGGCGAGGGCGTCGGGCAGCCAGCGGGCGCCGTCGTGGGAGACGAGGACCGCGGTCACCACGTGACGCGGAAACTCAGGGGCGGCAGCGACGTCTTGACGGGCTGCCGAGTGGCTGTGCACGGACATCGAGGTACGGGCCCCGGTTCGGTGGACTGCGGTGGACGCCTGCGCCCCGAGGGGGCAGCGGGGCGTCTCGGACGAGCGACCACACTATCGGCTGGCCATCGCGACGGCCCGCCGCCTGTGGATAACCCACGCGCGACGGGCCGTTCGTCCTCTTCCGTACCGCTTGTCCACCGGTGTCCGCGCGGCGCGGGTCAGACGGCCGCCTTCTTCAGCCTGCGGCGCTCACGCTCGGACAGGCCGCCCCAGATGCCGAATCGCTCGTCGTTGGCGAGGGCGTACTCAAGGCATTCGGAGCGGACCTCGCAGGCGAGGCAGACCTTCTTGGCCTCACGGGTGGAGCCGCCCTTCTCGGGGAAGAAGGACTCGGGGTCGGTCTGGGCGCACAGCGCGCGCTCCTGCCAGCCGAGTTCCTCGTCCGCGTCGTCGACCAGCAGTTGCTGCACCAGCTCGGTCATGTGCGCCCCTCGTCTGTTCTTTTCCGCGTCCCCGTGATGTAGCCGTTACCGATCTCGGCTGAACGACACGAGTGAAATTACAAGTGTGCTGCTCCGGGCGAGTCAAGCCGAGATCTGCTATTGAGCCCCTTATTCACTCTGCGGAACCAAGGCCGTGCGGAAAGTGTTCAAATCGGCATAAACCTTGACGCAGCGACGGGGCCCGGGAGGGTCTCCGGCCCCGCACAGTCCTGTACGGGGAAGGACGCCCGCGAGTTCGATCCCGTTCCGACACGCACGCCGAAGCGAACCGGATCACAGTCGGATCACGGGATCGCATCGAGGCTTGCGCGCCCGGCTGTGCCCCCATGTGTCCCGGCGACCGCATGCACAAACCTTTCACCTGACAGATCGACCGGATGAGGTGAACCACATCCCACGATCCGGGCGCGGAGTTGACAGTGCAGGTGTGAACCGGTGTCCTTGTGGGCATGCTCGCGAACTTGGCGCTCACCTCGACCCGCACCGCCGGGTCCCTCGGTGCTGCCCGCGCTCGCTGTAGCTGTTGCTGTCCCGGCTGTTGAGCCTCACGCGCTCCGGCCCCGCCGCGTCCCGTCGGACGCGGCTGCTGTTCCCCCCTCCGCGCCCTCTCCCACGGGGCACCCCTCTGTTCGCCCCTTCCGCCAAGGAACCACCGCACCCATGAACAGCGACAGCGACCTGCAGATCGCCGGCGACCTCCTCGAAGTACCGCACCTGCTCCAGGCACCGCGCGAGCACCCGGCCACCGTGGCCGAGTTCGCCGGGCTGGCCCGCTCCCTCGCCGCCGACCGCGCCCAGTGGGAGCACCTGGTCCGGTACGACGCCACCACCCGCTGGTACCACCGGCTGCGCACAGGCCCGGGCTATGAGATCTGGCTGCTGTCCTGGGTGCCCGGGCAGGGCAGCGGGCTTCACGACCACGGCCCGTCCTCCGGTGTGCTGACCGTCCTGGACGGCACGCTCACCGAGCACAGCGGGCGCCGCACGCGCGCGCTGACCGCGGGTGCCCAGCGCGTGTTCGCCCCGGGGTACGTGCACGAGGTCGTCAACGACGCGCTGGAGCCGGCCGTGAGCCTGCACGTCTACTTCCCCGGCCTCACCGAGATGCCGATGCACACGGCCCCTCACTGCGAGGCGGCGGCCCGGCCGGGATCCGTGACGGCCTGACCCGGACCGCGTGAACCGAACTGCCTGACGCGTTGTCGTACCGGCCTGCCAGACTTGGCGCATGCGCATTGTGGTTCTGGCAGGCGGTATCGGCGGTGCTCGTTTCCTGCGCGGTCTGAAGCGGGCCGTGCCGGACGCGGACATCACGGTCATCGGCAACACCGGGGACGACATCCACCTCTTCGGGCTGAAGGTCTGCCCGGACCTCGACACGGTGATGTACACGCTCGGCGGCGGCATCAACGAGGAGCAGGGCTGGGGGCGGGCGGACGAGACCTTCCATCTCAAGGAGGAGCTGGCGGCGTACGGCGTCGGGCCCGGGTGGTTCGGGCTGGGCGACCGCGACTTCGCCACGCACATCGTGCGGACCCAGATGCTCGGCGCCGGATATCCGCTCAGCGCGGTCACGGAGGCGCTGTGCGACCGCTGGCGGCCCGGGGTGCGTCTGATCCCGATGACCGACGACCGCGTGGAGACCCATGTCGCCGTCGAGCTCGAGGGCGAGCGCAAGGCGATCCACTTCCAGGAGTACTGGGTGCGGCTGCGCGCCTCCGTCCCCGCCGAGGCGATCGTGCCCGTCGGTGCCGAGCAGGCGAAGCCGGCGCCCGGTGTCCTGGAGGCGATCGCCGAGGCCGACGTCATCCTCTTCCCGCCGTCCAACCCCGTCGTGTCGGTCGGCACCATCCTCGCCGTGCCCGGCATCCGCGAGGCCATCGCCGACGCCGGGGTGCCCGTGGTGGGCCTCTCCCCCATCGTCGGCGACGCGCCGGTGCGCGGGATGGCCGACAAGGTGCTGGCCGCGGTCGGCGTGGAGTCCACGGCCGCCGCGGTCGCCGAGCACTACGGCTCCGGACTGCTCGACGGCTGGCTGGTCGACACCGTCGACGCGGGCTCCGCCGCGCGTGTGGAGGACGCCGGCATCCGCTGCAAGGCCGTCCCGCTGATGATGACCGACATCGAGGCGACCGCTCGGATGGCCCGCGAGGCGCTGGCGCTGGCGGAGGAGGTGCGGACGGCGTGAGCGACGAGCGCGGCGCGGCGCGCGGCACCGCCGCGGACGGGGGCGCTCCCGCGGACGGGGGCGCCCCCGCCTACCGCGTCTGGGCCGTGCCCGGGATTCCCGAGGTCGCGGCCGGGGACGACCTCGCCAAGCTGATCGCGGCGGCCGAGCCGGGGCTGGCCGACGGGGACGTGGTGCTGGTCACCTCCAAGATCGTGTCCAAGGCGGAGGGGCGGATCGTCGAGGCGGCGGACCGCGAGGCCGCGATCGACGCGGAGACCGTCCGCGTGGTCGCCCGCCGCGGCACCCTGCGTATCGTCGAGAACCGGCTGGGCCTGGTCATGGCCGCCGCCGGCGTCGACGCGTCCAACACCCCCGCCGGGACCGTGCTGCTGCTGCCCGAGGACCCGGACGTCTCCGCGCGCGCGATCCGCGACGGGCTGCGCGAGATCCTCGGCGTCACCGTCGGCGTGGTGGTCACCGACACCTTCGGGCGCCCCTGGCGCTCGGGGCTCACGGACGTCGCGATCGGCGCCGCGGGCGTGCGGGTCCTGGACGATCTGCGCGGCGGCACGGACGCGTACGGCAATCCGCTCAGCGCCACCGTCGTCGCCACCGCCGACGAGCTGGCCGCCGCCGGTGACCTGGTCAAGGGCAAGGCGGCCGGGCTGCCCGTCGCCGTGGTGCGCGGGCTGCCGCACGTGGTGGCCGAAGAGTGGGCCGACACGGGCGCCCGGGCACTGGTCCGCGACGCGCGGGACGACATGTTCCGGCTGGGCACCTCGGAGGCGGTGCGGGAAGCGGTCACCCGGCGCCGCACGGTCCGTGCCTTCACCGACCAGCCCGTCGACCCGGGCGCGGTGCGCCGGGCCGTGGCCGCCGCCGTCACGGCGCCCGCTCCGCACCACACCACCCCCTGGCGGTTCGTCCTGCTGGAGTCGGAGGAGTCGCGCACCCGGCTGCTCGACGCGATGCGCCAGGCGTGGATCGCGGACCTGCGCCGGGACGGCAAGAGCGAGGAGTCCATCGCCAAGCGGGTGCGGCGCGGCGATGTGCTGCGCGACGCGCCGTATCTCGTCGTGCCGTGCCTCGTCATGGACGGCTCGCACACCTACGGGGACGCGCGGCGGGACGGGGCGGAGCGGGAGATGTTCGTGGTCGCCGCGGGCGCCGGGGTGCAGAACTTCCTCGTCGCGCTGGCCGGGGAGCGGCTCGGCTCGGCCTGGGTGTCGTCCACGATGTTCTGCCGGGATGTCGTACGCGAGGTGCTGGGGCTGCCACAGGAGTGGGATCCGATGGGGGCCGTTGCGGTCGGGCATCCGGCGGAGGAGCCGAGACCTCGTGCCGGGCGGGACGCGGGGGCGTTCATCGAGGTGCGGTGACCGTACGCTCGTAGGGTCACCACCTACTCCCCGAGGACCCCACCCGTGGCAGGACGTTTCGCTCACCGGCCCACCCGTACGACTGTGCGCGGCGGGCAGGTCGCCGTGCCCGGCGGGGTGCCGCGGCCGGCGGCCGGGCCGGGGCGGGTGCGGACGTACGCGCCGGACGGGCCGCTGGATCTCGGGCTGGTGCTCGGGCCGCTGCGGCGCGGGCCCGGCGACCCCACGTTCCGCGTGACGCCGGACGGGTCCGTGTGGCGGGCCACCCGGACGCCGGGCGGGCCGGGGACGCTGCGGGTCGTCGCCCGCGGCGCGGACGTGCGCGGCGAGGCGTGGGGGCCGGGGGCCGAGTGGCTGCTCGACCGGCTGCCGGAGCTGCTGGGCGCGGCGGACGATCCGGCCGCCTTCACGCCCCGGCACCGGCTGGTGGCGGTGACCCGGCATCGGCGGCCGGGGCTGCGGCTGACGCGGACCGGGCTGGTGCTGGAGTCGTTGATTCCGTCGATTCTGGAGCAGAAGGTCACCACCGACGAGGCGTACCGGGCGTGGCGGTTGCTGGTCCGGAGGTTCGGCGAGCCGGCGCCGGGGCCCGCGCCCGAGGGCATGTGGGTGATGCCGGAGGCGCGGACGTGGGCGCTGATCCCCTCCTGGGAATGGCATCGGGCCGGGGTCGACGACAAGCGGGCGTCCACGGTGCTGCGCGCGGTGCGGGTCGCGGCGCGGCTGGAGGAAGCCGCGCGGATGGAGCCGGTGGCGGCGCGGGCGCGGCTGGAGGTCGTGCCGGGGATCGGGCCGTGGACCTCCGCGGAGGTCGTACAGCGCAGTCATGGGGCGGCGGACGAGGTGACCGTCGGGGATGTGCATCTGCCGGGCATCGTGGGATGGGCGCTGGCCGGGGACCGGGACGCGGATGACGCGGAGATGCTGCGGCTGCTGGAGCCGTATGCGGGGCAGCGGCACCGTGCGGCGCGGTTGATTCTGCTGAGCGGGCGGGTGCCGGCTCGGCGGGTGCCGAAGATGCCCGTGTGGGACATCGGGCGGTTGTGAGGCTTCGCTCGTCCGGTGCGCGGTGCGGTGGGGGCTGGGGGGTGGGTTTCACGGCCCGGCGTTGCGTGGTGCCTCCTCCGAGCTCTGCGAGCAGGGGGTGCCCCCAGCGCCCACCCGTGCCGCCCCAGCGGCACGACTGCCCGCGTAACCGCGGGCAGTCGTGCCGTGAGGCGCCTATTGGTCCGAGGAGAAGCGGACCGCGCCCGCTGGGATCCGGGCGTCGCACCAGACGCGCATGCCGTCGCGGAGTTCGTTGTCGGGGCCGATGACCGCGCCGTCGCCGATGACCGTGCCGGTGAGGACGGAGCGTTCGCCCACCCGGGCGCGGGTGCCGATGAGGGAGTCGGTGATGACCGCGCCGGGTTCGATGACGGCGCCGGGGAGGATCGTCGAGCCGAAGACGCGCGCGCCCTCCGCGACGAAGGCGCCCTCGCCGACGACCGTGCCGCCCGCCAGTTTCGCGTCCGGTGCGACGGTCGCGGTGGGAAGGACGAGCCGGTCGCCGCAGCGGCCGGGCACCGCCGGGGACGGGGCACGGCCGAGGACGAGGTCCGCGGAGCCGCGCACGAACGCCGCGGGGGTGCCGAGGTCCAGCCAGTACGTGGAGTCGACCATGCCCTGGAGGTGGGCACCGGCCGCGAGGAGGCCGGGGAAGGTCTCCCGTTCGACGGAGACCGGCCTGCCCGCCGGGATCGTGTCGATCACCGAGCGGCGGAAGACGTACGCCCCCGCGTTGATCTGGTCGGTGACGATCTCCTCCGGCGTCTGCGGCTTCTCCAGGAAGGCCCGCACCCGCCCCGTCCCGTCCGTCGGGACGAGGCCGTACGCCCTCGGGTCCGTCACCTTCGTCAGGTGGAGGGAGACGTCCGCGCCGGTCGTCTCGTGGGTGCGGACCAGGGCCCGGATGTCGAGGCCGGTGAGGATGTCGCCGTTGAAGACCAGAATCGGGTCCTCGGGGCCCGAGTGCAGGCGCGACGCCACGTTGCGGATCGCGCCGCCCGTGCCGAGCGGTTCCTCCTCCGTGACGTACTCGATGTGCAGTCCCAGGGCCGAGCCGTCGCCGAAGTACGGCTCGAACACCTCCGCCAGGTAGGACGTCGCGAGCACGATGTGCTCGACCCCCGCCGCCCGCGCCCGCGCCAGCTGGTGCGTGAGGAACGGCACCCCCGCCGCCCTGACCATGGGCTTGGGCGTGTGCACCGTGAGCGGGCGCAGCCGGGTGCCCTTGCCGCCGACCAGGAGGATCGCTTCTGTCACCTGTCGTCTCTGCTTCCTGCCGGGACCGGCCGAACTGTCTTTCGGCCGGCCAGTGTATGCAGACCGTTGCCGGCGCCTTCGACGGCGTACGACGTCGCGGAAGCGTCCCCAGTTCCCCCCGGCCCCGCCCCGGCCGTGTCCCCGCCGGCCTTATTGGCGGCCCTGGTAGTACGCCGCGTAACCGCGGACCGAGCCGAGCTTGGCGTAGAGCTTGCGGCCTGGACACTCCGTGGCGAAACCGTCGCGGTGCCCGGAGATCACATTCAGTCGTACGTTCTTGCCTTTTCGGTAGAGATTGCCACCGCCCGACTTCAGATACGTCTTGCCGCGCGGATTGGCCCCGCCCAGGCCCAGCTTCCACGCCGTCAGCCGGCCCAGTGCCTTCACCGTCGCCTTGGAGGGCTTGGCCGAGTTGAACGTGCCGAGAACGGCGATCCCCATGCTGTTGGAGTTGAACCCGAGGGTGTGCGCGCCCATGACGGGCTTCGCCACGCCCCCCGCGCGGCCCTCGTAGATGTTTCCGCACTTGTCGACGACGAAGTTGTAGCCGATGTCCCGCCAGCCCATGCTCTTCACGTGGTAGCGGTAGATACCGCGGATGACGGACGGGGCCTGGGAGCAGCCGTAGCCGTTGCCGGTGGCGGAGTGGTGCACGAAGGCGGCCTTGACCTTCTTCGTGTAGATGAACGTCTTCTCGCGCAGCTTCTCGTTCGCGCCCCAGCCGCGCCGGGTGACGATCCGCGGGCGCGGGCCGATCTTCGGCTTCGCCCGCTGTCCCTCCGTCACGTTCCCGGCGGCCAGGGTCAGCAGCTCCCGCTCGGTCGCCGTCCGGTCGAGCGCCGGGATCTCGGTGGCGCCGAGCGGGGCGAGCACCGCGTTGGGCTCCGAGGCGGCGATGGTGTCGGGACTCAGGGTGCCCAGACGGGAGGAGGCGGCCGGGGTGCCGTGGGCGGGGGTGTCCGCGGCGGCGCCGGGGTCGACGAGTTCCACGCGGAGGCCGGGCGGGAGGGGGGCCCGGGGGGTGCGGACGCCGGCCTCGGTGCCGTCCCCGTGGGCATTGGCCTCGGTGCCGTCTTCGGGGGTGTCCGCCGTCGCCCGTACCCGGACCTCCACGCCGTCCGAGTCGCCCACCCACAGCGGTGCCGTGCCGCCGCGGACGCGGGCGGAGGCACGCTCCTCGGTGCCGGGGTCCGCCGCGTGGTCGGCGTTGTGGGTCTCGACGTCCTGCCAGCCGGACCAGGTGCCGGTGCCGGCGGCCCGGACGCGGACCTGGACGTCGCCGTGGAGTTCGGCGCCGGGGTCGTCCCAGACGACGCCGATCATCGAGAAGCGCCGTACGTCACGGCGCGGCAGCCCCTGGACGGTGGCGGAGCCGAGGGAACGGTCGGTGGTGAGCGGGACCAGGGGCAGCGACTGGGTGCCGCCCGGGACCGCGGGCACCCCTGCCTCCCGGATCACGCCGGGTCTCGCGGTCGCCGGGGCTGCGGGCAGGGTCAGCGGAAGGGCCACGGCGGCCGCGCAGGTGACGCCGATGGAGGAAGCAAGGAATCCACGCATGCTCCTGATCCTGGACATAGTCAGACAAGTCTGTCCATCGGGGACTTGGCGGAACTGACGGGCTGTCGCGGTGCCGTTCCCCCGAACCGGTGGCGCCGCAGTTCGGTGCGGGCCACTGCGCCCGCGTACGCTTGCGCGGGTGACTGCCACCGATCGCACCCCTGCCGACCTGCTGCGTTCCGCGCTGGCCGCGGATCCCGCGCGGCCCCTGGTGACCTTCTACGACGACGCCAGCGGCGAGCGCGTCGAACTGTCCGTCGCGACCTTCGCCAATTGGGTGGCCAAAACCGCCAACCTCCTCCAGGACGAACTCTCCGCCGAACCGGGTGGCCGGGTCGCGCTGCTGCTGCCCGCGCACTGGCAGACGGCGGTGTGGCTGCTGGCGTGTTCCTCGGTGGGTGTGATCGCGGACGTCGAGGGCGATCCGGGGCGGGCCGACCATGTCGTGGCCGGGCCCGGCCGTTTCGACGCGGGGCTGGCGTGCGGCGGGGACCGGTACGCGCTGTCGCTGGCGCCGCTGGGGCGGCGGTTCGTCCCGGCGCCGCCGGCCGGGTACGCGGACTACGCCGTCGACGTGCCGAGCCACGGGGACCGGTTCACGCCGTACGCGCCCGTCGATCCGGAGGCGCCGGCGCTGATCGTGGCCGGGGCGGAGTACACCGCGGCGGAGATCGTGGAGCGGGCCAGGGCGGACGCGCCGGGGCTCGGACTGACCGGGCCCGGGTCGCGGATTCTGTCGGCACTGCCGTACGACACGTGGGAGGGACTGAGCGCGGGGCTGTACGCGCCGCTCGCGACCGGGGGGTCTGTGGTGCTGTGCCGGAATCCGGAGCGGGCGGGGGAAGAGGCGTTGGCCAAGCGGATCGAGAGTGAGCGGGTCACCGCGGTCGCCCGGTAGGGCCTCGGGGCGGGGGCGTGGGAGGCGGCTGCCCGCGGCCGGGTGAGTCACCCGTTCGGCCCACCCCCATCCCCCACCCCCACCCCGTCCGGGTCATGGTCGTAGGAGCAGCAGGACGTCACGCTCGTACTCCCATGAGGGGTGGACTCAGTCGTGAGCGACACCGCAGGCATACCGCCGTCCGGGCGCACGGGGCGGGCCCTCGGGCCGGGGCTCGGGGTGTCTGCCTCCGGCGTCGGGCTGATACGTCGGCGCAGGAGGCGCTGGATACGCGTCGGCACGCTCGGCGTGACCGCCGTCGTCGCGGCGGCCGTCGGGACCGCCTCGGCCATCTACGCCAAGCTGGACGGGAACATCACGCCCGACGAGGCCGCGGCCGCGGAACTCGCCCGGTACGAGAAGGAGCGCCCCACCTCGCTGGTGCGGGACGCGCGGAACATCCTGGTGATCGGCTCGGACTCGCGTTCCGGGGCCGGCAACGGCCGTTACGGGCGGGATCCGGGAACCGAGCGTTCGGACACCACGATCCTGCTGCATCTGTCGGCCGGCCGCCGCAGCGCGACCGCCGTCTCCATACCCCGCGACCTCATGGTGGACGTCCCCGCCTGTCTGCGCCGGGACGGCTCCCGGGCCGAGCCGATGTTCGCGATGTTCAACCACGCCTTCGAGAGCGGCGGTTCGGCGTGCACGGTCCGAACGCTGGAGCAGCTGACCGGTATTCGCGTCGATCACCACATGGTCGTCGACTTCACCGGGTTCAAGGCGATGGTCGACGCCCTCAACGGCGTACAGATCTGCCTGAAGCAGGCCATCCACGACAAAGCGGCCAGGCTTCACCTTCCCGCCGGCACCGTGACACTCAACGGTGAGCAGGCGCTCGGCTACGTCCGTGCCCGCAAGTCCCTCGGTGACGGCAGCGACACCGACCGCATGGACCGCCAGCAGCGCTTTCTCGCGGCCCTGGTCAACAAGGTGCGCAGCAACGACGTACTGCTGAACCCGGCGAAGCTCTACCCCGTACTCGACGCGGCCACCTCCGCGCTCACCACCGATCCGGAACTGGCAACTTTGCGCGGTTTGTACCAACTTGTCCGTGGGATGCGCGACATCCCCACCGAGCGGGTCCAGTTCCTGACGGTGCCGCGAGAGTCGTACGTCTACAACGCCAATCGTGACCAGCTCGTGGAGCCCGAGGCGGAGCGCCTGTTCGAGCGGCTGCGCACGGACCGGCCCGTCGAGGTGGCCCCGCGTCCCGGCCCGCGCGACGGTTCCGAGGAGCCGGCGGCCGGCGTCTCCCCCGCCCCCACCTTTCGCGGGAACACCGCCGCCGACGACGACTGCCGGTAAAGCGCACACCAAGACGGCACCCCTTCATTCTGGAAAATGCGCCGGATTGCCCAGTTGTAGGGACGTGCAATTTGTCACCGCCGTCGCTTGACGCTGAACTGGGCGGATAGTGTGAGCGATCCGGTGCACCCGGCTCCCGGCCACAGTCCGTCCAGGGGTCGCGCACTGCATGTACGAGACCCGAGCGCCTCGGAGGGGGAAGGCGCCGCGTGGCCCCGACGGAGGATTCAGGCAACCGTGGACGCGCAAGGCCGTGGGCGGGCGGAGCACATCGATCCCGCAGACCAGTGGGTACTCAATCCGAGCACCGGTGAATACGAACTGCGACTGACCCCTTCCGCACCGCAGTCGGCGGTCCCCGGCCCGCGCCGAGCAGCCCGAGGCCGGGGCACCGCTCCCGGCCGGCCGAGCCGCACCGCCGCCCCGGCCCCCGAAGGCCGGGAAGAGGCCCGGGAGAGCCGCGACGGGCGGGAGCGGCGCGACGGGCGGGAGAGCCGCGACCGGCGCGACGGGCGGGAGAGCCGGGAGCGGCGGGAGAGCCCGGACCGCCGGGAGGCGCGCCCGGGTCGTTCGGCGTCCGGTGAGGCCTCCCCGCCGCGCAGGCGCCGCGGCGCGGCCGAGGAGCCGCCGCCGGGGCGGCGCGGACGGCGGCCCGTGAAGGCCAGGAACTCCCGGGCGAAGAAGGCCGTGATGTGGACCGGCGGCACGATGGCCTTCGTCCTGGTCGCCGTCGGCGCGGCCGGCTACTTCTACCTCAGGCACCTAGAGGGCAACGTCACCACCGAGGACGTCGGCAACGCCGCCGACAGCGGCTTCAGCAAGGACGAGGCCTTCAACATCCTGCTCCTGGGCACCGACAAGCGCACCGGCAAGGGCAACGAGGGCTACGGCGACAAGGGCAGCGCCGGCCACGCCGACACCACGCTGCTGCTGCACGTCGCCGAGGACCGCTCCAACGCGACCGTGCTGAGCATCCCGCGCGACCTGATCGTGGACATCCCGGACTGCCCGACGAAGGACGCCGACGGCAACGAGACGGTCATCCCCGGCAGCCAGGGCGTCCGCTTCAACACGAGCCTGGGACAGGAAGGCCGTAACGCGGGCTGCACCATGCGCACGGTCGAGGAGATGACCGGGATCGACGTCAACCACTTCATGATGGCCGACTTCAACGCCGTGAAGACGCTGACGACGGCGGTCGGCGGCGTGGACGTCTGTCTCGCCAAGGACGTCGACGACCCCGACTCGCACCTCAAGCTCGACGCGGGCCCGCACACGCTCATGGGCGAGAACGCGCTGGCCTTCGTCCGCACCCGGCACAGCTTCGGCAACCAGGGCGACCTGGACCGCATCAAGGTGCAGCAGCAGTTCCTGGCGTCCCTGATGCGCAAGATGTCCTCCAGCGACACCCTGACCAGCCCCACCAAGCTGATGAAGCTCGCGGAGGCGGCCACCAAGGCGCTCACCGTCGACACCGGCATCGGCAAGGTCAGCACCCTCAAGGACGTGGCGCTGGAGCTGAAGAAGGTGCCGCCGAAGAACATCAGCTTCACCACGGTCCCGGTGCGCGACAACCCGGCCGAGACGGTCAAGGCGACGGTCGTCGTCGACGAGTCCCGGGCCCCCGACGTCTTCAACGCGATCGCCAACGACGTCTCCTTCACCGCCGTCAAGGAGAAGAAGGCGCAGGAGAAGGCCGCGGTCGCCGCCCGGCTGAAGGGCACCAAGGCCGACCCCTCCGAGGTGCGGGTGCGGATCCTCAACGGCGGGGCCCCCTCGGGCAGCGCGTCGAAGACGCTCGAGTGGCTCCAGAACGACGAGGGCGTCACCAAGTCCGAGAACGCGGGCAACGCCGACGCCGCGCTGAGCAGGACCACGCTCGAGTACGCGCCCGAGCAGGCCGACCAGGCCCGACGGCTGGCCGCCATCATGGGGCTGTCCGGGGCGGCGCTGAAGCCGGGCGAGAGCGTGACCAACTCCCAGGGGCTGCCCACGATGACGCTGACCCTGGGCAAGGACTTCAAGGGCGCGGGGGTGCCCGTGACCGCTCCGGCGAAGGCGCCGGACGTGGAGAAGTCCACGGCCGACAAGGTCCAGTGCGCCGGCTAGCCGGGGGGCTAGGCGAGAGCCGGCCGGGCACTAGCCCGTGACCGGACGAAAAACAAGGGGTAACCCCACGGGTCCGTCGTGCGTCTGACTTGACGCGGGGCGGGCCCGTGTCAGGTGCAGGGTGGGGAGGGCAGGCAAGTGGCGCGAAGCAGTGTGCGCGGGGACGTGCCCGCGGCGGAGGACACGATGTCCCTCACCGCGCGGACCGCGAATCCGCGGACCGCGAATCCGCGGACCGGGGATCCGCAGACCGCGGATCAGAAGACCGGGGACGCGCAGGCCGGGGACGCGCAGGCCGGGGCCCCGCGGAGCGGTGGTCCGGAGCGGGCGGAACCGGCGGAGGGCCGGGGCAGGCACGGTGGGGGCGGTGACGGCGGCGGCCGGGGGCGCGGGGGCCGCCGTGGCGCCGCGCGGCCGCGCGGTCGCCGGGTGCTGCGCTGGTCGGCGACGGTGCTGTCGGTGGTCATAGTCGGCACCGCGGGAGCGGGCTACCTCTACTACCGGCACCTGAACGGCAACATCCAGAAGGACGACCTCAACCTGGGCGACCACAAGATCGCCGCGCCCACCCCGAACGCGGCCGGGCAGACGCCGCTGAACATCCTGCTGATCGGCTCAGACGCCCGGGACAGCAAGGAGAACCAGAAGCTCGGCGGCGCGAAGGAGACCTTCGGTGGCACTCCGCTCGCCGACGTCCAGATGCTGCTGCACCTGTCGGCGGACCGCAAGAGCATGTCGGTCGTGAGCATGCCCCGCGACACCCTGGTGCACATACCCAGGTGCACCGACCCGGACGACGGGAAGGTGTACGCGGCGAGCACCCTGCCGGAACCGACCAATGAGAGCCTCGGCCACGGCGGCCCCGGCTGCACGGTGGCGACCTGGCAGGAGCTGACCGGTATCCACATCGACCACTTCATGATGATCGACTTCGCGGGTGTGGTGTCGATGGCGGACGCCATCGGCGGCGTCCCGGTCTGTGTGGACGCCAACGTGTACTCCCGCGACCGGCTGGGCCGCGGCTCGGGGCTGAAGCTGGAGAAGGGCACCACCAAGATCAAGGGCGAGACGGCCCTGCAGTGGCTGCGCACCCGGTACGGCTTCGGGGACAACAGCGACCTGTACCGCGCCGAGGCGCAGCACATGTACATGAACTCGATGGTCCGCGAGCTGCGCGCCAACGCCACCCTGAGCAACCCCAACAAGCTGCGCAAGCTCGCCGAGGCGGCCACCGAGGCGATCGTCGTCGACGAGGGCCTGGGCACCCTCGGGAAGATGTACGACCTGGCCAACGAGCTGAAGAAGGTGCCGACCGACCGCATCACCATGACGACCATGCCGAACCGGCTGGTCGGCAACCGGGTGGAGCCCACCGAGGACGCCGAGACGGTGTTCCGGATGCTGCGCGAGGACATCGCCCTGGACGGCAAGGACAGGAAGAAGCAGCCGAAGAAGGACAGCGAGTCCGACGATCCGGCGGCTCCCGACGCCGAGATCGCGGTCCAGGTGCGCAACGCCACCGCGTCGGACACCCAGGCGGCGGCCGGCGGCCGGGCCTGGTCGGTGACGCAGCTGCTGACCGGTGAGGGCTTCACGCAGGCCGTGGCGGACCTCTCCGCCCCGGTCGCGGAGCAGAAGACGGTGATCCGCTTCCCGAGCGCCGATCTGGAGGGCGACGCCCAGCGGGTGGCGAAGGCCCTGGGCATCCCGCTGAGCCAGGTGAAGAAGTCCACGGACGTCTCCGGGGTCACCCTGTTCGTGGGCGCGGACTGGCGTGAGGGGACGGCGTACGAGGTGCCGAAGAAGGAGGACCGGACGCCGGAGTCGGCGAACGCCCTCAACGCCTCGGACGACTCGGCGTGCATGGAAGTGAACCCGGCCTACACCTGGGAAAAGGGGGAGGAGTAGTCCGGGTCACCCGGTGGCGGCGCTCAGCCGACCGTGACGTCCGGGCTGCCGGCGTCCAGCACGGCCGGCCGCCGCGACGCGATGACCTTCCTGGCCAGTGACCTGGGGCTGGTCAGAAAGCCGTAGCCCCAGGACATGTGCATGGTGGCGAGGGCGACGGGGATCCGGAGCCGCGCCTTGAGCGGCAGCCCCCGGCCGGCGGGCACGGACCCGGCGACGATCGCCGCGAGGTAGCCGCCGGGGATCACGAAGCCCCACGGGGTGAGCGCGGCGCCCACCACGAGGCCCGCCGCGATCGCGCAGACGGCGGTCGGCGGGGCCAGGTAGCGCAGGTTGATCGAGCCGGAGTGGTAGCGGGCGACCACGTGCCGCCAGCGGCCGTAGTCCTTGTACTGCCTGGCGAGGGCCTTCACGCTCGGCCGGGGCCGGTACGACACCTTCAGCTCGGGCGAGAACCAGATCAGCCCGCCCGCCTCGCGGATGCGGAAGTTCAGCTCCCAGTCCTGGGCGCGGATGAACTCCTCGTTGTAGCCGCCCTGCTGCTCCAGCGCCTCCCGGCGGAAGACGCCGAGGTAGACCGTCTCGGCGGGGCCCGCCTGGCCGCCGGTGTGGAAGGCGGCGTTGCCCACGCCGATCTTCGAGGTCATGGCGGCGGCGACCGCGTGCTCCCAGTCGTTCTCGCCCTCGGCGTGCATGATGCCGCCGACGTTCTGCGCGCCGGTCTCCTCCAGCAGCCGTACCGCGGTGGCGATGTAGTTCGGCGAGAGCATGCCGTGGCCGTCGACGCGGACCACGATCGGGTGGCGGGAGGCCTTGATCGCGGCGTTGAGGGCGGCGGGCGTGCGGCCGGTCGGGTTCGGCACGGTGTGCACCCGGGGGTCCTCGCGGACCAGCTCGGCGGCGATCTCGTCCGTGCGGTCCGTGGACGGACCGAGGGCGATCACGACCTCCATCTCGCCGGCGTACTCCTGGGCGAGGATCGCGTGGACGGCGCCGCGCAGATGCCGCTCCTCGTTGAGGACGGGCATGATCACGGACACGGCGGGGAGCTGCACGTCGGGCTTCGCGTTCATAGGGGCCTCACGTTACCGCGAACGGGGGACACCGGTGCGCCCCACCGGGGCGCTGCACCGGGCCGCAGATCGTATGGGCCTACGGTGCTCACGGTCCCCGCGTACGGCCGTCGTCCGGAGGTGTCCCGTGCCCGCACCGCCTCGGTCCCCGAGCCGGCCCGAGCGTCGCCCGCAGCCGCAGCGCCGCGCGCCGCGTCCGCCCGTACGCCGGAAACGGCCGCGCTGGGCCATGCGGGCGGTGACCGGCCTGTCGGTGGTGGTGCTGGCCTCGGCGGGGATCGGCCACGCGCTGGTCACCAGCCTGGACGCGGACATCGCCCGGGTCGACGCGTTCCGCGACATGAAGAACCGGCCCCGCGCGGGGCACGGCATGAACGTCCTGATGGTCGGCACGGACGGCCGCGACCGGATCAGCCCGGAGGACCGGCGCCGGTTCCGGCTGGGCGGGGCACCCTGCCGCTGCACCGACACGATCATGATCGTGCACATCTCGGAGGACCGGGAGCGGGCGAGCGTGGTGAGCCTGCCGCGCGACTCGTACGCCGAGCTGCCGCCGCACACCGACACGACCACCGGCAAGCGGCACGCGGGCCATCCGATCAGGCTGAACGCGGCGTACGCGGAGGGCGGGCCGCGGCTGACCGTGCGCACGGTCGAGCACATGACCAAGGTGAAGATCGACCATTATCTGGAGGTCGACTTCACCAGCTTCATGAAGACCGTGGACGTCCTCGGCGGGGTGAAGATCTGCACGGTCCGGCCGTTGAAGGACCGCTACAGCGGCCTCGACCTGCCGGCCGGCACCCACACCCTGAAGGGCGGCGAGGCGTTGCAGTACGTCCGGGCCCGCCATGTCGACGGGGCGTCCGACCTGGGCCGGATGCAGCGGCAGCAGCGGTTCCTCGCCGCGTTGATCGACCACGCGACCTCCTCGGGGGTGCTGCTGAACCCGATGAAGTTCCGGGACGTGACCCGGGCGGTGCTCGGGTCGGTGCGGGCGGACAAGGACTTCGGCACGAACGAGCTGCTGGACCTGGGGCGGGCGATGCGGGACTTCTCCCCGTCGTCGTCGGAGTTCACCACCGTGCCGATCGGGCGGATGGGGCACGCCGTGAAGGGCATCGGCTCGACCCTGAAGTGGGACCCGGTCAAGGCGGACCGCATCTTCCAGGCGCTGCGCGACGACCGCCCGCTGGCGGCGGCGCGGCCGAAGCGCGTCCCGGTGCGGGTGGTGGACGTCGCCCCGCAGCAGATTCGCGTGCAGGTGGAGAACGGCACCCGGACCCCCGGCCTGGGCCGGCGGGCCGACGCGGCGCTGGCGGCGACCGGCTTCCGCACGACCCGGCTGCCGGTGAACGCGGCCCAGCAGGACGTGCGCCGTACGGTCGTGGCGCACGACCCGCGCTGGGACCGCTCGGCGAAGTCCCTGGCCGCCGCGCTGCCCGGCAGTGAGCTGCGGGCGGTCAAGGGGCAGGGCGCGACCCTGAAGGTGATCGTCGGCACGGACTACCAGGGCGTCACCAAGGTGCGGGGCGAGACGCCCCGGCCGCCCGGGGCGCCCGCGGTGGTCCGGGGCGACGAGGCGGGCTGCTCGTGAGGTGACACCGGCCGCCCCCGCCGGGCGGTGCGGGGGGCTCAGTCCTCGAAGCCCTCCGCGGCCCGCCGCTCGCGCAGTTCCATGATCGCGCGGCGGCGGGCCAGGCGGTGGGTGCGGCGGATCTGGGCCTCCTGGTAGCGGCGCCGGTCGCGGTCCGTCTCGGGGATGACCGGCGGGACCCGGCGGGGCTTGCCGTCGGCGTCGACCGCGGCGAAGACGAGATAGGCGGAGCCGACCTGGGTGGGCGGGGCGGACTCGTTCCAGCGTTCGGCGAGGACCCGGACGCCGACCTCCATGGAGGTGCGGCCGGTCCAGTTGACCTGGGCCTTGACGTGGACGAGGTCGCCGACGCGGACCGGCTCCAGGAACGCCATCTCGTCCATGGAGGCGGTGACGGCGGGCCCGCCGCTGTGCCGGCCGGCCACGGCGCCCGCGGCGTCGTCGACCAGTTTCATGATCACTCCACCGTGCACCGTACCCAGCAGGTTGGTGTCGTTGTGGGTCATGATGTGGCTGAGCGTGGTCCGGGAGGCGGAGGTGGGCTTGCCCGGAATGTCCGCCACGTCCGGAGTTTCCGGCCCTGCGGCGCTGGCCTGGTCTGTCATGGCCTCCACCTTATGCCGAGCGGGCATCCGGGGAATTTGTGTCGGGTTCGCAACAGCCGGGCCCCTGTTTTCCACGGACCCTGTCGAGCACACAGCCGCGACCGGCACACTGGGGCGCATGAATGACTGGCCCGAGGCATGGTCCGACGACAACCGTGGCCCGCGTTACGGACGCGGCAGTGCCGGCGCGCAGCCGGAAGGCGCCCGCGTGATGCGCCAGGTGCGACGCGGCGGCCGGGCGGTACCGCCCGCCTCGGGCCCGGGCGCGCCGCCGCGGGGGGTGCCGCGGCAGCCGTCGTACGTCGACGGCGGCGAGGGCGGCCCCGGCGGGTACGACAGCGGATACAACACCGGGCAGGTCTACGGCACGCCCGGCGGCCGCGGTCCGGCCGGTCCCGGTGGTTCCGGGCCGCGCGGGCCGCGTCCCGCGCCGAACTGGCGCCGCCGGATCAAGGTGACCGCGATCACGCTGGCGGCCGTGATGGTCGTCACGACCGTCGGCACCTACTTCTGGGCCGACTCCAAGCTCAACCGCGAGGTCGACCTGTCCACGGTGATCGACCGGCCGGAGAAGGGCGAGGGCACCAACTACCTGATCGTCGGCTCGGACAGCCGTGAGGGCATGACCGCCGAGCAGAAGAAGCGGCTGCACACCGGGTCCTCCGAAGGCAAGCGCACGGACTCGATGATGATCCTGCACACCGGTGACAACGGCCCCACGCTGATCTCGCTGCCCCGTGACTCCAACGTCACGATCCCCGAGTTCCAGGGCTCGGAGTCCGGCAAGCGCCGGGCGGCGATGGGCGCGAACAAGCTGAACGCCGCGTACGCCATCGACGGGCCGACGCTGCTGGTGCGCACGGTCGAGTACAACACCGGCCTGCACATCGACCACTACGTGGAGATCGGCTTCGCCGGGTTCGCGAACATCGTGGACGCGGTCGGCGGTGTCGAGATGGACATCCCGCAGGACATCAAGGACACCAAGTCGGGCGCGAACTTCGAGAAGGGCAGGCAGACGCTGAACGGCGAGGAGGCCCTCGCCTTCGTCCGCACCCGCTACGCGCTGGCCGGTTCCGACCTGGACCGCACCAAGAACCAGCAGAAGTTCCTCAACGCCCTCGCCGGCCAGGTGGCCACTCCGGGCACGATCCTCAACCCGTTCAAGCTGTATCCGACCATGGGCGCGGGCCTGGACTCGCTCATCGTCGACAAGGACATGGGCCTGTGGGACCTGGCCTCCATGTTCTGGGCCATGAAGGGCGTCAGCGGCGGGGACGGCAAGTCGCTGAACATGCCGATCGCGGGCAGCGCCGGGAACGGCAACCTCCAGTGGGACATGACCAAGGTCAAGACGCTGGTGGACCAGCTGAAGGCGGACGAGAAGGTGACCGTCTCGGGCAACTGAGCGCCGCACGCGGAACGGCCCCCGGCGGATCCGCCGGGGGCCGTTCCGCGTGCGGCGCTCAGTTGCCCGAGACGGTCACCTTCTCGTCCGCCTTCAGC
>NZ_DASQNH010000067.1:0-30343 GCF_035645055.1 Streptomyces sp. | reverse complement strand
CGGTTGACAGTTTCATAGTGTTTCGGTGGTCATAGCGTGAGGGAAACGCCCGGTTACATTCCGAACCCGGAAGCTAAGCCTTACAGCGCCGATGGTACTGCAGGGGGGACCCTGTGGGAGAGTAGGACACCGCCGAACAATCATTCAAAGGGTTGGACCTGGAACTTCGGTTCCGGGTCCAACCCTTTTTTGTTCTCTGTCACTTGAAGTTCACGTGGCGCAACCACCATTCCCGGCATGGGTACTGCTGCAATGCTCAGGGCCGCCGGCATAGGCGGCGGTGACGAGGTCGTCGTACCGGCCTTCGGGAACGTGGAAGTCGCCGAAGCGGTGACGCTGACCGGTGCGCTGCCGGTGTTCGCCGACATAGACCCGGAGAGCTACTGCCTCGACCCGGCGGCGGTCGAGGCCGCCGTAACTCCCCGGACCGCGGCTGTCGTTGCCGTACATCGCTTCGGTCGGCCGGCGGATGTCGTACGGCTGCGTGCTGTGGGGCAGCGGCTGGGGCTGCTGGTGCTGGAGCAGGGGGAGTCCGAGGCGCCGTACGACGAGATCGCTCAGCGGCGGCAGCGGGCCGGTTACCTGGACGCGCGGTTGAAGGGGGTGCGGACGCCCGAGGGCGGGGTCGGGCACACCTATCAGCAGTACGTCGTGCGGGTGCCGGGCAACGGGCGGCCGGACCGGGACGCCTTCGCGCGGACCATACGAGCCAAGGGAGTTGACGCCCGGGTGCCGGTGAAGACGCCCGTGCACCGGTTGCCGGGATTCCGGCAGTGTGTGTCGCTGCCGGAGACCGAGCGGGCCGCTGACGAGACGCTGGCGCTGCCGGTCGACGCCTCGCTGACGAAGCGGGAGATGCAGCGGATCGTGGCCGCCTGCAACGCGCTGGGGGGACTTCTGCAGCCCGCCTTCTGATCAGTTTTGGAGCACGGGTCTGTTCGGGGTATGATCTATTTCGTTGCCGCGAGGGAAACCTCGAAAAAGCGACAGGCCCCTATAGCTCAGTCGGTAGAGCGTCTCCATGGTAAGGAGAAGGTCAACGGTTCGATTCCGTTTGGGGGCTCAAGAAAAAGGCCTCCGCCCTTACGGGCGGGGGCCTTTCTGCTTGTGCGGGACCGCGCCCCGGCCCGGTCAGCCGTTGTGCAGGCCGGGGACGCGCATGGCGAGAATGGCCATGTCGTCGGACGGGGCGTCGGAGGCGAAGCGTTCCACGGCGCGCATGATGCGGGCAGCCACCGCGCCCGCCGTGAGACCGGTGCAGGTGGTGAGGACGTCGGCGAGGCCGTCGTCGCCCAGCATGCGAGTGCCCTCGCGGCGCTCGGTGACGCCGTCCGTGACGCAGAGCAGGACGTCGCCCGGGTCGAGGGTGACCGTCTGCTCGTACAGGTCGAGGTCGTCCAGGACGCCGAGGAGCGGCTGGGGTTCCGCCGCCGCCTCGACCGTGCCGTCCTGGCGCAGACGCAGCGGGAGGGGGTGGCCGGCGCAGACGACCTTCAGTTCCGCGCTGCCGTCCTGCTGGGGGCGCAGCTCGCCGTAGAGCAGGGTGAGGAAGCGGCTGCGGGCGCCCTCGTCGAGGATGGCGGAGTTCAGGCGCTGGAGGACGGCGGGGCCGCTGAGGCCCTCGCGGGCGAGCAGCCGCAGCGCGTGCCGGGCGAGGCCGGTGACGGCGGCCGCGTTCGGGCCCGTGCCGCAGACGTCGCCGATGGCGAAGCCGTAGGCGCCGTCGCGGATGGGGAAGAGGTCGTAGAAGTCGCCGCCGACCTCGTTGCCCTCGCCGGCCGCGCGGTAGATGACCTCCACCTCGACGCCGTCGATCTGGGGGAGTTCCGGCGGGAGGAGGCTGCGCTGGAGGGACTGGCTGATGGCCGTGCGCTCGGAGTAGAGGCGGGCGTTGTCCAGGGCCAGGGCGGCGCGGCGGGACAGGTCCTCGGCCAGTTCCAGGATCTCCTGGCGGAAGTGCTCGTCGGTGGGCTTGCCGAGGGTCAGCATGCCGATGACGCGGTTGCGGGCGACCAGCGGCAGGACGACCGTCTCGCCGCCGACCGCGGCGGCGGTGGCGAGCGTGGGACCGATGCCCGAGCTGACGGTCGCCGGTTCGCCGAGGCCCAGGCTGCGCATGGAGCTGCGCAGGGCCGCCTGGTGGGCGGCTTCGGCGGGTGCCGACCAGACGCGGGCGCCGGGCGTGGGGACCGGGTCCGGCGGGGAGATCTTCGACAGCAGCGACTTGATGCCGTCGATGAGTTCCTCGTCCTCGTGCAGAACGTACGAGAGATACGGCTCCGAGGCCTGGTCGGCGATCGTATAGACGGCGCACCAGGTGGCCAGGGTGGGCACCGTCATCTGGGCCATGAGGGCCAGGGTCTGGTCGCGGTCGAGGGTACCGGCGAGCAGGTCGGAGGCCTCGACGAGGAAGCTGAGGGAGCCTCGGCGCAGGCGTTCGAGTTCGCCGAGGCGGGCCGATTCCACGGCGAGCGCGATGCGGTCCGCGGCGAACTGGAGGCGGAGGGCCTCTTCGTTGCTGTACCGGCCGGGGGCCTCCGCGGCGACGCCGAGAGAGCCGGTGAGGCGGCCCTCGACCTTGAGCGGGACGGTGACGACCGAGCGCATGCCCGTGCCGTGCAGCAGCGGGACGGCGCCGGGGACGGCCGTGAGGTCGTCGTGGACCGCCGGCATCCTGGCCGAGCCGTAGCGGCCGGGGCCCGCCTCGACGGGGACGCGGGCGAATCGCTGGCGGGCGGAGGGCAGGCCGGTGGAGGCGCGGACCTCGAGTTCCGTCTCGTCGTCGGTGGCGAGCAGGAGGAAGGCGGAGTCGCCGTCGAGCATGTCGCGGGCGCGTTCCACCGTGCGCTGGAGGAGGCCGTCGAGGTCGTCCGGGGCGGGGGAGCCGATGAATACCTCGAAGGGGTCGTTGCTCTGCCCCTCGGCGGCCGGGGGCGCGTCGGGGGCGATGAGGCGCACCGGCGTCTGGAGGACGGCGCGCTCGTGGTCGCGGACGAGGAGGCAGACCGTCGACGGTTCACCGGCGGTGTCGCGGACGCGCAGGTGGGAGGCGTAGACCGGGACGACCCGGCCGGAGGCGTGGCGGATGCCGTAGCTGCCCTCCCAGCGGGAGAGCCGGAGGGCCTCGGCGATGCCGGTGCTGGTGCCCGGGGTGTGCGGCCAGGCGGCGAGGTCGGTGAGGGGTTTGCCGGTGACCAGGTCGGCCGGGTAGCCGAACAGCTCCTCGGCGTCGTCGTTCCAGGCGGTGATGGCACTGGCGCGGTCGATCTGGATGACGGCGACCCGGACCCGGCCGTCGGCCAGCGGCAGCAGATCGGCGGGAAGGGACGGGCCGGCGGCACGGGTGCCGACCGGGCGCTCGGGGAGGGCGAGCTCGAACCAGACGTTCTTGTGGGTGGGCGTGTACTCGACGCCCCAGCGGGCCGCCAGGGCCGCGCAGAGCTGGAGGCCGCGGCCGCCCTCGCGGTCGGGGCTGCCCATGCTGACCGCGGCGCTCTGGAGGGGGACCTCGCGCTCCGGATAGCGGTCGGAGACCTCGATGTGGACGCCTTCCTCGGTGCGCAGGCACAGGACGTCCGCGGCGGTGCCCGCGTGGACGACGGCGTTGGTGACCAGCTCGCTGGTGAGGACGACGGCGTCGTCGATGATGTCGGCGTGGCCCCAGCCCTGGAGGGTGTCGCGGACGAACGAGCGGGCGGACGCGACCGAACGCCCGACGGGCTCGAAACTGGCAGCCGCGCGCGCGGTGATCACGAAACTCCTCGACCTGCTCTCGTCGTGCCGGGCTCCGGGGCCGTCCGGCTCGGGCTCGTGCCGGGGCTGGGACGGCAGTCCGCCCGTGGGCCGGGGGTCCGGGGGCTGTCCCCCAGGGATCAGTCCGGTGGTCATGTGTGCGGCCGCCCCTCCGATGCCCGCTCGTATCCGTGCCACCGCCCAGGCCGGACGGACCGGTATGGCTGGACAGCCGATGCAAGGTTACTTACCTTCGCCGTCCGCGCGGATGCCGGTCTGCAGTGTTTCCGTCCGGAGGGTGTGCGGACGGTGTGCGAAGCTGCCGAACTGTTATGGCCTGGTTCGGCCGGGGTGAAACACTGGGCAGGCTGCTGTTCGAGGTTCGGGCAGGCTGAGTGTGTTCCGTGCGGACGGGCAGCAGCCCTTGGTACGGGCTGATGCCGTCCGGCGGAACTCCTGATGAGTAACCGGACGCCGAGCAGTGGCAGCAGCAGTACCCGAGCACAGCAGTAACGGCCGATCCCTGCGGGAGGGACACAGTGAAGTCTGGCGCAGCGACGCGGGGCACGAAGACGCGCGCGGAAGGCGGACCGTCCCTGGGCAAGCGGCGCACGGCGCCGACCGGCAGCACCACCGAGGTGGACACCGCTGCCCTGAACCGGTTGCTGGCGGCCCTGGTGGCCATGCGCGACGGGAACTTCCGCAAGCGGCTCACGGTGTCCGGGGACGGCGTGATGGCGGAGATCGCGGCGGTCTTCAACGAGGTGGCCGACCGTAATCTCCATCTCACGGGTGAGCTGTCGCGGGTGCGGCGGGTGGTCGGACGTGAGGGAAAGCTCACGGAGCGGCTGGAGAACGGGGCCTGCGAGGGCTCGTGGGCGGCGGCGATCGACGCCTCGAACGCGCTGGTCGACGATCTCGTATGGCCGGTGTCGGAGGTCAGCCGGGTGCTGTCGGCGGTGGCCGAAGGTGATCTGTCGCCGCGGATGGATCTGCGTACGCAGGCACCGGACGGGACCGGGCATCCGCTGCGCGGGGAGTTCCTGAAGGTCGGGCGGACCGTGAACAACCTGGTCGACCAGTTGTCGACGTTCACCGACGAGGTCACGCGCGTGGCCAGCGAGGTGGGTACCGAGGGCAAGCTGGGCGGGCAGGCGCGGCTGCGCGGGATGTCGGGTTCGTGGAAGGACCTGACGGAGTCCGTCAACACGATGGCGCACCGGCTGACGGCTCAGGTGCGGGACATCGCGCTGGTGACGACGGCGGTCGCCAAGGGTGATCTGTCCCGGAAGGTCACGGTGCACGTGGCCGGCGAGATGCTGGAGCTGAAGGAAACCGTCAACACGATGGTAGACCAGCTCTCGGCGTTCTCCTCCGAGGTGACGCGGGTCGCGCGCGAGGTGGGTACGGAGGGTGAGCTGGGCGGTCAGGCCCAGGTGCCCGGGGTGGCCGGTGTGTGGAAGGAACTCACCGATTCGGTGAACACCATGGCCGGGAACCTCACCGCCCAGGTGCGGGGCATCGCCGAGGTCACGACCGCGGTGGCCAGCGGTGACCTGTCGCGGAAGGTGACCGTGCAGGCGCGCGGTGAGGTGGCACAGCTCGCCGAGACCATCAACCAGATGACCGAGACGCTGCGGATCTTCGCGGACGAGGTCACGCGGGTGGCCAACGAGGTCGGCGGGGAGGGGCGGCTCGGCGGGCAGGCGAACGTGCCGGGCGCGGCCGGGACGTGGAAGGACCTGACGGACTCGGTCAACACGGTGTTCCGGAACCTGACCACGCAGGTGCGTGACATCGCCGCGGTGACGACGGCGGTGGCCAACGGTGATCTGTCGCAGAAGGTCACCGTGGACGTGGCCGGCGAGATGCTGGAGCTGAAGAACACCGTCAACGGCATGGTGGACCAGCTGTCGGCGTTCGGTTCCGAGGTCACGCGGGTCGCGCGGGAGATCGGCGACGAGGGTGAGCTGGGCGGTCAGGCTCAGGTTCCGGGCGCGGCGGGCACCTGGAAGGACCTGACGGACTCCGTCAACACGGCGTTCCGGAATCTGACCGGACAGGTGAGGAACATCGCCCAGGTCACCACGGCGGTGGCCAACGGCGACCTGTCGCAGAAGGTCACGGTCGACGTCTCCGGCGAGATGCTCCAGCTGAAGAACACCGTGAACACGATGGTGGACCAGCTGTCGTCGTTCGCGGACCAGGTCACGCGGATGGCGCGGGAGGTCGGGACCGAGGGCCGCCTCGGCGGTCAGGCGCAGGTGCCGGGCGTGTCGGGCACGTGGAAGGAGCTGACCGACTCGGTCAACTCCATCACCGGCAATCTGACCGCGCAGGTGCGGCAGATCGCCCAGGTGACGACGGCGGTGGCGCGCGGTGATCTCTCGCAGAAGATCACGGTCGACGCGCGCGGCGAGATCCTGGAGCTGAAGAACACCATCAACACGATGGTCGACCAGCTGTCCGCCTTCGCCGACCAGGTGACCCGGGTGGCCCGCGAGGTGGGTACGGAGGGCCGGCTGGGCGGTCAGGCGCAGGTGCCCGGCGTCGCCGGTGTGTGGCGTGATCTGACCGACTCGGTGAACGGCATGGCCGGGAACCTGACGGCGCAGGTGCGCCAGATCGCGCAGGTCGCGACGGCGGTGGCGCGCGGTGACCTGTCCCAGAAGATCACCGTGGACGCGCGCGGCGAGATCCTGGAGCTGAAGAACACGCTGAACACGATGGTGGACCAGCTGTCGTCGTTCGCCGAGGAGGTCACCCGGGTCGCCCGTGAGGTGGGCACCGAGGGCAAGCTGGGCGGTCAGGCCGAGGTGCAGGGGGTCTCCGGCACCTGGAAGGACCTCACCCAGTCGGTGAACTTCATGGCGAACAACCTCACCGTGCAGGTGCGCAGCATCGCCGACGTCACCACCGCGGTGGCCAAGGGCGATCTGTCGAAGAAGATCACCGTCGATGCCAAGGGCGAGATCCTGGAGCTGGTGACCACCGTCAACACGATGGTGGACCAGCTGTCGAGCTTCGCCGAGCAGGTGACCCGGGTGGCCCGCGAGGTGGGCACGGAGGGCATCCTGGGCGGCCAGGCGCATGTGCCGGGCGTCACCGGCATCTGGAAGGACCTCAGCGACAACGTCAACCTGATGGCCAAGAACCTGACCATGCAGGTGCGGAACATCTCGCAGGTCGCGGCGGCGGTCGCCAACGGTGACCTCACGCGGACGGTGACGATCGAGGCGCGCGGTGAGGTGGCGCAGCTCGCCGACACCTTCAACACCATGGTGAAGACGCTGAGTTCGTTCGCGGAGCAGGTCACCAAGGTGGCCCGTGAGGTGGGTACGGACGGCATCCTCGGCGGGCAGGCGCACGTACCGGGTGTGGCGGGTACGTGGAAGGATCTCACCGAGTCGGTGAACCAGATGGCGTCCAACCTGACCGGTCAGGTGCGGAACATCGCCATGGTGACCACCGCGATCGCCAAGGGCGACCTCACCAAGAAGATCGACATCGACGCGCGCGGTGAGATCCTGGAGCTGAAGACGACCATCAACACGATGGTCGACCAGCTGTCCTCGTTCGCCGAGGAGGTCACCCGGGTGGCCCGCGAGGTGGGTACCGAGGGCCAGCTGGGCGGTCAGGCACGCGTGCGTGACGTGGACGGCACCTGGCGGGACCTGACCGAGTCCGTGAACGAGATGGCCGGGAACCTGACCCGGCAGGTGCGGGCCATCGCGCGCGTGGCGACCGCGGTGACCCGCGGTGACCTGAACCTGAAGATCGACGTGGACGCCTCGGGCGAGATCCAGGAGCTTCAGGACTACATCAACAAGATGATCGCCAACCTGCGCGACACCACGATCGCCAACAAGGAGCAGGACTGGCTGAAGGGCAACCTGGCCCGGATCTCCGCGCTGATGCAGGGCCGCCGCGATCTCGACGACGTGGCCTCGCTGATCATGAGCGAGCTGACGCCGGTGGTCTCGGCGCAGCACGGGGCGTTCTTCCTGGCGATGCCGCTGGCCGACGACAAGGACCTGGGCGGCGACAACGACGACCAGTACGAGCTGCGGATGCTCGGGTCGTACGGCTACTCCATGGGCTCCATGCCGACGTCGTTCCGGCCGGGCGAGGCGCTGGTCGGCGCCGCCGCCAAGGAGAAGCGGACCATTCTGGTGGAGAACGCGCCCAGCGGATATCTGAAGATCTCCTCCGGGCTCGGCGAGGCGCCGCCCGCGCAGGTGATCGTGCTGCCGGTGCTGTTCGAGGGCACGGTGCTCGGCGTCATCGAGCTGGCCTCGTTCACGCCGTTCACACAGATCCAGAAGGACTTCCTGAACCAGATCGCCGAGATGATCGCGACCAGCGTCAACACCATCTCCGTCAACACCAAGACGGAGGTGCTGCTGAAGCAGTCGCAGGAGCTGACCGAGCAACTGCGCGAGCGCTCGGCCGAGTTGGAGAACCGGCAGAAGGCCCTGCAGGCGTCCAACGCCGAGCTGGAGGAGAAGGCCGAGTTGCTGGCGCAGCAGAACCGCGACATCGAGGTGAAGAACACCGAGATCGAGGAGGCCCGCCAGGTCCTGGAGGAGCGCGCCGAGCAGCTGGCGGTGTCGATGCGCTACAAGAGCGAGTTCCTGGCCAACATGTCGCACGAGCTGCGTACGCCGCTGAACTCGCTGCTGATCCTGGCCAAGCTGCTCGCCGACAACGCGGACGGCAATCTGACGCCGAAGCAGGTCGAGTTCGCCGAGACGATCCACGGCGCCGGGTCGGACCTGCTCCAGCTGATCAACGACATCCTGGACCTGTCGAAGGTCGAGGCGGGCAAGATGGACGTCTCCCCGACGCGGATCGCGCTGGTCCAGCTCGTCGACTACGTGGAGGCCACCTTCCGGCCGCTCACCGCGGAGAAGGGCCTCGATCTGTCGGTGCGGGTCTCGCCGGAGCTGCCGGCCACCCTGCACACCGACGAGCAGCGTCTCCTCCAGGTGCTGCGCAATCTGCTGTCGAACGCGGTGAAGTTCACCGACTCCGGCTCGGTGGAGCTGGTGATCCGGCCCGCGCGGGACGACGCTCCGCAGGCGATCCGGGAGCAGCTGCTGGAGGCCGGTTCGCTGACCGACCCGGAGGCGGACCTGATCGCGTTCTCGGTGACCGACACGGGCATCGGGATCGCGGCCAGCAAGATGCGGGTGATCTTCGAGGCGTTCAAGCAGGCGGACGGCACGACGAGCCGGAAGTACGGCGGTACGGGCCTCGGGCTGTCCATCTCGCGGGAGATCGCGCAGCTGCTCGGCGGTGAGATCCACGCGCAGAGCGAGCCGGGGCGCGGCTCGACGTTCACGCTGTACCTGCCGCTGTACCCGGGCGAACTGCCGCCGCACGGCTATCCGCAGGCGGTGCCCTCGCTGTCGGGCGGTGAGCCGCTCGCGCTGGAGCCGGCGCCGTCCGACGTGACGATCGAGACGCCGGCCGAGGTGCGGTCGTACCGCGAGACGCAGAACGGGGCGGCGGCGCTCTTCCGGCGCCGGCGCCGGGCCTCGGCGGCCGAGCACCGGCTGGCGGCGCCGGAGCAGTGGTCGGCCACCGAGCAGGAGGGGGCGCCGCAGGCGCATCCCGGGATCCGGTTCGGCGGCGAGAAGGTGCTGATCGTCGATGACGACATCCGCAATGTGTTCGCGCTGACCAGCGTCCTCGAGCAGCACGGCCTGTCGGTGCTGTACGCGGAGAACGGCCGGGAGGGCATCGAGGTGCTGGAGCAGCACGACGACGTGGCCGTGGTCCTGATGGACATCATGATGCCGGAGATGGATGGCTATGCCACGACCACGGCGATCCGCCGGATGCCGCAGTTCGCCGGGCTGCCGATCATCGCGCTGACCGCGAAGGCGATGAAGGGCGACCGGGAGAAGGCGATCGAGTCGGGTGCGTCCGACTATGTCACCAAGCCGGTCGACCCCGATCATCTGCTGACGGTGATGGAGCAGTGGATGCGCGGGGAGTGACGGCCGCGGAGGACGTGCGCCGGGCGTGTGCGCGCTCGTGGTGGGGCGTGTGAGAGTTCGCGCCGAGTTGTTGACTCAGTGTGGCGGATGCCGTGTGGTCGTACGGGATTCCGGGAACCTTCTGGTTTCCACTGTCGTTTCTGCTACGTGCACAGTGACATCGCGGTGACAGGGTGTGGCGACAGGCGGGGTGCGGCTACGATGACCGGCACGAGGACGGGCGGCGTAACGGAGTCGTCCCCTGGGGCGGCGCCCGGTGCACTGCCGGGGCGAGGAGGGCGGGCCATGGTGCAGAAGGCCAAGATCCTCCTGGTCGATGACCGGCCGGAGAATCTGCTGGCGCTGGAGGCGATCCTCTCGGCGCTCGATCAGACACTGGTGCGGGCATCGTCCGGGGAGGAAGCGCTCAAAGCACTGCTCACGGACGATTTCGCGGTCATTCTGCTGGACGTCCAGATGCCGGGCATGGACGGGTTCGAGACCGCCGCGCACATCAAGCGGCGTGAGCGGACCCGGGACATCCCGATCATCTTCCTCACCGCGATCAACCACGGTCCGCATCACACCTTCCGCGGCTATGCGGCGGGCGCCGTGGACTACATCTCCAAGCCGTTCGACCCCTGGGTGCTGCGCGCCAAGGTGTCGGTCTTCGTCGAGCTGTACATGAAGAACTGCCAGCTGAGGGAGCAGGCGGCTTTGCTGCGGCTCCAGTTGGAGGGCGGCGGCAAGGGGACGGTCGGCGGTGGCAAGGAGGCGGCCGGACTGCTCGCGGAGCTGTCCGCACGGCTCGCGGCGGTCGAGGAGCAGGCCGAGGCGCTGTCCAAGCAGCTGGACGACGAGTCGGCGGACGCCGCGGCGGTGGCCACGGCGGCGCACCTGGAGCGCAAGCTGACCGGGCTGCGGCGGGCGTTGGACGCGCTGGAGCCAGGAACCGGCGGGGCGTCGCCGGTGCCCTCGGAGACCTGACCGTTCGGCCGTACCCGTTGCCCTGGGCGTCGGCGCGTGAGCGCGCGTCAGTTTCCGTCCCTCGCAAGGGCGACACGAACGGGTGAAGCAGGAGGCACACGTGTCCCCTGCCGGCTCCCCCGGTAATCTCACATCCATGGCCTCACGTCCCTCCGCAGCCAAGAAGCCGCCCGCGAAGAAGACGGCTGTTCCCGCGAAGGCTCCGGCGAAGAAGGCCGTTGCGAAAAAAGCCCCCGCCAAGCGGGCACCGGCCAAGAAGGCGCCCGCCAAGAGGGCCGCCGCGAAGAGGGCCGCGCCGCCGCAGCCGGCGCCCAGCCCGACCGGGGGGCTCTACCGGCTCGTCCGCGCGCTCTGGCTCGGCCTCGCGCACGCCGTCGGTGCGGTCTTCCGGGGCATAGGGCAGGGCGCGAGGAACCTCGACCCCGCGCACCGCAAGGACGGCGTCGCGCTGCTGCTGCTCGCCCTCGCGCTGATCGTCGCCGCGGGCACCTGGTCGAATCTGCGCGGCCCCGTCGGCGACCTCGTCGAGATCATCGTGACGGGCGCCTTCGGGCGGCTGGACCTGCTGGTGCCGATCCTGCTCGCGGTGATCGCCGTACGGCTCATCCGGCATCCCGAGAAACCCGAGGCCAACGGCCGGATCGTGATCGGTCTGTCCGCGCTCGTCGTCGGCGTGCTCGGCCAGGTCCACATCGCCTGCGGCTCGCCCGCGCGCAGCGACGGCATGCAGGCCATACGGGACTCCGGCGGCCTCGTCGGCTGGGGCGCGGCGACCCCGCTGACGTACACCATGACCGACGTGCTGGCCGTACCGCTGCTGGTGCTGCTCACCGTCTTCGGGCTGCTGGTGGTCACCGCCACGCCGGTCAACGCGATCCCGCAGCGGCTGCGGCTGCTCGGTGTGCGGCTGGGCCTGGTCCGCGGCCCCGAGCCCGAGGAGTACGGCGAGGACGACGAGCGCTACGAGGAGCAGTGGCGCGAAGCGCTGCCCGCGCGTCCGCGCCGGCGCGGCGGCCCCGCCCCCGAGGCCTACGATCCGGACGGCACCGGGCAGGAGGCCCTCACCCGTCGTCGCGGCCGGTCCCCGCGTTCCGCGGTACCGCACCCCGAGGTGGACCGGCAGCCGGACGCCGTGGACGTCGCCGCGGCGGCCGCCGCCGCGCTGGACGGTGCCGTACTGCACGGCATGCCGCCGTCGCCGGTCGTCGCCGACCTCACCCAGGGGGTGAGCGTCGGGGACCGCGAGCACACGACGCCCACCCCGGCCCAGGCACCGACGCCGGCCCCGGTGCCGACCGCGCGTCCCGAGCGCGAGCAGCTCAAGCCGGAGGTCCCCGACCTCACCAAGACGCCGCCGAGCCAGCCCCGGGACCTGCCCGCGCGCGCGGAGCAGCTCCAACTGTCCGGCGACATCACCTACGCCCTGCCCTCGCTCGACCTGCTCACCCGAGGCGGTCCCGGCAAGGCGCGCAGCGCCGCCAACGACGCGATCGTCGAATCGCTGACCACCGTCTTCACCGAGTTCAAGGTCGACGCGCGGGTCACCGGCTTCACCCGCGGGCCGACGGTCACGCGCTACGAGGTCGAGCTGGGCCCGGCCGTGAAGGTCGAGCGGATCACCGCCCTGACCAAGAACATCGCGTACGCCGTCGCCAGTCCGGACGTGCGGATCATCAGCCCGATCCCCGGCAAGTCCGCGGTCGGCATCGAGATCCCGAACACCGACCGGGAGATGGTCAACCTCGGTGACGTGCTGCGGCTCGCGGAGTCGGCGGAGGACGACGACCCGATGCTGGTCGCCTTCGGCAAGGACGTCGAGGGCGGCTACGTCATGCACTCGCTGGCGAAGATGCCGCACATGCTGGTGGCCGGCGCCACCGGCTCCGGCAAGTCGTCCTGCATCAACTGCCTGATCACCTCGATCATGATGCGGGCGACGCCCGAGGACGTCCGGATGATCCTGGTCGACCCCAAGCGCGTCGAGCTGACCGCGTACGAGGGCATCCCGCACCTGATCACGCCGATCATCACCAACCCGAAGCGGGCCGCCGAGGCGCTCCAGTGGGTCGTCCGGGAGATGGACCTCCGGTACGACGACCTGGCGGCCTACGGCTACCGGCACATCGACGACTTCAACCGCGCGGTGCGCGAGGGGAAGGTCAAACCGCCGGAGGGCAGCGAGCGTGAGCTCCAGCCGTATCCGTATCTGCTGGTGATCGTGGACGAGCTGGCCGACCTGATGATGGTGGCGCCGCGGGACGTCGAGGACGCGATTGTGCGGATCACGCAGCTCGCGCGCGCGGCGGGCATCCACCTGGTGCTCGCCACCCAGCGGCCGTCGGTCGATGTCGTCACCGGCCTGATCAAGGCGAACGTGCCCTCCCGGCTCGCCTTCGCCACCTCCTCGCTGGCGGACTCGCGGGTCATCCTCGACCAGCCGGGCGCCGAGAAGCTGATCGGCAAGGGCGACGGTCTGTTCCTGCCGATGGGCGCGAACAAGCCGACGCGTATGCAGGGCGCCTTCGTCACCGAGGCCGAGGTGGCGGTCGTCGTCCAGCACTGCAAGGACCAGATGGCGCCCGTCTTCCGGGACGACGTCGTCGTGGGGACCAAGCAGAAGAAGGAGATCGACGAGGACATCGGCGACGACCTCGACCTGCTGTGCCAGGCGGCCGAGCTGGTCGTCTCCACGCAGTTCGGGTCGACCTCCATGCTCCAGCGCAAGCTGCGGGTCGGCTTCGCGAAGGCGGGGCGGCTGATGGACCTGATGGAGTCCCGGAACATCGTCGGGCCCAGCGAGGGCTCCAAGGCGCGGGACGTGCTGGTGAAGCCGGACGAGCTGGATGGCGTGCTGGCGATGATTCGTGGGGAGTCTGAAGCGTAGGGGGACGGTTGCCGAGCTGGTCCCCCGGGTGAGGACGCGATACTCCGGTTGTCCGATCGTGACTCACCCGTAAGGGGTCGGTGAGCAACCGTTTCCCTTCGGCGCACGTCAAGTTGAGGGAAGCGAGAACCGTGTACCCGACCATCGGAATGTCCGGCCATTCGGATGGCGTACAAAGTCCCACCGCCCGGTTGCCCCACCCTTTCGCACCCCCCCTAGACTGAACCTCCAGCAGGTGGCTACACGCTCGAAAGGCGCCCCCGTGTCCATCGGCAACTCCCCTGAAGACGAGCGTCCGTTCGAAGACGTATCCGACGTTTCCGACGTGCCCGAGAAGCCCCGCCCCTCCATCGGCCGTGCCCTGCGGCAAGCGCGCATCGCGGCCGGGCTGACCGTCGACGACGTCAGCAGCGCCACCCGGGTCCGGATCGCCATCGTGCACGCGATCGAGTCGGACGATTTCGCGCCCTGCGGCGGAGACGTGTACGCCCGTGGCCACATCAGGACCCTGGCCCGGGCCGTCCACCTCGATCCGGCCCCGCTGGTCGCCCAGTACGACGCCGAGCACGGCGGACGGCCGGAGCCCACCCCGGCGGCGCCGCTGTTCGAGGCGGAACGCATCCGTCCGGAGCGGCGCGGGCCGAACTGGACCGCGGCGATGGTCGCCGCCATCGTCGCCGTGGTCGGCTTCGTCGGCTTCACCGTGTTCAAGGGCGACTCCGACAGCGGCGCCGGGGCCCAGGTGGCCGAGGGCGCGGCGCCGTCGAAGAGCACGTCGTCCTCGCCGAGCGCCGGGGCGGGCAAGACCACCGACCCGAAGCCGGACCCGACCGAGAGCGCCATCGCCGCCGCGCCGCAGGACAAGGTGACGGTGCAGGTCAGCGCGGTCGACGGCCGGAGCTGGATCTCGGCCAAGGACCACAACGGCCGGCTGCTCTTCGACGGGCTGCTCAAGCAGGGCGACTCCAAGACCTTCCAGGACAGCTCCAAGATCAACCTGGTTCTCGGCGACGCCGGGGCGATCCAGCTGTATGTGAACGGCAAGAAGATCGAGGACGACTTCCAGCCGGGAGCCGTGGAACGGCTCACGTACACCAAGGGTGACCCGCAGGTCGGATAAGGGGCTTCACCAGGGGAAGGCGGTACGGGGTTGGCCAAGCTCGGTCAACCCCGTCGACGTGGGGTGTCCGTGGGACGAAGTAGTCTTGAGCCCATGCCTGAACGCCGTACCGTCGCACTGGTCACCCTTGGCTGCGCCCGTAACGAGGTGGACTCGGAGGAGCTCGCAGGCCGTTTGGAGGCGGACGGCTGGCAGCTCGTCGAGGACGCCGCGGACGCCGATGTCGCCGTCGTCAACACCTGCGGTTTCGTCGACGCCGCCAAGAAGGACTCCGTCGACGCCCTGCTGGAGGCCAACGACCTCAAGAGCCACGGCAAGACCCAGGCCGTGGTGGCGGTCGGCTGCATGGCCGAGCGGTACGGCAAGGAGCTGGCCGAGGCCCTGCCCGAGGCCGACGGCGTGCTCGGCTTCGACGACTACGCCGACATCTCCGGCCGGCTCCAGACCATCCTGAGCGGCGGCATCCACGCCGCCCACACCCCCCGCGACCGGCGCAAGCTGCTGCCGATCAGCCCCGCCGAGCGCCAGGAGTCCGCGGCGGAGGTCGCCCTTCCGGGGCACGCGCCCGCCGATCTCCCGGAGGGCCTGGCCCCCGCCTCCGGCCCCCGCGCGCCGCTGCGCCGCCGGCTCGACGGCTCCCCGGTGGCCTCGGTGAAGCTGGCCTCCGGCTGCGACCGGCGCTGCACCTTCTGCGCCATCCCGTCCTTCCGCGGCTCCTTCATCTCGCGCCGCCCCAGCGATGTGCTGAACGAGACGCGCTGGCTCGCCGAGCAGGGAGTCAAGGAGGTCATGCTGGTCTCCGAGAACAACACCTCGTACGGCAAGGACCTGGGCGACATCCGCCTGCTGGAGTCGCTGCTGCCCGAGCTGGCCGACGTGGACGGCATCGAGCGGGTGCGCGTGAGCTATCTGCAGCCCGCCGAGATGCGGCCCGGGCTCATCGACGTGCTCACCTCCACGCCCAAGGTCGCCCCCTATTTCGACCTCTCCTTCCAGCACTCCGCCCCGGACGTGCTGCGCGCGATGCGCCGCTTCGGCGACACCGACCGCTTCCTGGAGCTGCTGGACACCATCCGGAGCAAGGCCCCCGAGGCCGGTGTGCGCTCCAACTTCATCGTCGGCTTCCCCGGCGAGACCGAGGCCGACCTGGCCGAGCTGGAGCGCTTCCTGAACGGCGCGCGCCTGGACGCCATCGGCGTCTTCGGCTACTCCGACGAGGAGGGCACCGAAGCCGCGACGTACGACAACAAGCTCGACGAGGACGTGGTGGCCGAGCGGCTGGCCCACATCTCCCGGCTGGCCGAGGAACTGGTCTCGCAGCGCGCCGAGGAGCGCGTCGGCTCGACCGTGCGGGTCCTGGTGGAGTCGGTGGACGAGGTGGAGGGCACCTACGGCCGTGCGGCCCACCAGGCGCCGGAGACGGACGGGCAGGTGCTGCTCACGAGCGGCGCGGGCCTGAGCACCGGCCGTATGGTCGAGGCCAAGGTGGTCGGTACCGAGGGTGTCGACCTGGTGGCCGAGCCGATGGCGGGCCATCCCGGAGGCAGTGAGGAGGCGGGCAGATGACCGGAGTGCCGGCGGCCGCGGGCGGGCCCGCTTGGGCGAACGGCGCGGCTGCGGCTTCCGCCCAGGGCACGGGGGCGGCCGGTGCCGCCGCCCACGGCCAGAGTGCCGCCGGGCCACTGGGAGGCGGGCCTCGCGGTGCCGCCGTGGCCGCCTCGGTGCCGGACGGGTCCGGGGGCGGCTCCGGGGTGCCTGGTGCGTCCGGTGCGTCCGGGGGCGTCTCCGAGAGTGTGGCGGCCGGCGGTGCGCCGGAGGGCGCGAAGCCCGCGAGGGGCGGCAAGATCGCGGCTGCCGCGGTGAACCAGGCGAGTGTCTGGAACATCGCCAACCTGCTGACCATGCTCCGGCTGGCCCTGGTGCCCGCCTTCGTCGCCCTGATGCTGGCCGAGGGGGGGTACGACCCCGCGTGGCGTTCGCTCGCCTGGGCGGCTTTCGCCATCGCCATGATCACCGATCTCTTCGACGGCCATCTGGCGCGCGCCTACAATCTCGTCACCGACTTCGGGAAGATCGCCGACCCCATCGCCGACAAGGCGATCATGGGAGCGGCGCTGATCTGTCTCTCGGCGCTGGGCGATCTGCCGTGGTGGGTGACGGCGGTCATCCTCGGACGGGAACTCGGGGTCACGCTGCTGCGTTTCCTGGTCATTCGGTACGGGGTCATCCCGGCGAGCCGGGGCGGCAAGCTCAAGACCCTCACGCAGGGGGTGGCCGTCGGGATGTACGTGCTGGCGCTGACCGGGTGGCTGGCCACCCTGCGCTTCTGGGTGATGGCCGCGGCGGTCGTTCTGACCGTGGTGACCGGTCTTGACTATGTGAGACAGGCCATTGTGCTGCGCAGGCAGGGAATCGCCGAGCGCAAGGCCGCGTTGGAGGAGACGGAAGGGTGAGGTCCACGGCTGCCGGCATCGCCGCCGACGTGGTGCGACTACTCACGGTGAACGGTGAGACGGTCGCCGTCGCCGAGTCGCTGACCGGTGGACTGGTCGCCGCGGAGCTGACGGCGGTTCCGGGGGCGTCCAAGGCGTTCCGCGGTTCGGTGACGGCCTACGCCACCGAGCTGAAGCACCGGCTGCTGGGTGTCGACGACACCCTGCTGGCCCGGAGCGGAGCGGTGGATCCGCAGGTCGCGGCCCAGATGGCGGCCGGAGTGCGCAAGGCGCTGGGCGCCGACTGGGGCATCGCGACCACCGGTGTCGCCGGCCCCGATCCCCAGGACGGACAGCCCGTGGGGACGGTGTTCGTGGCGCTGGCGGGACCCGTCGGAACGGATTCCGGTTCTGCCGGTGGCGGAAAAGTGGAGTCGCTGCGGTTGAACGGCGACCGCGCGGAAATTCGTATGGAGAGTGTACGGAGCGTACTCGCACTCCTTCTGAAGGAACTCGCGAGCGAACAGACCGGGAATGAGCGGGCACAGGATACGGAACAGAACGGGGGGTTTTGATGTTTGCAGCCCTGAGTGAACACGACATCGCTCCCCGCACGGCCGCGGCGCGAGGCGGTACGGTGGGGCGTGAAGGATGCGGCTACGCGGTCCGAGGAGGGAGCCACCGATGATTCTGCTCCGTCGCCTGCTGGGTGACGTGCTGCGTCGGCAGCGCCAGCGCCAGGGCCGTACTCTGCGCGAAGTCTCCTCGTCCGCCCGAGTCTCACTCGGCTATCTCTCCGAGGTGGAGCGGGGGCAGAAGGAGGCTTCCTCCGAGCTGCTCGCCGCCATCTGCGACGCGCTGGACGTACGGATGTCCGAGCTGATGCGGGAAGTGAGCGACGAGCTCGCCCTCGCCGAGCTGGCCCAGTCCGCTGCGGCCACCCCCAGTGAGCCTGTGCACACGCCGGTTCGTCCGATGCTGGGCTCTGTTTCGGTGACCGGTGTGCCACCGGAACGGGTGACCATCAAGGCGCCCGCCGAAGCGGTGGACGTGGTCGCCGCGTGAGTGTCTCGCGGCGCTGAACGAGTGTGACGTGTGAGCCCCGACCGGGGCTTTTCCGGGGAGACCGGAGAAGCGGGTCGGGGTTTTCGCGTGTGCGGACTCGGTTGACTGCCGGTCTTTCCCTCCCTGCTGTCACGTTGGGTATGTGCTCCGTTTGCCGGGTATGCGGGATCCCGTCATGGTGGAGGAGCCATGACGGGGTGAGTCACCGGAGGTGCGGATGAACGTCGTGAAGAGCCCGCTGTCCGACACGGACCTGAAGACCGTCGCCGACGCGCTGCAGGGAGCGCTCGTCGATCTGGTGGACCTCGCGCTGGTGGCGAAGCAGGTGCACTGGAACGTCGTCGGTCCGCGGTTCAGGTCGGTGCACCTCCAGCTGGACGAGGTCGTGGACACCGCGCGGACGCACTCCGACACGGTCGCCGAGCGGGCCTCCGCACTCGGTGTCTCGCCCGACGGACGGGCCTCGACGGTGGCCTCCGGCAGCGGCATCCAGGAGGTGGCCGGCGGGTGGGTCAAGGACGAGGACGCGGTGCGGGTGCTCGTGGAGGCGCTGGGAGCGGTGATCATCCGCATGCGGGAGCGGGTGAGCGCGACCGAGGAACCGGATCCCGTGTCCCAGGACATCCTCATCGGAATCACGGCGGATCTGGAGAAGCATCACTGGATGTTCCAGGCCGAGAACGTATGACGCGGGGCGCCGCGAGTGGTGCGCCCCCGTGCCTGTGGTGCGCCTCACCCGCGCTGAGAGTGGCCGTCTGACGTCGGCCCGGTCGGGGTGAGACGGCGTTCCGGCGTCGGGCTGGAGGTGGCGGCCATGGCGGGGCGGATAGTGCGCTGGGGGGCGGTTCTGGGGCTCGGCGCGGTGTGGTGGTGGGCTCTGCTCCGGGTCGTGGTCGCGCCGGACACGGGGGCGCTGGAAGGGGTCGTCGTGGCCGGGGGGTGGGGGCTGAGTCTGCTCCCGGTGCACACCGTGTCCAAGGCGCGGGCCGTCGGAGCGGTCCGGACCGGGCGCTGGCGGGCCGCTTGGCGGGCGGGGGATGCGGGTGAGGGCGCGGGCGCGGGCGCGGATGCGGACGCGGAAGCGGAAGCGGATGCCGATGGGCATGTGAACGGGGGCGTGGGCGTGGGCGCGGACGCTGCCAAGGCATCGCCGCGCCGCCGTTGGGGCGCAGGATTCGACCTGTCGTGAAGGGCGAGGCGTCCGAGGCCGGATACCGGACCGCGTGAGCGATTTCCTGCGTTCCGGCGATCGCCGCCAGGACGTCCAGACGTTCGCAGGTGGCCATGGCCCGCTGGAGAGCGGCGCGGTCGGTGACGTCGAGGAGGCGCGGGTGGGTGGTGCTGCCCCGGACCTTGACCAGGGCGGCCGTCTCGTTCAGGCGAGAGCGGACCGTACGAGCGAAACTGACGGCTCGTCAGTCGGTGCGGCGCGACGCCCTGGTGGGGTGGGTGCCGGGAGAGCGTGAGCGGGAGGCGGCGGGGGCCGGGCCGGTCTGGCAGGTGGGGCACCAGTAGGTGGGGCGGTCCCGGGAGCCGTCGCCCTGGTCGGCGACCCGGACGGGGGTGCGGCAGCGCAGGCAGGGGCGGGGGGCGCGGCCGTAGACGTACAGGTCCTGGCCGCGGCGGCCCGTGGTGCTGCGGACCGGGCGCTCGCGGTTGGCTTCCAGGAGCTTCTTGGCGAGGACCGGGAGCTGGGCCGCGCGGTCGGCGGGAAGGGCGCCGACCGGCAGCCAGGGGGTGGCGCCCAGCAGGAAGCACAGCTCGCTCTTGAACACGTTGCCGATGCCGGCGAGGTTGCGCTGGTCCAAGAGGGCTTCGCCGAGGGGGCGGGCGGGGTCGGCGAGGAGGTTGGCCAGGGCGCGGTCGGCGTCCCAGTCCGGGCCCAGGAGGTCGGGGCCGAGGTGGCCCACGGCGCGGTCCTCGTCGGCCGTGCGGAGCAGTTCGAGGACGGGGAGGCGGTATCCGACGGCCGTGCGGTCGGCGGTGCCGAGGATCGCGCGGATCTGGTGCTCCGGGCCGCCGGTCCAGCGTTCACCGGCCACGTAGATCTTCCAGGAGCCGTCCATCTTCAGGTGTGAGTGCAGGGTGAGGCCGCCTTCGACGCGGGCGAGGATGTGCTTGCCGCGCGGGGTGACGTCCAGGACGGTACGGCCGGTGAGGTCGGCCGTCGCGAACCGGGGGACCCGCAGATCGGAGCGGGTCAGCACCTTGCCCGCGAGGGCGGCGTGCAACCGGCTCGCGGCCTGCCAGACCGTGTCTCCTTCGGGCATGGGTCAAGGGTGGCACGAGGGGGCGGGCAGGCGCGTTCCCGGGCGTTTCCGTTTCGGGGTTGCCGCGCGTTCCTGCTGCGCCGTTCCCGCGCGGGGCCGGTGGTCAGGCCCGCAGGCGGAGGCCTCGGGGGGTGGCGATGAAGCCCGCTCCTTCCAGGAGGGCGCCGATGGGTGAGGTCAGGGCCTGCGCGCCGTTGATCCGCTCCACGGTGACCGTGCCGAGGGAGCCCGCGCGGGCGGCCGCGGCGAGGGCGTCGGCGGCGGCGCGCAGCCGGGGGTCGTCCACGGGGTCGGTGTCCTGGTCGGTGGGCCAGGCCAGCAGGGTCTTGCCGCCGCGCTCCATGTAGAGCGCCAGGTCGCCCTCGACGAGAACGACGAGGGAGCCCGCTTTGCGGCCCGGCTTGTGTCCGGCGTCGGTGGGCGGGTCGGGCCAGGGGAGGGCCGCGCCGTAGGCGTTCGCCGGGTCGGCGGCGGCGAGGACGACGGCGCGGGTGCCGGGGGTGCCGGGGGTGCCGGGGGAGCGGCGGCCGGAGCCCCGGGCGTAGGGCGGGCGGCCGCCGTTCTGCCAGGCGGGCGAAGGGCGGGCCCGGTCGCGGGGGGAGACGTACTCGCCCGGCGCCGGGTGACCGGCCGGGGCGTCGAAGGGGTCGCCGCCGTCGTCCGTGGTGTCGTACCAGGTGGCCGCGTGGTCCTCGAACGGGCCGAGCGGGCGGGCGCCGTCGAGGAAGTCGGCGGTGGCCCTGTCCACGCCCAGGGGCGCGCCGGTGCCGTCGGGACCGGGCGTGGCGGCTCCGGTGGGCCAGGGAGTGCCGGTGCCGCCGGGTGCGCCGGTGCCGGTGAGGCCGGGTGTGCCGTGGGCGAAGTCGGCGTCGGGGCGGCCGGCGTCGCGCTCACGGGCGTTGGCCACCGCGCGGAGGCGGTCCACAGCGCCGTCCATCGCGAACTGGGCGGCGCCCAGGCCCTCCACCACATAGCCGCGCCGGGCCTGGCCGCTCTCCTCGAAGACGGACAGGACGCGGTACGTCGCCGAGAAGCCGCCCTCGACGCCCTCGGCGGCCACCGCGCCCCGGGTCACCACGCCATGCCGGTCGAGCAGGACGCGGGCCAGGGCGTGGGCGCGCACGGTGGTGTCGGCCTCCCGTGAGGGGAGCAGGGACCAGCGGCCGGCGACGGTCGGCGGGCCGCCGCGGGACGCGTGGCGGGCGGCGGCCGTCAGGGAGCCGTAGCGCCCGCGCGGGACGGCGCGCTTGGCCCGGTGGGCCGTGGAACCCGCGGTGCGGCCGGAGCCGAGCAGGGCGCGCATCGGGGCGAGCGTGTCGTTGGTCAGCCGTCCGGACCAGGCCAGGTCCCACAGGGCGTCGGCCAGTTGGGGGTCCGTGGCGTCCGGGTGGGTGGTGGCGCGGACCTGGTCGGCGATCTGGCGGAAGAACAGGCCGTAACCCCCGGAGAGGGTGTCCAGGACGGACTGGTGAAGGGCCGTCAGTTCGAGTGGGTGCGGGGGTGGCAGCAGCAGGGGAGCCGCGTCGGCCAGGTACAGGGAGACCCAGCCGTCCTTGCCGGGCAGGGCCCCGGCGCCGGCCCACACCACTTCTCCGGCGGCGGTGAGCTCGTCGAGCATCGCCGGGGCGTAACCGGTCACCCGGGACGGCAGGACCAGCTTCTCCAGGGCGGAAGCCGGGACGGAGGCGCCCTGGAGCTGTTCGATGGCGCGCACCAGGCCGTCGACGCCGCGCAGGGCGTGGCCCTGGCCGATGTGCTGCCACTGGGGCAGGAACTGGGCGAGCGCGGCCGGGGGCACCGGCTCCAGTTCGTGCCGCAGGGCGGCGAGGGAGCGGCGGCGCAGGCGGCGCAGGACGGCCGCGTCGCACCACTCCTGGCCGATGCCCGCCGGATGGAACTCACCCTGGACGACCCGGCCGGACGCCGCCAGGCGTTGCAGGGCGCCCTCGGTGACTGCCACACCGAGGCCGAAGCGGGCCGCAGCGGTGGTGGAGGTGAAGGGACCGTGGGTGCGGGCATAGCGCGCGAGCAGGTCTCCCAAGGGGTCCTTCACCGGTTCGGTGAAGGCCTCCGGGACACCGACCGGCAGGGCCGTGCCGAGGGCGTCGCGCAGGCGGCCCGCGTCCTCGATCGCCGCCCAGTGGCCGGTGCCGGCGATGCGCACCCGGATCGCGCGGCGGGCGCCGGCCAGCTCCTGGGCCCACTGGGGCTCGGCGCCCCGCTCGGCCAGTTCGGCGTCCGTGAGCGGGCCGAGCAGCCGCAGCAGGTCGGCGACGCCCTCGACGTCCTTGATCCGGCGGTCCTCGGTGAGCCACTGCAGCTCCCGCTCCAGCTCGGTCAGCACCTCCGCGTCGAGCAGTTCGCGCAGCTCCGCCTGGCCGAGCAGTTCGGCCAGCAGACGTGAGTCCAGCGAGAGGGCCGCCGCGCGGCGCTCGGCGAGCGGTGAGTCCCCCTCGTACAGGAACTGGGCGACGTACCCGAAGAGGAGGGAGCGGGCGAAGGGGGACGGCTCGGGGGTGGTGACCTCCACCAGGCGGACCTTGCGGGACTCCAGGTCGCCCATCAGCTCGACGAGACCGGGGACGTCGAAGACGTCCTGGAGGCACTCGCGGACGGCCTCCAGGACGATCGGGAACGAGCCGAACTCGCTCGCCACCTGGAGCAGCTGCGAGGCGCGCTGACGTTGCTGCCACAGCGGGGTGCGCTTGCCCGGGTTGCGGCGCGGCAGCAGCAGCGCGCGGGCGGCGCACTCGCGGAAGCGGGCCGCGAACAGGGCAGAGCCGCCGACCTGGTCGGTGACGATCTGGTCGACCTCGCCCTGATCGAACACGACGTCGGCCGCACCGACCGGCGCCTGCTCGGCGTCGTACTCCGCCCCCGCCTTCAGGGGTTCCTGGTCGAGCAGATCCATGCCCAGCAGGTCGGCGTCGGGCAGGCGCAGCACGATGCCGTCGTCGGCGTGCATCACCTGGGCGTCCATGCCGTACCGCTCGGAGAGTCTGGCGCCGAGCGCGAGGGCCCAGGGGGCGTGGACCTGGGCGCCGAAGGGGGAGTGGACGACGACCCGCCAGTCGCCGAGCTCGTCGCGGAAGCGCTCCACGACGATCGTGCGGTCGTCCGGGATGTGGCCGCAGGCCTCGCGCTGCTCGTCCAGATAGGAGAGCACGTTGTCGGCCGCCCAGGCGTCGAGGCCCGCGGCGAGCAGGCGCGGGCGGGCGTCGTCCTTGGGCAGCGAGCCGACCTCGCGCAGGAACGCGCCCACCGCGCGGCCCAGCTCCAGCGGACGGCCCAGCTGGTCGCCCTTCCAGAAGGGCAGCCGGCCCGGGACACCGGGCGCCGGGGAGACCAGGACGCGGTCGCGGGTGATGTCCTCGATGCGCCAGGAACTCGTGCCGAGCGTGAAGACGTCGCCCACGCGGGACTCGTAGACCATCTCCTCGTCCAGCTCGCCGACCCGGCCGCCGCCCTTCTTGGGGTCGGCACCGGCCAGGAAGACGCCGAAGAGGCCCCGGTCGGGGATCGTGCCGCCGGAGGTGACGGCGAGGCGCTGGGCCCCGGGGCGGCCCGTGACCGTACCCGCCACGCGGTCCCACACCACGCGCGGGCGCAGCTCGGCGAAGGCGTCGGACGGATACCGCCCGGCGAGCATGTCGAGGACCGCGGTGAACGCCGACTCGGGGAGCGAGGCGAAGGGGGCGGCGCGCCGGACGGTGGCGAGCAGGTCGTCGACCTGCCAGGTGTCCAGCGCCGTCATGGCGACCAGCTGCTGGGCCAGCACGTCCAGCGGGTTGGCGGGGACCTTCAGGGACTCGATCGCGCCGGTGCGCATGCGCTCGGTGACGACGGCCGCCTGGACCAGGTCGCCGCGGTACTTCGGGAAGACCACACCGGTGGAGACCGCGCCGACCTGGTGGCCCGCGCGGCCGACACGTTGCAGGCCGGAGGCCACCGAGGGCGGGGACTCGACCTGGACGACCAGGTCGACCGCGCCCATGTCGATGCCCAGTTCGAGGCTGGAGGTGGCGACGACGGCGGGGAGGCGGCCCGCCTTCAGGTCCTCCTCGACCAGGGCGCGCTGCTCCTTGGAGACCGAACCGTGGTGGGCGCGCGCGATGACCGGCGGGGCACCCTGGGCGGCGCCCGAACCGCCCATCAGCTCGGCCGGAGAGTGATGTTCGTCGAGGCTTTCGCCGGTGGCCCGCTCGTACGCGATCTCGTTCAGGCGGTTGCACAGGCGTTCGGCGAGGCGGCGCGAGTTGGCGAAGACGATCGTGGAGCGGTGGGACTGGACGAGGTCGGTGATCCGCTCCTCGACATGCGGCCAGATCGACGGGCGCTCGCCGCCCTCGCCGCCCTCGGCGGCAGGGGAGCCGCCCAGCTCGCCCAAGTCCTCGACCGGGACGACCACGGAGAGGTCGAACTCCTTGCCCGACTTCGGCTGGACGATCTCCACCTTGCCCCGTGGGGAGAGGAAGCGGGCGACCTCGTCGACCGGGCGGACGGTCGCCGACAGGCCGATGCGGCGGGCCGGCCTCGGCAGCAGCTCGTCCAGGCGCTCCAGGGAGAGGGCGAGGTGGGCGCCGCGCTTGGTGCCGGCGACCGCGTGGACCTCGTCCAGGATCACCGTCTCGACGCCGGCCAGCGCGTCCCGCGTGGCCGACGTCAGCATCAGGAACAGGGACTCGGGGGTGGTGATCAAGATGTCCGGCGGGCGGGTGGACAGGGCACGGCGCTCGGCGGCGGGGGTGTCACCGGAGCGGATGCCGACCTTCACCTCCGGCTCGGGCAGGCCGAGGCGGACGGCTTCCTGGCGGATGCCGGTGAGCGGGCTGCGGAGATTGCGCTCGACGTCGACGGCCAGCGCCTTGAGCGGCGAGACGTACAGGACGCGGCAGCGCTTCTTGGGGTCGGCCGGCGGGGGAGTGGAGGCCAGCTGGTCCAGGGCGGCGAGGAAGGCGGCCAGGGTTTTGCCGGAGCCGGTGGGGGCGACCACCAGGACGTCCGAACCCTCGCGGATCGCCTTCCAGGCGCCCGCCTGGGCGGCGGTGGGCGCGGAGAAGGCACCCGTGAACCAACCGCGGGTCGCGGGGGAGAAGCCGTCCAGGGCTTGGTGTCGGGAGCTGGCCATGCGTCCATCCTGCACCTCGCCACTGACAACGGGCCTGAGCCGGAGGTTCGTGGGTGCACCCCGGGGCGCGCCGGGCGCAGCGGGCAGCCGGGTGCCGCCCTCGCCGACAATGGGGTGCATGGGTTCGAGTGAGCGGGCGCGGCACTGGCGGTACGCCGAGCTGCCCGGGGTCGATCTGCTGCGGGCCCGGTACGTCCGCAAGACGTTCGTGCGGCACACCCACGAGCACTTCGTGATCGCCGCCATCGCGGACGGGGTCGAGGTCTTCCATCACCGCGGGGCCGATCAGTACGCCGGGGCGGGGGCGCTGGCGCTGGTGAACCCGGACACGCCGTGGACCGGTGAACACCTGGATCGCCATCGCAGCGACGGTCGTGGGCTGCTACGCCGTCAAGCTGGCCGGGCTGCTGGTCCCCGCCGGGGTGCTGGAGCGGCCGCTCGTCAGACGGCTCGCCGCGCTGCTGCCCGTGGCGCTCCTCGCCGCCCTCACGGCCCAGCAGACCTTCGCCGACGGGCGGACGCCGGTGCTGGACGCGAGGGCGGCCGGGGTCGCCGCGGCCGGTGTGGCACTCGCGCTGCGCGCGCCCTTCCTGCTCGTCGTCGCGGCGGCCGTGGTGGTGACGGCGGGGGTGCGGGCGCTGGGCGGGTGAGTCAGCGAAGGGGCCGGCCGTATGCCCTGAGGGGGCGCGGGGGCTCGACCGGTCCGTGGGGGCTCGACCGGTCCGCAGAGCCTCGGCCGGTCTCCGCGCGGGGGTGAGTCAGCCGATGGGGCGGCCGTGCGCTCTGAGCGTGCGCAGGGCCTCGATCGTCACCATGGGGCGCGCCTCCAGGGCCGCCGCGGGGGCCCACTGGCGCCAGCGGATGGGCCAGCCGCCGTCCTCCTGCTGCTCGGCCGCCAGGTGGTCGAGGGAGCGCGCCATCTCGTCGTCGGTGAACCACGCGCGCGCGAGGGAGCGCGGTGTCGGCGCGTAGTCGTGCGGGAAGTGGTGCTCGCCCGGGGCGTAACCCGCGGCGACGGGAAAGGCGTCGAGGCGGTCCGGGTCGAGGGCCGCGAGCCGTTGCTCACGCACCAGGCGGCCCAGGCGGTCGGCGGCCGACTCCGCGCGGGCCCGGTCGGGGACGGTGTCCAGGAAGGCGACGGCGGACTGGATCTCGTACGGGTGGGACCGCTCCAGCGACTCCACCGCCTGCCAGCAGAAGTCCGTGGCGCGGAACAGCCACGCGTGCCACACCTCGTTGCCGTGCAGCAGACCGACGACGGGGCCGGTGGCGAGAAGCTCGCTGGGCGGATCGTCCACGATCGGCAGGAACGGGGCCGCCGGGTAGCCGCGCTGGGTGGGGTGGACGGCCGGCAGCGCTCCGTCGGCCGAAGACACCGAGGTCAGGTAGCGGCAGACCCGCTCCACGCGCTGTCCGCCGCAGCGCCCGATCGAGTCCAGTACGCGCAGCGCCCGCGCGGTGTGCAGTGGCTGGCTGAGCGGGCCGCGCAGATCGGGTTCGAGGGCGTGGCCGTAACCGCCGTCCTGATTGCGGTAGGCGTCCAGTGCGGTCTCCACGGGGTCGGCGCCACCGTTGAGGAAGTGATGCGCGAAGAGGCGTTGTTCCAGCACCCGCGCGGTGAGCCAGACGAAGTGTTCGGCGCGGAAGAGCGGGGACCGCGCGGGGCGCGTCGAGAGGGGTGGGGATGCTCCTGTTTCGGCCATGGCCCCGACCGTAGGGCGAAAAGCGGGCTCGGCAAGCGGTCCCGGCCAGGGCCCACTCTCAGGGGCGGGATACTGGTGTCATGCGGTTGACGGTCTTCTGGGAGCGGATGGCGGAGCACTTCGGGACGGGATACGCCGAAACCTTCGCGCGCGATCACGTGATGTCGGAGCTGGGCGGGCGCACCGTCGACGAGGCGCTGGCCTCGGGCTGGGAGGCCAAGGACGTGTGGCGTGTGGTCTGCGACGTCATGAACGTGCCACAGGAGAGGCGCTGACAGGTCACGAAGATCGCGGGACGGCGACCGGTTGTCGGTGGCGTGGGCGAGACTTGCACCGTGGCATCCACAGATGAGACCGGGCCGGCCGCCCCGCACGCATCCTCGAACGGTACGACGCCGCCCGCCCGGCCCCCGGCCGACGACGCCGTCGCCCCGGGTGCGCGCATGCCCCGGTGGCTGCCGCGCGCCATGGTGCTGGCGCTCGCGCTCATCGCCGTGTTCCAGCTCGGCAGTTGGGCCTTCCACCAGCTCACCGGTCTGCTGATCAACATCCTGATCGCTTTCTTCCTGGCGCTCGCCGTCGAACCGGCGGTGAGCTGGATGGCCTCGCGCGGGGTGCGCCGGGGGCTCGGCACCTTCCTGGTCTTCCTCGCCGTGACGGTGGTGGCCGCCGGTTTCGTCACCCTGCTCGGCTCCATGCTGGCGGGCCAGATCATCACCATGGTCGAGAACTTCCCGAACTATCTCGACTCCGTGATCAACTGGATCAACACCCACTTCAACACCGACCTGAGGCGGGTGGACATCCAGGAGGGCCTGCTCCGCTCCGACTGGCTGCGCAACTATGTGCAGAACAGCGCCACCGGTGTGCTCGATGTGTCGGCGCAGGTCCTCGGGGGCCTGTTCCAGCTGCTGACGATCGGCCTGTTCTCCTTCTACTTCGCCGCCGACGGGCCGAGGCTGCGCCGGGCTCTCTGCTCCGTGCTTCCGCCGGCCCGGCAGGCCGAGGTGCTGCGGGCCTGGGAGATCGCCGTGAACAAGACCGGCGGCTATCTGTACTCGCGCGGCCTCATGGCGCTCATCTCGGGAGTGGCGCACTACGTACTGCTGGAGATTCTGGGCGTGCCCTACGCGCCCGTGCTGGCCGTCTGGGTGGGCCTGGTGTCCCAGTTCATCCCCACCATCGGCACTTATCTCGCGGGCGCCCTGCCCATGCTGATCGCCTTCACGGTGGATCCCTGGTACGCGCTATGGGTGCTGATCTTCGTCGTGATCTACCAGCAGTTCGAGAACTACGTGCTGCAGCCCATGCTCACCTCGAAGACCGTCGACATCCATCCGGCGGTCGCCTTCGGCTCGGTCGTCGCCGGCACCGCGCTGCTCGGCGCCGTCGGCGCGCTGATCGCCATCCCGGCGGTCGCCACCCTCCAGGCGTTCCTCGGGGCATATGTGAAGCGGTACGCGGTGACGGACGACCCGCGGGTCCACGGCCACCGCGGGCGGGGCGCCGGGCCCGGCCCGGTCGTGCGGCTGCGGGGGCTGTGGCGGAGGCTGCGGTCGGCCGAGCGACCGCGCCCCTAGGGCCGAGCGGCCCTCTCCGGAGCGGCGGCGGGGTGCGCGTCCGCAACGCCCCACGTGCCGCGTGCCTCGCTTGACACAAAAATCGAACATCCATTCATATAGAGGCTCCGGCGAGGCTCTGGATGGGCGTTTCGACCTACTTTGGATAGAGAAGTGCCTGAGTTATCCACAGGCCGAACCCGCGTCAGGACGCATTGTCAGTGGCAGGCGTTAGCGTCATTGACGTGAAGCGATCGACTCAAGCAAACCGGGTGGAACCCATGGCAGGAACCGACCGCGAGAAGGCCCTCGACGCCGCCCTCGCGCAGATTGAACGACAATTCGGCAAGGGCGCGGTCATGCGCATGGGCGAGCGGTCGAGGGAGCCCATCGAGGTCATCCCGACCGGGTCGACAGCGCTCGACGTGGCCCTCGGCGTGGGCGGTCTGCCCCGCGGCCGTGTGGTGGAGATCTACGGGCCGGAGTCCTCCGGTAAGACCACGCTGACCCTGCACGCCGTGGCCAACGCCCAGAAGGCCGGCGGCCAGGTCGCCTTCGTGGACGCGGAGCACGCCCTCGACCCCGAGTACGCGCGCAAGCTCGGCGTCGACATCGACAACCTGATCCTCTCCCAGCCCGACAACGGCGAGCAGGCCCTGGAGATCGTGGACATGCTGGTCCGCTCCGGTGCCCTCGACCTGATCGTCATCGACTCCGTCGCCGCACTCGTCCCGCGCGCGGAGATCGAGGGCGAGATGGGCGACAGTCACGTGGGTCTCCAGGCCCGTCTGATGAGCCAGGCCCTGCGGAAGATCACCAGCGCGCTCAACCAGTCCAAGACCACCGCGATCTTCATCAACCAGCTCCGCGAGAAGGTCGGCGTGATGTTCGGCTCGCCGGAGACCACCACCGGCGGCCGGGCGCTGAAGTTCTACGCCTCGGTGCGGCTGGACATCCGCCGGATCGAGACCCTCAAGGACGGCACCGAGGCGGTCGGCAACCGCACCCGGGTGAAGGTGGTCAAGAACAAGGTCGCGCCGCCGTTCAAGCAGGCCGAGTTCGACATCCTCTACGGGGTGGGCATCAGCCGGGAGGGCGGGCTGATCGACATGGGGGTCGAGCACGGCTTCATCCGCAAGTCCGGCGCCTGGTACACCTATGAGGGCGACCAGTTGGGGCAGGGCAAGGAGAACGCCCGCACCTTCCTGCGGGACAACCCCGACCTGGCCAACGAGATCGAGAAGAAGATCAAGGAGAAGCTGGGCATCGGCGTCAAGCTCGATGCGCCGGCGGCCGAGCCGGCGGACTTCTGATCCTCCGGTGACCGACTCCCGCATCGACGCCGACGCGGAGCCGGCGGGCGGCAACGCCCGCCGGCCCGCCCGGGGCCGTTCCGGTGCCGGGGCCCGGAAGGGCGGGCGGGCCGCGTTCGGGGACGGCGGCCGCGGTCGCGGCTCGCGCACGCGGGACACCCCAGCG
>NZ_DASQNH010000066.1:0-27727 GCF_035645055.1 Streptomyces sp. | reverse complement strand
CCCCGCCAGCGAGGGCCTGGTCGCCCTGCTCGAGCCGTTCATCGACACGGTCGTCATCTGCACCATGACCGCCCTGACCATCGTCATCGCCAACCCCGCCAGCTGGGCCGAGGCCCGCGCCGGCGAGTCCATCGGCGGCGTCACGATCACGTCCGACGCCTTTGCCACGGTGCTGCCCTGGTTCCCGTACATCCTCACCGTCGCCGTGCTGCTCTTCGCCATCTCGACGGTGCTGACGTGGGGCTACTACGGCCTCAAGGCGTGGACGTACCTCTTCGGCCGCAGCCGGACCAGCGAGCTGACGTACAAGGTCGTCTACACCCTGTTCGCGATCGCCGGTTCGCTGCTGACGCTGCAGACCCTCATCGACATGGCCGACGCGGTGCTCTTCATGCTCGCCGTCATCAACATCATCGGCCTCTACCTCCTCGCCCCGGTCGTCAAGCGCGAGCTGAACTCCTTCCTGGAGTTCGTCCGCGCCCGCAACGCGGGTGAGATCACTCAGGACGACGAAGACCAGGAGTCGGTGAAGACCACCGCCTGACCGCCCCCGCGGCACCGGCTCCCGAGCGGGCCCGATCACACCTCGCGCCTTGGTGTGCCGGGCCCGCTCGCCATGCTCTCCGATGCCGTTTCGGCAGGTGAAACACGGTCTGGCGGCATCCGGGAGTGGCGGCTAGGGTGCGGGGAACGCGTCAACGTCCCGCCTTTGAGGCCGACGGCCCGACGCGCGGTGTGCCGGGAAGTCTGGTCGGCGTCCAAGGGCTCGTATGCCCTGACATCGATCCCCCGGAGGTCTTCCCCGATGGCTGTCGCCCCTCGCGAGCGCTCCCCCTTCCTCGGACTCCTGCCGCTGCCCGAACGCAACGCGGTGGTGCAGGCCCTGAGGACCGAGACGACCGGGGGACTGGTGCTCCTGGCGGCCGCCGTTGTGGCATTGGTGTGGGCGAACACCCCGTGGAGCGGGACCTACGAGCAGATACGCGACTTCCACTTCGGCATACCGGCCCTCGGCCTGGACCTGTCGGTGGGGCACTGGACCGCCGACGGCCTGCTCACCCTCTTCTTCCTCGTCGCGGGCATCGAGCTGAAGCGGGAACTCGTCGTCGGTGAGCTGCGCACCCCCGCAACGGCGGCCCTGCCGGTCATCGCCGCGGTCTGCGGCATGGTGGTACCCGCCGCCCTGTACGGCGTCACCGCCACGGCGGGCGGTGGCAGCCTGGAGGGCTGGGCGGTGCCGATGGCCACCGACATCGCCTTCGCCCTCGCCGTCCTGGCGGTCCTCAGCACCCACCTGCCCGCCGCGCTGCGCGCCTTCCTGCTCACGCTCGCCGTCGTCGACGACCTGGGCGCCATCCTCATCATCGCGGTCTTCTTCACCAGCGAGCTGAACTTCACCGCCCTCGGCGCGGCCTTCGCCTGCCTGACCGTCTTCTACCTGCTGCAGCGCTTCCGCGTACGCGGCTGGTGGTGGTACGTCCCCCTCGGCGTGGTCACCTGGGCGCTGATGTACAACAGCGGAGTCCACGCCACCGTCGCCGGCGTCGCCATGGGCCTGATCCTGCGCACCATCCGCGACGAGGGCGAGACCGCGTCCCCGGCGGAGCGCACCTCCCACGTGATCCACCCGGTCTCGGCGGGCGTCGTGGTCCCGCTCTTCGCGCTCTTCGCCGCGGGCGTCGGCGTCTCCGGCGCGGCGCTGGCGGAGGTCTTCACCCAGCCGGAACCGCTCGGCGTGGTCCTGGGCCTCGTCGTGGGCAAGACTCTGGGCATCTTCGCCGGCACCTACCTGGCCGCCCGCTTCACCCGCGCCCGGCTCAACCCCGAACTGGCCTGGGCGGACGTCTTCGCGCTCGCGGTCCTCGCCGGGATCGGTTTCACCGTGGCCCTCCTGATAGGCGAGTTGGCCTTCACCGACCCGGCCACGACAGAGCACGTCAAGGCCGCCGTCCTCGCCGGTTCCCTCATAGCGGCTTTTCTGGCGGCTTTCCTCCTCAAGCACCGCAACGGCATCTACCGCCGCCTCTACGAGGAGGAGGAGCGCGACGATGACCATGACGGCATCCCCGACGTCTACCAGCGCACCACGGCCACTGAGCGCTGACCGTGAAGGCCGTGCGCCGTGGACCCTTCCGTGGTGACGGTGTTCGTCATCGCCTCGTACTCGACTCGTGCAGACGGCGACGATCCTGCTGGCGCTGCCGTTCGTCGTCGTCATGCTGCCCTGCTGGGCGTCGCTCAAGGAACTGTGCGAGGACCCTGGGGCGGGCCTCGCCCGGCACCGCGGGTTGTTGCAGCGGGTGCCCCACGCCCTCGGGCACTGGGCCGGCAGCGGGATTCCCCCGCCGCCGCCCTCGACGGGCGCTGAAGCGGGGAGGCCGGCCCTGTGCCGCGGGAAAGCAGTCGGTGAGAGGATGAGGAGAAGGGCGCAGAACCGGTTGCAAGGAGGTCCGCTGTGGCAACCAAACCCAGGCCTGCCGCGGAGCCGCAGACTCCACCCGTGATGACCGTGTCGTCTGATGGCCGACGTGCGTCCTTGGACTTCCAGGGCACACTGGACGCCCACATGGTCCGTGAGTTGGAGCAACGGCTCGCCGACCCGAGGCTGACCGAGGCACGCGAATGGGTGCTGCACATGGACAACCTCACACACCTCGACCTGACCTGTGCTTACGCCCTGCTGCGGGTCGCAGCAACACGCTCCGATGCGGTGGCCATCACCGTCCGAGGCGCCAGGCGCAACGTGCAGCGCACGTTGCGCGAAGTGGGATTCGACGCCGTCGCGAGATTCCAGCCCTAGTGCTGCACCGCACAAGTTCCGCCGATGGCTGTCGGGCGGTGAGGTGTTTGTTGATGGCGTCGATGTCGAGGCGGTCATGCCTGGTGCGGGTGCCCCACGGTTGCCAGCACGACGAGTGATGCGGGTTGCCGAGCCCGGGGTGTTCCCGGTTTGTGTATCAGCAGGGTCGTTGCCCACCCTGCCCCAGCCGCCCGCCGGCCTCACTGCTGACCTGGCCCGGCCGGTGGAGGGTCAGTGACCGGCGCCGGCCTTGACCGCTTTCGTGGCGAAGTAGCCGGAGAGCCAGCCGGCGGTGGCCTCAGAGTGGTGCGGCGCCTCGGCGAAGCCGGTGATGGCGAAGCCCGCCGCGATCTGCCCGCCGATCTGCTCGGTGAGCGTGTGGCTGTACTCCACCGGCGCGTCGAGGCCCCACAGCCGTTCCCGCTCGGCGGGCTCCAGGTGGGTGAGGTCGCTGTAGGGCAGACGGTGGCGTACCACCAGCTCGCCGCGCGCCTCCAAGGACTCGGCGTCGAAGAGGTAGACGTCCGGGTTGAGGAAGCCGGACAGCAGCGTCCCGCCGGGGCGCAGCACGCGGTGGCACTCGCGCCAGACCGGTGCCAGCTCCGGGATGAACAGGTTGGAGACCGGGTGGACGACAAGGTCGAACGAGGCGTCCGGGAACGGGCTCAGGTCGCGCGCGTCGCCGAGCACGGTGCGTAGGCCGAGCCCCTCCCGCGCCGCGACCATCTCGTCCTGCGCCAGCTGGCGGGGCGAGTTATCGAAGACGGTCACCCGCGCGCCCGCCGCGGCCAGCACCGGACCCTGCTGCCCGCCGCCGGAGGCGAGGCAGAGCACGTCGCGACCGGCGATCTCCGGCGGGAACCAGGTCGGGTCGACCGGCTCGTACCCGATCAGGACGATGGACCACTGGCCGGCCCGCGCCTTCGCGATCACCTCGGGGCCGACCGGGCGTGACCACTCGCTGCCCTTCTCCACCTCGCGGTCCCAGGCGAGGCGGTTGTGCGCGACGGGGTCGACGGGAGTCTGGCTCATACGCCGTACCCTAGTTGCTGCACCGCACAAGTTCCGCCGGTGGCTCTCGGGCGGTGAGGTGCTTGTCGATGGCGTCGTAGCGTCGTCCGCCCGCAGGGCGGGCCCCGCGGTGTCCGGCCGCTTGCTCCCGGTGTCTGGGCGGACGCCCGCGGTGTCCTCAGATGTACGCCGCCCGGTGGGGGCGTGGGTACGTGCCACGCGAGGCGGTGCTCACTGCCGCCCGGTCGCCGTGACGGTGGCGGCACGAGTGCGGATGGCGGGCAGTTGGGCGTACAGCTCATCGCCGGGGCACTGGGTGTTGTGGCCGTCGCGGTGGCCGTGGATCGTCGGGAAGGTCAGTTTGTCGCCGAGCTTCCAGCTCTTGTGGAAGTAGTTGTTTCCGTCGGCGCCGGCGGTGAGGGTGGTGGTGCCGGCCGGATCGGCGCCGTACTGACCGAGCTTCCAGGCGGCCAGCGCGGCCACGGAATTCAGCACGGACTCGGTGGGTGTCGTGCTGGTGTGGGTACCGAGGACGGCGATGCCGGTGGTCTGGGAGTTGAACCCATAGGTGTGGGCGCCCATGACAGCCCGGTCGACGCCACCCTTACGGCCTTCGTAGAGGGTGCCGCACTTGTCGGCGAGGAAGTTGTAGCCGATGTCCCGCCAGCCCAGCTGTTTGACGTGATAGGCGTAGACGGCACGGATCACACTGGGAGCCTGGGCACAGGTGTAGTTGTTGGAGTCGGCCGTGTGGTGGACGACGACTGCCTTGATCTTCCCATCCGGCACGTAGACGGGCGGCTCAGTACTGATCGACTCGTCCGCGCCCCACCCCGCACGTGACACGATCACCGGACGCGGCGCCGACAGGGCTGCCGGTGGCGTCGGCGCGTCGGTCATGGCGGGTGGGGCAGGCAGTGGCCTCGTGGATGTGTCCGGCCCGGGATCGATGAGGTCCACGCGCAAGCCGTCCGGCAGTTCGGTCAGTGCTTCACCGGCCGCGACGATACGGACTTCCACACGGTCCGCTGGTCCCGCCCACAACGGATCGGTGCCGCCTCGGCGTGCCGTGTCGTCCCCGTGGCTGTCGCCGCTGTCCAACCGAGTCCAGTCGGTCCAGGCGCCGCCGCCGATGGGGTGAGTACGAACCTCCACAGCACCCGGCAACGGTGCGGTCGGGTCATCCCACGTGACACCCAGCATGCTGAACGGGCTGGTGTCAGCGCGGAAGAGGGCGGTGCGGCCGTGCGTGAACCGCATCGTATGCACCTCGCTACGGACGCCGGGCGGTGCCGGTGTCCCCGCATCATCCCGACCGCGCGCGGAAGCCGTGAAGGCGCCCTGTAGCAGCACGAGTCCCGTCAGCGCCGCTGTGGCGATGCGCGGTCCGCTCCTCATGTGTATCTCCCCTGCTCGTCATGGTGCTGCGATGGACGAGCGGTGAGTCTGGCAAATCCGCACCGATCATCCGATGATCGACACGGTGAGGGGATGAGGTCCAGGCAGGGCGAACCCGTGGGAGCGACGACGCATGGGCTGAACGGCGCAGTCGGGGCCCGCCGACCGCCGAAGCTGGTCCGTCTCCCCGCACCCGGCGCATTCGTCATTCGACGGCCCGTCATGGAGCGCGGCCTCAACCGGCTTCGTTCACCCAGACGTGCTGCTCGGCGCCGGCCTGGGCCATGAGCACGGTGAACACCCGCTCCCGGGTGCCGTCGCCGCTCTCGGCAGCCTCGTACCGTGGCACGTAGTCCGGCGGTGACTTCAACCGACCGTGCGACCGGTGAGGTGACGGCGTCGACTTATGCCTCCGGAGCCCACCGGCACGTCGCCGACTCACCGGGGGCCGTCGTGTCCCCGCAGGTGCAGGGCGCGTAAGGCCACCTCCAGGGCGAAGCGGTGCTCGGGGTCGGCGAGCCGGTCGCCGAGGTGGGCTTCGAGGTTGCGCAGGCGGTAGCGGACGGTCTGGGCGTGGACGCCCAGCAGCTCGCCCACCTGTTCCGCGGGCGCGCGGGTGGAGATGTGGACCCGCAGGGTCTCGATGAGCCGGTCGCGCCGACTGGGCGGAAGTCCGTCGAGCGGGGCGAGTTCGCGGGCCGCGAGATGGTCGACCAGGACGTGGTCGGACAGCAGCCACAGGGTGGTGAGATAGTCCTCGCAGGCGACCAGCGGGGCGTCGGGGACCACTCCGTCGTCGACGAACTGCAGCACGCGGCGCGCCCAGCGCACCGAGTCGGCGGCCTGGGTGAGCGGGACGGTCAGTCCGAGCACGGCACGGGTGCCGGACAGGGCCCTGCGGATCATCGCAAGGCGCTGCGGCGTGAGGTCACCGGGGACGAGCAGGTGGGGCTGGGGGATGTCGAGATCGGCGAGGACGTCCTCGTCGAGCGCGGCCTGGATGTGGTCCGCCACCGGGGGGCGCAGCGCGACCAGGGTGCACCGGCGGGGCAGCTCCCAGGCGGCGGCCTCGGACAGCTCGGCGACGGTCGTCCGCGGCAGCGGCGGCGCGGCCAGGATGAGGTGTAATAAGCGTCTTCGTAACGCGGACACCTCGGACGCGGCCCGTTCCCGCACCTCGGCGTATCCCTCGCGGGTGATCGCCTCCAGTTCCTCGACGTAGGCGAAGAGGGCGTCGGCGAAGGAGAGGATGAGGGTGGGCGAGAGGTTGTGCTGCCGCCCGACCGTCTTGGCGCGGCGCAGCGCGATACGCGCTCCGAGGCGGTAGGCGCCCTGCAGGGTTTCCAGGTCCCGCCCCTCGTACGCCTCCACCCGGCCGAACCTGCGCAGCAGTTCGTCGCGGAGCTCCGAGCGCCTGCCGGGATCGGCCACCCGGTCCACGAAGGTGACCAGCGCCTGCTCCACGCCCTGGCGGATCGCGTCCCCGTTCGGTCCGTTGAGCAGCCGGCCGTACACGGGGTAGGCGCGGGTGACCTCCGCTCGTATCTCGTTCAGCAGGCCCGGCAGTTCCGGCCGTATGAGAGCCGCGAACCTCTTCGGCAGGGGGCCGAGCGGTTCACCGACTTCGGGGGACCGTGTGATCGAGGGCATGAGTCACCTCTTGCGCTCCGACGTGTCCGGCGAGGTGGCCGGCCGGGCGCCGTCCGCCTCGCGGAGGGCACCCGGACCGGTCGACCAGGGTGCCACACCGGTTTGGGTGCTGAAACTTAATCAATTCAACCGCTTGGTGTACACCACTCGGGCAGATTCGGCCGGTGCCTGCCGAGCCCGCCGCCGGAAACGGCCGGGAAGCTCCGCCGGATGGCCGTCACCGGACGGCGGAGCGCCAGTTGCGGGCGAGCACCTTGCCGGCGTCGGGTGCGACGGTGCCGGGCGCGGTGAGGCCGGCCAGGTGGGTCTGGGTGTTGTTCAGGGTGAGGCTGTTGTTACCGGCGGCGGAGGGCAGGCCGGTCTTCGCGTTGACGGCGGCGTTGATCAGGCCGACGTTCAGGCCGCAGCCGCCGGCCGCCGGCACCGCGAAGCTGCTGTCGTTCTGCGGGGCGCCGGTGAGGTCGATACGGCTCATCTCCCCGGCCTCATCGAGCGTGCCGTCGCCCTTGAAGAAGCTCATCCCGAACGCCGGGTAGTCGAGGTTCTTCGGCCGCAGCACGATCGGCGCGGACGCCGACCCGATGTAGCAGTTGTCGCCGAGGAGCGGGTTCTGCAGGCGGATGCGGACGGGTAGGGCGATGATCGGCATGTCCTTGAGGACGCCCGCGGTCTGGTCGAAGGCGTACGGCGCGCCGACGGACTCCATGGTGGCGGTGATCTTGTTGAGCTTGGCGTCGCTGAGGGTCTGGCAGATGCCCGTGATCACCGGGATGTCGCTCGGGCACATCAGGCCGAGCAGGCCGCCGGGCACGGTGGCGGGGTCGGCGACCAGGGCGCCGGAGGGCGGGGCGACGACGGTGCTGGTCCCGTCCGCGTTCTGGACGACGCCGAACTGGAGGTTGGTCCTGCCCGTGACGACGGTGGTCCTGCCCAGTTTGACGGAGCCGCCGGCGGAGGTCGAGACCACGCACTGGGGGGTCTTGTCGAAACCGTCGGCGGCCAGCATCGCCGCGGCGTCCACGGGGCAGCGGGTGAACGGGGCCCACTGGCCGTTCAGCGTGGGGTCGGCGGCGGTCGCGCCGCCGACGGAGGCGAGAGTGCCGAGCGCGGTCAGGGCGGCGACGGCGGAGAGTCGGGTGCGGGTGGAGAGCCGGGTCATGGTGGTGGCCTTCCGGGGAGAAGGTGGGGGAGTGCCGGGCGGGACGGCTCAGCGCTCGGGGACGGGGATGACGAGGGGCTGCAGGTCCTCGGTGCACTGGTCGGGGTTGAAGACCTGCACCGCGCACGTCTGGCCTTGCATCTGCTTGACGTAGTTGCCGGGGCCGGAGACGGAGGCGGTGAGCAGGCGGTCGAGGTTCTCGCCGCCGCTGACGCCGCAGCCGGTGAAGGCGGGGATGGTCACCTCGCCGGTCAACGGGCCGCCGGAGCTGAGCAGATAGCCGACCGGCAGGTCGGGGGGCTGGTGCGAGCTGCGTCCGGTCAGCACCAGGTGGTCACCGGGGAACTTCGCGGGTTCGGGCTCCGGGGAGCGCAGCGGGCCTTGCGTCCGGCAGTCGTCACCGACGTCCAGCGGGGTTCCGTTGACCTCCAGGGCGGTCACCCGCAGGACCAGCGGGACCCGTATCCGGGTCTCCATCCTGGTGAACAGGGTGATGAAGGAGGTCTCGCCGCTGCCGTCCATGGTCATGGGGCCCGTCTGCTCCAGCACCATGGTGGCCTTCGTCGGAGCGAAGCCGAAGGTCAGGAAGGTGGCCTGGAACGGCGGGGTGCGCGGCTTCCCCTGGTACCGGAGCGTCCCCTCCGAGTGCTGGGTGAGATAGCCCCCGGTGAAGTCCGGGAAGAACTCGATGTCGGTGGGCCCCTGCTCGATCAGCGCGCAGGACAGCGGGATGAGCGAGGCTCCCCCCAGCTTGCGTACGTTGGTGTAGCCGGTGACGTAGGCGTTCAGCGACGCCGAGGTGGACGGGTGCTGCTCGTCGTAGCGGCAGGGAGGGGCCTTCGGGCGGGGGGCGGTGCTCCGCGGGTCGCGTTCCGTCACCGTCGGCGCCCGGTCCCCCTGGTCCCCCTCGTCCCCCTGGCCGTCCTGGTCGTCGTGGTCGTCGTGGTGGTCCCGGTCGTCCGGGGACTGGGGGGCGGCGGAGGTGCCGGGGCCCGGCGCCGGGGCGGAGGGGGCGGATGGGACCGGGGTGGTGCCCGGGTGCGCGGGGTCCGCCTCGATCGGAACCGTGGCCAGCAGGCCCTGCTCCGGTGCGTCCTCGTCGAGCGCGCACTCGACGGTCAGCGCAGCGGGGTCGGCGGCGGTGCCGTCCGAGGTGTCGAGTGCCAGGTCGAGGGCGAGGGCGCGGGCGGAGAAGGTGAGGGCCCCGTCCGCGCGGGCGGTGACCGAGGGGACCTCGCCCGTCGCGGTCAGCGTCAGCGGTCCCGACGCGGGGAGGGCGGCCGGCCGCGCCGTACCGCGCCAGCTCGCCTCGGCCGCCGACTTGCCCTGCGCGATCCCGACGCCCAGGCGGGTCACCGCCGTTACGCCGGCCGCCTGACCGGCGGCGAGGTCCGCGACCGCTTCGGCGGGCAACTCGACGGTGGTCGTGACATCGGTGGGGGTGAACGGACTGCCCGCCGTCGCCGCGGTGGGGAAGTCCGCCGTGACGCGTACCGTCACGGGCAGTTCGCCCGAGGGCAGCCGGCAGACGTAGGGGAGCGCGACGTCGGCCTCCTGGGTGCCCGGGGCGGAGACCGCGGCCGGGACCATGGCGGCGAGTACCACGAACGCGCCGATGACCGCGGTTTGGGCATGGACCCGGGGCAGCCGCAGCGTGGCGGCGCGATGGCCTCTCATGGAGCTCCCGTCAGTCGTTCACCGGGGAAAGGGGTGCGGAAAGGGCGGCCCCGCAGCGGATCCGGGCAGTCCGCGTCCGCCTGGCCGGGGTGCGTGCCCGGCCGGGCGGACGCGGACGGCGGCGCCTTACGGGTTGGAGCCGACGATCTTCGGGATGGTGCCGTTCGACGCCTTGATGACGTAATTGCCCTTGAAGGTGGGCTTGGTGGAGGTGGTGACCACCGAGCCGCAGTTGACAGGGGCCGGGTTGGAGCTGACGATCAGCTCGCCCGCGACGCTGTTGACCGCCAGGACGCCCGTGGAGTTGGTGTAGGTGGCCGAGGCCTTGCCCGTCACGGTGAACTTGCAGGCGCCCGCGCTCACGTTGGCCTTGATGTTGCCGACGTAGCCCGTGGTGACGCCGGTCGCGGCGTTGTAGTCCTGGGCGACGACGGTCCAGGGGGTGACCGCCACGGTGCTGACGTTGCCCAGGACACTGGTGCACGGCGAGGCCGAGGTGCCGAAGCTGATGGCGTTGATGTTGGCGACCGTGGCCGGGTTGCCGGTGGCGCCGGCCATGGTGCCGGACGCGCTCGAGGTCGTGCACGTCATCGGAATGCTCGCGGTCAGGACGATGTTGCCGCTGTTCGTCGCCGTGTAGCTGCCCGTCGGGGTGACGGTCCACACCGTGGAGGGAACCGCCGAGGCGGGCCCGACGGTGAGACCGAAGGCGGCCGCGGCCGCACCCGCCACGACGGTGAACCTTCTCGTGTGTTTCTTCATGACGTCGGCGCTCCTTGTGGTTGAACGGCAGGGATGGGCCGCGGCTGAATCGATCGAGGGTGTGCGGCCCGCGGCTCGGTGTTCCCCGTCCGCGAGCCATGACGTTACTGGCGGGAAACTTGGTCGAACAATGCCGTTGTTCATGATTCTTTGAAAATGTGAACCATCTCTTTCCGGGGTGAGTGATCCACCACTTGCCTTAGTCATCCGCTGCCAAATTCGAACCCTTCGGCCACGGCTGAGAGGGTGTCCCCGAGGCCTGTCCACACCGGCCCGGAATACTCACTCGACGACAACTTCCGAGGGCGGACTTGTCTGCGCCGTGACAGATTTCGGATGGCTGGACCAGGTCTCTTCGAAAACTCGGATCCCGGTATTGCACCCCGAGGTTACCCAGCCGTAACGTGCCGGTGCGGTGCTCGGTTCCAGGTCGGCGGCCCCCGCCGGCCGAGCCGCGGCGGATGCTTTCCGGCCGCTCCCTCCCGCCAAGGCCGGACATCCGGCGGCGGGGTCCCGCGGTCCCGCCCCTCCGGAGGCTGCGGACCCCGCCCTGTCTCAGTGGGGACAAGGGCGGGCGCCGCGGGTTGTCTTCCGGGTGACAAACGCCGGGAGGACGACGGGAATGCGGGGCCGCACCCGTTGTCAGTGGGCAGGGCGCCGACGTGACGCGCGGGCCCGCCAACAGAACCGACGTGCGTCCGCTGGAGGTGATATGGGCATCGAAGTGGTGGTCGAGGGCCTGACCAAGTCCTTCGGTAGGCAACGCATCTGGCAGGACGTGTCTCTCACCCTCCCGGCCGGAGAAGTAAGCGTCATGCTGGGTCCGTCCGGCACCGGGAAAACGGTCTTCCTGAAGTCGCTCATCGGGTTGCTCAAACCGGATAAGGGTCGTGTCCTCATCAATGGGGTAGACATGGTGAACAGCCCTGAGCGGGATATTTACGAGACTCGGAAATTGTTCGGGCTCATGTTTCAGGACGGCGCCCTGTTCGGATCCATGTCGCTGTTCGACAACATCGCGTTCCCGCTGCGCGAGCACACCCGCAAGAAGGAGTCCGAGATCCGCCGCATCGTCATGGAGCGGATCGAGATCGTCGGACTGCTGGGGGCGGAGGGCAAACTGCCGGGGGAGATCAGCGGCGGTATGCGCAAGCGGGCCGGACTGGCCCGCGCGCTCGTACTGGACCCGCAGATCATCCTCTGCGACGAACCGGACTCCGGCCTCGACCCGGTCCGCACCGCCTACCTCTCCCAGCTGCTGATCGACCTGAACGCACAGCTCGACGCGACGATGCTGATCGTCACCCACAACCTCGACATCGCCGCCACCGTGCCCGACAACATGGGCATGCTCTTCCGGCGCGAACTCGTCACCTTCGGCCCGCGCGAGGTGCTGCTCACCAGCGAGGAACCGGTGGTCGCCCAGTTCCTCGACGGCCGTCGCGAAGGCCCCATCGGGATGTCGGAGGAGAAGGACGCGGCCACCCTCGCGGCCGAGGCGGGCGCCGACCGCGCCGCCGCCCGGCCCCGCAGCATCGTCCCGCAGCTGGAGCCGTCGCCCGGCCTGCCGCCGCGCCGCGCCGTCGCCCGGCGGCGTGAACGCGTCCTGCGCATGATCGACCAGCTGCCCTCCGCCGCCCGCACCGCCATCCTGCGGACCTACGCGCAGAGTGCCGAGGCGCCCACCCTGCCCCTACCCGCCGCCGGGAGCGGCGCATGATCACCGGCGCGCTGCGGCAGACCGGCCGGCTCTTCGCGCTCGCCGCCGAGGTCGCCCGCGCCCTCTTCCGGCGGCCCTTCCAGTTCCGCGAGTTCGTCGAGCAGTTCTGGTTCGTCGCCGGAGTCACCATCCTGCCCGCCGCCCTCGTCTCCATCCCCTTCGGCGCGGTCATCGCGCTCCAGGTCGGCTCGCTCACCCGGCAACTGGGCGCCCAGTCGTTCACCGGGGGCGCCAGCGTCCTCGCCGTCGTCCAGCAGGCCAGCCCACTCATCGTCGCCCTGCTGATCGCCGGCGCCGGCGGCTCCGCCATCTGCGCCGACCTGGGCTCCCGCAAGATCCGCGAAGAGCTGGACGCCATGGAGGTCATGGGCATCTCGCCCGTGCAGCGCCTCGTCGTGCCCCGGGTGCTGGCCACCATGGCCGTGGCGGTCCTGCTCAACGGCCTGGTCTCCGTCGTCGGCACCCTCGGCGGCTACTTCTTCAACGTCATCCTCCAGGACGGCACGCCCGGCGCCTACCTGTCCAGCTTCTCCGCCCTCGCCCAGCCCGCCGACCTGTACATCAGCGAACTCAAGGCACTGGTCTTCGGGTTCATCGCGGGCATCGTGGCCGCCTACCGGGGCCTCAATCCGCGCGGCGGCCCCAAGGGCGTCGGCGACGCCGTCAACCAGTCCGTGGTCATCACCTTCCTGCTGCTCTTCTTCGTCAACATGGTGATGACGGCCCTGTACCTCCGCATCGTTCCGCCGAAGGGGGGCTGACCGGCGATGGCCTCCCCACTCGCCTGGCTCGACCGCTCCGGCGACCACCTGCTCTTCTACACCCGGGCCCTGCTGTGGACCCCGCGCACCCTGCGCCGCTACCTCAACGAGGTGCAGCGCCTCCTCGCCGAGGTCGCCTTCGGCACCGGAGGGCTCGGCGTCATCGGCGGCACCATCGGCGTGATGATCGCGATGACCCTCTTCACCGGGACCGTCGTCGGACTCCAGGGCTACGCGGCCCTCGACCAGATCGGCACCGCCGCGTTCACCGGATTCGTCTCCGCCTACTTCAACACCCGCGAGATCGCCCCACTCGTCGCCGGACTCGCCCTCTCCGCGACCGTCGGCGCGGGCTTCACCGCGCAACTCGGCGCCATGCGCATCAACGAGGAGGTCGACGCCCTCGAAGGCATGGGCATCCGCTCCATGCCCTACCTGGTCACCACCCGCGTCATCGCCGGGGTCGTCGCCATCATTCCGCTCTACGTGATCGGCCTGCTCTCCTCCTACCTGGCCTCCCGCTTCGTGACCGTCCTGCTCAACGGCCAGTCCCGGGGCACCTACGACCACTACTTCAACCTGTTCCTCTCCCCGACGGACGTGCTCCTGTCCGTGCTGAAGGTGCTCATCTTCAGCGTGCTGGTGATCCTCGCCCACTGCTACTACGGCTACCGCGCCACCGGCGGCCCGGCCGGCGTCGGCGTCGCCGTGGGCCGGTCCGTGCGCAACGCCATCGTGCTGATCAGCGTCACCGACTTCTTCCTGTCGCTCGCCCTGTGGGGCGCGACCACGACCGTGAAGGTGGCGGGGTGAGATGAGCCGACCACGAGGCGAGACACTGCGCCGCCGCTGCGCCGGAGTGGCATTCCTGCTGGCGCCCGCCCTGCTGATCTGGCTGGCCGTCGCCGTCTACGACAAGAAGTTCAGCGCCTCCGACCCGGTGGTCGTGGAGACCGGCAGCGTCGGCAACGAGATGCACCTGGGCGCCGAGGTCAAGCTGCGCGGCGTCGTCGTCGGCGAGGTCCGCGCCATCCACGCCACCGGCGACGGCGCCCGGCTCACCCTCGCCATGAAACCCGGCGTCCTCGACCGGGTGCCGTCCGACGTGCACGCGCAGATGTTGCCGACCACGCTGTTCGGCGAACGGTTCGTGGCCCTCGTCCCGCCCGCGCGCCCCTCGCCGCGCCCGCTGGCCGCCGGAGCCGTCATCCCGCAGGACCGCTCCACGAACGCCGTGGAACTCCAGCAGGTCCTCGACGACGTGCTGCCGATGCTCACCGCGGTCCAGCCGCAGAAGCTGTCCGCCACGTTGTCCGCCGTCTCCCAGGCCCTCGAGGGCCGCGGCGACCGGCTCGGCGACACCCTCACCCGGCTCGACGCGCACCTGCGGAGATTCAACCCCCAGCTGCCCACGCTCAACCGCGACCTCAAGGAACTCGTGAAGGTCAGCCATGTCTACGCGGACGCCGCACCCGACATCCTCACCGCGCTCACCGACTTCACCACCACCAGCGGCACCCTCGCCGGGCAGGAGGCCGAGCTCGCCCGCACCCTCGGCGCCACCACCCGGACGGCCGAGGACATGACCGCCTTCCTCCAGCAGAACGCGGACAACATCATCCGGCTCAGCGCCTCCGGCCGGCCCACCCTGGAGCTGCTCGCCGAGTACTCCCCGTCCTTCCCGTGCACGCTGCGTACCCTCGCCGAGTTCGTGCCCGCCATGGACAAGGCGCTCGGCAAGGGCACCGACCGGCCCGGCATCCACGTCGACGTCACCACCGTCCCCTCGCGCGGCGCCTACCGCCCCGGCCGCGACACCCCGGTCTACGACTCCGGCGGCGGCCCCCGCTGCCACCCCGTGCCCTACCTGGGCGCCGCCCCCGAACCCGCCGTACGGGCGTATCCGGGAACCGGTGACGAGCTGGGCCCGGCCAACACCCCGCAGGAGAACGACCTCGTCAACGAACTGCTGGCCCCCGCCGCCGGCCGGCCCCCCGGCGAGCTGCCCGACTGGAGCAGCATGCTGGCCGGGCCGGCCTTCCGCGGCACGGAGGTGACCCTCGGATGACCGCACCGGACCACGCCCACACCCGGCGGCGCTCCCTGGCCGGGCCGCTGCTGAAGTCACTCGCCTTCGTGGTGGTGACCGGCCTCGCCACCACCGTGCTCGGCCTCAGCGTCGCCGACACCGGCGTCGGCGGCGGCACCTACACGTACCAGGCCCTGTTCACCGATGTCACCGGCCTCGACGACGGCGACAGCGTGCGGATCTCCGGAGTGAAGGTCGGTGAGGTGACCGAGGTGCGGGTCGTGAACCGGCGCAACGCGCAGGTCACCTTCACCGTCCGCGACGACCGCCGGCTGCCCCGCTCGGCCACCGCCGCGGTGAAGTACCTCAACATGGTCGGCCAGCGCTATGTCGCTCTGGACCGCGGCAGCGGCGACCTCACCGGCACGCTCCGGCCGGGCGACATCATCCCGCTGGAGCGCACCACACCCGCCCTGGACCTGACCCTGCTCTTCAATGGATTCAAGCCGCTGTTCGAAGGGCTCTCGCCGAAGGACGTCAACGAACTCGCCGGCTCGATCGTCCAGGTGCTGCAGGGGGAGGGCGCCACCGTCGACAGCCTGATCCGGCACGTCGGCTCGCTCAGCACCACCGTCGCCGCCAAGGACGAGGTGATCGGCGAGGTCGTCGAGAACCTCAGCACCGTCCTGCGGACCCTCAACGAGCGCGAGGACGGCTTCGACGACCTGGTCGTCACCCTGCGGTCCCTCGTCACCGGCTTCAACGACGACCGCGAACCCCTCGGTGACGCCGTCGAGGCCATGGGCGAGCTGACCACCGTCACCGCCGGACTCCTCGAAGACGGCCGCGCGCCGCTGAAACAGGACATCCGCGAACTGGGCCGGCTGTCGACGGGCCTGGCGGAACACACCCCGCAGATCGAGGACTTCCTCGACCGCACCCCCGCCAAGATGTCCGCCCTGGCCCGGCTGTCCTCCTACGGATCGTGGTTCAACCTCTACCTCTGCGAGGCACGGGTGAGCGGAGTGACCACCTCCGACGGCTCGGAGGCGCCGACCGGCATCGCGATCACCGAATCGAGGTGCCGCGAATGAGCCCCTTCGCACGGCGCGACCGTACCGGCCGGCCGGGCGCGGCCCGGCGCCCGCGCCTCACACCGGTCAGGGAGCGCGACCCCGTCGCCGTCGGCGTCGTGGGACTGCTCGCCCTCGCCCTGCTCGCCGTCCTCGTCTACCAGGTGGACCGGCTGCCGTTCGGCGGCGGCACCGCCTACAGCGCCGACTTCTCCGAGGCGGCCGGCCTCGACGAGGGCGACGAGGTGCGCATCGCCGGCGTCAAGGTCGGGGAGGTCACCGGTGTCGCCCTCGACGGGCCCAAGGTGAAGGTGGGCTTCGAGGTCGAGGACGCCTGGATCGGCGACCGGACGACCGCGGCCATCGCCATCAAGACCGTCCTGGGCGACAAGTACCTGGCGCTCGACCCGCTCGGCTCCGCCCGCCAGGACCCCGGCAGCCGCATCCCGCTGTCCCGCACCACCTCCCCGTACGACGTGACCCAGGCCTTCCAGGACCTCGGCGGAACCGTCGACGCCATCGACACCCGGCAGCTCGCGGAGAGTTTCGAGACCATCTCCCAGACCTTCGAGAACTCCCCGCCGCATGTGCGCAAGGCCGCCGAGGGCCTGTCCGCGCTGTCCAGGTCCGTGTCCCGGCGCGACACGGAACTCGCCGAACTCCTCCAGGGCAGCGCCCGCTTCAGCCAGACGCTGAAGGACAAGAAGTCGAGTTTCGAGATCCTTCTGGAGGACGGCGGTTCCCTGCTCGGCGAGCTGCGCGACCGCCGCGACGCCATCCGGGCGCTGCTCAAGGGCAGCCGGGAGCTCGGCACCGAACTCGGTGGCCTCGTCGACGACAACGACAAGCAGCTGGGCCCCACCCTCAAGGCGCTCGGCCGTGTCACCGCCGTCCTGCAGGAGAACAGCACCCAGCTCGGCAAGACCCTCGCACTGGCCGGCCCGTACTACCGCCTCGTCGGCAACACCCTGGGCAACGGCCGCTGGTTCGACAGCTATCTGTGCGGCGTCGTCCCCCGCGCCTATCTGCCCGAGACGTCCCAGCCCGCGACCGGCTGCATGCCGCCGAAACAGCCGGCACGGAATCAGCCGGCACGGACTCAGCCGGCACGGACTCAGCCGGCGCCGAACCAGTCGACGCCTGATCAGCCGGCTGCCGCCGAGGGGAACGGTGAGCGATGAACAGACGCGGGAAACTCCTCACCGGCGCCCTCGCCCTCGCGGTGCTGGTCGCCGCCGGGCTGACCGCCGTGCGGGTCCTCGGCTCCGACGGCATCCGCCTCACCGCCTACTTCGACCGCGCGGTCGGCATCTACGCCGGGTCCGACCTGCGAATCCTCGGCGTACGGGTCGGCGAGGTCGAGTCGGTGCGGCCGCAGGGCACCACCGTGCGGGTCGGCCTCCGGCTCGACGAGGGCGTGCGGGTGCCCGAGGGCGCCCGTGCCGTCGTCGTCGCACCGAGCGTCGTCGCCGACCGCTATGTGCAGCTCACCCCCGCCTACCGCGCCGGCCCCGCCCTCGCCGACGGCGCCGTCCTGCCCGCCGCGCGCAACCGCACCCCCGTCGAGATCGACCAGCTCTACGACTCGATCACCGAACTCGGAAGGGCGCTCGGCCCGGACGGCGCCAACTCCACCGGCGCCCTGTCCGACCTGCTGCGCACCGGGGCGGCCAACCTCGACGGCAACGGCGAGGCCATCGGCGACAGCGTCGAGCAGTTCGGCAAGGCGGCCAAGACCCTCGACGGCAGCAGCGACGACCTGTTCGCCACACTGAGCCGGCTCCAGGTCTTCACCACCATGCTGAAGGACAAGGACGACGACGTGCGCACCGCCCAGGAACGCCTGGACGAGGTCGTCGGCTTCTTCGCCGACAACAAGGACGACCTCGCGGGCGCGCTGGAGGAACTCGGCACCGCCCTGGGCCAGGTCAAGACCTTCATCGAGGACAACCGGGGCGAGCTGAAGGAGAACGTCGACCGGCTCGTACCGATCACCCGGACCCTTGTCGAGCAGCGGGCCTCGCTCGCCGAGGCACTGGACGTGGCGCCGCTGGCCGCGGGCAACGTCGTGAACGCCTACAACCCCGACACCCGCACCCTCGACGGCCGCGCCAACCTCAACGAGATCAGCCTGGGCGGCCCGCTGCTGCCGCTGCCCGCGACGGGCGGCTCCGCGGCCTCGGGGAAGGGGGAGCGGTGAAGCGTCGTACCCGTACCGCCGGTTCGACGGCCGCGGCCCTCCGGCGCGGGGTGCTCACCACGGGCGGCGCCGCCGGTCTCACCGTGGGCGGACTGCTCGCGCTCGGCCTCGGCTTCACCCTGGCCCTCGGCGCCGTCACCGTCGGACCGCCGCGCTTCGACGGCATCCAGGACCTGCCGCTGCCCGGCGGCGCCGATCTCGGCGACCACCCGTACACCGTGACGGCGGAACTGCGCGATGTGCTCAGCCTGGTGCCGCAGGCCGCGGTGAAGGTCAACGACGTCGCCGTCGGCCGGGTCACCGACATCGAACTCGACGGCTGGTCGGCCCGCGTCACCATGAAGATCAACGGCGCGGTACGGCTGCCCGCCGACGCCACCGCCCGGCTCGAACAGTCCAGCCTGCTGGGCGAGAAGTACATCCAGCTCGTGGCACCCGCCCGCGAGACCGGCACCGGGAGGCTCGCGGACGGTGACGTCATCCCGGTCTCCCGCACCAGCCGCAGCACCGAGGTCGAAGAGGTGTTCGGCGCGCTGTCCCTGCTGCTCAACGGCGGCGGCGTCAACCAGCTCAAGACCATCACCCGGGAACTCAACGCGGCCCTCGGCGGCCGCGAGGGCGAGGTCCGCTCCGTACTGAAACGGGTCAACACCCTGGTGACCGACCTCGACGACCACCGGGGCGACATCACCGACGCCCTCGACGCCGTCAACCGGCTTTCCGCGACCCTCGCCACCCGTGAGGACGACGTCGCCACCGTCCTCACCGACCTCGCACCCGGACTGAAGACGCTCGACCGGCAACGCGGCTCGCTGCTGACCATGCTGCGCTCCCTCGACACGCTCTCCGGCGTCGCCGTCGCCACCATCGACGCGAGCAAGGACGACATGATCGCCGATCTCAAGGCCATCGCGCCGACCCTGAAGGCCCTCGCGGACGCGGGCACGGACCTGCCCGACTCGCTCCAGGTGCTGCTCACCTTTCCGTTCACCGACGAGGTGCTGCGCGGGGTGAAGGGCGACTACCTCAACGTCTACCTGGAGATGACGGCCGTGCCGGGAACGCAGATCATCCCGCCGCTGGTGCCGCAGAGCACGCCCTCCGCGACGCCCGGCGCGCGGCGCGGCACGACGGCCGGCGAGGACACCGGCAAGGGGAGCGAGCCCAGTCCCACCACCTCTTCCCCGCTGCCCCTGCCCTCCGTCTCCACCCCCGCCCCCACCGGTACCGGTCTCGGTTCCGGGACGGCCACGCCGGGAGGTGAACTCGGTTGATCACCCTCGCCGTTCGGCTGAAGAACCTCGCCTTCCTCCTCATCGCCGTCCTCGCCCTCTCCTACCTCGGCATCCGCTACGCCGACCTCGGCCGGTACGCCGGCGTCGCCGACCACTACACGGTCGACGTCCGACTGCCGCACACCGGCGGCCTGTTCACCCACTCCGACGTCACCTACCGGGGCGTCTCCGTGGGACGCGTCGGCCCGATCGGCCTCACCTCGGACGGCGTCGTCGCCGAACTGCGCATCAAGAAGTCCGCCCCGCGCATCCCCGCCGACACCCGTGCCGTGGTCGCCGGTCTCTCCGCCGTCGGCGAGCAGTACATCGACCTGCGCCCGCAGAGCGACGGCGGCCCCTACCTAGCCGACGGCGCCCGGATCGAACAGTCCGACACCCAGGTTCCCGCGCCCGTCACCGATGTCCTCGCCAGCATCGACGACCTGACCCGCTCCGTACCGCTTGAGGACCTGCGCACGGTCGTGGACGAGTTCGGCGAGGCCTTCGAAGGGCACGGTGACGACCTCCAGGCACTGCTCGACAGCGGCGGCGCCTTCGTGGACGCCGCCGACCGCGCCCTGCCCGCCACCACCCGGCTCCTCACCGACGGCGAGACCGTGCTGCGCACCCAGGCCGAGGAGACCCGGGCCATCCGGGACTTCGCCGTCGGAGCGAAGGAACTGGCCCGCACCCTCAAGGGCTCCGACGCCGACCTGCGCCGCCTCCTCGCCACCGCGCCCGAGGCCGCCACCCAGGTCAGCGGAGTCCTGCGGGACCTCGATCCGAGCCTCGGCGTCGTCCTCGCCAACCTGCTCACCACCTCCGAGATCGCCGTCACCCGGCAGCGCGGCCTGGAGGAACTGCTCGTGAAGTACCCGGCGGCCGTCTCCGCCGGAGCCACCGCCGTCGACGGAGGGAAGCTGAACCTCGGCATGGCCGTCACCTTCTTCCAGCCCCTGCCCTGCACCGCCGGGTACGGCGCCACCCGCTACCGCAACGGACTCGACCTCGGGACCGCGCCCGCCCTCAACACCGACGCGGCCTGTGCTTCCTCCGCCGCGGACGGCTTCAACGTACGCGGCTCGGCGCACGCCCCCAGGGGCGGCCCGGTGCCCGACCCGGCGAGGCCCGGCTCCCTGCCGTCCGGCGGCGCGGGCGGCGGCCGGGCGGCGCCGCCGGGCAGCGCCTCCGCCCCGCTGCCCGGCGCCCTCGCCCTGCCCGGCCAGGCCGGGGCGGCGCCGAAGGACATGACGGACCTCCTCCTCCCCGGCACCGGGAGCACGCGATGAGGGGGGCCAGGCTTCTGGCGGGGGCGGGACTCGCACTGGCGGTCGGCTTCTGCGGGGCCGGCGCGTGGACGTACGCGCAGGCCCGCACCGACGACGCGCTCATCTACGGCCGGCAGCGCGACCAGGCGCTCGCCGACGGCCGGGAGGGCGTCGCCGTCCTCACCACGCTGGACGCCTCCACCCGGCAGCGGGCCGAGGCGGGCATCCGGGCCTGGCGCGACGCCTCCACCGGGCCGCTGCGCGACGCGCTGGGCCGCACGCAGCCGAGGGCGGGCGCCTCGGCACGCGGCACGGTCACCGAGGCCGCCGTCACCGCGCTCGACACCCGCACCGGCACGGCCAAGCTCATCGCCACCGTCAGCGTCGAGGTCACCCCGGCCGGGACCAAGCGGCCGACCACCGACCGCAAACGCCTGGAGGCCGTCCTGACCCGCGTGGACGCGGGGGAGTGGAAGGTACGGGCCCTGAACGCGGTACCGCTCGCCGGGCACGGGGAGGACGACCGATGACACGCACGCGCCCGCTGCGCGCTTCGACGCCGGCCCTCACCCGACCCCGAACGGGCGGTTCCACCCACGGTGCGGCCAAGGACGATGCGCCCGTGACAGAACCCGCGCCGCCGGAACCCGAGGTGCCCGAGGGCGAGCCGGCCGGCTCCGCGGCAGAGTCCGGGCTGCCCCAGGGCGTGCCCTCCGGGCCGGAGGCGGGCTCGGAATCCGGCAGGTCACCGGGCGGCCGGTGGCGTCGGGCCGTGTCGGCAGGGATCGTCGCGGTGCTCGTCGCCGCCGGGTGCGGCTTCTCCTACGCCGCCCACCAGCTGAGGTCGGCGGAGGCCGCCCGCAACCGTGCGCTCACCGACACCGAGGCCACCGCGCGTGTCGCCGGGGAGATCGACAACGCCCTCGCCCGGGTCTTCTCCTACACCCCGGACGGCACCGCGACCGCCGAGCGCTCCGCACGCGCCGTGCTCGACGGCCGCGCCGCCCGACAGTACCGGGACCTGTTCGCCCAGGTCCGCGACGACCTCGCCGATCAGCGGGTCACGCTGAGCACCGAGGCCGTACGCACCGGGGTGATCGAACTCGACGGGGAGCGGGCGCGTCTGCTGGTGTTCCTCGACCAGACCTCCCGCCGTGGCGACGGCGAGGCCACCACCGCCGCCGCCCAGCTCACCGTCACGGCACGGCTGGTGAACGACCGCTGGCGGATCGTCGGCCTCAAGGCCCGCTGACCGTGCGCGAAAGACGGGAGAACCTCATGGGACGCGTCCTGCGTGTACCCGCCGGAAACCGCCCCCGGCCACTGACGGCCCTGGCCCTCGCCCTCACCCTCGTCGCGGGAGGCTTCGCGGCGTGGGCGGGCCAGGACTGGTACGCGGCGGCCCACGACGACCGGTCCGCGTACGCCGCGCAGCGGGACGAGGCGCTCGCCGCCGGCGAGCAGGCCGTACAGAACCTCAACACGCTCGACCACCGCGACCTGGACGACGGCCTCGACCTGTGGGAGTCGTCCACCACCGGCGAGCTGCACGAGCAACTGGTGGCGGGGCGCACCGAGTTCGCCGAGCAGGTGAAGGAGGCCAAGACGGTCACCACGGCCCGGGTGCTGTCGGGCGCCGTCACCGAGCTCGACGACCGCGCCGGGCGAGCCCGGGTGCTGATCGCCCTGCGCGTCACCGTCAAGGCGTCCGACGGCGCGAAGACCGAGAAGGACAGCCGCATGCTCGGCGAACTCACCCGCACCGAGGGCCGGTGGCGGCTCAGTGCCCTGGGACAGGCCCCCGTGGGCGGCGCATCGGCCGGCTGACCGCTTTCGTCCGCGCAAGCCGCCCGCACCGAGAGGACCGCACGATGTCGACGACCCGCCACCACATCAACCGCGAGCGGCGCCGCCAGGCGCGCGACACCCGGCCCGCCGCCTCCCAGGAGCAGCCGGGGAAGCCGGAGCAGACGGCACACCGGGCCCGTACCGGCGTCACGGCCGTGCGGCCCCCGTCCGCGCGAACGGCCGTCGTGGCCCCGGAGGCGGCACGGGACCGGAAGGCGGGCGGCGCCACGGCCGCCACCCGGAAGACCACCCCCGCCCGCCCCCACCGCCGGACAGCCCTCGCGCTCCTCTGCGCCCTCACCCTCCTCCTCGGCGGCTTCGCCGGCTGGGCGCACGCCAGGGCCGAGGCGCTGCGGGACGACCCCGCGCTGCGCAACACCGCCCTGACCGACCTCGCCCGCACCAGCGAGATCAAGGGACAGACGGCCAGAGCCGTCGACCGGCTCTTCTCCTACGACCACACCGACCCCGGCGCACTCGAAAAGGCCGCCGGTGGCCTCCTCACCGGGAAGGCCGTCGCCCAGCACCGCGCCCTGCTCGCCGACGTCCGCTCGCGGGCCGACGCGCAGAAGGCGGTGATCACCACGACGGTCACCGACAGCGCGGTCGAACGCATCGACGGCGACCGGGCCCGGGTCCTGGTCTACGCCGACCAGAGCAGTGTCAGCACCGCCGCAGCCCGCGGGAAGCAGGACGAGGGCGTGTACGCGGGAGCGATGCTCGCCCTGGACGTCGTGCGCCGCGACGGACGGTGGCTCGTCTCCGGCATCGACACCTTCGGCCGCTGAGGACCACGCGACCACGCCATCGCGCCACCGAGCGCGCGACCGCGAAGCCCACGACACCCACGGAGTGACAGCAGCCATGTCCTTACGCCGCGCACGACGCCCGCACCCCGGCCGGGCCCGTAGGGGACTGCGGACCACCGCCCTCGCCGTGACGGCCGTGGCGGCCCTCACCGCCTCGCAGGCACCCGGCCTCACCGGGGAGGCGAAGGACGCCCACGCCGCACCCTCGGCCGACGAGGAACACCGACCGGCCACGGACGCCCCGTACGCCCTGCCTGCCGAACCCGCTCCGCCGGGCGACGGTTCGTACCACACCGAACTGCCGCCCCTGATCAGCCAGGCCGGTACGGCAGCCCCGGCCGTCGTGCGCGGCCTGCGCTCCCAGTCCGGCATCCCGGCCACCGTGCTGCGCGCCTACCGTGCCGCCGAGACCTCGGTCGGCAGGACCGACCCCGGCTGCCGGCTGCCCTGGCAACTGCTCGCGGCGATCGGCAAGGTCGAATCCGGCCACGCGGGCGGCGGTGCGGTCGGCCCGGACGGCACCACCGTGCGCCGGATCACCGGCCCCGCCCTCGACGGCCGCGGTTTCGCCCTGATCCGGGACACGGAGGGCGGATCCCACGACGGTGACCCGGTCTACGACCGAGCGGTGGGGCCGATGCAGTTCCTGCCCTCCACCTGGACCCGCTGGGGCACGGACGGCAACGGTGACGGCCGGGCCGACCCGAACAACGTCTTCGACGCGGCTCTGGCGGCCGGACACTACCTGTGCGCGGGCGACCGGGACCTGGGCCGGGGTGCGGACCTGGACGGGGCGATCCTCAGTTACAACCGCTCGCGGCCCTATCTGGAACTGGTCAGGTACTGGCTGGAGTTCTACAGCCGGGGAGTCCACCCCGTACCGGACGGCACAGGGGTGATCCCGCAGAGCCCCGGTGCGGGTGGCGAGACCCGGGCGGCCGAACCCGCCGACGGCGCGGACGGAGGCGGCGCGGGAGGCGACGGCGGCGGCATCGTCGTCGGCCCGGACCCGGCCCCGCCGGGCAGCCCCGAGCCGTCCCCCTCCGCTCCCTCGCCGAGGCCGACCCCCGCCCCCACGCCCGCTTCCCCGGCCCCCTCCGCCCCGACGACGCCCCCGGCGAGCCCGACGCCGTCCGAGTCGTCCGGCGAGCAGCCCACGGACAGCCCGTCACCGTCCCCCGCACCGGACCCGACGGCCGAGCCGAGCCCGTCGCCCACCGAGCCGGACGGCTGCGCCACGGAGTCCGCCACCCCGTCCCCCGACCCGAGCGCCTCCCCGGGGCCGTCGTCGTGCCCGACCGACGTGACCGGGTGAAGCCCCGTACCTGGCGATCCGCTCCGCCTTCGCCCGAGCGGCCAAGTCCGGCGGCGAAGCGGTGCTGTCCGTGGAACTCCAAGACCTCGCAGCCGGCCTCGATCGACCTGTGAACAACGTGGAACCGACTGACAGTGGACAGCGCACCGGGCGATACTGGCGGGCAGTCGGCGCGCAGCAACCTCATCGCCTGTCTGTTCGAGGCCAGGGACCTGCGACAGCGCGACCGGGAGTCCCGGGCCCGGGAGATCCGTGACCGGCTGCGCCCACTGCGCCGGGCCCCCGTGTCACCGGCCTTCCGCCCACGCTCCTTCCTGAACGCGGCACCACAATCCCTGAGCGAGAGCCCCTGGCCCGATGGCACAGCCCGCCTCGCCTACTGGCTGGACCGCGACGAGAACGAGCTGGTGACATATCTCCTGACAGGGGAGGGTGCGGTGCTCCGCTTCGCCACTCACCTCAATCCCGTCGTCCTGGACGCGCTGCAGACCGTACTGACCCAGTTCCCCGAGGACGAGCTGGACTACATCGTCGAGCGCCTCACGGGGCTGCTGCTGCCGGACCGGTTGCTGTCCGCTCTGGACGACGGTGGCGCGCACACGGTCGTCGTGTCCGCCGACCCCGGTATCCCGTCCGTCCCCTGGGAGGCGCTCGGGGCCGGGGGGGCGCAGGCTCGGCCTGGACTTCGCGCTGTGCCGGACGCCGTCCCTGCTGCGGAACGCCGCCCTGCTCGGCGGTGCTTCCTGCGCACCGACCCGCCCTCGAGCCACCTTCTCCTCGCCGACGGTCCACTCACCGTCGCGGAACTGGCCCAGGCCCCCACACGCGAGGGCGCGGTATATGTCTTCGGGTCGTGCGAATCCGCCCAGCAGGGGACGGACGCAGCGTACGGGAACACCTTCGGTGTCAGCGCCGCGTTCCTGCTGAAGGGAGCCGCCGCGGTCCTCGGCTGCAACTGGCCGGTGGACGACCGGGTGACGCGGGCCGGAACGGAGCGGCTCTACGCTCACCTCCTCGCGGGGCAGACGGTGTCCGACGCCCTGAAGTCAGCCCGCCGTGACCTCTTCGGCCGAGGCCTCCCGACATCGTCCTGGGCCTTGTTCACCGGGATCGGAGACCCCTGCGCGCGGCTGCTCCCCGCTGAGTGAGACCCAGGAGGGGGCAGAGGACGCCGTCCGGTCCGCGGACATCACGGTCGGCCGGTTCGTCATCGGGCCCGGTACCCTCCAGAGGTCTCGCCTGGTAGTGGCACCGCCCGTGCCGCCCGAACGGGCCGCCGCATAGAATCCGATCTTATGTCGAAGCCTGACGAGCTGATCGTTGACATCGCCGCCCTTGTGGAGTCAGGGCAGAGCAGTCAGATGTCCCTGACCGTGGTCACCGGTGGTGCCGTCATCACCGGTCGACTGGCTCCCGAAGCCATGTGGAGGAAGCGGGTGTCGGAGGTGCTGACGGATTCCGCCCAGCTGGGCGAGTTCTCCGCCGTCTTCGGCAGCCCCGCGAAGAAGGACGGGCCGCCGACGCATCTGCACTTCCACGTCGCGCGGATCCTGCAGGGCACGGTGGGGATCCCGGAGACGGGCGGAATGTACCGCGTCGCGATCGAGGACGTCATCGCCTGGACTGTGGGCGACTTCAGCTACTCCGACCATTGACCCGCCGCCGCGCCGAGCGCACGGCACGCGGTGAGGGCCCGACCGGCGCCGGTCGGGCCCTCACCGCTGGTGTGGTGTCAGCGCGCGCCTGGTGCGTCGGTCAGACGGACGGGGGAGTGCCGAGCATCGCGGACGCCCGCTGCAACGGGCTTTCGACGCGCGCGGGTGCCGCCTCGGGGAGGGTGCGGCAGGTGAAGCCGAGCCGGGCCATGGCCCGCAGAACCTCGCCGGCGCTGAAATCACGGCGGTCCTGGCGAGTGATGACCTGGCCGACCTGCTTGGCGGGGTAGTGACGTCGCCCGATGATCACGGAGTCGGCCGTGATCGGTTCGGGCTTGATGCCCTTCATCGATTCGAGCACGCCGCTCTTGGTCAGGTCGAACGGGAAGCGGGCGATGACACAGCGCATGATGCCTCACAGGGAGAAGGGGCGCGGAGACGGGGCCGGCCGCCGTGAAGCGGCTCAGCGGGAGAGGGCGACGAGGCCCAGGGCGCTGCCGTGTTCGTCGACCACGAGCACAGGCCCGAGCCGCCCGCAGGGCATCGCGTCCTCGGCTTCGGCCCTCGTGGCCAGAGGTGAGAGGAAGGGCCCGCTGCCGTCGGTGATATCACCCAGGCGGGTCCGGTCCGTGTATCCGGAGCCGTCCTGGACGGCGGTGAGCCGGGCCCGGGTGACCAGGCCGACGCACAGGCCGTCCTCGTCGCAGACGACCAGATGCTCCGTATGGGCGGCGGCCATGACGGACAGCGCGACCTCGACGGTCATGTCGTACCAGACCTGCGGTCCGGCCGCGTCCATGACGCCGGCCACCGTGCCGGGCACGGGGTGGGCGATCGCGGGGCGGGTCTGCGTCTGGACCAGCGTCAAAGGGTGCCTCCTGCGGAGATGGGTCTGCTTCCTGATCGCGACGGTTCTATGCGGGCGTGCTGGTTGTGGACTGTTGCAGGGGTGCGCGGCGGGCTGCGGCGGGGCGGCGTCGGCCGCGGGAGGTGGTGCCGCGCTTCTTGGGGCGTTCGTCGATCGGTGTGGTGATGACGACGGGGATGCCGGTCGGGGTCTGGGCGCCGGTGATGCGGTGCAGGGCTTCTTCGCCGGTGCGGATCTGGGTGGTCTGCGGGACGATGCCGGCCGCTGCCATGAGGCGGGTCATGCCGCGGCGCTGGTTGGGGGTGACCAGGGTGACGACGCTGCCGGACTCGCCCGCGCGGGCGGTGCGGCCGCCGCGGTGGAGGTAGTCCTTGTGGTCGGTGGGCGGGTCGACGTTGACGACGAGGTCGAGGTGGTCGACGTGGATGCCGCGTGCCGCGACGTTGGTGG